>NZ_CP159825.1:0-1438344 GCF_047729555.1 Porticoccus sp. Uisw_050_02 | reverse complement strand
CCACAATTTTTGACAAATAAAACAGGCAGACAATAATAAATAATACCCTTTTAAAACAACAAGATAAGAAAACAGGCGCCGCTGTGTTTATAAACAGCTCAAAGGCGTCTTTATGGCTATATTTGTATGCTTTCTTGTGGATAAGTTATTGATAACTTGATTTTTTCCTGTGAATTTCTTGTCACTACAATAGTCAGACTGTAAAAAATAACATTAACTATTTTAGTGACCGGTTTGCTTAAAAAAGTCACTTTCCAACACAAAAGCTGCCGAAAATTTGGCCCAACAGGTCATCACTAGTAAACGTTCCCGTAATGAGGGCTAGCGCTTGTTGGGCCAACCGCAGGTCTTCTGCTAACAACTCTCCAGCCCCAGCTCCAAGAAGCTGCGAACGGCCTAGTAAAAGAAACTCTTCCGCGTTAATTAGCGCCTCTATGTGTCGGCGCCTCGCAACAAAACTACCTTCGTTGGTACCGGTATAACCCATGCAATCCTTAAGGTGCTCAGTCAGCACCCCCAAACCCAAACCCTGTTTTGCCGAAAGCCCAATTACAGGATAGTCGTATTCTGATATTCCAGCCGGCAAACAAGAGAGGTCCACCTTATTTAGTACAAAACTAATGTTTTTTCGGCCTGGATATCGATCAAAAAACTCTGGCCAGTTTGCTTGAAGGTCTAGTGAGTACTCATCAGCGCTGTCAATAACAAATAATACCCTGTCAGCGCGATCAATTTCACCCCAGGCCCTTTTTATGCCTTCTTTCTCAATCAGGTTCTCTGTTTCCCTAAGGCCTGCAGTATCTATTATGTGCAGTGGCATTCCATCAACATGGATATGTTCTTTAAGAATGTCGCGAGTTGTGCCCGCCATAGGCGTAACGATCGCACTATCTCGACCAGAAAGGGCGTTCAGGAGGCTAGACTTGCCCGCATTGGGTTTTCCTGCAATTACAACAGTCATTCCTTCGGAAATTAACGATCCTTGATGCGCCTTAGTTTTGATTTCACGTAATTTTGCAAGCAAACGATCAAGGTCTGCGGTTATCTTGGGGTCAGCCAAAAAATCAATTTCTTCTTCTGGAAAATCAATCGCTGCTTCAACATAAATGCGCAGGGCAGTAAGCGCCCCCACCAGCGCAACTATTTGCTTAGAAAACTCACCCTGCAAAGAACGAACAGCGCACCTGGCTGCTTGCTCTGAAGATGCGCTAATAAGGTCAGCGGTAGCCTCTGCTTGCGTTAGGTCTATTTTGTCGTTCAGAAAGGCTCGTTCGGAAAACTCTCCGGCCCTAGCCAAGCGGGCCCCCAGCTCAAGACTGCGACGCAATAAGATGTCCATGACAACCGGGCCGCCGTGCCCCTGAAGCTCTAACACTGTCTCTCCAGTGAACGAGTGGGGCGAAGGAAAAAATATTGCAAGCCCTTGGTCTATGACGCTTCCGCTGGCGTCCAAAAAATCTGCGAGCACAGCATGCCTAGGCTGCAGTTCTTTTGATAACAGGCCAGATATTAATACATCAAGGTTGGGGCCAGAAATGCGCAACACAGCAACCCCACCCCTTCCTGGCGGGGTTGCTATCGCAGCTATTGTGTCCTGATCGGAAGATAAATACATTTTTAACACTCAGGCAATCATCGAACCGCTGCCCGCCGGCAGCTAAGCCCATATTGTCTTAGTTTTTTGTTCCCGCCCCTTCTATTCTGCGTGTAATAATCCACTGCTGTAGAATTGAAAGGCAATTATTTACCGTCCAATAGAGAACAAGGCCTGCCGGAAAAAATAGAAAGAAAAAAGTAAACGCTATAGGCATAATTTGCATCACCTTGGCCTGCATCGGGTCTGGTGGCGTGGGGTTTAGTTTTTGCTGTATAACCATACTGGCCCCCATAATTAAAGGGAGCACAAAGAATGGGTCTTTCACTGATAGGTCGTTAATCCACAACAACCAAGGGGCGTGTCGTAACTCAACACTTTCAAGCAGCACCCAGTATAGTGCTATAAAAACCGGCATCTGAACCAGAATGGGCAAACACCCCCCCATTGGATTTACTTTTTCACGCTTATAAAGGCTCATTGTTTCTTGAGACATTTTTTGACGATCGTCCCCGTGGAGCTCTTTTAAGCGCAGCATTTCTGGTTGAAGCCTACGCATATTAGCCATAGATGTGTAGCTTTTAGCTGATAACTGAAAAAAGGCTGCCTTAATCAAGATTGTGAGCATGATAATTGACCAGCCCCAGTTTCCTAGAAATTGGTGCAGCTGATACAGCACCCAAAATAACGGTTTTGCTATCATCCACAACCAACCATAGTCTATGGTAAGATCGAGATATGGAGATATTTCCTCTAAGCGGTACTGGTCTTTAGGTCCAGAGTAAAAGGCTGCGCTAATGTTGCCACTTTCCCCTGGGTTGACTGTAATTTCTGGGGAGGTGAAGCCTAAAATATAAACGTCTTGGCTGCCCAACCTTCGAACATTAAAGTTATTTTTGGTACTTTTGTTTGGCACCCAAGCACTTACAAAATAGTGTTGAACCATCGCAACCCAGCCACCCAAAAGACTGTCCTCAAAAGACTTGTCGGTAATGTCCTCAAAGTCTAATTTTTGATAGTTGTTCTCATTGCTTGTTAGGGCCGCTCCAAGAAACGGCTTCATTCCCATAGCATTAACAACTGTAGGGTTGTGACTGTCTCGCTTTATTTGACCATACAGGCCGGCCTTCCATGCTGTGTTGCTCTGATTTGTTATTTTATATTCAAGCTCCACAAGATAGTCGCTACGAGTAAAAGTATATTGCTTGGTAATCGTAACGTTGTTTTCTTCCAACATTAGCTGGACTTGCAATGAGTCGTCGTTTTCTTGTAATTGGTAGTGGGTGGCTTGGGCCTTAAAAACAGGCCTTCCTGCTTTTGTGTCTGTGCCGTTAACCCCGATCAAGCCGCTTTGTGCTATATAGGTTGTTGTTGCTGTGCGATTCAGCAAAATAAATGGGGTATCTTTGTCGTCAATATCAGCCAGGTGTTTTGGTAGCTCTACCCGAACAATGTCCCCCCCATGAGTATCAATATGAACTGTCAATACGTCAGTGGAAACTGTAACAACCCGCTCGCTCTTTTCGTTTTGTATGTCTTGAAAAATTGTTGTTGTTTCTCCACCCACAACGACAGAGGGGATCTCGTTTGTCATTGGTTTGGGGGTGGGGGTGTTGGTTGGTTCAACCAAGGGGATTTCTGGAACCACCAACTCACTTAAAGCAGGACTATTTGTTACGGGATTGTATTGTGCCTGAAAGCCGTCCCACTCCAAAAAAAGCATATACAACACCACCAACATGGCGCCAATAAGAAACGAGCGTTGCCAATCCATATTTATTTCTTCCGATTTTTTTGGTCTGTTGGGGGAACGGGGTCGTAACCCCCTAGATGAAAGGGGTGACACCTTATAAGTCGATAAAATGTAAAGAAAACCCCCTTAAAGACACCGTGTGCCACAATAGCTTCCTCTGCATAACAAGAACAACTGGGCGAAAATCTACAGTTGTCCCCCAGCCAAGGACTCAATATAAACCGATAGCATTTTATTGGAAAAATACATAGTTTTTGAACTACAGTGGTAGTGCCAATTGTCATGATGTAATCCGCAGCTTTTTATGCAATTTTTTCCACGCCCCTAACATAAGGCCGGTTTGATCTTTAGATGATAATTTATCCATACCCCTACGAACAAGGAATATAACATCCACAGGAGCAAGATCATGCTGCATTAAACGAAAAGAATCCCTTACAACACGCTTAATTCTGTTTCGGTGGACAGAAAACCGGATGTTTTTTTTAGCCACAACCATCCCTAATCTTGCGTTTGATAGTTGGTTGGGGCGCGCTAATAATAAAAAATTTGGGTGGGAGACCTTATGATGTGTATCACCAAAAACGGCCTGAAAAGCCTGTGTTGTCAATAGTCGCTTTTCTCTACCAAAGGTAACTTCAGACATAGTAGTTTAGGTGTTCACCCCTAAAGACAAACAACCCACCTTATAGTTAAGGCAGAAACCCCCATAAGGCGAAAAATTAAGCTGATAGGCGTTGACGGCCCTTAGCACGACGGCGGTTAATTACAGCACGCCCGCCTTTTGTAGCCATACGAGCACGAAATCCATGTGTACGCTTACGCTTTATTATGCTGGGTTGAAATGTTCTTTTCATGATCAAAACTTCCGTTAACTAACTAACACCTCTAAGGGCGATGGATTCTAAAGAAAAAACTCCGATAGAGCAATGGAATAATGAATCATATGGTTACATACTTCTAATTTTTTAATTGTTTGGCTAAAAATTCAAAAATTAAACAAAAATAACCTGTAGATTACACCAGGGGAAACAAAGGAATACTCTGTGGATCTTTTTGTGGATAAAGACCCCCTGGTTATATCTGTGGATAAGTAGCCATATTATCCACAACCTTGGGTTTATAAAAAACCGTTTATGGTTAGCTTATAAAGAGGGATTATATTGTTTTATCTTTTTGATTAAAAAAGGATTTTTTGTGTTTTGCACAGAATTAAACCTACATAATAATAATAATAAATTTAAATATATATACATAACAACACATATATAACTTAGTGCCATTAATAATACATGAAGGGTTTTTTAGAACCGCCACCCTATTTATATTATACTAAGAGACTTGTTTCTGAATTTTCTTGACTGGTTGTATTTATGTATTACCCAGAAAAATTTGACGTGATTGTTATTGGTGGTGGACATGCTGGTACAGAGGCGTGCTTGGCTGCTGCGAGAATGGGAAGAAAGACTCTTTTGCTTACACATAACATAGAAACCTTGGGGCAAATGTCATGCAATCCTGCAATTGGTGGAATAGGAAAAAGTCATCTCGTTAGAGAAATTGATGCTTTGGGTGGCGTTATGGCCCACGCTACCGATGCAGCCGGCATACAATTTCGTGTTTTAAATGAAAGAAAGGGTCCCGCTGTAAGAGCCACCCGGGCCCAAACAGACCGGTTGTTGTACAAAGCATTTATTCGCAAAACCTTGGAAAACCAACCCAACCTCTCTATTTTTCAGCAGTCAGTAGATGACCTAATAACCGAAGGAAATAGTATTACTGGTGTTGTCACTCAAATGGGTTTGATTTTTTTTGGAAAAACAGTGGTCCTAACGGCCGGAACTTTTTTGGCTGGAAAAATCCACATAGGGTTGGAAAATCATTCAGGGGGTCGCGCCGGCGACCAACCATCTATAGGTCTTGCAAACAGGTTGCGCGAGCTGCCCTTTAGGGTTGGTCGTTTAAAGACAGGGACGCCACCACGTATTGACGCGCGGTCTGTGAGTTTTGATGGGTTAGAACCGCAATGGGGCGATAAACCTGAACCAGTTATGTCTTTCTTGGGAAACACAAACGAACACCCAGAACAAATTTGTTGTTATATAACACACACCAACAAAACAACACACGAAATCATCGAGGGGGCTATGGATCGCTCTCCAATGTACACCGGGGTCATCGAGGGTGTAGGTCCTCGCTATTGCCCCTCTATTGAAGACAAGGTTGTACGATTTGCAGACAAAGAATCACATCAAATTTTCATAGAGCCAGAAGGGCTAACAACACACGAGCTTTATCCTAATGGCATCTCCACCAGTTTACCTTTTGATGTGCAAATGGAGATGGTTAGATCGATTAAGGGTTTTGAGGATGCACACATAACCAGGCCTGGTTATGCAATAGAATACGATTTCTTTAATCCTCAGGATTTAAAGCATTCCCTAGAAACCAAATGTATAGAGGGTTTGTTTTTTGCGGGTCAAATTAATGGAACAACAGGATATGAAGAGGCTGGAGCACAAGGGTTGTTAGCAGGTATAAACGCAGCACTTATGACTCAAGAAAAAGAGCCCTGGTGCCCTGAACGGGACCTGGCTTACATGGGTGTTTTGGTTGATGATTTAATCACTATGGGGACTGTTGAGCCCTACCGAATGTTCACAAGCAGAGCAGAGTATAGGTTGTTGTTAAGGCAGGATAATGCAGACCTTCGATTAACAGAGCTGGGAAGAGGGTTTGGGTTGATTGGCGAGAGTCGCTGGAGATCTTTTTGTGAAAAAAAAGAAGCAATTATAATTGAACAGCAGCGTTTGGGGCGCGCCTGGGTTCAACCAGACTCATTGCTGGCGCAAGCAATCAAAAACAAAACCGGGTCTTCTTTAACCCGAGAGTATAATCTTTTGGATTTACTAAAAAGACCAGAACTGGGTTATGGGGACATTAAAGGGTTTGATGAAACCACCAGCGTGTCGAAGGAGGTTGCAGAGCAGGTAGAAATTCAAGCCAAATATGCTGGATACATAAACCGACAACAGGGTGAAATTGACAAACTTCGTCGGCAAGAAAACACAAAAATTCCTGATGATTTTGATTTTAGTTTAATCAGCGGTCTTTCTAACGAAGCAAAACAAAAACTTTCGGACCTTAGACCGTCAACACTAGCAAGGGCCTCCCGAATACCCGGTGTAACATCAGCAGCTATTTCTGTATTGTTGGTTCATCTTAAAAAGAGTTCCGCTATAAAAACAATAAAGACCGCATAAGCCATGAGAAGTAAACTAAAAAAACTCCTTGAGACAGGAACAATGGAGCTTTGTTTGCCTACCACAAACCAACAAATAAACCTGTTTTTAGACTACCTAGAAATTTTAAAAAAATGGAATGAGGCTTATAACTTAACAGCTATCCGCAACCCAGAAGACATGGTTGCCATGCATTTGCTTGATAGTCTCAGCATAGCGCCGTTTATTAAGGGAAAAAATATTTTGGATGTGGGTACGGGGGCCGGGTTACCAGGAATCCCGTTAGCTATATTATATCCAGAGCGCCGCTTTACCCTGTTAGATTCAAACGGCAAAAAAATAAGATTTTTGTTTCAAGCAAAAAACCAACTAGGTCTAGAAAATGTTAATGAGATACAGGGCCGCGCAGAAAAACATCAAACAGAAGCACGCTTTAACGCCATTACAAGCAGGGCTTTTTCAGACCTAAGTGACATGATTGAGAAAACCAAACACTTACTTGAGAAAGGGGGTCGGTTTTATGCTATGAAGGGCCAACTTCCAGACCAAGAGTTGAGTATGTTACCAAAACATTATAAGGTCGTTGCTTCACACCGTTTGGTGGTGCCTGGCGTAAACAACAAACGCCACCTTGTTGAAATAGAACTACCATAGCAACGCTTCCGAGGAAACCCTTGTGACTAGGATATTTACCGTCGCCAACCAAAAAGGTGGTGTGGGGAAAACCACCACCACCATAAATCTCGCTGCCTCTTTGGCTAGTTACGGCAAACGAGTGCTGTTGGTTGATATGGATCCCCAGGGCAACGCAACCATGGGCAGTGGGGTAAACAAAAGCGACCTTGAGGTCACTGCGCTTGATGTTTTGGTTGGGGCTATTGGGGCAGAAGAGGTTGTGCAGAGAAGCTTGTCAGGAAGCTATGATGTTTTGCCTGCAAACGATGATCTCACCGCAGCAGAGGTTGAGCTATTAAAGCTAAAAAACAAAGAAAGTCGTCTTCGGTACGCCCTCATACGTATAAAAAATAACTATGATTTTATTATAGTTGACTGCCCTCCATCCCTAAGCATGTTAACAATAAATTCTTTGGTCTCATGTGATGGGGTTATTGTGCCCATGCAGTGTGAATACTTTGCTTTAGAGGGCCTGTCAGACCTGATTGGCACTATTAAAAAAATTAGCCAACACCTTAACCCGGGGTTAAAAATAGAAGGAATTGTTCGAACAATGTTTGATCCAAGAAACAGTCTATCAAACGAGGTAACAGCACAATTGGCGCACCATTTTGGTGGCCTGATGTACCGGGTAGCAATCCCCCGAAATGTCCGCCTAGCAGAAGCCCCTAGCCATGGGCTGCCAGCCCTTGTTTATGATAAAAGCTCCAAGGGCGCTGTTGCTTACCTTGGTTTGGCTGGAGAAATTCTGAGACGCGGCAAAACAAAGATTAACTCATAACGTAGAAATTGTAGGTTAAACCATGAGCAAAAGAAAAGGTTTGGGTAGAGGTCTTGACGCTTTACTGGCAGCTGGCCGCGAAACAGAAGCAATCGAAAAGCATGAGAAAACAGACCAAGAGCTATTAAAGTCGCTGCCGGTAGAGTTTTTAGTTAGGGGAAAATACCAGCCTCGTCGCGACATGCATCCCGAGGCCCTAGAAGAGCTCACCTCGTCCATACAAACACACGGCATTATGCAGCCCGTGGTTGTTAGACCGACGGGTCCGGACAGCTATGAAATTATCGCCGGAGAAAGGCGATGGCGAGCAGCACAGTTAGCAGGGTTGGATACAATACCTGCTTTGATAAAAAATGTTTCTGATGATGCGGCGTTAGCTATGTCTCTTATTGAAAACATTCAGCGAGAAGACTTAAATGCTATCGAAGAAGCACAAGCTTTGGTTCGCCTACAGCAAGAGTTTGAGCTTACTCAGCAACAGGTGGCTGATGCGGTAAGCAAGTCGCGGAGTGCCGTGGCTAATCTTATGCGCCTAATGACACTGAAGGTAGAAGTACAAAGGCTACTTGAGCATGGAGATTTAGAGATGGGGCATGGTAGAGCCCTATTGGGTTTGCAGGGACAGGTACAACTAGACGCTGCCAGAGCGGTAGTTGTTAAAAATATGACGGTCAGACAAACAGAAGCGTACGTTAGGTTTTTGTTACAAGATAAACCAAAAGATCCAAACGCGAATCAATTAAATCCAGATATAAAGCGACTGCAGGAGAAGCTGTCAGATCAACTAGGCGCCGAGGTGGCTATTCAGCACAGCGCAAAAGGAAAGGGCCGCTTGATTTTAAAATACAACAGCTTGGACGAGCTGGACGGCATTTTAAGCCATATTAAATAACCAAGAAAAATACTGAGTATTAAGAAACGCATAGAGCGATAACAAGGTTTAATACAAAAGAGGTGTTGAATCTGTTGTTGGTACTACATATAATTGCCGCGCTTTTTAAAATCAAAGCGTTGTTATTGAAAGAAGTTGGTAATAAATGAGAACCACCATAGAGGCCCCACCAGTAGGCCGTATAGCAAAAACGCAAATATTAATTTTATTTGTAGTAGTAGCAGTAGTGGCTCCATTAGATATAAAGACCGCTTATTCAGTGTTGATTGGCGGAATAATACAAATAGTGCCACAGGCTTATTTTTCTTTATTGGCCTTTCGATATGTTGGGGCCAAGCAGGCGCCAAAAATATTGAGCGCTATACAGAAGGGAGAAGCAGGAAAGCTTTTGCTTACAGCTCTACTGTTTGGGTTATCATTTGGCCTTATTAGTCCATTAGATGTACCCGCGCTGTTTCTTGCTTATGGCGCCATGATAATTGTCCAGTGGTTTTGTGTTGCGAAAACACTGAATTGTAAATAAAAAATTTATTTGGTTTGAGAGAAAAGAATGGCAAGCGGTGTAGAGATAACATCAACAAGCTATATACAGCACCACCTAACTAATTTGACTTTTGGTCAAACAGACCATGGTTGGGGTTTTGCTCACAATGCTCAAGAAGCAGCAGAAATGGGCTTCATGGCTGTTAATGTAGACAGCCTTGGTTGGTCAATTTTTCTTGGGCTAGTTTTTTGTATTTTGTTTCGTTTCGCTGCTAATAGAGCAACGAGCGGTGTACCAACAGGCATGCAAAATTTTATTGAAATGATGGTTGAGTTTGTAGACGGGACTGTAAAAGACAGCTTCCATGGCAACAACCCTTGGATTGCCCCTATAGCACTAACCATTTTTGTCTGGGTCTTCTTCATGAACCTAATGGATCTAATACCAGTTGATTTTATTCCTCACTTGTTTGAGGTGGGCGGAGTGCCCTTTCAAAAAATAGTGCCTTCTACCGATCCTAATATCACGCTAGGCATGGCTTTAGCTGTTTTTGGTATGATCCTGTACTACAGCATTAAAGTTAAGGGCGTCTCTGGATTTTTAGGCGAACTAACATTACAGCCGTTTGCGGCAAAAAGCCCAATCATTCAGGCTATGTTTATGCCAATTAACCTTGCGCTTGAGTTGGTTGGTTTGCTAGCAAAACCGTTCTCGCTTGGCTTGAGGTTATTTGGGAATATGTATGCTGGTGAAATGATCTTCATTTTAATCGCCATTATGTACATGAGCGGCAGTTGGATTTTGGGCGCTTTTGGTGGAACATTGCAGCTAGGGTGGGCAATTTTTCATATTTTAATTATTACCCTGCAAGCGTTTATTTTTATGGTGTTAACCGTTGTGTATCTAGGTATGGCACACGAGAATCACTAAATTTTACAACTTACTTTAGTTATTAGGAGAACGAAATGGGACTTATCATGATCGCAGCTGCAGTTATGGTTGGATTTGGCGCATTGGGTGCCGCCGTAGGTATGGGTTTGTTGGGCGGCAAGCTGCTCGAAGGAACAGCGCGTCAGCCAGAATTGGGACCAATGCTCCAGGGTAAAATGTTTTTGCTCGCAGGACTGATTGATGCGATTCCAATGATTGGTGTTGGTATTGGTATGTACCTTATTTTTGCTGTTGCACCAGGTGTTGCGGGTTAATTTTGATGCGCGTACCCTTAATAGATAACCCAAAGAACGAGGTGTTGGCGTGAATATTAACCTGACCTTATTCGGACAGATGATTTCTTTTTTGTTCTTTATTTGGTTCTGCAAGAAATTTGTATGGACCGCCATCATTAGTTCGATGGAAGAAAGACAGAAAAAAATAGCAGCTGGGCTGGATGCTGCAGATAAGGCTTCACGCGACCTTGAGATAGCGCAAGAAAAAGTTTCAGCGCAACTCAAGGAAGCAAAAAAAGAAGCCACAGTCCTTATAGAGCAAGCAAATAAGCGAGCCGGACAGATAGTGGATGAGGCTAAAGAGCAGGCAAAGACAGAAGCCGATCGTATGAAAGCCGGGGCTAAAGCAGAAATTGATATGGAAGTGAACCGGGCCAAGGAAGAGCTCCGCGGCAAGGTCGCAGGTTTGGCTTTAGCGGGCGCAGAAAAAATCCTGAAAGCAAATATTGACGAAAAAGCAAACAGCGCTTTAGTTGACGATTTAGCAGCACAGCTGTAGGTAGAGGTGTAAAATGGCAGAATTAAGCACGCTGGCCCGACCTTATGCGAAAGCAGCATTTGAGTATGCTGTAGATGCGGCTGACCTAAAGGGCTGGTCAGATAGCTTAAAGGCCGCTTCTGTCGTTTCTCAGGAAGAAAAAGTGGTGCAGCTGCTTGGTGCCCCTGGCTATACGTCAGAACAGCAGGCAACGAACACCATAGAAATTTGTGGCGATGCGATTAATGAAAAAGCTCAAGGATTTCTGCGGGTTTTAGCGGAAAACAAGCGCTTAGGGTTATTGCCGCAAATTTCAAAACAATTTGAAGCGTTAAAGGCGAACAGAGAAAAAACCATAGATATTACTGTGGTGTCTGCTGTTCAACTGAACGATGTACAGAAAAACAAGCTGGCAAGTGCACTCAGCGCAAAACTCGAACGAGAAGTCAATATGCAAGCATCAGTTGATGTTGGTCTTATTGGTGGAGCTGTTGTTCGGGCGGGAGACACCGTTATTGATGGCTCCATTCGTGGCAAATTGAGTAAACTTGCTCAAGTATTACATTCCTAGGATCGAGGAACCGAAGACATGCAGCAATTGAATCCATCCGAAATCAGTGAAATCATCAAGCAGCGTATTGATAGTCTTGAGGTATCTTCTGAAGCACGTAACGAGGGCACCATTGTGTCCGTATCAGACGGCATCATTCGTATTCATGGTCTAGCCGACGTGATGTACGGGGAAATGATCGAATTTGATGGCGGCATATATGGCATGGCGCTTAACTTAGAGCGCGACTCTGTCGGCGCAATCATTTTGGGCGATTACCAGTCTTTGGCCGAAGGACAGAAAGCTAGATGTACTGGCCGTATTCTGGAAGTGCCAGTAGGCCCAGAGCTAGAAGGCCGCGTGGTAGACGCACTAGGAAATCCTATTGACGGAAAGGGGCCAGTCAACGCAAAATTGACGGATGCGCTTGAAAAAGTGGCTCCCGGCGTCATTTCTCGACAATCAGTAGACCAGCCAGTACAAATAGGCCTAAAAGCAATTGATGCTATGGTGCCTATTGGTCGCGGACAGCGAGAGCTGATTATTGGAGATCGCCAGATCGGCAAAACAGCAATTGCTGTTGACGCCATCATTAATCAAAAAGATTCCGGAATCAAGTGTATTTACGTCGCTATTGGACAAAAGGCTTCTTCAATTGCCGCCGTTGTGAGAAAACTTGAAGAGCACGGGGCAATGGAGCACACCATTGTTGTTGCTGCCACAGCTTCAGATCCTGCCGCCATGCAGTTCTTGGCGCCTTTTGGTGGGTGCACTATGGGCGAGTATTATCGAGACAGAGGGCAAGACGCACTAATTATCTATGATGACCTAACCAAGCAAGCTTGGGCTTATCGTCAAATATCGTTGTTGTTAAGAAGGCCCCCTGGTCGAGAAGCTTACCCTGGAGACGTGTTTTATCTGCATGCTCGGTTGCTTGAAAGGGCTGCTCGTGTAAATGCAGACTATGTTGAAAAGTTTACCAAAGGTGAAGTGAAGGGTAAAACTGGTTCTTTGACAGCGCTGCCTGTTATTGAGACACAAGCGGGAGACGTTTCTGCATTTGTACCAACCAATGTGATATCTATTACAGATGGTCAAATCTTTCTCGAAGCTTCTATGTTTAATGCTGGCGTACGCCCAGCCATGAACGCCGGTGTTTCGGTGTCTCGAGTTGGTGGCGCAGCACAAACTAAGATCGTGAAAAAACTATCTGGTGGCATTCGTACAGCTTTAGCTCAATATAGAGAGCTGGCCGCATTTTCACAGTTTGCTTCTGATCTTGATGAGGCCACAAAAGCACAACTAGATCATGGTGAGCGAGTCACTGAGCTTATGAAACAGAAACAATACGCGCCCCAAAGCGTCGCAGAAATGGCTCTAATGATTTATGCGGCTGACAATAAATTTCTTTCAGAGGTCCCAGTTAGTAAAATAGGTGATTTTGAGTCCGCTCTTCTTTCTTATATGAAGGCAGAGCACGGCGACCTGTTGGAGCAAATCAACAAAACGGGCGACTGGAATGATGATATTCAGGCTAGTTTTGAGGCAGCACTGAAGAAATTTTCTAGCACGCAAACCTGGTAATCGCTGATTAAAGCAAGCGTCTGTTGTTTTAGCATGAAGGCATAGAATATGGCTGTTGGGAAGGAAGTTAAAACCAAAATTTCTAGCATTAAAAGCACTCAAAAAATTACGAGTGCTATGGAAATGGTGGCCGCGAGCAAGATGCGTCGAGCTCAAGAGCGGCGGGCCCTTGGCAAACCATATGCAGACCGCATTCGTTCTGTAGTGGGGCAAATTGCCCGAGCAGTAAGCGAGTACAAGCATGTCTACATGGAGCAGCGCGAAGTTAAGCGTGTTGGTTATATCATCATCTCTACAGATCGTGGCTTGTGCGGTGGCTTAAACACCAACCTGTTTAAACAAGCCATGAAGTCGATGAAAGGATGGTCTGACAAAGAAGTCTCCAACGACCTTTGTGTTATTGGAAACAAGGCAGCAGCATTCTTTGGTAGTTTCGGGGGCAACATTGTTGCCACCACGAAAGATCTGGGCGATACGCCCACCGCTAACGATCTAATCGGCGGGGTCAAGGTCATGCTAGACGCCTATGAAGAAGGAAAAATAGACCAGCTTTTATTGGTGTCAAATGTATTTGTTAACACGATGACGCAAGCGCCAGTAGTTGAACAGTTGCTACCGCTTAAGCCAGCAGAGGATGAAAAGTTAACCCACCACTGGGATTATTTGTATGAGCCAGACGCTAAGGAGTTGTTGGATGGTTTGTTGGTTCGATATATTGAGTCTCAGGTTTATCAGGCGGTTGTAGAAAACAAAGCCTGCGAACAAGCGGCGCGAATGATAGCAATGAAAAGTGCCACTGATAACGCAGGCGATTTAGTGAAAGAACTGCAATTGCTTTATAACAAAGCACGTCAGGCAGCCATTACCCAAGAGTTGTCAGAAATTGTTAGTGGTGCAGCAGCAGTTTAACCAAATATTTTAAGGTTTAGCTTAAGAGGAACCGGAAATGAGTAGTGGACGTATTGTTCAAATTATTGGCGCAGTTATTGATGTAGAGTTTTCTCGTGATCAAATACCAAATGTGTATGACGCATTGTTGGTTGAAGGCAAAGAGCTAACTCTTGAAGTTCAGCAGCAACTAGGTGACGGCATTGTCCGCACTATTGCTATGGGGTCTTCGGAGGGCATAAGTCGTGGCTTGAACGTGAGCAACACAAAAGCCCCAATTTCTGTTCCAGTAGGAATAGAGACCTTGGGCCGCATCATGGACGTGCTGGGCAACCCAATTGATGAGCGGGGCCCTATTGGCGAAAAAGAAAGAGCGGCCATTCATAGAAAGCCGCCGGCCTATGACGAGCTCGCAGCCTCTGATGAGTTGCTAGAAACTGGGATTAAAGTTATTGATTTGGTTTGTCCGTTTGCCAAAGGCGGAAAAGTTGGTCTTTTTGGTGGGGCTGGTGTAGGTAAAACTGTAAACATGATGGAGCTAATCAACAACATTGCGACCGAGCATGCCGGACTATCTGTTTTTGCTGGCGTTGGAGAAAGAACACGAGAAGGCAACGACTTTTATTTTGAAATGCAGGAGTCCAAGGTTGTTAATATTGAAACTCCCAGCAAATCAAAAGTAGCTATGGTGTACGGCCAGATGAATGAGCCCCCCGGCAACAGGCTGCGGGTCGCTTTGAGCGGCCTGACCATGGCAGAAAAATTTCGCGATGAAGGTAAAGATGTGTTGTTGTTTGTCGATAACATTTATCGTTACACCTTGGCGGGAACAGAGGTTTCGGCGCTGCTTGGACGTATGCCTTCTGCTGTGGGCTATCAGCCCACGTTGGCTGAAGAAATGGGCGTGCTTCAGGAGCGCATTACTTCTACTAAAACTGGATCTATCACCTCGGTTCAGGCAGTATATGTGCCGGCAGACGACCTAACAGATCCGTCCCCTGCAACCACTTTTGCTCATTTGGATTCCACGGTAGTATTGAGTCGTGATATCGCTTCAAAAGGAATTTATCCAGCAGTGGACCCTCTTGATTCAACGTCTCGTCAGCTTGATCCTCTCATAGTAGGTCAGGAACACTACGACGTGACCCGAGGTGTGCAGTCTGTTCTTCAGCGATTTAAAGAACTAAAAGATATCATTGCTATTTTGGGCATGGACGAACTGTCTGAAGAAGACAAGCAGGTAGTTGCTCGTGCTCGGAAGATAGAAAGATTTTTGTCACAGCCGTTCCACGTAGCAGAAATTTTTACTGGCTCGCCCGGAAAATACGTTTCTTTGAAGCAGACCATTGCTGGCTTTAAGGGAATTCTTGATGGAGATCATGATGATTTGCCTGAGCAGGCATTCTATATGGTTGGATCTATTGAAGAGGCCATAGAAAAAGCTAAGCAGCTTAAATAAGCGAGATAAAGGCAGTATAATATGGCTATGATGACAGTCAAATGCGAAATTGTAAGCGCCGAGCAGTCTTTGTTTTCAGGGCTGGTTGAGCTTGTGGTTGCCGCTGGCTCACAGGGCGAACTAGGAATAGCTTTTGGTCATGCCCCGCTGCTGACTGATTTAAAACCAGGGCCTGTGCGTATTATTAAGCAAGGAGGCGAAGAGGAAATTTATTATCTTTCGGGTGGGTTTTTAGAAGTTCAGCCCAATTCTATTTCAATACTTGCTGATACCGCACTTCGTGCCGACGATCTTGACGAGGCCGCAGCGATAGAAGCGAAAAACAAGGCAGAAAAAGATATTTCTAATCAAAGCGGTGAATTTGACTACTCTAAAGCAGCATCACAGCTCGCTGTGGCTGCTGCTCAGCTTAGAACGATTGATCAGATTCGTAAGAATTTGGGCGGGAAAAAATAAACATAGGAAGAAAAGGGCGGCAATTGCCGCCCTTTTTTTTCGACTTTTATTTGTCTTAGATATACGATATTGAAGCTTGAGCGTAGCAATTGGAGGTTGTTCCTGATTAAATATAGCAAAATTACGGAACACGCGGTGCTATGACAATTGATATTGTGATTCTTGCAGCAGGACAAGGCACGAGAATGCACTCTGCCCTCCCTAAAGTGTTACATTGCTTGGCGGGAGAGCCCCTCCTTCAGCGTGTTGTGAATACAGCGTCTAGCGTGCCTGATTCCAAAATAATTATTGTTACGGGGCGGGCCTCTGAGGAAGTAAAAGCTTCGATATCAGGAGAACAAATACATTACGCCCAGCAAGATGAGCAGCTAGGAACAGCGCACGCAGTTCAGGCGGCTGTGTCTGTCTCAGGC
The DNA here is from genome assembly GCF_047729555.1 of Porticoccus sp. Uisw_050_02. Taxonomy (NCBI): domain Bacteria; kingdom Pseudomonadati; phylum Pseudomonadota; class Gammaproteobacteria; order Cellvibrionales; family Porticoccaceae; genus Porticoccus; species Porticoccus sp. Uisw_050_02. Next base: position 1,421,869 of record NZ_CP159825.1, on the reverse strand, counting down.
CCCTCAGACATTACACTGGTTCTTTATGGCGATGTTCCGCTTATCTCCAAAGAGACTGTTTTAGCGGTTATCGATACAGTCGACAACGATACGATGGCCTTGCTCACCGTAACCCTTGAAGATCCCGAAGGATACGGCAGAATCCTGCGAGACAAGCAGGGAGACGTGTGCGGGATCATTGAGCAAAAAGATGCACCGCCGGAGGCGCTAAAGATTCAAGAAGTGAATACCGGTGTTCTGGCATTAAAAACAAGCCACTTAAGAGAGTGGCTGCCACAAATCGACAACAAAAACACCCAAGGCGAATATTATTTAACAGACCTGGTGGCTATTGCGAAACGAAGCGGCATCCATGTGGTAACAAAAATGCCCCGCTTCCCTCAAGAGGTAGCAGGCGTCAATACGCGCATACAGCTGAGCAAGCTTGAGCGCTTTTATCAACAACAACAAGCTGAAAAACTAATGATGTCTGGAGTGACCTTAGCGGACCCGAACAGGATAGATATTCGTGGCTCCCTAAGCAGCGGCAACGATAATTTTATTGATATAAATGTAGTATTTGAGGGCGTTGTGAAGCTGGGAAACAACGTCAGCATTGGCCCTAACTGCTTAATTACTGACAGTATGATTGGAGACAGCGTCCAAGTTAAAGCCAACAGCGTGATAGAGAAAAGCGAAATATATAGCAATGCAGTGATTGGCCCGTTTGCTAGACTGAGGCCAGGAACAGTGGTCTGTAAAAACGCCAAAATAGGCAATTTTGTAGAGGTTAAAAATACACAAGTAGGCATAGGAAGCAAAATTAGCCATCTGAGCTATGTGGGCGACGCTGAACTAGGCGCGGATGTGAATGTTGGCGCAGGCACGATTACATGCAACTACGACGGTGCTAACAAACATAAGACCATCATGGCGGACAACAGCTTTATAGGCTCCAACTCTTCGTTGGTGGCCCCTCTTAAAATTGGGAAAAATGCCACAATTGGTGCCGGATCAATCATAATAAAAGACGTCCCAGACGATCAGCTTACCTTGGCTAGAGCGCCGCAGAAAAACGTACCATATTGGGTTCGCCCAACAAAGAAAAAGTAATATTGGGCATAGGCAGTAAAAAATTGTTAAGAGCTCGTTTTCAATAATCATCGGATAAGTTTATGTGTGGGATTGTTGGTGCTGTAGCACAACGCAATATTGTTGGTGTTCTAATAGAAGGGTTAAGGCGCCTTGAGTATCGTGGCTATGATTCCTCTGGATTGTCTTTTCTGGACGAAAAAGGCGACACTTGTGTTTATAGAAATACAGGAAAAGTAAAAAATCTAGCTAACTCCTTGGCGGCTTCTTCTGCTTCTGGATTTGCAGGAATAGCGCATACCAGGTGGGCAACCCACGGAGTTCCATCAGAAGTGAACGCTCACCCACATCAATCCTCTGAGGTGACTGTTGTCCATAATGGAATTATCGAAAACCATGCTGAACTGCGCAAAGAGATGCAGGCACAAGGATATGTGTTTGTTTCTGACACCGACACCGAGGCGGTGGCACACCTCATACACTATTATTTTTCTAGCTTGGGCTCCCTTAAGGGAGCCGTGCAAAAAACCATTACTCGCTTACAGGGCGCTTATGCATTAGGGGTAATGTGCGCAAGAGAACCCGGAACATTGATCGGTGCTCGGAGCGGCAGCCCGCTAGTTCTCGGCCTTGGTGTCGCAGAAAACTTCATCGCATCAGATCAGATGGCGTTGCGACAAGTAACAGACCGATTTATTTTCCTAGAAGAAGGCGACCTTGTTGAGTTGCGCGACTCCTCATACCACCTTATAGATATTTTGGGCGAGACGGCAGAAAGAGAAACGGTAACAATTTCTAGTGCAGACGAAATCGCTGACAAGGGTGAGTATGACCATTACATGCTCAAAGAAATATTTGAGCAACCCAAAGTGCTTAAGGCCACCCTGCAAGGGCGAATTAGCGAAAAACACGTCTTGCCAGAAGCTTTTGGCACAGCAGCGCCAGCTATTTTTTCGAAGACCGAGTCCGTACATATCGTAGCATGTGGGACCAGCTATCATGCTGGGCTGATTGCGAAGTATTGGCTGGAAGAATGGACAGGGATACTTTGTCAAGTAGAGGTAGCCAGCGAATATCGTTACCGGACATGTGTTATACCCGAAAATACGTTATTTGTGACTATCTCACAGTCCGGCGAAACAGCGGATACTCTGGCCGCCCTGCAGGCAGCAAAAAAAGCTGGATACTTAGCAAGCCTGGTTATCTGCAATGTGGCCAACAGTTCTTTGGTTCGTGCTTCTGATTTAGTATTAATGACATGTGCCGGACCAGAAATTGGCGTAGCCTCCACGAAGGCCTTTACTGCCCAGCTGGCGGCCTTACAGTTGCTTTGTATTGGTCTGGGTCGAAGCCAGGGGCTTGACCATAAAAAGGAACAGCAGTTGGTAGAGGCGCTGCACCAATTGCCCGAGCTTTGTCGAAAAACATTAGAGCTGAGCGGCGCGATAGAAAAAACATTTCAGCCCTTTGCTGACAAGAACCACGCTTTGTTTTTGGGTCGGGGCGTCCAATTCCCTGTTGCTTTGGAGGGCGCTCTAAAATTAAAAGAGATCTCGTATGTTCATGCCGAGGCTTATCCCGCAGGAGAACTAAAACATGGACCACTTGCGTTGATAGACAGCAAGATGCCAGTCATTGCTGTGGCACCAAACAACGCCTTACTTGAAAAGTTAAAATCTAACTTACAGGAAGTAAAAGCCAGAGGCGGCCAGTTGTTTGTTTTTGCGGACCACGACGCTGGTTTGAAAAACGAACCAGGAGTGACCGTTATTAGCATCCCCCACGTCCCCAAAAGCCTAGAGGCAATTATTTATACCCTGCCTCTTCAGTTGTTGTCCTACCACGTAGCGGTGCTTAAAGGCACCGACATAGACCAACCAAGAAACCTTGCTAAATCAGTAACGGTTGAGTAAGTGAAGATTTTTCTTGCACTTCAGGAACCAGGACAAAGTTCAAGATGACAAGTATGCTTTCAGAAACTGAAAAAAGTGAAATTATTGCAATGGCTCTTTCAGACCACGCGAGCTTTCAAAATATAAGAAACCTATATGGCTTGCTAGAAAAAGACGTAAAAAAACTTATGCGAGAAAACCTCAAAGAGGGCTCCTACCAGGCCTGGAGGAAAAGAGTGCGAACCTTCTCTGATCGCCGAGAACATTACAAATAAATAGTTTATTGTGTGGGACCAAAAAAACCTATGACGTTAGGTCATAGGTTTTAGTTAAAGAAAGGCTTGTGATAAAAAGTACTACCGGCCCTTTGCTACCCACAGAGCAGCTTTAACAATACCGTCTGCTGGCCCCTCGATAGCCTTCTCAACATCCTGCATAGTTCCTAAAACCTCATCATGGCTTAGACCCTTATAAATTTTGTCGTCTCTTACTATTGCAACAGGAGTTAATGTCCCGATACCTTGATACATAATAAAGCGTCTAATGTTTAAAAGGGGTTCGAGGTTATCGGCGCCGTTATAAATAATAGTGCTGTTTTTTCCTCTACCAAAAGTCATTTTTGAGGCATTGTTGCCAGTCACGTTAGCGACTACAGTGTTACCATCAGTTAGTTGTGTTCCATCAAACTTCATTGCCATTTTAGGCTCCTTGTATGTTAATTACTGCAGCATCGAAAATATTGCAGTAATGATAGATAGCATTTCCATGAAATTCAAGCATGTAATTTATGTAAAGCATAATTTTAAAGAATATATTGAGGACTTAATCATAAGCAAACCTCCATGTTTTAAAGCTAGCCTGTATGATTTTGTTGGAACCTCAGCGCAGACCTTCGGTTTTTACTTGACCGGAACTATATTAAAGGTTTTGTTCTTTATGTTCGCAGTGTGCTCACTTTACATTGAAGCAAGGCCTATTTTGTATTCAGGGGGGCAACAATAATGGTCTCTTCAGACGACACGAAACAATCTTTTATGTACACTATTCTCTAACTTATAAACACTCTATAGGCACTGAGAGCCCCAAAGACAAGTATTTTGATAAAAAAGTTGATGAGACTGTAAAGCTCCTAAAAAGATCAATTTTAGGTTCACCCAGTATTTTCTTGAATAAACTGCTCTGCTTTTTCAAAAATTAAAGTTTTTCGTTCATCGGCCATTTTGTCTAGCGACCTTACTAGCATTGACAGCCTAGGATTAGACCCATAAAACCGCTTATTTTTTTCCATGAATCGCCAATACAGTCCATCTACCACGTCGCACCACGGACCTTTTTTATAGTTGCTCATTTTTAAAATATAATTTGATCCACATGTGTAAGGTTTTGTCGACATAAGCCCCCCGTCTGCATAGGTGGCCATTCCAAAAATATTTGGAACCATGACCCATTCCGACGAGTCAATATACATTTCCATAAACCACCTATATATTTCTTTGGGATCTATCTCACAAAGGTTCATCAGATTGCTGATTACCATTAGTCTCGGAATATGATGGCTGTAGCCATATTGAAGAGCGCCCTGAATAGAGTCATCTAGCGGCACCAATCCGGTTGATCCTGAATACCAGCTTTTAGACAGCGTTCTTTTGTGACCCCAGTAATTTTGAGCCAACTGGTAATCCCCCTTCTCTTGATAAACGCCCCGAACGAACTCTCGCCAACCCAGTACTTGTCTTATGAAGCCTTCTAGTGAGTTCAGGGGAATGGAAAACTCTTCTGCATGGCTGAGTAGTTTCTGGATTACCCCTGATGGAGACAGAAGACCAGTGTTCATGGCTGCGCTAAGACAACTATGAAAAAGAAAATTCTTGCCCTCGACCATAGCATCTTCGTATGCGCCAAAGTTGCCTGCCTTCATTTTCAGAAAGTCTTCAAGGTGCTCAGTCGCCGCTTTCCTTGTAACGGGAAACCAGACATTTTCAAGGCTGCCAGGATGACTACCAAAATAATTGTTGATCAAACAACTAACTTCTTCATGGTGGGCTGACTTTTTGTGCTGGGGCGGCGGAGGGATGACAGAGCTTGCGGGTATTTTTTTTCTATTCTCTTCGTCAAAAGACCATTTTCCGCCAAGAGGTTTTTTGTTTGCATCTAATAAAATGTTGAATTTTTTTCTACCCTGTTGATAAAACGATGACATTCTAAAAATTTTCTTTCCTTTTACGGCCAGCTTGAACTCTTCTCTTGAAAACATAAACATAGGCGATTGGTGGGTTACATAAGAAAGACTTTCTTTTTTCAGCTCTCCATAAATAATAGTTTCAAAAGGTTTGTCTTCAATCTCAAAAAAATGGACTGAAGGTGGCTGATGTTTTTTTATGAAGCTTTTTAAGAGCTCGACATAAGGCTGGTTTGCTTTGCGTTCGTCTAATTTAAAGTAATGTACTTTAATATTATTTAGCTGTAGCTCGTCTTTGTACTCTCTCATAGAGCAGAGAAACAAATAGAGTTTTAATTTGTGGTGTTTTTCATAAGAACACAAGCCATGGTCTTCTGCCATGAAGACTTCCTTGCAGCCTAGGTTTTTTAATTCTTGAGGCTCAAACAGCTGATTGCCAAGAATTACAAATAAATTACTTTCCATAGTTTATCCTATCAGATCCGCCCGCCACATGTGTTGTCTGCAGGACTTTAAATACAATCTACAGAGATAAATATATTGATATATCAGATATCGTCCCTGTGCTTAGTGATGATCGTAAACTGCGCACAGCTAAGGTTTTTGTGAAGATATCTAGCCGTTATAATCGCCCAGCCGTCTTTCTAGCAAACCGCCCAACTGGTATGATGTTTTATAAATAGGCATTTTTTGAAAACAACATAGAGAGTGGACTTTCATGTATAAGTACATCGTTGCCCTGCTTGGGTATCAACTGTTAGGCCTGTTTGGGGCGTTCTTAGGTTATTGTATTGGTAGCAGTATTGACCGCGCAAGAAATTATGGGATAGGGGGAGTTAATCCTTTTGGAAATGCGCGCCGCCAAACGGTTTTTCTAGAAACCACTTTTGTGATGATGGGAAAATTAGCTAAAGCTGATGGCCACATTTCTAAAGATGAAGTTAACCATATTGAAGCGCTCATTCAAAAAATTGGGATGAAGGGAGCGCATCGGCAAGCAGCTATTCAGCAGTTTAAGCGCGGCAGCGCCGCCAATGAAGCCGAGATTGAGGCCGTACTAGTCCTATTTTTAGAGACTTGTGGGCAGACCTCGCAGCTAAAGCAGGCGTTGCTCATGTATTTAATAGTTATGGCTTTGGCTGACAATAATTTAGATTTGGCTGAAGAGAAGTTTTTGGAAAAAGTTGCTTTGCGTTTAGGTTATAGCCAGGCTGAATTTAAGAACCTTCTCGAAATGACCCTTAATCAGGGTCGCTTCTCTGAAAATAGCCCAACCTCTGAATCAGGCATAGCGGATGCATACAAAGCTTTAGGCGTGAGCAAGACATGTACTGACCAAGAGCTCAAAAAAGCCTACCGCAAACTTATGAGCCAGCATCATCCAGATAAGCTAATAGGCCAAGGCTTACCGGAAGATATGATTAAGGTGGCCACAGAAAGGGCACAAGAAATTCAATCAGCGTATGATTATCTTAAGGACTATCGCAGCAAGTCAAACCCCACGTAATTTTTTGCCGAGAAGAAACAGGGTGTGATACACACAACTGTCATATGCGGCATTTAAAATAACCGAGATGATTGCGGAGGGCCGAGGCCGTAAAAATCTACTCGCTTAGGGGCACACATGGCGTTTATAGCAAGGCCTAGCCTCTCCACAGCCATCGAGTCTCTGACTTTTAGCAGTGCATCAACAGTAGAAGCAAAAACCTTAAAGGTGTGTTCGACAACAGAGCCAGCATCAGTAACGGCTGTTTTTCTTTGGCTTATTACCCTATTGTAAATAAATTACAAGCAAATGGAGCTTTTGTAGTTGTTGCTCAAAAAATTTGTTTTATAAATTGCTAATACCAACCTATCGGCGGATTGTTCTGCTAAAATTTGACGCTATGGATGTAACGACAATTCTTAACCCGCTAAACGCTGCTCAGCGAGAAGCCGTCACTAGCACCGACAAACACTTGTTGGTATTAGCTGGCGCAGGCAGCGGCAAAACGCGTGTACTGGTTCACCGCATTGCCTGGTTAATTCAGATTGAAAATCATTCGCCCTATAGTATTTTGGCGGTGACTTTTACTAATAAGGCTGCAAAAGAAATGCGAGCCCGCCTGGAAGACATGCTGGGGTCTTCTGTTTCGGGCATGTGGGTAGGTACTTTTCATGGTCTTGCGCATAGATTGTTAAAAATGCATTGGCAAGATGCCGGCCTACCCGAACATTTTCAGATACTAGATAGCGATGACCAGTTAAGACTGGTTAAGCGTGTTTATCAGGCGCTGGGAATAGACGATAGCAAATGGCCATACCGGCAAGCCCAGGGGTTCATCAACAAACAAAAAGACGAAGGGTTACGGTCAAAAAACTTGTCGCCAGCCGAAGACCCCTACCAGAGAATTATGCTGCAAATCTATGTGGCTTATGAGGAAGCGTGCGCAAGATCAGGCATGGTGGACTTTGGGGAGCTGCTTTTGCGGGCACACGAACTTTGGCTAAACAAGCCCGAGCTGCTAGCCCACTATCAACAGCGTTTTGGTCAAATCTTAGTGGATGAATTTCAAGATACAAATGCGATTCAGTATGCTTGGGTCAGGCTGCTAGCAGGGCAGACCGTCAGGCTCACCGCGGTGGGTGACGACGACCAATCTATTTATGGTTGGCGCGGAGCAAAAGTAGAAAATATCTTAAACTTCAATCGCGACTATCCCGAAACTGCTACGGTCAGGCTTGAGCAAAACTATCGTTCAACCAAAAATATTTTATCCGCCGCTAACGCAGTTATTTCTCGTAACACCGATCGATTGGGCAAAAGTCTTTGGACTGAAGAGCTTGAAGGGGAGCCTATTTCTCTTTACTCATCGTTTAACGAACATGATGAGGCCCGTTTTATTGCCGAATGTCTCAATGATTGGGTTAAGACCGGAGGCTTGCGAAGCGAAGCCGCTATTCTATACCGCTCCAATGCACAATCTAGAGTATTAGAAGAAGCCTTATTACGCTCACAGATTCCATATAGAATTTATGGGGGCCAAAAATTCTATGAACGACAAGAAATACGTAATGCCCTAGCTTATTTGCGACTAGTGATCAACCGCAATGATGATGCTGCGTTTGAGCGAGCAGTTAATACCCCCACGCGGGGAATTGGAGACAAGACAGTTCAAGCGCTGAGGCAGCTTGCTCGCGATAAAAGTATAACTATGTGGGCCGCAGCAGACAAAGCTGTTATGGAAAAAAGGTTCTCTAGCCGCGCTAGTAGCGCTGTCCAGTCTTTCATGATCCTAGTTCATAGGCTAGACGAAGACGCCACAGGGCTGGCTTTACCAGAGCAGGTGGATAGCACTATTCTTGGGTCTGGCTTGATTGACTTTCATCGTCAAGAAAAAGGCGATCGGGGCCAATCTAGGGTGGAAAACTTGCAAGAACTGGTAGTTGCATGCCGTAGTTTTGAGCCCGAAGATAAAGAGCAGCCCTCCTTGCCGCAATTCCTTGACCAGGCGGCATTGGATGCTGGGGACAGACAAGCAGACGAAGATGAAGATGCAGTTCAGCTTATGACGCTCCACTCGTCAAAAGGGCTCGAGTTTCCCTTGGTTTTTTTGGCCGGAATGGAAGAAAATTTATTCCCCCATCGAATGTCTGCAGAAGATCCCTCTCGATTAGAAGAAGAGCGGCGCCTAGCATACGTCGGTATCACTCGCGCCATGAAAAAATTATACCTTACCTTTGCAGAATCACGGCAGCAATACGGCACCGAAAGCTATAATAGTGTTTCGCGTTTTGTGCGGGATATCCCTTCCGAACATATTGAGGAGGTGAGGCTAGGAAGACAGGTAGCTCGCCCTACCAGTTATGCAAAAAAAACTGCAAGCAGGTTTAGCGATCAAGGGACAGATACTGGCCTGGCTCTGGGACAGAGAGTGTCACACAAGATTTTTGGCGAAGGCGTTATTTTAAATTTTGAAGGCAACGGCGCTAATGCCAGAATACAGGTGAATTTCTCTCATGCAGGCAGCAAGTGGTTAGTACAGTCTTATGCCAAGCTGGCCCCCATATGAAATTTATACAGAAACACGATGCTTAATAGCGATACACCCCTATGACTACAAACACTTTTTTCCGAAAGATCACTTTATTCTTGATTTGTATATCAGGGCTCATTGGTTGTAGCGGCTCTGAGAAAAATCAACCATTTGATCAGGCTACACAGCGACCCCCAGAAAAAATTTATAAGTGGAAGATGGTAACTACATGGCCAAAAAACCTTCCTGGATTGGGCTTAGCAGCAGAAAATTTTTCTATTTTAGCGAGCAAGATGAGTGGAGGTCGCCTTCAAATTAAGGTGTATGGTGCAGGGCAGCTGGTGCCAGCCCTAGAAACTTTTGATGCGGTCTCTCAAGGGACTGCGGAGATGGGTCACGGCTCCGCATACTACTGGAAGGGAAAAACACAAACGGCCGCCCTGTTTACTACGGTGCCTTTTGGCCTCAATGCGCAAGAAATGAACAGTTGGCTGCATTATGGTGGAGGTATGGAGCTATGGAGAGAGCTATACGAGCCGTTTAATTTAGTGCCGCTGGCTGCAGGAAACACAGGCGTTCAAATGGCAGGATGGTTCAATCGAGAAATTAAAAATCTGGGAGACCTGAAAGGGTTAAAAATGAGGATTCCTGGGATTGGCGGTGAAGTTATTAGTCGTTTAGGCGTAGAGACTGTGAATATTCCAGGTGGCGAACTTTACACTGCAATGCAAACGGGGGTTATTGATGCCACTGAGTGGGTGGGCCCCTACAATGATCTTGCATTAGGATTCCATCAGGTCGCTAAATATTATTATTATCCTGGATGGCAAGAGCCTGGCCCCACCCTTGAGTTAATCATTAATAAGCAGGCTTACGACTCCCTACCTGAAGACTTACGCGCAATTATTGAAGGAGCTGCGCGAGCAATTAATCAAGATATGTTAGATGAGTACACCGCTCGGAACCAGGCGGCATTAGATGTTTTGGTGGATACGCATAATGTGCAACTAAGGCAGCTCCCTGATGACGTATTAGTGGAGTTACATCGCATCACTGACGAGGTGCTAAATAAAATGGTATTGGAGGACTCTAGATTTAAGAAAGCTTACGAGTCTCAAAAGGCGTTTAAGAAACAGATACAAAAATATCATAAGATTTCGGAACAAGCGTATTATCGAGCGCGTGAGCTAAAAACGGCGAAGTAGCTAGAGTGCGACTTCGTGACAGAGATTTATTTTCGCCAGAACATAGGTGTAAGCAGTACTAGTAATGTAAATATTTCAAGCCGCCCCAAGATCATACCGAAACAAAGCACCCATTTTGCAAAAGCATTAATATTTCCATAGTGCTCAGAGACCTCGCCAAGACCAGGGCCCAAATTATTTAAAGAGGCCGCAGCAGCAGACCATGAGCTAGCGTAATCTAGCCCTGAAGCCATCAACAGCAAAAGCATAAAATAAAATACCGCAAGATAAATACCGAAAAAAGCCCAAATACCATCAGAAATAGAATGCGGCACATGCCTGTTCTTAATTTTTACTGGAAAGACTCCGTTTGGATGAATAAGCTTATAGACATGAGACATAATCTGTTTTGCAATTATTAGCAGCCTGCCCACCTTGATGCCCCCTCCAGTAGACCCGGCGCAGGCGCCAAAAAATGAAAAGAATATTAAAAAGAAGGGTAAAAAGCTTGGCCAGCTAGTAAACTTATCTGTCACAAAACCAGTGGTGGTCATAATGGATACAAACTGAAAGACGCCATGGTACATGCTTTCGCTTTGGCTATATGTTCCATTGAAATAGAGGCATAAAGATACCAATATGGCGCCAGCTAAAAGCATCGTTAAATACAGCTTAGCTTCTTGGTTGTGTAGATAGTGAAAAAGAGATTGTCTTATCCACGCATAGTAATGCAGGCCAAAACTTAACCCGGATAAAATCATGAAAACAATACAAATACTGATGATAGCCGGGTTGTTCTCGAAAAACCCCATACTTGCATCATGAGTCGAAAAACCACCTATAGCTACGGTAGAAAAACTATGCGAGAGAGCATCAAAAAAAGTCATACCTGCCGCCCAATAAGCTGTCAGGCAAGCCAGAGTTAGGCATATATAAAGAATAAATAGCACTTTTGCAGTTTCTGTTATGCGAGGGGTAAGCTTGCTGTCGCTTGTTGTTCCGGTTGCCCCTACTCGGTAAAGCTGTACAACGCCAACACCAAGCATTGGCATAACAGCAATAGCTATCACCACTATGCCTATGCCTCCGAGCCACTGTAATTGTTGGCGATAATACAGAATAGATTTTGGAAGAAAATCTAGCCCTGAAAGCACGGTTGCCCCCGTTGTAGTAAGCCCGGACATCGATTCAAATACAGCGTCTGTAAAAGATAAATTAATAACATCAGTGAGATAAAATGGTAGAGCGCCAACAATGCCTAATTCTAGCCAAAACATTACGGTAATTAAGAATCCATCGCGAGTACGAAGTACAACAGTTTTGCGACTAAACGGAAGCCACATGAGCATTCCGATAGAAAAAATAATTGCAAAAGACAAGAAAAAATCTTGGTGCGTAGTCTCGTTATAGATGCTGGCAACTAAAATGGGGGGCAACAAAGTTAGGCTGAATATCATCATCAACATGCCAAGAACTTTTGAAATCATCGAAAAATTCATTATTTTATTATAGCGCCCTTAGCTTTTTATATTGTTGTTTGGCTCTGTATATAAACGTATATGTCTAGTTAGAAGAAATTAAAACCAACCGCAAAGAGTCGTTCAACCTCTCGGGTTTGTTTTTTGTCCACTACAAACAAAATAACATGATCGTTGTTGCGTATTACTGTATCGTGGTGTGCAACTATAACCTCTCCGTCCCTAACGAGGGCTGCTATTGTAACCCCTGAAGGAGCATTAATTTCCCCAACAGTTCGATCCACCACTTTTGATGATTTGTTGTCCCCATGCACAATAATTTCCATGGCTTCAGCGGCACCTCTTCGTAAAGAATTAGCGCTGACAGTGTCTCCTTTTCTGACATGAGCCAGAAGAACGCTGGTTGTTGCCTGCTGAGGTGAAATGGCGATATCAATTTCGCCCCCTTGGATGAGGTTGGCATAAACTGGGTTGTTAATTAGCGTCATAACACTGCGAACACCAAGCCGTTTCGCTAACAGTGAGGCCATAATATTAACCTCGTCATCGTTGGTCAGAGCAAGAAAGACATCTGTTTTATCAATGTTCTCTTCTAGTAACAAATCTTGATCAGCAGCAGAACCATGAAGCACGAGGGTGTCGTTAAGACGCTCAGATATGTACTGACAGCGCTCTTTTGAATATTCGATAATTTTGATGCTATGGTCGTCTTCTAGTGCTCTAGCAACCTGATATCCGATGTTGCCTCCGCCAGCAATAATCAGCCGACGATAGGGGTTATCCAGCCTGCCAAGCTCGCCCATAACTTGGCGAATATTTTGTTTTGCAGCAATAAAAAAAACCTCGTCATCTTCTTCAATGACAGTGTCTCCCTGAGGGATGATGGGTCGATCTTTTCGAAAGATTGCAGCGACTCGAGCATCAGCTTTTGGCATGTGCTCTTTCAGTACCCTCAGTTCTTTTCCAAGCAACGGTCCGCCTTGTTCTACCTTAACAGCAACTAGTTGGGCCAGCCCATTTGCATAATCTAGCACTTGCAAAGCACCGGGCTGTTTAACGAGACGACATATATAGTCCGTGACTACCTGCTCTGGCGAGAGAATAAAATCTACTGGAAAGTTTTTTTCATGAAATAGACGACCATGATATTTTTCGGATGTATAACTAGCGCTTCTTATTCGGGCTATTTTGGTGGGTGTTCGGAACAATGATTGGGCGACCTGACAGGCAACAATGTTCACCTCATCGCTTTTTGTTACAGCGACCAACATGTCTGCATCTTCGATACCTGCTCTCAGTAAAACATCTGGATGTGAGCCCATCCCATGCACAATTCTTATGTCAGCTCGCTCTTGCAACTTCAGGAGTTTTTTCTCATTTAGGTCTACCACTGAAATATCGTTTGACTCCCCTGATAGGTGTTGGGCTAGAGTGTTACCTACTCGACCAGCTCCAATGATTACTATTTTCATAACAGATAGTCCTTAACGCCCATCAATAGCGTGATTTGTGTTATTGGCTTTTTAACACTACTTAATGCATCCATAAACACTATTTACTATAGCTTCAGGGGTTTTTTGTTTTTCCGCAGCCGAGCATAATAAAAACCATCATGGCCCCCGAGCTTTGGAAGCAGCTGACGCCCGCTTGAGGTCTTCGTGCCAATATCAAGATCTATTGTTTCTAAAGCTGCCTCTGGTGTGGAATGAACAAACTTTAAAATTACCATATCATTTTCCTGCGGCAATATAGAACATGTGGCGTATAACAGAATCCCGCCTTCCTTTAGTAGGGGCCAGAGTGCTTTTAGTAGCGCCAATTGCAATATGGCTAGCTTATCAATATCTGTCGGTTTGCGCAGTAGTTTCACATCAGGATGACGACGAATCACTCCTGTAGCCGAACAAGGAGCGTCAAGCAGAATACGATCAAAGGGTTTTCCGTCCCACCAGTCCTGTGTTTCAAGGACATCACAGGCAATCAGTTGAGCCTGCAATCCCAGTCGGTCTAAATTAGATTTTACGCGCTCCAGTCGTTTTTTTGAAACATCAACGGCTGTTACAGTACTACCTTGTGCATATTTTTTTTCAAGCACTTCTAAAATATGACAGGTTTTTCCACCAGGAGCGCAGCAAGCATCAAGAATCCTTTGGCCAGCACTTAAATTAAGTAAATGAGCAGACAATTGTGCTGCTTCATCTTGAACGCTAACAGCGCCATCTAAAAACCCAGGCAACTGTGTTACGTCTAAAGGGCGCCCTAAAGAAATCCCATCACAGCTAACCAGTGTTGCAATAGCAGCAATCTCTGCCTTTTTGAGTAGATTTAGATATTGATTTTGATTGGTTTGGTTCTGATTTACCCTAAGGGTCATGGGCGGCTGTGAATTGCTTGCTTCAATAATTGCATCGAGATGTTCAGGCCACGCTTCTTGCCAGAGCTTAACTAGCCAGTCCGGGTGCGCAGTCTGAAAAACTAAGTTTTTCTCTAAACTTGAATCTAACTGTGTTCGTTCACGCAGAAAACGACGTAATACTGCGTTTACCAATCCTGTCGCCCATGGTTTTTTTAATGCTTTGCATGCATCAGCGGCCTCGTTGACGGCCGCATGGGGAGGAATACGTGTTTCTAATAGTTGATAAATAGAGCACGCGATCACCGCTTCAAGATCTTGATCTTTGTTTTTAAAAGGTTTTTTTAGCAAAATATCCAGATAGGTTAATAGCATAGGGTAATAACGAAGGGTGCCATAACACAGCTGCTGCATCAGGGCGCGATCAGATTCGGCTACTTTTGAGACATAGTGCGGAACCAGCGTACTAAGAGATCCTTCATCGTGAAGTATGCTGGTAATGATATGCACTGCAGCGATGCGAGGATTCACTGATCATCAGCCTTTTGCCCAAAGATGTTACCAGGAGAGAAATAAACTGCTTTGGATCGTAGTACTTCTGATGCTTGTAAGCGGTTTTTTCCAGGCAATTGAAGTTGCGTTATCAGCAGGCTTCCTTGTCCTGTACCTACCTGGATGCCATCATTATTGGTGCTTATTATGGTTCCAGGAATAACAGCTTCACAGGCAATACTGGGTTCTGCGTGCCAAATTCGAACATGCTCGTTGTTTAGAGTGGTGCAAGCAACCTGAGAAGGGTTGAACGCTAAAATTTTTCGAGAGAGTCTTTCGGCTGGCATTGACCAGTCCAAAAAAGCTTCACCTTTAGTAAGCTTTGCTGCGTAAGTACTCAAGGCGCTATCTTGCTTGACCGGAACGCTCTCTCCCCGCGCTATTTTTTCTAGTGTATGCAGTAAAGCGGACGGCCCTATAGCTGACATTTTGTTCTGAAGAGAACCCCCAGTTTCATCAGAGGCTATTTTACATTCTACAAAATTTAGCATATCGCCCGTGTCGAGCCCTGTATCCATTTGCATAATAGTGACGCCGCTTTTGGTGTCTCCTGCCTCTATGGCTCTTTGTATTGGCGCCGCACCTCTCCATCGAGGCAGAAGCGATGCGTGCACATTGACGCAGCCATATTTAGGTATATTCAAAATTTTTGGTGGTAGCAGCAAGCCATAGGCAACAACAACTATTAAATCAGGCCTGAGGCTGGTTAAGATCAGTTGCTGTTCAGGGTCTTTGAGACTTATGGGCTGGTATACCGGCAGCCCCATTATTTCGGCTAAGGTCTTTACTGGGCTAGAGGCGAGCTTTTTCCCTCGACCCGCTGGACGATCTGGTTGCGTATAAACAGCAACAACCTCATGAGCGCTATCATTACCTAAAAGCACCTTGAGGTGTTGGACGGCAAATTCAGGGGTGCCAGCAAATACAATGCGCAATGGTCTCCCCCCCTCGGCTCTCATACTTAACCATTATGATGACGGATTATCTTGACGACGCTGCTTTATCATTTTTTTTTTGAGTCGCTCTTGTTTGAAGGAGGAGAGGTAGTCTACAAACAACCTTCCATTTAGATGATCAATTTCGTGTTGTATACATACGGCTAGCAACCCCTGGGGCTCAAGCTCAAAAGCCTGACCTTCTTTGTTCAGAGCCCTTACGCGAACATTTTCGGGACGATTAACAGTTTCAGTGAATCCAGGAACAGAGAGACACCCCTCTTCAGTTGGGCATGTCGATTGATCTAATACCTCAATTTCTGGATTAACTAATATCAGCGGATCGCCGCCATCCCTCTGTAAGTCGATCACTATTATACGCAAATGAACATTAACTTGTGTGGCGGCTAGACCAACCCCATCAGCCGCATACATTGTTTCCAACATATCACCGATTAGTTTTTTGGCAGCCTCGTCTATCTTTGCAACAGGTTTGGCTACTGTGCGAAGGCGCGCGTCGGGAAATTCAAGAATATTTAGTAATGACATATTGTTTTTAACGAGTTTCTGGCCATTAGGTGTTAACCACTGCTAACATATGCTGCTTTATACAAATAATTAAGGAATTATACACAATGAGTAAGCCATTTGTTGCAATTCTTATGGGTTCGGATTCCGATTTGCCCGTGATGGAGTCATGTATCGAGACTTTGCAAAAATTTGATATTCCCCTTGAGGTTAAAATAGCTTCTGCCCACCGCACTCCTGAAGCAACACACAGTTTTGTCAAAGAGGCAGACAAAAGAGGCTGCGCAGCTTTCATTTGTGCAGCAGGAATGGCTGCACATCTAGCAGGTGCTGTGGCAGCAAATACTCTTCGTCCGGTCATCGGAGTCCCTATTGCCACCTCCATGGATGGCCTTGATTCCCTGCTTTCCACAGTACAGATGCCAGGCGGAATACCTGTTGCCACCGTTGCTATAGGTAAGGCTGGAGCGAAAAATGCAGCTTATTTAGCAATACAAATTATTGCAGTTTCTAACACCAAGCTGCACGAGGCCCTTATTAACGAGCGTGAGGCTAATGCTCAGGCAGTCATTGCAAAAGATGCCGCTCTGCAAGAGAAACTAAAAAACCGTTGAACAATTACTCGCGATGATTCCTCCTGATCGTAACTCTTTTCAAATCATGCAGGCCGCAACCATTCTTAATGCCAATGGTGTTATTGCTTACCCTACTGAGGCTGTTTGGGGGCTTGGGTGCAGCCCTTTTTCTGAAAGCGCCGTTGAGCAGATATTGACCATGAAGCGACGACGACGGGGAATGGGCCTCATTCTCATAGCCAAAGACATTGAGCAATTTCAACCCTTTCTGACTGATATATCATCACAAGAGTTGGACGAATTGCAAGAAAGCTGGCCGGGCCCACAAACATGGCTAGTCCCTAACAATAATGTCGCCCCACCATGGATAACCGGGGGTCGGCTAACACTAGCACTGCGTGTAACCGATCATCCAGTTGCTGCAGCTCTTTGTGCTGAGTTTGATGGACCGCTGGTTTCAACGTCAGCAAATCCTCATGGGCTCCCTCCGGCAAAAAGTAAGCTAAAACTTAATAGCTACTTTCGCACACAACTAGACTACGTGGTACCTGGCATGCTTGGAAAGAGCTCCAACCCTACGTCAATTAAACATTTACAAACGGGTGCAGTTTTACGTTAAAACCAATGGAGTTTTATCAGGCGCGCTGTCGAGACGATACAAAATTTTTTTTAATTCTTAGTTGGCATTAATGTATGACAAACAAAACAGCAGTAAAAGAATACTTGTTAGATTTGCAGAGTCGTATTTGTATCGCCCTGCAGGCCGAGGATTCTAGGGCCTTGTTTCAAGAAGATAAATGGAGCAGAGAAGAAGGCGGCGGGGGCTGCAGTCGGACAATTACTGATGGCGGTGTGTTTGAGAAAGGCGGCGTTAACTTTTCTCATGTCCGCGGCGCAAAACTGCCTGTTTCAGCTACGTCAGCACGCCCAGAATTAGAGGGCAGATCGTTTGAGGCCATGGGGGTTTCTGTAGTTATGCATCCAGAAAATCCATATGTGCCTACCGCGCACGCAAACGTGCGTTTCTTTGTGGCCGAGAAGCCAGGAGAAACACCTGTATGGTGGTTTGGCGGCGGTTACGATTTAACGCCTTATTATGGAAATACTGATGATTGTCAGCATTGGCATCAAATTGCAAAGGAAGCCTGCCAGCCTTTTGGAGAGGATGTCTATCCTCGACTAAAAAAATGGTGCGATGATTACTTTTTTCTCAAACATCGCAACGAGCCGAGAGGCGTAGGAGGCCTTTTTTTCGATGACCTTAACCAGTATGGTTTTGATGATAGCTTTGGATTGATGTCTTCAATAGGCAATAGTTTTTTAGATGCTTATTTGCCAATCGTGCAGCGTAGAAAATTGATACCATGGGGTGATAGAGAAAGGGAATTTCAGCTCTATCGTCGAGGGCGGTATGTTGAATTTAATTTAGTTTATGACAGGGGCACACTGTTTGGTCTGCAAACAGGCGGTCGAGTCGAATCCATCCTGATGTCATTGCCGCCTATGGTCCGATGGGAGTATGACTGGCATCCGCCAAAAAACTCCCCAGAAGCAGAATTGTATGATGTTTACCTGCAACACCGTGATTGGATATGAGCGCTGTTGTAAATATACGTATGTTGAAATTTTTTTTGATTAATTTATTCTGTATTTAAAGCTCTGCAACATAATGGTCTCTAGCCTATGCTTGATAATTACGCTGTTTTTGGCAACCCTGTAGAACATAGCAAGTCCCCAGATATTCATGCTGCCTTTTCTGTGGCGACCGGTGAAAACATTTCCTATAAAAAACAAACAGTGGAAATAGATTGTTTTGCTAAGGCAGCAGATATTTTTTTTTCGTCTGGAGGGAAAGGCCTCAATATCACGGTACCTTTTAAGCTTGATGCATATGACTATGCGGGGAGACTAACCGCTAGAGCTAGGCATGCCGGTGCGGTGAATACGCTTAGTATGCAGAGTGATGGAACAATTTTGGGGGACACAACCGATGGCGCCGGCATAGTCCGAGACCTGATTAGCAATCTTGGATGGCAAATAAAGGGTAAAAAAATCCTTGTGCTTGGTGCCGGAGGTGCGGTGAGGGGAATGCTTGAGCCGCTGCTTGAATTATTGCCGCAGCACGTAGTAATTGCTAATCGTACTATTGAAAAAGCATTGCAGCTGTCTAAAGCTTTTGCTGAGATGGGATATTTGTTGGGCTGTGACTTTCACATGCTGGAAGGCCAACAGTTTGATTTAGTGGTCAACGGGACAAGTGCCACCTTGTCAGGGGAGCTCCCGCCGCTACCTAAGGCTTTATTGGCAAAAGATGCAGCCTGTTATGACATGATGTATGGTTCAGAGCAGCCTATATTTTTGGATTGGGCCCAAAAAAATGGCGCGATAGAAATTTCGGATGGCCTAGGCATGCTGGTGGAGCAAGCGGCAGAATCTTTTTATATATGGCGAGGGGTCAGACCGGAAACTCAGTCAGTAATTGCCAAACTAAGAAATCAAATATGACCTGTAGTCATGCGTTGCAGCAAAAATATTTGCGAATAGCCAGCGTGCCAGCTTAGCCATTATTATTTAGACCATGTTTTATCTCTTTTAGATACTGATCTTTGAGCAGCACATAATTGGCCGGAGAGTAAACAAAAAAGGCGCGTTCTTTTTCTGTTGTTTGGCGCAACAAACGGCACGGACTGCCGACATAAATATTTCCGCTCTCTAGTTTTTTCCCAGGAGGCACCACTGTCCCTGCTCCGATAATAACCTCGTCTTCTATCACGGCTCCATCGTTCACAATAGCACCGTTGCCGACTAGAATTCGACTTCCTATTGTACAGCCATGCAGTATTGCCCCGTGGCCAATGATAACATCGTCACCCACCGTCAAGGGCCATCCTTTAGGGTTGAAAGCGCTTACATGTGTAATATGTAGAACAGCGTTATCTTGAATGTTAGATCGGTTGCCTATAATTATTTTATGCATATCACCGCGAATTACTGCCCCTGGCCATACAGAAGCATCATCACCCAGTGTGACGTTTCCAATAACAGTAGCTGCGGGGTCTACATACACCTTTATTCCTAAAACAGGAGTCATTCCTTTATAAGATCGAATATTGTTAGCCATTTAAATTCCATGATAACTAAAGGATAGCGTTATAATAGACCTCTCTTCAGAGGACGCAGATTATTTTATTATATATAAAATAAAATTTTTTGCTTGTTGGGTGATGTCGTTACGCTCTGATAAAAATATTACCGAGATAGGGTTTTTTATGTTTAAAGCTACAAAACGTTTTATTGCTGGCGCTATATGTCCAAGATGTAGCGAAATGGACAAGTTAACAATTTTTAAGGAAGGCGAAGGAGACTATCGGCACTGCGTAAGCTGTGGATTTAAAGATCAAATGTTTTTGCAAAGTGACCCAAAAGAGGTCGAAACCAGAGTTAATATCAGCAAAGAAGAGAAGCTGGCTGAGACCCAAACAGTTAGGCTGGTTGACCCCAAGGAGCTGCATTGATATTATTTTCGAGAAAGACGCATGCTCTTAACGCCGATAATAAACAGAACTTTCAAGATCCGCTGAAGCGGCATGCAGTGTCATTATATTTGATATTTATAATCGATATTGTCTTCAGTTAGAGCAAATTTATATAAACACTGACTATAAACACTAGAGTAGCGCTACCAAAATTTGGTATAATACTGGCTGGTTTTTGAGGGCATTGAGCACAATGAGTGTTTTGAGTGCCAACAACAGCTGAATCTAAACAATCACTTTCATTGGAGATAGGGCGATGTTAAGAAGAGCAAAAATGCTTTTCGCGCTTTTGTTTGCCCCTGTTATAGCACTTGCCATATCAGGCGGGGCAGTAGCAGAAGAAGCTAAGCGTTGGGCAACAAATATGCCCAGAGGTGTAACCTCTGTGAGCAATTCAATTTACGATATTCACATGCTTGTTTTTTGGATAGTCACCGCCACTGGCGTGCTTGTTTTCGCGGTCATGTTTTATTCCATGTACGCACATCGCAAGTCTCGTGGGGCTGTTGCGGCAAATTTTCATGAAAATACCACAGCCGAGATAGTCTGGACTGCTGTTCCTGCAGTTATTCTTATCCTGTTGTGTATTCCTGCTACCACCACAATGCTGGATGTTTATGATACGTCAGAAGCCGAAATAGACATTAAAGTCACTGGTTTGCAGTGGAAGTGGCAGTATGAATACCTAGGGGAAGATATCAAGTTTCTGAGCGAGCTGACTACCCCAGAATCTGAAATTTATAACAGAGCCCCAAAAGGCCAATATTACCATGAAGAGGTCTCAGAGCCTCTCGTGATACCGGTGAACACTAAAGTACGATTTTTAATTACAGGCAATGATGTTATTCATTCTTGGTGGGTTCCTGACTTTGGTGTAAAAAGAGACGCCATTCCTGGATTTGTGAATGATGCAGCGGCAACTGTAACAAAGCCTGGTGTTTATCGAGGGCAATGCACAGAACTGTGTGGTAAAGGCCATGCTTTCATGCCGATTGTGGTCAATGTGCTTGAAAAAGAAGAATACAAGACCTGGTTGGCTGAAAAGAAAGTTGAGCAGGCCGCCATTCGTGAGCTAACTAATAAAACGTTTACCATGGATGAGCTGATGGAGAAGGGAGAAGTAGCATATAACCGCAGTTGTGCTGGTTGTCACCAGGTTAACGGTCAGGGTATCCCTGGTATCTTTCCCTCACTAGTTGGTCAAGGGATTGCAGTTGGTCCGGTAGAGGCACACATAGATATAATTGTTAATGGTCAAGCTGGAACTGCGATGCAGGCTTTTGGAGACCAACTGTCAGAATTAGATCAGGCAGCAATAATTACTTACGAAAGAAACGCTTGGGGTAACGATGTGGGAGATATAACTCAACCCATCGATGTTTATAATTGGAAAAAAGGTAAATAAGGGAGAGTTTAGTCATGGCACATGGTCCCGCTAAAGGTATAGGTCGCTGGCTATTTACCACGAATCATAAAGATATTGGAACAATGTATCTTTGGTTCAGTTTTGCTATGTTTTTAATGGGTGGTTTCTTTGCAATGGTTATTCGTGCTGAGTTATTTCAACCCGGCATGCAAATTGTAAAGCCAGAATTTTTTAATCAAATGACAACTATGCATGGCCTAGTAATGGTATTTGGTGCCATTATGCCGGCATTTGTTGGGCTAGCTAACTGGATGATTCCGCTACAGATCGGAGCGCCAGATATGGCTTTACCTCGCATGAACAATCTGAGCTTTTGGATTTTGCCTTTTGCTTTCACTTTATTGACAGCGACATTCTTTATGGAAGGCGGGGCTCCTAACTTTGGCTGGACGTTTTATGCCCCCCTCTCAACAACTTATGCCCCCCCTACAGTAAATTACTTTATTTTTGGGGTTCACCTTATGGGCGCATCCTCTATCATGGGTTCTATTAACATTATTGCTACTGTGTTGAATATGCGCGCACCCGGCATGACATTGATGAAAATGCCAATGTTTGTTTGGACGTGGCTAATCACGGCATTCTTATTAATTGCAGTAATGCCCGTATTGGCTGGCGCAGTCACCATGATGTTGATGGATATTAACTTTGGGACTAGTTTCTTTAACGCTGCTGGCGGGGGTGACCCCGTATTATTCCAGCATGTTTTTTGGTTCTTCGGACACCCAGAAGTTTACATCATCATTCTGCCGGCATTTGGTGTGATATCTCATATTATTCCAACCTTCAGCCGCAAGCCTTTGTTTGGTTATAGCTCTATGGTATATGCCACCGCTTCTATCGCGTTCTTATCTTTTATTGTGTGGGCTCACCACATGTTCTTAGTAGGAATGCCTATTGGCGGAGAGCTCTACTTCATGTATGCCACAATGCTGATCGCGGTGCCGACAGCAGCTAAAGTTTTCAACTGGATTTCGACCATGTTTCGTGGGTCATTAACTTTTGAAACACCTATGCTGTATGCCGTAGCTTTTGTGATCTTATTTACGATAGGCGGCTTCACTGGGATCATGTTAGCTATCGCGCCTGCTGATGTGCAGTATCACGATACCTACTTCGTAGTTGCTCACTTTCATTATGTAATGGTTGCTGGTGCAATCTTTTCAAGCACCGCTGCAGTTTATTACTGGCTTCCAAAGTGGACTGGAAAAATGTACAACGAAACTATGGGAAAAGTGCAATTTTGGATTTCGTTCATAGGATTTAATATAACATTTTTTCCTCAGCACTTTATAGGATTAGCTGGGATGCCGCGTCGTTATTCAGATTATGCACTGCAGTTTTCCGACTGGAACATGATCTCCAGTATTGGTGCATTTACTTATGGCGCAGCTCAACTACTATTTTTGTTTAACGTGGTCAGAACTATTCGTTCTGGTACGCCGGTCAGTGAGCCAAAAACCTGGGAAGGTGCGGAAGGACTGGAGTGGACTTTACCTACACCTGTTCCTTACCACACGTTCTCAACTCCGCCGACAATAAAATAATTATAAAGGAGAAAATATGTCGACTAGCCCGGTCAAAAAGACCCTAGTCAAGCTTCTAGTTGGAGCAGCCGGCATGTTTATATTTGCTATTTTTGTCATGCCGCCACTGTATTATGTCTTGTGTGATTTAACCGGCATTGGCGGCAAGACCGGCGGTCGTTATGAGGCTCAAGATGCTTCTGTAGATATTACCCGTAGCATTAAGGTGCAGTTTATTACGACCAACAACGGCTCCATGCCGTGGGACTTCTCTCCTAAAGTTACTGAAATAGTAGTGCACCCTGGAGAGCCTACAGCGGTTGCATTTTATGCAAGAAATCGAACATCAAAGGATATGGTGGCGCAAGCGGTACCAAATGTGTCTCCGTTTAGCGCAACGAAATACTTCCATAAAACAGAGTGCTTTTGTTTCAACGAGCAACCCTTAGATGCGTGGAGTGAAACAGATATGCCTTTAGTGTTTATTGTAGATAAAGATATACCAAAGTCTGTAAACACAATTACATTGTCATACACATTGTTTGATATAACTAACCGTGAAGACCCACCGGTCGCACAACTAAATTGATGAATTTAGCTGCGTTATAACGCAGAAGAAGGAGAAAAATAATGTCAACTGAAGGCAGCTATTACGTTCCAGAGTCCAGCAAACTACCTGTTTTTGCAGCAACAGGGTTAGGGCTAATTGCGCTTGGTGCAGGATCCTGGGTGCAGGGCCAGAGCCCCTGGGTTTTTTTGGCGGGCGCATTAGTGTTGGCATTTACTCTTTACGCTTGGTTTGCCCTGGTAATAAAAGAAAATATTGCAGGGATGAACAGCGATCAGCTAAAGCGCTCTTATGTTTGGGGCATGGGCTGGTTTATTTTTTCTGAAGCAATGTTTTTTGCCGTATTTTTTGGCTCACTATATTATATTCGTGCGCTAGTACTACCTTGGCTAGGCGGGGAGGCAACAGAAAATGAACTGTTATGGGCTGGATTTGAGCCAACTTGGCCTCTCATGGTAACACCTGATCAGGCTGCAAATGGTGACGCTGCTCAATTTTTAGGTCCAGAGCAGAATATGAGTTTTCCTGGCTGGGATAAAATCTTACATTGGCTCCCATTGTGGAACACAATTATTCTACTAAGCTCTAGTGTTACTGTACATATTGCGCATACAGGGATTAAAAATAATGACCGCAAGAAGTTTAACTTGTGGCTAGGTATTACAGTTTTCTTGGGTATAATTTTTCTGATCCTTCAGGCAGAAGAGTATATTGAAGCATATAACCATATGGGCCTGACTCTGTCTTCGGGTATATATGGCACCACCTTTTTTATGTTGACAGGATTCCATGGTGCGCATGTGACATTTGGGACAATTATGTTGTTTGTGCAATGGGTGCGAGGCCTTAAAGGACACTTTAACGATAAAGATCAATTTGGTTTTGAGGCGGCATCTTGGTATTGGCATTTCGTTGACGTTGTGTGGGTGGGCTTGTTTTTATTCGTGTATATTCTGGCTTAGCATAAGGTTGACGCTAAACCGACAGAAAGCGGTCAGGAATCTCCTGACCGTTTTTAGTTTAAAGAAAAGTAAGTATATTTAATGTGTCTAGGGTTTTGGTTTTGGGGAGAGAACACGCTCCGGATGTAGTTGTTTGTCCCACGGGGCCTTACTGCCAAGCTGTCCTGAATAGATTCCCCAGGTAATTGTTGCCACTAACGCTACAGCGAGAAAAATACGAACCCCTAAAGCGTAAAGTGTTCTCTTTCGGGTGTTTCCAACATCTTTCATTAGGAAGACTAATGCGCTACTAAGGCTCACGATAATACCTATAAATAATAAGACGATAATAAATTTTAGAAGCACGGACATTCCTTTTTGGACGTGAAAATAATGAATATGATTATAGCTTATTCCGCCTATATTCTAAAATCGGCAGCACCAGAACTTAGCAGCCACTATAAAGTAATTTGTTGTTAGCAAAAAGGCTACGTGATGACGCTACAAACTGATAAAAATCAAATGAAGCTCCGTTTTCAATGGGAGTTGAATTGGAAAATCATGCTGTTTACAGCATTTTTTTTACCAGTCACTATAAGCCTTGCATTCTGGCAGGTTGATAGGGCTGATGAGAAGCGCCAGCTACTAGATATGTACAAGTATCGTGCTGAGGCTCAGCCGGTTCCAATTTCTTCTGTACAGAAGATCTACTTTAATCAAAACACCGAAGTAGACCATTTGGGTTATGTGAGAGTAGAGGTGAATGGACAGTATAATCACAGCTCCACTTTGTTGTTGGATAATCGCGTGCGTGGCGGACGTCCAGGATATGAAGTGATCAGCCCTTTTCAAACAACCGCAGGCTATTCCATTTTAGTTAATCGTGGCTGGATTCCTGCAGATTTAGACCGTAGAATTTTGCCTGAAATACCAAGTATTTCAGGGAATGTCAGCCTAGTTGGCTATTTGTACCGCTCTCCAGGAAAACAGATTATGCTGGGCGAAGACCCATGGGTTAAAGGAGAAAGTCGAATTGTTATACAAAGCCTGGATCCCGAAATTATCTCCAACAAACTAGGAAATGAATTTTACGACTACAGCCTTAGATTGGATGCAGGAGAGACAGGAGCGTTGATGACGGGGTGGTTTGTGGTAAATGTTCAGCCAGGAAAACATACAGGTTACGCCTACCAGTGGGGAGCCTTGGCGCTGGCTCTAATAATCCTAGCAATTTTCGCTAATTCTAACCTTGGGCTTTTTATCAGCTCTAGGCGTAAATAATTATTATTGTTCAAGTGGGGAAAAATGGTGAAGCAAAGGAATACAAAAAATCAATGGCAGGTTTGGTTTATGATACTAATGCTGGGAGGCGTTATTATCGCAGGGTTCTTGATATACCCGAAGACGGAAGACCAGCGGAATCTATTGCTAGAAAAATTAGGGACCACTAATTATGGAGATTTTGTGGTGCCTCCAGCGCCAATAGCGGGCTTAAATTTTAAAAATGATGAAGACGATGCGTGGACTTTAGCAGATCAAAAACCTAAGTGGAGAATGATTATTGCTGGCGATGGAGAATGTGTAGATCGCTGCAGAGAGTTAATTTATTTAACTCGACAGATTCATATCAGTCTAGGGAAATATAGTCGTCGATTCGAGCGATTGTACCTTGCCTTGGATCAACAGCTCGTCGATGAGACTTCTGCATATTTAAAACTGAACCACCCTTTTCTAAAAGTTATATATGGCAGTAGAGAAGAATTTGAGATGCTGTTGAAGAATACAAATACTCCTTTTGGTTCAAAAAATCCAGAGCTCCTTCGAGCATACTTGGTTGATCAGCAAGGGCTGGTAATGATGTCTTATAGCTTAGCCAACAAAGGAAATGAAATCATAGAAGATATTGAACACCTAATGAAATATTCTGCCCAGTAACTTATGGTTGGCAACTTACCAACTACACACCCTTTGATGGCCTGAGAGTATAAAACTAGTGTTAATTTTTTATGCCAAAAACTCTCGCAAACCGGGATTTTTATTAGCATTTTTGTCTACAGCCCTTGCTTTGATAGTTGCGGCTCTCGGGGTATATAGTCGTTTTACAGACACCGGATTTGATTGCTCAGGATGGTTGGATTGTGATGGCGGTTTTTCTGTTATGCACGAAAATACACTCGAGGTATTCAAACACTACTTTAGTGCGGGCGGCTGGACAGAGGTAACGCATCAGTTGCTGTCTGCTGTGTTGACGCTCTTAGTCATCTGGTTGGCTGTCAATTCATGGCGTCTTCGCGAAGATGACAGCTACCCCTTTAGGCTGCCAACGTTTATTTTATTTTTAGCTGTATGGCAATCTATGCTGGGTATGTGGTCTGTTGATTTGGTTCTTTGGCCTCAGGCAGCACTAATCCACTTGTTAGGCGGCATAGTTATTTGCGCGTTGCTTTGGTTGCTAGCCTTAAGGCTTGATGGCACGTATTGGCTAGCGTCAAAAGAAATTATCTCTAGATTAGATCAAATTAAACCATGGATAACTTTAGCCATTATAATAGTTGTAATAGAGATTGCCTTGGGTGGCTGGACAAGCGTAAAGTTTGCTGCCTTTGCATGCCCAGATTTTCCATCTTGTCAAAATGCATGGTGGCCAGAAATGAACCTACAAGAGGGTTTTAATTTAGTCCAACCTCTTGGGATCGAGGCCTTAGAAAGCAAGGCTCGTGTGGCAGTAAATG
Organism: Porticoccus sp. Uisw_050_02; assembly: GCF_047729555.1. Taxonomy (NCBI): domain Bacteria; kingdom Pseudomonadati; phylum Pseudomonadota; class Gammaproteobacteria; order Cellvibrionales; family Porticoccaceae; genus Porticoccus; species Porticoccus sp. Uisw_050_02. The sequence goes on along the minus strand of NZ_CP159825.1, from coordinate 1,394,377 downwards.
TTGTCCACAGACTGGGAGCTTTGATTACAACAGTTTATTTATTGAGCTTGTCGGCTTTCTTATTAGCAGTACTTGATTATCGCGTGCAGCGTATGGGCTATGTTCTAGCCGCCGTTTTGTTTGGGCAGGTAATTTTTGTTATTGGCGCTGGGTATGTTCGTGACTCAGCTGTTTCAACAATAATGCATCATTTGGGAAGTATGCTGATATTATTGATACTGATAAGTCTTGCAAGCAGAGTGGCGCACGCTAAGCAAAAATAACACTAATTGAGGTTTGGGATAATGAAAACAGCAATGTCGGAGGTAGAAAAAGCCAGCCTAGATGATTATCTGGAGCTGACAAAACCAAGGGTTGTTGCGCTAATGATCCTAACATCAGTCATAGGGATGTTTCTTTCTGTACCCGGCATGGTTCCTTTTAATGCGCTGATCTTGGGTAATATTGGTATTGCTCTTTGTGCTGGGTCCGCCGCCGTTATCAATCATGTAGTAGATCGAAAAATTGATCTTAAAATGGCTAGAACATTGAACCGCCCTGTTGCCAAAGGAAGAGTGCAGCCCCGCCAAGCACTGTTTTTCTCTGCAATTTTGGGCTCGGCAGGCATGGCTATTTTATTAATTTTTATTAATGCGCTCACAGCATGGCTTACACTAGCCTCGTTGTTTGGTTATGCAGTGGTTTACACCTCTTATCTTAAGCGCGCCACTCCTCAAAATATTGTCATAGGCGGCTTAGCCGGAGCGGTGCCGCCGCTACTAGGTTGGACCGCCGTAACAGGAGAAGTGCATGGCCATGCCTTGCTCTTGGTGTTGATTATTTTTGCTTGGACTCCACCGCATTTTTGGGCCCTTGCTGTGCATCGTAAAGACGAATATGCTAAGGCAGAGATTCCTATGTTGCCGGTAACCCATGGCGAAAAATATACAAAACAAAGTATCTTGCTGTACACCGTTATCATGCTCCTTGTTACCTTGCTCCCTTTCGCAACAGGGATGAGTGGCTGGCTTTATCTTTTAGGGGCGCTAGCTTTGGGTGCTGGATTTTTGTATTGGGCGATCACAATGATGATTGGTAAAAAACCTGACGCAGGTATGGATACGTTCAGATACTCTATAGTTTATCTAATGGCGCTATTTATTATTATGCTGATAGATCATTATTTTATTTAAAATTTACTTTGATTTCGAGAAGAGGCTTGTATTTTTAAGTCTTAGTGTTGAGCTATAAAGATAAGGATGCAATTGTTATGGTTGGGCAAAAAAATAGCCGCGGTATTCGATTTACTTTGTTGGGGATATCCGTATTTATTGCATTAGTGATGCTTGGATTCCTTAATAAAATCAATCAGCCGCGTATTTTAAGCCCGCAAGAGTTAATGAGTTATGGGGCAGTGTTGCTTGATACTCCGCGGAAATTTAGTGAGTTTGAATTAACGGACCATCATGGAGAGTTATTTACCTCAGCTCAGTTGAAGGGCAAGTGGAGCTTGCTTTTTTTTGGCTTCACTCATTGTCCGGACATTTGCCCCACCACAATGGCTACTGCAGCAAAACTTTATGAATCCTTGTCATTTGAAGATAAAGGCAAATTGCAAGTCGTTATGATTTCTTTAGATCCAGAAAGAGATACTACAGAAAAACTTTTTCAATATGTGCCCTATTTCAATAAAGAATTTATAGGAGTAACAGGGAACAAGCACGTATTGATGAGTCTGGGCGTGCAGCTAAACATTCCTTACTCTAGAGTTTCTTTGAAGGAAGACGACTATACGATCGACCATAGCGGTAATTTTGTGATCATCAATCCCTACGGCGATTACCATGGATTTTTCAGACCACCATTTAATGTAGATAAAATGCAAGTTTCCTTGAAGTCGATAATGGCAACGCTGGACTAGTAGCGAAAGGCCTATTTGTTTTTCTTAAAGAGAGAGATTAAAAATAGAAGGCCTGCGCTAAGGACTATAGATGGCCCTGCAGGCGTGTCTATGTACCATGAGCTGGCTAAGCCTAAAATCACTGCTAAGCAACCCACTAGGCTGGCCAAAAAAGCCATTTGTTCGGGTGTCTTAGAAAAAATTCTTGCTGTAGCTGCAGGTATAATGAGCAAGGCAGTAATTAACAGCACTCCTACTACCTTCATGGCGACTGCAATCTCTAAAGCAATGATAAGCATCAAGGCTATTCGTACTGTCTTGAAGCGTATTCCTTCAACTTGCGCTAGCTCTTCATCAATAGTGATAGCCAATAACGGATTCCACAGCTTGACCAGTAAAAACATTGCAATAGCGCTGACCACATATATGGTAATCACGTCACTTGCATTAACTGTTAATAAGTCTCCAAACAGTAGGCTTAAAAGATCAACTCTGATATCTGGCATTAGTGCTATTGCGATTAACCCAACAGCTAAAGAGGTATGAGAAAGAATTCCTAGCAAGGTGTCAGAAGCAAGATTTTTTTGTTGCTGCAAGACGACCAGTACTAATGCAAATATTAGGCAGGTGACAATTACAGATATAGTAGGATTGACCGCAAGCAGCAGACCAAGTGCGACCCCTAGTAATGAAGAATGGGCCAATGTATCACCAAAATAAGCCATGCGTCGCCAGACAATAAATGCTCCAAGCGGCCCAGTAATAATAGCAACCCCTATTCCGGCTAGAAACGCATAAAGAAGAACATCAATCATGGCTGCGCCCAGGCACATATTTTTCTGACACCTTGGATTTTTTTACTTCCCCGTGTAGGCTATGCTGGTGATCATGGTGATGAGTGTATGTTGTGTATGCGGTCGTTTTGGTTCCAAAAATCTCAATAAATGCTGGATTTCTGCTAACCTGATCAGGGTGGCCATGGCAACAGACATGTTGATTTAAGCAGATCACTTCATTGGTTGAGGACATCACCAGATGGAGATCATGAGAAACCATAAGTACCGCGCAATTCAGCCTGCCATGTAGTTCGCTAATGAGCTTGTATAGAGCCTCTTGCCCCACTACATCAACACCCTGGACAGGCTCATCGAGCACTAAAAAATTTGGCTTGTGAAGAATGGCCCGTGCCAAGAGGGCTCTTTGCATCTCCCCGCCCGATAAGGATGACAAGGGGCAGCTTAAGAGCTGAATGACCCCCACTTCATCTAAAACATCAGCGCATAGTTTCTTGTTTTTTTCGGTTAGATTTAAGAATCTCTCAAGAGTGATTGGCATGGTGGGATCAATATGGAGCTTTTGCGGCATATATCCTATGCGCAGGTCAGGCGAACGAGAAATTACGCCCTCGTCAGCATGTATGAGACCTAGTACAATCTTGACCAGAGTTGTTTTGCCGGCCCCGTTTGGGCCAATTAAAGTAATAATTTGTCCTTGGTTGATAGTTAGATCTACTGAAGATAAAACCTTGTTGCCGTTAAAATATTTGCTAATGCTATTCAGCTTGATGAGGGGAGGAATCATGATTTTTTCTCCTGCTGACACCTTGGACAAAGCCCAGTTACTTCAATTATTGATAGCTCTACCTGAAAGCCAACCCGCTCCGCTGCATGTAAAACAATATCACCTATCTGTTCAGTGCTGCATTCCGCAGTGGCACGGCATATCCGACAGATAAGAAAAAAATCATTATGATCTTTTTCAGGAAATGAGCGACCAATATAAGCATTTAGTGAAGCAATTCGATGAATAAGTCCCAGATTAAGAAGAAATTCAATAGCGCGATATACTGTGGGAGCCTTGATGCGCTTACCCGTATGAACACTCAAAGCTAAGTTGTCTACAACATCATAAGCCCCCAATGGTTGGTGGCTGGTCCAGATGGTTTTAAGTACAGCTTCTCGAATAGGAGTCAGCTTGATATGGCTCTCCTCGCATAACACTCTGGCCTTTTCTAACGCAGTTTCAACACACCGCTGATGATCATGATGTTGATAGGCAAGACGAGAATATGTTAGCACGCTTGAATTCCTAAATATTATATAAAGAAGATGTTATCTTATATCATTTTTATAAGATTAGTTTCAGTTTATAAAAAATAATAGTATATTATAACAAATTAATTTTTTGGTAAAAAAATAAGATGATTAAATTTTTTAGCACTATTCTATTTACCCTGATATATATTCCTTTGGCGGCTTCAGCAGGCCCCACCATAATGACTTCAATCAAACCTGTCGCCATGCTAATAAAAGCAGTTGTAGGCGATGAGATTCCTGTAGAAGTGCTGCTCTCAGGCAATGTCTCCCCCCACGACTATAAGCTTAAGTTTTCAGATATCAGAGCAATTAGAAGTGCAGATTTCTTTGTTTGGGTCGGCCCAGGACTTGAAAGCCATCTGTCTAAGGCAATTGAAAACTATCCATCAGCCAACGTCATTCAGCTAACGACATTCAAAAACATCCAGTGGCCTGAAACGAACATTTTAGGGCACCAAGAAGATACACATAACTATAAAAACCATCATTCTTTAGTGATAGATGGACAAGATAGCAACCTATATAATTTGGATCCTCATTTATGGTTAAATCCAGAAAATAGCCTACAGGTAGTAAACGAGCTTAAGCGCATTTTGAGCCATCGATATCCTGAATATAAGGCTGTTTTCAAAAAAAATGTCGAGATATTCTCTGTATTGCTTAAGACTATGGATGGAGAGCTAAAAGAAAAATTTAGACAAGTTAAAGAAAGAGGTTTTATAGTTGAACATGACGGATATGGGCATTTTATAGAGCATTACGGGCTTCGCCAGCTAGGAATAATCGATTTAATGGAGGGCGTCTCGATTACTGCGCGACACAGAGCCAGACTCGAGACATTAAGTGTTAATGCTGCTTGTATTTTTACCTACCCTCAGAGAAATAATAAAATTGCAGATCAGTTGGCTGAAAAATTCGAATTAAACTCTAGAGGATTAGACGCAATGGGTCGTAACGTTTCTTTAGGGCAAGGTAGCTATATAGAATTTTTCAACGATTTTTCTGCAACAGTTCTAACATGTTTAGAGTAGAATAAAATTTTTAGACACAGTCGAGCAGCGCATGAAAAATAAAGCACCACTAATTCTGGTGGACGGATCTTCTTATCTTTATCGAGCATTTCATGCGTTACCGCCGTTAGTAACATCTTCGGGGCATCCTACTGGTGCAGTCAAGGGTGTGATTGCAATGATGCGTCGGATGATGAAAGATTTTCCGGATAGTCCAATCGTCGTGATTTTTGATGCCAAAGGAAAAACTTTCAGAGATGATCTCTATGTAGAATATAAGTCGCACAGGCCGTCTATGCCAGACGATCTACGCCTTCAAATTGAACCCATTCATAAAATCATAGAAGCTATGGGTCTGCCTATGCTAATTATTGATGGTGTTGAAGCAGATGATGTTATAGGTACACTGGCGGTAGAGGCAGCTTCTCAACAACGCAATGTGGTGATTTCTACCGGCGACAAAGATATGGCCCAGCTAGTCGGACCATACGTCAGCCTGATCAACACTATGACCAACACGCACATGGATAGACAGGGCGTAGTTGATAAGTTTGGAATCCCTCCAGAATTAATTATTGATTACCTAGCGCTTGTGGGCGATAAGTCAGACAACATACCAGGGGTCCCTGGTGTGGGTGAAAAAACAGCATTAGCGATATTACAAGGTATTGGCGGGTTTGCTGATATTTATAAGGATGTTAAAAAAATAGCGGACCTAGAATTTCGCGGCGCAAAAAATATACCAGACAAGATGCTAGAGCATAAAGAATTAGCAGATCTCTCATATAAGCTGGCAACTATAAAAATAAATGTCCAGTTAGAGCAAACACTGGATGACTTGGTCAATGTTGAGCCAGACAACGATAAACTTCTTTTTTGGTTCAAGAAACTAGAGCTCAAAACATGGGCTAACGAATTAGCAATTAATAAGGAACAGCTTGGTACCCCGACAGCCCTTATTGAGCCTAAAGAAAAAAATTACCAGATTATTTATTCGGAAGACCAGCTGGATAGCTGGTTAGAAAAAATAAAGCTAGCAGAATATTTTTCTTTTGATACGGAAACAACAAGTTTAGATTATATGCAGGCCAAAATTGTTGGCCTATCGTTTTCTGTGGCGCCTTATGAGGCTGCTTATATTCCTTTGGCCCATGATTACTTGGGTGCTCCGGAGCAGCTGAACCGAGAGCAAGTTTTACAAAAAATTAAGCCTCTTTTAGAGAATCCCTCCGCCTTCAAGGTAGGCCAAAATCTCAAATATGACATGAATGTTCTTGGTAATTATGGGATTACTTTGTCGGGAATTAAGTTCGACACCATGCTTGAGTCTTATACGATCAACTCGATAGGAAGCCGCCATGACATGGATAGTCTGGCTTTAAAATATTTGGAAGAAACGACGATTCACTTCGAAGACATTGTGGGCAAAGGTGCAGGTCAATTGACCTTTAATCAGGTGCCGATCGAAACTGCGGCACCTTATGCCGCAGAGGATGCAGATGTTACCTTGCGCCTACATCAAGCTATTTTCCCCGTGTTGAAAAAGCAAGAAGGCCTATTGCATGTGTTTAACGCAATCGAAGTCCCTTTGATACCAGTACTTTCTCGTATGGAAAGAAATGGAGCATTGGTGGATGCCAAGTTGCTCAATGATCAGAGCCAAGAACTGGGGATTAGGCTTGAAGAAATAGAGGAAGAGGCATATCAACTAGCGGGAGAAAAATTTAATTTGGCATCCCCAAAGCAGTTGGGCGAAGTTCTGTTTGAAAAACTTAATATTCCGATTTTAAAGAAGACTGCGAAGGGCGCCCCATCTACAAAGGAAGAGGTGCTGACGGAACTAGCGCTAGATTATCCATTGCCAAAAATATTATTAGAACATCGAACCTTATCTAAACTAAAGTCCACTTATGCGGACAAGCTACCAAAAATGATCAGCCCTGTTACTGGACGTATTCATACCTCTTATCATCAGGCTGTCACTGCGACGGGTAGGCTGTCATCATCAGACCCCAATTTGCAAAATATCCCCATACGGACAGCAGAAGGAAGAAGAATTCGTCAGGCATTCATTGCACCCGCAGGCTCTCAAATATTAGCTGCAGATTACTCTCAAATAGAGCTTCGAATAATGGCTCATTTGTCTGGAGATAAAGGTTTAACTGATGCATTTTTGCAAGGACTAGATGTCCACCAAGCAACAGCTGCTGAAGTATTTGGCGTAGCTTTGGACAAAGTGACCACAGACCAACGACGAAGCGCAAAAGCTATAAATTTTGGCTTAATATATGGCATGTCAGCTTTTGGTTTGGGGCGACAACTGCATATTGGTCGACATCAGGCCCAAGAATATATAGATAAGTATTTTTCTCGCTACCCGAGTGTCAAGGAGTATATGGACAACACTCGTAGAGCTGCTGCTGAAAAAGGTTTCGTGGAAACCTTGTTTGGCCGTCGGCTGTATTTGCCAGAAATTAACTCGAGTAATGGAATGAGAAGACAGGCAGCAGAACGGACAGCAATAAACGCCCCTATGCAAGGTACGGCTGCAGATATTATAAAACTGGCGATGATAGATGTAGATTTTTGGTTGGCTGCTGCTGGATTAAGATCTAAAATGATTATGCAGGTGCATGATGAGCTTGTTTTAGAAGTTCCGGAGTCCGAAGTTGATATGATAACTGATGGGCTGAGAAATCGTATGTCAGCTGTTGCAGACCTAAGTGTTCCGCTATTGGTTGATTTGGGCAAAGGAGACAACTGGGATGAGGCGCATTAATAAAACTTAAATGATGATATTTTTAAAATAATTTATTTTTTGCGGAACTTTAACGCTTAAAGGTATCTAATTAAGTACGCAATAGATACTTCTGCTTTCCCCCAAGAAAGACTTCTTCTCACAGCGTAACCCAGTCACTGCCGATGATTGGGTTTTTTTATGCCATAAAATTATGCTAGCCATACCCCTAGTCGCTCGTTGAGTTCACTAAGACCCTCTTTTTTGAGAGACGAAAAAGTCTGCAAAGAGAGATTATCTACCAAGCTCTCTTTCGCGAGCTCTTGCTTTACTTTTAGTAGGGTACTTTTGGCGGGCCCTGTTTTTAATTTGTCTGATTTTGTTAATAATAGATGTATTGGCATGCTGGATGCTGAAGCCCATCGAACCATCTGCCAGTCGTATGGCTGAAGTGGGTGGCGAATATCCATTAACATCACCAAGCCTTTAAGGGATTGTCTTTCTTGGAGATAGACAGCAAGATTACGGTCCCATGCTTGTTTTATTGCTTTGGGAACTTTAGCAAATCCATAGCCTGGTAGATCCACTAAACGACAGTCTTCGCTTAAGGAAAAGAAATTGAGTAGCTGTGTTCGACCCGGAGTTTTGCTGGTGCGAGCTAATTTTTTGTTGTTTGTTAGAGTGTTAATGGCGCTTGATTTCCCAGCGTTTGATCGTCCTGCAAAAGCGACCTCTTTTCCTGTATCGTCTGGAGCCTGCTTGATAGAGGGCGCACTAAGCAAAAACTCAGCTTTATTGAATAAAAGGTTGTTAGTCATAGGCGACCTGCAGGTATCTTGATTTCACTATTAAGATCCAAGAAGAGTTGGTATATAATGCCTTAGTTTTTACGAAGACAACATTAATTATACATTGTAGCGGAATACAGAGAGCGGATTAACTAATGAAAAAAATGATTTTAAATTTTTCTGTGGTTTTTGGTTGCATGATAGCTTGCTCCTTGAGCTTTGCGGCTGGTGATGCAGATTTGGGTAAACCAAAAACAGCCATGTGTTCTGGTTGCCATGGCTCTGATGGTAACAGCGCAGTGGCTTCTTTTCCAAAATTGGCCGGGCAAGGTGAAAAGTACCTTACTAAACAATTAAAAGATGTTAAGTCAGGCCGACGCAACATAGCCTCGATGACTGGAATATTAGACTCCTTTTCAGATCAGGACTTAGCTGATATAGCTGCTTACTATGCTTCGCAAAATATTCAGATATCTGGAGCTAAAGAAGATAATCTTGATAAAGGCGAGGCTATATACCGAGGAGGCAATATTGAAACTGGTGTTGCTGCTTGTACAGGATGCCACTCTCCTGCTGGACAGGGTAATAGTCCTGCCGGATACCCATTGCTGGGCGGACAGCATGCCCAGTATACGGCTAAGCAATTAAGAGCTTGGCGTACTGGCGCCCACGATCCTCAGAATAAAGATGCTAGAATTAATGATGGAGACTCAAAAATTATGCGTGGTGTAGCCGAGCATATGAGTGATGTTGAAATTGATGCAGTTGCCAATTTTATTGCTGGATTAAAATGATTGACCATAGAGGTACAAATTGATGGCTCGCGTGCTAGCTAATTTCTTGCTTGCTTTGATATTCCCGGCTGCATTGTTATGCCAAGCATCTGAAGACCCTTATCAGGCTGGTGTTCAATATGAAATTTTACCGGAGCCGGTGTTAACTCGGGACTCTTCAAAAATAGAAGTGGTAGACTTATTTTGGTACGGGTGCGGGCACTGTTATAGTTTTAAACCAATACTAGAGTCATGGCAAAAAGCTCAATTAGAAGATATTTATTTTGTTGGCATTCCTGCGGTTTGGCAGACCGAGATGCGCCTGCATGCTAAAGCCTATTATACAGCGCAGGCCTTGAAAATTTTTGATGTGATGCATGATGTTATTTTTGATGCCATGAATTTAGAAAAAGAAAAATTACAAAATGAATCTGAAATAGCCAGCCTCTTTTTAGCCCACGGTGTCACTGCGGAGAAGTTTTCCAAGATATTTAATTCAGGAACTATAGAAATGGCTGTAGATTTCGCAGAGAAGAAGCAAGCACAATATCGCCTAAGAGGCACCCCAGAAATTGTGGTTAACGGAAAATATCGTATTTCGGGCCGCACTGCAGGAAGCCCCAGAGAAATGTTAAAAGTCGCTACTTTTTTAATTGATAAAGAGCGGTCTGAATTAAATAATTAAGCATGCCAGCAGCCTAGTTTGAGATGATAGCTGAATGCCCCTAGTGTTATCATTGTAAAAATATTTAAACTTCTCGTATTCTTAGGCAATAAAATATGAAACCGACAAAAAAACCAGCCAATCCTAACTTTTCTTCTGGCCCTTGCAGTAAAAGACCTGGCTATGATGTAAATAATTTAGATCTTTCGTCGCTCGGCCGCTCTCACCGAGCCGTAGTGGGCAAGTCTGCTCTGAGTCGAGCCTGTCTTGAGACAGCAGAGATTTTAGGGCTTCCTGAAGGTTATCTCGTTGGCGTTGTCCCAGCTTCAGATACTGGCGCCTTTGAAATGGCAATGTGGTCTTTACTTGGCGCCAAAGACGTCGATGTTTTCTCATGGGAGTCGTTTGGTCAAGGCTGGGTTACAGATATAATTAAACAATTAAAACTTGAAAATGTTAATAATTTTGGCGCTGATTATGGGCGACTTCCTGATCTTTCTCAGGCTAATGCTGATCATGATATAGTTTTCACTTGGAATGGCACCACCTCTGGAGTAAAGGTTCCACAGGCCGACTGGATTGCATCCGATAGAACTGGGCTAACTATTTGTGATGCAACATCAGCTGTTTTTGCTATGAGCCTCCCATGGGAAAAACTTGATGTTGTTACCTACAGCTGGCAAAAAGTTTTAGGTGGTGAGGGAGCTCACGGCATGCTTATACTGAGTCCTCGTGCTGTCCAAAGGCTGGAGAGCTACACCCCTCCTTGGCCTATGCCTAAAATTTTTAGACTTACTAAGGGCGGCAAGCTAATTGATGGTATTTTCAGAGGAGAAACCATCAACACCCCTTCAATGTTGTGTGTGGCAGATTACCTCGATGCCCTTAGTTGGATTAAATCTATAGGGGGTGTTCGAGCATCTATTGCTAGGTCAGAAAAAAATCTTAGTGTTATTAAGCAATTTGTTGCACATAATGACTGGATTAATTTTTTAGCCGAAGAGCCTGAAACTTTATCAAATACTAGTATTTGCTTGACCCTTGATTTAGAGGCTGACAAAGTAAAACAGGTGGTAAAATTACTAGAGCAGGAAGGAGTTGCTTACGATATAGGCGCTTACCGTGACGCACCGGCTGGATTGCGTATTTGGGGTGGAGCTACTATAGAGTCTTCAGATCTTGAGACACTTATGCCTTGGCTTAAATGGGCGTATTATCAGGTTGCAGCATAACCCCTTAATCATCACCGACATAGAGCAAAAGATATGTATAGAGTTCGCACTTATAACAAACTTTCATCCAAAGGATTAGATCGTTTTAATTCTGAAAATTATGATGTTTCTAGTGATGCTGTTGATCCAGACGCTTTTATGCTTAGAAGCCAGAAACTTCATGATGAAGAGATACCTATGAGCGTTAAAGCTGTAGCTCGGGCCGGCGCCGGCGTAAATAACATCCCAATTGAAAAATTTACCGAGAAAGGGATCGTTGTGTTTAATACTCCTGGCGCTAACGCCAACGCGGTAAAAGAACTGATTGCTTCTGCATTATTTATCTCATCAAGAGATATTTTTGGAGGAATGAATTACGTACAAGGCCTGACGGACATCAAGGATGCCGGCGAGATGTCGAAATTGCTTGAGAAGCAAAAAAGTCAATTTGCAGGTTCTGAGGTTATGGGCAAAACTCTAGGTGTAGTTGGACTTGGTGCCATTGGCTCCATGGTGGCCAATATGGCTCTAGAGTTAGGCATGAATGTTGTTGGCTTTGATCCTGCAATGTCTGTTGAAGCGGCTTGGCGTTTATCCCACAAAGTAGAAAAAATGGATAATTTGCAGAGTTTGCTGGCTAAAGCAGATTTCATTACGTTGCATGTGCCAGCACTAGATGTGACGAAGCATTTAATTAATGCTGAGACGTTAACTTTTATGAAGGCGTCAGCAGTTTTGCTTAATTTTGCCCGTGAAGAGGTAGTTGACTCCAGTGCCGTGCGACATGCCTTAGACCATAAAAATTTGAGCAAATATGTTACAGACTTTCCTACACCTGAGCTGCTAGGGCGCAAAGATGTCATATTGATGCCTCATATTGGCGCTAGTACAGAAGAGGCTGAAGAAAATTGCGCCATCATGGCTGCAGATCAACTGATGGATTATCTGGAACAAGGAAATGTTCGCAATTCAGTTAACTTCCCGGCAACAAAAATGCCTAAAAATAGCGGATATAGAATTACATTTTGTAATAAAAATGTACCTAAAATTTTAGGTAGCGTGCTTTCTTTGCTGGCTGACTGCAGCCTCAATGTGATTGATATGGTGAATAAAAGTAGGAATGATGTGGCTTATAATATTATAGATGTTGAGTCAGAGCCAACACAAGAGTTGCTGAAAAAAATCTCTAATGTAGAGGGGATTTTTAGCGTACGCTTGGTCTGAATAACCTACCCGTCGTTCATGTTGGGTGAAGATAGCTGTACGCCCTGGAGAGTCTAAATGTCGATTGAAGGTACTCGTCGAGAATATCAATACGATTCTTTGACCAAGGAATCTTTGAAAGGGTGTCCTATAGATCAATTTTCTTATTGGATGGATCAGGCGCTAAATTCACAGCTACCTGATCCTACTGCAATGTCACTGGCAACGGTCGATCCTGTTGGGAAATCATGGCAGCGCACGGTTCTGCTGAAAGGTGTCAATAAACAAGGTTTTATATTTTATACAAACTTTGGGAGCCGCAAGGCTCTTGAGATGGAGGGCAACCCAAATGTCAGTCTTCTATTTCCTTGGTTTTCTCTTGACCGTCAAGTCATTGTGGGCGGAAAGGTAGAGAAAATATCTGAAAATGAGTCACTTATTTATTTCAGAAAGCGCCCTAGAGCTAGCCAGCTAGGAGCATGGGCCTCAAAGCAAAGTAGTAAACTATTTTCTCGGGCAGCTCTCGAGGACGAATATAGCTGCATAGAAAAAAAGTATACCAACATGGAGGTACCCTGCCCTGATTTTTGGGGCGGCTATAGAGTGGTTCCTGCTGAAATTGAATTCTGGCAAGGAGGTGAATTGCGCCTTCACGACCGGTTCCAGTACTTACTGGGCGAGAAGGGATGGATAATTTCTCGGCTCTCTCCCTAAAATTTCAAACTAAAATAATGATCCAAAAATTCCTATTTTCGTTTCATGGAAAGGAAAAACTTATCGTTGGTTTCTGAGCCTTTTAGCTTGTCGATCAGAAATTCAATAGCATCTGAATCTTCCATGCTATGCAATAATTTGCGAAGAATCCAAACTTTTTGTAGATCGTCTTCAACCATTAGCAGGTCCTCACGACGTGTGCCAGACCTGCGAATATTTATTGCAGGATAGACTCGTTTTTCAGATACTTTTCGGTCAAGGTGAAGCTCAAGGTTGCCTGTTCCCTTGAACTCTTCGTAGATCACCTCATCCATCTTTGACCCAGTTTCGACTAACGCAGTAGCTATGATTGTCAAACTCCCGCCTTGTTCGATATTTCTTGCTGCGCCAAAAAATCGCTTTGGACGCTCTAGGGCATGAGCATCAACACCACCTGTTAGAACTTTTCCAGAAGAGGGCTGGACGGTATTATACGCTCTAGCAAGACGAGTAATAGAATCAAGCAGAATTACAACATCTTTCTTATGCTCTACTAATCTTTTTGCTTTTTCTATTACCATCTCAGCTACTTGGACATGTCGAGAAGGTGGCTCATCAAAGGTTGAAGCAACCACTTCTCCTCGAACAGTCCGCTGCATTTCTGTAACTTCTTCCGGTCTTTCATCGATAAGCAACACAATGATATGGCATTCCGGATTATTACGAATAATAGCCTGTGCTGTGTGCTGCATCATTATGGTTTTGCCTACTTTAGGCGGCGCTACAATAAGCCCTCGTTGACCCTTGCCAATCGGTGAGACCAGATCAATAATACGACCAGTAAGATCTTCTGTAGACCCATTGCCTGATTCTAGGACCAAACGCTCATCCGGAAATAAGGGGGTGAGATTTTCAAATAAAATCTTATTCCGTGCATCTTCAGGCTTATCAAAATTAATTTCATCTAGTTTAAGCATGGCGAAATATCGTTCGCCTTCTTTGGGAGGCCTGATCTTTCCAGCAATGGAGTCACCGGTCCTTAGATTAAATCGACGAATCTGGCTTGGCGACACGTAAATATCGTCCGGCCCTGCTAGGTATGAAGCATCTGATGACCTTAAGAAGCCGAATCCATCAGGTAGGATTTCTAGGACACCTTCGCCATAAATGTCTTCGCCGCTTTTTGCATGGCGCTTGAGGATACTAAAAATCACATCCTGCTTTCTTGAGCGAGCTAGGTTATCAAGTCCATTTTCTGAAGCAATTCTTATGAGCTCATCAATGGGTTTGGTTTTAAGTTCTGTTAGATTCATAAATAAAGGGATACAAGGTTATTGAAATTTGAATAGTATATTGGTCAGAAGCAACTGCTCTGCCGACGAAAGTAAGGTTAGTTGAAATATAGCGATTGTCTCAATCTTGGGGTTCTTGCACTGCAGCAAGTCAGAAGTATAGGCTTGATAATATTAAATCGCAATACATTAACGTAGGATAAAATTTGTTGTTCGCACAATTAATTATAAGTTGCCTTCGATGAATTCAACTAACTGAGCCCTCGATAGTGCGCCTACTTTTGTTGCTTCTACATTTCCATCTTTAAACATTAGTAATGTTGGGATACCGCGAACATTAAATTTGCTTGGCGTAATAGAATTATCATCTACATCCATTTTGCAGATTTTGATTCGGCCAGCATACTCAGTAGCTAATTCGTCTAGCATTGGTGCAATCATTTTACATGGTCCGCACCAGGCAGCCCAAAAGTCTAACAATACAGGCAACTCAGCGTTTAAAACGTCATCTTCAAAGCTGGTATCAGTAACGTGAACGATATCGTCCATATTTAGCAATCTCCATATAGTGTGTGTAGATTAAATTTCAAAAGATACATACATACAAAGGTAATAACACATTAATGATAACACTCGCCTTGGGTAGCAAACAAACATCAATTGCCTGTTTTTATGGTTGTTTGGCACAAACAACAAGATTGCAAAAAATAATTATGCAACATGAGTTGATTTTAGATAAAAAATAAGTAGGAGTTAACTTTAGCCGCAGCAAGGATGTCGTTTCTTGATTGCGCCTGGTTTCACTATTCTTTATGGAATATCTGACTCTCTTGATATAAAGCATATGAGCACTTCTGCTGGAGCCTTAAGAGAGGTTAGCTATGATTTGCTGGACCGTTTAGCACATTAGAGGGTGCTCAATATCAGCCATGATGCTGAGAAGTGAAGTTGGCCAATAAAATGCTGAACAAGTCAAAGAAATAGTCATATTGTTATTTGATTTCTGTTTTGGTGACTGGGGCCTTAATTCATCTGATAGGGATTTTTTGGGCGGGGCCACACGTTTGCATGAGACAGGGTTAAGTGTTGTGCATACTCAATATAATAAACATGACCAGTACTTGGTCGAGCATTCTGACTTGCAAGGCTTTAATAGATCTGAACAGAAGTTCTTAGGATTGTTAGTTCGTGGCCACAGACAAAAATTCCCTATGGGGGAGTTTAAGAATTTTAGTAGTATGCACTCACTTCGACTAAAAGACTCTAATGGTATTAATTAAGTTAGCTGTGTTATTTAAACACATACTTCCAGCCGAAGGCGATCTGCCCTTTATGCCATTAGCAGAAAAATAAGGAACAGCCTTGCGTTTTTCTCAAGGCTGGTTGGCTGAAAATTCTTTAATGGCAACAGTACTGCAGATCGAACAACAATATTTAATAAATGCAGATTTTATGCTTACCCTTGTGGAAACCTAGTCGGGCACTAAAGTTTTATTTTTCAAAGAATGCCTCAAGTGTAGAATTTAAAAACATATGACCTTTTTTGGTGGGACAAATTTTTTCGCGTGAATTTTTTATTAGTTTTTGTTCTTTTAGTTTTCTTAAAACAGGTTCTATTTGATTGACAGATAGCCCTGTTCGGTCTTCATAAGTGCGGATATCAACGCCTTGACTAAGGCGCAGTGCATTCATCATAAACTCTAAAGACATTTCTTTTATATCAATATCTTTGGAGGCAGATACATAGGACCCTTCTCTGCGTAAATAATCTTCTGGCGACCTAGTTTTCTGTATTCGTATAACCCTATTCTCTTTTGGTAAAGAAATTTTTCCATGTGCGCCAGCGCCAATTGCGAGGTAGTCACCGAACTCCCAGTAGTTCATATTATGTACAGATTTTCTATTGTTCTTGCAATAGGCAGATACTTCATATTGCTCGTAACCAGCATCTAATAAAAGTTGCCCCCCTTTATTTTGGATAGACTCAAGAATGATATCTGTTGGTAATATAGGAGGCTTGTTGAAGAACACAGTGTTGGGCTCAATGGTAAGTTGGTACCAAGAAATATGAGTGGGATCCAACTTAATGGCACAAATTAAATCATTAAGCGCCTCAGCTGTATTCTGGCCTGACAATCCATGCATTAGATCGAGATTTATGTTGTCAAAACCAGCAATTCTTGCATTTTTAACAGCCTCGATAGCTTGCTCAGAGGAATGAATGCGCCCAAGGGATTTTAGCTGGTTATCATTAAAACTTTGTATTCCAATGGACAAACGATTAACTCCTTGGTTCCTATAGGCAGAAAATTTCTCTTGCTCAAATGTCCCTGGATTGGCCTCTAAGGTAATTTCTATCTCCGCATGAAAACCAATACGAAGCTTGGCTGCTTGAATAATTTTTCCAATAGTGTCGGCTGAAAATAAACTGGGAGTTCCTCCACCAAAAAAAATTGAGCTAAGCTGCCTTCCTTGGACGTGGTCTAATGTTGTGTCAAGGTCTTTGATTAGCGCTATCAGATATTCTTCTTCAGGGATTTTTTTGTCGGTAGTATGTGAGTTAAAATCGCAGTATGGACATTTTCGTATGCACCATGGAATATGGACATAAAGCGAAAGAGGTGGAAGAGATAGTTCGGCAAACTGCATGGATTTTAGTCCAATGTTCTGGACCCTATTACCTTAAATTAATTAAAAATGACTGTTTTGTTCTTATATAATAATACTCTATTTTCAATATGCCATCTCACGGCTCTAGAAAGAACAATTCGCTCTAAATCTTTCCCCCTTCGAACTAGGTCATCCACTTGGTCGCGATGAGAAACACGAGCAATATCTTGCTCAATAATTGGGCCTCCATCGAGCTCTTGCGTAACATAATGGCTGGTAGCTCCAATTAGTTTGACTCCGCGTTCATAGGCTCGATGATAGGGCTTTGCTCCAACAAATGCAGGTAAAAACGAATGATGAATATTAATAATTTGTTGTGGATATTTTTCTATAAATTTTGGCGATAGAATTTGCATATACCTAGCTAAAATTATTAGATCAACATCGAATTTTTTAAATAGTGTAAATTGTTCCTGCTCAGCTTCTTGTTTATTAGATTGATTGAGCTCAATATGATGAAAAGGGATCTCATAAAAACCTACCAATGCTTCAGTGTCTTTATGGTTGCTAATCACTACAGAAATTTCACAATTTAATTCTCCATTTTTATGTTTATACAATAGATCAGCCAAACAATGGTCGTATTTAGAGACCATAATGGCCAACTTGGTTTTAATTTGGCTTGATCGTAACTTCCATGTCATGCCATATTGGCTGGCAATTGATTGAAAATGCTGTTGAAATTCTTTTTCACATAACTGGAAATCGGTCACATCCCATTCCAGCCTCATCAGAAACAGATTGTTTTCTGTATCTAGATGCTGGTTGGCATGTAAGATATTGGCATTATGAGTTAAAAGAAAACTAGAAATTGAGGACACGATACCTTTTTTGTCCGGACAGCTAACCAGTAATGTTGCAGTTTTCTTCACAGCTTCTCCTTTCAGTACGCTTAATTATGTACGTTATACAATAGTATGTATTCAGTTGATTTTTTAAATTATGGGGATAATTGTTGTATCAATTTTGTCATTGCTATGCCTCGATGGCTTATCTTATTTTTTTCTTCTTGCCCCAATTCGGCTGAGGTACATTTAAGCTCTGGAAGATAAAATACAGGGTCATAACCAAAACCATGATCTCCTTGTGGGTTTAGAGCAACCAGCCCTTTCCAAGCCCCTTGGGCAATAACTGGGGTGGGGTCTTCGGGGTGTCGCATGTAAACTATAACGCACTGGAATCGAGCAATACGCTCAGACAAGGGTGTACTTACCAAGGCCGATAACAATTTCGAAATATTTTTCTCATCTGTTGAATTTTTTCCAGAAAAACGAGAGGAGTAAATTCCAGGAGCCCCGTTTAAGCAGTCTACTTCAAGACCAGAATCGTCTGCTATTGCAGGCAAACCGGTAAGTTTCGATGCATGACGAGCCTTGATTAACGCATTTTCAATAAAACTTAGACCATCTTCGACAGCATCAGGAACATTAAATTTTGATTGTGGCTCTACGTCAAAATCCAAATTTAAAAATAATCTTTTAAATTCCTTTAGTTTACCTTCGTTGCTAGTTGCGAGTATTACTTTCATGCTGCAGGATTCTTTGGTTGTAAAAATGTAAGGAGCAGGCACTATTTTTCATAGTAAAATTTATTTTGAAATGACACTAAGAGGCTTGGTTTATTAGGCTCCGTCATAATTTCAATTTTAAATGTCAAAAAATCTTCGTTGTAGTACTCAAATGGAGCCAAATAGTAGGTGGCCTCACCTTCCTTAATTTCAATAAAGCTTAATTTTTGCTGCTGCTGGAGCATATTGGTAGCAGTTCCAGAAACAAAGGCTTTCTTGCCTCCTATTTGGTCAGATTTTGTGATGGCAATGGTTACCAATCCTTTGTCCTTGCCTCGCGCAATACTGTAAATACTAGCGATTTCCGGAAGAATAAAGCTGCTGTTGAAGGAGCTATAAAAAACCCTATATTCCCCAATATCTTTATAGGGCTTTTCTTCCGCAGAGGCACTAAACGTCGATAACGCTATTAGAAAAAAAATCAATAAATGTTTAAAATTAGTCATTGTTAGGTCCGATATGTTTGCTTAGCATATAAATAGCAGTGTCAGAAAATAAATTAGGCCACAAAGTTTTTAACCAGGCACCAGGAAAACGGTCAGCAGTAAACTTCTTGTTATCTATATGGATACCTTTATCAGCGCAGAGAGCTTCAAAGTCTGAGACAGTGCAGAAGTGAATATTTGGGGTGTTATACCACTGGTAGCTTAGCTTTTTGGTTACAGGCATTTGCCCCTGAGTCGCCAGAAAAATCCTTGTTTGCCAATTTCCAAAATTTGGAAAAGTTACAATACAATTTTCTCCGATCCTCAGCATTTCATCTAGGACAAGATCTGGATTCCGCATAGCCTGAAGGGCTTCGGTCATTACCACAGTGTCAAAACTGTTATCTGAAAATTGTGATAACCCTGAATCGAGATCAGCTTCGATTACATTTACATTGTTTGATATTGCTTCAGTAATTTTTTCTGGATCAATCTCTAGCCCATAGCCTTCAATTTGACTGGATGCTTTTAGACTTTGAAGCAATGTTCCGTCACCGCAGGCTAGATCTAAAATCCTGCTGTTCGGCGCAATCCAGGTTTGAATAAATTCAAGATCGGTGCGTAGGCTCATAGCACTGCCTCTGGCGTATTGACGCTGTGTTTGGGTTTTTCTGGATCCTTGAGCAGGCGACTCATATAGGCTGCAAGAATTTTTTCATAACGTTCATTTCGCAGCAAAAACGCATCATGTCCAAGATCGGAGGTAATGGCAGCATATGAAACGTTCTTTTTTGCGTCTATTAGCGCACTAACAATTTCCTCTGAACGCTCTGAGGAAAACCGCCAATCGGACAAAAAAGACACTATTAAAAAATCGCATTTAGCGTGACTAAACGCTTTGACGGGATCATTGTCATACTCGCGAGCCAAATCAAAATAGTCTAAGACTTTTGTCATCAAAATATAAGTATTAGCGTCAAAATTCTCAGAAAAAGTATCACCTTTGTGGCGCAAGTAACTTTCTACTTGAAATTCAACAGGCGTATATTGTCCCTGTTGAAAGGAGCCGGCACTGAGTGTGCGGCCAAATTTATTTCCCATTTCTTCATCAGAAAGATAGGTGATGTGACCAATCATTCTTGCTAATGCTAGCCCGTTTCGTGGTTGGGTGTTTTCTTTGATAAAACTTCCATTTTTAAAATCAGGGTCTGACTTGATAGCATTTCTAGCCATTTCATTGAAGGCAATATTTTGCGCACTGAGTTTCATTGCTGCGGCAATGACTACTACATGTCTGACACGATCTGGAAACTCAAGAGCCCAACGCATAGCTTGCATGCCTCCCAAGCTTCCGCCGATAACAGCAGCCCATTGATTAATGCCTAGTTTATCTGCAAGCCTTGCTTGACTATTGACCCAATCCCGAGCCCTTAGCGGAGGAAAATTGACACCCCAGGCTTCATTTGTTTCTGGATTGATCGAGCTTGGACCTGTACTGCCATGGCATCCTCCTAGATTGTTTGGACATACCACAAAGAATTGATTTGTATCAATTGGTTTTCCTGGGCCAATATGGTTATTCCACCAGCCTGGTTTTTGGTCATCTTCAGAATGATAGCCAGCAGCATGGTGGTACCCACTAAGGGCATGGCATATCAAAATAGCGTTACTCTTGTCGCTATTAAGCTCCCCATAGGTTTCTATGACAAGCTGATAACTGACTAGCGCCCGCCCGCATGCTAACTCTAAAGGCTCATCAAAATTTATTGTTTCTGGGACTATAATCCCTATAGAATTTTCTGGAATAATATCTGGCATTGGTGTTTAAGTTTCTCCATAAAAACTGGTTTAATGCGGAGCTTAAGAGCTAATATTTAGCGCAGGGCTTCTGCTTCTGATGGCTTTGCTTTATTTTGGCTGCGAATCTTCAAACTTTAATCAAATATCTTGGCATGGTACATCAGAACTCTAAAATCTTCTTTGCATTAAGCTTGTAGCTATGTCGGATCTCGGAAAAAACCAACCATAGCGATTGACCATTGTTCTTGCCAGTTCTCGGTAGGCAAACGACTGAATCCACTGCGCACAAACTGACTCATGCGCCCTTCTGCTAGAGCTAAAATCATATTGACTGATGCTCCTATAGTGCAGGTTGTGCGAACATTTTCAGCAATCTCTGCTTCTCGCAAAATTTGTTTTAATTGAATCTCTAGTCGATCAAAGAGTTGTTTTATGCGCACATGAAGCTTATCTGTTTCGCCAGTCAAGACATCGCCAGTTAACAGCCTGGTGATTCCTGGATTACGTTCAGAAAAGGTCAGCATTAGTGTAAGAATTCTGTAACAACGATCCGCGGCATCGGACTCTTCTGTCAGAATTATGCGTATTCGACTAAACAAAGTGTCCTCAATAAAGTCAATTAAGCTCTCGTACATTTTAGTTTTACTAGCAAAATGACGATAAAGAGCCGCTTCTGAGACACCAACCTTTGATGCTAATTTGGCAGTAGTTATTTTTCCGCCTGGTGTTTCCTCCAGCATTAGAGCCAAGGATTGCAGAATTTGTTGTTTTCTTGAATTTTTTTCAGCGGCCATAGGGACCTCAGTCTCTGCTTCTTTGGTCTGTAATTTTTGTACCAACACCCTGATCGGTGAAAACCTCCAATAAAGATGCATGATTCACTCGACCATCAATGATATGGGCACTTTTTGTGCCACCTTTCACTGCATTCAGTGCGCACTGGATCTTGGGAAGCATGCCTCCGTAAATAGTGCCGTCAGCAATCAATGCATCCACCTGTTTTATGGATAGGCCGGTTAGCACCACACCATCTTTATCTTGCAGGCCGGCGACGTTAGTTAGGAGCATTAATTTTTCTGCTTGAAGAACCTCAGCAATTTTGCCAGCAACTAAGTCAGCATTAATGTTATACGAGTTTCCTTCGTTATCTACACCAATAGGTGCAATAACAGGGATAAAATTACTGGCAGTTAGCATGTCGATAACATCGGTATTAATTGATACCACCTCGCCTACTTGCCCTATGTCAATAATTTCTGGTTCTTGCAGCTCAGGTGTCTTTTGCCCCGAAGGTTTTTTAGACACTTTTAACTTGCGAGCCCTGATCAGCTGACCATCTTTGCCGGTAATCCCCACAGCTTTTCCGCGAGCTTGATTAATAAGTTGAACTATTTCTTTGTTAACAGCTCCACCCAAAACCATCTCAACCACATCCATTGTTTTGCTATCTGTAACTCTCATGCCGTTTACAAAATGTGAATCAATGCCTAGTTCTGATAATAAGTTTCCGATTTGAGGTCCTCCACCATGAACTATGACTGGATTCATTCCAACTAGCTTCATCATCACTACATCTCGCGCAAAACTAGCTTTTAGTTTTTCGTCTACCATCGCATTCCCCCCGAACTTAATAACAATAGTTTTACCGGTAAATTGCTGAATATAGGGCAACGATTCTGACAGAACCTTTGCTACGTTTTTTGCTTCTGCGATGGTTAGTGACATGTCTGGATCCTGATCAAGGGCTGAAGATTTAAAACTATCATTTATAGCGAGGAGCCATTATAACGTTTTATTGGTAATTTTTAGCATCTGTGCAATTTTTGCAATTAACTGCCGCGACAAAATAGTTTTGCTTGTTTTTGGTATCGCTTCTGAACTGCTTGTCTCGACTACCAGAACAGCATTGTCATCACTATCAAAGCCCATAGTTCGACCTGAAACATCGTTTGCAATAACAAGGTCAAGATTTTTTCTTTCTAATTTTTCACGCGCATAAATTTCTAGACAGTCTTTTGTCTGTGGGGTTTCAGCGGCAAATCCTACAGTAAAGGGACGATTAGTAAGGGCAGCAATATCAGCCACAATGTCTGGATTCTTGATCAGATTAATAGTTATCTCATCCTTAGATTTTTTAATTTTTTGTTCTGATTGATTCACTGGGCGATAATCTGCTACCGCAGCACAGGCAATAAACAGCTGGCAATCAACGGCCTCCTCGAGTGCAGCAATATGCATTTCTCTAGCACTTGTGACATAGACGGTCTTTGCTCGACTAGGCGGCTTTAAATTTACGGGACCGCTTATTAATATAGTTTCTGCGCCCGCCTCACTAGCTGCTTCAGCTAAAGCATAGCCCATTTTCCCAGAGCTGTTGTTGCTAATATAGCGAACGGGATCTATAGCTTCACGCGTAGGGCCTGCGGTAATGACTACCTTAATCCCTGCTAGGGAGCCTGTTTCAAACAAATCAGCGGTAAGCTCTGCGATATCTTTCGGTTCTATCATTCGTCCTGGGCCTGTATCCCCGCATGCTTGAGAGCCTTCTGCTGGGCCAA
Organism: Porticoccus sp. Uisw_050_02; assembly: GCF_047729555.1. Taxonomy (NCBI): domain Bacteria; kingdom Pseudomonadati; phylum Pseudomonadota; class Gammaproteobacteria; order Cellvibrionales; family Porticoccaceae; genus Porticoccus; species Porticoccus sp. Uisw_050_02. Next base: position 1,371,011 of record NZ_CP159825.1, on the reverse strand, counting down.
AAATATGAATTCCGCGACTTCGCAAATACCCAATATTTTTTTGAGTGCTTGGGTTTTTCCACATACCTTGGTTCATGGCTGGAGCAACAGCCAGCAAGGAGCGACTAGCCAGGCATAATGTAGAAAGAAGATCGCTGGCTTCCCCGCTAGCAAGTTTAGCCATGAAGTTGGCTGATATAGGGGCAATTAGTATTACGTCAGCCCATTTTGCTAATTCAATATGACCCATAGCAGCTTCTGCTTTAGTATCTAGTAGTTTTGTATGGACAGGATTTCCAGATAGCGCTTGCAAAGTAAGTGGGGTAATAAAATCTGTGGCTGCTGCAGTCATTACGACTCTAACTGTGGCACCCAAATCTTGCAGACGCCGAACAACCTCGGCACTTTTGTATGCAGCTATGCCGCCAGAGACGCCTAGCAAAACACGCTTGTTGGCTAAGGAATACATCAATAATTTACCTGAAATTTTTATCTTAGGTGTATAAGATACCATCGAGAAAGTCATTTGCGTAGTCAGTACTTGCTATACCATCACAAAACAGACATGAAATCTTACATTCAGGTTAATCTATGGAATTTTTGTTGCTTCGGGCGGCGGCTTCTGGTATAAAATGCGGCTCTTTATGTGGGCGTACAACTCAGCTGGAAAGCGTTCTCACCTTCAGAAGATTTTTTAATAAAAATTTACTAACAAATTTGATTGAGTGGCCGCTGAGCTGGCGGCATAATCATTAGAGGCGATACAATGTCTAAGGTATGTCAGGTCACCGGCAAGCGGCCGATGTCGGGAAATAATGTTTCACACGCAAAAAATAGGACTCGTCGTCGATTTGAGCCGAATCTACATTCTCATCGTTTTTGGGTTGAAGAAGAAAAGCGCTTTGTGAAGCTGCGTCTTTCTGCAAAGGGAATACGTGTTATTGATAAGTTGGGAATTCAGCAGGTACTTGCAGATATTCGCCAGCGTGGCGAGAAGGTTTAAGGGGAAGAATAATGGCTAAATCGGGTCGTGATAAAATTAAATTAGTTTCCAGTGCTGGCACTGGACACTATTACACTACGGATAAAAACAAACGCACTAAGCCTGATAAGCTAGAGTTTAGTAAATACGATCCAGTGGTTCGAAAGCATGTTCCTTACAAAGAAGCAAAAATTAAGTAAGCTTTGTTGTAGGCTGTAAAATAAAAAAACCCTGAGAGATCGGGGTTTTTTTATTATTTTTGATAATGAAGCTTATGACAGCATAATGAATTAATTTTCAGTTTACCTTCGCAAGGAGTCGATATGCCCGAATTGCCAGAGGTTGTTGTTACTTTAAAAGGAGTGTTGCCTCATATCGAAGGAAAACAAGTAGCTGGTATTATCATTCGAAACCCCAATCTTCGTTGGCCAGTTCCAGGTAACTTGTTTGAATTGCTGAATGGGCAGTTACTAAAATCTGCACGACAGCGTGCAAAATATATGTTGTTTGAGTTTTTGAACGGACATCTGATGGTGCATTTAGGCATGTCTGGCAATCTCAAAGTTTTGCTAGAGAAAAGTCCTCCCGAAAGACATGATCATGTAGATATCGTTTTTAATGATGGAACTATACTTCGTTATACAGACCCTAGAAGATTTGGTTCTATCTTATGGATAGAAGGAGACCCCGAACAGCATAGGCTACTTAAGCATTTGGGTCCCGAGCCATTTGAACCAAAATTTGATGCGGAACGTTTGTATTGTTTGTCTCGCGGCAAGACCACTTCGATAAAACAGTTTTTAATGGATAACAAGATTGTTGTGGGGGTGGGTAATATTTATGCTAATGAGACATTATTTCTTAGCGGGATCAGGCCAAAAAAACCAGCTGGCCGAATTACGCTTGATAGATATAAAATTTTAGTTGAAAACGTCAGAGAGGTCTTGTTAAAAGCGATCGATCAGGGAGGAACAACCTTAAAAGATTTTTCAGGCAATGAGGGTAAGTCGGGTTATTTTAAGCAAGAGCTTTTTGTTTATGGTCGAGGAGGAAAGGCTTGCGTTCTCTGTAAATCGATACTAAAAGAAATAAGGTTAGGTCAGCGTTCCTCGGTGTATTGTTCTTGCTGCCAAAAATAATTTATCTTTAAGGGTACTATTAGGCAATATTAAACTTTACTGCTAAAGCATCCCGCACACATGGCGGAACAAAAGCATTAATGTCTCCACCAAGTAAGCCGATTTCTTTGACTAAAGAAGATGAGATGTAGGATAATTTTTCTGAAGGCGTAAGGAAAATACTTTCTATTTCAGGAGACAGTGCACGGTTCATATTAGCTAGCTGGAACTCATATTCAAAGTCTGATACCGCACGGAGACCCCGAAGAATTGCATCTGCATTTTGATCTTTTACAAAATTAACCAGGAGATAGTCGAACCCAATAACCTCTACATTATTAAAATGCGATAGGGCCTTGCGAGCTAGATCAATGCGTTCGTCCATATCAAATAATGGCGCCTTTCTTTTGCTGCTCGCGATAGCAACGATTACATGATCAAAAAGCCTGCTAGCACGCTCTACGAGATCAGCATGGCCATTGGTGATTGGATCAAATGTTCCCGGGTAGACGATTGTTTTCACATTTTTTGCTCGAAAGTTGGAATTATTTATATAAGCAACATGCTTTAGCTTATAGCCTTAATCTCGGCAGTATAACTTATAGGCCACTTGCCCTGATATTTTTTCTTTAAGCAGCTTCCAGTCAGTCGGAATGATTGGGGCTAAACGGTTTTGATCTGTTTCGACATAAATGTATGATTTTTTTGCTAGAAGACCATTTTCTTCTAGCAAGCTACAGCAGGCTGTTAACAGATTAGAGTCAAAGGGGGGGTCCAGAAATACCACATCAAAAGGCCTTGAATCATTTTTTTCAGTTAACCATTTTAGTGCATCGACTTGAATGATGGTTACGTTTTCCATATCCAAGAAGGAGCAACTGCTTTTTAGAGCCGTAAATGCAGAATGATTTTTTTCAATCATTGTTACACTAAAAGCTCCTCGAGATACAGATTCAACTCCTAGAGAACCTGACCCAGCAAACAGATCTAGACAGTTCGAGCCTACAATAATAGAAGGAGTGAGCCAGTTAAAAAGAGTTTCCTTTATACGGCTTCCGGTTGGCCTTAGCCCTTCAATATCAGCAAAATTTAGATTTTGGCCACGCAGTTTTCCTCCGATAATTCGAACCTTATTGTTAGATTTTTTTGACAAAAATTTCTGATTACCTGAATGTTTCAAAGCGTTTTTCTCGTTCTAAAGTGATAGCATGCATTAATCAGTTTTCATAGAGTTAGAATAATGTCTTCAACAGATACAACAAATATTTCTGCAAAAGAAAAAAATAGCGTATTAAAGTCTGCCAAAAAGCAGACATTTTTCCAGCGTTTGCGCCGTCAGAAAAATGTAGAATCTAGCATAGAACGAGAGCTACAAGCTAATGAAAAAACAACAAATACTCATGAGCCAAATAACAATAAATCTTTAGATCAAGCCTCCGATGACCCTGAAAAAATTAATATAGGTGTTGGAATACAGGAACGATTTCGTCGTGCGCTATCGAAAACAGGACGTAGTTTTAGTGACCTCTTTCTTATTGGGCGGGAGATTGATGCTGAGTTCTTGGAAGATTTGGAGACGCGCTTGTTATTGGCGGATGTAGGCGTAGAAACAACAGTCGAAATAATGCAAGAATTAACCAGTCAGCTAAAACGTAAAAAGCTGATCGACGGACATGGGTTGTTGGTGGCATTACAGGATATTTTGATTAATAAAATCGTTGGTTGTCAAAAGTCGTTAGAGATATGTTCTCAGAAATCTCCGTTTGTCATACTTGTGGTTGGCGTTAATGGCGTTGGCAAAACAACCACTATTGGAAAAATTGCCAAATATTATGGCAAGCAGGATAAGATAGTTATGCTTGCTGCTGGAGATACCTTTAGGGCAGCTGCTGTTGAGCAGCTGCAAGATTGGGGAAACAGAAATGACATACCTGTGATTGCCCAAGGAGAGGGTGCAGACAGCGCCTCTGTCATTTTTGATGCTATAGAGTCAGCTAAATCTAATAGTGTCGATATATTGATTGCCGATACAGCAGGACGACTTCATACAAAAAATTATCTAATGGAGGAGCTGAAAAAAATTAGACGCGTTATCACCAAGCTCGATGACTCTGCCCCCCATGAAGTGCTGCTAGTTATTGATGCTGGTACTGGACAGAATGCTATGAATCAAATGCAAGAATTTAGCGATGCGGTTGCTGTGACTGGTTTAGTGTTAACTAAACTTGACGGTACCGCTAAAGGTGGAATGATCTTTTCTTTATATAAGCGTTTTGGTGTTCCTGTGCGTTTTGTGGGGCTGGGAGAAAATCTTGAAGATTTGCAGCCTTTTGATGCGCGCAATTATGTGGAAGCGGTACTTAGTAGTGACAATAAGAATGCCTGATAGATATGATTCAGTTCAATAAAGTAAGCAAAATTTATCCATCTGGATATGAAGCTTTAAGCAATTTGAGTTTTGATCTAGATCTTGGTGAGATGGTTTTTTTGACGGGCCACTCTGGAGCAGGCAAAAGCACTCTTTTGAAGCTTATTATGCTTATGGAGAGGCCGACTAGCGGGGACTTGCTTGTCGATGGCCAAAATTTAAATCGTATATATCACAGCCAAATGCCATATTATCGGCGAAATATAGGGGTTGTTTTTCAAAATCATCAACTGCTCTTTGATCGTAGTGTGTTTGATAATGTTGCGTTGCCTCTTTTAGTTTCGGGATTACAGCATCGTGAAGTTGGGCGAAGGGTTAGAGCTGCTCTCGATAAAGTTGGATTATTAGATAAAGAAAAAATGAATCCAATGATTTTATCTGGGGGGGAGCAACAACGTCTAGGCATTGCTCGAGCTGTTGTGCATAAACCACGAATCTTGCTAGCTGACGAGCCTACTGGCAATCTTGACCCAAGGTTGTCTAGGGAAATTATGCGCTTATTCCATAATTTTTGTGAGGTTGGCGTCACAGTATTGATTGCTACACATGATGTAGATCTAATTTCCTCTATGGGATTGCGTTTATTGAAGCTGGATCACGGACAGCTATTAGAGGACGGAAAGTCTCAATGAAGCGTAATTACCGTCGCAAGCCCGAAGCTAAAAACCGCCCAGGTTTATTGATTTCTAAAGAACGAAAACAGAGATTTTCAGATCAATTTAAAGGTTATTTCCGGAGCCATTATCAGTCGTTCGCCAGCACAATTCGTCGATTGTGCGCCGAACCACTCCAGACGCTAATGACGTCCCTTGTTGTAGCAATAGCTTTGGGTTTACCTTTAACTTTATATGTCGGTGTTATTAACCTTAAAGAACTAGGCAGCCATGCGGAGTCCACAACTCAAATCACTGTATTTTTAAAGATGACAGCCTCTCAACTGAAAGCCGAGAAACTAAAGAAAAGTTTATTGTCAGATATCGATATAACTGCTGTGAAATATATTTCCAGCCAGCAAGGACTTGACGAATTTCGTTTAGAGTCAAATTTTGGAAGCGTTTTAGAAATGCTGGATGAAAACCCATTGCCAGCAGTCCTTCTTATTCAACCGAAGGAAGACATCAAGCATGATTCTGAGGCTATCGGAACCCTAGTAAGAAAATTACAGGAAGAGACTCTTGTTGATAGTGTTCAGGTCGACATGCAATGGCTGCAAAGGTTGCAAGCAATGCTGGAGGTTTGCGAGAAGTTGGCCTTGATGCTTGGGGTGATTCTAGCTTTTAGTGTTTTGTTGATTATTGGAAACACTGTTAGGCTTGCTCTTGAAAATCGTCGCAATGAAGTGATTGTTGTGAAGCTTGTAGGTGGAACCGACAGCTATGTTCGGCGACCATTTTTGTATACTGGTGCTTGGTATGGCTTTATAGGTGGGGCTCTGGCATGGATTTTAGTTACTGTGTTTGTACACTGGATGTCTGCGCCTGTGGCACACTTAGCTGATCTTTATCAGAGTGTATTCCAATTAGAAGGCTTGGGATCTTCTGGTTTAATGTGGCTTTTACTTATTGGTGCTGGTTTGGGGTTTTTGGGGGCTTGGTTGGCGATTGTAAGACAGCTGGCCTCTATCGAACCAAAATAATTTTTATTGATTCAAAACAGCGAGTTATGATATTTTATATTGGTATGGTAATCTAATTTTAAGCTGTTAAAATATCTGTCCCGAGTTTTCGGGGTTTATATGAGGTTTATATGAGTCAAAATTTACAACCTTTGGATTGGATGACCCCTGGAGCAAATATTGCCGCTTACATACAGGGCGCTAATGCAATTGCCATTCTCTCCGCCGAGGAAGAGCGTGCTCTCGCCGAAGATCTTTATTACCATGAGGATTTAGACGCCGCACGGCGCTTAGTTTTATCTCATCTTCGTTTTGTTGTTTATATTGCACGCTCTTATAACGGTTATGGATTGCCTTTGGGCGATCTAATTCAAGAAGGTAATGTTGGATTAATGAAAGCCGTTAAGCGTTTCAATCCTGAAAAAGGTGTTCGCTTAGTGTCTTTTGCCGTGCACTGGGTTAGAGCTGAAATACATGAATATGTGTTAAGAAACTGGCGTATAGTTAAAGTTGCTACTACTAAAGCTCAGAGAAAATTGTTCTTTAACCTGCGTGGCGCCAAGAAAAGTTTGGCATGGTTAAGCAATGATGAGGCTAAAGCAATTGCAGACGATTTGGGTGTTGAAGTTTCCCAAGTTATGGAGATGGAAAAGCGTCTTGCAGGTCATGATGAATGCTTTGACTATTCATCAGATGACGATGAGAGCCCTTACCAAGCGCCAGCATTGTATTTAGAGGACAAGACGGCTGATCCAGCATTATTGGCTGAGATAGCAGAAACTGGTAACGATAGCCACAATCGCATGACGAAAGCATTGGCCGAGCTGGATGAGCGTAGCCGTGACATTATTCAGAGTCGCTGGCTAACAGATAATAAAGCTACACTTCATGATTTAGCGGCTAGATATAAGATTTCTGCAGAACGTGTGAGGCAGCTAGAAAAAAATGCAATGAAAAAAGTCCGGATGAGCATGGAGGCGTAAACTCTTAGCGGGCTTAAGTTTCCAAAAGCCGCGTTTTATGCGGCTTTTTTATTTGTTTTTCTGCATGAAATGATAAATTATCAACTCGATAGAATAGGATGAAAAATGAAGATGCTAACAGGCATGACAGCAATGTTAGGTTTTTTTGCTGTCGCCTTGGGTGCCTTTGGCGCTCATCTGCTTCAGGGCACTACGGCACCAGAGATGTTGAATCTTTGGCAAACCGGGGTGCAGTACCAAATGTTCCATGTCCTGGCGTTGCTGTCAGTCATTGTTGCTGCAAATCGCCATTATACTGTTTTATGGAGCGTTGTAGGCTGGTTGTTTGTCATGGGCTCCATCATTTTTTCAGGCAGCCTTTACTTATTAGTTATTACTGGCATCAAGGCCTTTGGCATGATTACGCCTATCGGCGGTAGTATGTTTTTGGTTGGCTGGTTGGTCCTTTCTTTTGCCCTGACTAGGACTTTAGTAAAATCCTAGTCATGGTGTTCTTGGTCATTATAGCCTGAAATAGTACGGAGTTATTAAAGGTGGAAGACGTCAGGCCCGAGTACAAAAAAAAATCCATACGAAGCTATGTTGTTCGTTCTGGACGTATGACCGATGGACAAAAGCTAGGCTTTCATGATCATTGGCCAAATTATGGCTTAAGCTTGCATCAAGGGCTGCTAAACTTTCAGTCAGAATTTGGGCGCAATGCCCCTCAAGTACTAGAAATTGGGTTTGGTATGGGCGGATCGTTGCTCAGCATGATTCAACTTGAGCCAGATAAAGATTTCGTGGGTATCGAGGTGCATGCTCCTGGCGTTGGACGTTTAATTAGTGATGCAGGCAAGCTGTCCCTCCAAAATGTCAGAGTATACATGGCTGACGCCATAGATGTTATTGAAGACTGCATCCCTGATGCTAGCATCCACCGTGTGCAAATATATTTTCCTGACCCATGGCATAAAAAGAAACATAATAAACGCCGACTAATACAGCCAAGTTTTATTCAAATGCTTAGAGAAAAATTGGAAATAGGGGGTACGGTCCATTTAGCGACTGATTGGGAACCGTATGCTGAGTCGATGTTGGAGGTGATGGAATCGGCTACAGGTTATCAGAATACCGCTGGTGCAAGAAAGTACTCATTGAGGCCAGACTTTCGTCCAGTCACTAAATTTGAGGCACGAGGCGAACGACTGGGTCATGGAGTTTGGGATCTTATGTACGCTCGCATATTGTAAGATATTATAGCTAAGACAACAGGAGATAAGTTTTGAGTAAAAAAATAGCCGTGATTTTGTCAGGATGCGGTGTATTTGATGGATCAGAAATCTATGAATCTGTCATCACTCTTTTGTGCTTAGATAAAGCGGGAGCACAAGTGCAATGCTTTGCCCCAGACATTCAACAGATGCATGTTATTAACCATTTTACTGGTGATGTAGTCGAAGATGAGAGTCGAAACGTATTAGCGGAGGCTGCTCGACTGGTTCGCGGAGACATAAAAGATTTAGCCCAGGCCAACATGGTAGATTTTGATGCAGTTATTATACCTGGTGGATTTGGCGCCGCTAAAAATCTATGTGATTTTGCTGTCAAGGGCTCTGCCTTTTTGTTAAATGAAGAACTAAAGCGTTTTGTTCAAGCAGCGCACCAGGCCAAAAAGCCAGTGGGTGCGATGTGTATTGCGCCGGCAATGGCAGGTAAGCTGTTTGGGGAAGGAGTTCGTTTCACTATTGGTGATGATAAGTCGACCGCTGAGGCTATCGAAGCTACTGGAGCTATCCACGAAGTCTGCAGCGTCAACGATATATGCATTGACGATAAGAATCTTTTAGTGACAACCCCAGCATACATGCTGGCGAGCAATATCAGTGAAGCGGCAGTCGGTGTCGAAAAGCTAGTGCAGGCCGTGTTGGCTATGATCAAGACATGAGATTCCGCAAGCTTTGAAAAAACTAGGCAGCAATACAGAAAATTCTTTTTGGATTTATTCGCTATCGCATTACGCTCGATCAGGTGTGGCAGAGCACTGTCTTCAATACCAAGATAAATACGACGCCAATGTTAACATGCTGCTTCTGTGCTGTTGGCTTGGCTCTTGTGGTATTGAGATCACAAATAAGGATTTAACCGCGGCAGGGGAGAAAATTAAACAATGGGATCATTGTGCTGTGCAACCATTGCGCCGAGTGAGACGATTTGTGGCTGTGTCAGCATTAATTAAAAACAGTGTTAGAGTGCTGAAAGAATTGGAAGTAACTGCCGAAAAAGTGGTCCAAGAGATTCTGTATCACTGGGCAAAAGAACAGCATTTTATTATTAATGATGCGGTCAACACAGAATGGCAAATGATTAATCTTAATAATTATTTGACCATGCTGAACGCTCCTGAAATCTTAATCGGTCATCCATTGCTGTTTCATGCAAGTCTTCCTCAAGACTCTGATTAAGTTTTCAGGACTTATGAGTTATGATGCGCTACTTGTTAAATAATTCCAATTACAGATAGGCTTAAAAAGGATAGTCATATGAAATTCACACACTTATTTTTGATCCTTGCAGCAGCCCTTGGCTTAGTCGCTTGCAATGATAATGAATCACCTGAATTAGGTTTTGCTGCAGAAAAAGAATTGCTTTCGGTTGTGGGTGCAGAAGAATCAACCATGGAAACCGAAATTGAAAAGTTTAGTTACATCGTAGGCGGCGATGTAGGCCTTCAATTTTTTACTTCAGATACAAAGATTGATCAAAAAGCTTTTGCATTAGGTATGGCTGATGCATTGAATAATCAACGTCCTCGAATTTCTAAGGAAGATGCAGTAAAGGTGGTAGAGAACTACTATGCCGCACAGCAGGAAAAAACTGCTAAGTATCAAGAAGAAATGAATGCTACAGCAGAAAAAAATATTCAAGAAGGTAAGAAATTTTTATCAGAAAATAGCACGAAAAATGGCGTCGTCACGACAGAAACGGGCTTACAATATAAAATTATTATCCCGGGCGCAGGCGCATCACCAGCAGCAACAAGTCGCGTTCTTGTACATTACAGGGGTACATTTATTGATGGTCGTGAATTCGATACTTCGTCTAAGCACGGTGGTTCGGTAGAACTTAGTCTTGCTGACGTTATTCCTGGCTGGACAGAAGCATTACAAAAAATGAAAGAAGGTGCCAAATGGGAGCTTTATCTTCACCCAGAGCTTGCTTATGGACCGCAGGGGCAATTGCCTACAATTGGACCTATGGCAACCCTTGTTTTTGAGGTAGAGCTGGAGAAAGTCCTAACATCAGAATAAGTAGTCACCATATACCTTAGTAATAAAAAGGCCCGTTAGGGCCTTTTTATTACTTTACTGCAAAGAGAACAATGTAAGGCAAGATTAAAGCAGTCAGTATTCCAGTTGCACTAAGACCCAGTATAGCAAATGCACCACACTTTCGACTAATTTCAAGTGCCTTTGCGGCGCCTATGCCGTGAGCACAAATCCCTAGAATAAACCCCTTAATGCGGTCATCTTTGATGCCTAGCCGATTAAATAGCACGGGTCCAAAAATTGCGCCTATTATCCCGGTTAGCACCACTATTCCAGCAGTCATAGACAAGTCTCCACCAATCTTTTCTGCAATACGAAGCGCTATGGGGGTAGTTACTGATTTTGGCGCTAGAGACGCTATACTGCTGATATCGACACCGAACATTAAGGCGCACCCTGCCGCGCTAATGCTTGCAAAAAAGGCACTAAATATTAAAGTGATCAGTAAGGGTTTGACTGCTATTCGGAAGTTGTAAAATTGCTGATACAAAGGTACGGCTAAAGCGACAATTGCGGTATCGAGCAAAAAGAAGAATGGTTCATTAGCCAAGCGATATTGCTGATAATCAATGCGTAACAATATGAGAAAAATTGTCACTAGAAAAGGACCTACGACTAACGGATGCAGGAACAGATGAATAACAGACTCTGACTGACTGGCACTCAAGACCCAGGTAGCCGCCCAAAAACCCAAAAGGGTTAGCGTAAACATAATAGCTAAGCTTGCCGTTTCCATTATTATGAATTTTCCCTAGACTTTTTTTGATGTCTTGTCAGCATATATTTCATCATCAGTGCTCCAATGATCATGGTTGCAAAAGTGGATATAGCAACACTAGCGATTATTATGATCCACCCTTCCAAGTTATTTTTGATCAAAAAAAAGCATCCAACACAGGCTGGAATCAGGAACAAATAAAGATAGCGGATCATGAGGTGAGCAATGCTTTCAAGGGAGGCTGGGGTGCCTTGATTTCTAGCCTGTAACGTTAAAAAAAGTAGCATCATGCCAATCACTGGACCAGGTATTGGTAAATGTCCAAAATAAACAATGGATTCTCCAATCCCCTGAAAAATCAATAAAGCAATAAATCCTCGTAGCATCTCTAACGTTTGCGAATGATTGGTAGTAGCCCCAGTATAGCCAGCAGCAGAAAGCTAACCAGTGTCCATCCAGGAATACTTAAGTGCAGAAATGTCCACTGTATTGTTGCACAGTTCCCATCACCTTGTAGCAACATGCTTAAAGCCTCGGTAAAGTTAAAGGCATTAAATAAATATTCGGCAGGTGGCCCACAGGCAGGAATTTGGTCAACAGGAAGATTTTGAAGCCACAACTGTTTGGCGGAAAAGTAGCCACCACCTAGTGCGCTTACTATAGTTAGTGATCCGTAGATCTTAAGACCTCTATTGTGAAGTAACGCTAGCAAGGTAAGCATCCCTGTAGCAACCACAAAAACTCTTTGTGTTACACAAAGGTAACAAGGGCGTAATTCCATTACATGCTGCATATAAAGCGCAGTCGCTATGAGCCCCATGCAAAATATAAAAGCGAAAAAATTTATTTGCCTGTTTGTTATCAACTTTTAGCCTCGGGTTGGGGGAAAATGTTGAACACTAATATTTTTTAATGCAATCAGGTCAACCATGGTGAATTAGATCTTTAGACTGTGTAGAATGCAACACTATATAACTCATTATAGAAAATTAAGAGTGTAATAAATGTATAGAAAATTCTTGTTGGCACTGTTCATCTCTCTTTTTATGACATCTACTTCTTATGGAGACTTAGGCACAGGTTTAGGTACAGGCTTGCAGGGCGCATCAAACGAAAATACGAGACCAATGGGGACTAAGGATCCAAAATTTCAGCAAGGAAGGGCTCGCTATAAGGGGTTTGATCCGAAGCTAGGTAAGTTGTCTTGGTGTCTAAAAGTGGATAGCCAGCTCGTTAAATTAAATATATTCAATTTATGGAAGACTTATGGTCGCTTTAAGGGCGTGACAACCGATCACTTTGTGGGCAGTTTTTATATTTGTGATCGCCCAGAAAAGACGGCCTATGAATTTATAGGCAAGCAACATATGCGAGCTATTGTGTACTATCTAGATAAGCGCTTTAAGTTGTATCTCACCGAGCGCTCTAGTTCTGACCTTTATCAAACTGGCGACGTACAGCCTACCAATACCAGCACCAACCCTTCGACAGACATGGATGATAACCCTGCAGACTTTTCGACAATACTAAAGCTTAATTAAGAGAACCTATACTTTAAAGTCGTATTGTTGGTGATGTGCTGCAAGAAATTGATCAAAAGATAGGGTATCCGATGCTTCAATATTTTTCTGACGTCGTAAAGATTCCGCGGCCATTAGTTCATATTTTCTAGTGGTTTCTGGTGCAAGCTTCTCCTGTAAAAAGTATTCCCGACTCTTTAGTGCATGCCCCATTGCTACCTTAAAATAGGTTTGCCCAGTTTCCCTCATTGTCTCGAGAATTTTTGCAGAAGGAGTGAGAGATGGGTCATCAATAAGTTTTTCTAGCTTACCTAGAACTTCTTGGTAGCGAGTTGTTTGGTGTTGTTGATCAAGGAGTTGAGCAACCGGATACATTTCTTTAAAAATAGAATGACCCCAATCTGAAAAAGATCGCATGCCCTCACGACTGTGAAGTTTGAAGTCTGGGCTCCTGCCGTTGTGAACCATCAATCGTTGGTTTTCCAGTATATGATGATATTCATGCTGGTCTGTTGGAGCGCTTTTGGAGAGCAAACAGGTCAATAGAAAAATGTCCATAAAGTCTACTTGCGCACGATCTATGCCAAGCGGCAAAAAGGGATTAAGATCAATGCAGCGAACTTCTATATATTCTACCCCTGCTGCCTGTAAAGCCCGAAGGGGTGATTGTCCTGGGCGAGCAGTTCGTTTTGGGCGTATTGGGCTATAGAATTCATTTTCAATTTGCAATATGTTGAGATTTAGTTGCTTGTAGTCTCCGGCACTATCTTTCAATCCGATTGACTCATAACCTGGATAAGGCTCAGCCAATGTCTCCCCAAGAGTACGAATATAGCTTTGTAGGCTGTTATAACAGACTGTCAGTTTATCTTGGGCTTTGCTCTGGTAGCCCAAATCACTCATCCTTATGGATGTGGCATAGGGAAGATACAGACTGTGTTCATCGGCATCAAATTGGATCAGCTGATGATCTCTTCCTTTAACAAAGCTGCGACAAATTCCCGAGGAAGCGCCAAATAGATATAGTAGTAGCCAAAAATGACGACGAAAATTTCGTATTAGGGAAAAATAATTTTCGGTTTTAAAATCTTGTGGGGATAACGTAGATTTTTCGTTCTTTCTTAGCAGCTCCATCAACTCATCGGGGACCGAGAAGTTGTAATGGATGCCGGCTATAGTCTGCATGAGTCGCCCGTATCGATGGCCTAGCCCCAGCCTATAAGTATGCTTCATTGCCCCAATGTTTGATGACCCATATTTCCCAACGGGAATATCACTTTCACCACTTAGTTGGCAAGGCATACTGCTAGTCCAGAGTATCTCATTGCCTATCTGTTGATAGGTAAAACGGTGGATATCTTCTAATGTTTGTAATATTTCATTTGCATTGGTTGACGGAGGGGTGATGAATTCAAGCAATGCTTCTGAAAAATCAGTAGTAATCTGTGGATGAGTGAGGGCAGAACCCAGCAACGATGAATGGGGTGTCTGGGCTATTGTTCCTGCTGGAGTGACACGCAAACTTTCTTTTTCGATACCCCTTGTGATGCCCAGAAGTATTCTTGATGCAGTATCTTCAGCAAGTAAATTGAGACGATTTCTTAAAAGAGGCAATTTAGCTTCCCTGTTTTGGATTGCTTGGGCGGAGGGGTAAGTAGCACACCAACGAAAATAGCAGTAGGTTTTAGTGCGCTCAGTATATACATATTTGAAGTAGTCTTGGGTGCCATAGAATATTAATATCCCTAAAAATTAATATGGCAGCTTGTTTCGCTCCAGATTAAATAAAATTAAAATAAAATTAATGACTTATGAAAAATCAATAACTATAAATAGCTCTTTTGGAGAGATTTTATCGTTAAATATGTTGGACAGACTTAGTTTCTCATGCTTTAATTCGATTCGATATAAGCCTCCGCATACTCTTTATAGGTAACAGATAAGGAGCAAATAGCGGTGGTTTTTTGTCGGTAATTTTTGTAAATCAGTGATTTTTATAAGTATTTTTCTACTGAATTGCATTAATTAAGAAGTGGTTTTTTGAGGGTATTTTTTGTTTGATTTAGATACATATAAACTATAAGACTTAAGTATCTAAATGGTTTTTTACAAAAAATATGAAGTTAACAACTCATGAATATAAGAAAGAGGATATAAACTTGAACGAATTAACTAATCCCGTCGAGGTCCTGGGGATCGATGCAGGCGGAACTATGACAGATACGTTCTTTGTGCGCGCAGACGGCTCTTTTGTTGTCGGTAAAGCACAGAGTGATGCTGATGAATCCAAAGCAGTGCTAACTTCTAGTGTGGACGCTTTAGCTCATTGGGGACGTACAGTTGAAGACACATATCCAGAAATGGTCACTTGTGTTTTTTCTGGAACTGCGATGCTGAACCGTGTTGTAGGCCGTAAAGGACTACGTACCGGACTTATCGTAAGTAAAGGTTTTGAGGATTTCCATCGTATGGGCCGTGCACTTCAGTGCTACCTAGGCTATGCGTTCGAAGATCGTCTACATTTGAATACGCATAAGTACGATGAATCTTTGGTTCACATCCACGACACTCGTGGTGTAACTGAGCGTATTGACTCAAAAGGACATGTTGTAATACCTGTTCGCGTAGAAGAAGCTATTGTTGCTGCTGGCGAACTAGTTGATCAGGGCGTCAAGGCGATTGCAATTAGCTTGCTAAGCTCTTACCTAAACCCAACACACGAGCATGCTGTTCGTGATGCGGTCCTTAAAGTAATTAAAGACAAAGGCTCTAATATTCCTGTATTTGCTTCTGTTGACTACTATCCAGCACGTAAGGAAAGTCACCGTACTAATACAACAATCCTAGAAGCCTATGCTGCTGAGCCTTCTCGTAAGATTCTTGGCGCACTAAGCGACAAAATGAAGTCTTATGGTGCTACTTTTGATCTACGCGTAATGGCTACCCATGGCGGTACCATTGGCTGGAAAGCAAAAGAATTGGCTCGCTCATTAGTGTCTGGGCCAATCGGTGGTGTAATTGGTGCTAAATATCTAGGTGAACAGCTTGGCTATGAAAACATTGCTTGTTCCGACATTGGTGGTACTAGCTTTGATATGGCTTTGATCACTGGCGGCAACTACTCTATCCATAAAGATAGTGATATGGCTCGCTTGGTGCTTTCTCTACCTATGGTAGCTATGGACAGTATCGGTGCAGGTGCGGGTAGTTTCGTACGTATTGATCCTTATTCAAACTCTCTAAAGCTAGGTCCTGATAGCGCTGGTTATCGTGTTGGTACTTGCTGGCCAGAAGGCGGTCTAGATACAGTTTCTGTAACTGACTGTCATATTATTCTTGGTTACTTGAACCCAGATAACTTCCTTGGTGGAATCTTGAAGCTTGATGTTGAGCGCGGAAGAAAATGTGTACAAGAGCAAATCGCTACCCCTATGGGTCTTTCTTTGGAAGACGCTGCTGCGGGTGTGATCGAGCTACTTGACCTTTCTTTACGTCAACATCTGCGTGCAATGATCTCTGGTAAAGGCTATAGCCCACGCGACTTCGTATGTTTCTCATACGGCGGCGGCGGTCCAGTTCATGCTTATGGTTACACTAAAGGTCTAGGCTTTAAAGAAACTATCGTTCCTGCTTGGGCTGCTGGATTCTCAGCATTTGGTTGTGCTTCAGCAGACTTCGAATATCGTTATGATATGAGTGTGAATGTTGGTATCACTGAAGAGTCTACAGATGAAGATCTAGATGTTTCGGTTAAACAGCTACAAACAGCTTGGGATACACTAAAGGTTAAGATTCTGGAAGAATTTGAAATTAATGGTTTCTCTGAGAAAGACATTACTTTCACACCAGGATATAGCATGCAGTACCTAGGTCAGCTGAATGACTTGGAAATTGATTCGCCATTGAAATCTGTGAAAGACAAAAAAGATTGGCCAGCATTGGTTGCAGCTTTTGATGCAGAATACGCTCGCGTATATGCTGATGCGGCTCGTTCTCCTGAGCTTGGTTTTGGCATTACTGGTGCGATTCTTCGTGGTTCGGTTGAGACTAGCAAACCTGCTATTCCTAATGAGAAAGATCACGGAAAACAACCACCTGCTGGAGCTAAAACAGGCACTCGTAAGTTCTACGACCAACGTAAGTGGGTTGAAGCTGATCTTTATCATATGGAAAGCTTGATGCCTGGTAACCACGTTAAGGGTCCGTGTGTTATTGAATCCGATGCAACTACTTTTGTAGTGCCAACCGGCTTCGAAACGTTCCTGGATAACCATCGTCTTTTCCACTTGGTTGAAACCGACGCAATACAGAAAGTAGCTTTCAACACTGTCGATGCGATCTAGATCAATAGGATAATAGAGGGAAATTAAAATGACTATTTTACAAACCTTAAAAGGTGCAGAATTAGGCAAACTATTGAGAAATGGTATGTCTTTGGATGAGAACCGTAATGGTATTCTGGCGCGTGCGTCAGAAACCGGGCACTACGACGGTATCAAAACCTTAACATTGAAAGAAAAAGATCCAATCAAATACGAGCGTATTTTTTCTAAAGTACGTGCGGGATTGGTTAACTCTCGTGAAGTTGCTAAGAAGATTGCAGCGTCTCCAATCGTTGAGCAAGAAGGTGAGTTGTGTTTCACCCTTTACAACGTAGCTGGTGACTGTATTGCTACATCTACTGGTATTATCATTCACGTTGGTACCATGGGTGCTGCGATCAAGTATATGATCCAGAACAACTGGGAAATCAACCCTGGAATCAATGAAGGTGACATGTTCACTAACAATGATTGTCAGACTGGTAACGTTCACCCTTGCGATATTGCAACTATCATTCCTGTATTCTTCGAAGGATACTTGTGTGCATGGGTAGGTGGCGTAACACACGTAATTGATACTGGTGCTGTTGGACCAGGTTCTATGTCAAACGGTCAAATCCAGCGCTTCGGTGACGGTTTGCAGATCACTTGCCGTAAAACTGGCGTCAACGATACCCCGCTACGGGATTGGTTGCATGAAAGCCAGCGTAACGTACGTACTGTAAAATACTGGATTCTTGATGAGAAGACACGTATTGCTGGTACGTCAATGATTCGCGAAATGGTTCAAGAAACTATTGCTGACGAAGGCGTTGAAGCATGGGATATCTTTGCAAACGAAGTTATTGAAGATGGTCGCCGTGGTCTAACTAGTCGTATTAAGGCTATGTGTATTCCTGGTGAAGTTAGGACTGTTGCATTTGTTGACGTACCTTACACTCATCCAGATGTAGCTGTACCTTCTCCCTTCGCTAAACTTGACTCAATTATGCATGCACCATGCCTCATTACTGTTAAGGCCGACGCTAGCTGGCGTTTAGACTTTGAAGGATGTAGTCGTTGGGGCTGGCATACGTATAACGCAAACCCCACAGCGTTTACCTCTGGTATTTGGGTAATGATGACTCAAAGTCTTGTACCTACAGAGCGTATTAATGACGGGTGTCGTTATGCAACTCAGTTCCGTCTACCTAAAGGTACTTGGACTAACCCAGATGACCGTCGTACAGCTCACGCTGATGCATGGCACTTCTTGGTTTCTTCTTGGAGCTCTTTGTGGCGCGGTATTAGTCGCACATACTTTGGTCGTGGTTATCTAGAAGAAGTTAACTCTGGTAACTCTAACCCTTGTAACTGGCTACAAGGTGGCGGTATCAACCAAGACGGCGATATTCACGCTGTTAACAGTTTCGAAACTGCTGCTTGTGGTACGGGTGCATGTGCTATGAAAGACGGCCTTAATAATGCTGCTGCAATTTGGAACCCTGAAGGTGATATGGGTGATATTGAGATTTGGGAACTTGCAGAGCCACTCTTATACATGGGTCGTACTCAAAAAACCAACTCAGGCGGCTACGGCAAATGGCGTGGTGGTAATGGATTTGAAACTTTGCGTATGGTTCACGCATCATGTGACTGGACTATGTTCTTCATGGGCAATGGCTACATGAACAGTGATTGGGGCTTGATGGGTGGTTATCCTTCAGCAACTGGTTACCGTTTTGAAGCTCACAACACTGGTCTTATCGGTGAAGATGGAAGAATCGCAAAAGGCCTATCAATTCCTTTGGGTGAAGATTTGAACCCAGATGATTGCGAGTGGGAAAAACATCTTGGACCAGATGCTGTAGTTAAGCGTGACAAGCAATGTATCACTACCGAAGCAATCTTCGATAATGGTGACCTATACTTGAACTACCTACGTGGTGGTCCTGGTTTCGGTGATCCTTTGGATCGTTTACACTCAGGCGCACAAAGTATCGAAGAAGATCTTAACGAAAACTACATTCTTCCTGAATACGCCAAGAAAATTTATGGCGTTGTATACACTCAAAATCATGAGGGTGTCTACACTGTAGATTCAGCTAAGACTACTGCGGCTCAAGCTAAAATTAAGCAAGACCGTATCAAGCGTAGTACTCCTGTCCGAGAGTGGATGAAAGGTGAACGTAAAAATATTGTTGACAATATAGCCTCTCCACAAGTTAAGCAGATGTTTGCTTCAAGTTTTGCTTTGTCTGAGCCGTTCCTAAATGAATTTAAAACATTCTGGGACTTACCAGCAGATTACAACTTGCTAGAGTCAAGCCTGGGAATCCCCACGTTTGGATCTACTAAGACTATGGATATCAGTGAAATGCCGGACTGTAAGCCCGTCATTATGACTGAGGAATAATCGTTAACTGAGAAATTGAACCGAGTGTCCCTTGGGGCACTCAATCAATGATCAATTAGATATAAGAGAGTATAGATATGTCTACATATACAAAAAAAGAAGTTGGGCAGCTGGTCGATGGCACGTTAGCCTGGGATACAGTGCATCAAATGCTTTCCATGCCTAAAGATGAAGATCGTTATAAGCTTTACATGGAAGTAATTCAGGAAAAAATGACATACAAACATAAAGTTATTATGGCATTAGGACCACACCTGAACTTAGCTATAAGAGATAGTGACGAAGAAATCCACGCTTTCTGTGATTGCGGTAAGGATTTTGGACACTACAAAGAAAACTGGAAGCTTAACGCAAACATTTATGTTCGTGACACAGCTGAAAAAATGGATCAAGTGTATCCACGTTTAATGTCTCCAGACACTAGCTGGCAAGTATACCGTGAGTATTCATGCCCAGATTGTGGCACTATGCTTGACATTGAAGCGCCAACTCCTTGGTATCCAGTGATGCATGATGTCAAACCAGACTTGAAGGTTTTCTTTGAGTGGGTAGGAATCAAAGCACCAGCTAAGATATAAGTTGTTGATAGTTCCAAATAAGTCCCAGCCTTTGGCTGGGACTTATTTATTTTCGGTTTAAAATACTTTATCTCAATGTGAGTCTGAAGCTTATAAAAATCTATTCAGTCATGGATGCAATAGTTTCCAAATACTCATAAGGCAACTGAGTTGTATTTTCAGCGACTTTTTGATGGCTAAGTACGAACTTCCACCTCATCTCTGGACAATCGTTTGGGTCGCAATCAGACCACAAAAAAATCAAGGAAAAAGAAATGTCAGAAGAGACTAATCAACCGCATTTTTCGATGCAAAAAATTTATTTGAAAAAAAATCTATTTACGTCTCCTAACTCAGCAGGTGTTTTTGGCACTGACTGGAAGCCGGAAACTACGTTAGATCTTAATATTACGAATACAGCTATTGATAGCGATGGTCGCTATGAGGTCATCATCACTGTTAAAGTGACAGCAACAAATGAAAATATTGTAGCTTTTACTCATGAAATTGATCAGGCGGCACTGTTTTTGATTAGCGGTTTTTCAGACGAACGTTTGGATGAAGCGCTTCACTCTGCTTGCCCTTTAATTATGTTCCCTTATCTTAGGGAGACATTAGACAATGTGCTACTTAAGGCTGGGTATCCTCCGATGATGCTTGCACCCATCAACTTTGATGCGATGTACAAAGAAAAGCAGGAAGCCAAAAAAGCTAAAGAAGCGCTAGAAAAAGAAAAGAAGCATTAATATTTTTGGTTAGATAAAATTTTTGTAGAAAAAGGGTCAAGAGTATATCTTCGACTCTTTTTTTATGTCCTCGTAGTCTGACTTCTAAACAAAGTCGCCCCATATGGATTGAATGATGCTGATCGCAGCAACCGGGGCCGTTTCTGTACGTAGAACCCTTGGTCCAAGCGTCAGTTGCTCAAAGTTCTTATGTATAGATGCTTGTATTTCTTCCTCGGTAAGGCCGCCTTCAGGACCCACCAAAAGAGAAACACTCGAAATATTTTTTTCTTTGATGGCCGAGAGGGTCTTGTCTCCACGATGATGGAGCACCAGTTTTTTTTCTGATTTGACGTCAGTAATCCACTGGTTCATTTTGATGGGTAAGTGTATTTGAGGAATTTCAGTTCTATAGGATTGCTCGCAAGCGCTAATGCAGATTTTTTGCCAGTGGGATAACTTGTTTTGTATTCTATTTTCGACCAACTTTACTTCTGTTCTTTGAGTAATCAGTGGCGTTATTTCAGTAACTCCAACTTCAGTGGCTTTTTGTATGACCCAGTCCATGCGATCGCCACGCGAAAGACCAATACCCAAATGAATATGTAATGGCGACTCTCGGTTGGTCTCCAGGTAGTCACCAATAAGCACAGTCACTTTTTTCTTGCTAGATCCTCTGATGGTTGCTTTAAATTCTCCGCCCTGACCATCAAATAATATGACCGGATCTCCCGTAGTTAACCTTAAAACGGTTCCCAGGTGTTTGGAGACCACGTCATCAAGTGTTATCTCTAGTCCGGGCGAGAGAGTTTGGTTTGTGAAAATTCTAGTGTTTCGCATCAGCGTCAAGAAAACCCAGCCTTTTGCATAAAGAGAGACTCACGTCTGCTTGGTTCATTGTATAGAAGTGCAAACCGGGCGCGCCATTTGAAAGCAGGTTCTCGCAGAGACTAGTTACAATGTCTAACCCAAAATCTCTGATGCTATCGATATCATCACCATACTGATGAAGCCTTTTCTTGATCCAGCGTGGAATGTCAGCACCACAACTATCTGAGAATCGAATCAAATTATGGTAATTGGTAATGGGCATAATGCCAGGAATGATTGGAGCTTCAATGCCTACTTTTTGGCACTGTTCTATAAAATAAGCATAGCTGTCAGGATTGTAGAAGTACTGGGTGATTCCACGACTGGCGCCAGCTTCAAATTTTTTCTTCAGCCAATAAATATCTTTTTCATAGCTCTCAGCTTCGGGGTGAATCTCCGGGTAAGCAGCAACTAAAAGCTCAAAGCTGTCACCAAAGTGCTCACGGATAAAAGAAACAAGTTCATTTGCATAAATAAGCTGCTTGGGCCCACCCATACCAGAGGGCAAGTCACCTCGGAGCGCTACAATTTTTTTGATTCCTGCATCTTTGTATTCATGAAGTAGTGTGAGTAACGATGATTTTTCGTCTGCACACACAGAGAGGTGAGGGACTGCACTGGAACCTGCAGCCTGAATCGCTAATACAAAATCCCTAGTAAATTCTCTGGTTGAACCGCCTGCACCATAGGTGACCGAGAAAAACTCTGGCTGGAGCTCACTCAGTTTGCGATGCACATGAATAAGTTTCTCCTTTCCTTCGGGAGTCTTAGGCGGGAAGAACTCAAAACTCAAATGGCGAGTATTCATAGTTTACCAGGGATTTTCAATAGCAGTGCTAGTTGCTAGGTTAATTAATTAGTATTTGTAGCTATCGTCCTTAAAAGGACCATCGATAGGTACGTTGATGTACTTAGCTTGCGAGGCTTTGAGGCGAGTGAGTGTGCCGCTAAACCCTTTCACCATCTCAATAGCTACTTCTTCGTCTAGTTTTTTCGGTAGCACCTCTACACGCAATAAATCTACTTTAGTAGCATTATCTTGATGCGCAAAAGCTTGCTTGTAAATATGCATTTGAGCTAACACTTGGTTTGCAAACGATCCATCCATTATTCGGCTGGGATGTCCCGTAGCATTTCCTAGGTTAACTAGCCTTCCTTCGGAGAGCAGCAATAAGTAGTCATTTGTTGCAGAGTCTCTAAAAACTTGATGGACTTGTGCTTTTACTTCAACCCATTTCCAATTTTTTCGCATATAAGCAGTATCAATTTCATTATCAAAATGACCAATGTTACATACAACACAACCTGTTTTTAGGTTATTTAGGATATCTGCATCACACACATTGTAGTTGCCAGTGGCAGTCACTAGTAGGTCTGTTGTTCTCAACAAGGCACTGTCTACAGCCTTAGACGGGTCACCGTCGACATAGGGAGACACCACTTCAAATCCATCCATGCATGCCTGCATCGCACAGATTGGGTCTATCTCAGTGACTTTTACAATCATGCCTTCTTGGCGTAACGATTGCGCAGAACCCTTGCCAACATCACCATAGCCAATAACGAGGGCCTTTTTCCCTGAAAGCAAATGATCAGTTGCACGCTTGAGAGCATCACTGAGGCTGTGGCGACAACCATATTTATTGTCGTTCTTGGATTTTGTAACAGAATCATTTACGTTAATGGCCGGTATCTTTAGTTCGCCATTGTTGAGCATTTCATAAAGACGATGCACGCCAGTTGTTGTTTCCTCCGTGACCCCATGAACATGTTCTAACACTTGCGGATATTTTTCATGAAGCAGCCCTGTTAAATCACCGCCGTCATCAAGAATCATATTTGCATCCCAAAGTTCTCCATCTTTCAGGATTTGCTGTTCAAGACACCACTCGTATTCTTCTTCAGTTTCACCTTTCCAGGCAAAGACAGCCGTGCCATTTGCAGCAATTGCCGCTGCTGCATGATCTTGTGTTGAGAAAATGTTACAAGACGTCCAACGCACTTCAGCTCCTAAAGCTTCGAGCGTTTCGATTAATACAGCTGTTTGGATGGTCATATGAATACAGCCGAGAATCTTTGCTCCCTGGAGGGGTTGCGCTGCATGATACTTTTTCCTGAGAGCTATTAATGCAGGCATTTCTGTTTCTGCTATGGCAATTTCTTTGCGGCCATAATCTGCTAGAGTAATGTCTGCGACCTTATAGTCGTTATTAATAATCATATTGTTCATTTTCTGTTCCTTTCGATATTAATTTGAATTTTAGTAAAATAATCTCTTATAAAGAGGCTTTTAGAACACTAGCTTTATTGGTTCGCTCCCACGTGAAGTTCTCTTCCTCTCTGCCAAAGTGCCCATAGGCTGAGGTAGCTTGGTAAATAGGTCGTTTTAGATCCAGCATATCAATGACGCCTTGTGGACGAAGATCAAAATTCTCTCGCACCAAGCGCACAATTTCGTCATCACCAAGTTTTCCTGTATTAAAGGTATTGATGCTGATGGAGGTTGGCTCCGCAACACCAATTGCATAAGAAACTTGTATTTCGCAACGATTAGCAATGCCTGCTGCCACAATATTTTTTGCCACATAGCGCGCAGCATAGGCTGCAGATCTATCAACCTTAGATGGATCTTTCCCTGAAAATGCTCCACCACCATGGCGTGCCATTCCGCCATAGGTATCAACAATAATTTTTCGACCAGTGAGTCCACAGTCCCCCATAGGGCCGCCAATAATGAACTGTCCCGTGGGGTTGATGTGATATTGGGTATCTTTGTGAAGCCATTCTTCCGGAATCACCGGTTTAATGATTTCTTCAAGTACAGCTTCTCGAAGATCCGACAGCGAGACATTAGGGGTATGTTGAGTGGAAAGCACGACGGCATCTACTGCAACAGGCACACCATTATCATAGCGCAAGGTTAGTTGGCTTTTGGCATCAGGACGCAACCACGCTAACTCACTATTTTTCCGCAACTGGGCTTGTCGTTCTACTAGCCGGTGCGCATAGTAAATAGGCGCTGGCATCAGGACTTTTGTTTCATTGGTTGCATAGCCAAACATCAAACCTTGATCTCCAGCCCCTAGTTCTTTTCCTTCACCTTCATCTACGCCTATAGCAATATCATTAGACTGTTTGCCGATGGCATTAATTACGGCACATGAGGCACCATCAAAACCTATATCAGAACTTGTGTAGCCAATGCCTGTAATGACATTACGGACAATATCCTCCAAATCGACATAAGTATTTGTCCTTACTTCACCAGCAATGACAACCATGCCTGTTTTGACCATTGTTTCTGCGGCAACCCGAGAATGAGGATCATCTTTAAGAATAGCATCTAAGATCGCATCAGAAATTTGATCAGCCATTTTGTCTGGGTGTCCTTCGGAAACAGATTCTGAAGTAAAAAGACTGTAATTAGACATATAGATTTTTTCCTGTTGTGATAAATAGTCACTTAGTTTTTTTAAAAAATTGCCGCAGTTGTATTTGAAAACCATTGCGTTGAGCAAGATAAAGACTTTCTCCTTCATCTAGCCCTGCAGCGTCAGCCCAACTGCTTAAGTCGTTGGGTTCAAAGCCGAGCCATAGATCGCCACATGATTCATACGCCCAAGTTTGGTCGTGATGGCAGAGTTCTGTAATGAGCAAGACACCATTTTTTTTAAGCAATCTAGCCAGGTCACTCAAAATAGCTGCTGGATCTGGCGCATGATGAAGCACCATATTCAAGGTGATACAATCAACTACCAGTTCCTCTTCTAAGGCTAGCCGAGTATCGCCATGAATTAGCTCTACGTTAGCTAATTTTTGATCTTGGATTTTTTTTTGAGACAGAGCAAGCATTTCTTTTGATGTGTCGAGAGCAATTACCCGATCAAATCGTCTTGAAAGCTCTAAAAGAAAAGCCCCTTCTCCTGGCCCCACCTCAAGAACTCGACCCTTTTTTGTAGACGTCGCATCCAAAAACTCAGTTACTGTTTGCCCGTATTGGGCATAGCTAGCGATTAGGTCCTGATTTGCATGAAACTGGCTAACATTTTGTTCAAAAAATTCTCGTGAAGCTCGAGTGCGCTCAAGGTTTATAAGTTGAATTCGCTGTGCTAGATCAGAACAAATCTCAATCAAATCAATAGTTGCAAAAAGACCACGATGCAGATCTTGCATAGCTGGTTTTGCAGGTAGCGGAGAGCGCCTATAAAATATTGTGTTACCTTCTCTGCGTGTAACAACAAGTCCGGCATTAGCAAGCACTTTTAAATGATGGCTCATGCCAGATTGCTTTACCTCAAAGAGTTCGCTGAGCTCAAGGACGCCATAGGCGTTATGTTGCAGGACTCTGAGAATATCTAAACGAAGTGGTTCTCCAGCAGCTTTGAAGAAAACTGCTAAGGCAGTTGTATTCAAAGCTGTTTGGTTGAGATAAGAAGCGTTTATTTGTTGAGCGGTATTTATCATTTGTAACAATTTTATCACAACTCTATATCTATATCAAAAAATATTGATATAGATTAAAGTGTATAATTAGAGTGTTTACGAGAGTCTCTTAGTAAGAGAGAATGTCACCCCGTTTTTTTGAATGTCTCAATGATTTATTTAAGTAGGAGTCTTTAAATGCTTTCTAGACGTGATCTTGCCAATGCAATTCGCTCACTGAGTATGGATGCTGTTCAGAAGGCTAATAGTGGCCATCCTGGGGCACCCATGGGGATGGCAGATATCGCTGAGGTGCTATGGAATGACTATTTGAATCATAATCCTGCGGATCCGTCTTGGGCCGATCGTGATCGCTTTGTGTTATCTAATGGCCATGGGTCTATGTTGTTATATTCATTGCTGCATTTAAGCGGCTACGATCTATCCATAGAAGATCTAAAGAATTTTCGTCAGCTACATTCAAAAACACCCGGACATCCGGAGTATGGATATACGCCAGGTATAGAAACAACAACAGGTCCGTTGGGACAAGGGTTGAGTAATGCTGTAGGGATGGCATTAGCCGAGAAAGTCCTAGCCGCACAGTTTAATAGAGAAGGGCATGAGATTGTAGATCATTACACATATTGCTTCTTGGGCGATGGTTGTCTTATGGAGGGAATTTCACATGAAGTCTCTTCTTTGGCTGGCACCCAAAAATTGGGTAAGTTGATTGCTTTTTATGACGATAATGGCATATCCATTGATGGCGAAGTTGAAGGATGGTTTACAGATGACACGCCGGTTCGCTTTGAGGCGTATGGTTGGCAGGTAATTCCTCATGTTGACGGGCATGATGCTGATGCGATAAAGGCGGCTATTGAGGAAGCTCGCATGCAAAAAAATCAACCTACCTTAATATGCTGTAAGACTATTATTGGTTTTGGTTCTCCCAACAAGCAAGGCAAGGAAGACTGCCATGGGGCACCATTGGGCACTGAAGAAATCGAGCTAGCTCGTAAGCAGCTGGGTTGGAAGCTTGGTCCGTTTGAGATTCCATCAGATATGTACACACGATGGAATGCAGTTAAAAAAGGTATGAACTCTCAATCGGAATGGAATAAAAAATTAAGTAGTTACCGTAATGCCCACCCTGAACTTGCTATAGAGCTTGAGCGTCGTTTGAGTGGAGATCTACCTAAAGATTTTAATGAGAAGGCGAATACTTACATTAGTCAGTGCCAAGAAAAGATGGAAAAGATTGCATCTCGAAAGGCATCACAGAATTGTTTGAATGTCTATGGACCCTTGCTGCCGGAATTATTGGGAGGCTCTGCTGATTTGGCAGGTTCAAATTTGACCCTTTGGTCTGGATCAAAAGGTATTAGTAGCAACGACGCGTCGGGAAATTATTTGTTTTATGGTGTCCGTGAGTTTGGCATGAGCGGCATGATGAACGGCATTACACTGCATGGTGGATTTATTGCCTATGGTGCTACGTTCCTAATATTTATGGAATACGCTAGGAATGCAGTACGCATGGCGGCACTCATGAAGCAGAAAAGTATCTTCGTCTACACTCATGACTCTGTGGGATTGGGCGAGGACGGTCCGACACATCAGCCGGTAGAACAATTAACTACCCTACGATCAACCCCTAACTTAGAAACTTGGCGTCCCTGCGATACCATAGAATCGGCAGCATGCTGGAAGAGAGCCCTCGAGAGACACGATGGCCCCAGTGCACTGGTGTTTAGCAGGCAAAATTTAACTGCACAGCTACGCAGCAAGCAGCAAGTGGCTGACATATCTAGAGGGGGCTATATATTATATGAGGCCTCAGGAGATTTAGACGCTATCATTATTGCAACTGGTTCGGAAGTAGGCTTGGCGCTTGATTCTGCAAATCTATTGTCTGAGAAGGGTATTAATGCCCGAGTGGTATCAATGCCTTGCGCTGAAATTTTTTCTGCACAAGAATCTACTTACCGTGACGCAGTCTTGCCTCCTACCCTAAGAGCTCGGGTAGCGGTAGAGGCAGGCCATGCAGATTATTGGTATAAATATGTTGGACTTGATGGCAGAGTGATTGGTATGACAACCTTTGGTGAATCAGCCCCAGGTGGAAAGGTAATGGAGCACTTTGGATTCACGGTGGACAATGTAGTTAATGCCGTCTTAGTACAGCTGTAATTGATTCTGGAGCAGACTATGGGTGGCAATCAGGAGGACATGTTGTGATTCGTGTGGCTATTAATGGCTATGGTCGCATTGGACGCTCTGTATTGCGCGCATTATATGAATCTAAGCATCGTGAGTATATACAAGTGGTCGCCATTAACGAGCTTGCTGATTGTAAAACCATAGCACACCTGACTAAATACGATTCAACCCATGGGCACTTTCCTGGTAGTGTGCAACTTGCAGATAGCACCTTACTGGTCAATGGAGACAATATTTCCATATTTCAGTTCAAAGATATAAGTCAGTTGCCTTGGGTCACCTTAAACATTGATCTAGTCTTGGAGTGTAGCGGTGCTTTTACTGATCGCTTGACGGCAGAACAACATATACTGGCTGGAGCTAAAAAAGTACTCTTCTCGCAGCCAGCTGAGCCAAATGTAGATGCCACCATTGTCATTGGTGTTAATGAAGATAGCCTGAATGGCAATGAAACTATTATTTCTAATGCATCTTGTTCGACTAACTGTGTGGTGCCAGTTATCAAGACTCTTCATGAAGCCTTTATGGTCGAAGGGGGTGTAATTACAACTATTCATTCCGCCATGAATGATCAGCCAGTTATTGATGCCTACCACCATACTGACTTGCGAAAAACACGTGCTGCAATTCATTCTATTATTCCTGTGGATACCGGTTTAGCTTTGGGTATTGATAGAATGTTGCCCGAGCTAGCTGGACGTTTTGAAGCTCAAGCTATGCGTGTGCCTACGATTAATGTATCGGTCATTGATCTGTCTATTTTGCTTAAAAAAGATGTAGATGTTTCTTCTGTGAATAGGGTTTTGAAGGAAGCGTCTCATGGCATCTTATCTGGTATTATTGGATATACAGAAGAACCTCTTGCCTCTTGCGATTTCAATCATGACATGCGGAGCGGTATTGTCGATGCTAGCCAAACGCGTGTTAGCCAGCAGCGACTAGTGAAAGTCTTGGTTTGGTTTGATAATGAGTGGGGATATGCAAATCGCATGCTTGAGTTAGCTAGGCATTGGATAGATTTGAGAAAATAAGGATAGTGTGATTTTGAATGTAGTTAAAATGACAGACTTATGCTTGAAAGGAAAACGTGTCCTGATTCGTGAGGATTTTAACGTTCCAATCAAAAATGGAGTTATTTCTTCAGATGCCCGTATCCGTGCCGCATTACCAACTATTCAGTGTGCTCTGGAGTCTGGCGCTAACGTAATATTAATGTCTCATCTGGGGCGGCCCACCGAAAATAAGTTTGACCATCAGTATTCTATCCAGCCAGTTGCCAGACACTTAAGCGCACTACTTGGGATGACAGTAAGGGTGGCTTCAGATTGGACAGAACGGCTTTCTTGTCATGATGGCGAAATAGTATTACTAGAGAACGTTCGTTTTAATCAAGGAGAAAAAACGAATAGTGAAAGCTTGGCAAAGGCTTATGCTTCTATTTGTGATATTTTTGTCATGGATGCTTTTGGGGCCGCACATCGATCTCAGGCTTCTACCCATGGCGTAGCAAAATATGCTCCAGTTGCTTGCGCCGGACCTTTGTTGGTTCGTGAATTAAAAATGCTTGAGAGGGTCTTGGAAAACCCAGCGCGCCCTATGGTGGCGATTGTGGGAGGATCAAAAGTGTCTACAAAGCTTGCTGTGCTAGAGAAAATGTCAGATAAAGTTGATCAGCTCGTGGTAGGCGGCGGTATCGCTAATACTTTCTTGGCAGCACAAGGACTACCGATAGGTAATTCACTGTGCGAGCATGACTTCATTGCTGATGCGCAAAGGATTATGCTGAAAACCAATGTACTTCTCCCAACGGATGTCATAGTAGGTCAAGAATTTTCAGAGTTTGCTACAGCCACTTTAAAGGCAACGGAAGAAATTTCCAACGAGGATATGATTTTGGATATTGGTCCCGTCTCAGCAAAAAAATTAGCTAACATGCTAAAGCAAGCCGGGACCATTTTATGGAATGGACCTGTCGGTGTGTTTGAATTCGATCAATTTGGAGAAGGCACTCGAGCAATTGCAGAAGCAATTGCCGACAGCAAAGGATTTTCTATTGCTGGAGGCGGAGATACTCTGGCAGCAGCAGATAAATATGGTATTGCCGATAAAATTTCTTATGTGTCCACAGGTGGGGGCGCTTTTCTCGAATACGTAGAGGGAAAAGTTCTTCCTGCTGTAGAGATTCTTGAGAGCCGATTTAAAATACAGGCTTAAGTAAGTTAAAATATAAAAAACTGTAGCTGTTTATCAGCTACCTTAAAGGCTGGGCGACTAGCAGAATTATTGGGGAATAAACTCATGGCTCTTATTTCAATGCGACAATTATTGGATCACGCTGCCGAAAATGGATACGGTGTTCCTGCATTTAACGTAAATAATTTGGAGCAAATGCGTGCGATTATGGAGGCTGCAGATATCACTAGCTCGCCAGTAATTGTTCAAGCCTCGGCGGGCGCCAGAAAATACGCTGGAGCGCCTTTTCTGAGGCATTTAATCTTAGCAGCTATAGAGGAATTTCCTCATATTCCAGTGTGCATGCATCAAGATCATGGTACGAGCCCTGATATCTGTCAACGCTCTATCCAGCTGGGCTTTAGTTCAGTGATGATGGACGGATCTTTGATGGAAGACGGAAAAACTCCAGCATCTTATGAATATAACGTAGCAGTTACAAAAAAAGTAGTTGAAATGGCCCATGCATGTGGGGTGTCTGTAGAGGGCGAGCTGGGTTGCTTGGGATCTCTGGAGACTGGCCAAGCTGGAGAAGAAGACGGCGTTGGAGCTGAAGGAACTTTGTCTCATGATCAAATGCTAACTGATCCAGAAGAGGCTGCAGATTTTGTGTCGAA
Source organism: Porticoccus sp. Uisw_050_02 (assembly GCF_047729555.1). Lineage (NCBI taxonomy): Bacteria > Pseudomonadati > Pseudomonadota > Gammaproteobacteria > Cellvibrionales > Porticoccaceae > Porticoccus > Porticoccus sp. Uisw_050_02. The sequence continues at coordinate 1,339,997 of NZ_CP159825.1, read as the reverse complement.
AACGCGCGTAGATGCCCTTGCTATTGCCATCGGAACATCTCATGGCGCCTATAAATTTTCCCGTCCGCCCACAGGAGATATTTTAGATATTGACCGGATAAAGGCTATTCACTCCCGTATTCCTAATACACATCTGGTTATGCATGGCTCATCATCGGTGCCGCAAGAATGGTTAACAGTTATTAATCAATTTGGTGGTGATATACCTGAGACTTACGGCGTACCAGTAGAGGAAATCGTAGAAGGCATAAAGCATGGAGTTCGGAAAATAAACATAGATACGGATCTTCGGTTAGCTTCTACCGGAGCTGTTAGACGCTTTATGGCTGAAAATAAGTCAGAGTTTGATCCTCGAAAATACCTTGCGGAGACAACCCTAGCCATGAAGAATGTTTGTATTGATAGATATAAATCGTTTGGTACAGCCGGCAATGCGAGAAAAATAAGAGTATCTAGTCTAGATAAAATGCATCAGAATTATTCTAGTGGAGCGGTATCCTAGTTAGATATTTTTTGTCCATGATGCCATAAGATAAAAAATGGCAGTATTTGGCCGCCACCCTATGTTAATTTAAAATAATACAGGTTCGGCAGCAAGAGAACATGATATTCACGTTTGAATTATTAGAGATGATTCGCAAAGACCTTCAAATCTTAAGTTTTGATGTAGACTTTGATCGGACAGCCAAAACGACATCTGAACTTAGCTATATCGATCATTATGGATTATCTTTTTCCTCTGAGCACTCTGCAATAAGTCATTGTTTGGGTTTATATACATCTGGCGATTTTAAGCTTGCCGCCCAATATTGGCTCCCCGATAATCCCAAAGGCACCTATTTTATTATCCATGGCTATCTGGATCATGTGGGTCTTTATGGACATCTAATCAAATATCTTGTCAAACTAGGTTATGCGGTAGTTGCATTCGACTTGCCGGGACATGGGTTGTCAAGCGGAGACAGAGCAACAATTAAGAACTTTGATCGCTATGCGGACGCTTTTTCTGACTTGTTGTGTAGTTGTGAGGCTCGCTTCCCTAAACCGTGGAAAGCAGTTGGTCAGAGCACAGGAGGGGCCATTCTGATTAAGTATCTTTTGAGCCCTAAGGCGCATCATTATGGAAATAATTTTTCTGAGATAATAGTGCTTGCCCCATTAATTCATCCTGTGAATTGGAAGAAAAATTTGTATGTATATTATTTACTACGTTTATTTTTGAAAAAAATAAAAAGAAAATATAAGCCAAATACAGCCAATGAGAAATTTAATGAATTCGTAGAAAACCATGACCCGCTTCAGTCCAAATTTATTCTGATAGAATGGATTGGGGCTATGAGATTTTGGATCGAGGAATTTCTAGATTATCCATCGAGCGATTACCCCTTAAGAGTTGTTCAGGGAGACCATGATAAGACTGTTGACTGGCAATATAATTTAAAAGTACTAAGAAAGAAGTTCTGTAATATAAAGATTGAACTCATACATAGCGCACAGCACCATATGGTAAACGAGGCTCCCTTGCTAAGGAGTAGCGTTTTTAGGTGTCTTGATTGAGTGCGTAGAGTTTTTCAGCATCCAAGCTGATTATTGCATTTATTTCAACTGAACTGGACATTCCGCTGGCTAGCAATAAGAATGTAATTCAAAAAACAACGTCGATGATTTTGTAGTAGAACCTAAAGGCTGGTGGATGTCGTCACTTTTATTTGAAAAAAAATATGTGGATATAAACAGCATTGGCGCACGCTTGACCGCAATAATGGTCACATTAAGTGCTACGGCATATTTGATTAATATGCCTCTAATCTTGGCGCTAGCAGCTAAAGATTTAGGCCTTACTCAGACAACGCCTTTATGGCTTGGAGGGGTTTTTTTGGGCGGCGTTGCTCTGGCTATGACGCTGTCGACTTTATTTATTTTGCTGGTGAGCTGGAGATCACTGATATTCATAAGCGGGATGATGGGCTTAATGAGTTTTGCGCTGCCTATATTTGTGTCGGGCTTTACTTTTTTATTGATCTGCCAGGGATTAGCGGGGATTTTTGTTGGTACTAGTTGCGCAGCAGCCGTTACCTGCCTTGGGGCAAGCCTTAACCCTATCCGTAGTTATGCGTTAGTTTTGAGCCTTCAGGCCGGTGTAGTTGCACTTGCAGCCTACCTGTTACCTCCATCGATCGCTGAGACAATTAGCTTTAATGACGCACTGATCGCTGCTTCATGTATATGTTTGGTGTCAGTGATATTAAGTCGAATGATGCCCGTAGGATTAAAAAAAGAGAGAATAAATTTTTTTGTTGACGATGAGAAGAAGGCCCCTGTTCTCTTTGCGTTGCTTGCAGTATTGTTAATATTTTTTGGCGGCAATGTGGTGCGCGGCACCATAGAGCCCATAGCTTATGGTGCCGGCCCCCATATGATATTTTTGGCATTGGCTAGCAGTCTGGGGGCTTTGATTGCAGCATTAATGGATATTCGACCTAGTTATGCTAAGCCCGCAATAATAGCTTTAGGGCTTGCTATTGTTATTCTGGTGATAGGATTGTCTGGGAATTTGCCACAACCACTCATGTTCGTTGCCTTTTGTTTTGTTGGAGGGGCGTGGAATTTTTCTGCTGCCTATGCGATGGGGCTGACAGCCAAACTGGACTGTAGTCATCAATATGCGCCGCTAATAGTTACGATGCAGATTATAGGTAATGTTGCTGGTTTAACTATTATTGGATTGCTTGACGTCGGAAAGCCTTATATTGCTACCTGTTTCGCTTGGGCGTTAGCTATTATTGTTATTATTTTTCTGTTAGCAAGACCCAAGAGCAGCGAGCTGTGTAAATGATTAATGGTAATGTGCAAGAACCAGAAGAGGATGCAGTTGATAGCAGTGATCCCTTGTCGCATCCATTTGATAGCCTGACGCCTAATTTTATTCTTGATGCCATGGAAAGTTGCGGCTATCTCAGTGATGGCCGACTATTTCCCTTGAATAGCTATGAAAATCGCGTGTATCAAATTGGCATCGAAGACGAAGCTCCATTGATTGGAAAATTTTATCGTCCAAATCGATGGACCACAGAACAGATTCTTGAAGAACACCAGTTTTGCTTTGAGTTGGTAGAACAAGAACTACCAGTGGTTGCCCCCATATTGAACGATAAAGGACAAAGTTTATTTCAACATGAAGGGTTTAGTTTTGCACTTTTCCCTAGAAAGGGTGGACATGGCCCCGAACTAGACAATCTTGATAATTTATATTTGCTTGGCAAGCTACTAGGCAGAATACATGCAATAGGTGCCGTGAGACCTTTCAGTTTTCGTCATATGTTAAATAGCCATACCTTTGGACATGAGCCATCCATGTTGGTGAGCGAGCAATTTATTCCAAAAGAATTAAAAGCATCTTATGATTCGCTCATCAAAGATCTTATGCAAGCGGTAGATGAAAGCATCAGTAATGCGGGCACTATTCAGCATATACGTGTCCATGGTGATTGCCATGCAGGCAATATTTTATGGAGGGATGGTAATGCCCATTTCGTAGATCTTGATGACACGCTTATGGCTCCTGCCATTCAGGATATATGGATGCTGCTATCAGGAGATAGAGATCGACAGGCTGCGCAGTTATCAGAAATTATAGATGGCTATAATGAATTTTTTGACTTTCATCCGCGAGAGCTTCAGTTAATTGATGCGCTGAGAACACTGAGAATGATTAATTATACTGCCTGGATAGCTAGACGGTGGAGTGATCCTGCTTTTCCTATGGCTTTTCCTTGGTTTAATACTATTCGTTTTTGGAGTGAGCATATCTTGGAATTACGAGAGCAGTTTGCAGCTCTAAATGAGCCAACATTGCAGGTGCGCTAATAAATTTTTAAGCCATAGTTATGATATAACACGGCTATCTTTTTGCAGGATAAAGAGTTTTTACGCCATCTTTAGTGCCTAGCAGCAAAATATCTGCAGGCCTTATTGCAAAAATGCCATTAGTTACAACACCAGTAATATGATTAATTTTTTCTTCCATGGCACACGCTGAAGCTATTGGATGCAGATGATGAATGTCTAGAATGACATTTCCATTATCGGTTATAATTCCTTGACGATAAACCGGATCTCCTCCTAGCTTGACAACTTCCCTTGCAACATGACTTCTGGCCATAGGAATGACTTCAATCGGTAATGGAAAGTTTCCTAAGTGCTCCACCCACTTGGATTCATCAGCTATACATAAAAATTCTTGCGCTACAGCAGCAGTGATTTTTTCCCTTGTTAAGGCACCACCACCACCCTTCATAAGCTCTAAGTATTGATTTGTTTCATCGGCGCCATCTATGTAAATAGCCACTTCATTGGCGGAATTTAAATCATAAACCTCTATGCCGTGGTGTTTGAGTATTCGCTCTGAAGCTTCAGAGCTAGCAACTGCACCTCTAAATTTATTTTTATGCGACGCTAGCAAATCAATAAAAAAATTAGCAGTAGAGCCGGTACCGATTCCAACAATACTGTCTATGTTTATTTTGCCTAGAGTGTAGTCAACCGCTGCTTGCGCAACAGTTTTTTTGAGAGCGTCTTGTGTGGTTAAGTCGATATCTAAAGTCATAGTTGAGGTCTTTATTGTTGGGCCGCAAATGATGCACTTGTTCATTATTATACGGATCAGGGTACGAAATGATAGAAAATGTCCATCAGTGCTGGCTTTGCATGTAGTGAAAATTTACTATTAGTCCTAGACGGCTTAATCTATAAATTTTAAATTAAATAAAGAGCAAAAATGCCTACAAGTTACGTAAAACGAATTCTGGATGCTCAGATCTATGACCTAGTTGTAAGAACCCCTATAGACGAGGCTCCGCAACTGTCCTTGAGGCTTGGCAACCGCGTTCTATTAAAACGAGAAGACTTGCAGCCAATATTTTCTTTCAAATTGCGCGGGGCATACAACAAGATGTTGTCTCTTGGCAAGGCTGAGCTAGCCAAAGGGGTTATTGCAGCCTCAGCAGGCAATCATGCTCAAGGCTTGGCTATGGCAGCACAAAAAATAGGCGCTAAGGCAACTATTGTCATGCCAACCACTACGCCACAAATTAAAGTAAATGCAGTAAAAGCTCTTGGAGCTAAAGTCATATTACAAGGTGATAGTTATGACGAGGCTTCGGATTATGCTCAAAGACTAGTAATTGAAAAAGAGATGACCTACATCCATCCTTTTGATGATCCGGAGGTAATAGCGGGCCAGGGCACTATTGCTATGGAGATATTACAGCAAGTCCCTGAACGTTTAGATGCTGTTTTTATAGCTGTAGGCGGCGGAGGCCTTTGCGCAGGTATGGCCGCTTACATCAAGACTGTTCGTCCTGAGATTAAGGTGATTGCTGTTGAGGCTGAAGATTCTGCTTGTTTAGATGCAGCCATGAAAGCGGGGCGCAGGGTTCGCTTAAAGAATGTTGGAATTTTTGCGGATGGTACGGCGGTAGCGCAAATTGGAAAAGAGACTTTTCGTATTTTAAAGGATACTGTTGATGAGGTTATAACAGTTTCTGTTGATGAAATTTGTGCCAGCATTAAAGATACTTTTGACGATACCCGCTCTATTTGTGAACCAGCTGGAGCCTTAGGGTTAGCTGGATTAAAAAAGTATGTAGGACGGACCGGGGCAAAAGAACAGACATTGCTAGCTGTGGAGTGCGGCGCAAATATTAATTTTGATCGCCTCCGCTATATCTCTGAGCGTACTGAAATAGGAGAGAAAAGAGAGGCTATTTTAGCTGTCACTATTCCTGAAGAGCCAGGTAGTTTTAAGGCATTCTGTGCTTCTTTAAACAAGCGCAATATCACAGAATTTAATTATCGGATGGGCGGCGCGTCTCAGGCGCATATTTTTGTTGGCGTCCAAGTCGTTTCAGACGATGATCGGTATAATCTAGTTGCAGATCTTGGTGACAAAGGATATCCGGTGGTAGATATGACAGATAATGAAATTGCTAAATTGCATATTCGTCATATGGTCGGAGGAAGAGCCAAAGAAGCTACTGATGAAATGATATTTACGTTTGAATTCCCAGAACGTCCGGGGGCATTAATGAAGTTTTTGACAAGACTGGGCGACCGTTGGAATATTTCTATGTTTCATTATCGTAATCATGGCTCGGCTGACGGAAAAGTGCTTGCAGGACTCCAGATTCCAAGAAAAGACAGAAAGAAGGCGCATGTATTCCTGGATGATCTGGAGTATAGCTGGGCCGAGGAAACAGAAAATCCGGCTTATCAATTCTTTTTGAGCTAAGATCGCCTCCTGGTAGGGGCGATCACTCTGTATCGATGACCAACAGATCTGACAGTTGGCGAATTTGTATTGCATCAATGCCTGAACCAGCTAAAGCATCCGATATTACTACAACCCTATCTTCGGGCAAGAATTCTGTGCGGGTCATAAGAATTTTGGCAGCAGTTGCTAGAGTTTTTTCTGGGTCCTCGCTGAAAGTTATTCGAAAACTAAGCACATTTCGGTTGAGTACTAGCTGACGACGAGTGCGGCTATCATTAGTAAAAGCGCAAATAATAGGAGTCTGCGGATGGCAATTGGTCACATAGTTAGCCATTTTCCCGCGTCTTGTAGGAACAATAATAGCTTTTGCTTTAATAGATTCAGCTAATTTTACTGCAGCAGATGCAATCTCTGCATGATCATTTTCTAGCTCCAAATCTTTAACAAACTGTAGACCTGGACTCTGTTCTATTGATTGAGTGATTCGAGAGAGTATTTCGACACACTTCACAGGATATTTTCCCATGGCGCTCTCGCCTGACAACATTATAGCATCGGCCTCTTCGTAGACAGCATTAGCCACATCCGTAACTTCAGCTCTAGTAGGTATTGGATTTTCTATCATGGATTCCAGCATGTGTGTTGCAACAATTACACGTTTCCCTCGTTGTGCACAAAGTCGAATAATTCGACGCTGAACCCTTGGTAGTTTTTCGATTGCAATTTCAACACCAAGATCTCCACGCGCCACCATTACGCCATCTGATATGTTAACAATATCGCTAAGATTCTTTACGCCTTCTTGGTCTTCTATTTTTGAGATAATCTTAATTTTATCAACCTTGTCACCCAGTAGCACTCTTAATTGTTCGACATCCTCTGTATTTCTAACAAATGAGAGCGCGATGAAGTCCACTTCTTGTTCTATGGAGAATAAAATGTCACGCTTATCTTTTTCAGTAATTGCTGGCAAGTTGACTCGAATACCGGGCAGATTGACATGGCGCTTACTTTTTAAAATACCACCATCAATAACTTTGCATTGCATGATTCGGTCCTCTTTGCTTAGCACCTCTAGATTGATGAGACCGTTATCAACCGTAATCATATCTCCGATGGTTACATCGTTTATTAAATCCTCGTAATTGACGCTTATTGAAGTCGATTCAACATCTTCTTCCCCGCGAGCTACAATAGAGATTACATCATTTTTTTTCAGGTTAAGTTCTTGTTTTATGTCCCCTGTACGAATTTCTGGACCCTGGGTGTCCATAAGAATAGCAATAGGGTTGGGGAGTTTTTTATTTAGGGTGCGGACTGATTTTATAACCCGTGTATGAGATTCATGGTCTCCATGAGACATGTTCAGGCGAACAATATTCATACCGGCTTCAGCCAGCTGCTGTAGCATAGAAAACGACTCTGAAGCTGGCCCGATGGTGCAGATAATCTTAGTTTTTCTCATGGTAAATTTTCTTATTTTTTATTGATTCTAGTGGCAGTAGTTTATTCTGTGAGTGCATTTTTACTGAGCAACTTTAACTAGGATAAATGACACTTTTTTCGGTTACAACAGCTTGCAGCTGGATATCCCAAGGCTGCTTATTAATACTACCAGTTTCTTGGCAACTTTGTGCGAGCCCTACAAGCCTAGTAAGGTGTTGCTGAAACTGCAGTGTTCTGTCATAAAACCCCCCACCCATACCTATCCTATTGCAAGAACGATCAAATGCAACCAATGGCAACAGAATTAGATCAATGGCAAATGCGGGTATAACTTTTGCCTTTCGAAGGAGGGGTTCTTTTATTCCATATCGATTAATTGATAAAAAGTCAGCGTTGCTATGTCGAGCAAAATACAAACGATTTTGTTTGAGTGGATGCAGTATGGGTAAATAGCATTCTTTTCCGGCAGCCTCAGCTATACCCATAGCAAATCCTGGGTCTATTTCTCCATCATGGGCAATATAAAATGCAATGCGTTTGCTATTACAAAAGGGAGGAAACGTGGAGAGTTGTTTAGCAATATTTTCCCCAGCAATTTTTTGCTGCCTTGGCGTAAGCAAGCGACGTTTTTCACGCATTAGCTGGCGTATGGCAATCGTATCCATAAGAAGTTCTTTTTTTATAGGTGTCCCCGAAGATACCGCTATTGATTGCGCCTTGAACCGAAAGGTTCAAGGTGGCAGGTTCAGCGATACATTAGGCTTTCCGTCATGCGGACATGCACACCGTATCGGCTTAAACCCCCCAGATTATAAATTATCGGCTCAAGGACTCATCAACTGGCGAGTACCCCAGGGCGTAAAAACATTATACCCTGAAGAGATTATAAAGTGGACGATTCTTCGAAGCTTTGGAGGGCGGCAGAAACTTTTTTATCGAGATCTAGCGTAAGTTTACTGGGAGAGCTCTCTGCAGCAAGTTTAATTTCGAGTTTCGAAATCTCGTAGGTCAGATTCAATGCCGCCATTACAGCAATTCTTTCAGCACCAATAACACTGCCGCTATTACGGATGACTCGCATTTGTTCATCAAGTTTTTTCGCAGACTCCATGAGCGCGTTATGCTCTTCTAGAGGGCAGCTTACCTGATAGTCTTTGTCTAAAATATGGATATCGACTGTTTGTTGGCTCACGATTTTTAGTTCTCTTTGTTGAGGTTTTTTAGCCTCATGATCGTCTGTTTTAAGCGATTGCGAGTCATTTCGCTTTTTTCCAGAAGCCTGCTTCGCTCCAGTAGCAAGCCGGACTCTCTTTTTTTAAGAGATATATTTTCTTTTTTCAGTTGAGCGCATATAGCAATAATTCGATCTATTTTTTGCTCAAGCTTCCCTAGATCCTCTGACATTTACCCGCCCACAGCTAAGTTACTGTGGCTAACTATAATTGCCCAGCTATGGATTGGTCAACAAACTTAAAGTTAATTCGTTAAAAAGAAGCTAACTAAATGTATAGAAGTGATTTTTTTTAGTCGATTGATCTGAGGTGCTTGCTTTCCTCAAGAATGATAGGATGAGATACCATTCAATAATGTAAGTGCTGATAATAATGGATTATGATGAAATCGCTGATGCCTTTGTTCGAGCAAACTTAATAGGCAGTCCGTCGGAGTTACATGGTTTTTTATGTGGAGAAATCAGTGGTAAAGAGTTTTTTTCTGAAGATTTCTTGGTGACGACTGTGGCAGAGTTTCTTGATGTCTATCCTGAAAGGGTGGAAGACTTGGGCGATATGCTCATCGACTTATATCAATTTTCTGTAGACCAGATAAATAGCACTGATTTTCAGTTTTCACCATTACTTCCTGATGATGACTTCTCTTTGAACGAGCGACTGACCTCGTTAAGCGAATGGTGTCAGGGATTCCTTTATGGGTTGGGAAATTCAAAGCTATCCTTAAAAGAGGAGCCTCTTGGCAATACAGCGGAGGCCTTGGATGATTTGGCATCTATTTCTAATGTGCAGCTTTTAGATGAGAAAGATGTTGGAGATGAAGATGACGACGAGGCCAGCTATACTGAGCTAGTTGAATATATTAGAGTTGCAGTAGCAACTATTTGCGGAGAGATGATTGCCCCCGATAAGGCTGATTCACAAGTGATTCATTAGTCAGATAATGGCTATTCTTAAGTTACACTTTTCCAGATAATATTTTTTGAGAATTAAAATACACAATGATTACGAATCAAGAGTTTAATCGACGAAGACATCAATTAATGTCGATGATGCCTAATAATAGCATCGCTATTCTTTCGGCAGCACCTGAGAAATCTCGCAATAGGGATGTGCTTTATCCTTATCGCCAGGATAGCGATTTTTTTTACCTAACTGGATTTCTAGAGCCAGAATCTGTACTAGTTTTGATATCCGGTCGAGAGCAGCAGCAATTCTTGATGTTTTGTCGGGACAGAAATGTGGAAAGAGAAACATGGGACGGACGCCGAGCTGGACCCGAAGGTGCTCGCCTAAAGTATGGTGCTGATGATGCCTTTCCTATTGAAAATATCGATGAAATTTTACCAAAGTTGCTTGAAGGCCGAAGAAAGATTTATTACACCGCCGGCAAGGATGCTAACTTTGATTCTTTTTTGACAAAAAAAGTGGAAAATAATAGAGGTAATGCTGGCTCGACAGGCTCATCTGTAGAGTTATTTATTAATCTGGAACAACCGCTCCATGAGTTACGTTTGCTTAAGAGTATAGAAGAGCAAAAGATCATGGAGAAAGCCGCAACTATTTCTGCTCGAGCCCATTGCCGAGCAATGAGGAACTGTGCTCCGGGGGTCTATGAGTATCAACTGCAAGCGGAAATCGAATATGAATTTGCTATGGCCGGAGCTAACTCTCCTGCTTACGGAACTATCGTTGGCGGTGGCGTCAATGGGTGCATTCTTCATTATGTAGAGAACAATTCAAAACTGAAAGATGGAGATTTGGTATTAATTGATGCTGGTTGCGAACTACATAGTTATGCTGCAGATATAACTCGAACTTTTCCTGTTAATGGAAAGTATACAGATGAACAGAAAGTAATTTATGACATAGTTTTAGAAGCTCAAATGTCAGCGATAGCTGCTTGTTCCAGCAATAATTTCTGGAATGATTCTCACAAGACCACAGTAAGTATTATTACCGAAGGATTGCGTGATATAGGTATTCTGGATGGCGAGATTAACGAACTAATCGAGACTAAAAAGTATAGCGACTTCTATATGCATCGAGCTGGTCATTGGTTGGGTATGGATGTGCATGATGTGGGCAATTACAAAATAAATGAAGAATGGCGAGTGCTTCAACCAGGTATGGTGGCTACAGTGGAGCCAGGAATTTATATTTCCCCAGACAACAAAGATGTTGATAAACGTTGGCGTGGAATTGGTATTCGTATTGAGGATGATATCTTGGTTACAGACAATGCCCCTAAAGTGCTATCTAGCGATGCACCCAAAACCACATTCGAAATTGAAGCGCTAATGGCTTCTAAATAGCAAATTAGAGTCTATAAGAATATGACTAATCAGTCGCTAATTCGACAAGATGTTGATATTTCAATCATTGGCGGCGGCATGGTTGGAGCTAGTCTGGCTTTACTTTTGTCTTCTTGTAAGTGCGGCTGGCGCATTCAAATCGTAGATGCTCAGCCAATGCAGACCACACAGTCTATTGATGGCTTGGAATCGTATTTTGATGCCCGCTCTACAGCTCTTTCGCAAAGTAGCCGTGAGATCTTTGAAATCCTTGGATTGTGGGAGAATCTGAGCCCTAAACTTACCGAAATAAGTGAGGTGCATGTTTCTGATAAAGGTTACCCGGGTAGTGCTAGACTATGTGCCGAAGAGCAAAATTTGCCCGCTCTGGGGTATGTTGTTGAAAACAGATGGATTAGCTCTGCTTTATCAGAGGCATTAATAGAAGCTGAGGATATTGAGATTGTTGATTCAGCAAAAATAGCTGAACTTAAAGCTGTAAAAGGCGGTATGAAATTCTCTGTCTCCACAGCTGGGGTCGGTAAAAGTAGAGAAGTGAACTCAAAGCTTTTAGTAATTGCAGATGGTGCTAAGTCGGAAACTAGGAATATGCTAGGTATTGATTTTACTGTAAAAGATTACGGGCAAGTGGCTATTGTGGCGAATGTTTCATTGTCCCAAGATCATGCTGGCATTGCCTATGAACGATTTTCTGATTCTGGACCCATAGCTATGCTGCCACTGGAGCCGATAGATGGAGATTATCGTGCTTCGCTAGTCTGGACAGTTTCTTTAATTCAGGCTGAAAAACTATTATCAGAATCTGAAGATGCATTCCTGAAAGAGTTACAATTATGCTTTGGGTACAGGCTGGGAAAACTTCAACGAATCGGTACGCGTTACAGCTTCCCTGTGAGGTTAGTCACTAGCAACGAACAAGTCCGCAGCAATGTTGTGGTTGTGGGTAATGCTGCACATTCTTTGCACCCAGTAGCAGGACAAGGTTTCAATTTAGCATTGCGTGATGTGGCTATGCTGGCTAATGAACTAGCAAAGGCAGCAGTAGAAGGCAGCTCTTCATTAGGGGAATATAGCGTACTAGAGCGCTATCTTGATAATCAAAAATTAGATCAGGAGAGAACAATTTTACTGAGTGATTTATTGCCTAGAACATTTGGTAATAGAGCTCTTCCTATAGTGCTAGCAAGAAATATTGGGCTACTGGCATTAGATGTACTTCCCTTGTTCAGGAGAAATTTTACGCAATTAGGTATGGGGCTTCAGACGAGAGGTCATGAGCTGGCTAAGTTTAGACCACTAGATTCTCTTGTGTTTGATACAGGAATAAGAAGTGATGGGTGACAAAGAATACGATATTGTTGTTGCTGGGGCTGGGATGGTGGGACTCATTTTTGCCTCATTGCTGGCAACGCGCCAACACTCGGATTGCGTGAATCTAAAAATAGCTATTCTTGAAGCAAAGCCTTTTAAGGATACTGATATTAAGGCAAAATTTGATCCTAGAGTGGTGGCATTAACTGAATCCTCTCGACACCTTCTCGAAGATATAGGGGTATGGAGTAATATTGCTAGTCAGCGTGTTTGCCCTTACCAGCGAATGGAGATATGGGAGTCTGACGGCACTGGAAATATTGAGTTCGATTGTAAAGATATTCGCCAGTCCAGCCTAGGCCATATTGTAGAAAACAGATTGATTATTAAAAGTATTTTACATCGAATGGAAGGGCTAGAAAATGTTGAGCTACTATGCCCTGCCATGGTTGTAGATGTAGACCAAAAGTCTTCGTCAGGGCACTCAGAAGTAACAACCATCATCTTAAGTGATGGAACCGCTATAACGACAAAGCTTCTGGTCGCTGCTGATGGAGGTGAATCCAAGGTGCGTGATTTATGCGGCTTCCAGTTGCGAGAATGGAATTATGGGCATCATGCCATCGTCACTAGCGTCGTCACCGAAAAAGCTCATAATTTTACGGCCAGACAGAGATTTTTGCCGGATGGACCGCTAGCTTTTTTGCCCTTGCAGGCAGAGACAGGGAACTCTCATCACTGCTCTATTGTTTGGTCTCAGAAAGATTCCGTAGCAGAAAAATTGATGTTACTTGATGATTTTGCCTTTTGTGAAGCTCTAGAGTTGGCAGGTAGTAGCTGCTTAGGAAAAATAACCAAAGTTGAAAAGCGCTCTAGTTTTTCACTTAAGCAAAGGCATGCAATAGATTATGTTATGCCAGGAATTGCACTAATAGGAGATGCCGCACATACGATCCATCCGCTAGCCGGACAGGGGGTTAATTTAGGCATTCAAGATGCAATAGCTTTAGTTAATGAAATAGAAAATGCATTATATCGAAAATTATCTCCGGGTAATTTTTTGGCGCTTCGTCGTTATCAACGCAGCAGAAAACCTCATAATCTGGGCATGATGGCCGTAATGGAGGGTCTGAAAAGGTTATTTGAAGATCAGCACTTGCCTATGCGATTATTGCGCAATGACGGCATGAGGCTTATAAACAAACTCGGCTTTATTAAAAATAAAATTGTGAAAGAAGCGATGGGGATTTTATAGTATGCATTTTTAAGTACAGCTAGCCCAATACTTGTACTTTAGTTTAGGGTTAATCAAGGTTAGAATCTTAGATATTTTTTAAGTTATATCGTTTTGGTCAAACGGTTAGAAATCAAGAAGTGGAATAAGGAAACCTCAATGAAAAAAGCTCCATCCGGTTTAAAATACGCCGCTAGCCATGAATGGGTTCGTGATGAAGGGGACGGCACAGCAACAATAGGCATAAGTGAACATGCGCAAGAAAGTCTTGGGGATGTTGTCTATGTTGAGTTGCCACAGCTCGGAATGAGCGTTGTTGCAGGAGAAGAAACTGGAGTTGTAGAATCTGTTAAAGCAGCTTCAGATATTTATGCGCCTATTTCTGGCGAGGTAATTGCAGTTAACGCATTACTAGAAGATGAGCCCGAAATTGTTAATGGTTCGCCATATGATAGTGGTTGGTTTTTTAGGGTAAAAATATCAGATCCGACCGAATTACATAATTTAATGGATACTGAGGAGTACGAGTCTTTAGCTGCTGCTGATTAATTAGAGTTCGCACTACAAAGACAGCCTAAAAGTACTGTCCAGAAGGACTGCTATCTACTACAGTAGGATGGAAGATAAGATGAACTTTAACGACAAAATGGAAGAGATCAGACTCTTAAATCAGTTTAACTTGAAATCAAAAGCATATGGCCTAAAGATACATGAACAAGACGCTTCTTCAGGCTCGGTAAGCGCGGCAGCCAGACTATTTCATAAGGGTTTAACCGATCATCTCGACGGGGGCTACTTAACAGATCTAGGAATAGTGGCAGCTGGGCACGCCCAAGCTCTTTTGAAAATTCTGGAAGATTAATATTTAAACACAAACAGACCCTTGCCTATTTGTTTTAAAGATAACATTTTTAATTTACCTGTTGAGTATCTTGGCGGCTTCTTTAGCAAAATAGGTTAGAACTCCGTCAGCTCCGGCTCGCTTAAAACATAAAAGAGATTCGATTATTACCTTTTCTCGATGAAGCCAGCCGTTCTCGAACGCGGCTACATGCATGGCGTATTCCCCGCTCACTTGATATACAAATGTAGGTGCCTTAAGTTCTTCTTTTACTCTGCGCACTACGTCCAAGTAGGGCATGCCGGGCTTAACCATAATCATATCTGCCCCTTCTTCCAGATCTAATGCGCACTCATGCAGTGCTTCATTTGTGTTGGATGGGTCTATTTGATAGGTTTTTTTTTCTGCATTTTTAATATTTTTGGCAGAGCCTACAGCCTCCCGAAAAGGTCCATAGTAGCTAGAAGCGTATTTGGCAGAATACGCCATGATGCGTGTATTGACATGCCCGGATTCTTCTAGATTTTCACGAATGCGTCTGATGCGTCCATCCATCATATCTGATGGAGCAACAATATCTGCGCCTGCCTCGGCATGCGAGAGAGCTTGCTTCACTAGAGTCTCGATAGTTATGTCGTTCAAAACATAGTCGGTGTCATCATCAACGATGCCATCCTGGCCGTGTGTTGTGAAAGGATCAAGTGCTACATCAGTGATAATGCCTAACCCTGGAACTGCCTGCTTGATGGCCCTTGTAGCTAGCTGCACTAACCCATCTGGATTGAATGCCTCTTCAGCCAAAAGAGTTTTATGTTGTTGATCGGGAACAGGAAATAAAGCGATTGCAGGGATGCCAAGATCTACTAGTGTTTGAGCCTCTTTCACCAAGAGGTCAATAGAAAGCCTTTCTATTCCAGGCATAGAGAGTATTTTTTCGCGACGACGACTGCCCGCTATTACGAATAAAGGGCAGATTAAATCATCAGGAGTCAACGTAGATTCTCTGATGAGGCGGCGTGAAAAATTATCAGTTCGGTTTCGACGCATGCGCGTATATGGGAATACGCCTCGGATGTGTTTAAAGCTCATGATTTCTCCGGACCTTAATTTTCTTTACAGGCTAAAAATCATTATTTTTCAGCATACAGAAAGCAAATAGTTGCAGGTTATAAATGCCTAAATACCTTCGCTGCCGCATTTAACGCAAATGCTATATCTTCGTCTGTATGCGCTGCGGACATGAAGCAGCCTTCGTAAGCTGCAGGAGCAAGATAGACTCCAGCATCTAGCATACCACGGAAAAAGTGACCAAAACGCGCAGTATCGCATGCCATAACCTGCTGATAATTTGTTACAGCGGGCTCTTCGGTGAAAAAGAAGCCAAACATGCTACCTACGTGATTTGTAGTCATAGGAATATTGGCATTGGTTGCTTGTTCTTGCAGACCCCTAACAAATTTTGTAGTTTTGGCGAACAATGAATCATGGAATCCAGGTTGAGTGATCAACTCTAAAGTTGCCAATCCCGCCGTCATAGCTACAGGGTTTCCTGAAAGTGTTCCAGCTTGATAGATCGGTCCAACTGGTGCAATTTGGTTCATGATATGACGCTTGCCTCCAAAGGCCCCAACCGGCATGCCACCACCAATTACTTTGCCAAGAGTGATCAGATCAGCATCAATATCAAAGCGTCCCACGGCGCACCGGACGTCTACTCTAAATCCGGTCATAACCTCATCAAAAATTAATAACGCACCAGAGTTAGTGCACTCTTCGCGTACAGCCTCCAAAAAACCTTCAATTGGTGGGATGCAGCTCATATTGCCTGCAACTGGCTCTATGATCACGCATGCGATTTCAGAGCCAATTTGAGCAAAGGTATTTTTGATATCATCAATATTATTGTAGGTGAGCGTTATGGTTAAATCGGCTAACACAGATGGAACCCCTGGAGAGCTAGGTACTCCCATGGTTAAGGCTCCCGATCCGGCTTTAACCAAAAGAGAATCAGAGTGTCCGTGGTAGCAGCCTTCAAACTTTATAATTTTATCGCGACCAGTAAAGCCTCTAGCTAGGCGAATAGCACTCATAGTAGCCTCAGTACCAGAATTAACCATACGAACCATGTCCATTCCTGGCACAAGAGTACAAAGTTTTTCCGCTAATCTTGTTTCTAGTTCGGTAGGCGCACCAAAAGTGATACCTTTGTCCATTTGTGTTTTTACTGCCGAAATAACCTTAGGGTGGCCGTGCCCTAAAATCATTGGCCCCCAGGATTGAATAAAATCTATATAACGCTTGCCATCAGCATCATATAGATATGCTTTGTCAGCCTTTTCGAAAAATATGGGAGAACCGCCAACAGCCTTAAAGGCTCTTACGGGAGAATTAACGCCACCTGGTATATGTTCTTGCGCAGCTTTGAATAGTTGTTGAGATCGTTGCATGGATTGGACTGCCTAGCGACTTTAGAGTGAAATATTTAGTGCTTATTATCCTTGATTATGACCCTGTGTGCCAAGTAATAAAAAAGAGATTTTAAAACAAAGCCCTCTATTTTTTGAGAATAGGGTGCTATGAAAAAGGCTTTACTACGACCAAAATAACAACCCCCACCAGTATGATCACTGGAGCCTCATTAAACCATCTATAAAAAATATGGCTATAGGAATTATTGTCATCTCGAAATTGACTCATTAGCTGCTGACAGATGCAGTGATATACAACTAATAAAATAACTAGGAAAAGTTTTATTTGAAACCAGAGGGCTCCTTTATAGTAATCAGGAGAAATGCAAAAAAGAGCTATTCCCATAGAAATGGTGATTACCATAGATGGGTTTGCAATGCCCCTGTATAGTTTCCGTTCCATAATTTTAAATCGTTCATTGCTTATCTGATCGTCAGACATGGAGTGATAAACAAACAACCTTGGCAGGTAAAACAGCGCAGCAAACCAACAAACCATTGCAATAATGTGTATTGCAGTTATCCAACTATGATTCGCTATGAGAAATTCTTTTATCCAGTCCATTCGCTCATCACCTATATTCTGTGAGACTACGTTTAATCTTAGATTGTTTGGGTTATTATAAACACCTACAAAGGTTGATGACATGAAGAATAGCATAGTGATTAAAATCGGTGTTGTGGGTGCCACAGGATACACTGGCGTCGAGCTATTAAGGCTTTTGGCGATGCATCCTAATGCGCAAGTGCTGGTGATAACTTCTCGCACCGAGATTGGTCGTCGAGTAGACGATTTATTTCCCAGCCTTAGAGGCTATTATGATCAGAGCTTTGTTGACCCAAACTCTGATCAATTAAATAATTGTGATGTCGTATTTTTCGCTACTCCTCATGGGGTTGCTCAAGAAGCTGCACCAGGCATGCTAAGAAGAGGCATCAAAGTTATTGACCTGTCCGCTGATTTCAGACTAAGAAGTTCTACTTCGTGGGAACAATGGTACGGAAAAGCCCATGGTTGTCCAGAACTGCTTGATAAGGCTGTGTATGGATTACCAGAAATTAATCGACAGGAAATAAAGAATGCCGATCTAGTTGCTTGCCCCGGCTGTTACCCTACCAGTGTATTGCTTGGATTTAAGCCGCTACTTGAGTCAGGGTTAGTAAATCTTGATGATCTTATTGCTAATACTGCATCTGGCGTTAGCGGTGCTGGTCGTGAGGCTAACATAGAAAATCTTTTGTCGGAGACCAGCGATAGCTTTAAAGCCTACAGTGTGGCTGGACATAGGCATTTGCCGGAAATTAAGCAAGGTCTGGAGGATATTGCAGGAGAGCCTGTTAAATTGACGTTTGTACCTCACTTGCTACCAATTATCAGAGGAATACACTCTACATTGTATGCGACACTTAAAGTAAAAGGTGTGGATATACAGAAAATCTATGAAGATTGCTTTAGAGATGAACCTTTTGTTGATGTTTTGCCAGCCGGCAGTCATCCTCAGACACGCACTGTTAAAGGCACCAATAAGTGTAGAATTAGCGTATTTTGTCCTGGTGGTGGAGATAAGATTGTAGTTCTTGTTGTTGAAGATAACCTTGTGAAAGGTGCTTCTGGCCAGGCAATACAGAATATGAATATATTATTTGGCTTGCCAGAAAGTACGGCTCTAGAAAGCCCCGCCTTGCTGCCCTAGGTTGACCTTACGCTATCAGTAAAAAGTGTCACAGGTGGAAAGGAAAAAGTTCTAGACCTGATCCGCTCGATAGCATGGTTGATTCTGTTGCTAGAAAATCAGAATTTAAGTATTTTGATATTCTAAAAGGTATTATAGGATTATCTGCAGGCTTTTCCTCGCAGAGTGTATCTGCAAAAACATGGTAACAGGATGATAGCAAGATACGTCGTGAGCGTGAGTGAAAGATTGATAAGAATTAGTATCGTTTGAACTGAAGTCAAACAGCTAGCGAATAATATTAAAGGAGAGCAAGGCATGTCTGCAAATAAGACTAGAGATTTTTCATCAGGAAATACAACGCTGATTTCTGAAAGCACTCGTATTGTTGGAGATCTACACTTTACTGGAAATTTAGAAATAGAGGGCCAGGTAACTGGCAATGTTCTCTCTAGCGAAGGAGGTGATCGAGTTAGAGTTTTGCCTACAGGTGTGGTTACAGGAGATATTCATTCCCCTATGGCTGTAATTAACGGACGCGTAGAGGGGAATATTTATTCCTCAGAAGAAGTCCACCTAGTGGCTAATTCCTATGTGGAAGGCAATCTCTACTATGTATTGATTGAAATAGAAAAAGGTGCCCAGATAAACGGAACTTTTGTCTATCAGCCCAATCCGGACGACATTAAAGTTTTGGAAAACGACGATATAGCAACATCCAACGAGTAAGTTGTTAGTGTATGCTATGATGGCTTGGTTATATCTTTTTTGGTTGCAGTAATCTACAGGAATATAAATGTCAGGTATTCAAACGTTTGTGCCTATGCCTCTGTATGTGTCAGAGCGCGCAGCAGCAAAGGTAAAAAATTTAGTTGAAGAAGAAGGTAACCCTGAGCTCAAATTAAGAGTGTTTGTTACTGGTGGCGGCTGTTCCGGCTTTCAGTATGGATTCAGTTTTGATGAGTTGGTAGCCGAAGATGATACTATTATAGAAGAAGAAGGTATTTCTGTGCTTGCGGATTCCCTGAGTATTCAATATTTAGTGGGCTCCACTGTAGATTATGAGGAAGGCCTCCAAGGGTCTAAGTTCTCTATTTCTAATCCAAATGCTACCGCTACATGTGGTTGTGGATCTTCTTTTTCAATGTAAGTCATATTCTTTTAGAGCTGGCTTTACTTTGTGTAAATCGCTCCTAGTATAGAGGCTTTTTTCGCCCCAGTTACAGCTGGTATATTGCCAGGTGCCCCTTCGATAGTTTGCTTTGCTAGCCAAGCAAAGGCAACAGCTTCAACCCATCCTGGAGCAACACCTAGTGCTGATGTGTTTTCAACTAGGGTTGGATGCAGCAATTCTCCAAGACGACGAACTAAAGCAATATTGTGCGCACCACCACCACAGATATATACTTCATCTACTTTTAATTTGTGAGAATGCAGCGCTTGAGTGATAGTTTTAGCTGTAAACTCCAACAATGTCGCTTGAACGTCTGCTGGCCTGCAAGGTGGAATTTCTCTTAGGTGTTCTTGTAACCAGCACATATTAAATAATTCTGGACCCGTGCTCTTGGGGGCCGGCTCTATAATATAAGAAGTACTCATTAGACTAGAAAGTAACGCCTTAACAGCGCTCCCTTCGGAGGCCCAGGCACCGCTTTCATCATAATCTTTTCCAAGATTTTCCTTGATCCACTTGTCCATTAGCCCATTACCTGGACCTATATCATAACCAAGAACTGATGAGGTCATTCCATCACCGAGCAATAGGGTAATATTAGAGATACCCCCTATGTTGATAATGGCACGTATAGAGCCAATTTTTTCAAAGAACTCTAGATGAAATCTTGGGACAAGAGGAGCCCCTTGCCCGCCTAATGCGATATCACGACGACGAAAATCAGCAACTGTAGTGATACCAGTTAACTCTGCAATAGTGTTTGGATCGCCTATTTGCAAGCTATAGCCTTCGTCGTTGTTAGAAATTTTTCCTGGCGGATAATGCCGAATAGTTTGTCCGTGGCTACCGATTGCTAAAATATCTTTTGTTCCTTTTATCGATCTTGATAAATAGACTAATTCATTGACGGCTTGCGCGAATAGTTTCCCAAGAGATCTGTCTAGCAGACTCATTCGATGTATTTCATCTACTCCTGAGGCGCTGAGTGAATTGATTTGTTCTTTTATCCTGCTCTCTAATTTAAGTGAATGTGTGAGCAGCACTTCAGGTTTCTGAGGTCCGAGGTCTACCAAGACAGCGTCAATACTATCTGCACTTGTTCCAGACATAAGACCTATATAAAGTTGCTTCTCGCTCATAGTCTTGAGTATCTAATTATTAGATTTTTGTTTTTTGGATGATAATATCATAGCTAGTTTTGATGTTTTTTGGTGGCTTTTAAGCTGTGCAACTAAAGGTTTTGTGAGCTGCTCGAATCGGACTCTCTCAGAATTTTTGATCGGGTTAGCCTGTGGAAGAGCGACCGTGCGAGGATTTTTGTGAACACCATTGATTAAAAATTCATAGTGTAAGTGAGGGCCTGTAGAGTAACCCGTAGAGCCCAATGTTCCAATTATTTGCCTCTGCGAGACTTTTTGCCCTTTTTTCACTTTTCGTTTCTGAAGATGAAGGTACTTGGTGATTACTTCTTGGCCATGCTGTATAAATATATAATTTCCATTGGCTTTATTGTAGCTGCTAGCAATAATTTTGCCGTCACCCGCCGCAAGAATTGGAGTACCTCGCGGGGCAGCATAGTCTACACCCCGATGAGCGATTATTTTTTTGTGTATGGGATGCTGGCGTTTTAAATTAAAACTAGAACTTATACGAGTAAAATCAAGCGGCGCGCGAAGGAACGTTTTTCGCATATCATAGCCTTCAGGGGTGTAGTATTTTGCGCTTCCATCGACGCTTAGGTAACGAACAGCCCTAAACGATCTACCTTGATTGACGAATTCAGCAGCTAAAATATGGCCTTCATCTATTTTTTCTCCATTTAAAAATTTTTCTTCATATAGAACAGAAAAACTATCCCCCTTTCGTATATCTAACGCAAAGTCGATATCCCAACCAAAGATATTAGCGAGCTCCATAATTACACCATAAGGCAGCCGAGCGCGCTCACCGCTGAGGAATAGCGAGCCTTCAATTATTGCATCGCGATAAGTAGAAATTATCTCAGGACTTAAAATAATATGCTTCCCAGTAAATTTAACTCCTTCTATTTGATCGGTCTTGACATAGAGATAAGATTCTAGTTTGGATTTAATGTATCTAAGTTGTATGAGCTCTCCTTCAGGAGATAGGGCAAATTGTATCTTTTGTCCAGGCTGTACTGCCAATAAAGGCTCGGATAGAGGGATAGATGTTAAGTCAAGAACGTCTTTTGCGCTCAAAGAAGATCTTTGGAAAATGATGCTGAGATTGTCGCCATGCTTAATGATCTGATCTTTCCATATTAGATGTTCGACACTACTGTCAGAAGACGACTCTAGACTGGAAGAGCTGAATGCCGAAACATCCGATGCTGCTTTTATTTTTTCTCCATTATCAAAACTGACGACTATATCTTTTTCGATACGCTTTATGGGTGTTCTTTCGGCTGAAAAATAAAAGATCATTGCTAGTATAGCAACTGCATAAGTCAATGCTGCTGCATATGCCTTGAGGTAAACCAATGCTGCTGCATATGCCTTGAAATAAATCAATGATACGGTAGCGCAGACCTTAGATGTGAATATCTTATAGGATAATATCGAATAAGCCTGCTTGGCATTGTGATATCTATTTTGGGGCATAATAGCTTATATACTACTTTATATTGATGTTAATACCAGAACTGCATATTAACAGAAATCATCTTAAGTCCACAGTTGGGATTTTTAAGTCCAGTCTCAGAAATGTTTGTTTTTGTAGAGAGATAATGTATCGTTTGCATCCTTCGTGGTTTGTTCAAGGTAGAGACTTTAAAGATGGACAAGAACAGTGAGCAGTTAATAGACGACCTTCAAGCACGAGGCTTGATTGCCCAAATGACCGCAGCTGAGAAGCTAGTTGAGCACCTGTCAACTGGTTCTCGCACTCTCTATTGTGGGTTTGACCCAACAGCAGATAGCCTTCACATTGGCAGCTTGGTGCCCTTGTTAGTTTTAAGACGCTTTCAACAGGCAGGACATAAACCCATTGCTCTACTCGGAGGTGCGACAGGATTAATTGGAGATCCAAGCTTTAAAGCTCAAGAACGAAAACTTAATACACCTGATGTAGTTGCAGACTGGGTCATTTTGATTAGAGAGCAGATATCTAAATTTGTAGATTTTAATATTGGCGACCGTTCTGCTGAGATGGTGAACAATATGGATTGGATCGAAAAAATAGATCTGTTGTCCTTCTTGCGAGATGTAGGCAAGCATTTCTCTGTCAACAACATGGTTAATAAGGAGTCTGTACAACAAAGACTCGATAGAGATGGCGAGGGTATATCTTATACCGAGTTTACTTATATGTTGCTCCAGTCCTATGATTTCGCTCAACTGAATCGACTGCATGATTGCACTGTGCAAATTGGCGGATCAGACCAGTGGGGGAATATAACCGGCGGCGTTGATCTTTCACGACGCTTAAATGGTAGTCAGGTTTTCGGTATGACGCTACCATTAGTAACAAAATCAGATGGCACTAAGTTCGGTAAAACTGAAGCTGGCACCATATGGCTTGATCCTAAAAAAACGTCGCCTTATGCATTTTATCAATTCTGGTTGAATACTGCAGATGCAGATGTGTATACCTTTTTGCGGTATTTCACTTTTTTATCACTCAGTGCTATTGATGAGATAGAAAAAGTTGATGCCCTGATTCAGGGTAGAAAGTCTGCTCAAGACGTACTTGCGAGAGAAGTAACGGAGCTTGTGCATGGACCGGTTAGTCTTGCTGCGGCACAACGGATAACTCGCGAGCTTTTCTCAGGTGAGCTGGCATCTTTGAGCGAAGACGACTTAGTTCAACTTAAGCAAGATGGCTTGCCGTCAAGTAGCCTAGAACTGTCGGAACTAGATGGGCAAACTATGACAGGGCTTTTTTCAGAGTGCGGCCTAGCCCTTTCCGGCAAAGAGGTTAAGGATGCACTTTTGCGCAATGCCCTATCTATTAATGGGGTCACTAAGTGTTACGAAGATAACATGAAGATAGCAAGATGTTTTTCCTTGGATCATGCACTTTTCGGGAGATTTTTTATAGTTAAGCTCGGGAAGAAAAAATATCATTTATTTGAGCTGACCGTTTAAGCAAAAAAATTATAAAAATAAACGCCCAAAATAACGTTTCTTTTTGTTCAGAAGCAAAGTTCTCTGCTCAGAAATAAAGCTAAAATCCCCAGTTCTTGTGAACATATTAATCAAATCGAAAAAAAGAACTACTTTTATAAAGAAATAGTTTGACAGCTAGGCGTGAAAGGCTAGAATGCGCGTCCGTTTCAAGGTTGATTGGAAACGAAAAATTAACAGCCACAAGTCGTGAATTTTTTAGTAAAAAAACCATCGATACTGTTGACTTTAAGGAGGCGATCCGTAGAATACGCAACCCGCTCCATACGTGAGCAACGTTCTTTAACAATTAATCAGATAATGAGTGTGGGTGCTTGCTGAGATGATTCATGTGACAACGAATCATCAAATACAAGTAACTCACCAAAATAAGTAATTTGGTAAGCCAAAGTGTTTGGCCAAGTTTTTGAGTAGTGTCGCAGGTTTTTGTGAAACTGCTCCCTCTTAATCTAATCTTTCTAAGATATGAAAGAGGTTAAAGAATTTTAAACTGAAGAGTTTGATCATGGCTCAGATTGAACGCTGGCGGCAGGCCTAACACATGCAAGTCGAGCGAGAAATTTCCTTCGGGAAAAAGTACAGCGGCGGACGGGTGAGTAACGCGTAGGAATCTACCTAGTAGTGGGGGACAACATGTGGAAACGCATGCTAATACCGCATACGCCCTATGGGGGAAAGCAGGGGATCTTCGGACCTTGCGCTATTAGATGAGCCTGCGTCGGATTAGTTTGTTGGTAGGGTAATGGCCTACCAAGACTACGATCCGTAGCTGGTCTGAGAGGATGATCAGCCACACTGGGACTGAGACACGGCCCAGACTCCTACGGGAGGCAGCAGTGGGGAATATTGGACAATGGGCGGAAGCCTGATCCAGCCATGCCGCGTGTGTGAAGAAGGCTCTAGGGTTGTAAAGCACTTTCAGTAGGGAGGAAAAGTTAGTAGTTAATAACTGCTAACCCTGACGTTACCTACAGAAGAAGCACCGGCAAACTCCGTGCCAGCAGCCGCGGTAATACGGAGGGTGCGAGCGTTAATCGGAATTACTGGGCGTAAAGCGCGCGTAGGCGGTTTGATAAGCTGGATGTGAAAGCCCCGGGCTCAACCTGGGAACTGCATCCAGAACTGTCTGACTAGAATACAATAGAGGTGAGTGGAATTTCCTGTGTAGCGGTGAAATGCGTAGATATAGGAAGGAACATCAGTGGCGAAGGCGACTCACTGGATTGATATTGACGCTGAGGTGCGAAAGCGTGGGGAGCGAACAGGATTAGATACCCTGGTAGTCCACGCCGTAAACGATGTCTACTAGCCGTTGGGATCCTTGAGGTCTTAGTGGCGCAGCTAACGCAATAAGTAGACCGCCTGGGGAGTACGGCCGCAAGGTTAAAACTCAAATGAATTGACGGGGGCCCGCACAAGCGGTGGAGCATGTGGTTTAATTCGATGCAACGCGAAGAACCTTACCAGGTCTTGACATCCCGAGAAGTCGCTAGAGATAGCTTCGTGCCTTCGGGAACTCGGTGACAGGTGCTGCATGGCTGTCGTCAGCTCGTGTCGTGAGATGTTGGGTTAAGTCCCGTAACGAGCGCAACCCTTGTCCTATGTTGCCAGCACGTAATGGTGGGAACTCATAGGAGACTGCCGGTGACAAACCGGAGGAAGGTGGGGACGACGTCAAGTCATCATGGCCCTTACGACCTGGGCTACACACGTGCTACAATGGCCGGTACAGAGGGCTGCTAACCCGCGAGGGGGCGCTAATCCCACAAAACCGGTCGTAGTCCGGATCGCAGTCTGCAACTCGACTGCGTGAAGTCGGAATCGCTAGTAATCGCAAATCAGAATGTTGCGGTGAATACGTTCCCGGGCCTTGTACACACCGCCCGTCACACCACGGGAGTGGGTTGCAAAAGAAGTGGGTAGTCTAACCTTCGGGGGGACGCTCACCACTTTGTGATTCATGACTGGGGTGAAGTCGTAACAAGGTAGCCCTAGGGGAACCTGGGGCTGGATCACCTCCTTAATCGATGCACTGACATTTCAGTTAAGTGCCCACTCTCATTATCTGATTATTGGCTAAAGCAGTACGCGTGTATGTTTTTATACGCACACCTATAGACAGTGGGTCTGTAGCTCAGTTGGTTAGAGCGCACCCCTGATAAGGGTGAGGTCGGTGGTTCAAATCCACCCAGACCCACCATTTCATATGCATGAAAGGTTGCATTGGGGCTATAGCTCAGCTGGGAGAGCGCCTGCCTTGCACGCAGGAGGTCAGCGGTTCGATCCCGCTTAGCTCCACCACTTTCTCTAAAAATACTGCTTATAGATGTCAGAATTAAATTATTTTTGATGATTTAATTCTGGTTTTTATGCCAGACGTTCTTTAAAAAAGTAGAAATGTTAAAGCTGTATTAATTATATATAGTAATTTTTATACAAGTGTATTCTTATGAATACACAAGTTCGGCAAAAAATTATCGAAAGATAATTGTCGTAAATGCAGTCGTTTGTCTTATATGGTCAAGCGACTAAGCGCATACGGTGGATGCCTTGGCAGTTAGAGGCGATGAAGGACGTAGGAGCCTGCGATAAGCTTCGGGGAGTTGGCAAACAAACTTTGATCCGGAGATTTCCGAATGGGGAAACCCACCTGCTATAAAGCGGGTATCATGCACTGAATACATAGGTGTATGAGGCGAACCTGGGGAACTGAAACATCTAAGTACCCAGAGGAAAAGAAATCAATTGAGATTCCCTAAGTAGCGGCGAGCGAACGGGGATTAGCCCTTAAGTTTTTAACGTTTTAGTGGAAGGTTCTGGAAAGTTCCGCGATACAGGGTGATAGCCCCGTACACGAAAAGACGTTCTAAGTGAAATCGAGTAGGTCGGGACACGAGTTATCTTGACTGAACATGGGGGGACCATCCTCCAAGGCTAAATACTACTAACTGACCGATAGTGAACCAGTACCGTGAGGGAAAGGCGAAAAGAACCCCGTAGAGGGGAGTGAAATAGATCCTGAAACCGTATGCGTACAAGCAGTAGGAGCAGACTTGTTCTGTGACTGCGTACCTTTTGTATAATGGGTCAGCGACTTACTTTTAGTAGCAAGGTTAACCATTTAGGGGAGCCGTAGAGAAATCGAGTCTTAATAGGGCGTTTAGTTGCTAGGAGTAGACCCGAAACCGGGCGATCTATCCATGGGCAGGTTGAAGGTTGAGTAACATCAACTGGAGGACCGAACTCACGTATGTTGAAAAATGCGGAGATGACTTGTGGATCGGAGTGAAAGGCTAATCAAGCCCGGAGATAGCTGGTTCTCCTCGAAAGCTATTTAGGTAGCGCCTCGTGTCTCACCACCGGGGGTAGAGCACTGTTTGGGCTAGGGCCTCATCCCGAGGTACCAACCCCATGCAAACTACGAATACCGGTGAGTGCAATCACGGGAGACACACGGCGGGTGCTAACGTCCGTCGTGAAAAGGGAAACAACCCAGACCACCAGCTAAGGTCCCAAATACCAGTTAAGTGGGAAACGAAGTGGGAAGGCTAAGACAGCTAGGAGGTTGGCTTAGAAGCAGCCATCCTTTAAAGAAAGCGTAATAGCTCACTAGTCGAGTCGGCCTGCGCGGAAGATATAACGGGGCTAAACTGGTAACCGAAGCTGTGGATGCGTGTTTACACGCATGGTAGAGGAGCGTTCTGTAAGCCGTTGAAGGTAGATTGAGAAGTCTGCTGGAGGTATCAGAAGTGCGAATGCTGACATGAGTAACGATAAAGGGGGTGAAAAACCCCCTCGCCGAAAGACCAAGGTTTCCTATCCCATGCTAATCAGGGTAGGGTTAGTCGGCCCCTAAGGCGAGGCAGAAATGCGTAGTCGATGGAAAAAAGGTTAATATTCCTTTACTTCTTATTATTGCGATGGAGGGACGGAGTAGGCTAGATCAGACGGGCGTTGGTTGTCCCGATCTAAGCGTGTAGGGGGTTCTCTTAGGTAAATCCGGGAGAACATTACTCTGAGACGTGATGGCGAGGCTCTCTTTTGAGCCGAGTGGTCGATGCCATGCTTCCAAGAAAAGCTTCTAAGCTTCAGGTAATAAGAAACCGTACTCCAAACCGACACAGGTGGTCAGGTAGAGAATACCAAGGCGCTTGAGACAACTCTGGTGAAGGAACTAGGCAAAATGGCACCGTAACTTCGGGAGAAGGTGCGCTGTTGGCGGTGATCGGACTTGCTCCGTAAGCTGTCGACAGCCGAAGTGACCAGGCCGCTGCGACTGTTTATTAAAAACACAGCACTTTGCAAACACGTAAGTGGACGTATAAGGTGTGACGCCTGCCCGGTGCCGGAAGGTTAATTGATGGGGTTAGTCTTCGGACGAAGCTCTTGATCGAAGCCCCGGTAAACGGCGGCCGTAACTATAACGGTCCTAAGGTAGCGAAATTCCTTGTCGGGTAAGTTCCGACCTGCACGAATGGCGTAACGACGGCGGCGCTGTCTCCACCAGAGGCTCAGTGAAATTGAATTTGCGGTTAAGATGCCGTATACCCGCACCTAGACGGAAAGACCCCGTGAACCTTTACTATAGCTTGGCACTGAACTTTGAACCTATCTGTGTAGGATAGGTGGGAGGCTTTGAAGCGTGATCGCTAGATTGCGTGGAGCCATCCTTGAAATACCACCCTGGTATGTTCGGGGTTCTAACCCAGGTCCGTTATCCGGATCGGGGACAGTGTCTGGTGGGTAGTTTGACTGGGGCGGTCTCCTCCCAAAGAGTAACGGAGGAGCACGAAGGTACCCTCGGCATGGTCGGAAATCATGCTATGAGTGCAATGGCATAAGGGTGCTTGACTGTGAGACTGACAAGTCGAGCAGGTACGAAAGTAGGTCATAGTGATCCGGTGGTTCTGTATGGAAGGGCCATCGCTCAACGGATAAAAGGTACTCCGGGGATAACAGGCTGATACCGCCCAAGAGTTCACATCGACGGCGGTGTTTGGCACCTCGATGTCGGCTCATCACATCCTGGGGCTGAAGCCGGTCCCAAGGGTATGGCTGTTCGCCATTTAAAGTGGTACGCGAGCTGGGTTTAGAACGTCGTGAGACAGTTCGGTCCCTATCTGGTGTGGGCGTTGGAGATTTGAGGAGAGCTGCTTCTAGTACGAGAGGACCGAAGTGGACAGACCTCTGGTGTTCGGGTTGTCATGCCAATGGCATTGCCCGGTAGCTATGTTTGGACAGGATAACCGCTGAAAGCATCTAAGCGGGAAGCCCCCTCCAAGATTAGATCTCCCTGGGACTTTAAGTCCCCTGAAGGGCCGTTCAAGACTAGGACGTTGATAGGCTGGATGTGTAAGCACTGTGAAGTGTTGAGCTAACCAGTACTAATTGCCCGTGAGGCTTGACCATATAATAGAAATGACTGCATTAAGAACCTATATAAAATAAAAATTTGTTGTTTTAACATTTCTGCACCCTATTTGAGACTAGACCAATTAATATAATTAATTGATTTTGACTCATAACAGTTTTCCTGGCGACCATAGAGCTTTGGTACCACCTGATCCCATCCCGAACTCAGAAGTGAAACGATGTATCGCCGATGGTAGTGTGGGGTTTCCCCATGTGAGAGTAGGTCATCGCCAGGTTTTTAATTCAAACGCCCTGATTCAGACGAATCAGGGCGTTTTTTTTTATTTTTGAAATGGATGCGATCTCTGGATTTAACATATTCAAAAATCGGGCATAATACTTGCTCATTATTTTTTTCATGAGCAAAATATGGATATTTTTATTCTCTATCTTTGTCTTGGTGCTGCCGCAGGGATGGTTAGCGGATTATTTGGTCTTGGCGGAGGCGTGGTGATTGTGCCAATACTAATTTTCACTTTTTCTGCCCAAAATTTTTCTTCTGAAGTATTGACACATATGGCTATAGGCACTTCTTTAGCCACCATAGCGGTGACCTCTATTAGTTCTGTTGCTTCTCACCATAAGCACGGTTTGGTAGTCTGGCCTGTAGCCTTATGGTTATCGCCAGGCATACTTGTTGGAGCTGCTTTAGGTGCCAGCTTTGCTATCAGTATTACAGGGCTTTTTTTGCAACTCACCTTTGGTATTTTTCTTTGTTGCGTGGCCCTCGCTATGGCGATACCGAGTAAGTCTTCCCTGGTGGTGGCTATGCCAGGCTATATTGGGAAGTCGTTTATTGGTTCAGTTATTGGATTTTTCTCTAGCGTATTTGGTATTGGGGGCGGTTCATTATCGGTACCCTATTTTTCTTGGACTCAAATGCCAATGAAGAATGCTGTTGCAACATCAGCAGCTTGTGGCTTACCTATAGCCTTTAGTGGGGCCATTGTATACGCAGTTCAAGGATTGGGTAGTCAAGAATTACCAGAAAAAACTATTGGTTTTGTGTATGCCCCAGCTTTTTTTGGCATCATCATTGCAAGTATATTTTTTGCAAAAGTGGGGGCGAAGTTAGCATACCAGTTACCTTCTGAAATACTAAAAAGGTATTTTTCATTGCTGCTGTTATTGATTGGGATACACTTTATATGGAAGAACACCATGCTTTTCTTGTTGAATTCAAATGGATAGATTGTTAACTATTCTCAGTGATGGAAGATATCACTCTGGTGAGAATTTAGGCAAAGAGCTAGGGATTTCTAGGTCAGCTGTCTGGAAGCAAGCACAAAAAATTAGCTTATTGGGCATACTGCTTGAATCCAAAAAAGGTTGTGGATATCGAATATCTGGTGGTCTCGAGTTGCTAGACATAAACCTAATTCATCGCCAGTTGTCTGCAGCTGTCAAGCCCCTATTGTTAAAGATACAACTTTTATCGACAGTGTCTTCTACTAACATACTTGCTAGACAGCGTGCCGAGCAAGACAATGCGTCTGGCTGGGTAGTTTTAGCTGAAGAGCAAACAAGCGGTCGCGGTCGTCGTGGTAAATCTTGGGTCAGTCCTTATGGGTGCAACCTTTATCTTTCTTTAGTCTGGGGTTTTGACGGCGGCGTGAAGGAAATAGAAGGTTTAAGTCTTGCTGTGGCTGTTGTAGTGCTTCGCGGGCTTAGATTGCTGGGTGTCGAAGGCTTAAGCCTTAAGTGGCCAAATGACCTGTTATATCAGAATAAAAAAATTGGTGGAATTTTACTGGAAGTTGTTGGCGATCCTTCTGGGTACTGCCAGGTTGTGATTGGCGTAGGGGTTAACATAAATATGTCGGGACAGTTTTCTGGATCGATTGCTCAGGCATGGGCAAATGTTAGTGAGTTATCGGACTCCAGGGTGGGAAGAAACCAACTTGCCGGGATTATTATAGATCAACTTTTGTTGCTGTTAAGTAAATATAAAAAAACAGGCTTTGTGGGCTACAAAGAAGAATGGTTGCAGCATGATGCATTTATGAATAAAAAGGTAAAATTGCTTATGATGAATAATTCTGTCGAAGGCATTGTTCGCGGTATAGATAATAGTGGAGCCTTAATACTAGAAGTGGATGGAGCGGTAAAAATATTCAGCGGTGGAGAAATTAGCTTGCGAGGATTCGAATGATTCTCGAGGTCGATGCGGGTAATACCAGAATTAAGTGGCGAGTATTTTTGGACGACATTGTTCAATCTCGAGGCGTTGTTGCTAACGAAGATATTGAATCGTGGTTACGGAAATTAGATCAAACTCCCTTGCTAGACAAAATCAGGATGTCTTCTGTCAGTGACAGGAGCATTGTAAAAAGAATAGCCCTGTATTCATCCCAGAGAAAGTGTTTATTTTTCGAAGCTAAGTCTGAAAAAGAGACTGCCGGGGTTTTTTGTGGCTATGCCGACCCATCGACTATGGGGGTCGATCGCTGGATGGCCATTGTGGCCGCCTATAATAGATTTCGATTACCATGTGTCATTGTTGATGCTGGTAGCGCAATCACTTTGGATGTTGTAGATGGTAGTGGGCAGCATCTAGGGGGCTATATAATGCCTGGCCTTGAAATGGTGCAAAAAGCCTTATTGGCTGGTACCAAGAATGTAAGTATAAAATTGCTAGACATGAGACATTCAGCGTGTTTATTGCCCGGCCAGTCAACCCAGCAGTGTGTAATTAGAGGGCAACTGCTGATGTTAAAATCGATGGTTGAATCGATTGCTGAAAGCATGCAAGATCAAAAAATGGCAACCCAGATTATATTGACTGGTGGAAATGGAGAGCAGCTGGCGACTATATTCGATGATTTGGTATATTTTGAACCAGAACTAGTTTTAGATGGGTTAAAATTTTCCGTAACCTAGATTTATTGACTAGTAATTTGATTATTATTTGTTGCGATAGAGCAACTTATTCATAAAAAACATGAAAAATTCATTTTATGCCACATCAGCTGTTGATTATAGTGTCAACATTCACTAAAATCGCGCTCCCTATTTGTGTATAGGGTTTGGGCTGGCGTAGCTCAGTTGGTAGAGCAGCTGACTTGTAATCAGCCGGTCGGGGGTTCGACTCCTCTCGCCAGCTCCAATATTTAGCATGACCGGAGTCTTGGGGTAGTTGCAATAGGGAAGCCGTACTATGGATGTGGACGATGTGCAGCCTTTTACGCAGGGGTTCCCGAGCGGTCAAAGGGATCAGACTGTAACTCTGACGCGAAAGCTTCGGTGGTTCGAATCCACCCCCCTGCACCAAATTTTTAGATTTGGTACTAATTTGGTACTATGTACGTTATGCGACTAAGTGTTTTTTTGGCTTAGAGGCTAGAGATTGTGGCGTCATTGATTGGTTATTTTCGATGATGAGTATATGGGTAGGTTATTTTTGCAACAAAAAATAGATTTGGTCCCAGCAGAAAAGTTGTTCTGTTGAGTCGCGGTTATAGGCGGGTATGGTTCAATGGTAGAACCTCAGCCTTCCAAGCTGATGGTGCGGGTTCGATTCCCGCTACCCGCTCCAGATACTACCGACAGCGAAAGTTAATGCTCATATAGCTCAGTCGGTAGAGCACTTCCTTGGTAAGGAAGAGGTCACCGGTTCAAATCCGGTTATGAGCTCCAGTGTTTAATAAGATACGGTATACCGTTAATTTTAACTATAAATGTAGTGCAAGTATTGATTGAGGAGTTTTTGTCATGGCAAAAGAAAAATTTGAGCGTAATAAGACCCACGTCAATGTGGGCACAATTGGTCACGTAGACCATGGTAAAACCACACTAACCGCAGCGCTGACTCGCGTATGTGCAGAAGTATGGGGAGGAGCGGCAGTTGCGTTTGATGGTATTGATAATGCACCAGAAGAGCGTGCTCGCGGTATCACTATTGCTACGTCTCACGTAGAGTACGATACCCCTAATCGTCACTACGCCCATGTTGATTGCCCGGGTCACGCGGATTATGTAAAAAACATGATTACAGGTGCAGCCCAAATGGATGGTGCGATCTTAGTTTGTGGTGCCACTGACGGTCCTATGCCTCAGACGCGTGAGCATATCCTTCTTGCTCGTCAAGTTGGTGTTCCTTATGTTGTGGTTTTTTTGAACAAGGCTGACTTGCTTGCCGCGGATTGTGGTGGAGTTGGCTCCGATGAATACAACGAAATGATCGAATTGGTAGAAATGGAGCTTCGTGAACTGCTTGATACTTACGAGTTCCCTGGAGATGACACCCCAATTATTGCAGGTTCTGCATTAATGGCACTTAATGGAGAAGATGATAACGAGCTGGGCACTACAGCTGTAAAAACTCTTGTTGAGACGCTAGATTCTTTCATTCCAGACCCAGTTCGAGCAGTTGATCAGCCGTTCCTGATGCCCATTGAAGACGTATTTTCTATTGCCGGCCGTGGTACTGTTGTAACTGGCCGTATTGAACGTGGGGTTGTTAAAGTTGGCGAAGAGATCGAAATTATCGGCATTAACGATACTACGAAAACTACTTGTACGGGCGTAGAAATGTTCCGCAAGTTGCTTGATGAAGGTCGCGCTGGTGAGAATTGTGGTATTTTGTTGCGCGGCACTAAGCGTGAAGAAATAGAGCGTGGCCAAGTGCTAGCTAAACCAGGTTCTGTTAATCCGCACACTAAATTTGAAGCTGAAGTGTATGTTTTGTCAAAAGATGAAGGTGGCCGTCATACACCTTTCTTTAAAGGCTATCGTCCTCAATTTTATTTCCGAACTACAGATGTTACGGGTGCTTGTGAGTTGCCGGACGGTGTTGAGATGGTGATGCCTGGTGATAATATCAAGATGGTAGTTACACTAATTAATCCAATTGCTATGGAAGAAGGTCTACGTTTTGCGATCCGTGAAGGCGGACGCACGGTAGGGGCTGGTGTTGTAGCAAAGATTATTGAGTAACAAGTAGGCTACGTTGATGCAAAGTCGAGGCTTCTTTGAGGTCTCGACTTTATTGTTGTCGTGTTTTTTAGGTTTATACGATAGGCCAGTAGTTCAATTGGTAGAGCACCGGTCTCCAAAACCGGGTGTTGGGGGTTCGAGTCCCTCCTGGCCTGCCAATAACATGCTTGAAGCTGGCCTTTATTCATTAAACAAGACAAGTAGGGGCGCAATGCAATATGAATGCGACTACGGAAGAAAAGCAGTATAGGTTGGACAGCCTGAAATGGTCGATTGTTGTTTCGTTAACCGCCGGAGCAATTTATGGTAATCACTACTTCTCCGAGGAGTCGCTGCTTTATCGTGCGGTAGCTTGGATTTTCATTGCAGTTTGTGTTGCTTTTATTGGCTCAAAGACGAAAAAAGGCGACAGCTTGATAGCGTTAATGCACGGAGCATATAACGAAGCTTGCAGAGTTGTTTGGCCTACGCGACAAGAACGCAACCAGACAACGTTGATGGTAGTAGCTGTGGTGCTAATTATGTCTTTGATTTTGTGGGGTTTAGACACATTTTTTGGCTGGATTGCTTCCATGGTTATAGGTTAAGGGGTTCACATGCGCTGGTACGTTGTACATGCCTATTCGGGCTATGAAAAGAAAGTTGCTGCAGCGATTAAAGACCGCGTTATCCTTAATGGTATGGAGGACAGTTTTGGTGATATTCTTGTGCCTACAGAAGAGGTGGTGGAAATCAAAGGCGGCCAAAGACGCAAAAGCGAACGTAAGTTTTTTCCTGGCTATGTTCTTGTGCAGATGGAACTGAATGATGATTCTTGGCATATGGTCAAGGCAACCCCCAGGGTATTAGGGTTTATTGGAGGCAAGGCAGATATGCCTGCCCCAATTACAGACAAAGAAGCAGATGCGATTTTACAACGAGTGCAAGATTCTGAAGATAAGCCTAGGCCTAAGACTATTTTTGAGGCAGGCGAAGTGGTCCGCGTCATTGACGGGCCATTTAATGATTTTAATGGTGTAGTAGAAGAAGTTAACTATGAGAAAAGCAGAGTGCGAGTGTCCGTATCAATTTTTGGGCGCAATACACCTGTCGAGCTCGAATTTGTTCAAGTAGAGAAGATCTAAATTTTTTTATTGCTAATGTCTGTGTTGGGCTATAGCTGGGAAGCCTGAGATGAGCTGTTTTTATGGAAGCTTTGAGGCGTTACACCCACTTTTGGAGAAAATAAATGGCTAAGAAAGTAGATTCGTATATAAAGCTTCAAGTACCGGCAGGAAAGGCTAATCCAAGCCCCCCTGTGGGTCCTGCCTTAGGTCAAAAAGGCGTCAATATTATGGAATTTTGCAAGGCGTTTAATGCCCAGACGCAGGATTTAGAGTCTGGCTCTCCTGTACCTGTTGTGATTAGTGTCTATGCGGATAAAAGTTTTACATTTGCTATGAAAACCTCGCCTGCATCATACTTATTAAAGAAAGCTGCGGGAGTTGAAAAAGGAAGCGCTACTCCTAATACAAGTAAAGTTGGAGCAGTTACTCGAGCGCAATTAGAGGAAATTGTAAAAATCAAAAAAGCCGACCTGACTGCTTCTGACATTGATGCAGCTGTTAGAACTATCGCTGGTTCTGCTCGGTCTATTGGTCTTGATGTGGAGGGCGTATAAATGGCTAAGCTATCTAAGCGCATACGCGCTATTCGTGAAAAAATTCAAATTGGTAAGCAATACTCAATTAGCGAAGCGGTATCTTTGCTGAAGGAAGTTTCTACTGTCAAATTTTCTGAAGTGGTTGACGTTGCAGTGAATTTGGGTATTGATCCTCGTAAATCAGACCAAGCAGTACGTGGAGCTACAACACTCCCTCATGGTACCGGTAAAAATGTTAGAGTCGCAGTCTTTGCTCAAGGTGATGCTGCAGAGGCAGCGAAAGCGGCTGGGGCCGATCTAGTTGGAATGGAAGATCTAGCAGAAGATATCAAAGCTGGAAATATGAATTTTGATGTAGTTATTGCTGAACCTGCTGCTATGCGAGTAGTTGGTCTTTTGGGTCAAGTTCTTGGGCCTCGTGGCCTGATGCCAAACCCTAAAACTGGTACTGTAACTCCGGATGTAGTCACAGCTGTTAAAAATGCTAAGGCTGGACAGGTTCGTTACCGTATAGACAAGAACGGCATAATTCATGGCGCAATTGGCAGTCTTGATTTTGATGTTGTGTCGTTAAAAGAAAATCTTGAAGCGTTGATTGTAGATTTAAAGAAGGCTAAGCCAGCATCAGCAAAGGGCGTATTTCTTAAAAAAATAGTACTTTCAACGACAATGGGCCCTGGATTACTAATTGATCAGGCGTCTCTAGAAGCATAAGACGCAATGGCCTTTAAGTTGTGAGGCCAGGTTTAACTTTGGGGTCTGAGCATTTTTTCTGCTTAGGCTGTTAAAGACCGTAGGTGCCTTTTATAAGGTTTAATGAAATCTCCAGCTATTTTTCTGGCTGAAGAAACGCCTACGCAAATGGTGTAACCCGATTCAGTATTTGTATGACTGGATTTTTTCGCCGAAATTGCATCAATAGTATTTTATGTTGATGCCTAACCAATTGAGAAGCCTGCTTTGGGTGGACCAATTAAGTCGAGGAGATAGTCTTGTGGCATTAAATCTCGAAGGCAAGAAAGCGATTGTAGTTGAAGTTAGCGCGACCGCTTCCAATGCGTTGTCATTGGTAATTGCTGATGCTCGCGGTGTTAGTGTGACTGACATGACAACTTTTCGTGAAAAAGCACGCGAACAAAATATCGATATTCGTGTTATTCGCAATACACTTGCGAAACGCGCGTTTGAAGGTACAGAGTTTGAGTGTGTAAATGAAGTGTTGACGGGTCCGTCGCTCTTTGGTTTTTCTATGGAAGACCCAGGCGCTGCAGCTCGCTTATTTAAAGATTTTGCGAAGGCAAATGATAAATTTGAAGTAAAAGCTCTTTCTGTCAGTGGTCAGTTGTTGGGCAAAGAGCAGATCGACGTGCTAGCTAAGCTACCAACCTTAGAGCAAGCTCTAGGACAGTTGGCAAATGTAACGCTTGCGCCAGTTATTAAATTGGTTCGTACTCTTAATGAAGTGCCCACCAAAGTAACTCGTGTTGTAGGAGCTGTCAGTGATCAAAAGCAGAAAGCTGCATAAATCATAGAACAGTTTAATAAATTTATTTAATTAGGAGATAGGTCATGGCTCTGTCCAAAGATGACATTTTAGAAGCGATTGCTTCAATGAGCGTAATGGAAGTTGTGGAACTTGTAGCTGCAATGGAAGAAAAATTTGGAGTATCTGCGCAAGCTGCTGTTGCTGTTGCTGCTCCAGTAGCCGGTGGAGATTCTGGGGATGCCCCGGAAGTTAAAGATTCGTTTGATGTGATGCTCACTTCAATGGGTGAGAAGAAAGTAAACGTTATTAAAGCTGTTCGTGCTATCACTGGGTTAGGCTTAAAAGAAGCGAAAGATCTTGTAGATAGTGCCCCTTCGCTTATCAAAGAAGGCGCTTCTCCAGCGGATGCGGAAGAGGCCAAGAAGCAGCTCGAAGAAGCCGGCGCTACTTGCGAGCTTAAATAAGCTTGAGACGGCCGGTTGTCTTATGATTAGCTGGACTTGGGCTGGAGGGGTAAAACCTTCTGGCCCTTTAGCGCTTTTATGCTGAACAGGTAGTTGGCGTTAAGAAAAAATCCTTTTCTGCAAAAGGTTAGTAGCCTTACATAAGGTACTAAACAGCTCGTAAAGCCCAAAGGCTAAACGATCTTGATGGGGAATATGATGGCCTACTCGTATACTGAGAAAAAACGCATCCGTAAGGATTTTGGGAAGCTTCCGCAGGTTATGGACTTACCTTATTTGCTTGCAATTCAGATGGACTCCTATCGAAATTTTACGCAAATGGGTGTTCCAACCGAAGACAGAATGGAAGCCGGTTTGCATGCAGCATTTAAGTCTGTGTTTCCAATTGTAAGTTATTCGGGGAATGCGGGACTTGAATATGTAGATTATAGGTTGGGTAAGCCGGTCTTTGATGAAGAGGAGTGCAAGCTTCGAAGTGTCACTTTTGGATGCGCGCTTAGAGTTCGTGTCCGCCTAATGATTTACGATAAAGATTCTTCATATAAAACTATTAAAGATATCAAAGAACAAGAAGTTTACATGGGTGAAATCCCATTGATGACTAACAATGGAACTTTTATCATTAACGGCACTGAGAGAGTTGTTGTATCTCAATTGCATCGCTCTCCAGGGGTATTTTTCGATCACGATAAAGGGAAAACGCACTCTTCAGGTAAGCTGTTGTACTCTGCCCGAATAATTCCTTATCGTGGCTCATGGCTTGATTTTGAATTTGACCCAAAAGACTTAGTTTTTGTGCGTATTGACCGTCGACGTAAGTTACCAGCGACAATGCTATTGCGCGCACTTGGCTTTAGTGCCGAAGAAATGTTGGCTGAGTTTTTTGAAACTAGTACTTTTAATCTGTGCAAGGATGACACTTATACCCTAGATCTCGTACCCTCAAGATTGCGTGGGGATATCGCAAATTTTGACATTACAGACAAAAAAGGTAACGTGATTGTTCCAGATGGACGTCGCATAACAGCGCGCCATGTGAGGGATCTGGAAAAACAAAAAATTACCAAATTGGCTGTTCCAGCAGAGTATCTCTATGGACGTCCGCTAGCTAAAGATGTGATTAATCCAGAGACTGGTGAGGTTTTACTGGATTGTAATACAGAGATTACTGAGGAAATATTAGCGCAATTACGCGCTGCAGGACTTTCTTCGATTGAGTCTATCTATACAAATGATCTTGATCGTGGCTCATTTATTGCGGATACATTAAGATCAGATAGTACGCGCACGCAGCTAGAAGCATTGGTGGAAATCTATCGCATGATGCGCCCAGGTGAACCCCCTACAAAAGAATCTGCCGAGAATCTATTTAATAACTTATTCTTCAGTTTAGATCGGTATGACCTGTCAACTGTTGGTCGAATGAAGTTTAATCGTCGTCTTGGCCGCAAAGAAGAAAGTGGCGAAGGAATTTTAAGCAAAGAAGACATTGTTGGTGTTCTAAGGGTACTGATTGGTATCCGCGATGGAAAAGGGATCGTCGATGATATTGACCATCTTGGTAACCGACGCATACGATCTGTGGGTGAAATGGCTGAAAATCAGTTCCGCATTGGTCTTGTTCGAGTTGAACGTGCCGTCAAAGAACGCCTTTCTGTTGCTGAGGCCGATGGTTTAATGCCCCAAGATTTGGTGAATGCCAAGCCTGTTGCTGCTGCTATGAAAGAATTTTTTGGATCAAGTCAGCTGTCTCAGTTTATGGATCAGAACAATCCGCTGTCAGAAGTCACGCATAAGCGTCGCATTTCAGCCCTTGGGCCAGGCGGGTTGACTCGCGAGCGTGCAGGTTTTGAGGTGCGTGATGTTCATCCGACCCACTATGGTAGAGTCTGCCCCATTGAGACCCCAGAGGGTCCAAATATTGGACTGATTAACTCATTGTCGGCCTATGCCAGAACTAATGATTATGGATTTTTAGAAACTCCTTATCGCAAGGTTGTTGGCGGCAAAGTCACTGATGACATAGAGTACATGTCAGCCATCAATGAAGCTGAATATGTTATTGCCCAAGCATCTGCATCCGTAAATAAGAAAGGGCTCTTATCGGAAGAACTTGTGAGTGTTCGCTATCAGGGAGAATTTAACCTTAAGTCGCCTGATGAAGTTCATTATATGGATGTTTCTCCACAGCAAGTTGTTTCTGTAGCTGCAGCATTGATACCATTTCTAGAGCATGATGATGCAAACCGTGCGCTGATGGGTTCAAACATGCAACGACAGGCGGTGCCTACATTGAAGGCTCAAAAGCCACTAGTGGGTACAGGATTTGAGCGCTTTGTGGCCTCTGACTCCGGGGTCTGTGTGGTTGCACGTCGAGGCGGCGAGATTGAAAGTGTAGACGCTAGCAGGATTGTCGTTCGAGTCAATGATTCAGAGGTTGAGACTGGCGATGCCGGTGTTGATATCTATAATTTGACCAAATATACACGATCAAATCAAAATACATGCATTAATCAGCGCCCCATAGTTTGTCTGGGGGATGCTATAGCTAAGGGTGATATTCTTGGGGATGGGCCATCTATTGATATGGGTGAGTTAGCCTTAGGTCAAAATATGCGTATTGCCTTTATGCCATGGAATGGCTACAACTTTGAAGACTCTATCCTCATTTCCGAGCGTGTTGTCGAAGAGGATCGTTTTACAACAATTCACATTCAAGAACTTACCGCCACAGCGCGTGACACTAAGCTGGGCTCTGAGGAAATTACTGCTGACATTCCTAATGTTGGAGAGGCTGCTCTTTCTCGATTAGATGAGTCTGGCATTGTTTATATTGGTGCCGAGGTAGTTGCTGGCGATATCCTCGTAGGTAAGGTAACACCAAAAGGTGAAACGCAGCTGACTCCGGAAGAAAAACTTTTACGCGCCATTTTTGGTGAGAAGGCTTCTGATGTAAAAGATACTTCTTTGCGCGTACCGTCTGGAACTAAAGGCACGGTTATTGACGTGCAAGTATTTACACGTGAAGGCCTAGAAAAAGATCAGCGGTCATTAGAGATTGAAACTACTGCGCTTACTCAATTTAGGCTTGATCTTAATGATGAATTTCGCATCATGGAAAATGCTACATTTGAACGTTTAACGACTGCTTTTTCTGGAAGCGAGATAATCAAGGCCCCTGGACTCAAAAAAGGAGACAAATTAACAACTGAGGTTGCGGCTGCATTTGCTAGCTCAGAATGGTTTGGTGTTCGTATGTCTGATGAAGCTCTTAATGAGCAATTAAGTCGCGCCGACGAAATGCTTAAAGAACGTCGCTCTATCTTAGATGAGCGATATGAAGATAAGAAGAATAAACTTCAAAGTGGCGATGATCTTGCCCCTGGTGTTTTGAAAACAGTTAAGGTGTACCTTGCTGTTAAGCGTCGAGTGCAGCCAGGAGACAAGATGGCTGGCCGTCACGGCAACAAAGGGGTAATTTCAGTAATCATGCCAGTTGAGGATATGCCGCATGACGAGCATGGCGTACCTGTTGATATTGTATTAAACCCTTTGGGTGTACCTTCTCGAATGAATGTAGGGCAGGTGCTTGAAACACATATGGGGCTTGCAGCAAAAACTCTAGGTGAGAAGATAGACAAGATGCTCCAAGAGCAAATAAAGACTGCTGAAATTCGTAAATTTTTGCAAGAAGTGTATGACGTTGGTATAGGGACCCAAAAAGTTGATCTTGACAAGCTGTCAAGCCAGGAATTTGATGAACTTGCGCAAAATCTTCGGGCCGGTGTACCCATGGCAACCCCTGTTTTTGATGGTGCAGATGAGGTTGAAATAAAGCAATTGCTGAAGCTGGCAGATCTCCCTGAAAGTGGTCAAATGCAGCTATATGACGGCCGAACAGGTGATATGTTTGAGCGTCCGGTTACTGTTGGCTATATGTATATGTTGAAATTAAATCACCTAGTAGATGACAAAATGCATGCTCGATCTACAGGATCTTATAGTCTGGTTACCCAGCAACCCTTGGGGGGTAAAGCTCAGTTTGGCGGCCAACGCTTTGGTGAGATGGAGGTGTGGGCTCTAGAGGCCTACGGCGCCTCTTATACTCTACAAGAGATGCTGACAGTTAAATCTGATGACGTGAGTGGCCGCACTAAAATGTATAAAAACATTGTTGATGGCGATCATCGTATGGATCCAGGTATGCCGGAATCCTTTAATGTGTTGGTTAAGGAAATACGCTCGCTGGCTATAAACATCGAGCTAGAAGTAGACAAATAACCACAGCTAAAAGTCGAAGAAAAATATAAATTGGGGCGGATCATTTGCCCGCTATTAAAATATAGTACCCATCTTGGAGAAAGGCGTTGAAAGACTTACTAAATCTGCTCAAATCACAAGATCAAACAGACGAATTTGATGCAATTCGTATTGGCCTAGCATCACCGGATATGATTCGGTCATGGTCTTATGGTGAAGTTAAGAAGCCGGAAACCATTAATTATCGGACCTTTAAGCCAGAGCGAGAAGGTTTGTTTTGTGCTAAAATTTTTGGTCCAGTAAAGGATTATGAGTGCCTTTGTGGGAAATACAAACGCATGAAGCATCGCGGCATTGTCTGCGAAAAGTGTGGTGTAGAGGTGACTCTTGCCAAGGTACGTCGGGACAGAATGGCTCATATTGAGCTAGCGTGCCCAGTTGCCCATATATGGTTCCTTAAATCTTTACCATCTCGTATTGGTCTGATTTTAGACATGACTCTTCGTGAAATAGAAAGAGTGCTGTATTTTGAGTCATTCATTGTGACTGATCCTGGCATGACTACACTTGATCGCGGTCAATTGCTGACAGACGATGAATACTTTCAAGCTATGGAAGAATTTGGTGATGAGTTTGAGGCAACAATGGGTGCAGAAGGTATTCAGAGCCTAATGAAAGATCTTGACATGAATCAAGAAATTGCAATCATCCGCGAGGAGATACCAAATACTCGCTCAGAAACAAAAATAAAAAAATTATCTAAACGACTCAAATTACTAGAGGCCTTCCTTGGTTCTGGCAACAAGCCTGAATGGATGATCCTTGAGGCATTGCCAGTATTACCGCCAGATTTAAGACCATTGGTCCCTCTTGATGGAGGCCGTTTTGCTACATCTGATTTGAATGACTTATACCGTCGAGTAATTAATCGCAATAATCGTCTAAAACGCTTATTAGAGCTAAATGCGCCAGATATAATTGTAAGAAACGAAAAACGCATGCTCCAAGAATCAGTCGATGCTCTTTTAGATAATGGACGTCGCGGTCGAGCTATCACTGGGTCTAATAAGCGACCTTTGAAATCGCTTGCAGACATGATTAAAGGTAAACAGGGTCGTTTCCGTCAGAATTTATTGGGTAAGCGTGTAGATTACTCTGGGCGTTCTGTAATTGTAGTTGGTCCAACTCTACGGTTACATCAGTGTGGACTACCTAAACGTATGGCATTAGAGCTATTTAAGCCATTTATTTTTTCAAAACTTGAGCTTCGAGGGCTGGCTACCACAATAAAAGCTGCTAAAAAAATGGTTGAACGTGAAGAGCTTATAGTTTGGGATATTCTTGACGAGGTGATTCGCGAGCACCCAGTGTTGCTCAATCGCGCCCCAACACTTCACAGGCTAGGCATTCAGGCTTTTGAGCCAGTTCTTATTGAAGGGAAAGCAATTCAATTACACCCACTAGTTTGTGCAGCATATAACGCAGACTTCGATGGCGACCAGATGGCGGTTCATGTGCCGTTAACTTTGGAGGCCCAGCTCGAGTCCCGCGCCTTGATGATGTCAACCAACAATATCTTGTCTCCTGCAAGCGGGGAGCCAATTATTGTTCCTTCTCAGGATGTTGTTCTAGGGTTGTATTGGATGACCCGGGAAAGAGTTAATGCATTGGGTGAAGGTCGTATTTTTGGCGACCTGAAAGAAGTATCCGGGGCTTACTATGGAAAGCAGGTTCATCTTCAGGCTCGAGTAAAAGTACGCATTAATCAGGTCCTTTTTGACGAACAAGGTGATGCTCAATCCAAAAGATATATTGTAGAGACAACAGTGGGTCGTGCTCTACTCTGGGACATTGTTCCGGATGGTTTAAGCTACGACATGGTTAACCAGCCTATGACTAAAAAAGCAATCTCAAAAATTATTAATCGTTGCTATCGTGATGTTGGATTGAAGGCAACGGTAATTTTTGCAGATCAGCTTATGTATACCGGGTTTGATTTCTCTACTAAGTCTGGCGCCTCTATTGGAGTAAATGATTTTACCATTCCTTTATCCAAGGGAGATATCATTGCTCAGGCTGAGAACGAAGTGAAAGAGATAGAAAGTCAGTTTGCCTCAGGCCTTGTAACGCAGGGGGAAAAGTATAATAAAGTAGTTGATATCTGGTCTCGCGCTAATGATCTGGTTGCCAAGGCAATGATGGAAGTGATTAGCACGGAAGAGGTTGTCAACAAAGCTGGTGATATAGAGTTACAAGCCTCTTTTAATTCAGTATTTATTATGGCAGATTCTGGAGCCAGAGGCTCTCCTGCACAGATTCGACAGCTAGCAGGTATGCGTGGATTGATGGCTCGTCCCGATGGATCTATTATTGAAACACCAATTACCGCTAATTTCC
Organism: Porticoccus sp. Uisw_050_02; assembly: GCF_047729555.1. NCBI lineage: Bacteria > Pseudomonadati > Pseudomonadota > Gammaproteobacteria > Cellvibrionales > Porticoccaceae > Porticoccus > Porticoccus sp. Uisw_050_02. Next base: position 1,295,294 of record NZ_CP159825.1, on the reverse strand, counting down.
GTGAAGGTTTGAACGTGCTGCAATATTTTATATCAACGCATGGAGCTCGAAAAGGTTTGGCGGATACTGCTCTAAAGACAGCCAATTCTGGTTATTTGACTCGCCGACTAGTTGATGTATCGCAAGACTTAGTAGTTGTTGAGGAAGATTGCGGAACATCAGAGGGGCTACTAATGACTCCAGTTATTGAAGGTGGAGATATCATTGAATCTCTGGGTGACCGGATTCTGGGGCGTGTAGTTGCAGTCGATGTAGTTAAGCCTGGCTCGAAGAAAGTTATACTGCAAGCTGGCTATATGATTGATGAGAAATGCGTAGAAAGTATCGAGCTACTAGGTATAGACGAGCTTAAAGTCCGCTCCCCAATTACCTGTGAGACTCGTCATGGCATATGTTCGCAATGTTATGGACGAGACCTAGCCCGAGGCCACAGGATTAATTCTGGTGAAGCAGTTGGAGTTGTTGCCGCCCAATCTATTGGAGAGCCTGGCACACAACTTACTATGCGTACATTCCACATTGGTGGCGCAGCGTCTCGTGCCTCTGCTGCTGATAGCGTTCAGGTGAAAACAGGCGGAAAAGTCCGCTTAATTAACATTAAGGTAGTAGAGCGTGAAAATGGAGAGCTTGTAGCTGTATCGCGATCTGGTGGCTTGGCTCTAGCTGATGAAAATGGTAGAGAGCGTGAACGCTATAGGTTGCCTTATGGGGCTGTGATTAGAGTGAAAGAAGGCTCTATTGTTGCTGCTGGCGATGTGGTAGCTAGTTGGGATCCGCACACACACCCAATTATTACTGAGGTTGCTGGACAGGTGACTTTTTCTGGTATGGAGGAGGGGCTTAGCATACGAACTCAAACTGATGAGATGACGGGCCTTTCAAATATTGCAGTAATTGATCCTAATGAGCGCCCATCTGCTGGTAAAGACATTAAACCGATGGTTACCTTGCTTGATGACAAAGGAAAAGAATTAACCTTTGTCAACTCTACTGTGCCCGCACACTATATGTTGCCGCCCAATGCCATTCTTAGTATTCGCGACAATAATCATGTAGGGGTTGGTGATATTATTGCTCGTATCCCACAAGAGGGGTCTAAAACTCGGGACATTACTGGCGGATTACCCCGTGTAGCTGATTTGTTTGAAGCTCGCAAGCCAAAAGATCCAGCTATATTAGCTGAAATTTCTGGTACCGTAACTTTTGGTAAAGAGACCAAAGGTAAGCGAAGATTAGTTATTACACCCCCCAATGGAAAATTACTTCCTGACGGAAGTGACCATTATGAGTTATTGATACCTAAGTGGCACCAATTGGGTGTGTTCGAAGGCGAGAATGTCACTAAGGGCGAAATGATTGCTGATGGCCCTGAGAACTCTCATGATATTCTGCGCTTACAGGGTGTAGACTCCCTGGCGGAGTACATTGTCAATGAGATTCAAGAAGTTTATCGATTGCAAGGTGTTAAAATAAACGATAAGCATATCGAAGTTATATGCCGCCAGATGTTGCGCAAGGCTGAGGTCACCGCCATGGGTGATTCGTCTTTTGTGAAAGGAGAACAGGTTGAGTTCACCAGAATACTTGAAGAAAATGAAAAACTAGCACTTGAAGGAAAAGTTCCTGCCAAGTATGAGCGACTTCTTCTTGGTATTACTAAAGCCTCTCTTGCAACAGAAAGCTTTATTTCTGCTGCTTCTTTTCAAGAGACCACTCGAGTTCTTACCGAGGCTTCGGTCACAGGAAAAGCGGATCGTCTTCGTGGATTAAAAGAAAATGTAGTAGTTGGTCGCTTGATTCCTGCTGGTACAGGATTAACTTACCATCGGAAACGTCGTGAGGCTAGAGAGAAAGAAGCGGAGACGAAAGTTAGCGCAAGTGATATCGAAGCAGCATTAAGCGAGGCTTTAAGCACGGGTGAGAGCCTGGAACAGAGTTAAGTAAAAAATGACCTTAATTGGTCACCTCTCTTGACTAGAAGCGCGCGTATCTTTAAAATGCCGCCTCCCTAAATAGGAGCCTGTTGTTCGGGTTTAATTTAAAAATACAGCTTTCAAAGGAAGGCTTTTATCTGGAGTTAATTGAATGGCAACGATCAACCAGTTGGTTCGTAAGCCGAGGAAAAGCAAAGTAGTTAAGTCTGGCGTGCCCGCACTGCAGGCTTGCCCTCAGCGTAGAGGTGTTTGCACTAGGGTATATACGACTACACCTAAAAAGCCTAACTCTGCTTTACGTAAGGTATGTCGTGTTCGACTAACAAATGGTTTCGAGGTAAGTTCATACATAGGTGGCGAAGGCCATAACTTACAAGAACATAGTGTTGTATTGATTCGTGGTGGTCGTGTTAAGGATTTACCAGGTGTACGCTACCATACTATTAGGGGCGCTCTTGACACGTCAGGTGTAGCTAAACGAACGCAAAGTCGATCAAAATATGGAACCAAGCGTCCTAAAAAATAAAGACGTCTTTGTTTTAGATTAAAAAAGTTAAGTAAGGCCGGATAAGTAATATTTTTTAATTCCGGAAAACCCTGAAAAAAGAGTAAAATTGTATGCCTAGAAGAAGAGTTGTTGCCAAACGTGAAATATTGCCAGACCCAAAATTTGGAAATATAATATTGGCTAAGTTTATGAACCATGTAATGGTCAGCGGCAAAAAGGCTGTTGCTGAAAGTATTATTTATGGCGCATTGGATATTGTGCAAGATCGCCTTAAAGAAGATCCTCTTGTCGCTTTTGAAGCAGCGCTGGAAAAAATTGCTCCTTCTGTAGAGGTTAAAGCACGTCGTGTTGGTGGGGCCACATATCAAGTGCCTGTCGAGGTCCGCCCTTCCCGTCGTATGGCCTTGGCAATGCGTTGGATGGTAGATTTTGCCCGAAAGCGCGGAGAGAAATCAATGGCTCAACGCTTAGCTGGAGAGATTATTGATGCTCAGCAAAGCAAAGGCGGGGCAGTCAAGAAGCGTGAAGATGTTCATCGTATGGCTGATGCCAACAAAGCGTTTTCTCATTTCCGCTTCTGATAATGATGTCCAAAGTTGTGTCTTATATCAAAAGGTAGCTGGTTTCAGCTGCCTTTTGTGGTTTTTATAAGATGAATAAATTTCAACTTCCTGTTTTAGCTTCATTGTGTTGAGGAAATTATAGTGTCTCGTAAAACTCCTATCGTGTGTTACCGCAATATTGGTATTTGCGCTCATGTAGATGCAGGCAAAACCACTACTACCGAGCGAGTTCTTTTTTACACCGGGAGATCACATAAGATCGGCGAAGTACATGATGGCGCCTCAGTTATGGACTGGATGGAGCAAGAACAAGAGCGTGGGATTACTATCACTTCTGCAGCAACGACATGTTTTTGGATGGGAATGGAGCAACAACTAGAACAGCATCGTATAAATATTATCGATACCCCGGGACATGTTGATTTTACGATAGAGGTAGAACGTTGCTTAAGGGTGCTAGACGGTGCTGTCGTTGTTCTTTGCGGCTCTTCTGGCGTGCAACCGCAAACGGAAACTGTTTGGCGACAGGCGAATAAATATCAAGTTCCTCGTTTAATATTTATTAACAAGATGGATCGTTCTGGTGCTGATTTTAGAATGGTGATCAGTCAGATCGAAGCTCGCTTAGGGGCTACGGCAGTTCCAATGCAGATGACTATTGGCGCTGAGGGTGAATTCACTGGTGTTGTTGACTTGATTAAAATGAAGGCAGTTCTTTGGAATGAAGACGATCAGGGTTTAACATTTGACTATCAAGAAATACCAAGCGACCTTCGCGAAGAATGTGAGCTCATGCGTGAATACATTATAGAAGCGGCAGTCGAAGCAAGTGATGACTTGATGGAAAAATACATTGAAGGAATAGAGCTGTCGGAGTGTGAGATAAAATCTGCGATTCGGCAGCGAACACTGGCAAACGAAATTTTCCCTGTTTTTGGGGGATCTGCATTTAAGAATAAGGGTGTTCAGGCAGTTTTGGATGCAGTGATTGAATATTTGCCCTCCCCGCTTGATGCCAAGCCTATTGAGAGTGTTCCTGGAGATGAAGATGCTGTGGGTGCTTTTGAGGTAGATGATAGCGCCCCTTTTTCCGCTCTAGCTTTTAAGGTTGCCACTGACCCTTTTGTAGGCACTTTAACTTTTTTCCGAGTATATTCTGGAAAGCTTAAAAGTGGTGACGCTGTGTACAACTCTGTAAAGATGAAAAGAGAGCGTGTAGGTAGAATGGTTCAAATGCATGCTAATAGTCGAGAGGATATACGTGAAGTCCGCGCGGGAGATATAGCCGCTGCTATTGGTTTGAAAGATGTCACTACAGGCGACACTCTTTGTGAAGAGAAGTTTAAAATTATTCTGGAACGCATGGATTTTCCAGAGCCAGTAATTTCTGTGGCTGTTGAACCAAGGTCTCAGCCAGATCAGGAAAAAATGGGAATTGCATTAGGTAAGCTTGCCCAGGAAGACCCTTCTTTTCGTATAAGTGTTGATGCGGAGACAGGACAAACAATTATATCTGGTATGGGCGAACTACATTTAGATATTCTAGTGGAGCGTATGCGCCGTGAGTTTAGTGTTCAGGCTAATATAGGGAAACCACAGGTCGCTTACCGTGAAGCAATTCGGAATACTGTAAATACAGAAGGTAAGTTTATTCGTCAATCTGGTGGTCGCGGCCAATACGGGCATGTTTGTATTAAATTTGAGCCAGCAGATGATCCTGCTGCAGAAGGGTTAGATTTTGTTAATGAAATAGTTGGTGGAACAGTACCGAAAGAATACATCCCTGCTATTGAAAAAGGCATAACCGAGCAAATGCAAAACGGAGTACTGGCGGGTTACCCTCTCCTTGGATTAAAAGCAACCTTGTTTGATGGCTCCTATCATGATGTAGACTCGAATGAGCTGGCTTTTAAGATAGCGGGGTCTATGGCGACCAAAAAACTTGCCGAGGATGCCGGAGCAGTTTTGCTTGAGCCGACAATGACAGTTGAGGTGATCACCCCGGAAGCCAATATGGGAGATGTTGTTGGTGATCTTAATAGACGTCGAGGTGTCATTCACGGCATGGATGACGGAGCTATGGGTAAGGTTATAAGCGCTGAAGTCCCTCTTGGGGAGATGTTTGGTTATGCTACCCACCTTCGCTCTGCTACACAGGGGCGTGCGACGTTTACAATGGAATTTGATAAATATTCCGAGGCACCCCAAAATATCGTTGATCATGTGACGGCTAAAAATCAATTTTAGTCATTTTCTTTAAGTATAAAAAACCGCCCCAACTGAAGGCGGCTTTTAGATTTTTTTAAGACAATTGTTACTTTTTAGCTTTATCCTCTTTTTCTTTCCTTTCTTTCGTTTCCAGAATGACTTTCTCAGAAACACTATTGGGGCAAGGTAAATAATGCGCAAATTCCATTGAGAACTGACCTCGTCCTGATGTCATTGTACGAAGAGTCCCTATGTACCCAAACATTTCGGCTAACGGAACATCTGCCTTGATCCGGACACCTGTAACCCCTTTTTCTTGATCTTTTATCATTCCTCGACGGCGGTTAAGATCACCAATTACGTCACCCACGTGATCGTCTGGGCTGAAGACATCGACTTTCATGATAGGTTCTAGTAGCTGCGGTTTTGCTTTTGGCATAGATTGGCGAAATGCCCCTTTTGCAGCAATTTCAAATGCAATTGCTGAAGAGTCGACCGCATGGAATCCGCCGTCATAAAGCTCAATTTCGACATCCAAGACAGGAAACCCTGCTAACGGTCCCTGCTCCATCATACCCCTGAAACCCTTTTCAATAGCAGGAAAGAATTCTTTTGGAACATTGCCGCCTACTACGGAGGATGTGAATGTGAAGCCAGAAGCTACTTCCCCAGGCTTAATTCGGTAGTCAATTTTTCCGAATTGACCTGAACCACCAGATTGTTTTTTATGAGTATAGCTATCTTCTATTGGCTGCGTAATTGTTTCTCGGTATGCAACTTGTGGCTGGCCTACCTCAAGTTCAACTGCATAGGTGCGCTTGAGTATGTCTACCTTAATGTCTAAATGTAGTTCACCCATACCCTTAAGGATTGTTTCTCCCGAGTCTTCATCTGTTTCAACACAAAAAGTAGGGTCTTCTGCAACCATTTTTCCGATAGCAATACCCATTTTTTCGGAGCCGCCCTTATCTTTAGGTTTAACAGATATAGAAATTACAGGCTCTGGAAATATCATTGGTTCAAGCGTGCATGGATGTTTGGGGTCGCATAAAGTTTGCCCAGTCTTAACATTTTTTAACCCTACGAGAGCAATAATATCACCTGCTTGTGCAACTTCCAGCTCCTTGCGGTCATCTGCATGCATTTCAACCATACGGCCAATACGTTCAGATTTTCCTGTAAAAGAATTCAGAATAGATGAGCCTTTTCGGAGAACACCTGAATAAATGCGTATGAATGTTAAAGCACCGAAACGATCATCCATAATTTTGAAGGCTAGTGCTCGGAAAGGCTCTTCGGTAGAAACAATCGCCAGCTCTCCGTTTGGCTCGCCCAGCTCATCTGTAAGCGGCTGAGGAATGACATCAGTAGGACATGGCAAATAGTCAATTACTGCATCTAAAACCAACTGAACACCTTTATTCTTAAATGCTGAACCACATAGGGTGGGAAAGAAATCCAATGCTATAGTTCCTTTGCGGATACAGCGCTTTAAGTCTGTGATTGAAATTTCTTCGCCTTCAAGATACTTTTCCATTAAATCATCATCTTGCTCGACAGCTGTTTCAATTAACTGCTCGCGGTATTCGGCAACAAGATCTAACATATCGCTAGGTACATCTTCTATTTTAAAGTTTTCTGGCAGTCCGGAGTCGTCCCATATGTAAGATTTTTGAGTCACGATATCAACAACGCCTTTAAAGCCATCCTCTCGACCAATAGGGAGAGTCATAACTAAAGGATTTGCCCCTAGGACTTTTTTGATTTGTCCCACGACGCGAAGAAAGTCTGCGCCTGTTCGGTCTAATTTATTAATGAATATGATCCTGGCAACTTTAGAATCGTTAGCGTAGCGCCAATTTGTTTCAGATTGCGGCTCTACCCCACCTGAACCGCAAAACACACCAACGCCACCATCTAACACTTTTAGTGAACGATAGACTTCAACTGTAAAGTCAACGTGACCAGGCGTATCAATAATATTAAGGCGATGATCTCTCCAGAAGCAGGTAGTAGCGGCAGACTGAATAGTAATTCCTCGCTCCTGTTCTTGTGTCATAAAATCTGTAGTTGCTGCTCCGTCATGCACCTCGCCAGTTTTATGAATCTTTCCGGTAAGCTTTAGGATGCGTTCAGTCGTAGTTGTTTTCCCCGCATCAACGTGGGCGAAAATACCAATGTTTCTGTAGTTTGATAGGTCAGTCATTATGATACTCGATAAGTTACAAGGGCTAAAAAATGCGCGTAATTATACAAGAATTTTTCTAGTTTATTGATAAATATTTAGCAATAAACTGTAATTTAAGTAATAAAAAGGGCAATACTGTCCGAATTAGCTAAGATTTAGCTATTTTTCGAACAAATTAAAGCAGAATTTTATTTTTTGCAAAATCTATAATAAATATGGATTTAATTTTTTTCGAGTATAGACTGCGCATCTATGATAATTAAGTGTAAATGCTTGTGAGTTGCAGAATCATTTTGCTTAATATCAAGAAAATAAAATAAAGGCAGCCAATGTGCTTGACAGGCATTGCGCTCAGCCTTAAGATCTCGCCTCCTTTTTTCAGGGTTCTGATGAACATGCAGAATCTGTAGGCTCTTTTTTTAGATAGATAGTTGGAGTTTGGTTCCATGAAGGATCAACGTATACGTATTCGTCTCAAGGCATTTGATCACAAGCTGATTGATGCTTCGACACAAGAAATTGTTGAAACGGCCAAGCGTACTGGTGCGCAAATTCGTGGACCGATTCCTTTGCCTACCCGCAAAGAACGCTTCACTATTTTGACTTCCCCGCATGTGAACAAAGATGCGCGTGATCAGTATGAAATTCGTACTCATAAAAGATTGCTAGATATTGTAGAGCCGACCGAGAAAACAGTAGATGCTCTGATGAAGCTAGATTTAGCAGCAGGAGTTGAAGTTCAAATTAGTCTAGGTTGAGTTAGACAATAAGATATAAATTATTTTTCAATAAATAAGCCCATGCTCAGCCAACGCTGAGTGGGTGTAACGCTCTGAAATGGGCGGCCATAGCGGGTAAAAGCCCCGTACACTATGAGGTTATACAGATGGTTATTGGTATTGTCGGCCGCAAAAGTGGTATGACTCGTGTTTTCAATGATAGCGGTGCTTCAATCCCTGTTACAGTGGTTGAAGTCGAACCTAATCGTATCACTCAAATTAAAACCGATGAGATAGACGGCTATTCTGCTGTTCAGGTAACTGTTGGTGCTCGTCGCTCTTCGCGTGTCAGTAAATCAGAGGCCGGACATTTTTCTAAAGCCGGTGTCGAGGCTGGACGTGGTATTTGGGAGCTGAGAACTGATAAATCTGTTGAAGTTCAAGTCGGTGAAAGTATTGCTGTTGACCAGTTTGCAGTGGGCCAGAAGGTAGATGTTACAGGCACATCAAAAGGAAAGGGCTACGCTGGTGTTATTAAGCGTTGGAACTTTGCTATGCAGGATGCCACTCATGGTAACTCACTATCTCATCGTGCTCATGGCTCGATTGGTCAATGTCAAACTCCTGGGAGAGTATGGAAAGGTAAGAAGATGTCGGGTCATATGGGTAGCGAGAAAGTTACCACTCAAAACCTAGAAATTGTACGTATTGATATCGAGCGCAACCTGCTTCTTATTAAAGGGGCGGTGCCGGGTGCGCCGGGTAGCGATGTGATCGTTCGTGCGGCTGAGAAGAGCTGAGGGGATCGTTGATGGAACTAAATATTTCAAAAACTAAAGGTAAGACTGAAACTATTGAAGTTTCTGACTTAGCTTTTGGTAAAGAATTTAATGAAGATCTAGTGCATCAGACAGTTACTGCTTACTTGGCAGGTGCTCGTCAAGGCACTCGTGCTCAAAAAAATCGAGCCGCTGTATCTGGTGGAGGCCGCAAACCTTGGAAACAGAAAGGCTCTGGTCGAGCTAGAGCTGGAACTATCAGAAGCCCTATATGGCGTTCTGGGGGCGTAACATTCGCTGCTCAACCGCAAGATCATTCGCAAAAATTAAATCGTAAGATGTACCGTTCTGCAATGCGTTCTATTTTGTCAGAACTAGCTCGCCAAGAACGTCTAGTTATAGTGAAAGAATTTGATCTCGAGGCCCCAAAAACTAAATCCCTAATTCAAAAATTAGGCGACTACAATTTAGACAGAGATGTACTAATCGTAACTGAAGAAGTTAGCGAGAACCTTTATCTATCTTCAAGAAATTTGCACAAAGTAGATGTTAGCGATGCTATAGGTATTGATCCTGTTAGTTTGATTCGTTTTGAAAAAGTAGTAGTGACTGTTCCTGCACTTAAAAGAATTGAGGAGATGCTAGGATGAACCAAGGACGCATTTTCAAAGTCTTGTTAGGGCCGCATTTTACAGAAAAAGCTACTTCTGCTGTTGGATCTGCTAATCAAGTGGTATTTAAAGTCGTTAAAGATGCGACAAAGCCTGAGATAAAGTCAGCAGTTGAGCAACTTTTTGATGTTAAGGTTTTAGGTGTTTCTGTTGCCGTGATGAAAGGAAAGACAAAGCAAACTAAGTACGGGTTGGGTAGACGCTCTACTTGGAAAAAAGCATACATCCGTTTAGAGCAGGGTCAAGAAATTGACTTTGCGTCTGCAGAGTAAAAGGGAGTTGTTGACATGCCAGTTATAAAGAGAAAACCAACATCCCCAGGCCGTCGCCATGTGGTTAGTGTTGTAAACCCTGACCTACATAAAGGCGCCCCGCATGCTCCTTTGCTTGAGAGTCAATCAAAGTCGGGCGGCCGCAACAATAATGGCAGAATCACTACTCGTCATATTGGTGGTGGACATAAGCAGCACTACCGATTAATTGATTTTAAGCGAAACAAGGATGGCATTCCGGCTAAAGTTGAGCGCTTAGAATATGATCCAAACAGAACCCCCTATATAGCGCTTGTATGTTATAGAGATGGAGAGCGTCGTTATATAATCGCTCCCAAGGGTTTAGCTGTTGGAGATGTAATTGAATCAGGTGCTGGTTCGGCAATTAAGGCGGGCAATACGCTCCCTCTTGCCAACATACCGGTAGGTGGCATTGTTCATTGTGTTGAGATGAAACCAGGCAAAGGTGCTCAAATTGCTCGTAGTGCTGGAACCTCAGCACAATTAATTGCGAGAGAAGGGCAGTATGCAACTCTTCGACTTCGTAGTGGGGAGATGAGAAAAATTCCTGTAGCTTGTCGTGCAACTATAGGTGAAGTATCAAACAGTGAGCATAGCTTGCGCTCTCTAGGTAAAGCTGGAGCTTCGCGTTGGCGAGGTGTTAGGCCCACTGTTCGTGGTGTTGTTATGAATCCGGTTGATCATCCACATGGTGGCGGTGAGGGTCGCACATCAGGTGGTCGTCATCCAGTGTCTCCTTGGGGTATGCCTACCAAAGGTTACAAAACACGCAAAAACAAGCGCACGGACAATATGATTGTTCGTCGGCGTACTAAAAAATAATTAGTAGAGAATGAGGAAACAATAGTGTCACGCTCTCTCAAAAAAGGTCCATTCCTTGATTTACATTTAGTAAAGAAAGTTGATGAGGCAAAGGAAAAAAATGATAGGCGTCCAATTAAAACTTGGTCTCGTCGCTCAATGGTCAGCCCCGATATGGTGGGCTTAACTATTGCAGTTCATAACGGTAGACAGCATGTGCCCGTCATGATTAATGAAGAGATGGTTGGACATAAACTCGGTGAATTCGCTCCAACACGTACCTTTCGTGGGCACGTTGCGGACAAAAAAGCTAAGCGATAGAAAGCTTGAGAGGTAAATGACTGTGGAAGTAGCAGCTATATTGCGTGGTACTAAATTATCGCCCCAAAAGGCTAGACTTGTTGCCGACCAGGTACGAGGAATGCCTGTAGAGGCGGCTTTAGATGTCCTAACTTTTAGCGAAAAGAAAGGTGCCGACATAATTAAAAAAATACTGCTCTCTGCAATCGCTAATGCTGAGCACAATGAAGGCGCAGATGTAGATGAACTTTCTGTATCAACAATTTATGTTGATGCGGGTAAGACATTAAAACGTGTTAGCCCTCGTGCAAAAGGTAGAGCTGATCGTATATTAAAACGCCACTGTCACATTACTGTGAAAGTTGCTGATGGGGAGACCGTTTAATGGGTCAGAAAGTACATCCAAATGGTATGCGTCTGGGGATTGTTAAAACACACACCTCGGTTTGGTATGCAGGTCAAAAAGACTATGCAGATAAATTAAATTCAGATCTTTCTGTGCGAGAATTCCTCAGAAAAGAGCTGTCTAGCGCTTCTGTTAGCCGGATTGATATAGAGCGTCCCGCACAGAGTGCTCGTATCACTATCCATACAGCCCGTCCAGGTATTGTGATAGGGAAAAAAGGAGAAGGTGTCGAACGTTTACGTAATCAGTTGTCTGTGATAGTCGGTGTACCGGTGCACGTTAACATTGAAGAAGTGCGTAAACCTGATCTCGATGCATTGCTGGTAGCACAAAGTGTTGCTCAGCAACTAGAGCGACGTGTGATGTTTCGTCGTGCTACAAAAAGAGCTGTTCAGAATGCTATGCGTCAAGGAGCAAAAGGTATAAAGATTCAGGTGGGTGGTCGTCTTGGTGGTGCAGAAATTGCTCGATCAGAATGGATCCGCGAAGGTCGTGTACCTCTGCATACGTTTAGAGCAGACATTGATTACAATACCGCTGAAGCAGCAACCACTTACGGTATTATTGGTGTTAAGGTTTGGATTTTCAAGGGTGAAGTGTTTGGGGTTGAAGAGGCTGCGCAAGTGCCTACTAAAAATCAACCACTAAAATAAGAATTAAGATGGCGAGTTAAGGGTAAAGCGAGATGCTGCAACCAAAACGTACAAAATTCCGCAAGCAACATACCGGTCGTAACCGTGGTCTTGCATTGCGTGGTAGTAAAATAAGCTTTGGCGAGTTTGGATTAAAGGCTGTTGGCCGGGGTCGTCTGACCGCGCGTCAAATTGAAGCAGCGCGTCGTGCAATGACTCGCCATATTAAGCGAGGCGGTAAAATTTGGATTAGAGTTTTTCCTGATAAGCCAATTACCAATAAGCCTCTTGAGGTTAGGATGGGTAAAGGTAAGGGCAACGTAGAATACTGGGTCGCCCAGATTCAGCCTGGTAGAGTGCTCTATGAAATGGATGGTGTTTCTGAGGCATTAGCTAGAGAAGCATTTGCCTTGGCGGCGGCTAAATTGCCGATTCAAACAACCTTTGTTATAAGATCGGTGATGTGATGAAAGCTAGCGAATTAAGAGAAAAGTCTGTTGATGAGTTGAACGCAGAGTTAGGAGTCCAATTGGAGCGTCAATTTAAATTGCGCATGCAGCTGGCAACTTCGCAACTAGGTCAGACCCATCAAATTAAAGATGCACGCAAAGATATTGCGCGTATTGAAACAATATTAAATGAGAAAGTGGGTAATTCAAATGACTGAGGCAGCTTCTAGATCTAGTACTTTGTCAGGTCGTGTGGTCAGCGACAAAATGGATAAAACAGTGACGGTTGTAGTTGAACGTCGCGTGAAACATCCGTTGTATGGGAAGATTCTAAATAAGTCTTCTAAAATTCATGCCCATGATGAAAAGAATGAATGCCGTATTGGTGATGTTATAACAATTATAGAAACGAGACCTATGTCCAAGACCAAATCTTGGGCTCTGGTTAAAATCGACGAGCGTGGTGCTGAGATTTAGTTGATAACCAGCAATAACTGGTTAGGAGACATAGGATGATTCAAACAGAAAGTTATCTGGACGTAGCAGACAACAGCGGTGCACGCCGCGTGATGTGCATTAAAGTTTTAGGTGGCTCTCACAGACGTTATGCGCGCATCGGCGATATTATTAAAATTACCGTTAAAGAAGCAATCCCTCGTGGTAAGGTTAAAAAAGGCCAGGTGATGAGCGCGGTAGTTGTGAGAACTAGAAAGGGTACTCGTCGGTCAGATGGCAGCGTGATTAAGTTTGACGATAACGCAGCAGTTTTGCTGAATGCCCAATTGGCACCTATAGGAACAAGAATTTTTGGTCCTGTGACTAGAGAATTAAGAACTGAGCGTTTTATGAAAATTATTTCCCTTGCGCCTGAAGTGCTTTAGCCGGGGAAGAGGAAAGGATTATGTCTAAAATTAAGCGTGATGATGAGATAATCGTCACTGCCGGAAAAGATAAAGGCAAGCGTGGAAAGGTGCTAAAAGTTAAAACTGATGGCCGCCTTATAGTTTCTGGTATTAATATTGTAAAAAAACACCAAAAACCTAATCCGCAAAAAAATGTTACTGGCGGCATTATAGAAAAGGAAGCAGCTATTCAAGCTTCTAATGTAGCTATTTTCAATCCGACCTCAGAGAAAGCTGATCGGGTAGGCTTTAAAATTCTTGAAGACAATAAAAAAATTCGTGTCTTCAAATCTAGCGGCGAAGCCGTTGGTGTTTAAATTAGATCGGAAAATGACATGGCAAGGCTGAACGAAGTATATAAAAATGAAATTGCTGGCAAGCTAAAAGAAGATCTTGGCTTAACCAACACAATGGAAGTTCCCAAGATCACCAAGATCACGCTTAATATGGGTGTAGGTGAAGCATTAGGCGATAAGAAGGTGCTAGAAAACGCGGTAGCTGAAATGACTTTAATCGCAGGGCAAAAGCCTGTAGTTTGTTTAGCTCGAAAATCCATTGCTGGGTTTAAAGTTCGTGAAGGTTGGCCGATAGGCTGCAAAGTAACTCTTCGCAGTGAGCGCATGTATGAATTTTTGGAGCGTTTGATTTCTATTGCTATTCCCCGCATAAGGGATTTTCGTGGATTTAGCCCCAAATCTTTTGATGGGCATGGAAATTTTTCTATGGGTGTTACCGAGCAAATTATTTTCCCTGAGATAGATTTTGATAAAGTAGACGCAATGCGCGGCATGGACATTACTATAACTACCAGTGCTCGCAATAATGATGAAGGACGGGCTCTTTTGCGCGCTTTCAACTTTCCACTGAAGGATTGAGGTTAAAATGGCTAAAATATCAATGATTGAGCGTGAAAAGAAGCGTGCAAAAATTGTAAAAAAGTTTGCCGAGAAACGAAAAGCATTAAAGATCGCTATCGTTAATCTGCAGCTTTCTGATGAGGAGCGCTGGGAAGCACAAGTTAGCTTGCAGAAACTTCCTCGCAATGCTAGCCCTAGCCGTCAGAGAAACCGTTGTCGCCAAACAGGTCGACCTCATGGTGTTTATAGTAAATTTGGTTTGTGTCGCATGAAGCTACGTGAAGCTGCGATGCGTGGTGATGTGCCTGGCCTAGTTAAGGCTAGCTGGTAAAACGTCTCGAATTGAGGAATTGAACTGATGAGCATGCAAGACCCAATAGCAGATATGCTGACCCGCATACGTAATGCACAGATGGCAGAAAAGAAAATTGTTTCTATGCCTTCTTCTGCACTTAAGTCGGCAGTTGCAGAAGTGTTGAAAAATGAAGGGTACATTAAAGGTTTTGGCGTTGAAGAAGCCATCAAGCCTCAACTTTCGATAGAGTTAAAATATTTTGAAGGCAAGCCTGTTATAGAGGAGATTGATCGCTACAGTCGGCCCGGCCTACGGAAGTACTGCGGTGCTTCTGAGCTACCCTCTATTCGTGGTGGTTTGGGAGTGGCTATCGTATCTACAAGTAAAGGGGTGATGACCGATCGTGCTGCTCGTGCTGCTGGTATCGGTGGTGAAGTCCTTTGTACAGTATTCTAAGAGATAATAGAAATGTCTAGAATTGCAAGTAATCCTGTAAACATACCATCTGGTGTTGAAGTGCAAATCAATGCCGATGAAATTTTTGTAAAAGGATCGAAAACCGCGTTATCTATGCCTATTCATGCCGCTGTTGAAATTAAACAGGCGGATAGCATCCTAACATTCGCTCCCAAAGACGAGAGCAAAGGTGCTGATGCTATGGCTGGAACAACACGTTCTTTGGTGAGCAATATGGTTGTCGGTGTCAGTCAAGGTTTTCAGAAAAAATTACAATTAGTTGGAGTTGGTTATCGTGCTCAACTTCAAAATAACAAGCTTAACCTGTCGTTAGGTTTTTCTCATCCCGTTGAGTTTGCTTTACCTGACGGTGTTACAGCTGAAATTCCAAGCCAAACAGAAATTGTCCTTACGTCAGCAAATAAGCAATTGCTTGGTTTGGTGGCGGCAAAGATTCGCGCCTTTAGGCCCCCAGAGCCCTATAAGGGTAAAGGTGTACGCTATGCTGATGAGCAAGTGCATCGTAAAGAAGCTAAGAAAAAGTAGGTTAGAAGTATGAGCAATAAAAAAGAATCACGCATGCGTCGAGCGAGACGTACTCGTAGCAAGATTAGTGATCTAGGAGCCAACAGACTGTGCGTCAATAGGACGCCCAAGCATATTTATGCCCAGGTTATTTCGCCAGATGGTGGGCATGTGCTGGCTTCAGCCTCTACTTTAGATGCTGCTTTGCGTAGCGGAAGTACTGGAAATGTTGATGCAGCTAAGGGCGTAGGGCTTTTGGTGGCGGAGCGTGCAAAAGAAGCGGGTATCTCTGTGGTAGCGTTTGATCGCAGTGGATATAAATACCATGGTCGTGTTAAAGCTCTTGCCGATGCTGCACGTGAAGCTGGTCTTAAATTCTAAAGGTTTTAGCGATATGTCAAGAAATCAAAAAGGAAGCGAAGCGTCTGACGAAGGCTTACAAGAAAAGCTTGTTCAGGTAAATCGAGTTGCCAAGACTGTTAAAGGTGGTCGTATTTTCGGTTTTACAGCACTTACTGTTGTAGGTGACGGTAATGGAAAAGTAGGATTTGGCCGAGGAAAAGCTCGTGAAGTTCCTATGGCGATTCAGAAAGCCATGGAAGCGGCTCGACGCAATATGATTAATATTGATTTAAATGGCACAACTATACAGTATGCAATAAAAGCAAATCATGGAGCTTCAAAAGTTTATATGCAACCTGCTTCAGATGGTACTGGAGTAATTGCTGGGGGTGCCATGCGTGCAGTTCTTGAGATTGCTGGGGTGCATAATGTTTTAGCTAAATGTTACGGTTCCACCAATCCAGTTAATGTTGTTCGCGCTACTTTTAAAGCGCTGCAGTGTATGAATTCTCCTGTGACAGTTGCAGCTAAGCGTGACAAGACTGTCGAAGAAATTCTGAATTAAGGTTAATTATCACCATGACGAAGATTAAAAAAATTAAAGTTACCCAGGTGCGCAGCACTAATGGTCGGTCGGCATCGCATAAAGCGTCTATTGCTGGATTGGGTTTACGCCGTATTAGACATACCGTTGAGGTGGAAGATACACCTTCAGTGCGCGGCATGATTAACAAGGTCCACTATCTAGTTAAGGTTGAGGGGGAATAGTATGCGTCTTAATACGCTAAGTCCGGCACCAGGGAGAACCAAAGAAGCTAAGCGTGTCGGTCGAGGCATAGGCAGCGGCTTAGGAAAAACTGCTGGACGGGGGCATAAAGGCCAAAAATCTCGTTCAGGCGGAAGTGTTCGTCCGGGTTTCGAGGGTGGTCAAATGCCTTTGCAAAAACGCCTACCTAAATACGGCTTTACATCTCGCATATCGCGCGTGACGTCTGAAATTCGTTTGAGCGAACTAAACCAAATAGATGGTGATATTGTTGATATTCAATCTCTGCGTGCCGCAGGATTGATTAATAGTCACATTACTCGAGCAAAAGTGTTTCTTTCTGGTGAGCTTTCCAAAGCTGTTGTTCTTAAAGGTCTTCGTGTGACAAAGGGAGCTAAGATTGCAATTGAAGCTGTCGGCGGCAAGGTAGAAGAGTAGAATTTAATGACGAAAGCCGGCATACAAAAACAAGGTGATTCAAAAGGTTTAGGTGAGCTTTGGACTCGCTTGCGTTTTTTGTTTATAGCTCTTGTTATTTATCGCATTGGCACCCACATACCAGTGCCTGGTATTGATCCTGACCGTTTATCTGAATTGTTTGGACAAAATCAGGGGACAATTGTTGGAATGTTCAACATGTTTTCTGGTGGCGCGCTGGAGCGTATGAGTATTTTAGCCTTAGGAATCATGCCATATATATCTGCCTCTATTATCATGCAGCTAATGTCAGCAGTGATTCCTTCGCTCGAGCAGCTTAAGAAAGAAGGTGATTCTGGACGTCGCACGATAAACCAGTATACTCGCTACGGAACAGTTCTATTGGCTACACTTCAGGCAATCGGTATGTCTGTAGGATTGGCGGGCCAAGGTTTGGCTTATGCGGTAGATTTTAGTTTCCATTTTATCGCAGTCATTTCGCTGGTTACTGGTGCTGTGTTTTTAATGTGGTTAGGAGAGCAGATTACCGAAAGAGGAATTGGCAACGGCATATCAATGCTTATTTTTGCAGGTATTGTTGCAGGCATTCCTTCGGCTATTGGGCAAGCATTGGAATCATCACGTCAAGGCGAACTGCATATCCTAGCTTTATTGCTAGTTGGAATTCTGGCGGTTGCAGTCGTTTATTTTGTTGTATTTATTGAGCGCGGCCAGCGGCGAATAACAGTTAATTATGCTCAACGTCAACCAGGTCGAGGGCCAGCCCAGGCAAGCCATCTTCCACTGAAAGTAAACATGGCCGGCGTTATTCCAGCAATTTTTGCCAGTAGCCTGCTATTATTTCCTGCATCTATTGCCCAGTGGTTTGGACAGGGCGCCGGCTCAGCAGACTGGCTTCAAGAGGTAGCACTTTTTATCGGTCCAGGACAGCCCTTGCACATCCTAATGTTTGCTGGATTGATTATTTTCTTCTGCTTCTTCTATTCAGCATTAATGTTTAATCCTCGTGAGATGTCAGACAATTTAAAACGAGGCAATGCTTTTTTGCCAGGGATAAGACCCGGAGAGCAAACTGCAAAATACATAGACGGTGTGATGACAAGATTAACCTTAGTCGGAGGCCTTTACATGACTGCAGTATGCCTTTTGCCGCAATTTTTAAATGTGTACTTAAATGTTCCTTTTTATCTCGGTGGTACTTCGCTGCTTATTGCGGTGGTGGTAACAATGGATTTTATGTCTCAAGTGCAGTCACATTTGATGTCGCATCAATATTCTTCTTTGATGAAGAAGTCTAACCTTAAAGGATATAGCGGTCGAAGCCGTTAATTAGAATAGAGGATTTATTATGAAAGTACGCGCATCTGTAAAAAAAATGTGTCGTAACTGTAAGATAATTAAGCGAAAAAGTGTCTTGCGTGTTATCTGCAGTACTGAACCCCGTCACAAACAACGTCAGGGTTAATTGAATAGAGTTATTGATTTTTACTACAAGCAAAGCTATTCTCTTGCGCCTTTTTGGGTTACTCCTGTTGCGGGAGTTATTTTAGATAGTAGGATTGCAAATAAATATTAAAGTGGAGTGAACAGATGGCCCGTATTGCCGGTGTCAACATACCTGATAACAAGCATGCAGTGATTTCTCTCACGTATGTTTTTGGAGTAGGCCGTAGTACTGCTAAGGCAATTTGTGCTCGCGCGGGTATTGCTGAAAATATAAAAATATCTAATTTAAGCGAAGTGCAAATTGATGCCATTCGGGGTGCTGTTACTGAGCAGACCGTTGAGGGCGACCTGCGTCGTGAAGTTAGCATGAACATTAAAAGACTGATGGATCTTGGTTGTTATCGCGGTCTTCGTCATCGTCGAGGCTTGCCTTTACGCGGGCAACGCACCAAAACTAATGCGCGAACTCGAAAAGGGCCACGCAAGCCCATTAAGCGATAGAAAAGGATACGTATGGCAAAGCCTGACAAAAAAATCACGCGAAAGAAAGTAAAAAAGACCGTAATTGACGGCGTGGCACATATTCACGCCTCTTTTAATAATACTATTGTGACTATTACAGATCGCCAAGGTAACACTCTAAGTTGGGCCACCTCTGGTGGTTCTGGATTTAGAGGATCTCGGAAAAGCACTCCGTTTGCTGCGCAGGTTGCAGCTGAACGTGCTAGCGAGGCTGCCCAAGAGTTTGGGTTAAAAAACCTTGATGTAGAGGTTAAGGGTCCAGGCCCAGGTCGCGAGTCCGCTGTACGTGCTCTTAACAATGCAGGGTACAAAATTACTAATATTACTGACGTCACGCCTATTCCACACAACGGATGTCGTCCGCCGAAAAAACGTCGCGTATAAAGAGGGTAGTAAGCAAATGGCAAGATATCTAGGACCGACATGTAAACTTTCTCGCCGCGAAGGTACAGATCTATTTCTGAAAAGTGGAATCCGACCCTTGGAGTCTAAATGCCATGCAGATAGTGTTCCCGGGCAACATGGTGCTCGCCGCGGACGCCTTTCTGATTACGGGGTTCAGTTGCGTGAGAAACAAAAAGTGAAACGTACGTATGGGGTTCTTGAAAAGCAATTCCGTAACTACTACAAAGAAGCAGCTGTCATTAAAGGGGCAACAGGTGAGACCTTGTTGAGGCTTCTTGAGCAGCGCTTAGATAACGTTGTATATCGCATGGGGTTTGGTTCAACGCGCTCTGAATCACGACAACTGGTTGCTCATAATGCAATTCTAGTGAACGGCATAAAGGTTAATATTGCTTCCTATCGAGTTAGCGAGAATGATGTTGTAAGTATTCGTGAAAAATCAAAAAAACAATTACGCATACAGGCAGCACTACAAATTTCTGGACAACGAAGCGCTGTTGATTGGATTGAAGTGGATTCAAGTAAGATGATTGGGACATTTAAGCGTTATCCAGATCGTGCTGAGCTTCCGTCCGAAATCAATGAGAACCTTATTGTAGAGCTTTACTCTAAATAAAATTTTTAAGATTTAAAAGCCAATTAATCGATAAGAGGCAGTTAGGAATATGCATACATCAGCAAATGAGTTTTTGACACCACGTACTATTGATGTAACCGAATTAAGTTCCACCCGATCCAGGGTCGTTCTTGAGCCTCTTGAGCGTGGTTTTGGGCACACCTTAGGGAATGCTTTGCGCCGAATTTTATTATCCTCAATGGCTGGATCAGCTATAGTCGAGGTAGAGATGGATGGCGTGTTACATGAGTATAGTAGCTTGCAGGGTGTCCAAGAAGACGTAATTGAAATTTTACTTAATCTTAAGGGCGTAGCTATTATTCTGCATGAAAAAGATGAAGTAACCTTGACGCTTACCAAGAAAGGTAAAGGCGCTGTTACTGCCGGGGATATAACTGTTGACAGCACATGTGAAATTACCAATCCTGAGCATGTGATTGCAAATATTACAGCAGCCAGCGCAAAGCTTAATATAAAACTTCATGTGGTAAAAGGAAGAGGTTATCAGCCTTCTAATCTTCGCATAGATGCCTCTGATGAGGATCGTACTATAGGTCGACTGCAGCTGGACGCTACCTTTACACCTGTTAGGCGTGTTTCTTATGTGGTCGAGAGTGCTCGTGTTGAACAACGCACTGATTTAGATAAATTAGTGTTAGACATAGAAACCGATGGGACAATCGATCCAGAAGAGTCTATTCGCCGCGCTGCAACTATCCTGCAGCAACAGCTGGCTGTTTTCGTAGATCTTCAGAGTGAAAGTGCTGCGTTGCCCGAAGAAGAAGAAGATCTGGTTGATCCTGTTCTCTTGCGTCCGGTTGATGATCTGGAGTTAACGGTACGCTCTGCAAATTGTCTCAAGGCTGAAAATATTTACTATATTGGTGATTTGGTTCAGCGTGCGGAAGTTGACTTGCTGAAAACCCCAAATTTGGGAAAAAAATCTCTAACCGAAATTAAAGATGTGTTAGCTTCTAGAGGTTTATCTTTAGGTCTTCGTCTTGAGAATTGGCCGCCAGCAAGTATACGCACAGAAACTGAAGCTGAAGTAGTTTAGTTTTTTATCATTTCCAGCTTAAGCAAGCCAGGAATTCAAAATTTTATTGCTGAGATAGCAAAATTTTTTAAGGAAATAGAACCATGCGTCATCGTAAGAGTGGTCGAAAATTAGGCCGCACAGGTGCACATCGTAGAATCATGTTTCGTAATATGGCTACGTCTTTAGTTGAGCACGAGCTAATAAAAACTACCTTACCGAAAGCAAAAGAGCTGCGTAAGATCGCCGAGCCTTTAATTACTTTAGCTAAAGTAGACAGTGTAGCTAATCGGAGGTTGGCATATAGTCGACTTCAAGATAAGGCTGCTGTAGGAAAATTATTTTCTGAATTGGGCCTTAGATACCAAGATCGTCCTGGGGGCTATATTAGCATTTTAAAATGTGGCTTCCGATCAGGCGACGCAGCACCAATGGCTTATGTTGGACTAATGGATCGGCCAGAGGTTGAAGCTGTAGAAATTGATGCGGAAACAGAAGATAGTTAATTTTTTTATAAATCTTCTTGACCATTAAACAGCCGGATATTATTCCGGCTTTTTAATGGTTGCTGATTTTTTCTTGAGCCCAACCTTATTTGATGGAATTTTGAGGAGCTCGCTATGATAGCGGGAGTTGTATATGGAAGGTGGTCCCCACATCTAAATCAGAAGTGATTGCCAGCTGACCTTTGTGTTGTTCTGTAATAATAAAATATGAAAAAGATAGGCGTTTTGCTGAGTCATAGTTACAGCTTACTGATTGGTTGGTAAAAAAAGGCTCAAAAATAAATTGCTGTTCTTCTTTGCTAACACCTAAGCCGTTATGTTGTATCTTGACCCATAGTGCTTCATAGCACTCCATAACTTTAATCTTTATTAGGGGTTTTGATTTTTCAGGTGTGACTTCACTGATTGCATAACAAGCATGACGAAATAGGCTTAATAATACTTGTTTCATTTCTGAGGAAAAAAAAGGTATTTGGGGAAGATTTTCTTCAAAGTCAATTTCAACCTTAATATCACTAAATTTTAGACCAGAGGGAGAGGTGATTACCTTGCAAGCTAGTTCAAGAGTGTCACTAACGAGAGAAGGAATGGCGCCGAGTTGTTTTTTGCCTCCCCTGCTAACAGAAAAATCTACAAGATTGTCAATAATAGCTAGAACTTGTTGGCCTCGTTGGCTGGCATCTAACAGTGGCAATTTTAGCCTTTCTCCATCTTTATTTTTTAAGGAGTCTAGTTTTTCTATGTTGGACAGTCCTTGGTTTAAATTTTTCAATATACACTGTAGAGGGAAATTGATATCGTGCGCCATAGTTGAGGCTAGTTCTCCCATAGAAGACATCTTGTCTCTTTGTATAAGCATGTTTGCAGTAAGAATGGTCTCTGTTACGTCATCTATCAAAACAACTACGCCGGTTGCTTTTTGGTCTCTAAGTGGGTAAATAGTTATGTCGAAGTGATACTGACCTCGCTGGCTATGCTTAATTGTTGTGGCTTGACTCTGAGTTTGAGCATAGCTAATTTGTGCTGGGGTAATAGTTATGGCTGGATAAGTTTGCCAAAGATCCTTACCTAAGGCCTGTGCAGAGCTGATCCCTGTAATAGACTCAGTTTTTTGATTCCATCGAGTTATTTTCCCATGCTGATCTAAACTTATTAGCATGAGGGGCATGGAGCTTAAAATACCAGCTATATATGACTCCGACGAACGAAGTCGCTCTGTTGTTGTTTTATGTTGTGTTATTTCGCCCTCTAAAAGTCTATTTGAGTCTTTTAGTAGTTGGTTGTATTGATCCAAAGTAGCAGTTCTTTCTAATACGCGCTGCTCAAGTTGATTTCGTATTTCCTCGAGGGCTCTGTTCGATTGATGAGCTTGCCTTCGACTAAAAAAAAGCATTATGGCGGTGGTTGATAAAAGGATAATGAAGATCCCGCCGGACCAATTGGCCAGATGTTGCCAGTTGGTATGACCGTCTTCATTGTTTAGGAAGGTTATCATGCCTGCATTTACAGGGAAAATCGGGGTTAATATACACAAATAATACAAATATTTTTTCATATCTGAACGCCACTCTCACAAAAGGTTATTCTAAAATAAGAATATCATGCCTAGCGCAAACACGAATCCTGACCAGATTAGCGTCACTGTGCAATAGCCCATTATATCCCTGATTTTGAGTCTTGCGATACCTAGCAATGGAAGAGCCCATAACGGTTGAATCATGTTGGTCCATGCATCGCCAAAGGCAACAGCCATAGCAGCTTGATGTAGCGGAACACCTAATGATTGCGCTGCAGGAATTACAATGGGAGCCTGGATGGCCCACTGCCCTCCACCTGAAGGCACAAAAATATTCACTAGGCCAGCACTAAGGAAGGTCAGTAGTGTAAAATTGTCAGCATTTGAGATGCTGACAAACCATCCCGACATAGATGCGGCTAATCCAGAACCTACCATCATGCCCATAATCCCAGCATATAAAGGGAACTGAAGCACAACCCCGCAGAGCCCTTTTACTGCCTCGCTAAGCGCAGCCAGATAGGATGCTGGCGACTGATGAAGCAAAAGCCCTGCTACCAGAAAAATAAAGTTAATGGTATTTAGACCAATAGCGCCATCATACGTAATATAGTCTACTAAATAGTATGCGCCGAGCAATCCTAGCAAAAAAGTGGGCAATCGGTGATTTTCGACGTAATTAGCAGGGGTGCTGATCTTTATATCGGGGTTTGTGTTAATATTTATTTTGTAGGGCTCTACTTCAATAGTTTCTGCCGGTGGAGGTAGCATCAGCCTATTAACCAGGGGCAGCGTGACAAAAAGAATGAGACATATAGTTAGAGATTCCCAGCTGAAAATTGTTTCAGACAAGGGAATGGTGTTTCCCTCTAGCAGGGCGCTTAATTCATCACCATCGGTTGCGGCAATCTTTAATGGTATAGAGGCTGATAGCCCTGCATGCCAGACAAGCATGCCAGAGTAAGCCGAGGCAACTAGGAGGGGATAGTGCACCCCTTTTACTTGGAGAGCGATCTGACGCGCCATTAATGCGCTGGCAATCAACCCGAAGCCCCAGCTAATCCAGCAACAAATTAAGGCAATCATAGTCATTAATACAATTGCCTGTTCTGGAGTTTTGGCTATGGAGGCGATTTTTTTCAAACCCCCTCTTACCGCTTCTGTTTGCGCCAGAACACTTCCGGTGAACAGGGTAATGGTTACCTGCATGGAGAACACTAAAAGATCCCACACCCCATCACCCCATAATCGAACCATATGCGTAGGTGAATAGTCTTGTGTAATTACACCGGTAATTAAAACTATAAAAGTTATTATGATGGCGATAACGAACGCATCAGGTAGCCACCGCTCCATGATGTGAGCAAAAAACTTGGAGGTGCGTCTGATCATTATGGGAGCGTATCCTTATGCTTGGTCCATGAAAGTAAGACTACTTCTGCTCAAAGGGGGCTAAAGATTAACTGATGTATGGTTGCGATGGAAAAATTCTTTTGTGTCGATGTCCATTAATCGCATGCGCCCACCCCAAACATATCCGGTATCTAAAGGAAAAATGTTTTCTTTTTCGATACGCCCTTCCAGTGCAGCCCAGTGTCCAAAGATAATCTTAGCATTTTTTGATAACCTTTTTTCATGCCTAAACCAAGGCAAAAATCCATCTGGCGGAATTGCAGAGGTATTATTAGATGTAAAATCGAGTTGTCCCAATAGAGTGCAAAAACGCATTCGTGTAAGGTAGTTAGCGATAACCCTCCATCGTTTTACTCCAGTCAGACTATCATCCCAAATATCTGGTTGGTCTCCATACATGGCGTTAAAAAATTCACCTGATTGGGTGCCACAACGTAAAACAGTATTCAATTCTTCCGCTAACTGCATAGCTTTTGCTAAGGACCATTGAGGAGGGATTCCCGCATGAACTAAAATGTAACCTTTTTCATTAATCATCATTGGTTGCTGTTGAAGCCAATGTAGGAGCTTTTCTCTATCGGGAGCATCAAGTATTGCTTGAAATGTATCGCTAGAGCTAATTTTTCTTGACCCATAAGCCGTAGCCAGTAAGTGCAGGTCGTGATTGCCTAGAACCATCCTAAAACTGTTGCCTAGTTTGTAGCAAAATCGAAGTGTTTCAAGGGAGGAGGGGCCTCTGTTCACTATGTCGCCAACAGACCACAAAAAGTCTTTATCCGGATCAAATGATACTTCTTCTAGTAAAGATATCAGTGGTTCAAGGCAACCCTGAATATCGCCTACGGCATAGGTGCTCAATGCACTGCTCCTGGCACAGACAATAAAAATACTGGGATAGAGACATCGAATGCTGTTTCCGAGTTACAAGACATTTGATAGTATCCCTCCATGGTGCCAACTTGAGTGTTAAGCGTGACACTGCTTGTGTATTGGTATGCTTCCCCTGGCGCAATAGTTGGCTGCTCTCCTACAACGCCAAGACCTTTAACTTCTTTGGCTTGCGCATCTCCATCAGTGATAATCCAATGCCGGCTAATCAGTTGTACCGAGCGGCCTCCATTATTTTTAATGCTAACATGATAAATAAAAGAAAATTTCTTATTCATTGGATCTGAATATTCCGAAGAATAGTGGGGGGTCACGCCCACAATGATATCATTCATAACAGGGAGCTCATTTGGTTGCTAAGCTGCACAAACTGCTCAACGCTGAGATTTTCTGGGCGAAGAGTTAAATCAACATCAAGTTGTTTGAGGCGCCTATCAGGAAGAATTAATTTTAACGAATTTCGTATAGTTTTTCGACGTTGCTGAAAGCATGTTCTTACTAGTTCAGACAGGAGGGCTAGATCAGTTGCCTTGTATGGTGGACTTGAATATGGCTGCAACAATACCATGGCTGAATCGACTTTAGGTATTGGATTAAAAGCAGAAGGTGGCACTAAGAATAAGGGATGCACTTTACAATAATATTGAATCATTACGCTCAGCCTGCCATAACTTTTTTGTCCAGGCAATGAGCCAAGTCGATCCACCACTTCTTTCTGAAGCATAAAATACATATCAGAAATACATTCATTGAAGCCTAGCAAATGAAATAAGAGCGGCGTGGTAATATTGTATGGCAGGTTACCGACAATTCGTAGTGGGCGCCCATCAGTGCAAAATTTTCGAAAATTTATTTTTAGCGCGTCTCCTTGGTGGATCTCAAGATTAGCATATTGCTGGAACTTGTCCTTAAGAACTGGAATCAAATCCCGATCTAACTCAATGATGCTAAGCCTCGGGCATTTTGTTAATAGCGGGCCTGTTATTGCACCTTGCCCGGCTCCGATTTCAATCAAGTTGTCATTTTTTTCTGGCTTGATGGCCTCAACTATTAGTTCGATAACACCCCGATCAACTAAGAAGTTCTGACCGAAACGCTTACGTGCCTGATGCTCGTTTTTTTTATGGGAATATTTCATTGGTTTAGCATGACCATTCTTCTGGCATATTCAATGGCGGCAACCAAGCTTCCTTTGTTTCCTTTGCCAGTTCCAGCCAAATCAAGAGCTGTGCCGTGGTCAACAGATGTTCGTATAATCGGCAACCCTAGTGTGACGTTAACTGCGCTTCCAAATCCTTTGTATTTGAGCACTGGTAACCCTTGGTCATGGTACATTGCTAATACTACGTCACAATTTTTTAAATATTTTGGCGTAAACAGTGTATCGGCAGACAGGGGCCCCTCAAGACGAAATCCTTGATTTCGCAGCTGATCCAAACAAGGCGTAATAATATTTATTTCTTCCATTCCCAGATAGCCGTCTTCTCCTGCATGAGGGTTGAGACCGCAAACCAATATTTTGGGGCATTCAATCCCAAATTTTTGTTTTAATTCGCTATTAAGAATGCAAATAGTCTTTTTTAATAGATCCTGTGTAATGGTTTTTGACACATCAGAGAGAGGTATATGTGTTGTTACAAGAGCTACCTTGAGGCCCTCGGTAGCAAGCATCATGACTACTTTTTTAGTGGAAGTTTTTTCTGCTAAAAATTCTGTATGGCCGGTGAAACTAAACCCCGCAGCGTTAATCACACCCTTATGAATAGGCCCGGTAACCATTGCATGACAATAGTTATTTTGGCATGCAATCAATGCTTGGGAGAGTGCATCTAGCACATATTTCGAGTTATCTGGATTAAGGACTCCTGGTACTACTTTGCAGCCTAAAGAGATGGGCTGTATTGCAATCTCTCCACCCTTGAGTGCTTTAGGGCGCCCTGGAGCTGCCGCACGAAGTTTAATAGGTAAATTTAGTTGCTTGGCTCGCAATTCCAATAGATTTGGATCCGCATAAGCTATCAGCTCAAAATCAAGCGGTTGCTGGATGAGTTGAATAAGTAAATCTGGTCCTATGCCAGAAGGTTCACCTGGGGTTACAGCTATTCTTATCACAATTTGATGTCTACAAAAGCCTCATCTCTAATCTCTTTAAGCCAGACCTCTAACTCTTCTCGGTATCTTTTTTGTTTTAGAGTATTTTTGGCCTGAGAGCGCTTTATTGTATCAGTGAAATCTTGATCGCGGCGTTCTGTGACCTGTAAAATATGCCATCCAAATTGAGTTTTAATAACTTCGCTGATTTCGTTTATATTAAGTGCATTCATTGTTTTTTCAAATTCAGCCGCAAATTTACCAGGAACCGACCAACCCAGGCTCCCGCCAGACATTGCTGTACCGATATCTTCGGAGTGGGTTCTAGCAACGTCATCAAAATTCTTGCCATTTAATATTTTATTGCGAATTTTATTGGCTATCTCTAGAGTTTTTTCGTCATCTCGGATTTCATTTGGCACTAGCAGTATATGTCTGATATTGTGCTGCTGTACAAGATTTGATGAGGCTATACCTCTTCGATTGTATAGCTTTAACAGGTGAAATCCAGCAGCACTACGTATGGGTTCGCTAATTTGTCCTGGAGATAGATTTTCAATTGTCGCACTGAATATTTCAGGCAACTGAGAGGCTTTTTTCCAGCCTAGGTCGCCACCCTGAGAAGCTTTATTTCCTTTAGATTTGACAATAGCAAGACTCTTAAAGTCTTCTCCATTTTTGATTTGAAAATAAATGTTCAAGATTTCTTCCTGAATTTTAGCTACTTTTTCATCGGAGGATTCGGAAGCTACAGGTAGTAAAATGTGTCCAATTTGGAAATCAGGGGTCGCCCATGAACGCCCCTCTTCGGTATTGAGAAAGTTGTCGATCGCTTGTTCGCTAATAGATATGCGCTTATTAAGGTTGCCTTCCTGAACTCGACCTATGAGCATCTGCTCTCTTACTTTTTGACGAAAAGTTGCAGCCGTTACGCCTGATTGCTGTCCTTCATCGAGCAGGTCCTGCATAGTTTTATTTTGCCGTTGAGCTGCTTGTTCTATAGCTTGATTTACTTCCGTATCACTAAATCTGACCCCGGCTTGCTTCGCCTTAAGTAGCTGGATACGCTCAATAATCAAGCGCTCTAAAACTTCGGCTATAACTTCATCTTGGGGTGGACCTGCTCGATCACTTTCTCTTATTCGATCAAGAACTTCAAGCGTCCTATCTTCTAGCTCGCTGCTCATGATCACTTCATCATTTATTGATGCGACAACTTCATCCAAAAGGACTTCTTTTGCGGGTACCAATGAAGCAAATGAGACTGCTAGTATTGCGCCACATAAGTGCTGAAAAAAGATATTTTTTGATATCATTGCTGTGTCTTCATGAATTAGTTATTTGGTGCTTCGTAGCCATACACACCATCTGTTAATATGGACTCCATTTTGGACCCAAAGCCTGCAATGCCTTTGATCTGGAGCGAAAGGAATACACCTTTGTCTTCCGCTAAGTCGTCCATTGGTAATACAATATTGTCGTCTCTATCAATCCACTTTCGGGCAAGCAGACTTAGGCGTACACAGCAGCTCTCATATTGAACTCCAAAAAATGTTTCTAGGGTTCTGCTGTTAGTAACATCATAGTTATAGCGACCCACAATGTTCAAGCTTCTTGTTATCGGCACTGCAGTAGAGAAATCACTTTGTTCAATATCGTTGTTATATTTTTTTCCATTAAGTGTGACCGGGGTCTGATTATTGAAACGATAGCTGATGTTAAGAAGCCTATTATCGTCTCCATTATAGCGCAAACTAGTGCTTGCCCGATCTAGCTCGTTGTCATCTGAATCGTATTGGGCGCTAGCAAGGGCTTGCCAGTTGTCCCCAAGTCTCATTTCAAATTCTGCAGCATAAGGAGATTCGTCCCTTCGCATTTCCTTGTTTATAGATGAATCTAGAGATACAGTTCGATCATCTAGATAAAATATTTGACCAGCGCTCGCACGCATTTTTTCAATGCCAGAACTATCATCAATTAGTCGTGTAGTAAATCCAACAGAAACTTGCTTCGAATCAGTCACACGATCTCCACCGCTAAAGTGCTCATCTCTAAATAGTGAGCTGTATCCAAAAGTTGATAATGCTGTGTCAAACAATGGAAGATCGTCTTGATTTTCTTTTTTGGCATAGACTATGTAGAGTCTCGGCTCAAATGTATGCGTGTACCCATTGAGCCAAGTGGTTTTTCTTTCTAAGTATATTCCAGTATCTATAATTCCTATAGGCACCGTGACTGACGGACTATCATCATTTTGTCCAGAAACTGGAGAATCAAGGTCATATGCCATATGTTTCACCTTAACAGTAGGACGAAAGTATCCCCAGTCCCACCATTTATTCCAGCTTGCCGCATAAGCTAAGTTAAGCCTGCGTCCAGTAGTTTTGGTGCTATCGTTATGATCATAGTCGCTATACTGGTTCTCTAAATCAAAATCAAAATCACCAACGCTAAAGCTTTTGTTGGCTTGAACTCTTGGCAATAACTTGTATTGGTCAGCCCCGTCTTTAATAAGTGTTTGATACCCAGAACCTTCAATTGAGACACCCCAGTTTTTTATAGAAAAACCCAGATGACCGTGCTGGCGAAGGTACGATTGGCTATTGACCTGCAGTGTTGTTGTATCAAGATTTTGAAAATAATCTTCATCGCTTGCCCTTGTATAATTGAGAGTAGATCTGAGATGGCCGAAGTCTCCTCTATGCTGTATATCTGCTAGCCATCGATCCTCTCCTTCATTCTCTCTTTTTCCTGTAACCGCATTGATTGTTTCATCATCGTCATCTCCGCCGTCATCACTTGCTAAAAATGCACCACTAAAAATAGTTTCAGATAATTCAGACAGATGCCTCATTTCGAGTTCGGCCATAGCCCCTCGTTCCTGCACATAACGTGGGGTAAAGGTAGCATCATAATTGGGAGCCAAGTTAAGGTATATTGGCTGCGAGAAGTCTAACCCGTTTTCTTCGCTACTTTCCCAGCTAGGAAATAAAAGACCACTGGTTCTCCTCTCATCTATCGAAAATCGAACCCATGGAAGATATATGACGGGAAGATCTTTTATCTCTAAACGCACATGCTTAGCTGTAGCAATTCCTGTTCCAGGGTTAATTCGAAGCTTGGAACTGACTAGTCGCCAAGCGTTATTGCCTGGCTCGCATGTGGTGTAAGTGCCATTATCAATATAAAAAATATCTCCACCTGGGCGCCTGAGCATGCTAGCTGACCCACGAGCTCCAGATTCATGGAGTAGGTAGGAGGCATTATTTATTTCTACATCTAGTGAGTTCATGTTCACATGCGCGGCATCACCTCTGAGCAGGAGGCCTGGCTCTCGAAGTTCTATGTGACCATCCATGTCGACCGTACGATCATCTTGATTGAGTGTAGCAGCATCACTACGCGCTTGACGGTATCCTTGTGTTAGATGCACATCACCTTTGAGGTAGGCAACATTATCCTGGATTAACTCTGTGGACGAGGAGGCAACTCTTAATGATGCATCTTCAGGGTTGAGCTCTGAGTCTGGATAGCTACGCTCTGGTTCTATATAGGCACCACAGCAACCAGAAGATCTTTTCGTTAGCTGATCTATAGAGAGATCTTCTTCATCTATCCAGTCGAGATTCTTGGCTAGTTTTACTTTTGGTACTAATTCAGTTTGATTTTCTTCGTCCTGAGGGACATCAAGAACTTCATCTTTGATTGGTCTTGGGTAGGATTTTCCTGCTATCGACTGCTGCCCACACACCCATCCGCCATTTTTCCCTGTATCGCACTCCCACTGCAGGTAAGTATTACTTGTTTCTGCTAACGAGAGACCGCATACCAGTATCATGCTAAAGAAGACCAGCATTGTCTGCGAATACAATGAACATAGCGTTCTATTGATTTTTACGCAGATGTAACTTGCACTTTTTAGTATCATGATTACCCGTAATCTATAAATAAAAATTGTCATCAGTATGCCGATCCTACATTTTACTCATTCTGAAGCATCATGCGAGGGTTTGAGGTAGAATCTGTAGTCTTTTTTTTAATTGAATGACAAATATGACAAATTTATTTTATTTACGAGATTGGGTTGAGAAGTATTTGCCTCGAGGTGTTGTTTTGAGTGAGCCAATATTTCTTGACCCACTTAATGGCGATGCGGGTTTTAGGCAATATTTTAGGGTTAATTCTAATCCATCCCTAATAGCTGTATTGGCCCCACCATTGCTTGAAAATAACTTTAATTTTGTAAACATATCCTCTTGTTTTCGAGAAGGCGCTCTCCATGCGCCATTAGTTCATGCAGTAGATTATCAGTCAGGATTTTTACTACTTGAAGATCTTGGCGATCATTTGTTGTTGCCTCTTCTAGCCGGAAAGAATCAAAGTCAGCTCTATGATTTTGCTGAAATAGAGCTCATAAAAATCCAAAAAATTTCCAAAAATAAGACAATATTTCCAGAGTATAGCCGACAGGAACTGCTCAAAGAAATGACTATTTTTATTGAATGGTTTGTCAGAAAATTGCTTAATATCGAGCTGAGCCCTGCTGATTTGAGACTGCTTGATGATGCTTTCTCAATTATTGCAGAGAGCGCATTGGAGCAGCCGCAAGTGGTAGTGCATCGCGATTTCCATTCGCGTAATTTGATGCAGTTACCTGATGGCTCTATCGGTGTCATTGATTTTCAGGATGCAGTCATAGGACCTATTACCTATGACATGGTTTCCTTATTCAGAGATTGTTATATACGGCTGCCTAAAGAGTATGTTGTACAGCGAGCATTAAATTGCTATCAACAGGCCGTAGATGCTGGTATTGCTCCAAAAATTTCTGATAATCAGGTGATTAGATGGTTTGATTTGATGGGCTTGCAGCGACATATTAAGGTGCTTGGCATTTTTTCTAGACTTCACTTAAGAGACGACAAGCACGATTATCTTGATGACTTGTCGCTTGTAATTCGCTATATCTTGGAGCAGTTGAGGCCATACCCAGAGCTAAAAAATTTCACACTTTGGTTTGAACAATATGTGCTTCCAGAAGTATCTCGACAACCCTGGTTTCAGTCTTTGGAGGCAGCTGGAGAGATTTCAGCAACAAGCAGCTCAGGAGATTAAATATGAAAGCAATGATTCTTGCTGCAGGGCGTGGAGAAAGATTACGTCCCCTTACCGACACGACTCCTAAGGCATTAGTGCAGGCGGGAGAAAAGCCCTTAATTCAGTATCACATTGAGAATCTAGCATCAGCTGGAGTAAAAGATGTGGTGATAAATATATCTTGGTTGGGTGATAAGGTAGAATCATTTATTGGCAATGGATCTGCTTTCGGGATTAATGTTCAATGGTCAAGAGAGCATAGACCGCTTGAAACAGGAGGGGGCATTCGTAGAGCTCTTCCGTTGCTAGGGAGCGAACCATTCTTGCTTGTTAATGCTGATGTCTGGACTGACTTTCCATTGAAAAATTTAGTCGAAAAACTTTTACCATCGGAAATTGATGCCCATCTAATTTTGGTCCCAAATGCATCTCATCATATGGATGGAGATTTCATATTAACGCCTGAGAGCATAGTCAGCACACCAAATGCTAGAAATAACACCTACACGTACAGCGGGATATCTATCTTAAGGCCAAAAATATTTAACGTACATGCCTCGACTACCGAAAAGTTCCCCTTGCGTGATGTATTGTGCGAAAGTATCTCCTCTGGCCGCATAGAAGGCGAAATATATACTGGGGTATGGCGAGATATTGGAACACTGATGCGTCTCCATGAGCTAGATGAATACCTAATGAAAAGATGATGTGGTGGAAGTTAAAAAATGGGGTTTTCGGCGTAATTATTTTTTTCGGGAAAAAGATTCCACTTATTGAATAGCCAGCCTCAGACTTCTAGAGTTAAATGATTGAATACCACAAAGAACAAGTATCAGTGTAGTAAGGTCATCCCATGGAGACCCTTGCCTCGTGCCCTTGATTCCACGATCAATGGCTCCTGACAACTTTAACATTTGTCGTAATCTCTCAATAGGGATTCGGCTAATAGTTTTCTTTACAAGGGGCCTACGACTTTCCCAAACCCCTAGCTTTTGAAGCACTGAGTCAATACCCTCGCCTGACTGAACGGCCTCGCTTCCCTTGATTAGAATTCGTAGATCTCGAGTGATTGCCCAAAGAATAATAGTGGCATCAGTACCTTCGCTGCGAAGGCCTTGAAGAACGTGACAGGCCTTTTTCGCTTCACTCTCCATAATTTTGCCTAACAGTACAAACACATTAAATCGTGAGCTATCAACGACAATATCAGACATAGCTTGTCCAGTTAGCTCTCTCTCTGGTGCCAGCAGTTTAAGTTTTTCTATTTCTTGGATAGCTGAAAGCAAGTTACCTTCAACTCTGTCAGCAAGCACCCTTATTGCCTCTTGGTTAGCCTTAATACCAGATTGATTGAGCCTCCGATTTAGCCATTGCGGTAATTGGGGTGTGGAGACTGGCCATATTTGTATAGAAATACCCTGATTTTCTATAGCAGTAAACCATTTGCCCCTAGTTGACGAGCTGTCTAGTTTTGGTGTGATAATAAGTGTTAGAGTTTCTGTGTTAATTTTTGATAAATATTCTTGAAGTGTCTTGGATCCCTTGTCTCCAGGCTTGCCTGAAATGATACGAATTTCTAGAAATTTCTTTTCCGAAAAAAGTGAAATGTGGCTAGCTTCGATTAGAACGCTATTCCAATCAAATTTGCTGTCTGCATAAAATAATCTTCGTTCGTTATAACCATGTAATTTTGCTGCTGTGCGAATAATATCAGCAGATTCTTGAACCAAGAGTGGCTCATCTCCGCTAATGATATATACAGAAGCGAGGCCTTTCGAGGCTAAGTGCGCACTAAGTTGCTCAGCTTTCAGTCGCATACTGGCTTGTCTTTGTAAGCATTGAATTTAAAATATTTATTATTTTACGAGCTAGATCATTCATCATTTCACGCTTCAATATTTTTTGTTCTTCAGCATTTGTTGATACATTACTTTCGTTGTAATTAAAGAATTTTTCTCTACTGAGAGTTGTTTTTGGCAGCAATACCTTGCCGTCAGCAGTTACAATTTCGACATCAACTAGCTCGGTTATGTGTAGTTCAGATACTCTTGCAGAGGAATTAACGCTTGCCGAACGACTAATGGACCTTTGATTTATTAACCTGATCGTAATTTCAGCTTCTTTGGGGTTCTCTGTAATAGCGATATTGCTAGATTTGAGAGATCTGGAAACAAAACGATAAAGCTGATTTTTTTGATCTCCATCTATATGAATTTGATTGATAGCAGCTAAAGCTGCAGTATGACCGCTGCTCCTTAGGTGCCAGCCACAGCTAGTAATCATAAGGGATACAAGAAATCCTGAGATAATAACGGGGATTAATTTTTTCATTGTAGTTCCTTTCTTCTTGAAAAGAGTTTTGGTTAGGGGCCCTAACTATAAGTATGTTTTTTCATCAGCGTACTACATTTAAATGGCAACAATGTTAACTAATTTATTAGGGATCACTATTATTTTTTGGATAGCTAGCCCCTCAGTGAAGCGTCGAACATTTTCATGCTGTTTGGCCATGTTTTTTATAGCTTCAACAGTTGTTTCAGATGGCACATCAATTTGAGCTCGTAATTTACCGTTTACTTGCACAGCAATCTGAAGAATATTTTTTGTTAATGCTGATTTGTCTGCAACTGGCCATTTCATATCGAGCAAGCTATCTCTATGGCCTAGTTCATTCCAAAGCTGAGCACATATATGGGGTGCAATTGGCGATAAAACTAGCACAATCGTTTCAAGCGCCTCCCGTTCAACAGCCAAACCAACTGCAGTATCTCTGGCAGTCATTTTTCCTATATCATTTAATAACTCCATCACGGCCGCAATAGCGGTGTTAAACGTTTGCCGGCCTCCAAAGTCATTACTTACTTTGATGATGGTGGTATGAGTTTTCCGTCTTAAGTCCTGCTGCTTCTGATCTAGACTAGAGAGAATAGATGCGGCCCCGTCTCCCGCAGCAAGATGAGTGTGCACTGTTTTCCATAGTTTCCGAAGAAAACGGTGCGCGCCTTCAACAGCGCTATCATTCCATTCTAGCGATTGCTCAGGAGGTGCGGCAAACATTGTGAATAATCTTACTGTATCAGCACCATACTGCTCTATTAGATTTTGAGGATCTACTGTATTGCCTTTTGATTTCGACATCTTCACCCCATCTTTCAATACCATCCCTTGGCAGAGAAGCTTAATAAAAGGCTCATCAGAGATTAGTAACCCCTCATCACGCATTAGTTTGTGGAAAAAACGTGCATATAGCAGATGTAAAATGGCGTGCTCAATGCCCCCTACGTATTGATCCACTGGCAACCAATAATTTGCGGCGACACTGTCAATCATTCCTTCTGAATAATTAGGGCAGGTGTATCTTGCGTAATACCAGCTTGACTCCATAAATGTATCAAAAGTGTCAGTCTCATGCTCAACTGGGTGACCGTTTAGTGTAGTTTTTTTCCAGTCAAGGTTAGCCTTAATGGGTGATCTGATTCCATCCATTTCTACTTCTTCTGGCAGCAGTACCGGAAGGCGATCGATAGGGACGGGAATTTCTCCACCATCAGGAAGATTGAACATGGGGATTGGAGACCCCCAGTATCGTTGACGAGACACGCCCCAGTCGCGAAGCCTGTAATGGGTTTTTATCTTTCCGCACCGAAGCTGTTCTAGTTTCTTTGCTATAGCATTAAAAGCTTCTTCGGGACCTAGGCTATCAAATTCTCCGGAATTTATAGATACAACTTCATCTGGTGATTTAGATGCATACCATTTTTCCCAGCGACTTTTACTAAAGTAGTAGGCAGCGCATTTGTCAGCATCAGCTGCATTTTTTCGGCGCAATTTTTCTGTGGACACGGCGACATGTTGAAAGACCTGCTTAATTGGCAGATGATAGTTGTTAGCAAATTCAAAATCGCGTTCATCATGAGCTGGAACTGCCATTATTGCACCAGTTCCGTACCCCATTAGTACGTAGTTTGCCACCCACACTGGTATTTTTTCTCCGGTAAGGGGGTGGATAGCCTCAAGCTCTGAGGATACCCCGATTTTTTTCATTGTTGCCATGCTTGCTTCAGAAACAGACTGCTCTTTGCAGTCTTGAATAAATTTTAATAACTTTGGATTATTTTTTGAGAGAGCTATAGCAATAGGATGCTCTGCTGCAATACAGACATAGGTAGCTCCCATCAATGTATCAGGGCGGGTGGTGTACACAGAGAGGTTGTCAATGCCATTGATAGCTTGATTTAACTTAAAAGTTAATTCAACGCCACGGCTTTTTCCAATCCAGTTTTTCTGCATTGTGCGAACTTGCTCGGGCCAGTCGCTAAGTGTATCCAGGCTGTCTAGCAATTCTTCGGCATATGCCGTAATTTTAATAAACCATTGCGGTATATCTTTTCGCTCTACTACTGAATCGCAGCGCCAACAACAACCGTCAATTACTTGTTCGTTAGCCAGCACCGTCTGGTCTTCAGGGCACCAATTAACAGCTGCAGTTTTTTTGTATACTAATCCTTTTTTATAAAGTCGCGTGAAGAACCATTGTTCCCACTTGTAGTAACTGGAATCGCAAGTAGTCATTTCTCTGGACCAATCGTATCCGAAACCAAGCTTCTTGAGCTGGTTTTTCATATACTGAATGTTTTCATAGGTCCATTTTGCTGGAGCTGTGCGGTGCTTGATGGCTGCATTTTCTGCAGGTAAACCAAAGGCATCCCAGCCCATGGGCTGCAGGACATTCTTACCTAGCATTCTTTGGTAGCGAGATATGACATCTGCGATAGTATAGTTTCGTACATGCCCCATATGAAGCTTTCCGCTGGGGTAGGGGAACATTGCAAGACAGTAGTATTTTTCTCTATCAAGATCCTCTTTTACTTCGAAAGCGCAAGTCTCTGCCCAGAGCTTTTGAACAGCAGTTTCGATCTCCTTGGGATGATATTGTTCTTGCATTAGCTTTCTTGGCCAGGTTGAGGCTTATAGTTGATTTTGTCTGTGATACATCAGGTTTTAATTATAGGCTAAAGCTTTCTATAGACCCAGACAGATTTCCTTGTTGATGAGAATAATTTATTTCTTGATATTACCTATAGTGGGCTTTAGGTTGATAATTTTTAGTTAGAGGTTTTTTAAGCAGCCCTAATAGAACCAATAAGAGAGATAGAAAAATTATTGGATTGGAGCCAAGCCGTCCAAAGGGGGTAAGACCAATCCTTGGTTCCAGTGTGCCTTCGAGAGTGTCTCGATAAAATGATGGAATAACCGCAGCTGTTTTCCCATCAGCATTAACCAACGCACTTATTCCGTTGTTTGTTGCTCGAATCAACGGCTTTCTGTTTTCTATAGCTCGCATTCGAGCGATCTGAAAATGCTGTTTTGGTCCTATCGTATTTCCAAACCAACTGTCGTTACTTATGGTGAGAAGTAGGCTGGCATTTTCTGCAGATTCTCTGACTAGTTCGGAATAGGCAATTTCATAACAAATAGATGTGCTGATAACTACATCATTACCTACAATAATATTTTGTTGGTTTGCCCCCCCCGAGCTAAATACCGACATAGGTAAATTAAAAAATTTAATGATCCCGCGCAACCATTTTTCGAAAGGGACATATTCACCAAAAGGCACTAAATTTTGCTTATGATAGATCCCGGCACCTTGCCCGACAGCTAGTGCTGAATTGTAATAATAAGTTTCATGTAGATTACTTGGATTATCCTTAGGATCGGACATTGTGGGAATGCCGATAATTAGAGCAGTATTCGTATTAGCCGCTTCTTTTGCAATAGAGTTTAAGTAATCTGGCACCTCGTGTCGGAATCTTGGGATTGCAGCTTCCGGCCACACCACCAGGTCGTTATCCAGAAGACTTGCAGTATCTTCACGGTATTGAAAAAGAATTTTATCTAGCTGACTGGAGTCCCAAGAGCTCCACAAAGAAATGGCTGGTTGCATTAAGCCTATGGAAATAACTTTATTTGATGGCTCAGTCCATTTGACTGACTGCAGATAAAGGCCTCCAAGCCAAAAAGAAAAAGTTAGTATTAGTGCGCCAGTTAGCGATATAAATACACTTTGGATTTGAGTACTTTTAGCTATAAGTTGCAGTCTTAGCTTAAAGAAAAGTCCTAGCAGTCCGCCGCAGAAAGCAGTTATCCAGCTTAATCCTAACACCCCAGTAATTGGCGCCCATCCAGATATCCATGAATCAGTATGAGCATAGCCTAGATAAAGCCATGGAAACCCAGTAAATACCCAGCCTCGAAACCATTCACCCAGCGTCCAAAGACTGGGAAATATTAGCAGCATAGTAGTGGCTAGGGCATAAGATGTGTTGCAGGAAGAACTAGATATGTGTAACGCTTTTCTGCCCTGAGCAAACGGAATCGCAACCAATAGAGACAGTAAAATTATAAAGGAGATTATGAGCAACAAAGACAGCCCGATATTAGCTTGACCGTAATCACGTATACTTACAAAAATCCAAGATGCCCCGACAGAATAAAGTCCTAGACCGTAGCTAAGACTTCGCAGAAAAATTAATTTGAAAGAAGCCACTTTCTCCGAGTGCCCGCAGACAAATACTGAGAAGCCAGCTATGGATAAAATTCCTGCTGGCCAGACATCAAAAGGAGCCATAGAAAAGGGCAAAAGAGCCCCAAATAGGATCAATATGAGGCAGACTTTGGTATCATATTTACTTGAAAAAGAGCTCAAGATTGATATTTCCTTGGTTTAGCAAGTATTCCTGCGGATTTAGACTTAGCTGATAACGGAGCTTTCAGGAAGTAATCTTATTGGGCATGACCTGCATTTCCAATAACTTTACTTGTCGATCGTTTCCTTCGGAGATTCTAAATTTAAAGATATCTATGTCTATATTTTCGCCTACTTTCGGCATTCGACCGAATGCTTGAACAATGACACCTCCAACAGTGTCCAATTCATCAGCATTCATATTGACATTAAAGTATTCGTTAAAGTCTTCAATGGGTGTTAATGCGTGAATAAAATAGCCCATTTCGTCTCGAGGGATTATCATTTCTTTTTCGGCATCATCCGTTTCATCTTGGATTTCACCTACAATTTCTTCTAGGATGTCCTCAATAGTGATTAGCCCAGCAATACCGCCATATTCATCTACCACAATTGCCATATGGTAGCGCTGCTCTCGGAACTCCTTTAGAAGCACATTTAGGCGTTTGCTTTCTGGAACAATGGCAGCAGGTCGGATTATGTTCTTTATATTGAAGCCATCTTGGTTCTCAAGCAGAAGCGGTAACAATTCTTTTGCCAGCAGAATACCGACTATGTGGTCGGCTGTTTCATCCAGTACAGGATACCGTGAGTGCCTGCTTTCTATCACAAGCTTAAGGGTGTCGTTTAATTCAAGATGCCGAGGTATTACTGCCATTTGTGAGCGAGGTATCATGATTTCACGAACCTGTTTGTCGCAAACATTCAGGGCTCCTTCGATAATTTCCAGAGCATCATGATCAATGATGTTATTTTCGCGAGCCGAATTTAATAAGTCTGTGAAATCTTTCTTAGATTTGGGGGCCGAAGAGAATACGTTAGCCAGCCTTTCCAACCAAGATCTATTTTGTGGGCCACTCGGTTCATCATCCATCATGGGTTGTCAATATCTCCAAATTTTTATTCATAAGGTGGCGGAAAATTCAGGCTGGCAAGTATTTTTGTTTCCAGAAGTTCCATTTTTTCAGCCTCCGCATCGTCTTCATGGTCAAAACCAATAAGGTGTAAGCTACCATGTATTACAATGTGTGCCCAGTGCGCATAGAGAGGCTTATTTTGCTCGATCGCTTCACGCTCAATAACTTGTGCACAAATTGCCAAGTCCCCAAGTAGAGGTAACATTAGAGATTCTGGTAAATTTGCTGGAAATGATAATACATTGGTTGGATTATTTTTTTTTCGATATTGATGATTTAATGTGGCACTCTCATCTTCATCAATGATGCGAATGTTTAGCTCCATCGGCTTTTTGTGCCCAGATAACGTCGCCGTCACCCACTGATGAATCGCACTTTCATCTGGAATATGCTCACAGCCGGAGACATTTTCCATGCGTACATCAATTATCATGATGCTGTCCGTCCACCCTGATGCTCTGGGTGCCTAATGGTTTCATGGCCTTTCTTTTTCATGTGCCTCATATGCGTCAACAATCCTAGCTACTAAAGGATGTCGAATTGTATCCTTAGACCCAAAAATAGAGAAGCTTATACCCTCGACATTTTTGAGTACATCACAAGCATGAAGAAGCCCTGATTGGTTTCCTTTGGGTAGATCAACCTGAGACGCATCACCAGTGATGATAGCAGTAGCGTTAAAACCTATGCGAGTTAGAAACATTTTCATTTGTTCGCGGGTGGTATTTTGACTTTCATCTAAAATAATGTATGAATTTTTAAGAGTTCGCCCACGCATAAAAGCAAGGGGGGCAACCTCAATAACATTACGATCAATTAACTTAGCTACTGTCTCCACCCCAAGCATTTCATATAAAGCATCGTATAGTGGCCGCAAATAAGGGTCTACCTTTTGGCTAATGTCT
Organism: Porticoccus sp. Uisw_050_02; assembly: GCF_047729555.1. Lineage (NCBI taxonomy): Bacteria > Pseudomonadati > Pseudomonadota > Gammaproteobacteria > Cellvibrionales > Porticoccaceae > Porticoccus > Porticoccus sp. Uisw_050_02. The sequence goes on along the minus strand of NZ_CP159825.1, from coordinate 1,254,156 downwards.
CCAGGTAGAAAACCTAATTTTTCTCCAGCTTCGACCGCTGGACGAACCAATACGATTCTTTCCGCCTCATTTTTTAGTAATGATTCGACCGCGCACGCTACAGCAAGATAAGTTTTTCCTGTACCAGCAGGACCTATACCGAAATTAATAGTATGCGTTTTTATTGCCTGAACATATTGCTGCTGATTGATGCCGCGTGGCTTTATTGTGCCTGTTTTCGTGCGTATTGCTGGAAAATTTTCTATATCATCTATAGCTGAATTTAGCATGGTATTAGTTGACGTACCCATAAAAGACTCGAAACTGAATTGCTGTATAGCCAGATGAATTTGGTCTGGCGTTAAGATGCTATTCTGGTAGAGCATCATGAGAATTTTACTTGCAGTATCTGTGGCCTGACTATCTCCGTAAAGCGTAAAAATATTACCACGATTATGAATTTTGATTCTTAATCGTTGTTCAATTTGTCGGAGATGTTCGTTAAATTGGCCGCAAAGAGAGGCTAATCGTTTGGTATCGTTTGGCTCAACACTGATAGAGCGAACAACAGGTTGTGTCTCTACATTTCCCAATAGACGACCCCTATTCTGCTATAACCAACAGCATATTATTTGTGTAACTCACCACAGACATCTAAACATGGTTTGTATGTATAAATTATAACAGATAGTAGTTATTTTATAGTGGATTCACTTTTACACTTCTCTTCAAGAGTGTTTTCTGTGACCACTTTTCCGAGGAGCGAGTTACGGAAAGCCTTAGTTATTTCTACTTCTATAAAATTACCGATAAGGTTCTGATTATTATAGGTGAAATTTACCACACGATTATTTTCTGTGCGACCCTGCAATTGTCCGGGATCTTTCTTTGATATTCCGGTAACTAAGATAGTCACTATTTTGCCAACCATGCTTTCACTTATAGCCATAACATTCTGGTTGATTCTATCCTGTAAAATTGCCAGTCTTTGTTTTTTTATTTTTTCTGGGGTCTCGTCAGGAAGTTCTGCAGCAGGTGTACCGGGTCGCCGGCTATATGTAAAGCTGAAACTCTGATCAAAGCCTATTTCATGGATAAGACGCATTGTTTGCTCGAAGTCAGCCTCTGTCTCACCTGGAAAACCCACAATAAAATCAGACGAAATGCTAATGTCAGGACGTAATTTTCGTAATTTTCGTATTTTAGACTTATATTCAAGTGCCGTATGGCCTCGCTTCATAGCGGAAAGGATTCGGTCGGAACCACTTTGAACAGGAAGATGCAGGTGGCTTACCAATTCAGGCACTTCTGCATAAACTGCAATTAAATTTTCAGAGAACTCTACGGGATGTGAAGTTGTGTAACGAATACGATCGATGCCATCAATTTTTGCAACATAAGCAATGAGTTCAGCAAGATCGCATAAGTTATTATCTGGCGTCTCGCCCCTATAGGCATTAACATTTTGCCCTAACAAATTAATTTCTCTTACTTTTTGGCTGGCTAAGTGAGCTATTTCTGCCAATACATCAGACACAGGGCGACTTATTTCTTCCCCTCTAGTATAAGGTACCACGCAAAATGTACAGTATTTCGAGCAACCCTCCATGATTGATACAAAAGCAGAAACTCCTTCGGCATCTGGTTGTGGCAAGCGATCAAATTTTTCAATTTCAGGAAAGCTGATGTCTACGATAGTAGGTACAGCACGCCTTTTTTTTTCATCCATCATTTCTGGTAAACGATGCAGCGTTTGAGGCCCAAAAATGAGATCCACAAAAGGAGCTCGTTGTGCAATTGCTTCACCTTCTTGGCTGGCAACGCAACCGCCTACACCAATTATTAGATTGGGGTTTTTTTCTTTTAATTTTCTCCAGCGTCCAAGTTGATGATATACCTTATCTTGTGCTTTTTCTCTAATAGAGCAAGTATTCAGTAGCAAGACGTCAGCCTCGTCTGGATTTTCGGTTGCTACCATTTGATGACTGTCACCCAACAGGTCACGCATTCTGGCCGAATCGTACTCATTCATTTGACATCCGTGTGTGACGATATGAATTTTTTTGGTGTTATTTCTTGTCATATGCTGGTTCGATCTGAGACGTATAATTTTAGTTTATTGGCTACACATTATAGTCCCAGTCCCAGAGAAAACCTATTCTCCGAGAGCCCAAGTTGATAAATATCTGGTAGTTTGTGGTATAATAGTTTGGTTTATTTAAACCAATTATTAACTTAGCTCTAGGCCAAAAATATGTCTCTAAATGCAGTCTATAAAGTGATTTTTTTAAATCAGGGTGAAGTATATGAGATGTATGCAAAACAAGTGTATCAAAGTGATCTTTGGGGTTTTCTGGAGGTCGAAGAATTTGTTTTTGGCGAGCGCAGCCAAATGATTGTTGATCCAGCAGAAGAAAAACTTAAAAGTGAATTTTCTGCAATCAAGCGTAGCTTTATTCCCATGCACTCAGTTATACGTATTGATGAGGTTGAGAAAGAGGGGGCTTGCAAGATCACTGATGCCAAAACGGGTAGCAATATTGCACAATTTCCATACCCAGGAGCTGCGCCAAAACCAAAATCCTGATAGTCGTGCTGCCTCCTATTTCCTTGGCCCCTGTAAAATACAAAATTCTTCTACACGCCTATTTTTTGTTTTATCGAAGCTAATTTTACTGAGTTACAAAAGACTCTCATAGCCCTATCTATGTCATCCAGGGATGGAAAAGACGGGGCTAGTCGAATATTTTTGTTGTCCGGGTCCAGCCCATAAGGAAATGTAGCCCCTGCAGGGGTTAATTTTACACCTGCCTCTGCGGCAAGCTCTATCACTGAGTCAGCGAGACCAGGACGAGTATCAAAAGAAATAAAATACCCTCCTTTTGGCGTGGTCCATTGCGCTAGATCGGAGCCCTCAAAGTTATTTTTTAGATGTTCTAGGACAGAAGAAAATTTTGGCTGCAGTAGTTTCGCGTGCTTTTTCATGTGGAGCTTAAGGCCACTACGATCTTGTATGAAGTTCAAATGCCTTAACTGGTTAACTTTGTCTGGGCCAATACAAAAAACACCTAAGTGTTGCTGGATAACGTTCAAATTTTCTTCTGACGCTGCCAAAAAAGAAACACCTGAGCCTGCAAAAGTTATCTTTGATGTAGAGGTAAACTGCAATACATTATTCTGGGTGTTGTGCTCCCTGCAATAGTCCATTATTTTTGGTAAATCTATCCCATCTTCTGATAAGTCGTGAACAGCATAGGCATTATCGTAAAATATTCTGAAATCGGGCGAGCTAATTTTTCCTAATTTTGCCAGTCTCTCGATGGTGTTTTGGCTATAAATACAACCGGTAGGATTGGAATATTTAGGGACACACCATATACCTTTAATACTTTTGTCATTTGCGATGAAAGCTTCTACTTGATCCATATTAGGACCATCTTCATCCATAGAAACCCTGATCATTTCTATACCGAATTCTTCACAAATAGAGAAATGTCGATCATATCCAGGAACAGGACATAGAAACTTAACCTTGCCTTGATCGCGCCAACTAGAACCTTTGCCGCTAACACCAAACTGCCATGCAAAAAGCATTGCAAGATACATCATGCTAAGACTACTGCTACCTCCCACAATGACTTCATTTTTTGCGACACCAAGTAGCTCTGCCCCTAGTGAACGCATTTCTGGCAGTCCAGCCAAATGCCCATAATTTCGAGAGTCTATGCCTTCACTTGTAATATAGCTGCCTTTTGTAGCTCCATCTAAAATATTAGACAAATCAAGCTGCCTGGTAGAAGGTTTCCCTCTAGTTAAGTCTAGATTTAACGAGCTTGCTCTAAATGCTTTATGTTTTTCACAAAATATTTGATGCCAATGCTCTAGCTCTTCACGGCCCATTTGATCAATGTACAACTTACACTCCCGTTATCTTTTTAATTTTCGATAAACCACTTTACAGTTTCTTTCAGGCCCTCTTGAGCATTATGGCTAGGATTGTAGCCAAGATATTTCTTAGCTTTGGAGATATCTGCTAAAGAATGCAAGACGTCTCCGGTACGGAAATCCTGATAAGTGGGATTTTTTTCTACCACATTGATATCTTTTTCGATAATAGCTTTGACAAGAAAAGCAAACAACTCATTAAGTGAGGTACTGTCGCCGTAGGCTATGTTATAAATTTGATTGATGGCATTCTTATGTGTAGAGGTGGCAGCCAAGATATTTGCTTGGATTATATTTTCAATATAACAAAAATCACGTGAGGTGCTGCCGTCTCCGTTTATGGAGCAGGATGCACCTGACAATAGGGAATTTGTCCATTTGGGTACTACAGCAGCATAAGCTCCACTAGGAGATTGCCTGGGGCCAAAAACATTAAAGTATCTTAATCCTATGGTCTCCATTCCATAGGTCTTACCAAATACTTCTGCATAAAGTTCATTGACATACTTTGTGATAGCGTAAGGAGAGAGCGGTCTGCCTATTATGTCTTCAACCTTCGGAAGACCAGGATGATCACCATAGGTAGAAGATGAGGCAGCATAAACAAAACGCTTGATCTTAGAATCTTTTGATGCAACGAGCATATTCAAAAAACCATTGATATTAGAATCATTGGTCAGAATAGGATTTGCGATAGACCTAGGAATACTACCTAAAGCAGCCTGATGCAACACATAGTCTACATTTTTGCAGCCTTCCAAGCAGTCGTCTAGATTACGGATATCAGCTTCACGGAAGGTAAAGTTCGACCAATATTTTCCTGCAGCATTTCTCACGGCCGTTAAGTTTTGTGCGCGACCATTTGAGAAGTTGTCGATTCCGATAACGGTTTGACCAAGTTCTAGCAAAGCTTCCAGCAAACTAGAGCCAATAAAACCTGCAACACCAGTGATCAACCAGATCTTGGGATTTTTTGTAAGTTCTTCTTTTGTTCGGTCGTATGAAGACAAGATTCCCTACCTTTATTCAAAGCCTGATTGATCATTCCTATTAGAGCGATCATGGCTCTAGAGCCGATTGTCGTGCTAGCCTATATAATACGTTATAAAGGGAGCTCATTAAACCACAAAACAAAAGCCAGAAATTCTAAGAAATTTATCCATCAAAGTATGCGATATTTTTTGACATACAGCCGGCTCGATGGAAACGTCTTGGCAAAATATTTTTGATAGGAGTCTTGTTGTTGCAAGGTGGTGGCTACGGGTGGACTTGAACCACCGACCCCAGCATTATGAATGCTGTGCTCTAACCAGCTGAGCTACGTAGCCATATAATCCGCATTATTTGCGATATCTCCTTAGCAAAAAAGGGGCGCGAATTTTGTCGATTTCACATAGGCTTGTCAAGATATTTTCTGATTTTTAGCCTCCATGCGCTAGTTCTTAGTCTGCCCAAACGAGTCAAAAAACAAAAAATATTCTTTATACATTAAATCTAAAGTGTACAACATCACCATCTTGAACGATGTAGTCTTTACCCTCCAGCCGCCACTTGCCTGCCTCTTTAGCGCCTTGCTCGCCTTTCCCTGCAATAAAATCTTCGTATGCAGTTACCTCTGCACGTATAAAACCTTTCTCAAAGTCTGTATGAATTTTTCCCGCAGATTGCGGTGCTGTAGCTCCAACGGGAATAGTCCAAGCTCTGACCTCTTTGGGGCCAGCTGTAAAAAAAGTGTGAAGCCCTAAAAGCTGATATCCGGCAAGAATGACACGATTAAGGCCGGGTTCTTCCATACCCATTTCTTGAAGAAATTCTAGCTTTTCATCCTCGTCTAATTCTGCAATTTCAGATTCAAGTTTATTGCATATAGGAACCACGATAGCATTTTCTGATGCAGCAATAACCTTAACTGTCTCTAGGTAAGGGTTATCTTCGAAACCGTCTTCGCCTACATTGGCAATGTACATAGTTGGTTTAAGGGTTAAGAGGGATAATGACTTAATAGCTTTTCGTTCATCTGGATCAAGATTGAGTGAGCGCAAGGGTTTTGCTTGATCAAGATGAGGTTGAATTTTTTCAAGCACTACCTTGAGAATTACAGCTTCTTTGTCTTGACCACCTTTAATGGCCCTTGTTGCTCGCTGCAACGATTTTTCTACAGTTTCTAAATCGGCAAGAGCTAATTCTGTATTGATGACCTCGATATCGGCACTCGGATTAATCTTCCCGTCAACATGAATAATATTTTCATCGTCAAAACACCTCACGACATGTGCAATAGCCTCTGTTTCGCGGATATTAGTAAGAAATTTATTACCTAGACCTTCACCTTTCGATGCGCCTGCAACAAGCCCTGCAATATCGACAAATTCCATGGCAGCTGGAAGAATTCGTTCGGGCTTAACAATAGATGCTAAATTTTCTTGGCGAACATCAGGAACGGGAACAATCCCTGTGTTTGGCTCAATGGTGCAGAATGGAAAATTTTCTGCATCTATGCCGGCTTTAGTTAATGCATTAAAAAGGGTAGATTTGCCGACATTAGGTAGGCCTACGATTCCACAGTTAAAACCCATTAGATGTACTCTCAAATATAGATGATTTTTATATAAGACTAAAAAATTAGCTGTCTTGTTGCGTATGCAGTTCCTTCATTGCTTTGCCCCAGTCTCCCGAAACAGCCAAGGGAATTACCCGTACGGCATCAACGATTGCCTCATTGATTAACTGTTGTTCAGATTGAGGGGCCTTTTTCAGAACAAAATTTACAACCTCGCTTGCATGCCCTGGATGTCCAATACCTATTCGAAGACGCGAAAAATTAGCGTTGTTGCCTAGCGCCTTAATAGTATCCTTTAATCCATTATGCCCTCCATGGCCGCCGCCTATTTTAAATCTAGAGATCCCTGGATTTAGATCAAGATCGTCATGAATCACCAAAATTTTTTCTGGATTAATTTGATAAAATCTAGCCATGGTTACTATAGATTTTCCGCTTAGATTCATATATGTATTGGGTATTAGCAGGCGTATGTCCTGCTCTTCTATTGTGATGCGGGCAGTGGAGCCAAAGAATTTACTTTCAGTCTGTAATGTAGCTTGGTAATGCTCTGAGAGAGCCAAAACAAAATTGGCCCCAGCATTATGACGGGTTTGTTCGTATTCAGAACCTGGATTTCCCAGCCCTACAATTAACTGAACAGATGTACCCAATACTGAAGCCTCGTTGTTTGTGTCAAGATGATAAAAGAAGCTTAGTCGCTTTTATCATCAGCTGAATCAGCCTCTTGGGCTTCTCCTCCAGACTGCTGCTCAGTAGCCTCATCAGCTATAACTTCTTCTTCAACTTCTTCTTTGGGTTTGTTGATAGTGAAAATAGGCGAGTCGCGCTCTTCTCCATAATTTAAGGCAATACTTTCCACCCCTTTGGGCAGCTTAACATCAGAAATATGTAGGATTTGCCCGATTTCTACTTCAGCTACATCCACCTCAATGTATTCAGGGAGATCACCAGGTAGGCATGAAATATCAATTTCTGTCATGCTATGCGTTATATTTCCTCCACCCAACTTAACACCTGCACAAATATCTTCATTGATAAAATGAAGTGGAACTTTCGTATTAAACTTCTGTGTTTTACTAACACGCAAAAAGTCAGCATGAAGGATAACTGGTTTTGCAGGGTGACGTTGAAGATCCTTCAGAATTACCTCTTCAGCCTTTCCCTCTACATTCAAGGTGATGATGTGCGAATAGAATGCTTCATTTTGAAGCGAACGATCTAGCTCTTTATGAGATAGAGATATGCTTTGTGATGGAGTTTTTCCGCCATAAACGATGGCAGGTATTTCGTTAGATAAACGACGCAGGCGGCGGCTCGCACCTTTCCCCATGTCGTTTCGTACAGTTGCATCTAGCTGAAAGTCATTTGACATTATGTTGTCTCCTAATTTAATCCCCAGTAATCCGCGACCAGAATTGAAGAGGGATATTCCTGATAGCCCTAAATTGGGCGGTAATTTATCAGTTGCTGTGTTCGATTGTTATCTGAAAAGCCAGGTGTTAATCAAACATAGCACTGATGGATTCTTCGTTGCTTACACGACGCATGGCTTCTGCCAGCATTTTTCCTATAGTTAAAACTCTGATGCGATCACTTTTTAATGCAGCAGGACTTGTCGGAATGCTATTTGTAACAACCATGGTGTCCAGCGCTGATTTTTCGATATTTGCAAGAGCCTTCCCAGACAAAACAGCATGAGTACAGTAAGCCACTACTTTGCTTGCTCCGCGTTCTTTTAAGGCTTCAGCGGCTTTGCATAAAGTACCGGCTGTATCGACAATGTCATCAATTAATATGCAGGTACGGCCCGTTACCTCTCCGATAATATTCATCACTTCTATTTGGTTTGCTTCTGGCCGACGTTTATCGATTATAGCTAGTTCTGTGTTTAGTATTTTTGCCATCGCTCGAGCTCGAACTACACCCCCAATATCAGGCGAAACAACAGTCGGTTTTTGGTAATTTTGGCGCTCTACATCTTCTGTCATCAGTGGTAAACCGTAAACATTTTCCACTGCACAGTTGAAGAAACCCTGTATTTGTTCGGCATGCAGATCAACTGTCATTACACGATCTACACCAACGTTAGCAATCATATCAGCAACAACCTTGGCACTAATTGGCACGCGAATAGAACGAACTCGTCGGTCTTGACGTCCATAGCCAAAGTAGGGAATTACCGCAGTGATACGTGCAGCAGAGGCTCGACGCAGCGCGTCTACCATTAAAATTAATTCCATTAGATATTTATGGGTTGGCGGACATGTCGGTTGCACAATAAAAACATCCCGTCCGCGAACATTTTCGCAAATTTCGATGTTAATTTCACCGTCAGAAAACTGTGAAACAACAGCATCACTTAAAGGAATTCCGAGAAATCGTGTGATTTCTTTTGCTAGCGCTGGATTTGCATTTCCAGAAAATACCATTAAGTTTGCCACAAAATCTTCCCTGGTAGTTGTAGTTTGCGCTCCCTAGCTATAATTTTAGAGAGATATGGCTGGGGTGGGAGGGATCGAACCTCCGCATGGGGGCATCAAAAGCCCCTGCCTTACCGCTTGGCGACACCCCAATAATTTTTATCTAGGAGGTAGAAATTTTAACAAAGGAGACTTATTGACCCCTTTAGCAACAAAACCCTGCCATGGCGCTGGTATTTGTTTAAGCACTAATTTTGCTTCAGCTTCTGAGGCAAAAGATGAAAATAAACATGCACCTGTTCCCGTTAACCTAGCATAAGCGAACTGATCTAGCCATTGGCGCGCTTTTTTCACCTCAGGATACAGTGCTTCAACTACTGATTGACAGTCGTTTTTTCCACTCTTCTCAACAAAGTCGGCTATTTTGATCGGATGCGTGTTTCTTGTCAAACCCTGATGAGCAAATATTTCTGCTGTAGAGATGTGTGTATTTGGCATTAAAACTAAAAACCATTCAGTTGGTCTTTCTGTAAGGGTAAGCTTTCCTCCAATCCCTTCAGCCCAAGCAGTATAACCGAAAACGAAAACTGGGATGTCTGCACCCATATTAGCGCCTATCTTTAAAAGCTCATCATTCGATAAATTTAGCTTCCAGGCGGCATTCAATCCTAGTAATGTTGTCGCAGCATTACTGCTCCCGCCACCCAATCCGCCTCCAATAGGTAGCCGCTTGTCTAGAGATATTTTTGCCCCTAAGGCGCATCTTGTGTATTTTTGGATAGCCTGAGCAGCAAGTAAAATAAGATTGTCCTTATCGGAAATATCTTTCATAGGCGACGATAGTTGAATTTCGCCACTCTGATTAGATTCAATGTCGAGACGATCACCATAATCAAGTAACTGGAATAATGTTTGTAAGTTATGATAACCGTTCTCTTGGCGTCCAGTTATATGGAGAAATAAGTTAATTTTTGCTGGAGAAGGAAGTGATAGTCTCATTGAAATCCTTAGTTTGGTAGCCACGTTTTTATTTTTAAATTAAATTGGTAGGTACCTTTCTTGCCCTGTATATTTCCTGGAAGCCTCCAGCCTTTTATGTTTTGATAGTCAGAAAATTGCAATGCCCAGCCCGATTGCTTCAGTGAGCTCAAGGTTCCGTCACTGTTATAAATAGACATCATCTTTGATGAGGACGGGGCGGCGATGCCTCTAATCCAAAATCTAAGTTGTTTTACTGGCCACTGCCACCCAAACAGCAGCTCAGTAAGATCTTCAGCTGAGCTTGCAGTATCAGGTTGCCTGGCCCCGCGCTGTAATTGAGCATGATATTGATTGCCTGTTATCCTAGTTGTGCCGATCCCAAGAGGACCGTTTAATTTTACATCAAAGACATCCCCTCGTTGATCCCATGATATCCAGGCAGCACCGCCTTCTTTTGAGTCCCTATAGCCTATTTTCCCCTGAAGAATCCAGTGATCTAACTGTGTTATTTTGTTGAGGTGTTGCTCCCAGCCAATGGTATTTAAAGGCGAATAATTTTTATTGATAGCGCACGAGCTGACTAGAATCGTAAATAGTAAAAAAATAATTCTTTGCATAAGCTCATTCTACCTCAAGACGCTCGAGGGTTTCCTGGATAATAGCGTTACTTGGGTCGTTCTGTAAAATTTGACCCCACACCAGCCTAGCCTCTTTTTTTTGCCCTGTAATCCAAAGCACTTCACCTAGGTGAGCCACAATTTCCGGCTCAGGTATCAATAAACTTGATAGTGCCCGAGTTAGATGTTTAATAGCCTCCGCGTGGTCCCCCAGTCGATAACAGACCCACCCTAAGCTATCTAGGGCTTCTGGCGACTTAGGATTTAATTTAAGAGACCTGAGTATTAATTCGCGTGCTTCACTATAGCGATCACTATTCAGTGTCATGGAATATCCTAGAGCATTAAGTGCCTCAGCATGATTCGGATTTATTGCTAGAATAGACCTTAGATCTTTCTCAGATTGCAGAATATTTTTTTGAAGACCACTGACCGTGGATCGCATATAAAGAAAGTCTTGGTTTTCTGGATACTCAAGCAGAGCAGTACTAAGAAGATCGTACCCCTCATCTAGAAGTTTCTGCTCACGCAACATTTCAGCTTCAATAAAGTATGTTATGGGGGCGAACGTAGGTCTCTTGGTGCGAAGATCATGCAGTATGAGTCGCAGTTTGGCTACCCCTCCCTGTGTTGCCATGACTTCTTTCAGAGCAGATATCGCATCTATGAGCCTATAAGCGTTTTCCTTTCCGTCTATAAAGCCTGTGTTGGCGCCTTCTATAAATTTTGTAAGATGAGTAGAAGATGCTACAGAATTATCCTTCTTGTACAGGACGCCTAGCTCGTAATGAGCATGGTAATAATGCCACTTATTAGCTGGGGCTTGGATTACTCTGGTGAAAAGCTTGATTGATTCTTCTTGAAGGCCAAGCAATCTAGCGGCACAAGCTAATGAATAAGTGATATTTTTATCATTAGGGTATTGTTTGAGCAGTGCAGTCAATTTTTGATGCCCGTTTTCGGGGCTTTTTTCTAGTGCTTCTTCCGCAAATTCGAGCTCCAAATCTCGCTTTAGACTGGTGTCAGACAATTGGTTTATAGCAGTATACGCTTCCTTTTCTTTTCCTTGCATGAAAAGTATTTCAGCTTTGAGCTCGAAAGCTGTATCCATAAATCTTTTGTTGGCGGTTACTAGTAGTAATCGATCAATAATTTCTAGTGGTTCTGTACTGAGACCTTGTTCATATAAAATTCTTGCCTTAGTAATTTTTAGAACAAAATTGTTAGGGACCTGCGCTTCTATTTTTTTATAAAATCCGAGCAGCTCTGCTCTTTTTATCTTGCGTGCAGAGACAAGTAAGTCTAGAAGTGGCCCCGTATCATCACGCTCAAGAGAAAATATTATATAGGGAATTGCCTCATCGATTCGGCCGTATTTTAAAAGAGCTTTGGCATATATACTGCTTGCCTCAATTCTATCGGGTTCTACTTCCATCCATAATTTAGCCATTTCCAGCAATAGAGATGAATTATTGTAATAGAGCGCAATTCTCGCAATTCTCGCAACTATTTCTGGATCATGAGTTAATCTTGCTTGAGTGATATATTTTTCTTGAAAAATAGCTGTCTTACCTCTCAGGCCTGCGAGCTCTGCTATTATTAAGTCATATAGGGTATCTTCAGTGAATGGGCGAACCTCATATTTACGTTCACGTAATATTTTTCTTTGCTCAGAAAGTGTTTGGATATTTTTAATGGGCACTGGGGCTAACTTGGTATGAGGTGTTTGATATGGCTGAGCACTGATACTTTTGTTGGTAATTTGGCTAGTGCAGCCGTTCAGTATAAAGCCACATAGCGCTATTATTAGGATGGAAAGGTTGTAGCTGCTCATATATTTGCGTATAAAATTTTTGATTGTTTGTGCATTGAAGTTAGATACTTTAACAACAACAAAAGCTTTAACGCTAGTTAAATATTGACCGAATATCACTTGTCTTTAAAGGCTTAGAGCCGGACAATTGCAGATTAGCCTTATCAAGCATTGAATTAATGACTATTTTCACATTTGGAATCAATTACCGCACTGCCGCTCTCGATCTTCGAGAGAAGGTAGCTTTTGCTCCAGAGAATATGATTAGGGCCTTACGCAATGCGATCGAAGTTACCGGCATTGGCGAGGTGGCCATCCTGTCTACCTGTAATCGCACAGAGATATATTTTGTTGACCCTAATGATTCTCATGGAAGTGCTGAGAAGATCTTGGACTGGCTAGCAGATTACCATCAGTTGTCAGCAAGCGAATTATCTACCTGTTGCTATACTTACAGAAATGAAGATGCTGTTAAACATATGATGAAAGTCGCTAGTGGCTTAGATTCAATGATACTGGGTGAGCCGCAAATATTAGGTCAGCTCAAGTCAGCTTATGCTGTAGCGCAGGAAGCAGAAACAGTTTCTACAAAACTTAATCAGTTATTTCAGCAAGCATTTTCTATCGCAAAACGAGTTCGCACCGAAACAGCTATTGGTCAAAATCCTGTCTCTGTTGCATATGCTGCTGTGAGCCTTTCGCAGCAAATTTTCTCAAATCTGAAAGATGCTCACGTACTTTTGATTGGCGCTGGAGAAACTATTGAATTGGTAGCAAAACATTTAATAGAGAAACAGGTGGGCAGCATTACGGTTTCTAACCGAACACTGCGTAGAGCCGAAGAGTTGGCTCAAGAATTTGGCGCCCATGCAATATTATTTTCAGATATTCCTGAATTCCTTCAAAAAGCAGACATCTTGATCTCATCAACAGGTAGTCAGTTGCCCATACTTGGAAAAGGTGCTGTAGAGTCAGCAATTAAAAAACGTAAACATAAACCTATGTTTATGTTGGATTTAGCGGTACCTAGAGATATTGAACCAGAAGTTGCAGGCTTGGATGATATTTATCTTTTTACCGTAGATGATCTTCAAGAGGTTATTCTTGAGAATATGCGTTCGCGTGAAAATGCTGCAAATAAAGCTGAGAAAATCATAGAAGAGGGTGTGAGTGAATGGAAAAGTCAGCTTCAGGGTCTTGATGTGGTAGATATGATTCGAGCCTTTCGTAAAAATTTAGAAGAAACTCGTGATATTGAGGCTGAAAAAGCTTTGCTTGCCTTGCGAGCAGGTCAAGATCCTGAGGATATAGTAAGAAGTTTGGCGCGAAATTTAACTAATAAGCTTTTGCACGCTCCATCAAGAAAACTCAAGCAAGTTGGAGAGCGGGGGCGCAAAGATCATATTCGCTTGGCTGGTGATTTATTTGGATTACAGAAATCAGATAAAAATGAGTCAAATCATTAAACAAGTAAGCTTACTGTTGGCTAATTAAATAATAAAGTGCGCTAATGAAAGAATCTATTTTAGAAAAGCTACAATTGATGACTGATCGCCATGAAGAAGTGCGAGCGCTTTTGGGCGATCCTAGTGTAATAGGTAATCAAAATTATTTTCGTGCGCTTTCTAAGGAGTATGCCGAACAGGAGCCAATTGTCGAAGCTCATAAAGACTATATCTTGGTCGAAGAAAAAATATCTGAAGCAAGGCTGCTACTTCGGGATTCTGATCTAGATATTAGAGGCATGGCTGAAGAAGAGATAACCCTAGAAACAGAAAAACTTTCTAGTATTGTGATTGCAATACAGAAACTTTTATTACCCAAAGATACCAATGATGAGAAAAATGTATTTCTGGAGATTCGTGCAGGCACTGGTGGCGATGAAGCAGCTATTTTTTCTGGTGATCTGTTTCGTATGTACTGTAAATATGCTGAGAGCAAAAAATGGAAGGTGGAGATTATCAGTGAGAATTTAGGCGATCATGGTGGCTATAAGGAGATTATTAGCTTGATCATAGGACAGGGTGTTTACTCTAAATTGAAATTTGAATCCGGTGCTCATCGCGTACAAAGAGTCCCGGATACTGAATCTCAAGGCCGTGTACATACGTCTGCCTGTACTGTGGCAGTTATGCCAGAAGTAGATGCACTAGATGATATTGATATTAAAAAAGGAGATCTTCGTGTTGACACTTTTCGCGCTTCAGGCGCCGGCGGCCAACATGTCAATAAGACAGATTCGGCTATCCGTATAACCCATCTTCCAACAGGACTGGTTGTTGAGTGTCAAGACGAGCGCTCCCAACATAAAAACAAGGCGAGGGCTATGGCCCTGTTGTCATCCCGCTTAAAAAACGCTCAAGAAGTTGTTGCTGCGGAAAATTTGGCAGAAGAGCGCCGTTCATTGGTTGGTAGCGGGGATCGCTCAGAACGCATCCGCACTTATAATTACTCTCAGGGTCGTATCACAGATCACCGAATCAACCTGACGCTATACAAGCTAGGAGAGGTAATGGAAGGGCAGTTAGATGAGGTCATTCAACCTTTAGTGAATGAACATCAGGCGGATCTACTGGCTACAATTTCCTCTTAAAAGGTAGATGCACGTTTCATGTCTAAAAAAGTTCACTCTTTGAACAGAAGAATTTTATCGCTAGGATTAGCGGATGCCTACTGATGCTTCTATGAATTGCATGGCTATTTCAAATTTGCTGAAACTCAGTGTTGAGCTAGCTGATGTAAGTGACAGTCCAAGGCTAGATGTAGAGATAATACTTAGTTATGTTCTGGGAAAAGATCGCGCCCATTTATATACATGGCCTAATCAAATCCTGAGCAGCTTAGAACAGACACGCTTTAATGAACTTTTGAGATGCCGAGTTAACGGAGAACCTGTCGCTTATATCATAAAAAGACGTGAATTCTGGTCGTTGCCGCTTAAAGTTTCTCCTGTCACTATCATACCTAGGCCAGAGACAGAACTGCTTATAGAAAAAGCCCTTTCTCTACCTTTGGATCAACAGATTTCAGTATTAGATTTAGGAACAGGAACCGGGGCTATTGCACTAGCTCTTGCGAGCGAAAAACCATTCTGGGAAATTATAGCTGTTGATTTAGAATTCGGTGCCGTTGCCCTTGCCGAGGAGAATCGACAGCAATTTGGTTTTGATAATGTAAAGATTTGTCAAAGTAACTGGTTTTCTAACTTAAAAGAAATACAATTTGACCTTATTGTAAGTAATCCGCCATATTTGTGCCTTAAAGATAAACACCTCCAAGAAGGTGACGTTAGATTTGAGCCGTTATCAGCCCTTGTGGCCAACGATTCTGGCTTGGCTGATATCCATACAGTTGTTTTTGACTCTTATTTACATCTTAAGCCTGGGGGCTGGTTGTTACTGGAGCACGGACACAGTCAAGGAAAAGAGGTTCGTCAAAAAATGATCCAGGCTGGTTTTAGTGGTACAGAAACTTTCATTGACCTGTCTGGCCTTGATCGAGTCAGTGTATGTTTTAAGGCTGAATTATAGGTACCATATTTTTATTTTAATTTTTGATATTTCCCGCCATGAAAAATTAATGGCGATATGTTGTTGTTAGAAAAATCTAGTACTCGACCTACTATGATAATGTGATCTCCCCCAGAGTAAAGGTGCTCTGTAGCGCATGTAAACTGAGATGCGCAGCCATCTAGCAGTGGCAAGCCATGCGCACCAGAATGCCAAGATGCTTGTGAAAATTTATCGTTATGTGAGCTAGCAAATAATTCAGAAGTTGATTTTTGGTTACCACTTAGAATATTTACTGCGAAATGACCGGCTTGTTGGAATAAGTCAAATAGTCTTGATTCTTGACCTACACACCAAGAAACAAGAGGAGGCTCTAATGATACGGTTGAAAAACTATTGGCCGTCATTCCTTGGGGGGTCTTTTCTCCATCTAGAGCAGTGATTACAGTAATACCTGTTGCAAAACTACCAAAGGCATTGCGTAATTCGTGGTTTTCTTGAGCTGTCATGCTATTAACCCTAAAGTAAATGTAGTTATCTTGGTGTGTGCGTCAGGGTAACCCAATAAGACGCGGATTTAAAAGCATCAAATAACGATTTGTGTTGCATCATTTAAATATTTGAAACAAATTCGTCAAATAAGCTTAGTGTGGGGATCTCATGCTACAATCCGGAACGTTTTCACTCCCTTCGGTTTTTTAGAGATACGCGAAGGTGAAAGATTTATTTAAATTGGCAATATTATGACAAACAGGGATAGTTCAGTTTTTGAGAAAAATCAGCAAACAGGCGTTCCAAGTCAACCGAAAAATAGTGAACTTCAGCGCAAAAACAAAGCGAGTAATAATCTTTTGACGGACTGGGATTTATCTAAGTTTAAAGTGGGCCAAGAAGCCGGTAAGACACGTTTTCATGATCTCGATCTACCCCTTTCTCTGATGCATGCAATAGCAGATCTAGGATTCAAGTATTGTTCCCCGATCCAGGCAAGAACGCTGCCTTATACGTTACGTGGCCATGATATTGTGGGCAAAGCCCAAACTGGCACTGGAAAAACTGCCGCTTTTTTAACTACAATTATTACTGAACTCCTTGGTAATCCCGTTGAGGACGATTACTTTGCAGGCGAGGCTAGGTCACTGATTATTGCTCCCACTCGAGAGCTCGTGATGCAGATAGCAGGGGATGCTCAAGATCTTTGTAAGTACACTGACTTAAAGGTCCATAGCTTGGTTGGAGGTATGGATTACGACAAACAGAAGCGCCGCCTGCATGAGAGTTTATGTGATATCTTGGTGGCCACACCGGGGCGTTTATTGGATTTTGCAGGAAGCAATGATGTCTATCTTGATAGAACTGAGATCTTGGTACTTGACGAAGCAGACAGAATGCTTGATATGGGATTCATCCCTCAAGTAAGACGTATTATCCGCTTAGCCCCTCATCAAGAAAGTCGACAAACAATGTTTTTTTCTGCAACCTTTACTTCTGAGGTGATGAATCTCGCCGAACAATGGACGGTTAATCCAACCACTGTTGAAATTGAACCCGAGAGTGTTGCCACAGATACTGTGACTCAAAAGGTTTACATAACCTCGACGCTTGAAAAATTTGAACTGCTGAGCAACATCATTGATCAGGATGAAGTCGAAAGCGTGATTGTTTTTGCTAATCGACGCGATCAATGTCGCAGGCTTCAGGAAAAATTAAAAAGCAAGGGATTTAGTGTCGGGCTTCTTTCTGGTGAGGTGCCTCAAGGCAAGCGAGTAAAGACTCTAGCAGATTTTAAGTCTGGAAAATTGAAAATTTTGGTCGCTACAGATGTTGCTGGTCGAGGTATTCATATAGACGGTATTAGTCATGTAGTAAACTATACATTACCTGAAGAGCCTGAAGATTACGTACACCGCATTGGTCGTACCGGAAGAGCTGGCAAGACCGGTACGTCTATAAGTTTTGCCTGCGAAGACGATGCATTTTTATTGGAGCCAATAGAAAAGCTATTAGGAACAAAGCTCCTGTCTCAGCTGCCGGATAAGCTGTTGATGCCAATATAAAAAAATATTTATATATTTGGCACAAGATTTAACTAGTAACAGATAGACTCGTTAGGCGGCACTTGCTATAGTCGCGCATCTCGGTGTCTTTCGGTCAGTACCTTATTCTCTAAGCAGTGATCTTAGCGTTTTTTTTAAATATTTCCAGACACCTTATAAATGGTTTTCAGCGCAAGACCGATTTTTTGATAATATCATAAATATGCTGATACCGGAGTCCCCTTTAACATGCTATTTAATGAACTCGGCCTATCGGCTGATATACTTCGTGCTGTCTCTGAACGCGGATATAACAAACCAACACCCATCCAAATTAAAGCTATTCCTTTGGTGCTCCAAGGGCTTGATATATTGGCTGGCGCCCAAACAGGAACTGGCAAAACAGCTGGCTTCACATTACCTATGCTGCAGATATTAAGCGCAAATAGTATAAAAAAATCCTCCCGGCCTATTAGGGCTTTAGTGTTAACCCCTACCCGAGAGCTAGCTGCACAAGTTGCAGAGAGCGTTAAAACCTATAGTAAGTACTTATCAGTTCGCTCTACGGTAATTTTTGGGGGCGTCAAAATAAATCCTCAAATAGCTATATTGCGATCAGGTGTTGATATTCTTGTAGCTACACCGGGGCGTCTTCTTGATCATGCTCATCAAAAAACATTAGATTTGTCTCAAGTAGAAATCCTAGTGCTAGATGAAGCAGATCGGATGCTGGACATGGGATTTCTTCCCGATATCCGTAAGTTACTAGCGTTGCTGCCCAAGAAACGCCAAAATCTTTTATTTTCGGCAACCTTCTCTGACGATATTAAAAGACTTGCTGATGGCTTATTGAATTCACCGACATTAATAGAGGTAGCTCAAAGAAATACTGCATCTGAAAGAATTGAACAAACGATTCATTTTGTGGATAAGGGTCGAAAGCGCGAATTACTTTCATTTCTGATTGGCTCTGAAAATTGGAGGCAAGTATTGGTTTTTACTCGCACAAAGCATGGTGCAAACAGACTGGCTAAGCAGTTAGAAGAAGATGGACTGACTGCTGCTGCTATTCATGGTAACAAAAGTCAGGGTGCCCGAACAAAAGCATTGGCTGATTTTAAGCAAGGCAAGATACGCGTACTAGTAGCGACAGATATTGCAGCCCGCGGCCTTGACATTGATCAGCTGCCTCACGTTGTAAATTTCGAACTACCTAACGTGTCGGAAGATTACGTTCATCGTATTGGCCGTACTGGTCGTGCAGGTAAAGAAGGCGAGGCTATATCATTAGTATGCGTGGATGAACATAAATTATTGCGCGACATAGAGCGCCTTCTAAAATTAAATCTGCCTAAAAAAGTTATTGATGGATTTTCTCCAGACCCTTCAATCAAGGCTGAACCTATAGAGAATGGTAGACAGAACAGAGGGAGGGGAAAGCCAAGACACGCAGGTAATGCTCGAGGGCCAGACAAGAATGTTTGGGGAGCCCGTGGCAACAAAAATAGGTGATCTCATTCGGATGAGTATTGAATAAAAAAGGCGAGAATTTTATCTCGCCTTTTTTATTTTACTAAATACAGCTTAGATTTTCGCATCGCTCTTAACTGATTACAGTAATATTCTCAGCTTGAGGTCCTTTTTGACCTTCAGTAACTGTGAATTCAACTTTTTGGCCTTCAAGTAAAGTTTTGAACCCTTCAGCAGCAATAGCGCTGAAATGGGCAAAAACATCTGGGCCAGACTCTTGTTCGATGAAACCAAAACCTTTTGCTTCATTAAACCATTTAACAGTACCAGTAGTAGTAGACATAATCTTATCCTTTCAATTCAATAGTAATTTTTTAGCCTTAAAAAAGAAGACAATTTTTGCTGAAAATGTGTTGCTATTACTTATGAAGAACCGGACGAGCTACTAAAGGTGAGGCATCGAGATGGTGTGCATAAATATAAAACGTACTTTCAAGCTAAATTGATTATATACCAGTTTTTTCTACAGTCAAAGGATTGACATAGTGGCTAAAAAATTTCTTTTAACTTAGTTACCAAAGACTTGCAATAAAATTTTCCCTTAGCCCTCTGGGAAAATCACCAGAAGTACGCAGCCAGTTTTTGACTGGGGCACATGAGCTGAACCTACCGGGTGATGCAAAAAGGTGCCCGCCTTATGATCGCTCCTGCCATCACTGAATACTCCTGAGATTACATATACTTGTTCAGGGCCTGTCTCATGGATGTCAAGGGCGCCATAAACAGCACCAGGTTCAAATTCATATACGTCTATACGTTTATTGTTTTCTCCCCGCCAAAGATTTCGGACTGTAATTCCTGGAGCCCCTTCTACGGGCTCAATATCCTGCCAGTTACAGACAGCAACACCATCAAAATTCATTTTATCAATCATGAGTGATCTCCAATTTGTTTCTTATTTATACCATAACAACAACATGATGATGTAGGATTTTTCATTGTTTATGCCAAGATTTAGTCAGCATATCTAAGCTCGAACGAACATCACCTTAAATATGCATGGCTTCCCATCAACAGGGTCGATCATTACAGGCGTTGTGTAGGTCAGTCGATTTTTTTTAAGGGATATGAGGCGTGTCTGCACTGTATTTGTCCAAATATCATTCCAGCTCGCATCTAACTTATGTAAAACTCGATCTTCTTGAACTGTATAGGTGCCAGCATAAGCAAGCATGGAATCAAAAAGCTTAATTTTTTCTTCCTCTGAAGGAGGACTTTGAGACGGGCTAGGCCTATCACCATGTAGGGCGAGGACTAAGATACGACCATCTTGATCGTAATTTAAGTAACCTGTGGGGTTGGAGCCAAATACATCAGATTCACCATTGGAATTTGATGACGCTTTCTTCCATCCGGTTAGTCGCCAAGTCCCTACTAGACTGGCTCTTAGTGCAGCTATTTTAGCTTCTTTTTTATCCATATTATTCCGTATTTGGGGTGTGCTAGATTCCGCCATATTTTTTCAATACAACAGCGTACACTTTCCCATGCCCATGCTCTTGGATTATACTTAGCAAAGTTTTACCTTCAGGGTTTTTTGCATTTATATTGTGACCGCTATCAAGAAAAAAATTCACAAAGGTATCAAAATTTCCTATATTCATGCCCCGGTAGGATTTTTCTAGTAGATGGAAACTTGGGTTTACATTTTGAGGGGCTTTAAAATGTAAAAATGTTTTTATTCTTTCGTCATCAAATGTTTCACCGAGAATTTTTTGCTTGTCTTTTACGAATGTCATGAGCTTTAGCTACTATTTTTAAGTCTATGTTTAAGGCAGGTTTTTTTATATCAAGGTAGCCCATTAAGTTTTTGCAATAAAATATCGTTCACTTGTTTTGGATTAGCCTGGCCTTTCGAAGCTTTCATTATCTGCCCGACAAAATACCCTAACATTTTTGATCGTTTTGTTTCCTCGGCTTTGCAAAATTCAGATACCTGCGTAGGATTTCCTGCTAATACCTCATTTACTAGTACTTCAATCGCCTTGTCATCTGAAACCTGTTTTAAGCCACGAGCTTTGATAATAGTATCCGCATCGCCGTCACCACTCCACATAGCATCAAATACTTGCTTTGCCATTTTTCCTGAAATGGTGCCATCATGGATACGGAAAATCATCCCAGCGAGCTGTTCGGCTTTTACCGGAGAAAGATTGATGAGTAGATTGGCGTCATTAAGACGCGCTGAAAGCCCACCTAATATCCAATTTACAGTTAGCTTAATATCTCCACTAGTTTTGACAGCTGTTTCAAAATACTGCCCTATCGCGCGATCACTACTTAAAATGCTTGCGTCATAGGCTGATAATTCGTATTGCTGTATAAAGCGGTGATATCGAGCATCTGGTAGTTCGGGTAGAGATTTGCGGATTTTTTCAATGTAGTCATCTTCTATGACTACAGGAAGTAGATCGGGGCAAGGAAAATAGCGATAATCATTAGCCTCTTCTTTGCTGCGAAGAGATCGAGACTCTTTGGTATCTCCATTGTATAATCTGGTTTCTTGAATTATTTTTTCGCCATCCTCTATAAGGTAAATTTGCCGCTCAACCTCCATGCTTATGGCGTCCTCCATAAATTTGAAAGAATTCAAGTTTTTGGTTTCTGTTCTAGTGCCTAAATCTTCCCCAGGTCTTCTAATTGAAATATTAACGTCAAAACGCATTGAGCCTTGCGACATCTCTCCATCACAAATACCTAGGGACGTGACAATGCTGTGAAGTTTTTTAGCGAATGCTATCGCCTCTTCTGCGTTACTGATATCTGGTTCTGAGACAATTTCTATTAATGGAGTGCCTGCGCGATTAAGGTCCACTCCAGTCATATCTTCAAAGTCCTCATGGAGCGACTTACCAGCATCTTCTTCTAAATGGGCGTGATGTATTCGGATCGTTTTCTTGGCGCCACTGGATAGCTCAATTTCTATTTTTCCTGAGCCTACTATTGGTTTTTCCAGTTGAGTAGTCTGGTAGCCCTTAGGAAGGTCTGGATAAAAATAGTTCTTGCGCTCAAATACCGAAGTTTTTGCAATCTTGGCGCCAATGGCCAAACCAAACATGATTGCATAGCGGAATGCCTCTTCATTGGGCGTGGGCAATGTTCCTGGCATTGCTAAATCTAGAGCAGATGCTTGAATATTAGGCTCTGCACCAAAAGTAGTACTTGATCCAGAAAAAATTTTGGATTTGGTGGCAAGTTGAGCATGAACTTCTAGCCCTATAACAGTCTCCCATTCCATTAGTTGACACCTTCCTCATTTTCACTAGAAAGCTTTACACCCTCTGGGATTTGTTGGTGCCAGCCAGTGACGCATTGAAATTGATGAGCCACATTTAGCATGCGCGCCTCTTCAAAATAGTTGCCTATAATCTGAAGACCGACAGGTTTCTTGTCTACAAAACCACAAGGAACAGACATACCTGGAAGCCCTGCTAAATTAGTTGCAATGGTAAAAATATCCTCTAGATACATAGCTATTGGATCATTGCTTTTTGAGCCAAACTCAAAGGCCGGAGTGGGCGAAGTCGGACCCATGATGACATCAACACTTTCAAATGCAGATACAAAATCTTGTTTAATAAGCCGCCTAACTTGTTGTGCTTTTCGGTAGTATGCGTCGTAGTAGCCAGCAGAAAGACAGTAGGTCCCAACTAAAATTCGACGTTTGACTTCATCACCAAACCCTTCAGCACGACTACGCATGTACATATCACGAAGGTCGATGGGATTTTCACACCTATGTCCATAGCGCACCCCGTCAAATCGTGAGAGGTTAGCTGATGCTTCTGCTGGCGCAATTACATAATAGGCAGGAACTGCAAGATTGGTGTGCGGAAGATCGATGCTGACCAACGATGCACCCTGTTTTTCTAACTGACTTAGCGCTTCCAGTATAGCTTTTTCAGTCTCAGGATTTAGTCCTTTTTGGAAATATTCTTTTGGAACTCCTATTTTTAAGCCCTCTACTGTGTGTGAAAGATCTAGCGTATAGTCTGGAACAGATTTGTTTATTGACGTTGAATCTTTAGGGTCAAATCCAGCCATTACATTAAGCATTAATGCGCAGTCCTCCGCTGTCCGCGCCATCGGTCCAGCCTGATCTAGACTTGAGGCAAAGGCAATCATGCCCCAGCGAGATACTCGTCCATATGTCGGCTTTAGGCCAGTAATTCCACAAAGAGCAGCAGGCTGCCGAATTGATCCGCCGGTATCAGTTCCGGTCGCTCCTGGCGTAAGATGACTCGCAATAGCCGCTGCCGAACCCCCAGATGAACCTCCAGGGACCGTGTTGGTATCCCAAGGATTTTTTACAGATCCATAAAAGCTAGTTTCATTGGATGAGCCCATTGCAAATTCATCCATATTGGTTTTTCCTAAAACTACAGCTCCAGAGTGATAGAATTTTTCTACTACTGTTGCATCGTAAGGGGGGATGAAGTTGTCTAGCATTTTCGAACCGCAGCTGGTACGTACGCCTTTAGTGCAAAAAATGTCTTTATGTGCAATAGGGACACCACAAAACAGGGGAAAATTCCCTGAGGCGCGTTGCTTGTCTGAGGCTTTTGCTTGCGCTAGCGCGAATTCTTCGTTGACGGTTATATAGCAGTTATATATGCCGTCTAGCTGTTGTATGCGATTCAGGTAATACTGGGTAACTTCTACGCTGGAAAACTCGCGTGAATTTAAGCCAGAAATGATACTAGCAATAGTTTTTATATGAATGGTATGATCGTTTGTCAACTGCGTTAGTTCCTTAATCAATCACTTTAGGGACAAGATATAGCCCGTTTTTTGTACATGGCGCAATAACCTGAAAGGCTTCTCGCTGGTTGACCTCGGTTACGTTGTCAGAACGTAAGCACTGAATTGCATCTGTTGGATGAGCCATAGGATCAACATTCTTAGTATCTATAGCATTTAGTCGATCAACTAGGGAGAGCACATCTGCAATACTTTGCGTAGTTTCGGCAATGGTCGCATCATTGAGCTGTATGCGCGCCAATTCGGCGAGTTTTTCAATATCTGTATAATTAATAGCCATGATATAGTTTCTGCGCGTTGTGCAGCTGACATTTAGATCTAACCAAATGACAGCCTTCGATGATTTTTGTTTGGGTTGAAAGCAGGCGCTAAGGTACCACATTCCTCGCTTTAACGGTACTCTATGGAAGGGCAGAGACCATGAGGACCATCGATGTTTTTATGCTTTATGCTACTGTATGAAATTATTCTTGAAAAAACAACTATAGAACTTGCTCTAGATCTGAGTGATTGTTAGAGTTAAGGGCGACTCTAAGAAGCGCCAAAACAACCTTATATACTGAACCAGCAAGCCAAGGAAGATGTGGATGTTAAAGAGATTGCGTGGAATGTTTTCGAATGACCTTTCTATTGATTTGGGAACAGCAAATACACTTATTTATGTCAAAGAAAAAGGTATAGTTCTTAACGAGCCCTCTGTGGTCGCTATTCGACATCAAAATGGCCAGAAAGTTGTTGATGCTGTCGGTGTGGAAGCGAAGAGAATGCTGGGTCGTACCCCCGGAAATATTACTGCTATTAGACCCCTAAAAGATGGTGTTATAGCGGATTTTCAAGTTACCGAAAAAATGCTTCAGTACTTCATTAAAAAAGTACATGCACATAGCTTCATTCCACCGAGCCCTAGAGTGCTTATTTGTGTGCCCTGCGCAGCCACAGAAGTTGAGAAAAGAGCTATTCGCGAGTCAGCCTATAGTGCTGGAGCTAGAGAGGTATTCCTAATAGAAGAGCCTATGGCTGCTGCTTTGGGGGCTGGTATGCCTGTAGGTGAGGCTTGTGGGTCTATGGTGGTCGATATTGGAGGAGGTACGACAGAAATTGCTATTTTGTCTCTCAATGGAGTTGTTTTCTCTGATTCGGCACGTATTGGCGGCGATCGCTTTGATGAGGCTATTAGCAGTTACGTGCGACGTAAATACGGTTGCGTGATCGGCGAAACAACAGCTGAGCGTATCAAATTTGAAATTGGAAGCGCCTATCCGGCAAAAGAGATTCGAGAGATTGAAATAAGGGGTCGAAACTTAGCTGAGGGGGTCCCAAAGAGCATAACATTAAATAGCGATGAGGTATTAGAGTCTCTACAAGAACCATTGTCGGGGATAGTGCAAGCAGTAAAACGAGTGTTGGAGCAATCTCCACCTGAATTAGCCTCTGATATAGCAGAAACTGGAATTGTTTTAACTGGAGGTGGCGCCTTATTGCGTGATCTAAACCGCCTGCTTACTCATGAGACTGGCTTGCCAGTTATTATAGCTGAAGATCCTTTGACTTGTGTTGCTAGAGGTGGGGGAAAAGCCCTAGAAACCATGGATCAACGACATATGGATGTGATGACGTATTAGTAAATAGTTATTATTGGTCCAATAAGTTTCTTTGGCTTAAGGTTTGACTGTTGTGGAGAGCAAGGCGGTATGAGAAACCTTTTTTCTAGTAGCCCCTCATATGCTCGCCGAATGTTATTTCTGTCTGTTATCGCTGGAGTTCTTCTGCTAGTTGATACCACCACACAGTGGTTAAAGCCTGCACGCTCGTGGATTGCTGAACTCACTATACCTATTTTTTCGGTAGCATTGCTTCCAAGATGGGTAAATGAAACCGTAAACGAGTTTGCAGACGCCGCAAATCTCAAAGAGAAGAGCAAGCTTCAAGAAGTAGAATTATTGATTCTCAAGGGCCGCTTGCAACGGATGGCAGATCTTAGCGCTGAAAATTCCCGACTACGAACTTTGCTGAATGCCACAGAAATACTACAACACAGCGTTTTAGTCGCAGAGCTGACAGGTGTTTCTCCTGATCCCTTGAGTCATACTATTATAATCAATCGCGGGAAAGATTATAAAGTGTTTGAGGGTCAGGCTGTGCTTGATGCTGATGGGTTAATGGGGCAAGTTATAGAAGTATACAGTACTAGCAGTAAGGTGCTGTTGATTAGTGATAGTTCTCATGCGTTGCCCGTGCAAGTTTTGAGAAATGGGATGCGCTCTATTGCAGAGGGGTATGGTGATTTTAGGCATTTAGCTCTGCGTTATGTTTCTACTATTGCAGACATAAAAGTAGGTGACCAGTTGGTTAGTTCTGGTCTTGGTGGGCGATACCCCGCTGGATATCCTGTTGGGATAGTTGCTTCTGTTGATACAATAAGCGGTAATCCGTATCTTGCTGTAGATATTAAACCCTCAGCTCAAATAGATCAAAGTCGTTATTTATTGCTCGTGTCCCAAACTGTAGAAAAATTTGGAGCAAGCAAGAATGCCCGATAAGAATTACTCTTTATATTTTTACAGTACTATTTCATTATTCATGGCATTATTATTGCAAATTACCCCTGTATTTGGCTCCACGGTATATTGGAGACCTCAGTTTTTATTATTGGTTGCATCTTACTGGCTACTTAAAAAGCAACGCCAATATGGTATTGCTTTTGCATGGCTCGCTGGTATGCTCCTTGACATATTTTCAGGGCAAATGCTTGGTCGCTATGCGATAACTTTTTCATTTTGCGCTTATATTTTAATCCTTCTAAACAAGCGGTTTTATCACTTTGGGTTGTTGCCTCAAGCTTTTTTAGTCTTTCTTCTAGTGCTACTCAATCAGCTATTGTTAGCCAGCATTTCTCTGCTTTATCGAACTGACTGGAGTATTGTTATGCTAATTGCCCCAGCAATAACATCTGCTCTGATTTGGCCGCCTTTATCTTTGCTGATGAATAGGTTACCCAAGGGTGGCAGGTTGAATCAAGATAATTTATTTGAAAATCAGGGATAGTTGCCAATGACAGGCTATTATTCGGGCCAATTTGTTACAACAGGTGATCAGGAAAAGCTAAGCTCAAGATTCAGTGACTAAGTTTATACTGATGTTGCTGAGTATAAATTGTTTGGAGTAAAATTCACTAGAGAGATATCAGCTTTTTAGTTTAAGTCGCAATATCCAGATTGGGAGTGTTCTTTGGATCGAGCTGTTGTATTAAAGAAAATTGCCTGCGGTATTTTGCTACTGGTATCAGTATTTATAATCGTGAGTGCTCTATACCTGTATGTGAATAAAGATTTCATTCGGGATGTTGACACTTATCGGCTCAAAATTAATACCTATGTGTCCAGAACGCTGGGGATGAAACTAGAGAGCGATAAACTAGAAGGGGGGTGGCATCAGTTTGCACCTCAATTTTCTGTTACAAATGTATCAGTTTATGCCGGCCAAGGAGATCAACCCGCTGTTACGATCAACAAAGTACGTTTTAAAATTAATCTAATACAAACTATCTTGTCTCAACAGCTGATATTACGAGAGTTAAATGTTGATCATATAGATATTTCCATGGAAGAGTCTTCTTTAGGTTCATGGACCATTGCTGGAAAAAGTCTTGGTGGTAACGAGTCTGGTCTTTTGGGCGGCTTGCTCGATAGCCGTTATTTAGAGATTGAATCGATTAGCCTTAGGTTGAAGTTTCTGTCTGGGGCTGAATCAATAGTAAAAGCACACAATCTTCGCCTAGAAAATCAGGATGATTTTCATCGACTGTTGAGTACAGTAAGTCTGCCTGGAGTCGAGCATCCTGTAGACGTCATCGTCGAGGCCAGAGGTCAAGACGTAAGAGATTTAGATTTTTCAGCTTACTTGAAGCTTGATAATTTTAATTTTAACAATAATATCAATAATTTAGTAAAAAATACTTTTCCTGATATATCTGAACACACTATTGATTTGAATGCCAATATTGATGCAGTCTTTTGGATTCAGGCCAAAAAAGATAAAACAATTACATTGTCTGGCAACCTTTATTCTGATGGCATCTACCACAGTCTATTTAAAGGTGCTGGGCCCATTACCAAGCTTAATACAGGTGTGAATGGCTGGTACAACCTTGATCAAGGTTGGGGTATAAATCTTCATGATTTAAGTTGGGATTGGGATGATTTACAGGCTAAGTCTTTGGTGGTCAATATTGCCCAAAATACTCCTGACGGATTAGAGTCTGTCGTTTTATCTATGGACCAAATTGATTTGACATTGCTGAGTGAGACACTGAAGAAAATTCCTACAACATTTAAAGATTTTTCTGATACGCTTCAAAGATTTCAACCTGCGGGCAACATCCGCAACTTGCATTTAGTTGTGGATGGAAAAAGTACAAATTCTGATATTCGGCTAAAAGCTAATCTTGATAATGTCTCTTTAAAGTCATGGGGTGGAAATCCAGGAGTTAGGAAAGTTAATGGCTATTTAGAGGTAAGTAACGAAAGCGGATTTTTAGAGCTAGATAGCCCCAATGGCTTTGCTCTGTATCTGCCCGGCACTTTTGATGATTTCCTTCAGCGTAGCTCTATCAGGGGGCAGGTATCTTGGCGCCATGACCCCATAAGCGAAGCTATAAGGGTCTTTAGCGGCCCTCTTGACATGCATGGAGACGAGGGCGAGTCACGCGCTTACTTCTATCTAGACATCCCTGTAGGAGAAGAAGGCCTGAGTCCAGAAATGTATTTTATTATGGGGACAAAAGATCTTGATTCTCGATACAAGGAATTTTATATCCCCGATAACCTCAATAAAAATTTAAGTAAGTGGCTGAATCAAGCAATGGTTGATATAAAGATTCATGAGGCTGGATTTGTATGGCAGGGACCTGTAGGTACGAAAAAAAATAATAAAGTAAAAATTAACCGAAAGGCGTCCACACAGGTTTATTTGAAAATAATCGATGGCGAGCTAAAGTTCCATAAAAATTGGCCATCTTTGGTCAACCTCAACTCAATCATCACAGCGGATGCATCCAAAATTGATGCTGAAATTTTTAGTGCTCGCATAGGGAAAGCAGAGATTAGTAAGGCAAATTTGAGTATTAACCCCGAGAAAGACAAAGGGCTGCCTTATGTGCACATCCTTGCTTCTATTAAGTCAGATCTGGGTGAAGCTGTGGATGTGTTGGCGCGATCCCCTTTAAAGTCAAGAGTGATAGGTCTGGCTGATTGGGATATATCCGGAGAAACCACTATTTCTTTGGACGCAAAGACACCGCTTACGGAACACAATTCATCTAGCTACTACAGTGTAGATACGATAATCGATCAAGGGCTAATGTCCCTGCCTGATACGAAAGTGTCACTGAAAAACTTGCAGGGAGTTTTAAGTTATCGCGACGAGAGAGGCTTATTTTCGCCATCCCTTAAGGGTGATATTTTTGGCGCCCCCTTCGCAGCCAGCTTGGAAACACTAGAGAAGGACTTTTCAATTGAGATGTATGGCGGTTTGGATATGTCGTCATTGGTAAAACTGCTTGAGCTGCCATCAGACAAGGCCCTTAAGGGCAATACAGATTTTATGGCCACTCTGCTTATTCCGCTTGAAGACCCGTCACTCCCAATTCGGCTGAATGTTAAGACCGATATGAAGGGTGCTGCAATTAATTTGCCTGAACCGTTTGGCAAGAAGGCTAATGTTAAAGAAAATGTAGAAGTAAATATTATTTTTGCCGATGCAATGGACTTACGAGTTGACATGGGTGAGCTGATCAGGTCGCACTTAGAATTAAAAAAAGGCTCTGTAGTTCGGGGAGTATTAGCTATTGAGAGTGATCGCTTGGAGTTGCCTGGAAAAGGCCAGATCTTGACAGTTGGGCACTTGAAATCGTTTTCTTTGTCGCAATGGAATGAAGCATATCCAAAAATATTAAATTTGAGCGGTGAAAGAAAAAGTAGCTTGACTCCACTTTTTGAAATCTCAATTGATCAGCTTAATGCTGCCGGACTGAATGTTGAGCAGGTAGAAGTTAATGGAGGTTATCAGGCTGGCGACTGGATGCTAGGGATTAAAAGTAATCTTATGGATGGTCATCTTTGGGTTCCTCAAGACACCTCTGTCCCCATGTTGATCGATCTAGAGAAACTTTTTCTGCCAGCACTCTCTAAATCTGGCGGGGTAGCAGATATAGTAAATCCAGCAAACTTGCCCCATCTTCAGCTGTCAGTTAGAAATTTCAGCGTGGGAGATAAGCAATTTGGTAAGGTGAAGTTATTGATGGAGCCTCAGAGCATGGGAATAAAGATTACCGATATAGATGCGAATTTTTTGGGGTTAAGGGTTGGGGGGCAGGAGAATGACACTAGTATCGAATGGACAGAAAATAACGGACAACATCATACAAAATTTCAGGGCTCACTGGGCGTAAATGATATTGGTGAAACGCTTAAATCTTGGGGTTTCCCTGTAATAATGGATAGTAAGAAGGCTCAATTTCTATCCCAGCTAAGCTGGTATGGAAGGCCTTGGGAAGCATCACCGGTCTCTATGAAGGGCTCAGTCTCCATGCATCTTGAAGATGGACATTTTTATCAAGAGTCTTCTGGCGCTACTAACGCTTTAATTCGCTTGGTGAGCTTATTTAATTTTGATAATTGGATTCGTCGGCTACAGTTGGATTTTTCAGACCTTTATGAAAAGGGCATGAGTTACAATAAAATGGATGGAGGCTTGTTGCTTGATGAGGGCGAGGTGACTTTTGATCCCGTCATGGTTGTCAATCTCACTTCTGGAGACATCGAATTGGAAGGGAAAGCAAGTTTGATTTCCGAGAAAATTGATGCCCGGCTGCTAACAAAACTGCCCGTGAGCAACAATCTTCCTTGGGTGGCCGCGGCAGTTGGAGGCTTGCCGGTTGCTGCAGGTGTCTTTGTCACTAGCAAGTTATTCGAGAAACAAGTAGAAAGCTTGTCTAGTATCAGCTACAGCATTAAAGGATCGTTGAGTGATCCAAAGATAAAGATGGAGAAAATTTTTAATATAGATACTTCTGGCAAAACAGCACCTAAAAGTGAGGAAATTGAGCCTATTAGCACTTTAGAGAGTGATAGATAGTGAGTAATACAGCTTTATTGCGAAAAGTGGCCTCTATTCAAATGACTAGCGGTGCAGATCTTGGTGCCAATTTAGATCAGGCTGAGTTATTAATTCAATCAGCAGTTAGCAGAGGAGCCGAATTGTTAGTACTTCCTGAAAATTTCGCTTATCTTGGCTGTAAAGAAATTCAAAATATTGCCGAAATAGAAAAATCTATAGGCCCTGCACGAAAATTTTTAGCAGAGCAGGCAAGTAAGTATAAAGTTTGGATTGTGGGCGGCACAATTCCAGTAAAAGAGCCCTCTCTCTCAGACCTTAATGACAGTAGCCTCACATCCGCGAGCTGCTTTGTAGTTGACAGCAAGGGGATTGAGGTATCTTGCTATCGGAAGATGCATCTTTTTGATGCGCAGATCGATGATGCTAAAGGTAATTATTGTGAATCTTCCGAATATAGCCCGGGAAGCTCACCAGTTGTAGTGGATACCCCAATCGGCAGGGTGGGAATAGCTGTTTGTTATGACTTACGCTTCCCAGAATTGTTTCGTTATATTGTGGGGCAAGGCGCTGAAATAATCGTTATACCGTCTGCATTCACTACAAAAACTGGCAAAGCTCACTGGAGTCTGCTGTTAAGAGCACGGGCAGTTGAAAACCTTGCGTATGTTGTCGGTGCCAACATGGGCGACAGAGACCACCCTAAACAGCCAACTTGGGGGGGATCAGCAATTATTGACCCATGGGGTACAATAGTTGGCCAGCTGGAAGGCGGCTCTGGAGTGGTTGTGGCTGATATTGATTTAAGCTACCTAAATGATCTTCGTAATAAAATGCCTGTACATAAACATAGACAATTTAGTATCGCAAAGCCGCTGTCCAGTGCAGAGTAAAGTTAGAAAAACTTTTATGGTTTACTTATAGGGCTAGCACACACTATTGAATAGATATAAAATTCAGTTCCATTATTACGCCATAATTAAAACTAATAGCGGCAGATTCTTTCAAGTCAACAATTGATGATTTGATGTGAACTTTAAGTGGACAAAAGGTAATTAATATAATGACAAAGTTTAAATGCACTTCTTTTGATGATCTTATTTTCGTAGTAGATGATATAGAGTTTAAATATTCAGAATGCAAGGTTATGTCAGAAAAAGAACATCCAAAATACGCTCATGTAGAGTTAGTTCTTAAATCCCTCTGCGGCCATTATGCCGAAGTATTAGTCACCTCTGATGGCGATAAATCAGGAAAAAGTAATATTGTTTCTGGAGAATATGACGGCATGCTTATTGATCAGTCCGTAGCCACTGCTCTAACAAAACTTAATCATGCATTCCAGGAAGAAGAGTTAAATCGAAAAGAGAAACGCGAGCTTGATTTTAAACTTAAGAAGCAGGCACAACCGACTTAATATAAATATTTTCACTAACGATGATAGGGGTGTCCGGCATTAATGGTTGCTGCACGATAGAATTGTTCGACTAGCAAGATACGCACTAACGGGTGAGGAAGGGTGAGCGGCGAAAGCGACCATTGGCTGTTTGCTCGCTTGATGCAATCTTGTGCCAGCCCGTCTGGACCGCCAACCAACAGGCTGAAATTGTCACCTGAGAGCTGCCATTGATCTAGATTTATTGCAAGCTGCTCAGTGCTCCAGTATTTTCCGTGTATGTCTAAAGCGATAACTTGATCGCTCACTCCTATTGCCTTCAGCATGACCTCTCCTTCTCGCGCAATAGCACGCTGGACGTCAGCACCTTTTCCACGGTGACCCATGGGTAGTTCAATAATTTCAAGATTTAGCTCAGAGGGCATACGCTTTAAGTACTCATTGCAGCCAGCTTCAATCCAGTCGGACATCTTGGCACCTATGGCTATGATTTTTATACGCATATTATTGTGTTTCTAAGGTTATTCACTTGCAAGGATAGGATCGTTTGGACGGATTGACCATAATTTTTCTAATTCATAAAACTCTCTTGTGGTCGGATGCATGAGATGCACAACTATATCACCTAGGTCGACCAGAACCCACTCACCACTTTCCATACCTTCTACGCCCATTGGTTGAAATCCTGCTTTTTTGGCATCTTCGATGACAGTATTTGCGAGCGCTTTCACCTGACGATTTGAACTACCGCTGGCGACAATCATGGTATCCATAACGTCTGTTAAACGGGTAACATCAAGTGTGATGATATCTTTACCTTTCACCTCTTCAAGAGCATCAAGTACGATATTGATTAGTTTTTTTTTCATAGAATATCCCGTGTTTTCTGATAAAGTTCATTTTCTTTTATGTAGTTAGCTACTGTATCTGGCAGCAGACAGGAAGTAGGTTCTTTTTTCAGAAGTGCGCTGCGAATTTCTGTTGATGAGATACGCAATGGAGTCGTCTTCATAATAAAAATCTTTCCTGCCGGAGCTTCATGAAATTGCTTTATGCTAGTAGCCCTCCACTTTTTCATGAATTCTAGTACTTCTTGATTTTTTGGTTCACCCCAGCCTGGACGTTTGGCCACTACGATATGTGCAATATCAAGAAGGCTACGCCATTTATCCCAGGTATTTATATCTGCAAAAGAGTCTATTCCCAAACAAAGGCAGATCGACGCCTCTATTCCAACCCGTGCGCGAATTTCTGAAAGAGTATCTAAAGTATAAGAAGGTCCACTCCTACCAAGCTCTATATCATCAGCAATCAACCCTTGCTCCACTTGCTCACTTAAAGCAAGTTGAAGCATTTTGAGTCGGTGGTTTACGCTACCAAAAGGAGTCAGTCTATGAGGGGGCCAAGCGCTAGGTATCATGCGCATTTCTTCAAGGTTGAATGCTTGCTTCAACTCCAGGGCAGTCCTTAAATGCCCTACATGAATAGGGTCAAAAGTCCCACCAAATAGACCTATACCATGGGGTCTTAAGGGCATATATTGTTTGCTCGAATAGCAAGTTTATTGACGAATTTCACCATGACCAAATACAACCCACTTTTGTGAAGTTAAGCCTTCTAGTCCTACTGGGCCTCTGACGTGAATTTTGTCAGTAGAAATACCAATTTCTGCACCAAGACCGTATTCAAAACCATCGGCAAATCGAGTTGAGGTATTGTGCATCACAGAGCTTGAATCCACTGCTTTGATAAAATGAAGTGCTCTTGAGTCATCTTCTGTGACAATAGAGTCAGTGTGTTGTGAGCCATAATGGGTGATATGGGCGATGGCTACCTCGATATTTTTCACTACTTTGATGGAGAGGATCGGCGCTAAAAACTCTGTACTCCAGTCCTCTTCCCTTGCTGCGCTGCATCTAATTAGCTGCTGAGTAATTTCACACCCTCTTAGCTCAACATTTTTTTCTTCGTAGGCGCTAGCCAATCGGGGGAGAATATCTGCAGCAATATTTTCTGCAACTAGCAAGGTCTCCATGGCATTGCAGACACCGTAACGATGAGTTTTGGAGTTTAATGCAATATTAAAAGCCATATCCAGGTTGGCTTTATCGTCGATATATACATGGCAAATACCATCTAGATGCTTGATGACGGGAATTTTTGCATCTTGGCTGATGCGCTTAATCAGCCCTTTTCCTCCGCGAGGAACAATGACATCAACATAGTCTGACATTGTGATGAGTTCGCCTACCGCTTCTCTGTCAGCAGTTTCAATTATCTGCACAATAGATTCTGGGAGTCCTACGGCAGATAGACCTTGCTTGATACAGGTTGCAATTGCTTGATTCGATTTGATGGCTTCACTGCCACCACGTAAAATAGTGGCATTCCCTGATTTCAGGCATAGGCTAGCAGCATCAACAGTTACATTGGGGCGCGATTCATAAATAATTCCAATTACACCGAGAGGCACCCGCATTTTTCCTAACTTGATACCGCTAGGTCTGCTGGTTAAATCTGTGATTTCTCCAATTGGGTCTGGCAGTTCGGACACTTGATTAATACCTTCAATCATACTGCCTATTCTTGCGTCGTTAAGTTCTAATCGATCCATTAAAGCCGAATCTAGACCATTAGCTTGGGCCTTATCTAAATCGACAGCATTCGCGACTAAGATATTTTGACGATTCTCATTAAGAGCTTCTGCAATAGATAATAGCGCCAATTTTTTTGTATCTGCACTAGCGGAAGAGATTACTTTTGAAGCAACCCGAGCCTGTCTGCCTAGCTGTCTTATGTAAGATTTGATATCCATAAAATCCTATATGTTGATATTTTCAGTACCGCTTATTATAGCCCTGCCTGCATCATAAATCTTTCGCAGCTTAGTAATGATTTATAGGCAGAATCAATGCAGCAACACCAGGACTTCAAACAAGCTCTGGTGTTGCTAGTTGGTATTACTTGCCTAGTGGCTTGAATGTCAAAATCAACTTAGGTAGCAACGTCATTGAGCCTAGCAATGCTGCTAACATTGCTAGGGCTGTCAGTAGTCCAAAATATACAGATGGAATAAAGTTAGATAAGGCTAGGATGGAGAAGCCCATAATAATAGTGATCGCTGTATAGAACAGTGCACGACCAATGCTGGCATGAGCCCTATGCATCGATGCAACATAGTCACCATCGACCTCAAATTCTCGCTTAAACCGAGTTATATAGTGAATTGCATGATCAACCCCGATACCTACCGTGATGGCTGCTATTGTGATTGTCATCATATCAAGAGGGATGCCAGCAATTCCCATGCCTCCAAGAACTACACCTGCAGCTAAAAAATTGGGGACAATAGCAATAAAGGATATAGAGATCGAGCGAAACAAGATCAGAAACATTGTCATTATGCCAATGAACACTGTGCCCATGGTCATAATTTGAGAGTGGAATAGGCTCTGTAGCATATTATTATAAAGAACCAATATACCAGTGAAGTGAACCTGCTCTTCTTTAAAACCAGCTTCAGAAACAGCAAATAAACGAATTTTATTTAATAGTTGCTGTCGATTTAAATCCCCTTGTGTTTCGTTAACGCGCATAGTGATGCGTGCCTGATTATTTTTCTCATCTATGTAAGGATTAAGAAGAAGCTCAGCGTTTTCTTTTGATAGCATTAAGGACATAAAAGCAAGCTCAAGATCGTTAAGCTTATGGCCAGATAGGTCAGAAGCAACATCTGTAACCGTTACTAGCGAGCTAACTTTACCAATTTCTGGCAGGGATTCTAGATAAAGATGTATCTTCCGGATATCCTCTATTCCTGCACTTGTCAGCCAGTAGCTATCCTCAACAACATCGACTTCTGCTGGTGTTTCGTCTTCATACATCCCAGCAAAAGGATCATCAGCTGATTCTGCTGGTGCTTCATCTTCATACATCCCAGCAAAAGGATCATATGCCTCGGCAACGTTAGATGTAACATCTTCAGCGCTATTTTCATAGGCTCCAGCAAATGGATCACCATATGGGTCATCAGTGGGAGCAGTTTTGCTTTCTCCACTTGAGGCCATTATTTCATCAAAACTCAGAGAGCCGTCATCTATCGGCGGTGGTGCATCTAAAATAATTTCTAGAGGGGTGGTACCACCTAACTTGGCGTCAATTACAGACAATCCTTGGTGTATTTCTGTATGGGCACGAAAATAATCTATGAAACGATTTTCCACTTGCAATTGAGACATACCCCAAGCACTTATTAAGCCTGCAGTTAATGCAAGCCCTAGCACTAAGTTGCCATGTTTTTCTGTAAAGCGTGAGAAATAGAGCGTAAAGGTCGCAGAATTGTCACCCGAATCCGTGTTTTTTCCCTTACCCAGTATTATCATTCCTGCTGGGATTATTATGAATGCAAGAATAAGAGCTAAAACAATCCCCATTGTCATCATCCAACCGAAATCAATAACTGGTCGAATATCACTGACCACCAAGGAAATAAAAGCTACTGCCGTAGTCAATACAGTATAGACGCATGGGAGAATCATATGCGTAACTGTGTCGCGCACGAGGTCAATTTGATCGCGATTTGGTCCATCTTTTAGTAATTCTCTGTAGCGTACAATCAAATGGATAGTGATCGCCAAGGTTATGATTAATAGTAGTGCTACAAAGTTTGAAGAGATAACAGTAAGGCGCCAATCAATCCAGCTTAGGTAGCCGAGTATTATCTCTACAGATAGAACACAAGTTATGAGCGGAAGCACAACCCAGCGAATTTGTCGAAAAATAATAGCTAAAGTTGCGATGATAAATAATAGAATACCGGTACCAAAAATATTTAAATCGCTCCTGATGAAGTCAACCATATCGGCTGTTATCATGCTGGGACCGCCTAAAAATACTTGGGCTTTTCCTTTAAATCTAGACATTTTTTCACGTATCTCTGCAACTCTTTTATGTTCTTCTGTGGCACGAAGAGTTCGGTAATCGAGAAATTCTTTACTGACATTGTCTAGCTCGATTACCTCTTCAGGATTCAATCCTTCAGTGTCGCGTTTAATTCTCAGGGTGTCTCGAGCACCAACCAGCGATAGGTATTTTTCATCTAGTTTCATCGTGGCAAGTATTGCGGTAGTTTGACCATCTTGGCTTAGAATCATCTCTTTATAGATGGGGCTTTCTAGAAACTCTTTACGAACCATAGTTTTATCAATATCTGGCAGCAACAGCGTGCGTGGCGGGTCTTTCAGTTGTGATACGGTGATTTTAGGGCTATACAATAATGGCACGTTCATCATCGATATGACGTTAGCGACACCATCAATTTTTTCTAGTTCTTTGTGCATTTCGTACAGGGTGTCGAGTGAGTCGTCATCAAACAAATCACCTTCATAGGGAGTGTATGTTACTACTAGAAAATCGCTACTGCCGTAGCGCTGTAGGGCTTCTCGATAATAAGCAAGAGAAGTATCATTTTCCAGAGTCAGAGAATCTGCCGAAGCATCTAGTTTGAAATTTGGTAGACCAAAAGCCATTCCTATAGCGACCAATATGACAAATATTATCGAGGCCACAGGGCGACGTAAAATTAAACTTTCATAGACTGCCAGCAACCGTTTAGACATCTGGTTATCCCTCAGGTATTTATTATTAGATTGTGCATTATGACAGAAGAGGTGATGACAGCACCATACTGATAATTGGGATATGTTTTAAATTGCACAAATACTCATAACCGTTAGAAAAAAGTCAGTTTTTAGGGTGATGTGCAAGCCGTTTAATAGATCTAAACCTTGAAGTCACCCCCAATTTTTTTCTTCACGGGTATGTTTGCTAGCTTTGTATACTGAGGTACTCCATTTTTGTAGGGCGGGTAATCTTCCCCTTGAATAAGCGGAGAAAGATAGTCCTTTCCTTCTTGTGTGACACCATACCCATCTTTGGTAATATAATTTTTTGGCATCTTTTTTTCTTGATTGGCTATATTTAC
The DNA here is from genome assembly GCF_047729555.1 of Porticoccus sp. Uisw_050_02. NCBI lineage: Bacteria > Pseudomonadati > Pseudomonadota > Gammaproteobacteria > Cellvibrionales > Porticoccaceae > Porticoccus > Porticoccus sp. Uisw_050_02. The sequence goes on along the minus strand of NZ_CP159825.1, from coordinate 1,215,510 downwards.
TAAAGGTGCCTCACCTAAGCTCCATGAATAATCAGCACTTTTATTGCGTTCAATGGTCACCATAACCGAATTTTTTCCTGCTAGAGCGTACTCCACTGCAGCCCGACCTACGGCATAAGCCTGCTCTACGTCAGTAGCAGAAGCAATATGACGAGCAGATCTTTGAAGATAATCAGCTAAAGCCCAGTGGTACTTATAATTCAGAGAGCTTTTAATCATGCTAGCAAGTGTAGGCGCTACACCGCCAAGTTGATGATGTCCAAATGCATCTTGGTTTGAGGATCCTGAAATTAATGAGCCATCTGAGTATTTGGCCCCTTCTGACGCAACGACCACACAGTAGCCATGTTGTGATACAGCTTCTTCTACTCGGCCGAGAAAATCTTTTCGGGAAAAAGGAATTTCTGGAAATAAAATTATATGTGGCGGATCGCCAGCTTCTACTGCTGCGAGCGCACTTGCAGCAGCAATCCAACCTGCATGCCGCCCCATGACCTCAAGAATAAACACTTTAGTAGAGGATTCACACATAGAGGCAACATCTAAACTAGCTTCTTTGGTAGATATGGCAACGTATTTAGCGACAGACCCAAAACCTGGACAGCAATCCGTAAAAGGTAGGTCATTGTCCACCGTTTTTGGTATGTGGATGGCTTGAATTGGGTAATTCATTTGCTTTGCTATTTGAGATATTTTAAGGCAAGTATCAGCAGAGTCTCCTCCACCATTGTAAAAAAAGTAGCCAATATTATGTGCTTTAAAGACTTCGATGAGTCTCTCATATTCGGCTTTGTTCTCTTCAAAATCCTTAAGTTTATAGCGACAAGAGCCAAATGCTCCAGAAGGCGTGTAACGAAGACCTGCGATTGCATCTGGTGTTTCTTTGTTGGTATCGATTAAATCTTCGCGTAGAGCACCAATAATTCCATTGCGACCCGCATATACATGACCAATCTTATCCGAGTGCTTTCGAGCCGCTTCAATTAATCCGCAGGCACTGGCGTTAATAACGGCAGTTACTCCTCCAGATTGCGCATAAAAAGCATTTTTCTTTTGTTTATTGTCGCTGGACATAGCTTTGCTCATCAAAGGAGTCATTTTTAGAAGCGGGCAATCATACTGCAAAGTTAAAGCTTATTATATTTTTATATGTGTTTAGTTTTCAATTGTAAGGATCTTTCGCGATATAGCGATAATTTTTTGACTACGGAGGCTTGCATGATGTTCAAATTCAGTTATGTTGAGCCATGGGGTTTTTTAGGTTATTTTTGGTGGCCTAGAGATTTCCTAGGTTTTCTAAATTATCTAACAGGCAGTCGTTGGCGAATGCATATTCATATTCTGGGGATCTGCGGCACTTTTATGGGCTCTTTGGCTCAACTAGCCAAAGCATCAGGACATCAAGTCTCGGGTAGTGATACGAATGTCTATCCTCCCATGAGTACGCAGTTAGAAAAGGCAGGCATAGAATTAACCGAGGGGTATGATACCTCGCAGTTTATTTCTTCCCCTGATCTTGTGGTTATAGGAAATGCCTTGTCTCGAGGTAACCCTGCTGTGGAATACATTCTAAATAATAAGCTTGATTATACTTCTGGCCCCCAGTGGTTATGCGAGCACCTCCTTAAAGATAAATGGGTTCTTGCGGTGGCTGGAACTCATGGTAAAACGACCACCTCAAGTATGTTAGCTTGGATTTTAGAGTATGCCGATATGGGGCCTGGATTTCTCATTGGAGGAGTGCCGGCTAATTTTAACGTATCAGCTCGCTTGGGCGACTCTCAATTTTTTGTTGTAGAAGCAGATGAATACGACACAGCTTTTTTTGATAAGCGTTCCAAGTTTCTTCATTATCGACCTCGCACTGCTATTCTTAATAATCTAGAGTTTGATCATGCAGATATTTTTGATGATATTGGTGCCATTCAAGCCCAGTTCCATCATTTTGTCAGAACAGTACCCAGCGAGGGCTTGATTATTACACCATCAGATGATGCTAATATACAGGTGACAATCGATCATGGATGCTGGTCTGAAGTGCAATCTTTAGGTGAGGGCGGCGACTGGAATATATTGCTGGCAGAGAAAGATAGCTCTGCTTTTTCGGTTATCTTCAAGGGGGACATTCAGGGCACTGTTCGTTGGGGACAAGTTGGCATCCATAATGCGAAAAATGGATTAGCTGCAATCGCAGCTGCGAATCATGCGGGAGTGAAGCCTCACGTAGCTTGTGAGGCATTATGCCAGTTTTTGGGCGTAAAACGTCGAATGGAGAAGATCGCTACAGTGTCTGGCGTAACCGTATATGACGACTTCGCTCATCATCCAACGGCTATTTTTACTACACTGGAAGGCATTCGGAATAAAGTTGGCCACGAAAAAATTGTTGCTGTTATAGAGCCACGCTCAAACACTATGAAGCTGGGTGTTCATAAGGACAGACTCGCAGAAGCTACTAGATTGGCAGACCAAGTTTTATGGTATCAGCCCGAGAGTGCAGATTGGTCGTTAACCGAAGTGGCTCACAAGAGCTCTAACTCAGTCGATATTATTGATAATATCGACGAACTTATACAGCAAACATTGAATAGTGCGGATGGATTAACTCATATTGTTATAATGAGCAATGGCGGTTTTTCCGGATTCCATAGTCAATTAGTGAATGCCCTAAAAGAAAAAACTGACAATAAGCAGGAGTAATTGATGGGAGAACTCAATGTCTATATTTAAACGGTCTGTCACACTGGCTATGACTGGTGCATCTGGTGCCCAGTATGGTTTCAGGCTACTTGAGTGTTTAGTTCAAGCGGAATGCCGAGTTCAGTTCCTGATGTCTGATGCAGCACGCGTGGTTGTTGAAACAGAAACTGACTTAGATTTGCCTGCAGACATTAATCTGGAGGAATTCCTTGCCTTAAATTTTGATGCAGAGCCTGGGCAAATTATAGTAAACACTGCCAAAGATTGGTTTTCATCTGTCGCTTCCGGCTCTTCTGCGCCAGAATCGATGGTTATCTGCCCTGCTAGTGGTGGTACTCTATCTGCTATTGCTTCTGGCGCCAGCAATAATCTAATTGAGCGAGCCGCAGATGTTGTGATTAAAGAAAAATGCCAATTAATCGTTGTGCCAAGAGAAACACCTTTATCGGAAATTCATTTAGAAAATATGCTGAAATTAGCGCGGTTAGGGGTAACTATATTGCCTGCTATGCCTGGTTTCTATCAGAACCCAAAAACCATTAACGACTTAATAGATTTTGTTGTTGCTAGAATCCTTGATCATTTGGATATAAAGCAAGATATTATTCCCCGCTGGGGCGATTAACAGTACCTATTAAGGCTTGCACCCACTTCGATATAGCTATTATTTCTTCCATACATAGGCTGTGCTCCATCATAAAGGTTTGATAGCCCGGCTTGAGGCCTAAAGCCGATAGGGTCTTAATACTTTTTTGGCCGTGAGTTTCTGGAACAATAGCATCATAAACACCGTGAAATAACTGAATAGGCAGATCTTGGTTGGCTGGAGCTATATCGATGGAATTGGCAGTAGGAAAGTAGGTAGACATTCCTAGAAGACCAGCTAAACTTCGGGTATAAGTGAGCGCAGCATCTAGCGCGACAGCTCCACCTTGAGAAAATCCCGCAATAATGATTCTTTGACTATTAATGCCTCTCTGTATCTCTCTGTCTATTATCGCATGCACCGCTTTGACTGATTTTTTTAATTGTTTTTTATCTATTTTTCGATCAAAGGTCATCTCTAAAATATCGTACCAAGCAGGCATCATATGGCCGCTGTTAATGGTTACTGGTATTGTTGGTGCGTGAGGAAAGATGAACCTTATTCGGTTGTGAGTAGGAAGTTCTAGCTCTGGAATAATAGCTTTAAAGTCGTGCCCATTAGAACCTAAGCCATGCAGCCAGATAATAGTGGAGTCAGCTTTTTTTTCAGGATTAATTTCAATATGAGGAAGAATATTCATTATGTTATTTTATAATATTTTGTATGTAAAAAAGTATAATCAGTTAGAGGTTATTATAAGTTAATTTTTTAGTGAGTTTATGTTGCCATGTTGCCTATATTGTATTCTTTTCGTCGTTGTCCTTATGCAATCCGAGCCAGAATGGCGCTATTTTATGCAGGTATTGAAGTAGAGCTAAGGGAGGTTCTGCTACGAGACAAGCCCATGGATATGCTGAGAGTATCGCAGAAAGGTACTGTTCCTGTATTAGTTCTTCCAGATGGCAATGTGTTAGACGAAAGCTGTGTAATTATGCATTGGGCGTTAGATCAAAGTGATCCAGATCAGTGGTATTTTTCAGCCAAGTCTGCTGAATTAGATGAGATTATTCAAAACAATGATAGTTTATTTAAAGAATCTTTAGACCGTTATAAGTATTCAGATCGGTATCCCGAACATACTATAGAATACTATCGAGCACAGGCAGAGATTTTTCTGACCTCTTTGGAGCAAAAATTGACGGCAACACAATATTTGTTGGGGCCCAGAATTAGCCTAGCTGATGTAGCAATCTTTCCTTTTGTCAGGCAGTTTTCTCTTGTAGATAAAGTATGGTTTGATGCCAGTCCATACCCGAAATTACGTCGCTGGCTAGCCTATTTTTTAAGTGTAGAATTTTTTCTTGCAGTGATGCAAAAACACCCGGTTTGGCCTCATAAAAAGTGATTATATTCAATATTTTTAATTCAGGATAATAGTAAATTTATGGAACTTTTAATGGAAAATAAATCTGCTCAAAAAAACCATAACACAGAAAGAGTAGTTATGAGAAAGTATGTTCTGGGCCAGGAAATCTACCTGATCTAACATCTTCCGCGTATGATTTTAGAGCAGCCTCTATGTTATCAGTATCTTCTAAGAAATTTTTACAAAATGTGGGTATGCTTGGAGACAGCCCAAGCATATCATAGACAACTAGAACCTGTGCATCAGTGTCAGCTCCCGCACCTATTCCAATAATCGGTATATTCAGTGCCGCGGTTAGCTTACTGCCTAGCGTAGAAGGCACACACTCAAGAACCAATAAGTCTACCCCTGCTTCTTCTAGGCGCAAGGCATCCTGTATAATTTTTTCTGTAGCCTCTTCCCCTCGTCCCTGCACTTTGTTGCCGCTGAGCTTGTGTACTGATTGTGGTGTCAGCCCCAAGTGTCCACAAATAGGTATTCCTCGTTCACTAAGCATCTGTACTGTGTTGCAAAGCCAGGCCCCACCTTCTAGTTTTACCATATTGGCGCCAGCCTGTATGAGTAATGCTGAATGATCTAGTGTTTGCGCTTCGCTAGAAAAGGCCATAAACGGGAGGTCAGCAATAACAAACGATTTTGCACTTCCACGACGTACAGCTTCAGTGTGATAAATCATATTACCCATAGTTACAGGAATAGTACTATCGTGACCTTGCACTACATTTCCTAGTGAATCCCCCACCAAAATAACATCAATGCCTGCATTATGAGCTAGCCTAGAAAACGATGCATCGTAAGCCGTAATAACAGGAAATTTTTTATCATGCTTTTTTAGCTCATGTAGAGCATTTATGGTAACTGCAACCATGGTTTTATCCTATTTTTGGCTTAATAGTAGCCGTTATAAAAAGGGTCGAGAATTATAATAATGACGTCCAGATCGAATATTGAGCATATAATCAAGCAAGCCTTGATAGTCTTGCTTGCTATTAGCGAGATCTATTTCGGCAGCGTTTACAATTAATAAGGGCGCATTATCGTAGTAATAGAAAAAGTGTGTGTAAGCCTCGTTCAATCGATGCAAATAATCCCTATTAATAGGCTTTTCATACTGAATGCCACGATGCTGGATGCGACTTAGTAGTGTATCTGTTGGGGCTTGCAGGTAGATAACCAAATCAGGTGTAGGTGCGTCAATAGTTAGTTGCTTGTAAACGGTCTGGTAAAGTTTTAGCTCTTCGCTGTCGAGGGTTATCTGGGCAAATAGTTGATCTTTTTCCATTAGGAAGTCTGCCACTTGGACCTGCTGAAACATATCGCTTTGACGTATTTCTTGAATTTTTCGTACACGCTGAAATAGAAAGTATAACTGAGCAGGCAAAGCCCCTGTCTTTTGGTCCTGATAAAAGCGTTCCAAAAAAGGATTTTCTTCAGGCTGCTCTAAAAGAGTTTTGCAGTTAAAACTATTAGCTAATCTTCTAGCTAGAGTTGTTTTCCCTACCCCAATGGCCCCCTCTACAGCTATAAAGCGAGGTGATTGATCTTTTTCAGTAACTGATGAAGCTGGATTATTGTCCAATTGTGTCACTAATATCTCCTGATGCAAGAGGAACGATACCTTCTGGCGAGCAAACTTCCAATAGTGAATCTAAACTGATTCCATCTGGTAGAACTAACTTCGGTGCAATATCTGCTAGTGGTATTAATACAAAATTTCTTGTTTTCAGGCCATGGTGAGGTATCTTTAGGTGTTCTTTGTCGATGACTTGACATCCATAGAGCAAGATGTCCAAATCGAGTGTGCGCGGCCCCCAGCGCTGACTTCTAACTCTTCCATGCGTATCTTCAATTTTCTGTAGTGCGGTTAAAAGTTGTCCTGGATTTAACTGAGTGAAAATTTTCGCAACGCCATTGATATAGTTTGGTTGATCTTTTGGCCCCATAGGTAGACTAAGATACCAGGGGGATGAGACAACTACTCGAGTGGCCTCAATTAATCCCAGCTTAGCCAGCCCCGCTAAAACTTGTTGATGCGGGTTGCCCAGATTACTGCCAATAGAAATATATGCAGTTTGACTCATAGCTTAGGTTTTCTGATGGGAGGAAGGCTTTTTGTGGATTGATTTTTTGGAAGACTTATTTTTCAGTGATTGGACTGCACCAACCATTTCTTTCTGATCGGCTTCCTCTGCATCTTGAAAAACTGTCCACCAGTGGCCTAACTCAGGTTGAATTTCCCCGGCGTCTTCTCGTAGCAACAGGAAGTCGTAGCCTGCGCGAAAACGCTTATTGGTCAATAACTTGAAAGCCTGGTTACCTGCACGACGTGGCAGTCGAAGCTGGAGCTCCCAAATTTCCTTCATGGGTAGAGTAAATCGACGAGGTATTGCTAATCGCTGGCATTGTTCAGTGATGATATTCCCTGCAGCTGAATGCAAAGAGAAAATATTAACTTTTTCTGTTTGATGATCTTTCCCCTCTCGCTCTTTTAGTGCAGGCCAGAGTAATGCTGCAAATAAAAATGCAGGAGTAACCCGTTGGTTTGTTCGAATGCGTTTATCGGTATTGATTAAAGCTTGCTCAATAAATTTCAAGTAATAGTTTGATTCACCCTCCAAGGCAGCTTCTGTCGCAGGAAATAAAATACCAAATATTTTATATTCTCGCAATAAATGAAAGCCTGCTAAGGCATACCCATGCATAAACAGCTTAAGAACTTCATCAAACTGCCTTGCAGGAGGTATGTCGGCCAACAATAGGCGTAACTTGTGTATGGCTGCAGAAGAGCCTTCCTCAATTGAAAAGCCAAGTTTGGCCGAAAAACGGAGCGCTCTAAGCATTCTGACTGGATCCTCTCTATATCGTTCAGAGGCATTTCCAATGATGCGTATAAGTCGATTATTGATATCTGACAGCCCGTCAGTGTAGTCAAATATGTTATTATTTTGAGGGCAATAGTAGAGAGCGTTCATTGTAAAGTCTCGCCGAATAGCATCTTCTCCAACAGAGCCGAAGATATTGTCTCGAAGCAGCATTCCTTTGGAGGAGTGTTGGGATTTTCCTGGCTGATTTTTTGTGCCTGTATGCTGAGCACGAAATGTCGTCACCTCTATGATTTCAGAGCCTGCTCGTACATGCACAATTTGAAATCGACGGCCTATGATACGGGAGCGATGAAATAACTGCTTGGCTTGCTCTGGTGTTGCATTAGTCGCTACATCAAAATCTTTCGGCTTGATGTCCATCATTAGGTCGCGAATGCAACCGCCAACTAGATAGGCCTCATAGCCACTTAATTGGAGTTGCTCCACAACTTTTACAGCACCAGAGTTTATTTTTTTAGAAGAAAGGTTATGCTGCCCTGATTTCAACATATGAGGCTTAGTCTTGACTCGTGAAGGGTTGGATCTGAAAATATTTGAAAGTTTTTTTAGCATTTCATATGAGTCATGTTTGAAGTTTTTTGTGTTCTGGTATTTCAGGTCTCAGCAACCTTAAATTGACTAGAAAATCACACTATATCAAGGCGCCACAATAGAATATCGCCTAATACAATCTAATACAATCTGGACTGTAGGTTTATGTTGGTATATATGATTTTGAATCTGATTGTTACTTCAGGTTATCAGGATTTTGGCTCTGTTGCATCCGAGGAACTTTGTCGTGATTCCAGTGGGCTGTTGCCCACGCTAATAATTCATCACAATGGTTAGTTTTAGACAATTTATCAGGTAAAGATAAACCAAGCCAGCTAATAGCGTTGGTTAGATTTTTTGTGGCTGCCTGACAGCCTAAAGAAGGCGCTAAATTTTGTTTGCTGAGCTTCCTGCCTTCTTTATCGACAGCTATCGGAACATGACCATAGGTCGGTGTTGGGAATTTTAGTAGATTTTGTAGATAAATTTGCCTTGGTGTTGACTCCAGCAGGTCACTGCCACGAATAACATGAGTTATCTTCTGGAAGCAATCATCAATCACTACAGCAAGCTGGTACGCATATAATCCATCTTTGCGACAAAGCACCATGTCGCCGACCTCTTCTTTTATGGATTGTCTTTGTTGGCCTTGAAATATGTCATCAAATATAATTATTTTATTATCTTCTGCAAGCAGCCGCAGAGAAGACAGCGTAGAAGAACTAGTAGGGGGGCAAGGGTAGCTGTGAGTAGCAGCGTACTCTTTTAGTTGTTGCCTGCTGCAATGACAAGAAAATATTAAACCAGACCGCTTCAGTGTCTTGAGTGCGGATAGATATGCTTCTGTGCGATGACTTTGATACAAAACTTCTCTGTCCCATTGCAGTCCATGTTCTTGAAGTTGTCGTAAAATTTTGTCAGATGATCCACTGGATTCTCTTGGGGGATCTATATCTTCGATTCTGACAAGCCACTCACCTTTATTTGCTTTTGCATCCAAGTAGCTGGCCACTGCGCTCACTAGTGATCCAAAATGAAGCGGGCCAGTGGGGGAGGGAGCAAACCTTCCTACGTAATGACAAGCGGAACTACCTGGTTTTATAGCCACAGGCATAAAATTAAATTGAGTGCTAGCCAATAGTTAGCCACCAGTAAGCTGCCTTTCCTTGATCTCATCTAGTGTTTTGCAGTCGACGCATAGGTCTGCAGTGGGTCTCGCCTCTAGCCTGCGAACACCAATCTCTACTCCGCATTGGCCGCAGAATCCATAATCTCGACACTTGATACGCTCAATTGTTGTATCAATCTTTCTGATGAGCTTTCTTTCGCGATCTCGCGTTCTTAGCTCTAAACTAAATTCCTCTTCTTGGGTGGCTCTATCAGCAGGGTCTGGAAAATTAGCAGCCTCGTCTTTCATATGGCTGACGGTGCGATCAACTTCTTCCATTAACTCCTGCTTCCAGGCGCGCAGAATATTTTTAAAATGTAGCTCTTGTTTTTCATTCATATATTCCTCAACTTCGGCTTCAGCATAAGGCATAAAACCATGAAGTGAGCTAGCTGGGGTTATTTCTGCTTTCTTTGGCATGAGTTCAAGCGCTCGTTAAATTTTAAGACCGTGGTTTATAGTGCTAGATGGTATTTTTTTCAAGTAAAAAAAGAAATTTTTTTACTTGAAATCAAAAAAAATCTTATCGTCAAAGCAATAAAATATCAGAAAAGTGTTTAAAATCATAAATATAAGGTAATAATCTGATGAATGGGAGTTCTGGTAAGTATTATAAAAATATAAAATTTTTGACAGGTCAGTTATCTTTTTAAATACGTCATCGTAATTTTCGCACCAAGCTGCGGTCTTCCGAAAAAAAACTTCTCTGTGATCTCGGCCATTTTTTGAGCTGGCTTGGTCAGCTTTTTCATTGAAATAATCAAATATTTCAAATTCACCATTACTGGGTATCAGACTAATAAGTCCTGTTTGCTATCTGTCGTCCATCAATAATATCGCTAGCCAAATATAGGTGATCACGTGTGCTCTCTATGAGAAACTCTAGGAGAGGGGAGGATGCTTTGCATCTACGTATGCCTAGTTGAGTATTAGAAATTAAAATGGAGCGGTATTTATTTCGAGAAATAGAGCTGCTAGTTGCATTGAGCATCCCTTTCCCCCACTTTATATTTTCATTACGATGAAGGAGTATTTGGAATTTAGTTAAAAGATATTTGGCGCATAAAAATGCTAACTTTTATTAAAAAAAAGATGCTTATGAAACATTTAATAGAAAAAAGGCTCTGTAGGTGAAAATTTATCCTTATTTCGAGCAGGCTTTTATATTAAAGCGCTATAAGAGATTTATGGTTGATATAAGGCTGGCTAATGGAGAAGAGATGACAGTTCATTGCCCTAATACTGGATCCATGAGGAATTGCTGGGCTGAGGGTGGGCTATGTTGGTTTTCTCGAACCGATAAACCGCATCGAAAGCTGCTCGGTACTTTGGAGCTAACAGTTACTCCAGAGGGGTTTTTGTGCGGAGTTAACACGCAGCGCTCTAATTATTTAGTAAGAGAAGGCATCGAATGCGGAATAATTAAGGAACTGCAGGGCTATAAAGACATTTGTGCGGAAGTAAAGTACGGAAGTGAAAAAAGTCGTATTGATTTTCTTCTCAGTAAAGCGGGCCAAGATTGCTATGTGGAGGTCAAAAATGTGACGTTTGGTATTGGGGGCGGACGCATCCTATTTCCTGATGCTGTCACTGAAAGAGGCGTCAAGCATCTGCGAGAGTTAATCAAGATGGTAGATCAAGGTCATCGCTCGATACTGGTGTTTTGTGTTCAGCATACTGGCGCCAAAACCGTAGGGTTAGCTGATGAGATAGATCCTTATTACGCTCAGGTAATGCAACAGGCTCTTTCTGCAGGTGTCGAGGTGATTGCTTATAGTTGCAGGCTGTCGCCAGAGGAAATTGCAGTAGAAAAACGCTTACCTTTTATACTGTAGCTCAGTCTTAATAAATTCTATTTATACTTGATGTCTAGGCGTGATTCTATTTCTGCGAGCTGCACTTCTATGTTTTCGAGCTGCTCCCGAGTGCGATGCAGTACCGCTCTTTGCGCATCAAATTCATCTCGCGTCACTAGATCCAGTTTATCAAAAGTGGCTTGCGCAGCTGCGCGCATTTTTTGTTGGACTTCTTTGCTTAATGTTTCAGCACCTGGCGCTAAAACATTATTAAATTGATGTAAAAACTGATCGAGCAATTCATTTGGCTTCATATCTATTCCCCTAGATGGTAATGCGTTGCACTAGTTTAATCTTAAATTTACTTTATGTGCAAAAACTATGCTGATGAGGTGCCGTATAGGAAAATCTGTGTTTCGGTGCAATTTTCTTATTAGGCTACCTAATAGCGCCCTAATTTAGTGCAATTGACTGGCGAGCTCCTTGATTTTTACTTATTTTTCCTATGTTTTAAAAAGTTGGCACGTTATATGCATTATTCATTATGTACCATTCAGTAAATTACTAACAAAAACTTTAATTGGGGAAATAAAGCATGAAACTATTCAAAAAAACACTTACTTTAACCGCGTTAGCGTTAGCTGTGCCAATGGCAGCACAAGCTTATGAGACATCGGCAAATGTCACACTAGCTACTGACTATAAATTTCGCGGCATTTCGCAAAATGATACAGGACCAGCATTACAGGGCGGATTTGACCTTGCTTTTGATAATGGCCTTTATTTAGGTACCTGGGCTTCAACAGTTAATTTTGAGCTAGCTGGAAATGCAGATCCTGAGATGGAACTAGACTACTACGGTGGTTATGGCGGCAATCTCACAGAAGAAATTTCTTATGACGTGGGTGTCATCTACTATGATTATCCAGGCTCTAGTCCTACAAATTTTTCTTCTGGCACCTATAACAAAGATCGTGACCTTGATTATGTAGAAATATACGGAAGTCTTGGATATAAAGATTTTACCTTAGGCTACGCTTACTCTGACGACTACTGGCAAGAAACAGGTGAGTTTAATTATGTCTATGTTGATTATAGCTATAGCCTTCCGTCAGATTTCAGCTTAGATCTTCACGTGGGATTCAATGACTTCGAAACTGCTAGTGATGACTCTGACCTTTCTGATTCAATGGAAGCATTTTTGGGTGACGGGGAAGATAGCTATACAGACTTTTCTGTCACAATCGGTAAATCTATGTTTGGTCTAGACTTCGCGCTTAGCTTCGTTGATACAGATATTGGCTCCAAGGAATGTTGGGGTAGTGATTGGTGTGATAGCTCAGCAATCTTTTCAGTGAGCAAAAGCATGTAATTAAACGAATGGCGTTTTCTGTGGTTACAGAAAACGCCATCTTTCTTAATGAAGGAGAAATATGATGAAGATGATTACAGCAATTGTTAAACCCTTCAAGCTAGACGATGTGCGAGAGGCGCTGTCTGCCCTAGGCGCACAAGGGGTTACAGTATCTGAAGTGAAGGGCTTTGGTCGTCAAAAAGGCCATACAGAGCTTTATCGCGGTGCTGAATATGTTGTTGATTTTTTGCCGAAGGTGAAAATCGAAGTGGCTGTTTCTGATGAGATGGTGGATGGGGCAGTGGAAGCTATTACTACTGCATCTCATACCGGAAAAATTGGCGATGGAAAAATATTTATTACCAGTATAGAACAGGCAATACGTATCCGTACTGGTGAAACTGGTGCGGAAGCACTTTAACTAACAGGAGAGATAAAATGAGTCCTGAATTAATTGAAGTAAAATATGCGCTGGATACATTCTACTTCCTAATATGCGGTGCGTTAGTTATGTGGATGGCTGCGGGCTTTACTATGCTAGAAGCTGGTTTGGTTCGTGCTAAAAGCACTACTGAAATCTTAACCAAAAACATAGCGCTGTATTCTATTTCATGTGTTATGTATTTAGTGATGGGCTATGCAATCATGTATGGCGGAAGTGCAGGCGGATATCTTCCGGATGTCTGGTTTGGAAATATCATTTCAAACTCTACAGCTGAAGAAGTATTAGCTAGCAATGGTGACATTTACTATTCTGGTGCGTCAGACTTCTTCTTCCAGGTGGTTTTTGTTGCAACTGCAATGTCGATCGTCTCGGGTGCTGTTGCTGAGCGCATGAAGCTTTGGTCATTTTTGTTGTTCGCTGTAGTGTTGACTGGGTTTATTTATCCAATGCAAGGTATGTGGAAATGGGGTGGCGGATTTCTTGATGCAGCCGGTTTTCAAGATTTTGCAGGTTCCGGAGTAGTGCATCTTTGTGGCGCAACAGCTGCTATTGCTGGCGTCATGCTGCTTGGGGCACGTAAAGGAAAATACACGTCAGATGGTAAAGTAAACGCTATCCCCGGATCTAATTTACCCTTAGCTGCTATTGGTATGTTTATCTTATGGATGGGCTGGTTTGGTTTCAACGGTGGATCGGAGCTAAAAGTTTCTGATATCGGTGAAGCTAATGCTGTAGCTGATATCTTTGTAAACACTAATGCTGCTGCTGCTGGTGGATTAATAGCTGCTCTGATTGCCTCCCAATTATTGTTTGGTAAGGCAGATCTAACGATGGCTATTAACGGTGCTTTAGCTGGTCTGGTTTCGATCACAGCAGAACCACTCGCTTGGACTGCTGGTTATGCAACACTTATTGGTGCTATCGGTGGAATCATCGTTGTGTTCTCAGTGCTATTCATGGATAAAATCAAAATTGACGATCCTGTCGGAGCCATCTCTGTCCATGGTGTGGTGGGTATCTGGGGTCTTTTAGCAGTCTGTTTGTCCGCCAATGATAGCGCTACGCTAATGGGTCAGTTGACCGGCATAGTTGTCATTTTTGCTTGGACTTTTGTTACAAGCCTTATCGTTTGGGTCATTATCAAGGCAGTAATCGGTATACGTGTAACTGAACAGGAAGAAGTTGATGGTATAGATGCAAGTGAGTGTGGCTTAGCAGCTTATCCAGAATTTGTGAAGTAAATTTTTAGCTACGCACTTTAAGTAGTTAAAAACAGAAAGGGGGAGATGTTATGCATCTTCTCTTTTTTTATTTGCAATAAACTAGGGTTATATGACAGTATTTAGTTAGTTTAGATCGTTTAAAAAATTACGTGAATCGAGAGTGCAACGTTTTAATGAAAAAAGTATCTTTTTATTATGTACGTAAAAACCACACCAAGATTACTAGGATGGCCATATGAAGCTTATTACCGCAGTTGTTAAACCTTTTAAATTAGATGATGTGCGTCAAGCGCTTGCTGATCTTGGGGTACAGGGTATAACGGTCTCTGAAGTTAAGGGATTCGGTCGCCAGAAGGGCCATACAGAACTTTATCGAGGCGCAGAGTATATAGTTGATTTCTTGCCCAAGATGAAACTAGAAATTGCCGTAGATGATGATCAAGTAGACTCTGTCATCGAATCTATTTCTAAGTCAGCTCATACAGGAAAAATAGGTGATGGGAAAATATTTGTTACTTCGCTTGAGCAGGTGATCCGTATTCGGACAGGTGAAACTGGTAGCGAGGCGATATAAAAGAAGAGTTTTATTTTTAAAGATTTAGCTACTCTTCTTTCTTCCAGCCCTCGGATGGGCTTTATCATAGACCTTTGCAAGATGCTGGAAGTCTAGATGAGTATAGACCTGAGTTGTCGATATATTTTGGTGGCCCAATAGTTCTTGCACTGCGCGCAAGTCACCACTTGACTCAAGCAAGTGACTGGCAAACGAGTGACGCAGCATATGCGGATGAACTTTTCCTTGCATTCCTTGCCGCACACTAATTTTTTTCAGCCTATCTTGAATGCTTCTTGGGGAAAGACGTCTCCCCTGTAAGCTGAGAAACATCGCCTGCAGGCCGGTTGATTTTAACTCTTGACGGTGTTTTAGCCAGTATTTTACTGCTTTCAAGGCTTGACTGCCAACAGGTAGTTGCCGAGTTTTTCTTCCTTTGCCGGTTACGGTAATAGTTGCTTCCTTTAAGTCGATATCTGTGAGGTTCAGGTCCGCCAGCTCGGCGAGCCTTAATCCTGAAGAGTATAGCAATTCAATTATGGCGTGATCTCTATAGTCGATCCAGCTGGTCGCACTAAGCGATAAAAATTGATTTACCTGGTCTACATCTAAAGTTTTTGGTAATTTTTTTGGCGACTTCGGCGCAACAATCCCATCTGCAGGATTAAATGAAATCCATTGATTTTTTAGCCCATAGTTAAAAAACGTACGAAGTGAGGATAACCATCTTTGAATGCTTCGACCACCCAGACCCTCTCTGTGTAAAGTCATTAGGCATTCTCTTATATTTTGGCTATCTAGCTGTTCGGGCTCTATCAGAGATTTCTTGGAGCACCAAAAGGTAAGTTTTTTGAGGTCGCGTGAGTAATTACTGGTAGTATGAGGCGATAAGCGGCGCTCTGTTCGGAGATGTTGTTCGAATTCTTTGATCCGCTGGTTCAGAGAGAGATTCATTGTTTAGGATGACTAAGGTTTGTTTAACATAACAGGAATGAGCTGACTCAGAACTTCAGCTATTTGGCTAAAAAATAAGGTATCTATAGCGTTATTGTAATAGTTTGGGTCAGAATTCCCGATCGCAAGGATTCCAAACACTGGTCCATTGGAGAGGATTACTGTGGCTGTAGATTGTATTTCTTTGCTTCTGCCCTCAAAAATAAAATGAAGCTCCTTATTGGTTAATATCCCAGAAAGAGGCGCTTTTCTCTCTATCAAAGAGCCTATCTGAAGTTTTGCCGCTTTCATGGCAATAATTCTTGCATGAGGGGTTGGCGTTAAGCTGTACTCGCCAAATAAGACAAGTTGATGAAATTCAACTTGAAAATCAGTGCTAAGACTTTTAGATAGAGCATCAATAACCGCAGTTAAGTTAGTAGCAACAATAAGTGAGACTATTAATCGCGAGGTTTTTTTAAATAACTGTTCATTATCTTGAGCTCTGCCCAACAAACCAGAAATATGGTTTGATAGCTCAAGGTCGCGCTTTCTTAATAGAGAAATCTGGCGTTCAATGAGTGAAATTGCTCCTCCATTTTTGTGTGGGAGAGAGATAAGCTCTAATATATCTGGGTTATCATCAAAGAAAGTTGGATTAGCTTGGAGATAATCTTTGATTATCGCAGGACTTGGAATTCTATTATTTTTCGGTTTATCGGAAGATTTGGTCATACGTTTATCTGCCCTTGGTACACCGAGCTTGCTGGACCAGTCATAATGACTGGATGGCCATCACCCAGCCATTCAATAGTCAGGCTGCCACCGGTTAGGTTTACTGTGACAGGAGATTCCAACAGGCCTTGTAGCTGACCTGCTACAACTGCTGCACATGCTCCAGACCCGCAAGCCAAAGTTTCTCCCACTCCTCGCTCATAAACTCTCAAGTTAATTTCATGAGAATTGACTACCTGCATGAATCCTACATTCGCTTGCTTTGGGAATAGACTATGGTTGCCAATAGTATGACCCAAGGATTGCACTGAGGCCGAGCAGACATCATCGACCCTTAACACAGCATGGGGGTTGCCTATGGAGACAGCACTGATTAATAACTTTAAGTTTTCAGTAGAAATCTCATAAAGGATTTTGTGCTGCTCAGCTATGAAAGGGATATCCTTGGGGTCAAGTAAAGGTAAGCCCATGTTCACCTCTACCGTCTGGTCGCTTTGTAGTTTTAGCTCGATGACACCACTTGCGGTTTCAACCAGAATGTTATTTTTCCCTGTGAGTTTTCGCCCGTGAACAAATTTGGCAAAGCAGCGTGCGCCATTACCACACTGCCCTACTTCTGTGCCATCATTATTGAAGATGCGATAACGAAAATCTATATTTGGTTGGCTTGGAGGCTCTACCACCAGAATTTGGTCACAACCTACACCAAAATGCCTGTCACCTAATTTTTTAGCTATTTCTGGTGTGATGGTTATGTGTTGAGATATAGCATCAATTACCACAAAATCATTACCAAGGCCGTGCATTTTTGTAAATTTAAGCAACATATTTAGTCCGGCATTATGTTTGTTCCACTTCACATCTTTTCATTTTTATCGGTTTGCATCAGGCTTATTCTTTATGATCGGATATTAATGATTCCCCACGCATTAGGTCCTTAAAATTCTCTCTCTGTCTAATTTCATGGATGTTGTCACCATCGACCATTATTTCTGCTGCCTTGCCTCTACTATTGTAATTTGAGCTCATAGAAAAGCCATAGGCTCCTGCAGATTTAATGCAGAGTAAATCTCCTTGCGCTATTGTCAGTGTTCTATCCTTGCCTATAAAATCACCAGTCTCGCAGATGGGACCTACGACGTCCCATTTTCTTGCAATCCCCACTCTAGGGGTTACAGGATCAATGGCTAGCCAGGCTTGGTAAAGGGCTGGTCGAATCATATCGTTCATTGCTGCATCAACAATGGCGAAATTCTTTTCTTGCCCTGGCTTTAGGTATTCAACAGTAGTTAGTAGTATGCCTGCATTTGCAGTAATAGATCTACCTGGTTCTAATATTAGGGTTAGGTCTCTTTTATCCAAATGGAGGAGTATTTCTTTGATATAATCATCAGTGCGAGGGGGAATTTCATCTTTATAGCAAACGCCAAGTCCGCCTCCTAGGTCTAAATGCTTTAGATTGACCCCATGATCTTGCAGCCTGTCTACTAGTGTTAGTACTCGACTTAGAGCATCTATGAAAGGTTCTGTTTCTGTCAATTGTGAGCCTATATGGCAGTCCACACCAATAATGTTCAGAGATTCCATTTGTGCTGCTTTTAAATAGACCTCTAATGCTTCATGTATATCTATACCAAATTTATTTTCACGCAGCCCGGTCGAAATATATGGATGAGTGTTAGCATCCACATCTGGATTTACTCGCAAAGAAATCGGAGCTATTTTTCCGCATGCTCTTGCAACAGCATTAAGTACATCGAGCTCAGCTTCAGATTCGACATTAAAACAATGTATATCTATGGCTAGCGCCTTTTCCATTTCACTAGGCTTCTTGCCAACCCCAGAAAAAATTATTTTTTTGGGGTCACCGCCTGCAGCTATAACACGTTCCAGCTCACCCCCTGAGACAATATCGAAGCCTGCTCCGAGTTGTGCCAGGACGTTAAGAACTGCGATATTGGAGTTGGCTTTTACAGCATAGCAAATTAGATGGGACCGGTTAGCCAGAGCTACTTGATAAGCTAAAAAATGTTCTGTTAAAGCCGAACGACTGTAAACGTAGGTTGGAGTACCGTAGTTCTCAGCAATTGTTTCCAAGGCTACATTTTCAGCAAACATTTCGCCATGATTGTAATAGAAATGTGCCATAGATTAGTTGCCGTTTTTTTCAGTGTCTTCCAACCCTTTGGTCCTTGCCTTTTCTGCAGGGTCCTCTGAATTAGATATGATTACTTGGATGGGTTCCGAGGGAAGGTATAATGGACCTTTAATGCCACAACCAGTCAGACACATAGTGGCCACTAATGTTAATAATATCGATACAAAATAGCGCTGCATATAGAGAAACCTGTATTTTTTTTATTAAGTTATTCTTGAGTATACCGGCTGATGCCTACTACACTCAATCGGATATACCGCTGACAATTGATAAATATATTAAAAATGGCCTATAAACATGAATGAAATGGAATTTAACAATCATTGCGACGAGATAATGCTAGCCATTGAGGAGGCTGTTGACAGCAGTCCTGAGGATATAGATTACGAAACTTCAGCTGGAGTTTTAACTCTTACTATTGAAATCAATGGGTCTAAAGTGATTGTTTCTAGACAGCCTACTCAAGCTCAAATTTGGATAGCTGCAAAGTCGGGTGGTTATTACTGCAACCATGTTAGTGGCTCTTGGATTTGCACGACAACTAGCGAAACTTTGGGTCTATTGCTGCATCGTGTTTGTTTTGAACAGCATGGTGGAGAAATAGTGTTTGATATTTAGTGATGTCCAGTATTTATTTTAATCAGAGGTATTTTAGATTGCACCCATTTTCTTTCTTGCTGCTTTTGTTGCCAGTCTCACTTGTTTTGGCGCTGTGCCACCAATATGATTTCTGGCAGCAACAGAGCCTTCGAGTGTAAGCACGTTAAACACATCGGCTTCAATTACAGTAGAGAACTGTTGAAGCTCACTTAGGGACATTTCTGATAGATCCTTGTTTATTGAAAGCCCATATGCAACAGCTTTTCCAACTATTTCATGAGAATCTCGAAAAGCTATATTTTTTCTTACTAAGTAGTCGGCCAGATCTGTGGCTGTGGCAAATCCGCGTCGAGCAGACTCAGTCATAGATTTTTGGTTGGACTTAATGGCAGGCACCATGTTAGCAAGTGCTCGCAAACAATCTTTGACCGTCGCGACGGTATCAAACAATGGCTCTTTATCTTCTTGATTATCTTTATTGTAAGCCAATGGTTGTGATTTCATGAGAGTCAACAAAGCTATCAGGTTGCCATTCACTCTCCCAGTTTTTCCTCTCACTAGTTCCGGAACATCAGGGTTTTTTTTCTGCGGCATAATAGATGAGCCAGTGCAAAAGCGGTCCGGAAGATCTATGAAGTTAAATTGTGCAGAATTCCACAGTATCAATTCTTCTGACACGCGAGAAAGGTGAGTCATTAATATGCTAGCAAATGAGCAGAATTCAATAGCAAAATCACGATCACTTACAGCATCTAGTGAGTTATTCATTGGTTCATCAAAGCCTAACAATGTAGCCGTCATTTTACGATTTATAGGATATGTTGTTCCTGCTAAAGCTGCCGCCCCTAATGGAGAATGATTGGTTCGTCTTCGGCAATCTATGAGGCGACCATGGTCTCTGTCAAGCATTTCAAACCATGCCATGAGGTGATGCCCAAAAGTAATAGGTTGTGCGGTTTGAAGATGTGTAAATCCAGGCATAATAGTTGCCGATTCTTTTTCAGCTAGATCTACTAGGGCGCGCTGGAGGCGACTTAGTTCTTTGCTGATAAGGTCTATTTCATCACGCAGCCAAAGCCGAAGATCAGTGGCAACCTGATCATTTCTTGACCTGCCAGTATGTAATTTTTTCCCAATACCACCAATTTTTTCTGTAAGAGCAGCCTCTAGATTCATATGGACATCTTCTAAGGCCAGATGCCATTCGAATGTTCCTGCTTCGATTTCCATTCGTATGTCACTGAAACCTTTCTTGATGGCTGCTAACTCCTCTGGCGACAAGAGATCTATACTGGTTAGCATTTCCGCATGAGCGAGGGACCCTTGTATATCATGAAGGGCAAGTTTTTGGTCAAATTCAACGGACGCAGTAAATTTGGCTACAAAGTCGTCCGTTGCTTCGTTGAAACGACCACCCCAGGCCTGATTTGTATCTTTTTTATTGCTCATGGATAAACGGGCTCTTCTGTGATTGCTGACGGTTATTTTTATATACTCTTTTTTTGATTATAGCAAAGCAAGAGTTTCTGTGTGCAAACAAAGCTATTATATTTAGCTTTATGGACCCAAATTGATTGGCCGTTATAAGAAAATCTTATGGCCGAGATGCTTTTTTTGGCTAAGTTTTGGATAGACATGTCTGCTATTAGGTCAATCTGATATAATTTTCTATTTATAGTTTTGGTTGCCATATCTCATGATTTCATCACTACCTGATACTGCCATGGTTCGTATTGCAACTCGACAAAGCCCCTTGGCGCTTTGGCAGTCCAATCACATCAAATCTCAACTACAGTGCATTCATCCTAATCTTTCGGTTGAGTTGGTTGGCATTACCACTCGTGGCGACAAAATTCTTGACACAACCCTATCAAAAATTGGAGGGAAAGGTTTATTTGTGAAGGAGCTTGAGGTTGCGCTTCTTGAGGGGCTTGCTGATATTGCAGTGCATTCTATGAAGGATGTTCCAATGGAGTTTCCTTTAGGCCTTGGACTGCAAACTATCTGTGAGCGCGAAGACCCAACAGATGCTTTTGTGTCCAATCATTATGTGTCTTTAGAAGATTTGCCAAAAGGAAGCCGCGTTGGAACATCCAGCTTGCGCAGAAAGACTCAGCTCTTGGAGCGCCTCCCAGGGCTTAATATTCAAGAACTGAGAGGAAATGTTAATACCCGCCTGAGCAAGCTTGATAACGGAGAGTACGACGCGATTATTCTCGCTACAGCAGGATTGGTGAGATTAGGTTTATCAGAACGCATCAGTCAGCGTATAGCGCCAGAAAAATCTTTACCAGCAGGAGGGCAAGGCACCATTGCTATTGAGTCTAGGCTCGATGATGAGAGGATAGGGGCGCTACTGTGCCAATTGCACCATTTACCTTCAGCCCAATGCATCATGGCTGAAAGGGCAATGAATCGCCATCTTCGTGGCGGATGCCAAACCCCTATTGCTGCATATGCAGTCCTGACAGGCTTGGATTCTGACCAGATTTGGCTGCGAGGATTAGTGGGGTCCCCCGATGGAAGCCAGGTTGTTCGCAATGATGTTAGAGGTGTAGCTAAAGACGCAGAGGCACTAGGTTTAGATTTAGCCAAAAAATTGCTGGCCCAAGGGGCTGAAGATATTTTGAAAAAAGTTTATGGAGATAACTGGTAGGTGGAACATTTAAAGGGATTGCAGGCATTGCTTGTAAGGCCTATTCAGCCTGATGGGCATGGCGACGAGATACTTTCAGCCAAGTTAATCGCAGAGGGTGCCTTGCTCCATCATTTTCCTGTTATGAAGATAACCCCCCTAGAAAGCTCTTTGAATCAAGACCTCATCAGTCATTACATACTTAATCTTTTTTTGTATGATCGAGCAATTTTTGTGAGTCGCGCCGCTACATTTTTCGTTGTTGATTGGTTGAAACGTAATAGCGATTTGATGCCTCAGGTTTTACCTGTTGGCCCCCGATACTATGCCGTTGGCAAAACTACTGCAACTGAACTGAAAAAGTATAATGTTGATGCAGAGCTTCCAGAGTGCGAATTTAGCAGCGAGGGGTTGCTAGGACTGACTTCACTGCAAAGACTGGCTGGTGAAAAAATATTAATTTTTTCTGGTGTTGGCGGACGCCAATTGTTGCCTGATCAGCTGCGTTCTCGTGGTGCTGTTGTTAGCCAATGTGAGCTATATCATCGAAAGATATCAACAGACTATACTCGAAATATCAATGATCTGCTCTACTCTAATAAATTGGGTGTCGTCATTATTCATAGCGGTGAATTATTAGCTCATCTTGTATCTCAAATTCCAGGAGAAGGGCTGAATAAGCTAAAAAAGCTGCCTTTATTGGTCCCAAGTGAAAGAGTTTCTTTGCTAGCAAAAAATATGGGGTTCCAGTATATAATTTGCGCTCCTTCCGCCCTTGCTGAAGACATAATTTCGGTTTTAAGTGGATGGTGCAGCAATCAGCGTTAAGGATTAAGATGGTGCATGTAGTTGTTATTTTACTGTCACGCCTAACTTCTGGCGCAAGTGAATCGAGCAGCCATATCAAATATGTGGGGACTAGTTAATTGGATAATAAAGATAATACACCAAGTAATACACAGACCTCTTCTGGTCAATCTGAAGTGGCTGATAAGTCGACTATTAAACCTCAGCCGAAAAATTTCCCTTCAGGTAAAAGAGTTTCGATCCGAAAGTGGCGCCTGTGGATATTTTTTATAGCGTGTCTCCTTTTATTTCTTTCAGTTCTTAGTGTAGGAGGGTGGTTCATCTATCAGCTCCAACAGCAGCAGGCAGAAATTCAGACCACCTTAAAAAATAATCAAATCTATATTAAAGGTCTGAGAGGCGAAATTAAAGATGAGCAGCGCAAGTATCAAGAAAAAAGTATCAGGTTTACCAGTGCTCTTGAAGATATAGAGTCACAGGTCGCTGCCTACGCTCGCCGCTTGAATGAGACGTCTTTCGCGCCAAGATACATGGGATTATTAACAGAAGCTGAGTATTTAACCCGACTTGCCAGACATCGCTTGGACACTGAAAAAAATTCGAAAAATGCAGTTGAATTGCTAGTTTCAGCAGATCTTGTCTTAAGGGATTTGGAAAGCTTGGGTCTGACAGAAGTTCGAGAAGCTATCGCTAAAAGCATTGCCAAACTACGTTCATTTCCGACAATAGATAGAGAGGGCTTATATACCCAGTTAGGTGCGCTATCAGACCAACTGGTTGAGTTACCTATGATTAATTACCCTATAGAAGTAACGCAAGCCAGTACCATAAATATTAGTACTACATCAGCACCTGAAGGATGGCAAGAGATGCTTATTTATAGCTTTGATTCAGCACTTGCTAGCCTGGCAGGCTTAGTGCGTATTCAAGAATTGGATGTTCCTCTCTCTCCAATGCCGTCGGCAGACGAAAGTCGTTACCTCAGGTACAGTTTGGCTATTTTGTTGGAGCACGCCCAGGTAGCCTTATTGCGTGAGGAGGAAACGATTTATAGGGAAAGTTTGCAAAAAGCGAGCAAGCAGCTCAGCCAGTACGCTAAGTTGAATCAATTGGCTTTGCCATATCTAGAACAACTGTCTCGACTTGAGGGGGAAAATATAATCCAAAAATTTCCTGACATCTCCCCAGAATTAAAAATATTAAAGGATTATATAGATGGCCAGTTATTTTCTGGGCAACCAAAATCAGCCGCTGTGGAGTCTCAATAGTGAGAAAGGCGCTCTTGATAGTTATTATTGTTACTCTACTTGGCGGTATGCTCGCATGGCAAATGACGCAGAATAGAGGCTATATTTTGATTGCCTATGGAAATTACTCCATTGATATGACGCTTTGGGCTTTTTTTCTAATCATAGGCATATTGTCGGTATTTTTTGTGGTGTTAAAAAATTTGATTAGATTAATTATGGAGCCTGGCCAGAAATATTTTAAAGAGCGCGCTGCTTTAAAGATAAGAAGCAACCAGCTATTAGTTAATCAGGGCCTGCTTCAGTATTTCGAAGGTCGCTGGGGTAGTGCTAGAAAAATTCTAGAGAAATCTGCGAAAAACTCTACCTTGCCTTTATTGAGTTACTTGGTTGCAGCAATTGCAGCGTATGAGGATGGAGATCAGAAGGGGGCTAATAAATTACTGAGTTATGTCGAAAAGTCAATCCCTGGCAATAACTTAATTACTGGCTTAGCTAGAGCAAAAATGTGTGTGCGGGAGCAACTTTACGCAGAAGCATTAGCTATTCTTCAGCCCTTCTATGTTAAATTTCCATCTCATCCCATTGTCCTGCGTTTGCTTTATTTGGCCTATAGAGGCTTGAAAGATTGGGAGAGTTTAAGAAGATTATTAGCAGAACTTAGCCGCTATAAAGTATTTAGTAAAATTGAGCTTCAGGAGATCGAAGGAGATGTGTATGCCTATTCGCTAACTGCTATTTCTACACAGAAAGCTAGTATGAGCGAAGATCTGATTAATTTTTGGCATAAAATTCCCAAAAATTTAAGAAAAGAAAAAAGAGTCTTGCTAGAATATGCTGCTGGCTTGCATGAGCTCGACGAGAGCTCTCATGCTGAAGTATTGCTTCGTGCTTTTTTGAAGACGTGCTGGGATGATCGTTTGGTTAAACTCTATGGGGTTGTTGAGGGGGAGGATGCTCGGAAGCAATTGATCTTTGCTGAGTCTTGGCTTTTCAGTAACCCAGATAGCGCTGAACTAATGCTCACTCTCGGCCGTCTTAGCTGGAGATGTCAGTTATGGGGAAAGGCTCGGGATTATCTGGAGAGCTCAATAGCCATTAAGCCGCAATCTCAAGCTTATGTAGATCTGGCAAGAATTATGGAGCATTTTTGCAAGCATGAAGAAAGTTTAAAGTGCTACCAAAAAGGGTTATCCCTAGGTGCTCGAAACGAATAAAAGAGCGACCTGCATGGACACTCTTTTATATCACCAAGAACACTCTAAAAATTTAATAATTTATATCTGCGGACCCGCTTTAATAATTTTTCGAGATACGTTGTATTTTTGAATATTGTCAATAAATAGCTTGGCTAATTTAAGTGCCTGCGCATCGTAGGCCTCTTTGTTGACCCAGGTGTCTCGAGGATTAAGAAGATTACTGCTAACCCCCGGAACACTCGTTGGTATTTCTAAATTTAGTACTGGTAATTTGACGGTATCAGAACTTTCTAAAGCACCACTTTGTATTGCGGCGACAATGCTTCGGGTCACTGGAATCGGAAAGCGCGATCCAGCACCATCAGATGCTCCAGAGCCCCCAGTCCAGCCAGTGTTCACTAGGTATACCTTGCTCCCAAAGTTCTCTATCTGCTTCATTAGCAATTCTGCATAAACCTTAGCAGGCCTAGGCATAAATGGTGCACCAAAGCAGGTCGAGAAAGTAAGCTGAATCCCTTTTTCTCCACCCATTTCAGTCGAACCTACACGTGCAGTATATCCGCTAAGAAAGTGATAAGCAGCAGCTTCTTTTGATAGTATTGATACCGGAGGTAATACACCTGAGACATCACACGTTAAAAAGATAACATTCTTGGGTTCGCCGGCTCTGTTGTCCTTGCTGCGTAAATCTACGTGCTCTAGCGGGTAGCTGCAGCGACCATTTTCAGAGATTGACGTGTCATCATAGTCGGCAGTCCGATGCTTGGTTACTGCAATATTTTCTACTATGGCGCCAAAGCGAATAGCATCCCAAATGACAGGCTCATTTTTTTTGCTAAGATTAATTGTTTTGGCGTAACAGCCACCTTCCATATTGAATACAGCACCCTTGCTCCAACCATGCTCATCATCGCCAATTAGGTATCGCTCAGGATCTGCAGAAAGAGTTGTTTTCCCTGTACCAGAGAGGCCAAAAAATAGACATACGTCATCAGCTTGTCCGACATTTGCAGCGCAATGCATTGGCATAACATCTTTTTCAGGTAGTAAGAAATTTTGCACTGAAAACATAGCTTTTTTCATTTCACCTGCATACCTAAGCCCAGCAATTAAAACTTTTCGTTGGCCGAAGTTGATAATCCCCACTGCTTCACTATTAGTCCCGTCGCGAACTGGATCACACGTGAAGTTAGCAGAATGTAAGATTTTCCAAGGCTCTTTATTTGAAGGGTTGTATTTTTCTGGACGAATAAACATGTTACGAGCAAATAAATTATGCCAAGCGGTCTCAGTAGTCACCTCAACAGGCAGGTAGTGGCTAACATCTTGCCCTACATGCAGACGAGAAATATAGCGGTTTTTTTGAGCTATATAATCCTCTACACGGCTCCATAATTCATTGAATTTTTCTTGGCTAAAGGGACGATTGACCGGCCCCCATCCAATGGCATTTTTGCTGGAAGGTTCTTCTACGATAAAGCGGTCGGCTGGCGATCGCCCAGTTCTATTGCCAGTGATCGATAGAAATGCTCCAGTATCTGTAAGGTGCCCCTCTCCATTTTTAAGAGCTAACTCTATTAGCTCAGCAGAGCACAAATCTTTAAATATGGTAACAGAAGAATTTTCTATTGATGTCATTAGTGTTGGTCCTGTTGAGGAATTCTAGTCGCACGCTTTGACTGTATTTAACACCATGCATCTTTTCAACCGATCGCAAAGTGAAGCAAAGCAAAAAAAAGTATGGGAATTATGCCAGAAAAATACTCACTAGTGGAGCATTGGTGGTGAATTTGAAAAAAAAATGGTTTTATGCATTAAAGCCACTCATATTAAGCTCATAAAGCTTACTTCTTTTGCTTAATTTCCTACATCATGCTGATTATTTGCATTAAACCTATGTATCTGCCGACGTTGTTTTTTGTTTGGTCGCTTAGCATCAAACAAAATGCCGTTATTAGACGCTTTTCTTTCAGCGCTATTTTTGATCCTCAATAAGATGCTTTCTTGTGTTTCACAATACATTGCTAGCGTTTTAGTTGCACTACTTCTCTGTGCAGAAAGACTTTTCACTACCACTATTTTTTCATCAACCCCTTGTTTGATACTAAGAGTTATTCCCAGCGTCAGATCTTTGCTAGCTTTTGCACGCTTCCCATCAATATGGATCTTTCCCCCTAGAATAGCTGCTTTTGCAAAACCTCGCGTCTTAAAAAAACGTGCAGCCCATAGCCATTTATCCAGGCGAACTTTTTTTCCTACTTTATTTTCTTTAAGCAAGTGGAAGGATCTCATTAAAGCTGGCGATAGATGCAAAACCCTCTATCTCGACAGAATTTTGGCTGCTGTCAGGTTTTTTTATTCCCAATAGTTCCTTGATCCCATAATGGCTTGCTGCCTGTAAAATATTTACAGAGTCATCAATGAATAATGTTTTTTCAGGGTCAAATTTTTCCTGACAGGCAAGCGCATACCAGAATTTTTGACTTTCTTTCGGATGGTGAAATTGATGAGACGTATAGATGTTATCTAGGAGACTATTGATTTGGGTAACAGAAATTTTCAACTCCAGGCTTTGAGGATGGGCATTCGTAACAAGCACACGTTTTTTCTTGTGCAGGCCTAGTTGCTCAAGAAATTCTTGCGCAAAAGGCCGCATTTTTATTAGGCCGCTTATTTCTTTTTTTAACCGATAGATGTCCACAGAAAGCTCTTTCGACCAGTATGTTGTAGAGTACCAATTCAGTGTACCCGTAGTCTTGATAGATAGGTTATGTATTTGATCGTTAGCTGTCTTAAAAGGAATATTATGGATCTCTGCATAACGTTTAGGTAGATAGTTAAGCCAAAAAAAATTATCAAAATGCAGGTCTAGCAGGGTTCCATCCATATCAAGCAAGACTGTATCAATATTATTCCAGTTAATTCGCATATTCTTTAGCTAACATTATATTGTGAGTGAACAATAGTCTATTTTTCTGGAGAACAGAAAACTCAACGGAGTTGCTAAAATAGATCTTCTGGATTCATGGAGCTTTTATACTTTATTACAGTATTGGTCTCTGTGCTTTTCTCAGCCAGTGACGGAATATTTTTCTTTTTAAAAACTTCAAATAGCGCATTTTTTTGTTCTGGCCCAACCCTAAGTCCTGTGTATGGGTCAATTCTGACAGTGATTAACCCTTTTGGTTGCCGCCTTCTATTGTCAACCTTCTCGGCTAATGCATCCCGCATAAAATCTATCCAAATAGGCAAAGCGGCTGACCCGCCATATTCATTCCTTCCAAGCAATAAGTTATCATCAAATCCCAGCCATGCGGTAGCAACAATATCTGGATTGTAGCCAGAAAACCACGCATCTTTTGGGCCATTGGTTGTACCAGTTTTTCCTGCAATATCAGAACGATTAAGCACTTTTGCGCGCCGTCCTGTGCCTATTTTAATAACATCTCTGAGTATAGAGTCAATAATATATACTGTCTGAGGGTCAATCACTCTTGGTGCTGAAGTTAATTTAGGCTCTAGGGTTAAATCTAGCAAAGCGTAAGGACTGATTTTTTCATGAACATATGCTTGCTTTTGCGATGACCCCTGAGAAATTTCATTACAGTCATTACATGCAGTCAAAGGGTTTGCTTGATAAAGTAAATTGCCACTAGCATCCTCAATGCGATTTATTAGATGGGGCTCAACCTGATATCCTTCGTTGGCTAACATGGCATAACCTGTTGCAATTTTTAGTGGCGTTGTAGCGTGACTACCAAGAGCCAGCGAGAGATTTCTGGGCAATTTGGAGCTATCAAAACCAAATCGGCCTAAACCTGAGATCGCAGTTTTTATGCCAATACTTTGCAGGATCCGAATGGATACTAAATTTCTTGAAAGATACAAAGCCTTCCGTAAACGAGTTGGCCCATAAAATGTTCCGCCGTCATTTTCTGGCCGCCAGGAGTTTTTAAGGCGCTTGTCTTCAAAAACTAATGGCGCGTCATTTACAATGCTGGCAGCAGTGAAACCATTCTCTAAGGCAATCGCATAGATAAAAGGTTTAAAGCTTGAACCCGATTGCCGCGTTGCTTGGGTGGCTCTATTGAAGTTATTTTGTCGAAAATCAAATCCACCGACCAGTGCCTTGATTCCTCCATTTTTAGGATTTAGAGCTACTATTGCTGCCTGAACTTTTGGCAGCTGAGCAAGCTCCCAGCGACCATTATGTTGGCTAACCCTTACTAAATCGCCAGTTGAAAATAGTTCGCTTGCTGTCTTAATTGAACGTGACCGGCTGTCAGGGGTATTGTATTTACGCAGGTTTTTTAGCCCACGCTCCCAGGAAATGAAGATTTCATGCTTGTCTGCAAGCAACACACTGAGATGCTGGTCATGAACTTCTTTTACTATAGCTGGGACTAAACCGCCGTAAGTGAGCGTTGACTGCAGGATGTTATTCCATAGCTCTGGATTAGGAGTGTTGAATTCAGGGCCTCTATACCCATGCCTCTTGTCATAGGCAATCAGCCCTTTCCGAATAGATTTTTGTGCACTTTGCTGCAAATGACTATTAATGGTTGTGTAAACACGCAACCCGTCTGTGTAGGCAGATTTTCCGACCATAGCAAACACTTTTTTTCGCACCATTTCAGATACATAAGGAGAATCTATCGAGACTTTGTACCCATGATAGATTGCGTTAGTAGGCTCCCTTTTTGCCAAGATGAGGGTTTTTAAATCAATATAACCCAAGTCATGCATACGATGTAGAATCCAGTTGCGCCTTATTAGGGCTCGCTTAGGGTTAACTATAGGATTATAGGCCGAAGGAGCTTTTGGGAGCCCGGCAAGCATAGCTAGCTGAGAGAGAGTCAGCTTCTGAATAGGCTGCCCATAGTAAACATGGGATGCCGCACTTACACCATAAGCCCTGTTTCCTTGGTAAATTTTATTAGCATAAAGAGTTAATATCTCATCCTTAGATAACTCCCCTTCAATCCTGAACGCCAGCAAGATTTCATTAAACTTTCGGGTAAATGTTCGCTCTCTGGTTAGAAGGTAATTTCGGGCAACTTGCATAGTGATGGTGCTGCCACCAGTCCTGATGCCGCCAGAAGAGACGAGCTCTACTGCTGCGCGCAATAAAGCTCCAATATCGACTCCAGAATGACTATAAAACTGGTCATCTTCTGCAGATATTAATGCCTGTATGTAAAAAAGTGGTATATCTTGAAAGTCTATTGGATTACGGTGTTTTTCGCCGAATTCACCGATTAACTGCAAATCCTCTGAGTAAATCCTTAAGGGCGTCTGGAGATTTATTTGACGAAGGTTTTCAACGGAAGGCAATTTTGGACTTAGATACAGGTATAAACTACTAACTATGATAAGCATGCAACCAAACATTGCAAACAAACACCAACATCCCTTGCTAATAATTTTGTAATGGGTTTTATTCATCATAAGACCAGCTTTATAATACAAGGGTAGTATAAAGCCAAAAAATTACGACATAGCCATTTTGCTGTATTATTTAATAAAAATAGCTCATTGATCCTTCAATTTAAAATTATTTGAGAAGCGCCATTAAGTTGATAAATACACATAGCAATATTTTTCTTGTCGGCCCCATGGGTTCTGGGAAGAGCACCATTGGCCGTATTTTGGCAGAAATTTTGGATCTTAAATTTATCGATCTTGACTGTGAAATTGAAGAGAGATGTGGTGCGAACATATCATGGATTTTCGACATGGAAGGCGAAGATGGGTTTCGAAAGCGTGAATCTCGTATGCTTGCTGAGCTGGCCTCCGGGACTGGTATGGTTCTTGCTACAGGAGGCGGAGCTGTTATCTTTGAGAAGAATCGTAATGTCTTAAAAAATAGTGGCTATGTTGTGTATCTTAGCGCCCCTGTTGGGCAATTATTAGAGAGAACTTCGCATGATCGCAGCAGGCCTTTATTAAATGTTAGTAATCCGCGCGAAGTATTAAAGCAGTTAGTATTGGATCGAGAGCTACTATACCAAGAAATAGCCGACCTAGTTTTTGTTACCAGCAAGCGCAAACCTTGGTTAGTTGCGAATGAAATTGCCAATGAAGTTCGTCAATTTTTAGGCTGATGTGGTACATTTCCAACTCAACATAATTATATAAAGAATGATTTATTGTGGAAAAATTTAGCAAGCTTTGTGTGGAACTTGGCGATAGGAGTTACCCTATTTTTATTGGTGACGGATTACTGCAGTCGTCGGAGTTGCTCGCATCACATATTCATGGAAAGCAAGTGTTGGTGGTCACTAACGAGACTATTGCTCCACTCTATTTGAGCTCCCTTGTGGATGGATTGTCCGCATATAGCATAGAAACATTGATCTTGCCGGATGGAGAAATACACAAAAATATAGAAGTGCTTAATACAATTTTTGATACATTGCTCGCTAAAAAATATAACCGAGCAGCCACTCTAATCGCTCTTGGCGGCGGTGTTATTGGCGATATGACAGGATTTGCTGCCGCTTGTTATCAGAGAGGTATAAATTTTTGCCAAATTCCAACAACATTGCTTGCCCAAGTAGACTCATCTGTAGGCGGAAAAACTGCAGTTAATCACAGGCTAGGCAAAAACATGATAGGAGCGTTCTATCAGCCTCAGTGCGTCATAATTGATACCTCCTTATTAGGTACTTTACCAGATAGGGAATTTCGAGCGGGCTTGGCGGAGGTAATTAAATATGGGCTGATTGCAGATGTAGAATTTTTTCACTGGATAGAAAAAAATATATCTAAGCTTTTAGCGCGCGATCCCGATGCCCTATGTTTTGCAATAGAGAAATCATGCGCCAATAAAGCCAAGATTGTTGAAAAAGACGAGCACGAAAATGGTGTTCGTGCGATTTTAAATTTAGGACATACATTTGGCCATGCTATTGAGACCTTTCAGTCCTATAAGGGCTGGTTGCATGGCGAGGCAGTAGCGATTGGAATAATTATGGCCGCAGAGCTGTCGAGTTTACTGGGCTGGATAAATCAAGCTGATGTTTGCCGGATAAGAAAAATTCTGGCTTTCTGTGATTTGCCTGCAGTAGCACCAAAAGACATGAGCTCCAAAATTTTTTTGGAGCTCATGTCAGTCGATAAAAAAGCTCTAGATGGCAGTCTTCGTTTTGTACTTCTTCGATCTATTGGAGTTGCAACAGTAACTTCTGAAATTAAACCAGATCTTCTAATGAAGGTTATTTAGAAGACAAGACAACCTATAAATTATATCACCTAAAGTTATAGGCCTTATTCACATCGCGGTAATTGTTACATAGGTCGCGGACGTGTAAAATAGTTATTTTCTTGTTCCAGCAGTATTAGTTTTTTTCTATGAGTCGGCTGGTCTTTCAACATATTTTACCTAGAGCACCGTTTATTATGCCGACAGGCCTCTATAGCTTAGATGAATTCAAAGATAATTGTGGATTTGGACTGATTGCCCACACGAAAGGTAAGGTGAGCCACCGTGTCCTAGAAACCGCTATTGAAGCGTTAGCTTGCATGACCCATCGTGGCGGTATTGCTTCTGATGGCAAAACTGGTGATGGCTGCGGGTTATTGCTTCAAAAGCCGGATGCTTTTATGCGAGATGCGGCTAAAAAGCTGTTTGACGTCGAATTACCTGAATTGTATGCGGTTGGTTCAGTAATGCTCAGCCAAGACAGCGATCAGCGCAACCATGCTAAAAATGCTATGTCGGAGGCCTTGTTGGATCAGGGGTTAGAAGTGATCGGCTGGCGCAAAGTTCCTACAAGTAAAGATTGTTTGGGCCGCATCGCATTAGAAACCCTGCCAGAAATTGAGCAAATATTTATTGCTGCAGGCGGTCTAGACAAACAAAAATTCAATGCTCGATTGTTTATTTCTAAGCGAAAAATTGAGATTGCTCTAGCATCAGACAACTCTTTTTATATTGCCAGCCTTGCAGAAAATGTTATTAGCTACAAAGGGCTAATGATGCCAGTTGATTTGCCGATATTTTACCCAGATTTGGCAAATCCGCTCCTAAAAACTGCCATCTGTATTTTTCACCAACGTTTTTCTACCAATACTAGCCCTCAGTGGCCACTGGCTCAACCATTTAGAATGCTGGCTCATAATGGAGAAATCAACACGCTCCATGGGAATAGAAACTGGTCTGTAGCCAGAACTCCTAAGCTTGTTACCCCCCTCTTGCCCGATTTGCAGGATGTAAAGCCTCTTGTCAACCGAACAGGATCAGATTCTTCTAGTCTGGACAATATGCTTGAAGTAATGGTTGCAGGGGGCATAGATCTCCATAAAGCCGTGCGAATGTTGGTACCACCAGCCTGGGATAACAACCAAGACTATGGGTTGAACGAAAGAGCTTACTTTGAATATATAGCTATGCATATGGAGCCATGGGATGGCCCTGCTGGGCTAGTTATTACTGATGGGCGTTATGCCGTTTGTACGCTGGATAGAAATGGTTTAAGGCCATCTCGTTGGGTGTTAACGGATGACGATATTATTGCTGTTGCATCAGAAGTTGGTGTTTATAAATATAGCTCTAGTAGCGTTGTTGCTAAAGGACGCTTAGGCCCAGGAGATATACTTTCGATTGATACGCATACAGGCTCTATCATGAACGCTGGTCAGATTGACAAAGAAATGGCCTCCGCCAATCCGTATCAGACGTGGTTAAATAGCAGCACTATCAAAATTATGTCTTCTATGGATGATGAAAGCATAGAAGTTGAGGGCGCCTTAAGCAGGGAAAAAATTCGTAGTTTTATGAAGATGTTCTTAGTTTCCATGGAAGAACGAGAGCAAATTTTGCGACCACTAGCAGAAGGAGGCCAAGAAGCAGTCGGTTCCATGGGGGATGATACGCCAATGGCTGTACTTTCAGTTAAAGATCGCAGCTTCTATGATTATTTTAGGCAACAATTTGCGCAGGTGACCAACCCTCCCATTGATCCGTTACGTGAAACACTTGTTATGTCCCTAAAGACACAACTCGGTCGCGAAGGTAACATTTTCCTTGAGTCCCCCGAACATGCAAAGCGCATTAATTTGTCGAGCCCAGTTTTATCGCCACGCAAATATTACGCGTTAAAAAATAACACACAGGACGACTACCGGGTTAAAAAATTTAGTGTTAATTATGACCCAAAGACATCCAATTTAGAGCAGGCCGTCCAAAGTCTATGTGAGAAAGTTTCTGATGCCGTCAGAGATGGCATTAGGTGCTGCATTCTGTCTGATTCTGACATTCTTCCAAATAATTTGCCTATTCAGATGTTGATGGCCGTAGGTGCAGTTCATCATCATTTAATTAAATTAGGTCTTCGTTGTGATGCTAATATTATTGCATCCACCGCGTCTGCTCGTGATTCTCATCAAATTGCAACATTAATAGGTTGTGGTGCTTCTGCGGTTT
The DNA here is from genome assembly GCF_047729555.1 of Porticoccus sp. Uisw_050_02. Classification (NCBI taxonomy): domain Bacteria; kingdom Pseudomonadati; phylum Pseudomonadota; class Gammaproteobacteria; order Cellvibrionales; family Porticoccaceae; genus Porticoccus; species Porticoccus sp. Uisw_050_02. Next base: position 1,181,102 of record NZ_CP159825.1, on the reverse strand, counting down.
ACCCTTTTTTAAGCTACCACATCCTTTCTGATATGGTGACAGCAGGAGAAATACTGTGTGATATAGATGCAGCATTTAAAAACTACCGCCAAGGCATGAATAAAGGGTTGTTAAAAATCCTATCTAAAATGGGTATTTCTACGGTTGCTTCGTATCGAGGTGCTCAGTTGTACGAGATTATTGGACTCTCTCCTGAGATAGTTAACATGTGCTTTTTAGGAACACCGAGTCGTATTAAGGGTGCAGATTTTAACGATCTGCAGCAGGACCAACAAAGACTCGCCGATCAGGCCTGGAGTGAACGAAAATCGATCAATCCAGGTGGGCTACTAAAGTATGTCCACGGCCAAGAGTACCATGCATTTAATCCAGACGTCGTAACAACTCTTCATCGTGCAGTACAAGAGGGTGACTATACCGCATGGCATGATTATGCTGACTTAGTGAATAAACGCTCTGCATCAACCCTCAGAGATCTCCTGAAGATTAAAGCTGACATTAAGCCGATCCTTTTGTCTGACGTGGAGCCGATTGAAAAAATATTGAAACGATTTGATTCGGCAGGTATGTCCTTAGGAGCGCTATCGCCAGAGGCTCATGAAGGTTTGGCTCAGGCTATGAACATCCTAGGGGGTCGATCTAACTCAGGAGAAGGGGGTGAAGATCCTGCTCGTTATGGCACAATTAAGGCATCGAAAATTAAGCAAGTGGCTTCTGGTCGTTTTGGGGTAACGCCACACTATCTGTCAAGTGCTGAGGTGATTCAGATTAAAGTAGCTCAGGGTGCAAAGCCTGGTGAAGGCGGACAGTTACCAGGAGGCAAGGTGAATGAGTTAATTGCCAGACTCCGATATTCAGTTCCCGGCGTAACTTTGATTTCTCCTCCTCCTCATCACGATATTTATTCAATTGAAGATTTAGCTCAACTTATTTTTGACCTGAAGCAGGTCAATCCAGAAGCGTTAGTTTCAGTGAAGTTGGTTTCCCGCCCAGGTGTTGGAACTATTGCTGCGGGAGTAGCAAAAGCCTACGCAGATTTGATTACAATATCTGGCTATGATGGCGGCACAGCAGCAAGTCCACTAACATCGATTCGTTACGCGGGCTCTCCTTGGGAGCTGGGTTTAGCTGAAACTCATCAAATGCTTAAAGCGAACGATTTGCGCCATAAGGTCCGTGTTCAAACAGATGGGGGGCTAAAAACTGGCCTTGATGTTGTAAAAGCGGCTATTTTAGGCGCAGAAAGCTTTGGTTTTGGTACCGGCCCAATGGTTGCTCTTGGATGTAAGTATCTGAGAATTTGTCATTTGAATAACTGTGCGACTGGGGTTGCCACACAGGATAAAGAACTCAGGGAGAACTACTATAAAGGTACTGTGGAAACAGCAAAGAACTTCTTTCTCTTTATGGCGGAAGAAACTCGAGAGTGGATGGCCCGTCTCGGGGTAAGAACCATGGAAGAGCTGGTTGGCAGGGTTGACTTGCTGGAAATTTTTGAGGGTAACACAGAAAAACAAAAGAAATTAGATTTGTCCCCAATACTTTATACTGATGCATTGCTGGATAGCAAACCACAAACATGCCAGGTGATTAAAAATGCACCCTTTGACAAAGGGCGCTTAGCTGAAGAAATGGTGGCTGATATATTGCCTGCTGTTGAGTCAAAAAAAGGTGGTGAGTTTAGCTATAACATAAGCAATTGTGACCGCTCTATTGGTGCCCGTCTTTCTGGCGAAATAGCTAAACGTTACGGTAATCAAGGTATGGCTGATGTTCCGATAAAATTAATGCTACATGGTGTGGCTGGGCAGTCGCTTGGTGTTTGGAATGCGGGCGGTTTAAATATACATCTTTGTGGTGATGCTAATGACTATGTTGGCAAAGGAATGGCTGGCGGTAAAATTGTCATAGCGCCGCCAAAAGATAGCAATTTTTCTTCTAATGTCACTCCTGTTATGGGTAACACCTGTCTATATGGCGCAACATCAGGCAAGTTGTTTGCCGCTGGTCTTGCAGGAGAGCGCTTTGCGGTCCGCAATTCAGGTGCTCAGGCTGTAATTGAGGGTGCTGGACATCATTGCTGTGAATACATGACAGGGGGGGTAATTGTTGTGCTAGGCTCCGTAGGTTCTAATTTTGGGGCTGGCATGACGGGCGGTTTCGCCTATGTTCTGGATGAAAATAAAAGTTTTGTAGACAGCTATAATATGGAGTTAGTTGAAATTCAACGCATTACAACTGAATCAACAGAAGGGTATCGCGTTCATTTGGAAGCCATGATTGCTGAATTTGTTGCAGAGACAGCTAGCGCTTGGGGTCAGGAGATTCTGGATAATTTTGAGGGATTTATTAGAAAATTTTGGCTAGTGAAGCCAAAGGCGGCTAGCCTAGAAAAGCTGTTGGCGCATACACGTGCTGAATCCCAATAATGTGAAACAATACAGAAGCCCAAAACTGCTGTTGATATTAAAGAGTTTATAATTATGAGCGATAGATTAAACAATGATTTCCAGTTTATTCGGGTAGGAAGACATGATCCTGAAACCAAGGATATGCATAGCCGCACCAAAGAATTTGTTGAAATATATCAACCTACTGAAACAAAGGATGCATGCAATCAAGCGCATCGCTGCTTAGATTGCGGTAACCCTTACTGCGAATGGAAGTGCCCTGTACATAACTACATACCAAATTGGCTAAAACTCCTATCTGATGGAAATATCGTTGAGGCTGTAGAGTTGTGCCATGCTACCAATACACTACCGGAAGTATGCGGGCGTGTTTGCCCACAAGATCGCTTATGCGAGGGGGCTTGCACGCTTAATGATGAGTTTGGTGCAGTAACAATCGGTAATGCTGAAAAATATATTACTGATACTGCGTTTGCTATGGGCTGGCGTCCAGATATGTCAAAAGTTTCCTGGACTGACAAAAGGGTTGCCATTATTGGTGCCGGACCAGCAGGACTCGGATGTGCTGATATTCTGGTGCGTAGTGGAGTTAAACCAGTGGTTTTTGATCGTTATCCTGAAATTGGTGGCCTACTGACTTTCGGTATTCCAGAATTTAAATTGGAAAAATCTATCATGCAGCAGCGCCGGGAAATTTTTGAGGATATGGGAATAGAGTTCAAGCTAAACACACAGATTGGTGTGGATGTTGAAATTGATGACTTGGTAAGTGAGTTTGATGCTATTTTTCTAGGTATGGGCACCTATAAATACATGAAAGGTGATTTTCCTGGTGAAGATTTACCGGGTGTTTATGATGCATTGCCATTTCTTGTGTCTAGCGTAAATAGAAATATGGGCTGGGAAAAAGATCCCAGTGATTTTATCACTGTCAAGGATCAACGAGTGGTAGTTCTCGGGGGCGGAGATACCGCTATGGACTGCAATCGCACATCTATCAGACAGGGTGCGACTAATGTTTCTTGTGCATATCGTCGTGATCAAGAAAACATGCCTGGTTCACGAAGAGAGGTCAAAAATGCCAAAGAAGAAGGGGTTAAGTTTTTATTTAACAGGCAACCTGTGGAGATTATTGGCAGCAGCAAAGTTGAGGGAGTTAAGGTTATAACTACTGAACTGGGCGACCCTGACGAAAATGGCCGTCGCCGCCCCATTCCAGTGCCTGGTAGTGAAGAGATATTGCCGGCAGATGTGGTATTAATTGCATTTGGTTTTAAGCCTGACCCAGCCCCATGGATGGGGAATCTCGGCGTAGAACTAAATGACTGGGAAGGTGTTATTGCAGCAGAAGAGCAACAATTTAAATTTCAAACTAGTAACCCCAAAGTATTTGCTGGTGGCGATATGGTGCGTGGCTCTGATTTGGTTGTGACCGCTATCTGGGAGGGTCGTCAAGCCGGCGAAGGCATTCTTGATTACCTGAAAATCTAAGGACCTTTTCTTATGATAGAGCTTAAAAACGATCGTTTTCTGCGAGCATTGATGCGAGAAAAGGTAGACGTAACTCCCGTTTGGATGATGCGGCAAGCTGGCCGCTATCTTCCAGAATACAGGGAAGTGAGAGCTCAAGCGGGTGATTTTATGTCGCTTTGCACAAATCCTGATAGAGCTTGCGAAGTAACCTTGCAGCCTTTGGATCGCTATAATCTAGATGCCGCCATATTATTCTCTGATATTTTAACGATACCCGATGCTATGGGTTTAGGGGTATTTTTTGAGTCTGGCGAAGGCCCTCGTTTTCATAAGCCAGTTCGAACCGAAAGTGATATCAATAAATTATCCGTTATCGATCCTTATAAGGATCTACCTTATGTTGTTGAAGCGGTCGCTACCATACGACGAGAACTTAATGGCCGCGTGCCGTTAATAGGATTTTCTGGCAGTCCATGGACATTGGCTACATATATGATAGAGGGCCGAGCCAGCCGTGATTTTCCGCTATCTAAGACCATGGTTTACAATCAGCCAGAGCTGATGCATCAATTGCTTGATGTCCTTGCTGCATCAGTAATCGCTTATCTGAACGCTCAAATTAAGGCTGGCGCTCAAGCAGTGCAAATTTTTGACACTTGGGGTGGAGCCCTCTCTTATGACGCCTATCGAGAATTTTCTTTACAGTACATGAAGAAAATTATTCGTGGTTTAATTCAAGAGAATGAAGGTAGAAAGGTGCCCGTAATTTTATTTACTAAGGGGGGAGGTCAGTGGTTAGAGGATATCGCTGATACTGGATGCCATGCTGTGGGCCTTGATTGGACTACTCATATTGGGATTGCGCGGAAAAAAGTGGGTGATCGTGTTGCTTTGCAAGGCAACATGGATCCCGCAATTCTTCGTGCAACTCCACAGCGCATTAGAGAAGAGGTCCAGTCTATTTTACTGCAATTTGGTAGTGGTAATGGGCATGTGTTCAATCTTGGTCATGGAATAACCCCTGACATCAAGCCTGAAAATGTAAAAATATTTATTGATGCTGTACATGAGTTGTCATTATCTCGCCAAAATGGGTAGTTGATCCAGGCATGTATTTTTCTGACCATGCTGTTTTGTTGGGCTCAAACATTACGATTACTGTAGAGCCAAATTTAAAGCGCCCCATTTCTTCACCTTTCTTTAGCCTAACATTCTGTGAGTCGAATTGATTAATAACTAAAGTGTTAGGATGATAGTGCCCATGCCACACTGATTCTATTCCGGCTACCATCATTGCTCCAACCAAGACCACAGCACAAAGTCCAGCTGGAGTTTTAAATATACAGACTAACCGCTCATTTTTTGCAAACAAACCATCTATATGTTTAGTGGTTGTGAGATTAACAGAGAAAAGTTTGCCAGGAATATAGCGCGTGTAGAGCAGCTCTCCATCGATTGGCATATGAACCCGATGGTAGTCTTTTGGTGATAGGTAGATTGTAATAAAATCGCCGTTAAGGAAGCGCCTACTGTCCTCATCATCAGCGCCAAGCAATGAGGAGGAAGAGAAGTATTTTCCTTTGGCTTGGAAAATATTCCCTTCTCGAATAGCCCCCATTTGGCTAACCATCCCATCAACTGGACAGACGATAACAGCATCATTACTGTTAACTGGTCTAGCATCTTCCTTTAGAGCTCGAGTAAAAAAATCATTAAAATTTTGATACTCATTCGGTGAGGCTGACTTTGCTTCATCTAGGTTGATATCATAGACTCTGATGAATAGATTAATTAATAAATTTTTCAGCCAAGGGTTTTTGGCTTCAGCCAAAAATGAACCAATCCGAGATAATGTATGCTGTGGAAGTATCCGCTGAAGTGCAGCAAACCATTCTGAACGTAAATTATTCATATGTTTATATTTCTACAGGAGTGTGTGGGTGGTTTCCCCATTCAGCCCAAGATCCGTCGTAAGCACGGATACTCTCAAACCCTAAGATTCTTCCAAGCATATATGTGAATCCAGAGCGATGATGCGATTGACAATGAGTAATTGTTGGCTTCTTTTGAGAAATACCTAAATCTTCAAGCCTTGTTAGCGCATCATTACGAATACGTTGATTCCGTTGAAAATCCATCATGTTGGTCCACTCACAATGGATTGCACCTGGGATATGACCACCTTTTTCGGCGTATAGAGTGATTCCAGTATACTCCCCTTCACTTCTAGCATCCCAAATCTGTAGTTGAGCGCCCTCTAGAGACCGCATAATTTCTTCAGCATCTACAATAGGTGAGCGATCAATCACAAGATCGCGATGAGTTGTTTTGATGACAGGAACGTCAGCTGTCGTTGGGTGGCCTTCGTTATGCCATGCAATAAGGCCGCCATTTAGATATGACCAATTTTTGTGTCCTATTACATCAAGAGTCCACAGAAATCTCCCAGCCCAGCCTCCACCTTCATCATCATAGGCGATTACATGCTTTTCTTCAGTGAGACCAATGCTGTTAATTATAGCTGAAATTTGCTCTATTGATGGGAGCATGTTGGGTGTAGGAAAAGATCCAGCCATAAGTGTTTTTGGTGAAACATGGACGGCCCCAGGTATATGCTTTCGACTATAAAGAGCATCATTGCATAAATCTACAATTAAGAGATTGGGCTCATTGAGCCGCTCACTTAAAGATTCTGACTCTATTAAGTTATATGTCTTTGGCATACTAGCCCTCTGCTATGTCGCGTGAATCTTGTAAAGCATAATTATATCACCCTACAAGATCTATTCCATCTCAGGAATTCTTATAATTGAAAATTTTTTTAGGACCCAGCTACCCATCTTTAAGGCTGCTAACCATATGCAAATAGCTCTCAAATCTTGCTCGCTGTATTTTTCCAGCACTAATTGCTTCAATTAGCGCACAATCTGGCTCATGTTGGTGACGGCAGTTACGAAATCTGCATTTTCCAAGATAGGCTAAAAATTCTATAAATCCTTCTGCAATTGCATCGGGCTTTAGGTGCCACAATCCAAATTCACGTATTCCTGGAGAGTCAATAACATCACCTCCGCTAGGGAGATGAAAAAGCCTGGAAGTGGTTGTTGTATGTGTGCCCTTTTCTTTTGATTTGGATAAGCCGCCTACAGCGACATTGATTTCAGGAGACAGTCTATTAAGCAAAGAAGATTTTCCTACTCCAGATTGACCTACAAACACACTGGTGAGCCCCCTCAGGTAGGCTTCAAATTCCTTCATGCCAACCCCATCTTTAGCAGAAACTAAGAAATAGTCATACCCTATTTTTTCATAATTTTTAGCCAGAGAAATCAGTGATTCTAAATTTTCTTGCTCTATTTGATCAGCTTTATTTAGGATGATTAGGGGCTGTATGGCTTGATGTTCAGCTGCGACTAGGTATCTATCAATAAGATTTGTATGTGGTTCCGGATAAGGAGCTATAACAATAGCTATCCTATCAATATTGGCCGCTACAGGGCGAAGATTTCCTCGATTATCAGGCCGGCAAAGTTCAGATTTTCTAGGGTACTGAGCAATAACAACGCCATGGGTACCACTATCTTTCCAGGTGACTTTGTCGCCAGAAACAATTGTGGGTAGATTGGCCCTTAGGTGGCATCGTCGAACGATTTTTTTTGAAATATCTATAGCTTCAACATCAACCTGAGCTCCGTAGCTGGCAATGACGACACCATATCGTTCTAGATCAGCATCATCAGCCTTCCCTCCGGTAGCCTCCTGCTGGGTATTGATTTCAGTGCCTGCATTCGCTTGATTCTGTTCAATTCGCCGGCGTTGCTGCTTGGTTAGTTGGCGTTTTGTCAATATTCTTCCTTCCGACCCATGACTTATTAATAGCCAACAATAATATGATCATTGCTGGCTTGCTAGGCGCTAAGGATATAGCATATAGGCGTAGAGTGACAGAAACGGAATATTGCAGATCAGGATTCTTGAAGGATGAATTATTTTAAAAATGTGGCAAAAATCTAACGAATGGCGTAGATAATAATGAATAGTATCAATAAAACAAAAAAAGATTCAATGAACCTCATATGGATAGACCTTGAAATGACAGGGCTGGATACCATCAATGATGTCATTATTGAAATTGCCACCATTGTTACCGATAAAGATCTTAATATTCTCGGCGAAGGCCCCATTTTTGCCATAAATCAGACAAATGAAGCACTTGAAGGTATGGATGAATGGAACACTCGGCAGCATCATCGGTCGGGATTAACGGAACGAGTGCGTAGCAGCAAGGTATCTCTTGAAGAGGCGGAGCGTGATACGATTATATTTTTAGAGCAATTCGTAAATTCTGGGGTTTCCCCGATGTGTGGTAATTCAATTTGTCAGGACCGTCGTTTTTTGTCACGACAAATGCCGACGCTAGAAGCTTTTTTTCATTATCGTAATCTGGACGTAAGTAGTATTAACGAGATTGCTAAGCGTTGGCGACCAGAGATACTGGAGGGGTTCAAAAAGCAAAGCTCTCATTTAGCTATGGACGACATAAAAGATTCTATTGCGGAGTTAAGGCACTATCGGCACCTATTTTTTAATGTGCCAGAAAAAGCTTAAGGTTAAAAAACACGAGAGATTATTGAATCTAAGCGTCCAAAGTATCAAAATATGCCTAAGGTTTAATAGGCGAGCTAGATATTTTTCGCTGACGTCTTTTCCTTTTTCCTCCCCTCTCTTTGTGTTGATCTAAGGCCCATAAAACATGCTCTTGAACCAAGCTTGAAGGAAAATCCTGTCTTGCCTCCAAGGAGTTAATAGTTTTTTCTGAGGTTGGCGCATTGCCCAACCCAATTGCTAAATTTCTCAGCCATCGCTCGTAACCAATGCGCCTGATTGGAGAACCTTCGGTATACTGCAAAAATTCCTTTTCTGTCCAAAGAAACAATTCGGCAAGTTCGCGATTATCTAGATTGTGACGTGGTGAGAAATCTCTTTCATTTGTAGGCTTGGCTTCTTTATTCCAAGGGCAAACTGCTTGGCAATCATCACACCCGAACACCCGATTGCCCATAGGCTGACGGAATTCTTCGGGGATACTGCCCTTGTGTTCAATAGTTAAATAAGAGATACATCGTTTTGCATTAAGTACATACGGTTCGGGAAACGCGTCTGTAGGGCACACTTTGATGCATGCCTTGCACTCACCACATTGATCTACCTCTGTTGATTGATCTGACGGTAAGGGTAGGCTTGTATATATCTCACCAAGAAAAAACCAAGATCCTCCCTCGCTGTTAATTATTAATGTATTTTTTCCCATCCATCCAAGACCAGCTTTTTCCGCCAAAGGTTTTTCCATCACAGGAGCACTGTCTACATAAGGTCTTTGGATGATGCTTTCTGGAGCCACCTCTTGAATTTTTTTACTTAGCATCTTTAGTCGCTGGCGAACCACTTTATGATAATCTCGGCCCAAAGCATAACGAGAAATGTAAGCTTTATCAGCATCTTTGAGTATTGCAATCATATTGCTATCAGCAGGCAGGTAATTCATTCTTACAGTTATCACAGAACATGTGCCGGGCAGCAGCTGCTCTGGGTGGTAGCGCTTCTCTCCATGAGCTGCCATCCAGTCCATATTCCCCTGATAGCCACTTTCAAGCCATTTATTGAGTTTTTCCCCTGTCTTCTTTAGATCAATATCTGTGATAGCTACTTGTTGAAATCCTAATTCCTCCCCCCATAGCTTAATTTGCCTTGCAAGGTGTATATAATCTAATTGTGGTATTTTAAGCTGCATGATCGATTAGCTATTTGAAGTTAGCGTATAATTTTGCCAGATATTTGCCTAACAAGTGGAATTTTATGTATAAATTTTTATCTAGTATTACATTCAAGCAGTCTCTTCAGCCACCAACTGAGTTAACTGGTGAATAAACAATGAGACATTTTTTTGTAGGAGTATTGCCTCGTGAGGTGGATATGATCGAATTCGGCAAATGGCTTGGCCATAGCTTGCTCTCCTATATATTTGTTGGTCCGGAACCAAAAACTGCATTAATTTTTCTTGGTGGTGATCTTGGGGCAGGAAAAACCACAATTTGTCGAGGCATTCTTCAGGCTTTTGGTTATGATGGTGTTGTTAAAAGTCCCACTTACACATTGGTAGAATCATATGACCAGGGACTTTTGAAGGTGCACCATTTTGACTTATATCGATTGGGCTCTGCTGAGGAATTAGAATTTTTTGGTATCAGGGACTATTTTCATCAAAGTGGTTGTTGTTTGGTCGAATGGCCAGAGCGAGGCCATGGATTCCTGCCCATGGCTGATTTGCAAATAAGTATAATTGCGACACATGAAGGCCGAGAAATAAAAATATGCTCTGAGACTGACATGGGCGATTTACTACTGGCTCACTTGGCATCAGATAGAGAAAATCAGCTTGATTTCTAAATTTTATAACATATTTTATGGTGGTCTGGCCTTAATATTTTTGGCCACACCTTTAATTCTTTCTGCTGCAACAGTTGATGATGTAAGGGTATGGAGAGCGCCAGATCATACTCGATTGGTGTTTGATCTGAGCGAATCGGTTAAATATAAAATAGTGCCACTAACGAGCCCCGATCGTCTGATAATAGACATCCAAGATACCACCTTGGGCGTGCAAACAACAAAACTTGATTTCTCTTTAATGCCCATAAGTTCGCTTCGAAGCAGCACAATGGGAAAGAATAACCTTAGAATTGTTCTTGATTTAAAAAAACCGCTCTATCCTAAAGCTTTTATTCTTGGCCCCAATGAACAATATAGCGATAGATTGGTGGTGGATCTTTATGATCAGAATAAAAAATCGACCAAGCCAGCCTCTATTGCCCTCCTTAAAAATAATCATAGGGATGTTGTGGTTGCTATTGATGCCGGGCATGGAGGTGAAGACCCTGGAGCTATTGGGCCAAAGCGTCTTCTGGAAAAGCATGTAGTTTTGGCTATTGGGCGTGAATTAAAAAAATTACTTGATAAAAAACGTGGCTATAAGGGTGTTTTGATTCGAGGCGGCGATTATTATATTCCCTTACGTAAGCGTACTAGTATTGCTCACAAAAAGCGTGCAGATATATTCATCTCTATCCATGCTGATGCATTCAATAAACCAAATGCAAGCGGGGCTTCAGTGTTTATACTATCTCGCAGTGGTGCCAGCAGTGAAACTGCTCGCTACCTAGCGAGCCGAGAAAATCGTACTGATCTGATTGGAGGTTCTGGCAGTGTTAGCCTTGATGACAAAGATCATATGCTAGCCAGCGTTCTATTGGATTTATCTATGACGGCTACATTAAGCAACAGCTTGGTCCTTGGAACTTCAGTACTTAAATCTATAGGCAGTATAGCAAAATTGCACAAAAAAAAGGTGGAGGAAGCAGGTTTTGTGGTTCTGAAATCTGCGGATATCCCATCCATTCTTGTAGAGACAGGATTTATTTCGAATCCTTCAGAGGCAAAGAAATTGGCCACCAAAAACTACCAGAAAAAAATGGCCCATGCGATATTTAAGGGGGTGACTCGATATTTTTCTACTAACCCCCCTGTTGATACCTTGTTGGCATCAGAGAAATCTAGGGTTCATGGGCCAAAAATTTATATTGTTGCTTCTGGCGATACAGTCTATCGGATTGCTAAGCGCTATAAGATTTCAATAAAAAAGTTACTAAAACATAATGGATTGAATAACAGTCAGATCAATATTGGACAGCGCCTAAAAATTCCTGACGTATAGAACATGCAGTAGAGGCATGAAGTTTCCGTGCTTGGGGCTGTGGTAGTAGAAGCATTAAAAACGAATACCAGCGCTTTTTTTACCATACTTAGCTTTCGTTACCTGCCAATAAGAATCATTCCAATACGCGTGAGCTTTTGTTGTTCTGATGCTATACGCATGATAGCCAACAAATAAAACACCATCTTCTTCTATTTTGAAAATATGGGCTTCCATGCCGGGGTCCTCTTCGTATCCTTTGAGGATGATATAGTCACCTACTGTTACTTCTGGGCGTTCCATGATTTTTCCTATTGATTGGGTGGGCTGCATTTTATCGTTGTCTTTTGTTTATGTGAATAAAAAAATATTATTTTTACCTGTAAAGAATAGGCCGGATGGTCATCCGGAGAGGCTTTGATCCATTTTTTCTGCAGGAGAGTCTGTTTTCATCACATCAATAACTTCGGCAGGCACTCCTGAAGCTATAGAGTGAGGAGGTATGTCTTTTAAGACTACGCTGGCCGCAATAATCTTTGATCCTTCTCCAATTTCAATATTACCAAGGATCGTAGCTCCCGGGCCAATTAAAACACCGGAGCGAACTTTTGGGTGACGATCCCCTCCTTCTTTTCCCGTACCTCCCAGGGTGACACCCTGTAAAATAGAAACACAATCTTCAATAACAGCTGTCTCGCCTACTACAATTCCTGTTGCATGATCAAACATGACTCCTTTGCCAATTTTTGCAGCTGGATGAATGTCTACACCGAATACTACTGATATTCGGTTTTGAAGCATAAATGCTAGAGATTTTCTATTTTGATGCCACAGCCAGTGAGCTGCTCTCCATGCTTGCAGCGCGTGAAATCCCTTGTAATGTGTAAAAGCAGATAAAAAACTATGGCATGCAGAATCACGCTCAATGAGCGCTTGGATATCGTCACTGATCGTTTTTTCAATTTCAATATTAGAACTGAAGGCAAGACCAAATATATCTCGCAGGACTGACTCTGTGACCGATTTACATTGAAGTTTGTTTGCTAGGAGAAAACTTAAAGCAGAAAGCAACGAGCGATGATTCAGGATAGCGTTCTGCATATAAGCCTGTAGAGACGGCTCAGAGCGAGAAATACCTCTCGCTCCTGTTTGTATTTTCTCCCATAGGAGCTCTGTAGGCTGATTTTGAGTCATAGTTAAAGTCTTGATCAATAAAGTATTAGAGCATTATCACGGCTACACCGTTATTTTTCCAGTCACGATAGCATGACATGATTGGGTAGCTTTATTTTTAGTATAGTTAACTTAAATTATATTTTTGGTTGACAGTCATCTAACCTTGCCTATGATGGAGCCTTAAATGAACATTTTGAGGGGATTGTATGTCAGTGAGTCATTTAAACCCTGCGCGTCATAACTGGACTAGACAGGAAACTTTAGATTTGCTTGAGCAACCATTTAACGATTTATTGTTTCAGGCTCAAATGGTTCATCGCGAGCACTTTAATCCTAACGAGGTTCAGCTAAGCACTTTGCTGTCTATTAAGACAGGTGCTTGCCCTGAGGATTGCAAATATTGTCCTCAGAGCGCGCGCTATGACACGGGGCTGGAGACTGAGAAGTTGTTAGCAGTTGAGAAAGTAATAGGGGAGGCAAAAGCAGCCAAGGCTGCCGGAGCCACTCGCTTCTGTATGGGCGCTGCTTGGCGCTCTCCAAAAGATAAAGATTTACCATACGTTACAAAAATGGTGCAGGAAGTAAAAAATTTAGGACTGGAAACTTGCATGACCCTCGGCATGTTAAAGGAAACTCAGGCACAAATATTGGCAGATGCCGGATTGGATTACTACAACCATAATCTGGATACTTCCCCAGAATATTATGGGGAAGTAATCACTACTCGTACTTATGCAGATCGCATCAACACATTGAGTAATGTAAGAAAGGCTGGAATGAAAGTTTGCGCTGGAGGAATTGTGGGTATGGGGGAGGGTAAGAGTGACCGTGCTGGATTATTGGTGCAGCTAGCAAATCTCCCTCAACAACCCGAATCAGTCCCCATTAACATGTTGGTCAAAGTTGAAGGAACTCCGCTGGATCAAGAGGAGGACCTGGATCCTTTCGAATTTATCCGGACTATTGCTGCCGCTCGCATCATGATGCCAAAGTCTCATGTGAGATTGTCTGCTGGAAGAGAGGAAATGAATGATCAGCTACAGGCATTAGCATTTATGGCGGGAGCTAATTCTATATTTTACTGTGAAACTTTGCTTACCACCCCTAACCCTAAGGCTAATCAGGATATGGCTCTGCTTAACAGACTGGGTATTGTTCCCGAAAAAAATCAAATCCACGAAGAGCCCCATGGCCAAGAAGAGACACTGCATAGAAAACTTTCTACAGCAAAAACAGAACACTTATTTTACGACGCTGCTAATTAAGAAGATTGACTGATTATGTTTTCAATGGATCAGCAGCTTTTAATTAAACTAGCTCAGCGTAATGAGGATAACCTTTATCGTCAACGGCACTTATTACAATCTCCGCAGTCTACCCATGTACAGGTGAACGGTAAAGATTGTATCGCTTTTTGCAGTAATGATTACTTGGGCTTGGCGAGCCACCCATCTGTTGTTGCGAGTTTCAGGAAAGGTGCAGAAACTTTTGGTGTTGGCAGTGGCGCATCACACTTAGTCTACGGCCATTCTTATGAGCACCAGGCTTTAGAAGAAGAGCTGGCTGTCTTCACTCAGCGCCCCCGAGCGCTGCTTTTTTCTACAGGGTATATGGCTAATTTGGGGACTATTCTGGCCCTTACTGGTAATAAAAATGATCATATCTTTGAGGATCGGTTAAATCATGCTTCGTTAATTGATGGGGGTGTAGCTAGCAAAGCTAAATGCTCTCGTTATCGTCATTCTGACACTGCAGATTTGCTAAATAGAATGAAAGGTGTCAACGGCAGAAAGCTGATTGTGACAGATGGCGTATTTAGCATGGATGGTGATCTGGCTGTGTTGCCTGATCTTGTTAATGCCTGTCAAAAAGAACAAGGTTGGCTAATGGTTGATGATGCCCATGGATTTGGGGTTATGGGGAATAACGGGGGTGGTCTTGCTGAGCACTTTGGCTTAAGTATTGAGGAGCTTCCTATTTTGGTTGGGACTCTTGGTAAGGCATTTGGAACTTTTGGCGCTTTTGTTGCAGGCTCTGAGGCATTAATCGAAACTTTAATCCAATATGCACGAACCTATGTTTACACTACTGCACTTCCGCCTGCCGTCGCTTCAGCTACACGTGCTAGTCTTAAAATTTTACAGCAAGAAACTTGGCGACGTGAAAAACTAGCCAGCCTTATAGTTCGCTTTCGCTCCGGAGCAGAAACGCTCGGATTGGAATTAATGAAATCTACAACCCCTATCCAGCCCATCTTGCTTTATGATGATGAGCTTGCAATTAAGGTAGGCGACCGATTGAGGGAAAATGGCTTCCTTGTAGGGGCAATTCGCCGGCCTACAGTCCCTATAAACTCCGCAAGGCTTCGTATTACTCTTTCTGTAAAACACACAGAAGAAGAAATTGATGCCCTTCTTGATACCCTTAGTGGCATCTTGACGGATCTTCGGGGTTTAGTTAAATGAGCACTGATAATTTTTCTGGCTTATTGGGGCAAAAAGCTAAACCTTTGATCAGTAAGCTAGCTGTACACACCTATCCTTGTACAGGCCAACTTCTTCAATCAGAACCGTTAGTGCTCATCCATGGCTGGGGGGCTGATAGTGGTATCTGGGAGCTCATTCTACCGGAACTAACAAGAACTCTAAATATTTTAGCTATTGATCTACCTGGGTTTGGCCAAAATGATGTTTTTAAACTAGAGACTGATGCTTGCTCGGAGACCAACACAGAATTTAGCTGGCCAATAGAGTATTATCTCGATGCTATTTTGGCCATGATGCCAAACAAATGTAGCATCATGGGGTGGTCTCTAGGGGGGGCGATCGCCACAGCTCTAGCGGGTCGTCATCCCTCACGGTTCTCTAATTTAATTACTGTCGCCACTAATCCTTGTTTTACTCAGCAACCTGGCTGGAGTTTCGGTATGCCAGATAAAATATTTAAAGATTTTGTGACACTGTTTAATGAGCAGCCAGCTGTTTGTTTGAGGCGCTTTCATGCATTGCAGTGTCGCGGTGATACAGAAGAACGAAAGTTGTTTCGATTATTACAAAAGGGCGTGATAGAAAGATTAAAGCAATTTACTGATAGGAAAAAGAACAGCTATTGTCACAATGCTTGGCTTCGGGGCCTAGAACTACTTGCTGAAATTGACAATAGAGACACCTTGAGGAAGCTGAAAATTCCCGGACTGCATATTTTTGGTGAAGTCGACCAGTTAGTGAATTTAGATATAACCAGTGAATTTGAAATATTGAATCCATTGCAACAAATAAAAATTATACCGAAAGCAGGGCATTTGCTACATATAAGTAATACAAAAAAAGTAGCATCAAGCGTGCTATCTTTTTTAAAAGAAAAACGCTATTTTTTAGATAAAAAAAGAGTAGCTGATTCTTTTAGTCGCGCAGCAAATAGCTACGATTCAGTTTCTCGTCTGCAGCGCCAGGTTGGAGAAAAACTACTAAATTTTTTACCTGATAGGGTGTCACAAAACACAGTAATTGATCTGGGTTGCGGTACAGGATTTTTTGTCAAACCTCTCGCCAATAAATATAATTCTGCGACGATTGTAGGTATAGATCTTGCTGAGGGGATGCTTGAGGTTGCTCGATCACGGCATGATTCAATTGATCTCTGGTTATGTGGAGATGCAGAAAATATCCCATTGGCTGATAACTCTGTAGATGTTATTTTTTCTAATTTGACCTTCCAGTGGTGCGATCAGTTGCCGCTGCTAGCTCATGAGATTTCTCGTGTAGTTAAACCTGGTGGACGAGTAGCATTCACTTCTCTTGGTAGTAAAACACTATCTGAATTAAGAAAATCTTGGATAGAAGTTGACAGCTACGTGCATGTGAATCAATTCCTGGATCCTTATAGCTGGAAAACAGCTTTTTCTCAAGCAGGTTTTGATATCGAAGATTATGAAATTGAGGATCACAAGCTAACTTATCGCGATATCAGTCATTTAATGAAAGAGCTGAAGGATCTCGGTGCACATAACTTGAATGCTGGGCAGAATAAAGGAATGACTGGCTCTAAAAACATTCGTAACTTAGTGAGCGCTTACGATAAGTTCCGAGATTCTCGAGGACAGCTGCCTGCTACATGGCAAGTAATCTATGGAGTATGCACCCTGAATGTCTAAATCTTATTTCATTACAGGTACCAGTACGGATGTTGGAAAGACCTATGTTGCTACAGGCATGTTGGCCGCGGCTTCTAGACTAGGGCTAAGTACGTCAGGGTTTAAGCCAGTTGCTGCAGGATGCGAAATGACAGTGGACGGCTTACGGAATAGTGATGCTATCAAGCTGTTGGCTCAAACCTCCTTGCCAGTAAACTATGAGCAACTGAACCCTGTAGCGCTGAAACCAGAAATTGCGCCACATATAGCTGCCGCAGAAATAGGGCGTCGTTTAAGTGTTGATCGTTTAGCTGGTTTTTATCGCGGGCTAATGATGCAGAGGCCTGATTTTTGTGTTGTTGAGGGTGCAGGAGGGTGGAGGGTACCGTTGAATGAGCGGGAAACTTTTGCTGATCTAGCTAGAGTGCTTAAACTACCTGTGGTGCTTGTTGTTGGTATGAATCTTGGTTGCATCAATCATGCATTATTGACCTCCGAAGCTATCCAAAAAGATGGCTTGATGCTAACAGGCTGGATAGCTAACCAGATAGTGCCAGAAATGGATCGCTATAAAGAAAATATTTCGACTTTACAACGTTGGATTCCCTCCCCAATGATTGGAGAGCTCGCTTACCAACCTGGAGCTTCAGTCGATGAAGTGGCTGATCGCCTCGACATAACAACCTTGTTATAATAAACGACGGGCTAATAAGAGCAAGATGAGGTAAAATTTACTATGGGCATGAGAAGCAAAGAAGATTACAACGAAGAAGACTTAGCCAGGATTAACGAGACAATCAACTCTGGAATTCATTCCATTGAACGAAAGCCTTTTCGATTTAGGTTGCTATTTTTATGGTGGATCGTTGTGGCCGTTATGGGTGGTGTGAGTTGGTTTTTGGCCAGATTAGTTGGCGCGGTATAACTGCAATTGTCACTTCATGTATTTTCAATATACCATGCAGGCCTTCATGAGAAAACCTGAGTGGTATGTTGAAGTTGCATGAAAATTACGAAAATTTACACAATGTCAGTTTAGGTTGGCCTAAACATCCTTAACGCGGACCATGAGTTTTCCTGTATTTTCCCCAGTGTATAGCTTTTTGACGCTATGTAGGGCGGAATTTAGGCCATCTGAAACATCAAGTCTCACTTTTATTTTTCCTTCTGACATCCAATTTACAATGGCTTCATTTGCTTCAGGAAAGCGATCTAGATAGTCCAGGATAATGAATCCCTGAATCTTCAACCTATGCATCAATATTAAGCCATAATTGTAAGGTCCCGGTACTGGATCCGGTGAATTATATTGTGAGATAAGACCGCATGTAGGGATTCTTCCATGAAGATTCATTAGCTTTAAGCATTCGTCGAGAATGCTACCGCCAACGCTATCAAAATATATGTCAATACCATTCGGGCAGCTACGAGCAAGAGCATCCGGTATATTTTCGGTTTTATAATTAATGGCTTCATCAAAGCCTAGGTCTTCTTTGATCCATCGACATTTTTCATCAGAGCCGGTTAACCCAACCACATGACAACCTTTGATCTTCGCTATTTGACCAACAATTGAGCCAACAGCGCCAGCCGCAGTAGAGACAACTACAGTTTCCCCAGCCTTTGGTGCACCGATGTCAAGTAAACAAAAGTATGCCGAGGGGCCGACAAGCGCAAGAGTGGCAAAAGCATTCATGACCGATATACCACCTATAGCCCCTAATAGGCCGACCGATCCTGGCGTACCTATTTGGTAGTCAGCCCAAGTCCCAATACCGCTAACAATATCGCCCTCTTTAAATTCAGGCGTATTACTTTTGAGTACTGTGCCGCAAACAACCCCTCTCATGGGATCATTAAGAGCGACAGGCGGCATATACTGCTCTTCATCACTCATCCAAATGCGATTAGTTGGGTCAAGAGATAAATAGTTGAGCCTAAAAAGGCATTCCCCGTCTTTCGGTTCAGGGATGCTTTCACTTTCAAAGCTTAATGTGTCATCTGTAATGTTACCAACAGGACGCTCTCTTAGTCGCCAAACATGGTTTTTTCCCGACATCAGTGTTGTCTCCTGAAAAAATGATGGTTAATATTTTTTAGTAGCAAAAATAAGTAATTTTTTGATTATAGTCATATTACAGCTTGATTAGGTTAAACTCGTCCATATTTTTGATAAAAATGAGCTTAAAAATATAATTAAGGCGTAATGGTGAAAATTTTTATCAATAGCTTCTTTGTTATTTATCTTATAATTAGAGTGCCTTGTACGCTGATCATCGAATAGCAAACACGTCATATTTCACGTAACCTTCTTTACCAAACTGTATTTCAGTCATTTTATTAATAGTCTGTATCTCATTAAGCCAGCTATACTTTTCTGAGGAAGTCTGAAAAGTCGGCGCTGCTACAAAATAAGGAATGTCCTTATCTGTTAGTAGCTCCCCGCCAATTAAGCGCTCAGCGCTTTCTACTGAATTTTTCATGATTCCGTTATAAGTTAAGTAAATATATGCATTGTCATTAGTTTGTATTAGGCCTCTTACGTCTAGACGAAAAACACCTGAAGGCATAATACGTAGCCAGTCAGCACCAGGAGCAATGAACTGACCGCAAATCTTTGGACCTTTAACCCAGCCGCCCGGACGCACATTGGCTATAATCATTCCGCCATCAACAGTTATCGGCGGATCTAGAGGCGCGAGATAGCTCATTATGTATTCAGTGATTATTTCAGTACTGGGACTAGATGAGTGTTTATTTTTCATAAAAGTTTTCTCGGATGGTTTTGCGTTGCTTTTTTATTTTAACTGAAAGATTTTTTTGTTGTAGCTGTCTGGACAATAAACTATAAAATTTATTGACTAAAGAAGCCTTTCAGTTGACTGCTAATATCTTCGCAGGCAACTCCTTTTACTTGAGCAATGAGAGGTATGGGTGCAATTATTCCTAGCATGTATGAAGCCCCTTTACTATCGACCTTAACTTTGCCTTTTTCGGTTAAGTGCTTCAAATCCCAAATAGTCGCTTCGTAAGAAGAAGTTTTATCCCAGCTTTTAAAGCCAAAACAGCCTCCGCTAGGCGCCATTCCACAATGCATAGAGCCTTTTTCTTCTGTAGTTTCTGTACTTCCATCTACCCAAATTACATATCTGATGCCGATGGCCTTAATTCGATCAGCAACCACAGTAATAGCAAGAGTTTTACTCATGCCTTGTAATTTTAATGGCGCTACTCTGGGTTCAAACCAAGGATACAATGTATCTAAAAATTCTTGTTCTGGCATAACCGAAAACTTCCCTGTATTGGCAACATTATTGCTAATACAATTGATAAAATCAGGTTCAGTTTCATAGGAATTTCCATGTCTTCTTCCCATAATAACCAGCCTTTCTCCAGAGGACAGCTCCAGGCTGGCAGTGTCTGATCTTTGCTCGTCAACAATAGAAGATGTCGAGCAACCAGCAAGAATTGCAATAAGCAATAGAGACCATGCAGCAGTACTCAATAAAGTGTTATCTGGCATTATTTGAGCCCGTTTTTCGCTTAACCCAGTCGCGGATTTTTGGAATTCTATTAAAGCCAATTACTATTTGTGCCCCTGCATCTCTTAAGGCTGAATTAGTGGCTTGATGTAGGGCACTTTCTGTAGATTTAAGAAAACGAGTTTGCGTCCTACCATATGAACTAACTGACCATTCGGTGATGAGTGCACTATTTGTGTCAAATATTTCTAGCTTATATTGTATCCATACTTCAAACACGTTAAGGCTGGTTTCATCGGGCATAGATACCTGTAATTTTTCCACACGAGGTATGACTACAAGATCCATAAGATTGGTTGTTATTTGGGGCTTCACTTGAAGCCTTTGCGTGCTGGTAAATATACCCTCAAAAATCTGAGAAAATAGTTGAGTTTGCGAGTCTCCCAGAGTGATGATAATTTTTTGGTCGTCTTTTTCTCTTGTGAATGAGTAATCAGTAAATGAGCTGTTTAGCACTAAACCGACATTATAGTCGAGAGGTTGAACTAAAACGGGAGGGTGCTCTCCTGTTACCACTACGTGAGTTGAGCATCCTGTTAATAGCAAATAAACAATAATAGTTAAACCTAACGAGAATTTTGTGTTCAATACGATAGCCATTTATTTGAGCCCAGTAAGACCAATAAAGGTGCCATTATTACGGTAACTTAATGCACGCATTAGGGCGGAAAAACGTGTAGCTGTTGCGAGATTTCCTCCTTCTACCTGGAAGTGAACTGGGAAACCAATGGTATGTATTCGCACTAATGGATTGGCTCCATTATCTCGATTGGCTCTATCCGTAGCATCCAAGACTTGGCCAATAGAATTTCCCGTAAAGTCATCTCCAAAAACATAAAGACTAATTTTTTTATTTGAGGAATAAAATTGTTGAATTGCTTTTTGGATCCCCTCAACAGGGCTGGAGTTACTGAAAGGCGTCCAGGTGGCCAGTCGATTTAAGATAGCTTTTCTGCGCGCAGGTGTGTCGGGTATCCATTTTCGACTGAAGCTAGAAAACATGTAATCCCCCATATCGTTCATAACCTGAATCCCCTTTACTTGGGGATAGATATTAAGAATATTGATCATTTCTTTACGCACTCGAGGCCATGCGAAATTAAACATACTGCCTGATGTGTCTACGATAAAAATAATGTACTCGCTATCAACAGGAATCCCCCCAATCATGTCATTTTTAGATTGTTCGACGCCCATTAAAAGGCGCTTCATTTCTTCGGTAAGATTTTGTTGGGCAAGCAATAATTTGCTTCGCTCTGCTTTTTCTAGTCTAGCTGCTGCTTTTTTTTTCTGTTGTATTTCGGCTAGCTCTTTTTTTAGATTTTCGATACGAGTGCGAATATCAGAGAGCTGTTCTTCTTTAGATTGAAAGGAAAGATTGAGTGCGGTTGTTTCGCCGCGTATCTTAAATAGTTGCTGCTGCATTGCAGCCATACTACCCTCTATAGGATTTTTTACGGTTTGAAATGCTGATGGATCAACAGTCTTGGCAATTAACAGCAAAAGAACTATGGCCCCAAAACCACAACTAATAACATCGAGAAAAGAGACACTAATCTCAGTGACGTTGCGTTTCTTTTGCCGTTTATTACGACTCATGGCCAATCTCGCGAAGGACTTATGAATGACCCGTTAGTTGATATTGCTAACCTCCAATAACTGGCGGCTGCAGCAGGATCTCCTTCCATTGGAAATAATAGTATATTGACAGGGACTCTTGATGGTAGTTCCTTTAAAGATTCCTGAAATAACTGTATGCGATCTATGCCGGATATGGTCATATTCTTTTGCTTCTTGTTTCCCTGGGTGGGCAGACCATCTGTGATTAAAAATATGTTATCCGGAGGAGCGTTGAAACTTTTTAACGCCTTAAATGCCTTGGATAAATTAGTGCCTCCAGCAGGAACAATCTTTTTTAGCTGGCTAATTGAATTGTCTAGGCCCGCTTTATCTCGAGTATTGCGCCAAACACCATCGTCATGATTAATTGAGCCTGATGAGTTATTAAAGGTATAAATTTGATATTGGCTTGCTTCAGGCATCTGAGCTATTAGCCATTCTGTTGTTTTGACGGCTCGCTGCCATTTAGGGGAGATTTTCTTTGACTCATCACTCATATTACGACGACGTATTACATTAACAATAGAGTCTGAAAGCATGCTGGCTGAAGTGTCAACTAGAATTACGATGCGCTTGCCGCCTAATTTTAGACCGGTAAGATATTGCCGTTTCCCGTCCCCTGAAAAATGTCGTGTATTTTCCCCTACAGCTTTCTCTTTAAAGTGCTTTGTTTTTTCCTGCAGTTCAATGAGTTGTTTTTTTAATATAGCAATCTCTTGTTTTGGGTCAGATTGCACGCTTAACTCTAAGTCAGCTTCTTGAATTTTAGTTATGGTCTCGTTAGATAAACCTAGAGCTTCAGTGTAGGATTTTTCTATATCCTTTAAACTATTTTTTAATGCTATCAAGTCAGCTGTCCCTACTTGAATTTCTTCTTGAAGAAGATTTTTTTCAGTAACAAGTAAAGGGTCAGTTGATTCGTTAGCAATAGGGTTATGTTTAAGTATCAGAAATAAAAGGGTAACAGCCCCAAATCCACAGGCCATAATATCCAAAAAAGATAAACTAAAAGTAGTTATCTTGCGTTTCGGGCGAACCACCTTAAATTACCTCGATCAGCTGAAAAGACTGGGACCTAATTGCAATACTCTCGCCTATCCTGAGTGGGTTATTTTGATGTTTTTTTGCTAGGTCTATTTCTTTAGTTGTTAGGTATACGTTACCATTTTTATAGGAAAGAAACGTTTTGGTTGCGCGCCCTTGCGAGAATGCGAGAAGTGTCCCATGAGTACTAATGTATAATATTTTTCCTATTGCTAGAGCTGTATTTTGATAGAGGACATGGGTTGGGGTGTTTTCGGGTGACTGAGAAAATTCTTCGACTGCGGACAGATCTTGATTGGCTATTTTGGTGACAAGAAAGATATCTTCATGATCCTGCTTGATATCGTTAAGGTGCTGAAGGCACCCTAAAACAGCAGAATTTTCTGGCAATATATGAAATTTTCCTAGTTGCTCAGTGAGACCGGGTAGCAATCTTGTCCTATGACTAGCAAATAACAAATCACCTTCGAGCACGATAGCACTGAATTTTTGTTTTAGTTGGGCTATTTTCTCGTTATTTCTCGTTAAAAGATCATCCAGATTCAGTATTAATTGGTAGTTTCCCTGTGGACTGTCAAGAACAATCGTTACCTCTTTTTTTGCGCATAGCTCCTTTATCCAACCTGGTAAGAGGTTGTAGAGCTGCTGCTCTCCTTTTGCTGTATGAAGAGGATCGTATCGATACTCTTGAATAAATTTGTTAGCAATATATTTTGCCCAGTCATCATAGAAATTTTTTAGCCCTACATCGGGAACAACCTCAACATGCACTCTTTCTTTGTAGTGTTCGCTAACAAGTAGACGAGTAAAAACGATTTGATGTAACTGAATATCTAGATGTACCAGATATTTTTTGCTATTAGATTTTTCCGTGAATTTCAGTTGAGACACAGCTGCGACAGCTGAGTCCACAAAACCGATCGATTTGAAGGGGGTCGCCTGAATTAAACCTAAGATTATAGATAGCTGTTCACGATCAAAGCTTCCCGGAATAGCGAATATAACTTCATTTGGGTGGCCGAGCTCTTTATGTAAGTCGAGCAATTGTTGGAATGCTAGATCTCCATTATGCCTAACCTTGTTTGTAGAGTGAGCAAGTGGAGATAGACTTAGCTGGCGCCAAAATTGATTGAAACTTTGCTGTGGCGACAAATAGCTTTTTAGTCGAGCGATATCTCCAGTATCAATACCTTTATTAGTTAAAAAAGCGTAACCGGGGCTGACAAATACCTCACCCTTGCTATTTCTGCAGCAGTGCCCAGAGTCGTTAAGTTCTATGATTGCTGTGCCCATGTTGTCGCTCATACCAGAATTTTCAACCTAATCAATTTTTTTATTAGTTTTTTGTCATACTGGATCTGTTTTAAGGTGGCGGACTAGATTACTATCACAGTAATTGTGTGTATCTAGAACCAGTCTTTCTTGTGCTAGTTGCAGCTGGTGTACGATAAACATCAGAAAAATACTTATTACCAATGCGATAAAAGTAGAGTTAAATGCTACTCCCAGGCTTGCTGTAACTCCTGCGATATCGCCCTCAATCGCTTTATGCGCTTGACTTAATGCCTCTCCAATACCTCTAACAGTGCCTATGAATCCAATTGAAGGGATTGCCCATGCAATATATCGCACCATAGATAATTCTGAGTCTAGTCGATCAGATTCTTTGTCTAGGACTTCACTGACAGCGCTGGAGACATCCTGGATATTCCTTGTAGATTCAAATCGATGCAGCGCAGTCAGAAGTACTCTTGGAATAAGGCATGCCTTCTGAGTGGGGGCTAATGCTTGAATAGGACGAGATATTTGGCGTGCGTCTTCGGGCAATATTCGTGTTCCTTCAGTGGCTATTAATAATTTTTGGTTGAGTAACTTACGCTCATCCATGGTACTTCTTGCCTTGAAGCCCATGATGGCGCAGGCCCAAATCATCAATATAAAACAGGCTTCCTGTTCATAGTCTTTTACTACAATATAAAATGACCTTACAGCCACATAAGGTTCCCCGGCCTCTTCTTTGGCTAACTGTTGCTCTAGTAGAATATTTGCATTAGGACGAATGAGTGCCAAGTATATTGTATGCACTACAATTAGCGCCAGAATCAGTGAAAAAACCTGATACATGAATTCTGATGAGACTTTTGTTTCCATATGATTAGAACTCCTTAAATGTCCACGGGAAATGGAATTGGTAGATCTTCAGAAATTTCTTCGCTAGGGCTGAATTCTCGCTCTAATATTCTATTGTTGGCAGCGTTTGGCGGCGTTACTTTTTGTCTTGATTTCAGATTAGATTCTCTCGAAATGGCTATTTCGGAGTTTTTTGGTTTTACTGCTTGAGGGTTAGACATCTGTGCTGATTGCTCATCTTTCGCAAAAACGAGAGGACTGAGTCCTGATAATAGTAATAAAATGAAATAGGATTTCATCCTGCTGCCCCAGTTATTATTAGTTATTCTATCTTTATTTTTTATCTTTTGATTTAATGTAGCGAGCAACCCTAAAGCCTACATCATCTCGGGCACTATTACCTGTATCTCGAAATGATAGTCGCAGCTGAGCTATATCGCTATGGCGCCAGCTACCCCCACGTATGACTCTCAGTTCTCCCTCATTTGGTCCCATAGGATCTATTTCTACTGCATTGCCAAGATTAAACCTAATACCATAGTAATCGTTTACCCATTCAGCTACATTTCCATCTAGATCGTACAGACCTTTTTTGTTGGGGTTAAAGCTCCCTACTGTCGCTGTAGTAGAATGTCCGTCATTATAAACAGGGATGACTGATTCTAAAATGTTAGCTGCGCTGATGTCAGCAAAATTGCCACTTTTGTCCTTAGGTGGAAAGTTATTATGTAAATTTTCTGACTGATTGTCTGGTCCTGAAGACCTGGCAGCCCATGCCCATTCGGCTTCTGTAGGCAAACGATAACCAGTAGCACTAATGTTTGAACCGGTAATTTTATTAGCACTCTCTATGTAGAACGGAAGTAGTTTTTCTTTCCGGCTGAG
The DNA here is from genome assembly GCF_047729555.1 of Porticoccus sp. Uisw_050_02. Taxonomy (NCBI): domain Bacteria; kingdom Pseudomonadati; phylum Pseudomonadota; class Gammaproteobacteria; order Cellvibrionales; family Porticoccaceae; genus Porticoccus; species Porticoccus sp. Uisw_050_02. The sequence goes on along the minus strand of NZ_CP159825.1, from coordinate 1,154,939 downwards.
CCAATTACAGTATAAGGCCGCTTGTTCCCAGCTAATGCTCACCACAGGTTGCTTTGGTCGATCTAAAGTTTTGCCGCCGGCATGACGAGAGCTATGCTGCTTATACTGCCAGTATTGATCGTTAGTCACTTCTTTGGCGGCCAAGTAAAAAGGGCGTGTAATTTTTACTTTTCTTAATACCTCATTTGCTCTTCGGCCGACTTCTTGCCTAGGGGCTCCCATTGTAAAAGTACCCTTTGGCTTGAATAGTTTCAAGATCTGCCCCCCTGGACTTGTAATCTCTACTGGAATGCTTGCCCAATAATGCTCTTCTTTTGTAAGCAGTTGAACTTGGATGACTTGTTCTAACTGAGGCTGTGGTGTGATAACTTTTTTGTAGCTGACATAGCCAGAATTTTTGATTTCCATGAGATGCGGACGAGACGGCAGCCGTAGGGTTTCGCCTGTAATACCTAGTAATTTTCCGTCAATCCATATTGTGGAATCTTTTGGAGACACAAGTACTTTGACAGCACCTATGCTAGGAATTAATTCTAAAGACAGATTCTTTCTTTTTCCTGACGCCAGTGATACGGAGTGTTTTTGGGTCAAGTAACCATTAAGAAAAACGGAAATATTATGCTTCCTATCAGCATCGAGATAAACAGTGTTGGGGGTATTGCCTCTGTATTCGCCATTTATTGTAATTGTCGCTCCAGATGGCATAGTGCTTAGATCTACAATGCTGTCAGCAGGTACTAGTTCTATTTCTGGTATCTTCAGGATATCGCCTGCATTTATAGATAATTTTTTACTCCATGGTTTATAGCCAGGGTATGTAATGGTAACGACCTCTCCGCTTGATAGAACTGGTACTGAGAATGGAGTTTTTCCGATAATTTGCCCACTGACCCGTATCGTTCCACCTTGTGGCGAAGAGCTAAATTCTATATGCCCCCAGTCAGGCTTAAGGCTAACATGTAGATCCTGCTGGCGATCCAGCCCTTCTATTTCTACAGTTACAGTTTTAGGGATATAGCGAGGCGCTCTGATGTCTAACAAGTGCGGCCCTGAAGATAGCGGGGTTATTGTAAAAGGGCCAACTCCAATAAATTCTCCATCCACAAGAATCTCACTTCCCTCAGGATGAGTGGTTAAATGCAGGTGGCCTGGCTTCTTTTCCATGCTTAGGTTTATTACTGTATGGTCATCTTCGCCAATAGTAAAAGGGTGTTTTAGATCAATATAGCCATCAGTTGATGCTTCAATTGTGTAGCTCCCCGGCCGTACTAGATAATGATCAGCTAAAGGGAAACTGAAACCCCCTTTTATATTGAGCTGGGCTGCAGGAGGGGCAACTGAGATAACTACTGATTTTGCTGTGAGAAGAAACCATATTGCTAGAGTGCTTATTAAGAGCCCGAGCGTAACACTTGACCTTAATGGTTTGAATGAGACATTGGAGCCTTTGACCGCATCTTGTATCGGTTGAAAATCTACAGGAATAAGCTTTTCATCGCTTGATGCAGACTGCTTGCGGGATGTTGACTCAGTATCTTTTCTTTTTGTCATTAAATTTTCTCTTCACATGCAATCTCTACGCTGAGTGGCATTTTTTCTGGCGTCACTCTGAATTCAAGACGCACATCACGATAGCCTTTTCGGCTGCCTAGCGCGATATAATCCCCTGGCTGAAGTGATAATTGTTTCTCCTTAAATAATCCAAGCATACCATGCCTCAAAAGTACTATTGTAGTGGAGTCGTTTGAGCGGAACTGCACCGATAGAACCACTTGTGATTCTTCAAGAGCCTGACTGAGCTGATTAGTTTGTTGCGTGTGCTTGGGCCCTGAAAGTTTGATTTTCTGTGCAGTGTCCAGTAATTTTTTAGCGTGTTCATACACTTTTGGTGATGCAAGCCTAAGAGGGGATGCTAGAATAATGTCTATAGCGTCGCTTAGATTGGCTCTAGATTTACTGCGGCTTTCGCCTAGCTGTGCTTCTATCAATGAGTTATTTTTCGCCAAGATGGCTCCATAGCTCCCTATGGCTTGATGCCATTTTTCCTGTGCTTCTTGCGATGAAGCAGTACTTAGTTGAGTCTTAATAGTTTTCTGGATCGATAATGATTGTGCCTGAGTTAAGCCTAAAAAGGCCCCTGAATTTTTAGGCTTTAGTTCTAGCGCTTTCTGGAATGACCGTATGGCTCCGTTGAGTTGGTTATTTTCTAGCGCTTGATAGCCGGCACTCATGGTATCGATAAATTGGTTTTCTGTAATAAGATGTAAAACCTTGCTAGCTCCACTTATAGCCTCTTCGCTCAAAGGGTCAAGATTGACGGCTTTCAGAAAAATTTCTTGTGCTTGCTTAAGATCTCCTTCCTCAAGGACATTGTTGGCTTGCTTGAGCAGCGCCAAAACTTCATTTAAAAAATAAGCTCTCTCTAAGCCTTTTTGGGCGATAGTGTTAGAGGGGTCAATAGAGAGCGCCAGCTGATAATATTCCTTCGCTTCTGTTGCATTTCCAAGAGAAAAGGCCTGTTCGGCTATTTTGAGATTAATAAATAATTCTTCAGGCACTCGGCTTTCCAGCTCTACAAGATTAGTTCGTGCTTGTTCGTATAAAATTAAAGCCTGTTTGAAGTCTCTTTGGCGATACAAGAGGTCTCCTTTGGCTCCTATTTCTAGGGCATTCTCAAATACCTTTTTACCCCATAGCTGAACATTTTTACTTTCAAGAAAATCCTGGCTAGCAAGAAATTTACTGAGACTGTCTTGCGATTTTCGTCGAGCCTTCAATAGCTGCGCATCTACAAAGGGGGATTCTTTTAAAGACGGGGTCTGTCTGTGCTGACTTTCTATTTGCAGCTCAGACTCTGTGGGCTTCTGAATCAAAAAGGGGAGCGCAAATATGACTACTAGTGCCAGAAAAAAACTGACACCTAGAGCAATAATAGTGCTGCGTCTTTGCTGCCAAGGAATAGACTCAGCTACACTGATGGTATTTCTAGTTAAAGGAACATTAGTGGCGTTTATGGATTCAGAGTGTGGCTTGGTGCCATCAGTATCGTTCATTTAGATTAGATCTCGCCGCGCTCAGTTTTATATATTTCTCGCAAAAGAGATCTCCATTGATTGTAGTGTTCCTCTACATTTCCTGTAAGGGTTACTGTGCGATTCTCTAGTTCAATTACACGAGGTTCAATTTCTGCCTCTAAGGATTGCTCCAGTTCAGCCAGTACATCTTCATGAATCTTTAATTCAGCTCTTTTCTCGAAACCACTTTTAACCAAAAGAGCCCCGGCTCCAATTGCCACCGCACCGGCAGATTGCGCAGAACCATTTCCGCTTCCAGAGGCCATAATTCCACCAATAACAGCAGCAATTCCCCCAATAGTTCGAGTTACAGATTGACGCTTAAGCTCTCGTGCAGAGCTTATTTCTTCATGAGTGGCTTGGCGCCATGATTGGTAAGGTTTTTTCATACGCCCTGAGAAGGCGTCATAATGTCCTTGCATAGTATCTACGAATAAATAATCTCTTTCTCGAATTTCTGATATTTTAGTCAGAACAGGATCATTTTCTGCAGGAAGCCGGATGATTTGAAATTCACCAGATGAAGATTCTTTTATATGTGAGCCAAATGCTTCTGGAGAAAAATCACGGGCAAATCTTAAGCTGGAAATTGTGGATAATCTTCTTGCATCAACAGAAGATAATTCGTGGCGATATTGTACCAAATCGTTTGTTATGCTGTTAAATAGATTCTGAAAAGGGTCACGGTAAAGTTCCATAGTATTCTTGTAAGCATAGTAGCCTACGCTCTGCGTATAGGTTTTGGTGTACCAGAGTCGGTTGCTAGTGTCTGATACGCTGACTTCTAAGGTTAATTTTTCACCATCAGAGTTAATGATTTTGCCTTCCACATATACATCTACAGTTGTTTCACGACTAGGAATCGATCGTACTGCGCCCCATGCTGATGTTTTTTGAATGGTTGATGTTAACTGATTAGCCAAGAAAAGCCCTTCAGCATTACGCGCAGAAGAAGAGGTCGCTGGGCTGATATTTTCTTGTGAGCCCTTAAGGGGAGTTTTAAAAGGCAATACGGCAATATCAAGCGGATGCAGTCTTTGTGCTGAAACAGGCTGCTGGTTAAGCGGCATAACGACAGTGCTTGTGACTTTTTGAACACTACAGGCAGCAAACGCCAACATAGTCAAAGCAAGAAGAAAAGAGACTATTGGTGATCTTTTATGAGCAAACTGTGACTTCATAGGCATTTTTTTAGTTACCCTGTTTATATTTTCGGTATTCGGCCCAAAGCTTTTCTTGTAGTTTGGGGTCTTTTTCTTTTGTTGCAGCCTCTCGTATTTGTCTTGCAATGATGTCATCACTAGCACTATCTATAACATCTACCGGGGTACTAGTATCAGGCCGACCGCTAGGCAGGCTGCCCTGGTCTGGAATAGAAGATTGATAGCGAGCATTGTTATTATTATTGACACTGCTGCTTCCATTGCCATTTTCTCCTTCATTGCTAGCCTCGGCTCCCGAGGGTCTCTCTGAAGCGCTGCTTGAGCTAGAGTTTGTAGCTTCTTCCATCGATTCAGAATTATTATCACTTAAAGTGTCACTTAAAGCATCGCTTGACATCGTGTCTTCTTCAATTTCGATAGTGGTGTTTTCGGAGGCAAGCATATTATCGAATGCGGTCATTGATTTTTCTAGCTCTGCATTTAAAATTGATATATTTTCTTTTTCAGTAGTTATGCTAGAGGGGATATTTTCCCTGTTTGGTGTGTTCTGATAGCCTTGAGAAGGAATGATTCCTGGCGTGCCAGGCAAGACGATTTTTTCTGGCTGAGTAGCGGCAGATGAAGTCGATTTTGAGCTGGGGTTGTTGCTAGCTGCCATACTTTCACACCCCCCTAACAATAAGATTATGACGCCACTCAGAATTGCATGCAGGGTAAAGAATACTCTTTGGCTATCTGGCTGTATCTGTTTAATTTTATTCATTTGGAAGTATCACTCGTATCGGAAAATCAGTTGCTAATTTCGGCACTCCATTTTTGAGGTGAGGCCTAAATTTTTTTGAGCGAATAGTTTCTATAGCTCGCTCGCCATATTCATGTGTTTCTGTAGGATATATTTTTTGAATGTTAAAATTAGTTGCGCTTCCCGCCGCAGTTACATCTACTAAAAGATTAACATAGTTGCCTGTTGATGGCGGAGTCGATTCTTGTCTTGGCTCGATAATTCTAGATCCCTGAGAGCCAAAGAAACTGTCGCGTCTTGGCAACATAGCGGGCCTAGAATATAGTCTGTCTAAGGCTTCTTTGGCTTCTTTGTTCCCAGTTACTATATTATAGGATTCTTTGTAAGCATCTATTGCTAGCTGGTACTTTCCGAATAAGAGATACCAGTCACCCAAATTAGTTTGCCCTAAAGCCTTTTCTTTTTTTGTGGAGTTGTAATTTTCATTGAGTATTTTAAGTATCTGGTCCTGTGCCAATAGGCCATGATTAAAGTAAGCACCCCGGCCTAGGACTGTGTTTTTTGGAGCCATTGACCGGTAACCAAAGGGAACAGATGCTCCAAGTTCTCCAAAGTCAGGATATAACTGCTGATGCGCAGACAGGTGGTAGCATGTTGTGGCTAAGCTAGTTAATAACGATAATAGCTTAGTGTTAGATTCATCTTGATGCTCGATTAAGATCCTAATGGCATCTGAATATAACTGGAAGGCTATTTCAAGGTGAGAGCCGTCATTACGGCTTCCAGTCTGGGAGTATGCATCAAGATTCCATTGACCTACCTCACTCATGAGGGGTATGAGATTTGTGCTGCTTTGGCCATAAGTTTCCAAATAAACTTGGAGTAATTGACCGTAAGTAATAGTTGTTTCGGTAATGTTGCCTTGACTGGCCTGACTGTTAATAATACCGCGCAGTATCGCTTCTTGAGATAAGCCATACAGGCCATCATTAATACGCTTAATGTAAAGTGCTTTTCTGTAGACGGCAATTGCCTCATTTGGGCGGCGATTACTTTGAAGTATCTTTCCTAGGTTATAAAGCATTTCTGATAACTCTAGACTGTAAGGGCCTTCCTCGCCTTCTTTTTGTTCGATAGCGAGAAGATGGCTATCAACAATTAGTTTAAACTCAGAGGGATCCTTGGAATCAGTTTTTGCAGATTTTTTTGGGAAGTTATTTTGTCCTGGATCATTCGTCACTAGATCTTTTTTTTCTTCAAAGGTATCTAGCATAGTGCTAGAGGACACGGCTGCACTTGCAGCAAAAATCGTTACAGAATGGTATGAGAATACACAAATACATAAAATCAAGATACGTGTTAGATTCCCTGTAAAATTCATGTATTTTGGCTCGCTTTTAATTCTTGCCTCCATGGGTGGATAGCGACAGATTATTCATTGCGGTATGTTTTTATTGGCATTATACAAAGCTTAATATACTTCACCTGTTAATCTGTAAGGCTTAAGTGTAGCGTATTATTTTTAAGAAATGAGGTAAAAGATAAATGTTTTTTGAGTTATGGAGCGTGATGGCCCCGGTTTTTATTTGTACCGCCATAGGGTATTGCTGGGCGCGGTCTTCTATACCTTATTCAGCTGAATTTGTTAGTCGTATAGTTATGAATATTGGTGCACCATGCTTGGTTATTTCGACTATCAGTAAAGTTGAAGTTTCTGGACAAGAATTTTATGCAGTTGCTTTCGCAGCACTGCTAATATTTCTAGGCACTGCAATGCTTGGTATGTTGGCATTGCGTATCTCTGGCGGGAGTATTCGCGCATTGTTGCCAACAGTGGTTTTTCCAAACAATGGCAATATGGGTTTGCCGTTGTGTTTGTTTGCATTTGGGGAGCAGGGCTTGGCTCTTGCCTTGGCTTTTTTTCTTGTGCAAATGGCAGCATTGATGTCTGGTGGGGTAGCTCTGATGTCTCGCTCTAATAAAGGATTTAGGGTAGCACTTAAAGATTTGGCCTTCTTGCCACTAGTCCATTCTATTATTATAGCAATTTTTCTGCTGGGAACAGGAGTAACTCTGCCTGGTTGGATTGACTCTACTCTGGGATTACTGGGTGGGCTGACTATCCCGCTGATGCTGATTACCTTGGGTGTCTCGCTTGCAAACCTGACCACTGCAGGCTGGGGTCGTAGCATAATATTTTCATTATTACGTATAGGTGGCGGATTCGCATTTGCTTGTATGGTTGTTCAAATACTAGGGCTTTCGGGAACAGCAAAACATGTTGTTTTATTACAATCTGTTATGCCAGCCGCAGTGTTTAATTATTTATTGGCACTGAAGTTTGATAGAGACCCAAATGAGGTAGCAGGGGTAGTTGTGACCTCTACTTTATTGTCTCTTCTGGTGATTCCTGTATTGTTGTATTTTTTGCTATAAGGTTTCTTTGAATGCAAAGGTATAATGTCATGATAAATTCTATTTTTATTTAGGTGGCGGAACGAACTGAGGGTGTTGTTTTGGTAAATACAAAACCTTTATCAGGATATCGAGTAATAGAGTTAGGACAATTGCTTGCTGGCCCTTTTACTGGGGCACTGCTAGCCTATTTTGGTGCCGAAGTGATAAAAGTTGAGCCTCCGGGCAAAGGGGATCCATTGCGTAACTGGAGAGTGTTAAAGGATGGAACTTCACTATGGTGGCGAAGTCTAGGCCGCAACAAAAAATGTATCACAATCAATTTAAAATCAGAGAGAGGCAGAGACCTAGTTGGGCAGCTTATTGATGGTGCCGATGTATTAATAGAAAATTTTCGACCTGGAGTAATGGAGGGCTGGAATCTGGGTCCAGAGCGCTTCAGGGAATCTAACCCTGGTTTGATCTACACCCGTATATCTGGCTATGGGCAGACTGGACCTTATGCCCACAAGCCTGGATTTGCTTCGGTATGTGAAGGAATTAGCGGCTTTCGTTATGTCAATGGTGTTCCGGGAGAAGCCCCCGTTCGGCCCAACCTCAGTATTGGAGATAGTATCGCTGGCCTTCATGCTGCCTTTGGCGTTCTACTGTCGCTTCTTTCACGTCACAGTAGCGGCAAAGGGCAAATTGTCGATATCGCTTTATATGAAGCAATGTTTAATATGCTAGAAGGCGTTATTCCTGAATTTGATGGCGCCGGAATAGTTCGTGAGCCTTCAGGAACCACGGTAACTGGTATTGTTCCCACAAATATTTATCGGTGTGCTGATAAAAAATACGTTGTAATTGGAGGTAATGGAGATTCAATTTTTAGCCGTCTAATGATAGCTATTGGTCGACCAGACATGGCCCAGGATCCACATTTTTCTGATAATGCAGGTCGTGTGCAGTTTGAGGATGAGATAGATCTAGCTCTCTCTACATGGTGTAGGGGGCTAGAAAGCAAGGAAGTTTTGGAAATTTTAGATGCTAGTGATGTACCCTCAGGCCCGATTTACAATGCAGCAGATATGCTGGGAGATCCACATTTTAATGCACGCGGATTGTTTGAAGATGTGCAGGTGAACGGTGAGCCACTGAAGATTCCTGCAATGATACCAAAGCTTAGTGAAACCCCAGGAGAGACAGCCTGGGCAGGACCTGATATCGGTAGCCACAATGCAGAAATATTTGGCAAACTGTTTGGATTGGATGAGATATCTCAAGAAGCGCTGAAAAATGACGGAGTCATTTGAGACCCACAATGACCAACCTGAAAAAATACTAGCATGATAAAAAAAACCCCATATATGATCTCGGCCGTTAAAGAAAATCTTTATCAGCTTAGTGTTATTAGGGCTATTATCCTTGGGTGTGAGATTTTAGCTTTAGTATTCTTTGGTAAATTTCGTGATATAGGACTACCTGTTTCAACTCTTGGCATTATTCTTCTTTTGCATGGTGTGGTGATTGCCGCCACTTGGCATCGATCATTAAAGACTATGGAAATAACAGAGCTAGAGTTTTTTTGCCAAGTACTCATCGACGTATTTTTTTTTACTATCCTGTTGTATTTTAGTGGCGGAGCGTCAAACCCCTTTGTTTCTTATTACTTGGTTCCTGTCAGCATTGTTGCTGGGACATTATCGCTTCGCTACACGTGCATCACCACACTGTTATGTTTGGGGGCGTACAGCGCCCTCTTGATAGGCAGCTTCCCTATTTCAGCTTTTTCCCCAGACCTGCACCATGGGCATCATCAAGAAAATAATAGTTTGCATATCATAGGTATGTGGGGAAATTTTGTGATGAGTGCACTTTTTATTACTTTTTTCGTTACTCGAATGGCTGGCGCACTGAAACAACAAAGCTCTCAAATAGCTACACACAGAGAAAATCAGTTACGAGATGAGCAGGTAATTGGTATTGGTGCATTGGCAGCAGGAACAGCGCATGAGCTTGGAACCCCGCTGAACACTATGAAAATTCTTGTGGATGAAATGAGACAAGATAAATCTAACTTTAATCAGGATATAGATATCCTTCGAGGCCAGATAGAACAATGCAGGATTACACTCAGGCAGCTTGTCGCGACCGCTGACATTACAGCCAACAACAAAGAGGCTAGGCCTATTCGGCAATACGTTAATCAGTTATTGGAGCGATGGCAGGTGCTTCATCCAGAACTGAATGTATCAGTGCGTTTTATCGATAATCCAAGAGCGCGTGAGGCGTTTTTTTATCCCACTATTGCACAGTCGTTATTGAACTTGCTAAATAATGCAGCTGATGCTAGCCCAGAAAAAGTTGACGTATCTGTATTTTGGGATGAAGAAAAATTAGAATTTTCTATTCGAGATTACGGTAAAGGGCTATCTTCATATCAGAAAGACATATTGAATAAGCCATTTTCATCCGAAAAAAAAGATGGTTTGGGGATAGGGCTTTTTTTAACGCATGCCTCTATAAATCGCTACGGGGGCAGTGTCACCATAATGCCTGCAGACAATAGGGGTGTACTTACCAAGGTTTCATTGCCGCTCATATTTGAACCAATAAGCGCAGATTAACAAAAAATTTGAAAGTGCCAGTATAAAAATGATAAACAAAAAAACCATATTGATTATTGATGATGATGAGATATTTTTAGATGTCTTGGGAAGGGCGCTGACTCGAAGAGGGTACTTTGTTGTCGCTGCCTCGACAGCTAAAGAGGCAGTTGCTTCTTGTGAGAGGCATCAGCCAAGCAAAGCTATTTTAGATTTAAAGCTTGAGAGAGGATCAGGATTGACGGTTCTGCCCCAGCTTAAAATCATTAAACCAGATATCGATGTTTTGATTTTAACCGGCTATTCAAGTGTGTCTACAGCAGTCGAAGCAATAAAGATGGGAGCCAAGGATTATTTATGCAAACCTGCAGATATAGAAGAAATTCTTTCAGTATTCAGCGGTAAGAGAATTAACATAGTTACTACAGGATCGCATCAGACGCCTCCAAGTGTCGACCGCTTGGCCTGGGAACATATTCAAAAAGTTCTTTTAGAAAACAAGGGAAATGTTTCTGCGACAGCACGTATTCTGGGTATGCATCGACGCACTCTCCAGAGAAAACTGCTCAAGAGACCAGTCAAGCAGTAAGTGCGACAATATGCCACATTCCTTTTCCTGCAAAAAAATGTAGTTTGTCGACCTTAATTTTTGAGAGGCGAGCTACGTGAAAATTGTAAGTATTGTATTTATGATAGCACCTTTATTGCTTGTTAATTCATTATGCATTGCCGAGCAAACCAGCCATGAGACACAAGGCTCTCATGGCGGCCATAAATCGACAGGACATGCGCATCAAAAAGGAGGATGGATGCTTTCTTTCCGCACAATGGATATGCGCATGAAAGACAGCCTCGATGGAGATAAGCGGATTTCTTCAGATGAAATTGTCACCGCTGCCCCCAATCGTTTCTATGGAGATGTAGGGCAACCGGCTACATTGAGAGTTGTTCCCATTAAGATGGACTCTAAAATGGATATGTTTGGCGTAATGTATGCCCAGACTGACACAGTGTTTTGGATGCTCATGCTACATCATTTTGAAAAAGAAATGGAACTTCTTACTTACATGGGCGCATCTGGCATCACCAAGCGAGGTGTTTTTAAAACCAAATCTAGCGGAATGGGTGACACCTCTTTGAGCGCTCTATGGAAAGTGTCAGACCGCAATGATCACCAATTACATCTGGATTTGGGCGTTAGTCTTCCAACGGGAAATATTGACCAAAAGGGCACTGTTTTGACCCCCATGGGCATGAGGAATAAAACAATATTGCCTTATGGAATGCAGCTGGGGTCTGGAACTTATGACGTGCTTTCTGGTGTATCTTATACCGGGAAAAGCGGCCATTCGTTGGACTGGGGGGCTAAATATCAAGCAGTCATGCGTATTGGTGAAAATGATGAGAACTACACACTCGGAGACAAGCACGATGTTTCAGCTTGGGGCGGGGTTTCTTTTGTTCCATGGATAAGAATGTCTCTATCGTTATCTTATCAATATCAGGGCGATGTAGACGGAATAGATTCCAGAATAATGCTTCCAGTACAAACAGCAGATCCTGATAATTATGGTGGAAATACATTGATAGCTCACTGGAGTGTTGCCTTGTTAGGCCAAAAAGGGATTCTTGGGGGCCATGGAATAGAGTTTGGATATTCCAAGCAGCTGGATCAAAATGTAAATGGCATACAAATGGAAATGGATGACATGATTTCTGTTGGCTATCGATACGGATTCTGAGCATCCTATCTCTGACGCTATGAGTCTTTCTTAATGTTATAGTACTTCAGAATTTTCAATTACTGGTGATCCATTTGGACTTAATTCCTGCGGCAAAAAAAATTGCAATTTTTGTTGATGTCCAGAATATCTATTATACGACGCGTGAAGCCTACGGACGCCAGTTCAATTATAGAAAGTTGTGGCAGTATGTGTCCCCACAAGGCGATATTGTGAGTGCAAATGCTTACGCTATTCATCGCGATGACGAAGGTCAATTAAAATTTCAAGATGCATTGAGAAATATAGGATTTAATATAAAGCTTAAACCTTATATTCAGAGAAGAGATGGCTCAGCAAAAGGTGATTGGGATGTCGGTATTGCAATTGACGTGCTGGATACCGCGAAAGAAGTTGATAGAATCATATTGCTTTCTGGAGATGGAGATTTTGACTTATTGTTATCTAAAATAAGAAACGATCTTGCGGTTGAAGCCTTTGTATACGGCGTCCCTTCCTTGACTGCTGGATCTTTAATTAGTGCGGCTACTAAGTTTATTCCAATTGACCAAGATTTGTTATTGTAGTTAATCCTCACCAAAATACAGGAACTAATCGGTGTTAGTCATTGTTCCAAATATCTCTATTCCTGATCATGAAATAAAAATTACAGCTGTTCGCTCTCAGGGGGCAGGAGGGCAAAATGTAAATAAAGTTTCTTCTGCTGTGCACCTTCGTTTTGATATCAAAGAGTCTTCTTTGTCAGACACTGAAAAGGACAGATTGCTGGATTTAAATGATAACCGTATCAATAAAGAGGGGGTGCTGGTAATAAAAGGCCAAAAATTTCGCACTCAAGAGAAAAATAGAAACGATGTGCTTGAGCGGCTCCAGGAAATTATTCGAATGGCTTTAGTGGTTAAAAAATCAAGAAGACCCACCAGGCCAACTAGGAGTTCTCAGAAAAAACGGCTTGATAACAAAACATTGCGCAGTAAGATTAAGTCTTTGCGCAGAGATTTTCCTGAATAGCCATGTAACATTGAATGGTGGGCCCACCAGGACTTGAACCTGGGACCAATCGATTATGAGTCGACTGCTCTAACCAGCTGAGCTATGGGCCCTTTAAGCGTTGCTCGCGTTACTCATCAAGAAAACTACGCAAATGATCAGAGCGGCTGGGATGGCGAAGTTTACGTAGTGCTTTAGCTTCAATTTGGCGAATTCGTTCTCGCGTTACATCGAATTGTTTGCCTACCTCTTCCAGCGTGTGATCTGTATTCATATCAATACCAAATCTCATGCGAAGCACTTTAGCTTCTCTCATGGTAAGGCCATTTAAAACTTCTTTGGTCGCATCCGTTAAGCTGTCATTGGTGGCAAAATCAACTGGTGACAGAATGTTCACATCTTCAATAAAGTCACCTAAGTGAGAATCATCATCGTCCCCAATCGGGGTTTCCATTGAGATAGGCTCTTTGGCAATTTTCAGCACCTTGCGAATTTTATCTTCAGACATTTCCATTCGCTCACCCAATTCTTCGGGCGTTGGCTCCCTACCAATTTCTTGAAGCATTTGCCTTGAAATACGATTAAGTTTATTGATAGTTTCAATCATATGAACAGGAATACGAATAGTTCGTGCTTGGTCAGCAATAGATCGAGTAATTGCTTGGCGTATCCACCAAGTGGCGTAGGTGGAAAATTTATAGCCGCGGCGATACTCGAACTTATCAACTGCTTTCATTAGCCCAATGTTCCCCTCTTGTATGAGATCAAGGAATTGGAGGCCTCTATTGGTATATTTTTTTGCAATAGAGATAACCAAACGTAAGTTAGCCTCAACCATCTCTTTTTTAGCTCGCCTCGCTTTAGCTTCACCTATAGACATACGACGATTGATATCTTTGACCTGGGTTATAGTTAAGCCATTCTTTGCAGAAATCCGACCTAAGCGACGCTGAGCCCTTTGTATTTCGACTTCCTGTAGCTTTAAAGCTTCCGAGTATGAATGATTACCACTACATACTTCCGTTACCCAGTTTTCATTAGTTTCATTTCCAGGGAAACTTTGAATAAACTCACCTCTTGGCATCCTGGATTGACGAACAGCTAGCGCTGTAATTTGTCGTTCTGCGGCCCTGACCAGACCAAGAGCTTCGCGCACCAAGACAATTAGAGGATCAAATTTTCGTGGAGCTAGCTTCAGATATTTAAAGTGTTCGCTAAGCTCACTCATGGCTTTTATGGTGATCTTATGATCACGACCATGCTTCTTTAATGCTTTTTTAGCACTGTTGTTTAATTTTTTTAGGAGATCAAAACGCTCTTTTGCTTCTATCGGGTCTAAACCAGTATCAGGCTCATCTTCATCTTCATCTTCAGTCACCTCGGTCTCGCCGTTTTCTTCTTCCTCCTTCTTGGCTGCTTCTGCTTGGGCGAGAGCAGAAGGCACATGCTCCATGGGATTCAAATAACCAATCAGAATATCCGCGAGTTTTCGTTCATCTTTTTCTATGAGATCATATTCTTCAATGATGTAATCGACGATATCTGGCCATTCCGCTATAGAGCACATTAGTTCGCGAATACCTTCCTCGATACGTTTGGCAATTGCTATCTCACCTTCGCGGGTAAGCAGTTCAACTGTACCCATTTCACGCATGTACATACGAACAGGATCTGTAGTTCGATGCTGTTCTGTTTCTACAGCAGCAAGTGCAGCAGCAGCCTCGGCAACAGCAACATCATCGGTAGTTATGTCTGCAGTGTTGAGGAGATCTTCGGCATCTGGTGCGCTTTCGAAGACACTGATCCCCATGTCATTAATCATTTGAATGATATCTTCTACCTGATCGGGGTCAGAAATATCTTGAGGTAGATGATCATTTACATCAGCATAAGTCAGGTACCCCTGCTCTCTACCTCTGATAATTAAATCTTTGATCCGTGATTGTTGTTGTGCGATACCGCTCATATACGATCTGCTATGACTAAAGTTGGATGGGAAAAAGACAGTGTGTAATTATACTAAAACAAACTCAATTTGTCCTATCTGTCTAAGAAAATTAGGTAATTTTTTTTACTATCAAAGAATCCTTGGCTTTCCTGTTATTTGATTAAAAAGTGATTTTATTTCATCATTTTGTTGTTCTTTGGGAAGATTTAGCCATGCACGATTAAGGTTTTTTAGATCATGATCGTCGATAGACTCTTTTTTGGCCAAATAAAGAAACAAATCCATTGGCTTCATATTGACCATTGAGTCTCTTGTTAATCGAGCTAATATCTCTTTAAATTCTTTGACGTTGTCTCTATGGCTGTTAGCTAAAGGACGAAATAAATCTATTGCAGCGATGTTAGCTAGCTGCTCTGCTTGAGCTTGATCATGGGTACTTCGCCAGTAACCGATAATATGGTTTAGCGTATAATCAGGATTCTCATGAATTATTCTTGCCAAAGAAATGAGAATATCTGTTCCTTCAGTTTTTAAGTCTGCCAACACTTCCACGTTGGGCAAATATTTTACAAGCTCTGGGTGATTGGCCAAAAGAGCAATCAATGTTTGCATAGCCGGAATTTTTATACGCTTATTTTTTCTAGAAGATTTTTCGATATTGGAATTTTTTGGATGATTTGACTTGCTGTGATCTAAGTGATGCCTTGTATTTAGGTCGCTATAATATTCCAAGTAATCATCTGATTTTACTTTCTCTTTTTCCTTCTCTTGATGTGTTTGCATCGGATCATGCGCTGGTTCTATTAACTTAGAGAGTGTACTTGCATCCAGTCCTGTGCGCTGGGATAAAGTTTGAATCATTAAAGTTTTAAATACCCCCAAAGGCATTTTATTGATTAGTGGTGCTGCGAGTTTACTTAGCCGCGCTCGACCATCTAGTGAATCATGATCATGATTCTCAGAAATTGACTCAAAAAGAAAGTCAGAAAGCGGCATTGCATTTTCTACTAGCTCAAGAAATTGTGCGGAGCCAACCTTTAGAACTAATGAGTCAGGGTCTTCTCCTTCAGGCAAGAACATGAACTTTGCTGAACGCCCATCCAACATTATGGGGAGACTTGCCTCAAGGGCTCGAGATGCAGCCTTCCGACCAGCCTCATCACCATCGAAGCAGAAAATAACTTCAGAGGTATACCGAAATAGTTTATTAAGATGTTCTATTGTGACAGCCGTACCTAGTGTAGCTGCAGTATTATGGACACCATTTTGAGATAAGACTGCAACATCCATATATCCTTCTACTACGATCAGATTTTTAATCTCACGAAGATGATGATTCGCTTCATAAAGCCCATACAGCTCTCGACTTTTATGGAATAGCGGTGTCTCAGGTGAATTCAGATATTTTGGTTTGTCGTCACCAAGCACGCGACCACCAAAGCCGATTGTTCGACCCCGAACATCTCTAATTGGAAACATGATTCGATCGCGAAAACGATCATAAAGTTTATTTTCATCATGACGGTCAACCAGAAGCCCAACATCTTTAAATTGTTGAATCCTCTCGTCGTTGCTGCCCAGACCTTGGAGTAAGTTGTCCCATCCAGGTAACGCAAAGCCAATGCCAAAGTTACGAGCAGTTTCACCGCTCAGCTTCCTAGATTTTAAATAATTGACAGCTCTTTTGGCATTAATCGGTTCACGCAGATTGCTACGGTAAAAATTATCAGCCTCTTTCATTATAGCGTAAAGAGATTTCTTGTAGCTGATGTTAGCGTCCGTATCATGCGCTTTATGAGGTACCTCTAGGCCAACTTGCTTTGCCAGCATTTCCATAGTTTCAGGAAAAGAGGTCCTATCAAAATCAAGAACAAAGCCGATTGCATTTCCCCCGACACCGCAACCAAAACAATAGTAAAACTGCTTGTCTGGGCTCACACTAAAGGAAGGAGTCTTTTCGTCATGAAATGGACAGCAGGCAGAATAATTCTTGCCAGATTTTCGAAGGTCTAAGCGACTTCCTACCACATCAACAATATCTAATCGGTCAAGCACGTCATCGATGAAGCTTTGCGGAATTTTACTTGGCATGTATTTGCTGCCTTTGCTTTAACTTAGCGACTTATAACTAAACAAAGTATTACATGTTGGGCTAGGATAACCATAAGCCTTTTTATGCCAGCTTACAATTTAACAGAGTTATCCTGCCAGGAGAATTAAACTGCACAGCCTGACTAGCTTAGCTTAGCTTTAATTATTGTGCTTACTGCGCCAACATCGGCACGGCCTTGAATTTTAGGTTTGATGATTGCCATGATTGCACCCATATCTTTCATAGACTGAGCGCCTGATTCAGCAATAGCATCAGATACCATAGTCGCAACCTCAGAATCACTAAGAGCTTCAGGTAAGAACTCTTGTATAATTACTATCTCAGCCAGTTCTATATCTGCCAATTCCTGTCGATTTGCGTCTACATACTGTGTAACAGAGTCACGACGTTGCTTTACCATTTTATCGAGTACAGCCAAAATTCGAACATCATCTAGCTCAATCCGTTCATCTACTTCAATCTGCTTTATACCAGATAAAATGAGCCTAATTGCGCCCAATTTTAGTTTATTTTTAGCACGCATAGCATTTTTCATTTCTTGTGTGATCTGTGCTTTTAGCATTTAGCTCATCCTTGGCTCTATAAACAAAAAAAGCGCCGACATTGCGGCGCTTAAACGATAAATTTTTAACTTAGCCCTATAATTGAACTTAGTACATGCGTACAAATTTCTTGTTATCCCTAGAATTCTTTTTAGCATGACGCTTAACCGCTGCTGCAGCTTTTCTTTTGCGCTCCCATGTTGGTTTTTCATAGAACTCCTTACTGCGAACATCTGCTAGAATTCCAGCTTTTTCACATGAACGCTTGAAGCGACGTAAAGCGACATCGAAGGGCTCATTTTCTTTAATGCGAACGAAAGGCATGTATTCACTATCCTATTGTATACTGCTAGTTATTTAAGAATTAAAAGAGTCTTTTTTAAAAATATTAAGAAAAGATACTCCTTTACTCGCAAGGGCCAGTATTCTAAACATATACTGTCTGAGTTGCAAAACTTTTATGAGTTGCGTTGAGTGCGACATAAGATGCATATATTTCTTTTTGCTTAAGCATGTGATTTTTTATTTTTTTTAAAAAAATAAAAAATTAGTAATGATAGCAGTCAATATAGTGTCAAATTAAGTAAGTGTTTCTGCAGATCCAGTATTAATAGAGTTGAGTTAAAACAATGCGAGTACTAGGTATTGAGACTTCCTGCGATGAAACCGGCATTGCTGTATATGATAGTAATGGTGGGCTTTTAGCGCATGATCTGTATAGCCAAATAGGAGTTCACGCTGAATATGGTGGGGTGGTTCCAGAGCTAGCCTCTCGAGATCATGTGAGAAAAATTTTACCCTTAATTAAGCAAGTTTTATCGGATGCCAACACCACAGCGAAAGAAATTGATGGCTTAGCTTACACTTCAGGTCCGGGACTAATTGGTGCCTTGATGGTGGGGGTGTGCGTCGGACGCGCCTTGGCATATGCTTGGCAGGTTCCTGCAATAGGAATTCATCATATGGAGGGGCACTTGTTGGCTCCAATGCTGGAAGAGAGTCCGCCAGCATTTCCTTTTATTGCACTGCTAGTGTCAGGCGGACATACCCAGTTGGTAGAAGTTAAGGGCGTCGGTATTTATCATATCTTAGGTCAATCACTTGATGATGCAGCAGGTGAAGCATTTGACAAAGCAGCGAAGATGCTTGATCTGGATTATCCTGGAGGCCCAGCAATTGCTGAGCTTGCAAAGAAAGGTGTGGCTGAAAAATTCAAGTTTCCTCGGCCTATGACAGATCGACCTGGCCTTGATTTTAGTTTTTCTGGACTAAAGACATTCACCTTGAATACTATCGTAAAATATCGTGGCGATGACGTTTTGCCAGACGATCAGACCTCTGCAGATATAGCTTGTGCCTTTGAGGAGGCTGTTATAGACACACTAACAATTAAATGTCTTCGAGCACTTAAGCAAACTGGCTTAAAGAGGTTGGTTGTTGCTGGTGGAGTTTCTGCTAATGAGCGACTAAGAGAAAAACTGACTGAGAGAATACATAAGATTAATGGTGAGGTCTTCTATGCGAGACATGAGTTTTGTACTGACAATGGCGCTATGATTGCTTATGCTGGATGCCAGCGTCTTTTGGCGGGATATCATGAAGATCTAGCCGTTACCGCTAAACCGCGATGGCCAATGGATAACCTTATGCCTTTAACCGAGGAATAAAGCGTGTCAGATATTGTTTATATTAAGAATCTTGAGATAAATACTATTATTGGCATACATGACTGGGAGCGCCAGTCTCGCCAAATAGTTAGCATAGATCTCGAAATGGCTACCGATATTCATAAAGCAGCCGAATCAGAAGATATTCTACTTACCATCGATTACAGTGCTGTTTCAGTCCGATTGGTGGACTTTGTTCAGAGTAGTGAATTTTTATTGATAGAAACGATGGCTGAGAAAGTGGCAGAAATTATTCTCCATGAGTTTGGTATCTCGTGGTTGCGACTTCGTATTGGGAAGCCTGGGGCAATTGCTAATGCAGCTGATGTTGGAGTCATCATAGAGCGTGGAGGCACACCGTAAAGCTGCAAGTGGTAGTTATATCGAGCTACCACCGTCAACAACGATAGTTTGTCCTGTAATATAGCTTGCAGAAGTTGCTAGAAAGAGGGCTGTTTGAGCAATATCTTTCGGATCTCCTTTACGCCTAAGAGGGATTGCACCCATAATTTTTTCTTTTATTTCCTCATTCATTTGTGTGTCTAAGGCAGGCCATAAAATTACACCTGGTGCTATCCCATTTACGCGTATTTTGGGAGCCAGTTCTTTCGCTAAAGACTTGGTGAGCATGGCATTTCCGGCTTTAGCTATACAGTATATGCTGTAACCTTGAAGAGGGCTGAAAGCGTAGATATCGTTAATGGATATGATGCTCGCATTTTTTCTCAGTTGCGGGGCGATTGCCTGACAGAGGAAATATGGGCCCTTGAGATTGCTATTTATAAGCTCGTCCCACTGATCTTCGTTAGATTTTTCTAGGGTATTAGGATGAAAACTCGAAGCATTATTTATCAATACGTCTAATTTTTTTCGCCATAAAAGTAATTTTTTGACCATAGCCTTAATGTCAGAACTATTGGCTAGCTGTGCTTTAAAAGTTGCAGCCGAATCTTTGCGTACCGAATTTAGTTCTTGAGCGAGGGCTTCGGCATCGTGCTCAGAATTATTGTAATGAATTGCTATATCATAGCCATGGTTATGAAAAATGCGTGAAATTTCTGCACCAATACGACGAGCTGCTCCTGTAATAAGCGCTACCGGATTTTTGTTTTCGCTCATGCTGGTCAAAACTTTTTCTCTATTAATTTAGCAATAATTTGTTCTCGGCATCTATCAATTTCTTGCCCCAGTTGTTCGCCACTAAAGCCTTTCTTCATCAATGCTTTGTTATCTACTAATTGAATTTCGTTAAAAACTTTGATGAGCCATATGCCTGCATCATAAGAGGCAGCTCTAGATTCCTTAGAGGCGTTAGCATCTGCTTCACAGCAGCTAACAAATTGTATGAGATTACTAGATGCCTTGAATGCACCCACACCCTTGAACATTTCAACGATAGTTGAGGGATCTAAGCTTCTTGAATTATGACAAAAAGACCTATATTTAGTTACAGCTGTTGCGATTTCTCGATAACGATTTGGCGTTTTTAGTCGATTGCAAAGATCATGAACTATTTTAATGTTCACATCTTCATTGTGCTGCTCTATGCATGCAGCATCGATACCTTTTCCTACGTTGCCAATAAGCACAGCAAACCGAGTGGATGGATCATTATCTAGCGCAGCTGAATAATCTAAGGATAATAAAGTATGCATTCCAGTATTGGCTTTAGACATGCTCTGAGGGACGTTGAAGAGTCGATCAATTTCTGGAAATAGCTTCGATAGGGCGTTACATTGACGTAAAACTTCAATATAAATACTAGGTGTTTTCTCTTGCAGTGCTTTGTTTGTCTCTACCCATACTCTTTCGGCGGCAAGATGGACTAATTCTCCACTGTCTGATATATGGGCCATCAATGATAATGTCTCGTCTGCGACTTTAAATCCCAGATGATGGTAGCGAGCTGCGAAGCGTGCCACACGTAATATGCGCAAAGGGTCTTCTAAAAAGGCATCTGAGACATGACGAAGTATTTTTTGAGAGAGATCTTTTTGACCGCCATAAGGATCTATTATATTGCCATCGGAGTCTTCTGCCATGGCGTTAATAGTCAGATCTCTTCTTGAAAGATCTTCTTCTAGGGTGACATTCACATCTGTGAAAAACTCAAATCCCTTGTAGCCAACACCTGATTTTCGTTCGGTGCGCGCTAGAGCATATTCTTCTTTAGTTTGAGGATGGAGAAAGACAGGAAAACCTGAACCGACCTGAAGAAACCCTTTATCCAGGAGATCTTGTGGCGTCGAACCAACAACTACCCAGTCTATTTCTGTGTAATCATAATCAAGCAATTTGTCGCGAACGCAGCCGCCAACTTTATATTTGTTCATGCCTAATACTCGTTAGACCTCGTGTGTTAACCGCTACACTAGATGATATGTTAACAGAGAGAGAGGCGTTATGAGTATAAATAGCAACGATACTATTTCCTTATAAGCTAAGAGAAGGTAAAAGGTCTTAAATTTTGGAGTGTTCGGTATTAGCGATATAGGTGAAGAACCTGCTAAGCTGCTCCGGCCCTAAAGTTACAGGGTGAAGCTTATCATTAGGCGAGAAATACCTATTATCTTTTAGATTATTGTAGGGCGCTTGGTGAAATGCCTTGTAGCGTGCAAAGCGAATTTTGGAGCGAAGCAAGTAAATTAATTTTGCTAAATTAGCATGTATCATAAATAACACCCTTATACTGTAATTTTATACAGTAGTCTAGCATGCTTTGCTAGAATAGCAACTGTTAGCCCAGTAATTTTTTCAAAAAGTGTCCAGTTGGCGAGTCGTTTGACTGTGCAATGTCTTCTGGGGTACCAGTGGCAATAATTTTTCCTCCTCCCGCACCACCTTCTGGACCAAGGTCTACAACCCAATCGGCTGTTTTAATGACATCCAAGTTGTGTTCTATGACTACAACTGTATTTCCATGGTCACGCAGGCGATGTAAAACGATTAACAGTTGCTGGATGTCATGAAAATGCAGTCCTGTGGTGGGCTCATCCAGTATATATAGTGTATTGCCAGTATCTCGCTTGGAGAGCTCTTTTGAGAGCTTCACCCTTTGGGCCTCGCCACCCGAAAGTGTTGTTGCAGCTTGACCTAATTTTATATACGAAAGCCCCACATCGATCAGTGTTTGTAGTTTTCTTGCGATAGAGGGAACTGGTTCAAAAAATATTAGAGCATCTTCCACAGTTAAATCAAGTACTTGGGATATATTTTTTCTTTTATAGGTAACCTCTAAAGTCTCCCTATTGTAACGCTTACTTTTGCATATATCGCAAGGGACATAGACGTCTGGCAGGAAATGCATTTCCACTTTAATGAGACCATCCCCCTGACATGCTTCACAACGGCCACCTTTAACATTAAAACTAAATCTTCCGGGCTTGTAGCCTCGCGATCGAGCTTCTTGGGTGCCTGCAAATAATTCTCTGATTGGTGTAAATATACCTGTATAGGTAGCAGGATTTGAGCGAGGGGTTCTGCCAATAGGGCTTTGGTCTATGTCTACACACTTATCAAAATTATCCATTCCTGTAATTGATTCATAAGCTTCAGATTTTTTGGTCGTAGCTTTATTTAGCTCAGTTGCAGCAATAGGATAAAGTGTTTCATTGATTAGCGTAGATTTCCCTGACCCTGAAACACCAGTTATACATGTAAGTAGCCCCACGGGAAGTTCGAGATTTACATCTTGTAGATTATTCCCGCTAGCGCCGTTTAGCATAATTTTTTTATTTGTTGGAACGGTGCGTTTCTCAGGAATAATTATTTTTCGTCGACCGGATAGATAGTCCCCTGTTAGAGATCGAGGTTCATTTATGATGTCATCATAGCTGCCTTTTGCTACGATTTCTCCACCGTGTATTCCTGCCCCAGGCCCAATATCTACGATATAGTCCGCTTCCCTGATAGCCTCTTCATCGTGCTCCACCACAATCACTGTGTTTCCAATATCCCGCAACCGAGTAAGAGTAGCAAGTAGTCGCTCATTGTCCCGTTGGTGTAATCCAATCGAAGGTTCATCAAGAATATACATAACCCCCACAAGGCCAGCCCCGATCTGACTAGCCAGTCTTATACGTTGGGCCTCTCCACCAGAAAGACTTTCTGCACTTCGATTGAGGTTGAGATAGTTTAAGCCTACATCTACTAAGAAATTTAGTCGATTTCTTATTTCCTTTAGGATTTTCTCTGCAATTTTTCCTCTGCTACCCTCTAAGTGCAAATTTTCATAGTAATTGGCAAGATCTCCAACAGGCAAATTACCTACTTCAGGAAGGGATTTTTTATCAATAAAAACATGCCTTGCTGATTTTTTTAGTCGAGCGCCGTCACATTCTCGACAACGTTGAACATTAAGGTATTTTGCAAGCTCTTCTCTTGCATGATGCGATTCTGTTTCTTTGTGGCGCCTTTCCATGTTTGGAACAATGCCTTCAAACGTATGTGATCGCTTAAAAATAGCGCCTTTATCATTTGAATAGTTAAACTCTATGATTTCTTGCCCGCTTCCAAATAAAATGACTTGTTGGTGATACTGTTGCAGGTCCTGAAATGGACTATCAATATCAAACTCATAGTGTTTTGCAAGAGAGGTCAATATATTAAAGTAAAAAAGATTCTTTCTGTCCCAACTTCTAATGGCTCCTTCGGAAATGGAGCATTCTGGGAATTGCACAATAAGATCTATGTCAAAAAATTGCTTAACACCGAGTCCATCACAATCTGGGCAGGCTCCGGCTGGGCTGTTAAAAGAAAACATCCGAGGCTCAAGCTCATCGATACTATAGTTGCATACAGGGCACGCAAATCGAGCAGAAAAAAGAATCTCCGAAGGATTTTTGAGCGATGAAACATTGCCTATTGGCGAGTCAATAATTGGAGACCCGTCCATGGAGCTTATAATAGCTAACCCTTCAGAAAGGTTCACTGCAGCTTCAAAGGATTCGGATAGCCTTAACTGTAACTCGGGTTTAACTTTAAATCGATCGACTACTATTTCAATCGTATGCTTCTTATTTTTTTCTAGTACAGGAGCATCATCGAGATCTACCACCAACCCATCTATCCTGGCTCGAATGAAGCCCTGCGCCCTCATATTTTGGAATATATGAGCATGCTCACCTTTTCGATCTCTTATAATAGGTGCCAATAAAATCAGTTTGGAGTCATAAGGTAAAGCCAGAACTTGGTCTACCATCTGGCTAATAGTTTGTGCTTTTAAGGGTGCGTTGTGGTCTGGGCATTTTGGCTCTCCTGCTCGGGCATAAAGCAATCGCAGGTAGTCATGTATCTCTGTAATCGTACCTACAGTAGAGCGTGGGTTATGAGATGTGGATTTCTGTTGAATGGAAATAGCAGGGGATAACCCATCAATATGGTCTACATCAGGTTTTTCCATCATAGATAAAAACTGACGAGCATAAGCGGATAGAGATTCCACGTATCGCCTCTGTCCTTCAGCATAGAGGGTATCAAATGCCAAGGATGACTTCCCTGAGCCTGACAGGCCTGTTATGACGATAAGCTTGTCTCGGGGAAGAGTGAGGTTTATTGATTTTAAATTGTGAGTTTTTGCGCCGTGAATGGAAATATGCTTCATGCTAGATATAATCCAAAAAGTAACGAACAATCATGAGCAAGTGAGGACAATAAAGCAAGAGAGGTCAAGATAGTTTTTGGGTAATAGTGACCATTTGCCACACTTATTTTTATTTTCTTGAATAGATAGGGTTTTTTGACTGAAGCTTTGTTTTATTAGCCATTACATCTAAGAGTGATGCAATCTATAATATAAGTCCTCTTTAAGTTTAGCGATAATAGATAATCCATGAATTCTTTGGAAAGAAAAAGCCTATTTGGTTTGGCAGCTCTCTATGCTTTTCGTATGCTTGGCCTATTTATGCTGCTTCCGGTTTTGTCTTTATATGCGGACCAATATTCTGGAAACACCACGATTCTTATTGGTGTAGCGTTGGGTATATATGGATTAACTCAAGGCTTGTTCCAGATACCTCTAGGATTTTTGTCAGACAGAATCGGTAGAAAACCCGTAATTTTTGCTGGGATGCTAGTTTTTTTCTGTGGCAGTGTGTTGGCTGCCATGTCTGATTCTATGTGGGAGCTAATTGCTGGGCGAGCATTGCAAGGGGTTGGTGCAGTAGCCAGCACTATTATGGCGTTACTCTCAGACCTTACAACGGAACAAAATCGAACTAAGGCTATGGCAGTAATTGGCGGAAGCATCGGTGTTGCATTTGCCATCTCTATGATCGCTGGTCCAATTTTAGCTAATTTATGGGGGCTGTCAGGGTTATTTTGGCTAACAGCGGGCTTAGCAATCTGCGGCATATTAATACTATTGTTTGTCATTCCCTCCCCAATGGTTGTTAAGTTAAATGCTGAATCCCAAGCCATCCCTCAAATGTTTGGAAAATTATTAAGAGATCGTGAGTTATTGCGGCTAAATTTTGGCATAGCAGTTTTGCATTTTTCTCAGATGGCTACTTGGATTTCGGTGCCTTTAATTTTAGAGCAAACATTTGCATTTGGTCGCGAGCAACACTGGATAATCTATTTGAGTGTCATGGGCCTTTCATTTATCTGCATGCTTCCTTTTATCATAATGGCTGAAGCCCGACGAAAAATGAAACCAGTTTTTGTTGGCGCTGTAGTACTGTTAGCTGTAGGTGAGTTATTACTTGGCAGTGGAGCCAATGACCATACTTTATTTTTGCTGGGACTGTTTGTATTTTTTATGGCATTTAATCTGCTTGAGGCAACATTACCATCACTTGTCAGCAAGTTGGCTCCCGCTGGAGGAAAGGGTACCGCAATGGGAATTTATTCTACCAGTCAGTTTCTAGGGGCATTTTTTGGCGGAATTTTTGGCGGTCTAGTTGCTTACTATTTCGGCTATTTTGGGGTATTTTGGATGGTTTCTGCATTGATCGTGGTGTGGATTTTTGTAGCGATCACCATGAAAAAACCTCTTCATCTGAAGAGTTTAGTGGTTGAGCTCGCCCCTAGTGATGCCATAGCAGCTGATGATTATATTGATTTTGTTCCAGGGGTGTGTGATGTTGTAATTATCCCCGAACAAAAACTAGCATATTTTAAGATAGATATTGATAGATTTTGCCCTGAAAGTATGGAGAGAGTTTTAGGCCGCAAGGTAGATTTTTAATTATCAGAACATACAATTTAGAGGTAATGCTTTGAAATTGTATATTGTAGGCTGTATTTAAAACGGGATGTCATCATCAAATGTGCTTGATCCTGATTCGGGCGACGAAGACACTGCCTTGTTGTCTGACGTTACTCCGGTTTGATGTGGGGATTCATTCTGCTCTGAAGTAGGAGCCTGATAGTCTGAAGATCCTCCTCGACTATCTAGCATTTGCATTTCACTGGCTACAATTTCTGTAGTATAGCGATCTTGACCGTCCTGTGCTTGCCACTTTCGTGTACGCAAAGATCCTTCCAGATAAATCTTAGATCCTTTTTTTAGATACTCACTTGCAATTTCTGCAAGGCGGTTGAAAAATACAACTCTATGCCATTCGGTCCTCTCTTGTTGCTGTCCGGTCTGTTTATCTTTCCAGGTCTCACTAGTCGCAACTGTTATGTTTGTCACAGCATTGCCATTTGGCATAAATTTAGCTTCTGGGTCTTTACCTAGATTACCTACCAAGATTACCTTATTAATACCTCGAGCCATGTCGTGTTCCAGTAGTAAGTTTTTTGAATTTTGTATAAATAATTTAACAGGTTTAGATCGGAAACTCCATACTGCTATCTAATACATTAATACATTAATACATTAATACATTAATACATTAATACATTAATATATTAATGGTTAATATTTTTTGAAAATTAAAGTTGCATTAGTTCCACCAAACCCGAAACTGTTCGACATAACATGTTGCAGGTCAGCGTTATCTACGCGACTGCTTAAGATTGGCAAACCTGCGGCCTCTGGATCAAGTGTGTTTAGATTTGCTGACGCACAGATAAAGTTACCTTTCATCATCAGTAAACAGTAAATCGCTTCTTGGACGCCGGCTGCCCCTAGGCCATGGCCAGATAGAGATTTTGTCGAACTAATAGGCGGTACATCTTTTTCGAATACGCTTCTTATAGCTGCCAACTCTGCAAGATCCCCTACAGGAGTACTGGTACCATGCGTGTTAATATAGTCAATAGGGCCGTCTGTGGTCTCCATAGCCATTTTCATACATCGAGCTGCTCCTTCGCCAGATGGCGCCACCATATCGTAGCCATCTGAAGTTGCTCCATAACCGGTGATTTCGGCATAAATTTTTGCGCCCCTAGCTAAAGCATGCTCTAGCTCTTCCACCACTAGACAGCCGGCACCCACACCAGGCACAAAGCCATCTCTATCTGCGTCATAAGCCCGTGAAGCTAGATCAGGGGTATCATTGTACTTGCTTGATAGGGCCCCCATGGCATCAAACATACCCGCCATAGACCAATGCATATCTTCTGCGCCGCCCGCAAAAATCATGTCTTGCTTGCCCATTTGTATTAATTCCATAGCATGGCCAATACAGTGCGCACTGGTCGCGCAAGCAGACGAAATAGAGTAATTGGTTCCTTTTATTTTATATGGAGTAGCCAGACATGCGGAAACAGTGCTCGCCATAATCTGGGTGACTCTGTAGGGGCCAGCACGCTTGATACCGCGCTCTCGCATGACATCAATCGTCTCTGTAAACATTTCTCCTGAAACGCCACCAGAGCCCATTACCAGGCCAGTGCGGATATTAGAAACTTGCTCTTCTGATAACACTGCATCAGCAATTGCTTTCCCCATGGCGATATATCCATAGGCTGCCGAAGGTCCCATAAATCGAGATACTTTGCGATCAATATGTTCTTCTATGTTGATATCTAGCTTGGCGGCAACATTGCACCGCAGGCCCATTTCTTTAAACTCTTCCTGGAAGGCTATACCCGAAATAGATTCACGCAAAGATTTAGTGACAGTTTCCTTATCATTGCCTAAGCAAGAAACAATACCCATTCCGGTAATCACTACTCGTTTCATTGTCTGCCCCCTGTGCCGGCTTTTGATCCGGATATCACCATATTTTAAGAATGAATTATAATCTAAACGATTAAAAGTTGTCAGTTGAATCGAATAAACCAACTCGAAGATCTTTGGCTGTATAGATATCTCGACCATCTACAGTGACCGTACCGTCAGCGATTACCATTTTTAATTTTCGTTCAACTATCCGTGATACGTCAATTCTGTAGGTGATAAGCTTCGCTGATGGAAGAACTTGACCAACAAACTTGACCTCTCCTGACCCAAGAGCTCTGCCGCGGCCTTGGTTGCCTTTCCATGCCAAGAAAAAGCCAGTGAGTTGCCACATAGCGTCAAGACCTAAGCAACCAGGCATGACTGGATCGCCCTCAAAATGACATCCAAAAAACCATAAATCTGGTTTGATGTCTAACTCAGCAACCATAATCCCTTTACCGTATTTCCCCTCGGAAGCATGAATATGGGTGATCCTATCTACCATTAGCATATTATGGCCGGGAAGTTGAGCATTACCCTCGCCAAACAAGTTTCCTTTGCTGCAGGATATTAACTCCTCATAATCATAAGAGTTTTGCGACTGCGGAATAAATTTTGTCATTAAATTGTATGGCCTCTAAATATGTTACTAATAGGTTACTTTGTTCAAGCTTGGATTTAGGTGGTTGATATCTATATAACCAACAGCAAATTTAATCTGATCTAATTTAATATGTTAAGTCCAGAAAATATAAAATTTGGAATTATTTCCGGAGTATTTGTATGTAAGTTTTACATGGACTGCAATATGCAACCAGCAATACGTAAAAATAAAAATACTTAAAAGCTGCGCTCAACAGAGAATTTTGCAATCTCTATCATTGCTCTCTTTTCTTTAGTGTCCGGAAGATTTTCAAGGCACTGTATGGCTTTTAATGCATGCATATGAGCACAAGACTTGGTGTAGTCTAACGCTCTAGTGATTTTAATGACATCGAAAATAGCGTCTAATTTATCAAAAGTAGCATTTTTTATTGCTTCTTGAATCATCAAGCTTTGTTTTTTTGTGCCATTTTTCATCGCATAAATTAGCGGCAGAGTTGTCTTACCTTCTGCGAAATCGTCGCCAATATTTTTGCCCAAATCTTTAATATCGCCATCATAATCAAGCACGTCATCCATCAATTGAAATGCCATCCCAATATGACGGCCATAGCCACTGGAGGCTGCTTGCTGTTTGGGCGTAGATTTTGCTATCAAAGCGCCTATTTCTGCGGCAGCTTCAAAAAGTATCGCTGTTTTTTTAAATATTACTTTTTTGTATTCTGTTTCGCTTATGTCAGGATTGCGAGCATTGATAAGTTGCTGAACTTCTCCTTCCGATATTATGTTGGTACTAGCTGCAATAATTTCCATGATCTCTATGTTGCCAACATCAACAAGCATTTGAAATGCCCTTGAATAGAGAAAGTCGCCAACCAGTACACTAGGAGCATTGCCATATTTGGTATTTGCTGTTGCCTGGCCGCGCCGAAGTTCTGAGGTGTCGACCACATCATCATGAAGTAATGTGGCTGTATGTATGAGCTCAATGATTGCTGCGAGTACTATATGTTCCGTACCTTTATATCCGCAACTATTAGCACTTAAAAGTACTAATAAAGGCCTGAGGCGCTTTCCGCCGCCGTCAATAATATACTGACCAATGTTTTCAATTAGCTCGACTTCAGAATCTAGTCGATTAACGATTAGATTGTTGACTTCTTCAAATTCAGATTTTACTACTTGATGAAATGGCAGCATGCAGGTGACTTGTTGATTTTCTTGTACCTTCATTAGCTTGCTCAATAAAATAAATAGAAGAGATTGAATTTTGGGGCTTGAGGTGTTTTCATGTCAAGCTTCCTAGCTATTATAGCTATTATAGCCAACCTTTATAACAATTTATTCTTGCGATTAGGTGCTGTTTGTCTTAAAATCCACGCGCTCGCAAAACCGGCCTAGAGAAATCGTTTTTTGGGCTTGAACTGGTGAAGCGAATATGGAGTAAATCGTATGTATGCAGTAATTAAAAGTGGCGGAAAACAACATCGTGTTGAAGAGGGCGAATTTCTTCGTGTGGAAAAACTAGATGTGCCCACAGGTGAAAAAATTGATTTTGCTGAAGTACTTATGGTTACTGACAGCGAGAAAATCAAAATTGGTGCGCCTTATATTGATGGAGCAAAGGTTACGGCGGAAGTGCTAAGTCATGGACGTGCTGATAAAGTAAAAATCATTAAATTTAATCGTCGTAAACATAGCCGCAAACAAATGGGTCATCGTCAGTGGTTCACTGAGATTAAGATTACTAGTATAATTATAGGCGAAATAAAGGTTAAAGCTGAAGCTAAACCCAAGGCTAAAGCGGAAGCTAAACCCAAGGCTAAAGTGGAAGCTAAACCCAAGGCTAAAGTGGAAGCTAAACCTAAGGTTAAACCCGAGATCAACAAATAGGAGAACGTCATGGCTCACAAGAAAGCTGGTGGTAGTACCCGCAATGGACGCGATTCCGAAAGTAAACGTCTCGGCGTTAAGCGCTTTGGAGGAGAAAAAGTATCTGCTGGAAGCATTATTGTTAGGCAGAGAGGTACGAGATTTTATGCGGGCAATAATGCTGGACTTGGCCGAGATCATACAATATTTGCGACTGCTACTGGAGAAGTAAAGTTCATAGTAAGAGGACCCAGTAATCGAAAATATGTTGATATTGTGACTGCCTAAGGTGTCAAATTAGGTTGCCTTTTTATTTAGGCTAAAGCCCCGCTAAAAGCGGGGCTTTTTGTTATGACGACGTAATTTACTTTCTTAGCCTTGTTTGTATTTTGATAACTTATAACGCATCTCTAGAAGCTGTATACTCCATTTTCAATCCAGACCAAGATTCTAGTATTTAAAATATATTGTGACTCGATATTATGAAATTTGTTGACGAAACAACTATTCATGTTCAAGCAGGCCGAGGTGGTAACGGATGCCTTAGTTTTCGTCGTGAGAAATTTATTGAAAAAGGCGGCCCAGATGGCGGCGATGGCGGCGATGGCGGCAGTGTTTATTTGGAAGGCGACAGTAATCTTAATACGTTAGTTGATTTTCGCTTTCAGCGAAATTTTAATGCTGAAAGCGGTCAAGCAGGAAAATCTTCAAATTGTACTGGCAAGGGCGGTGATGATCTTATTTTAAAGGTGCCTGTTGGCACGACGATCATAGATGAAGATACCGAAGAAGTGCTCGGCGATATAACTGCTGGTAACCAACGATTAATGGTAGCCAAGGCCGGCTACCATGGATTAGGTAATACTCGCTTTAAGTCGAGCGCTAATCGTGCCCCAAGACAAACATCCTCAGGGTCTGAGGGCGAACTGCGACATTTAAAACTAGAGCTTAAGGTTTTGGCTGATGTTGGATTGCTGGGGCTTCCGAATGCCGGCAAATCTACTTTTATCCGTGCTGTTTCAGCTGCGCGACCGAAAGTCGCTGATTATCCGTTCACCACGCTAGTGCCAAACTTAGGGGTAGTGAGTCCGCAAAGATACCGTAGTTTTGTGATTGCGGACATTCCTGGTTTGGTCCAAGGTGCGGCTGAAGGTGCTGGCTTGGGCATCCGCTTTTTAAAACATTTAACCAGAACGCGTTTATTGTTGCATTTGGTTGACATGTTGCCAGCGGATGACTCCTGCCCAGCTAGTAATGTTAATGTTATAGAGAATGAATTGGATTTATTCAGCCCTACTCTCTGGGGTCGTGAGCGCTGGTTAGTACTAAATAAGATTGACATGTTGCCGGAAGATGAAAAAATTAGTCGCTGTGCAGAGGTTATTGAAAAGCTAGAATGGACTGGTCCTGTATATTATATATCTGCTTTAGCTGCCGTTGGGACCGAAGTCTTGTGCCAGGACATAATGAATCGCCTAGAAGACTGCTGGGAGGTGGAGCAAGAGAACCCTGAAGCTGCAGCTTACGAAAGAGAGCTCCAGTCAAAAATGCAATTTGAAGCTAGAGATCGAATAGAGTTGCTAAAAGAGAAGGTAAAGTTGACGGACGATGACGATGACGATGATATCGAAGTGATATATAGCAATTAAATAAAGATTTTTCAAAATAATAAAAATTAGCCATTTAATATAAAGCTTAAAAGATAAATAAAAACTCATGACGAGTGTGGCTAAATAATGTAGCTGGACGAAATATGATTAATCGCAGAGATTCTGTAAAAAAAACTAAGCGCGTGGTTGTAAAAATTGGCAGCGCACTATTAACCTCCAATGATCAAGGGCTTGATAAGGCAGCTATTGCTGCCTGGGTGGAACAGATTGCAGGTATGCTTAATAAGGGGTTAGAGGTTGTGATTGTTTCTTCTGGTGCTGTTGCTGAGGGGATGTTCAGGCTTAATTGGGACGAGCGCCCTTCATTGGTGCATGAGCTGCAGGTCGCCGCTGCCGTCGGCCAAATGGGACTAGCTCAGGCTTACGAATTTGAGTTTCAGAAATATAAGCATACTACTGCCCAAATTTTATTAAATCATGATGATATTTCAATTCGTGAACGCTACCTGAATGCTCGAAATACATTACAGTCATTACTTAAGCTCAAAGTGGCGCCTATAGTTAACGAGAACGATGCAGTGGCAACAGATGAAATTTGTTTTGGCGACAACGATACTTTGGCCGCTATGGTTGCAAATCTAATAGATGCTGATTTATTGATCATACTAACTGACCAGGATGGTCTTTTTGATTCAGATCCGAGAAGAAATCCTCGGGCTAAATTAATTTCTTATGGAAACTCGAGAGATAGGACGTTAAGTGTATTAGCTGGAGGCTCAGGTAGTCTGGGGCGAGGAGGAATGGTTACAAAACTTAAGGCTGCCAGGCTTGCTTCTCTTTCTGGTACAAACACTATCATAGCTAATGGCAAGGTAGATGGCATCTTAACTCAATTGCTGAAAGGACAAATATTGGGCACTCTGCTTGCTGCTAACAAAGAACCAATTGCAGCTCGCAAGCAATGGATGGCTTGCAGGATGAGGGTTTTTGGTGCATTAACACTTGATGCAGGAGCAGTAAAAATGCTGGTAAAGCATCGCAAGAGCCTGCTTCCAATTGGGGTAAAGAGCATAGAGGGAAATTTTCGCAAAGGGGATTTGGTGAAGTGTGTTGATGGGAGCGGCGCCGAAGTTGCACGAGGAATCGTTAATTACGGTGCCGTTGAGAGCGCCAAAATTATTGGTAAAAGCAGTGCATTTATATCTGATATGCTGGGTTATTGTGATTCCCAGGAGTTAATTCATAGTGATAATTTAGTTTTGACCTGATTTATGTTTCCACCTAGAGTACTCTTTCTCTTTGCGAAAGATCGCCGTTCAATTAAAACTTATATATAAAAAAACCGGCTATATGCCGGTTTTACATTGCTCGGGCAGCTAATTTAACGGCTCTAGCTAGCTGAAAGGGCCCTTATTTTTGCGTTTAAGCGACTTTTGTGACGGGCAGCTTTATTTTTATGGATAACTCCTTTATCGGCAATTCGGTCAAGTATGGGGGCAACTATATTGAAAGCAGCTTGTGCTGCCGCTGCCTCACCTGACTCTATGGCAGCATCTGTCTTCTTTAGATAGGTGCGAACCATGGAGCGCATGCTGCCATTATGCTTACGATTTTTTTCATTCTGGCGCGCTCTTTTGCGTGCTTGGGGTGTGTTGGCCACCTAATGCTCCTTATAAGCTATATTAAGATTAAGGTCTTAACTCAAGACGCGAGAATATACAATGTTTGCTAGTGCTTATCAATATGAATTGTGGTGAAACCTTTATTATCATGATTAAAATCTAATATTAGGAGAGTTCTTCTCATATTTCATGTTATGTCTGTGCTAAATCTAAATATGATCGTAAACTTAAGCTCAATATGGATATGATTATTTTAAAAATTAATTTCTTACTTTTACAAAGTAATCGGGGCTTAACTTTTGAAGCATCAAGATGCGCTTGATATAAGCAAGCAGCCAGACCCTCTAGTGGAACCAGTGGGATTATTAAGATCTAGCGGGGTAGTCGCTTCCATGACCATGTGCTCTAGGGTCTTGGGGTTGTTACGAGATATCGTTATAGCCAGGTTTATTGGCGCAGATGCCATGGCAGATGCTTTTTTTGTTGCGTTTAAAATCCCTAATTTTTTTCGGCGACTTTTTGCTGAAGGTGCTTTTTCTCAAGCTTTTGTGCCTGTTTTAGCTGAATATAGAGAGGCCGGCAGTCAGGCTGCAGTAAAAGCTTTAATAAATAGCGTAGCTGGGGTTTTAGGATCCATACTTATTGCGGTTACAGTTTTAGTTGTCATAGCGGCTCCCTTGATTACCGGTATTTTTGCATTTGGCTTTTGGTTAGATGATCCAGATAAATTTGCTGCTGCTAGCGACATGTTGAAGATTACATTCCCCTACTTAATGCTAATATCCTTAACAGGGTTTGCCGGAGCAATTCTTAATAGCTATGATAGATTTGCAGTTCCTGCCATCACTCCCGTTTTTTTAAACATATCCTTGATAGTTGCAGCGATTTTTGTCTCCCCATGGTTTGATGAGCCTGTATATGCTCTTGCTTGGGGTGTTTTAGCTGCAGGTATAATACAGTTGTTATTTCAGCTACCATTTTTAGCTCAAATTCATATGATTCCTTCCCCTGCTTTAGGCTGGCGTGATGAGGGGGTTGTCAAGATACTGAAGTTAATGGCCCCAGCAATTTTTGGCGTTTCAGTGAGTCAAATAAATCTTTTGCTGGATACCATGATAGCCTCACTTCTTCCCACGGGAAGTATTTCTTGGCTTTACTATTCTGACCGTTTAGCCGAGCTGCCTTTAGGTGTGTTTGGGATTGCTATTGCTACCGTCATATTGCCTAATCTATCTAGGCAACATGTCGCCGATAATCTTGAAAAGTTCAGCGCCACATTAGATTGGGCGATTCGCTTAGTTTTGCTTATTGCTATTCCGGCAGCCATAGCGCTGATAATTTTGGCCGAGCCAATTTTAGTAGCATTATTCTATTATGGAGAAGTCATGACGCCCCGAGATATGGCTATGGCTGCTATGAGTTTGCGTGCATACTCAGTGGGAGTGGTAGCTTTTATGATGATAAAAGTTTTAGCTCCAGGTTATTTTTCCCGTCAAGACATTAGAACCCCTGTTCGTATAGGTATCATAGCTTTGGCGGTAAATATGGGGCTCAATATTGTTTTAGCGACACCTTTTCATTTTTATTTAGAGATAGGACATGTTGGGTTGGCTTTAGCAACATCGTTAGCCGCTATACTAAATAGTATTTTGTTATTTCGCGGCTTGCGTAAGGGTGATGTGTATGTTCCAGAGCCAGGTTGGCGTAAATTTTTATTTATGTTGTTGAATGCCAATATCGCGATGTGTGTCACTTTATATGGATTTACTGCGTACCTGAACAGTTGGCTAGAATTGGTCTGGTGGGAAAGGGCTGGATGGTTAAGCATGATGTGTGCTGTAGGTGTAATGGTTTATATTTCAGCTCTTTTTTTAGGCGGTTTTCGCTTTTTTCATCTGAAAAATAAATAAGCTGTGACTTAGATCGGCTCAAGCTGAGCTTAATGCTAATATAAATAAGAAGCTAATCTGTTTTTAATCGCCATGGATGGGTATAATTTTGTTTCATTTCTCGAAATCGATGGCAAGTGACTAAAGATAACAAGGCAAGTGACCAAAGATAATAAAAAATTTATTAGAGGCTTGCATAATTTGAAGCCTGAGCATAGTGGTTGTGTTGCAACTATCGGGTCTTTTGACGGCGTCCATTTAGGACATCAGGCTATATTACGGCAGTTGATTGATAAAGCTAACGAGCTTGGGTTGCCTTCTGTTGTTATGATTTTTGAGCCGCAGCCCCAAGAATTTTTTTCTGGCGAACAGGCTCCAGCTCGCTTAATGCGTTTGCGTGAAAAAGTTGAGGCATTCATTAATGTGGGTGTAGATAAAATTTTTTGTTTGCAATTTAACCGCTCTTTGCGCAGCTTGTCAGCAATAGATTTTGTTGAAAAAGTTTTGATTTCTGGCTTAAAAGTTCGCTGTTTGGTAGTGGGTGATGATTTTAGGTTTGGCCACGATAGAAGTGGAAATTATCGGCTGCTACAACAAGCTGGGTATAAAAATAATTTTGATGTCATTGATACTTTAACATTAGAGCACCAAGGCGAGCGAATTAGTAGTACTCGTATTCGTTCAGCTTTAGAGGCATCTAATTTCATTCTAGCCGAGAGACTGCTGGGTGAAACCTTTAAGATCACGGGTTGCGTTATTTATGGACAGAGGCTTGGTAGGGAGATTGGAATTCCTACCGTTAACGTCGCGCTAAAAAGATACAGCGCCCCATTAAGTGGGGTTTTTATTGTAGAGGTATTGTTGGGTAATCGCCGCTTAGCGGGTGTTGCCAATGTGGGCATCAGGCCAACTATAGGTGATTTAGTTAAGCCGGTCCTTGAAGTCCATTTATTAGATTTTGATGAAGATTTGTATGGACAAAGAATTCACGTAGAATTTAAAGCTAAAATTCGTGATGAAAAAACGTTTTCTTCCATGGACATGATGGTTACAGCAATTAATCGCGACATTCAGGTCGCTCGAAAATATTTTACTGCATAAAGACAGAAGAAGATTTTAAAAAATGACTGACTACAAATTAACTTTAAATTTGCCTGCTACCTCGTTTCCGATGAAGGCTAATCTCTCTCAGAGGGAACCGGAAATGCTTAAACACTGGGAGGCAAGCAAGCTCTATGAGAGGTTGCGCGAAAAGCGTCATGGTAGAGAAAAGTTTATTTTGCACGATGGTCCTCCTTATGCGAACGGTAAAATTCATATTGGTCATGCCGTTAATAAAATATTAAAAGATATTGTGATTAAATCTCGAACCCTTAGTGGTTACGATGCCCCATATGTTCCAGGCTGGGACTGCCACGGACTCCCTATTGAACATGAAGTAGAAAAAAAAATTGGAAAAGCTGGGATCAAGGTGGATCATAAAACTTTTCGCCAAAAATGTAGGGAATATGCACAACGACAAGTAGCAGGGCAAAAGGAAGATTTTATTCGACTTGGTGTTTTTGCCGAATGGGGCAACCCTTATCTCACTATGGATAAAAAGTTTGAAGCAAGTATTATTCGTGCCCTTGGTAGAGTTATTGAAAACGGACATTTAGTTAAGGGCTACAAGCCAGTTTATTGGAGTGTCGTAGGCGCATCGGCGCTGGCTGAAACTGAGGTTGAATATCAAGACAAAATTTCATTTTCAATTGACGTCGCGTTTCCTGTGGCTGACGAAGAGGCTTTCGGCAAAGCAATGTCTGAGATTAATGGTGTTGGTGATATCTCCGTAGTTATCTGGACTACAACTCCTTGGACTTTGCCGTCAAATCAGGCAGTTAGCTTGAACCCCGAACTAGATTACGTGCTCCTAGCTTGCCAGCCCCCAGGTTGTTTACCGGGACGATATTTGGTTGCCAAAAGTCTTGTGGGGTCTATTTTGTCCCGCTGGGGGGTAAAGGAGTATCAGGTGGTGGGTCACGCTAAAGGTTCTCAGCTTGAATTATTAGTCTTGAGGCATCCTTTTTCTGACCGTCAGGTACCTGTCATTCTTGGAGATCATGTTACAACTGATGCTGGCACCGGGTGTGTTCATACTGCGCCGGATCATGGTGTGGATGATTTTGTTGTTGCGGAAAAATATAATATTAGCACCCTTAATTATATTGATGATAACGGCATATTTCGAAAAGACGTAGATTTTTTTGCTGGAGAACATGTTTACAAGGTTGACGAAAAGGTCGTGGGCCTCCTAAAAAACAAAAATCGGTTGCTTGCTAATACAAAGATTACACATAGTTACGCTCATTGTTGGCGAACTAAGACCCCATTGATTTATCGTGCGACCCCTCAGTGGTTTATTAGCATGACTCAGGGTAGTTTGCTAAAAAAAGCAAAAAAAGCAGTTCCATTGTTGTCTTGGTATCCAGAGTGGGGACAGGCAAGAATTAATGGAATGCTTGAAAATAGCCCAGATTGGTGTATTTCCCGTCAGCGCACCTGGGGCGTTCCTATTCCATTGTTCATTCATAAATCGACTGGCGATGTTCATCCTGATACTCCGCGCTTAATAGAAATTATAGCATCTGGCGTCGAGCAGCACGGCATAGATTTTTGGTATGAAATAGATGCCAAGGAATTATTAGGTGACCAAGAAAATGAGTATAACAAGGTGAGCGATACCTTGGATGTATGGTTTGATTCAGGCGTCACCCATGCCGCTGTTCTTGATGAGCGCAAAGAGTTGCAATTTCCTGCAGATCTTTATCTCGAAGGATCTGATCAACACAGGGGTTGGTTTCAATCATCGTTAAAAACTGCAATTGCAATAAAAAATACTGCTCCCTATAAGGCAGTTTTGACACATGGTTTTGTTGTGGATGCTGATGGCCGCAAGATGTCTAAATCTATTGGCAATGTATTATCACCACAACAAGTTATCAGCGATCAGGGTGCTGATGTATTGAGGTTGTGGGTTGCAGCTACAGATTTCAGTGGTGAGATGAGTGTTTCTGATGAAATTTTGAAACGATCTGGTGACTCATATCGCAGAATCCGAAATACAGCGCGTTTCTTTTTGTCTAACCTAGACGATTTCAATCCTTCTGACAATCTGGTGCCTATCGATGAAATGTTAGCGCTTGATCGCTGGGCTTTAGACCTAACCATAAAGATGCATAAGGAAATTGTAGCAGCATATGATAGCTACCAATTTCATCATATTTACCAGAAACTGCATAACTTTTGTGTTACTGATATGGGTGGATTCTATCTAAATATTATCAAGGATCGTCAGTATACTTGCCAAGGAAACTCTATCGCAAGGCGATCAGCCCAGACAGCCATATACTATATTTTAGACGCGTTTGTCCGTTGGATTTCACCGATATTGAGCTTTACCGCAGAAGAAATTTGGGCATGCATGCCTGGTGATAGAGAAGAGTCTGTTTTTTTTGCCGAATGGAAAGAATTGCCATTTGTTGTTGGAGGCAAAATTACAGCCAGTGACTGGGAGCTAATCTTAGGGGTACGAAATGCAGTCAACAAAATTTTAGAAGAAAAAAAGAAAGATGGTATTCAAAAATCACTTGAAGCCAAAGTCATAGTTTATGTGAACGAAGAAATACAAAAGACTCTAGAGAAGCTAGAGGATGAGCTAAGGTTCGTCTTTATTACTTCTGAAGCTGAGATAAAACCTCTTAGTGATGCCGTAGATGTAGCACCAACAGAAATTGATGGGCTCTTGGTACAAGCCATCAGAACAAAGCATGCAAAGTGTGAGCGATGTTGGCATCATCGCGAAGATGTAGGCTCTCATGCAAAACATGTTGATATTTGCAGTCGTTGTATTGAAAATATTGATGGACAGGGCGAGCAGCGTTTATATGCCTAAGAGTGCCCATGTTTCCCCGCAGTCTTTAGCTATAGTTAATTTTTTAGGATTAATGTTATGAGCTGGCAAATAGCGCGGTGGTATGTTGTAGCTATTGTTTTGTTGATTGCCGATCAGCTTGCTAAATATACAATAACTCAAAATTTTTTATATGGAGAATATATTAATATTTTTCCTGGGCTTGATTTTACCTTGGTGCACAATACGGGAGCAGCATTTAGTTTTTTAAGTGATGCTGGGGGTTGGCAGCGTTGGTTATTTTTAATAATTTCATTGGCAGCAAGTATTGTCTTGATAGTTTGGCTATATCGCTTGAAAGCGTCACAGTTTTTTTTATCGACGTCTTTAGCTTTAATTTTAGGCGGCGCTCTTGGTAACCTGTACGATCGAATATTTTTAGGATATGTTATTGATTTTATTGATTTTTATTACGGTATATACCATTGGCCAGTATTTAATATTGCTGATGCAAGTATTACTTTGGGAGCGGTATTTTTAATTTTTGAGAGCTTTCTTGTATCAAAAAAAGTATGAATAGGTGATCTTATGAGCAAATTATCTGATACAGGGATGCCTCCTGTTGGGCCGGATACAAAAATAACATTGCATTTTTCACTTTCTTTAGAAGATGGATCCTTGGTAGATTCTAATTTTGATAAAGATCCTGCCGCCTGTGTTTTTGGAGACGGAAAATTGCTACCAGGATTTGAGCTTGCTTTGACTGGCCTGGTGGCGGGAGCAGAGCAGACAATTATTATAGAACCAGAAAATGGTTTTGGACAGCACAACCCTAGTAATATCCAGGAGTTCTCTCGGAAAGATTTTGCTGACAGTCTAGATATTGAGGTGGGGTTATTGATATCCTTTGCTGACGCAAACAAAGCTGAATTACCTGGCGTAGTGATAGATTTCGATGAAAAAATAGTCATAGTAGACTTCAACCATCCTTTGGCTGGACATACTGTTAGTTTTAAAGTGAAAATTCTCTCTGTTGAGCCAGTGGTAAAACATTGATTGATGTAAAGCTAGCCAACCCAAGAGGATTTTGCGCTGGAGTAGATCGGGCTATTGAAATAGTTTCTCGAGCGCTAGACATTTATGGCGCCCCCATCTATGTTCGTCACGAAGTGGTGCATAATAAATCAGTGGTGGGTATATTGCGTGAGCGTGGCGCCATTTTTGTAGATGAAATAGAAGATATTCCGAATAATGTGACAGTAATTTTTAGTGCACACGGGGTATCCCAATCTGTAAGAAAAAAAGCTAATGAAAAAAATTTGAGAATCTTTGATGCAACCTGTCCTTTGGTGACAAAAGTGCATATGCAGGTTGCTCGATCTAGCGATGAGGGTCGCGACTGTATAATGATTGGCCACCAAGAGCATCCTGAAGTTGAAGGTACGATGGGTCAATATCCTGAAGTCGCTAACGGGGGTCGTATTTATCTGGTAGAAAGCGAATCTGACGTAAAAGAATTGCAAGTCGAAAATCCAGATAAAATTTCTTATGTGACCCAAACAACGCTATCTGTTGACGATACGATTCAAATTATAAATGCATTGCGGAAGCGTTTCCCTCTCATAAAGGGACCGAAAACAGATGATATATGCTACGCCACTCAAAATAGACAGGATGCTGTCAGACAATTAGCTCTTGAATGTGATTTGATTCTCGTTGTTGGCTCAGCTAATAGCTCTAACTCTAATCGCTTGAAAGAGCTGGCTGCACATTGCGGCGTGGAAGCGTATTTGATTGATGATGCTGAAGGGATCAATAAGGAGTGGCTACTGGGAAAAACTAAGATTGGCGTTACGGCTGGGGCTTCTGCTCCAGAAGCCCTCGTTAGTTCTGTTATTGATGTTTTGGCGCTTATGGGATGTAAAATTCCAATCGAGGCTGTCGGGATGGAAGAAAATGTAAAGTTTTCAATTCCCCGAGAGCTTCGTTAGTAGCTTTTATGGACTACTATGATCATAAATTGTTGCGATAGAGCTACGCTTATGTATGGTTTTATTAAAGAGAGAAACAATAGTGCCCATTGCCTCTTCACTGATAGGCCTTCCTTCTAGAAAATCATCAATTTTGTCATAAGTAATCCCTAAGACATCCTCGTCTGCTTTTTGTGGAGCAAGACATTCAAGATCTGCTGTCGGTGTTTTACTGACGAGCTTGGTTGGTGCACCGAGGAACTTAGCAATTTTGCGCACTTGTCTTTTACTTAAACCAAACAGGGGAGCCAAGTCGCAAGCTCCATCACCCCATTTTGTATAAAATCCAGTAATATTTTCGGCAGAATGATCTGTCCCAAGAACCAACCCTTCACACAAACCAGCGATTTCATATTGCACTGTCATGCGAATACGAGCTTTAGTGTTGCCTTTGGCGAAGTCTTTTTTTACATTAGTGAACGTTACATTGCTATTTGTAGTGCTAACTACTTTTTCATGGATATCATTTACACTTGGTTTAATGTCAATAAAAGCAGTTTTAGATGGCTGAATAAATTGTAAGGCCGCCTGCGCATCCGCCTCATCCGCCTGCGCTCCATATGGAAGTCTTACGGCAATAAAAACATATGTAGGGCCTAGGTGTTCTTGGTTAAGCTGATCTATTGCTAGTTGAGCCAGTCTTCCGCAGGTCGCCGAATCAACACCACCGCTTACGCCGAGAACTAAATGTGTCAGCCCTGATTTAATGAGAGTTGATTTTATAAAACTTAGTCGTCGCCTTACTTCGAATTCAGGATCAATGTTTGGCATAACTTTCATTTGTTCGCGAATTTCATTGTAGGTAAATTCATTATTCATTTTTGAGGGCCCTTGTTCTCTGTTTTTGACCTAGAGGCTAATAGGTGCTGTTTTCTTGAAATGCTTAAACAAATTTAATCATAAGATGCCCATAGTGCATTGGCTACAATTGATCTATAGGGCTGCCACTCAGCTGCCAGCATGACCATTTCTTTTTCAGTAGGCCTACTCTTCAAATTTTTAATTCTCTGTATAGCAACCTGCAAGCCTACGTCTTTAACAGGCCAAATATCCCTTCTTTGAAGGGAGGCTAGCATATAGCACTCTGCAGTCCATGCACCGATTCCTTTAATTTTGCAGAGTTCTTTTTTTAGCTCTTCATCGTTCATTTTATGAACTACACGAAAAGAAAGATCTTTCGAGATAATTCTCTCAGCCAGGATCCTGCAATAGCTTATCTTAGGCCTACTCAACCCAGTTGATTGTAATTGCAGATCATTTTTTTGTAAAAATTCTTTTGGCTTAAATATAGGGACTATCTTTTTGAGTCTGTTGAATATCGCTTTGGCGGAAGCTACAGACAGTTGTTGTTCGGTGATTAGTTGCACTAGTCCCTCAAAACCCTTCTTTCTTTTGAATGGCCTAAAGTTTGAATGCATTAAAAATAGAGACTTAAGATCTACATCTTTTTTAGATAAAAAAAAGATTTCTTCCCTATAAGGATGATTTTTGAAAAGGCTTAAATGATGATCAGTCAAACACACCAAAGCTAACCTTGCTTGTCCATGATGTTTTATCCTGACCTCTAGGTATGTTTTTGTAGCGCTCATTAAAGATATGACGGGAATCAAATCCAAGTTCCGCTGGCTTATCAAACAACCCAGCAGTTAGTGTGTTGGTCCAGCTTCTTTTTAGCGACAATGAGGTGGTTTGATATTGAAACTTTCCATTAGAGTCTAAGACTGGATGATTTGGGTAGTTTTTCGCAAGCAATTCAGCCACGTTATTGGAAAGATCATGGATTTCCATGAGATGGTAGGCTTGGGCCATAATGGCAAGACCGTCTGGAACAGCAGGAGTTTTTTGAAAGTTTTCGATAATATAGCGACCTCTATTGGCAGCAGCAAGGTATGCGCCACGGGTTAAGAGGTAATTCGCTGCATGAACCTCATGACGTGCAAGAATATTTCGTAGGTAGATCATCCGTTTTTGAGCATCTGGAGCATATGGA
This sequence comes from Porticoccus sp. Uisw_050_02, assembly GCF_047729555.1. Classification (NCBI taxonomy): domain Bacteria; kingdom Pseudomonadati; phylum Pseudomonadota; class Gammaproteobacteria; order Cellvibrionales; family Porticoccaceae; genus Porticoccus; species Porticoccus sp. Uisw_050_02. The sequence continues at coordinate 1,111,395 of NZ_CP159825.1, read as the reverse complement.
CTTTCTGGGAATCGGTTTAACAGTTCGCTGAAAGAAGAGAAAGAATTACGGGCTGCCCCTGGATCACGTTTTGTTTCGTCTATCGGAAGTAGCTTTCCGAACATGCCATCACTTTCTACAAAAGAAGATAGCCCTTTTAGATAATAAGCGTAGTCGACATTCGAGTTTTGTGGATGCAACCGAATAAATCGCTCAGCAACGCTAGTGGAAGCTACATGCTCACCTGCTTTAAAGTGAGCATATATTAGTTCAAGTTGTGCCTGTTCAGCGTAGTCTCCAAATGGATATTGAGCCTCAAGCGCATGTAATTTATCAATAGCTGTGTACCAAAAGCCACCTTTAAGGTCTCCTTGAATGGCATTAAAAAAATCTTTTTCTGTGTAGCTGGTAGTATCAAGATCCTCTGAAGCGCTTGAGATGCCATTCATGTTGTTAAACCATGTGCATCCAGTGGTTAAAAAGCATGTAAGTAGTAGTATTGAAAACAAAAATCGCATGAATGACCACATCCCTGTGTTAACTTTATTAAGTTAAGCTTAAAGTGTTTTTTAGACATCGCTACATCTGTAAGATATGGTATTTAACCACAGCCTCGACAGTATACAAAATATCAATAACTGAGACTATATGTCAGACACTATAAAACTAGAAGAAAGTGTACCGCTATCATTCCGTGGAATGCGTTTAGATCAAGCTGCATCTGATCTATTTAAGGGCTTTTCAAGATCACGATTGCAGCTATGGATAAAAAAAGGAGATTTGCTGGTAGATGGAAATATTCGTCGATCCAAGGATAAGCTTATCGGTGGTGAGCTGCTTTCAGCCAACGTAATGCTAGAACCAGAAGGGGAATGGAAGCCAGAAGCCATCAGCCTAGACATTGTATTTGAAGATGAGGATATAATTGTTATAAATAAACCAGCCGGGCTAGTTGTTCATCCGGCTGCGGGTAATTACACAGGAACCCTGCTTAATGGCCTCATACATCATATTTCGACTAATGAAAAAATTCCTCGTGCTGGGATTGTGCATCGTCTAGATAAAGATACTACCGGACTTATGGTTGTCGCTAAAACATTAGAGTCTCATCATTCGCTGATCAAACAGCTGCAATCACGGACAGTTTCTCGTGAATACCAGGCTATTGCTCAAGGGATTATGACAGGCGGAGGAACAGTCAAGAAGCCTATGGGGCGACATCCTCAAATTCGTACTAAAATGGCCGTTGTTGGTCATGGTGGAAAAGAGGCAATAACTCACTATAGGGTGATTGAAAAATTTTCTCAGTACACACATATTAGGGTTAAATTAGAGACGGGTAGAACGCACCAAATACGCGTTCACATGGCAGATATTGGATACCCTTTGATTGGTGACTCAGTTTATGGCGGTCGCCTTAAGCTACCTAAGGGTGCAACTTTGAAATTACAAACAGTATTACGGGGCTTTAGGCGTCAAGCCTTGCATGCCGGAAGACTAGGATTAATTCACCCTACTTCTAACCAATATATAGAATGGCATGCTCCTGCACCAAAAGATTTTGTGATTTTATTGGAGGCCTTAAAAACAGAAACTAACAATGAGTGAGTTCTGTGTTGTGAAAATTGCCCATAGATTTAAATTTTTGATCCGGATATGAATATATTGAAACCGGACTGGCCGGCTCCAGTAAATGTGTTTTCTATCATTACTACTAGGAAAAACGGTGTCTCTCTACCCCCATGGAATAGCTTGAATCTTGGCTTTAATACAGGAGACAGCGTCGATTCTGTTAAGAGAAACTGGCGAGATCTGTCAAAAGAATTAAATTTACCATCAGCCCCGCAACTACTTGATCAGGTGCACGGGGCGCATGTAATAAAAGCCACTTGTAGTGCACCAGCTGTAATCGGAGATGCATCTTTTACAGATATAGCTGGTATCGTTTGCGCTGTGACAACGGCAGATTGCTTGCCAATTTTAATCTGTAATACACAAGGCACTATAGTTTCTTCGATTCATGCGGGCTGGCGAGGTTTGTCTGCAGGTATAGTGAAAAATACAATCAGGCAGCTTGCTGTATCTCCTAGGGATCTAATGGCCTATCTTGGCCCCGCAATAAGTCAAAAAAATTTTGAAGTTGGTGTCGAAGTTAGGCAGGCATTTCTTTCTAGCGCTAGCACTCCCTGCATAAAGGAAAAGTTTAATACCTGTTTTCTCAGAACTACAGAGGAAGATGAAAAAAAAACCAAAAAATGGATGGCTAATTTATATGGACTTGCCAGAGTAATTTTAAATGAAGCAGGAGTTACTCAAATTTATGGTGGCGATCGTTGTACTTACAGCGATCGTCTGAATTTTTATTCCTATCGACGAGATGGAAATACTGGCAGAATGGCAAGTCTAATATGGTTTGTTTGAAAAACAGCAAAGCATCTGTTTTTCTGGTTTTAGTCGAGAAGCATAAGCTATATTCTTGACTACATTGCATTTACGCTCTAAAATTTGTTCTTCTGTGGGAGGTCTTAGGTCGATACTCTCACAAACTGGCTCCTTGCCAGCCTGCTAGATAAGCGTAAACAGCGTTTTCTCGGCATCCAGAACAGATTTGTTTACCCATGAATCTGAAGCACTGATATATTTTCAGTTGCTGTGTTATAACAAACATACCTGTGATGTTGCAGCATTATACTATTTATGTTCCTTGATAGGCTTTTCGGAGTGATTTTATTCATATTTGAGGGCTTGTAAATTGGAACTTTTTTCTGGCGGTGAAATAGTTGTTCGTGCACTTAAGGATGTAGGGGTAAAGCACATCTGGGGCTACCCTGGCGGTGCAGCACTGCATATCTATGATGCACTATTTCAGCAGGAAGATGTCCAGCATATACTCGTTCGACATGAGCAGGGCGCCGTGCATGCTGCTGATGGCTACTCTCGCGCTACCGGAGATGTCGGTACAGTTCTTGTAACCTCTGGTCCCGGAGCCACAAATGCGATAACGGGTATTGCAACTGCCTATATGGATTCTATTCCTATGGTTGTTATATCTGGACAAGTTCCTCGTGATAAAATTGGTGGCGATGCTTTTCAGGAAACTGATATGGTCGGAATTTCTAGGCCTATAGTTAAGCATAGCTTTCTAGTGATGGACGCATCCGAAATCGCTGGCGTTATCGCCAAAGCCTTCTATATTGCAAGGACAGGTCGACCTGGACCGGTTATTGTAGATATTCCCAAGGATGTTACTGCACCACATCATCGCATACCTTACGAGTATCCTGAAAAAATAAAAATACGTTCTTATCACCCGACAACTAAAGGGCATGGCGGTCAAGTTAAACGTGCTATCAAGACTTTATTAGCAGCCAAGCGCCCCATTATTTATAGCGGTGGCGGTGTTGTTTTGGGCGATGCATCTCCCCAGTTAACTGAACTTACAAGACTGTTAAATATACCTATAACAAATACACTAATGGGGCTTGGGGCTTTTCCGGGAACTGATCCTCAGTTTCTAGGAATGCTAGGAATGCATGGAACTGTAGAAGCAAATAATGCCATGCATGAAGCTGATGTTATTCTCGCAGTGGGGGCACGCTTTGATGATAGGGTGACCAATACTCCTAGTAAGTTTTGCCCATCTGCAAAAATTATACATATTGATGTTGACCCTACATCTATTTCTAAAATCGTGACTATAGATGTCCCTATTGTTGGTGATTGCGGCACTATATTGCAGCAAATGATTGATCAAATTAATGACAACAAAGAAATTCTAGATCAAGAGGCTTTGTCTCAATGGTGGATGCAGATAAACGAGTGGAGGGAACAGTATGGAATATATACTCAACCTCGACATGAGCCGAGTGCTGGCGATGTTATTAAGCCCCAGGATGTGATTAGAAGCCTCTACAAAGTAACAGGCGGTGACGCCTGGGTTACCTCTGATGTTGGCCAGCATCAAATGTTTGCTGCCCAGTATTATTTGTTCGATAAGCCTCGTCGTTGGATCAACTCAGGGGGCCTTGGAACTATGGGTTTCGGTTTGCCTGCAGCCATGGGTGTCCAGCTAGCTTATCCTTCAGGAATAGTGGCTTGCGTGACAGGTGAGGGTAGCATACAAATGTGTATACAAGAGCTGTCTACCTGCCTGCAGTATGGATTTCCCATAAAGATTATTAGTTTGAACAATCAGGCTCTTGGCATGGTTAGGCAATGGCAGGACATGCAGTACAGTGGACGCTATTCATCTAGTCTTTATGAGGATTCTTTGCCAGATTTTGTAAAATTAACAGAGGCGTATGGGCATGTAGGAATGCGGGTTTCAAATTTCGATGAACTGGACGATAAAATGTCGGAGTGCTTTAGCTTAAAGGATCGACTGGTCTTTATGGATATTAATGTTGATCGTTCAGAGCATGTATATCCAATGCATATTGCCCCTAATGGGTCGATGCGTGATATGTGGTTGAGCAAAAAGGAGCGTACTTGATGAGACATATACTTTCAGTGTTAATGGAAAATGAGCCGGGTGCCCTATCTAGAGTAGTTGGATTATTTTCACAGAGAGGCTATAACATTGATACGCTTAATGTTGCCCCAACTGATGATTTGACGTTATCTAGATTAACGCTTACTACGCATGGCAGTGATCAGGTGATTGAGCAAATTACCAAACACTTAAATAAATTAATAGATGTGATAAAAGTCGTAGATTTGATCGAAGGCTCCCATATCGAACGAGAACTAATGCTAGTGAAAGTAAAGGCAAACGAGGCTCAGAGAGCAGAAATTAATCATTGCATAGATATTTTTCGTGGCCAAGTAGTTGATGTAAACGTCAATGCATATACATTACAGCTCGTAGGTAGCAGCGATAAGCTTGATGCTTTTCTTGAGGCTATCAATTATGCAGATATCCTTGAGTTAGTTAGATCAGGGGTTTCTGGGTTAGCTCGTGGTGAAAAAATACTGAAGGTATGATTGATTTATAGTATGATTTTTACAGGTACTCCATAAAATATAACTATTTGTTTTATAAAAAATATAGGATAAAAACATGCAAGTTTCTTACGATAAAGACTGTAACCTCTCAATTATTCAGGGGATGAAAGTTTCCATTATTGGGTATGGCTCACAAGGCCATGCGCATGCCTTGAATCTAAAAGATTCAGGTGTCGATGTCACCGTAGGGCTTCGCCCAGGTTCACCCTCTGTTGCTAAAGCTGAGCAATCTGGATTAGCTGTAAAGAACGTTCCTGAGGCTGTCGCTGGAGCTGATCTAGTGATGATCCTTACGCCGGACGAATTTCAGTCGCATCTCTACAAAGATGAAATTGAGCCAAACCTCAAGAAGGGAGCCACCATGGCTTTTGCTCATGGCTTTGCAATTCACTATAATCAGGTTGTACCTCGCAAAGATTTAGATGTAATTATGATTGCACCTAAAGCTCCCGGACATACAGTTCGCAATGAATTCACTAAAGGCGGCGGTATTCCTGATCTAGTTGCAATTTATCAAGATGCTTCAGGCAAGGCAAGAGATGTAGCTATGTCCTATGCGTCCGGTATTGGTGGCGGAAGAACAGGTATCATTGAAACTACGTTTAAAGATGAAACCGAAACAGATTTATTTGGAGAACAGGCAGTTCTTTGTGGGGGAGCGGTTGAATTAGTGAAAGCTGGCTTCGAAACATTGGTGGAGGCCGGATATGCTCCTGAAATGGCTTATTTTGAGTGCCTGCATGAGCTCAAGCTAATCGTTGACCTGATGTATGAAGGAGGCATTGCCAATATGAACTATTCTATATCTAATAATGCAGAGTATGGAGAGTATGTCACTGGCCCAGAAATTATTAACGATCAATCTCGTGAAGCTATGCGCAATGCTTTGAAGCGTATTCAAAACGGAGAATACGCGAAAATGTTTATTACAGAAGGAGCAATGAATTACCCTTCTATGACAGCATATCGTCGTAATAATGCAGCGCATCCTATTGAACAAACTGGTGCTAAATTGCGCTCTATGATGCCATGGATTACAGCCAACCAGTTGGTAGATAAAGATAAAAACTAGACATTTTTAAGTGACCGCCTAGTTGACCGCGCCAAGGCGCGGTTTTTTTATCTCATGCTTTAGTGTTTGATGTAATATTAATCTTTAATGCATTGAACTCTAGGGTAGAAGCTAAAATTGGGGGATAATCAACCACACGGATGCACTAAAAAGATAAATGTAGGTTTTGTGTTACATACCGAAGGATTAGATATGACCGATATCAAGGGTCAAGATAATACATCAAATATTAATGATTCACCCCCAGCGACCGAAGGCGATAAATTGCCTCTTGAGCATGTAAAGGCTAGACATAGAGGCGTTTATCTTCTGCCCAATCTTTTTACTACTGGAGCTATGTTTGCTGGTTTTTATGCAATTCTTGCGGGGATGGATGGAAAATTTGAAGCAGCTGCAATTGCAATTTTTATTGCAATGATCTTCGATGGGCTGGATGGAACTGTAGCGCGCATGACAAACACATCTAGTGAGTTTGGCCTCCAATATGACAGTCTTTCTGACATGGTTTCTTTTGGTATAGCGCCTGCAGTGCTGGCTTTTAGCTGGATACTTAACGAGATAGGCCGTATTGGATGGGCTGCTGCTTTTATTTATGCCTCATGTGCGGCGCTCAGGCTTGCCCGTTTTAACACTCAAGTTGATTCAGGGAAGAGCGATTGTTTTGTTGGAATTCCAAGCCCCGCAGCAGCTGCACTGATAGCATCTTTGGTCTGGTGTAGTCATGGGATCGAGCTAACAAATGAGTTAGCATTTTTGGTGGCGGCAGTAACCGCTTTAGCTGGCTTGTTGATGGTTTCTAACTTTCACTATCGCAGCCTGAAAGAAGTTGACCTTAAGGGAAAGGTGCCTTTCGTAGTGATTTTTTCTGTGGTGATGGGTCTTATTGTGGTGACAATTGACCCGCCTCGAATTTTATTTATTTTTGCCTTAGTGTATAGCTTTTCAGCTCCAGCGTTATGGCTAAAAGCTAAGATTTATGGGGTAAAGATGTAATATGAAAAAACAAAAATTAATAATTTTTGATACAACGCTACGCGATGGGGAGCAAAGCCCTGGTGCATCCATGACTAGGGATGAAAAACTGAGAGTGGCTAAGGCTCTAGAGAAACTTCGAGTTGATGTCATTGAAGCAGGATTTGCTGTTTCCAGCCCTGGTGATTTTGCATCAGTTAAGGCTATTGCTGAGACGATTAAAGACAGCACTGTTTGCAGTCTTGCTCGCGCCAAGAATCAGGATATTGATAGCGCTGCAGAGGCTTTAAAGGGGGCGTCTTCAGGGCGTATTCATACCTTTATTGCAACATCGCCAATCCATATGAAATATAAACTTCAGATGAATCCAGATCAAGTTTTTGAGCAGGCTGTATCCGCCGTAAAGTACGCTCGAAATTTAATAGATGATGTCGAGTTTTCCCTAGAAGATGCAAGCCGTTCAGATTTTGATTTTATGTGCCGTGTTATCGAAGGTGTTATTGGCGCTGGGGCAAAAACTATTAATCTTCCAGATACAGTTGGTTATGGCTTTCCAGAGGAGTATGCAAACACTATTGGTCGTTTGATTGAATCTATCCCTAATTCAGATAAAGCAATTTTCTCTGTACATTGCCACAATGACCTTGGCTTGGCTGTATCCAATTCATTGGCAGCTGTCATGAAAGGGGCTCGTCAAATAGAATGTACTATTAATGGTTTAGGTGAACGCGCAGGTAATGCTGCCCTTGAAGAGGTGGTGATGGCAGTAAGAACGCGAAAGGATATCTTCCCAGTGGAGACGCGTATCGAAACTATTCATATTACTTCAACGTCTCGGTTAGTATCGAGCATCACGGGATTTCCTGTGCAGCCCAACAAGGCAATTGTTGGCGCTAACGCTTTTGCACACGAGTCAGGAATTCATCAAGATGGAGTGCTTAAATTTCGTGAAACTTATGAAATTATGAGTGCTCAAGATGTGGGCTTGCAAACTAATAAAATTGTTTTAGGCAAGCTTTCTGGGCGCGCGGCTTTTGCGGCTCGCCTCGAGGAGCTTGGGACTCATTTTGAGAGCAAGACCGAAATGAACGAAGCTTTCGCTAAGTTTAAAGATTTGGCTGACAAAAAACGTGAAATATATGATGAGGATCTTCAGGCCCTTGTTTCAGAAGTACAACTGGATGAATCGAACGGCGATCAAATAACACTAGAAGCTTTAGAGGTGATCTCAAAAACAGGCCGGCCTCCTTCTGCGACGCTTACTTTGAAATATAAGGGTGAGTCATACGATTCTTCATCTGAGGGAGACGGCCCTGTTGACGCAGCATTCAAGGCTATAGAGAAACTAGCAAAAAGTGATACAGAGCTTAAGCTTTATTCTGTAAATGCGGTAACTGCTGGAACGGATTCTCAAGGTGAGGTTACTGTCCGTCTGGAAAAAGGTGGCCGTATTGTAAATGGACAGGGGGCTGACACCGATGTCTTGGTTGCTAGTGTTAGAGCTTACCTGCATGCGCTTAACTTAATACAAAATCCAGATCGTTTGCATCCCCAATTAGATGGCATTTAGGGGGCTTATGAATACAGAGTCACGCACTTGGTATCTTTTTAACTTAGGTGTAACGCAGTATTTATCTAAAATAGAGACGACTGACGCGCTGAAAGTAACCCCAAAAAAAAATATAATGCCAACAGGGAACATAAATACAGTGTTTGCTGCGCCCTTGAGTTTTAGGCTAGCATGCTGGCAACCCTGCGATGAGCTTTTGGTTTTTAACGAATTAGATGCCGATGCTAAATTAAACGATGATCAGTGCCAATTGCTTGCTAATATTTTGCGTAGTATGGGATTCCTTGTTGGCAGTTTACCGCGTGCTGAGCTAATTGACTGGCCTGTCGAGAGTGACGACCTTCAAGATAAATCTGATGCTCGTAAAATGATGTCAGATTTTGTTGATGCTCGCATCAGCAAAACCAATGTGCTGTTTATGGGGAAAATAGCGTTTGAGTTATTCTCCTCTACAGAAGAGCCTTATGCGGATATTGTAGATAAAACTATAAAAATAAAAGATGTAGTGGACACTTTTGTTGTTAAAAGTCTGCAAGAAATTTTAAAGGACCCTTCGTCGAAGTTAGAAGTATGGGAAACCATTCGATCCCTAGCAAAGAGAAATTAAATAACTGCTAAGTGCATACTGTGATAATAAATCGTTTAAATATACGTCCTATGGCACTCTCTGATGTGGCTGATATTACTCAGATTGAACAAAAATCTACGCCTCATCCTTGGCGGAAAAGTCAGTTCATTGATAGCTGTGAGAAACATCATGGCTTGACCCTTACCTTAGATGACCATGTTATAGGCTATACAATTTACAATATTGTTGTTAACGAAGCTGAAATTCTTAATATTGCTATTCATCCTGAACATCAAAACAAAGGCCACGGACGTTATTTGCTCGAGCATTTGATTGCTATTGTTTCGGAAAATGCACAAAGATTTTTCCTTGAAGTAAGAGTGAATAATGCTAGTGCAATTTATTTATATGAAAATATTGGGTTTGTTGAGGTATGCCAAAGAAAAAATTATTACCAGACCGCATTAACATCTGAGGATGCCCTACTAATGGCTATGGAGCTGTAGGCTATTAAGACAAACAAAGATATAAACGAAAATGGCCGAGATACTTTATTTGAAGCGATAGCAGGCGATCTCTTTTCAAATGGTTATAGTGTTCAAACTAGGAGGCTGACATCAGGATTTCTTGCCCAACTCTCTATGCGCTTAGAATTAACGTCTTCAGTATTATTTGCAAATGCTGGAGTTGGAAGGGGAGATGATCATGCGATAGATAAATCTGTTCGTACTGACAGAACCTCCTGGATTACCGGCTCCACTGATGGTGAGAAAGAATGGCTTAAGTGGGCGTCATCGTTGCAGGACTACCTGAATAGGCGATTATTTCTAGGGTTGTCTTCATTTGAGAGTCATTTTTCTTATTATGGCAAAGATGGATTTTATGCAAAGCATAAGGATTCTTTTAGGGGAAAATCAAATAGAGTGCTATCAATTGTAGTCTATCTAAACAAAGATTGGATGGCAGGGGATGGGGGAGAGTTGCTTATATACGGCCATCATTCTGAAGAAATTATAATGAGTGTCGAGCCTGTTCTTGGTACTGTTGTTATTTTCTTCAGCGAAGATGTTTATCATGAGGTGTTGGCCAGTAAGAAAAGTCGTTTTTCGATAGCTGGATGGTTTCGTTCAGGTCCTTGTTGGTAATCATTGCTGTAAAAATATTGTCAAATTTCCACAAAGGATTTTTATATCTGCTATTTTGAGATGCAGTTCAGGGGGCTATTTCCTTGGTAATCTGTGTATAATTTCAAGCCGTTGCATTGGTAGCTTTCAAAGCCGCATTAATTTTTTATGTACGTTTATTTTTGCATCAAAGGAAAATAGAAAATGTCACCAAGTTTAATTTCTAAAGAGGTGAGGCTAAGAAGAACTTTTGCGATAATTTCGCACCCTGATGCGGGTAAAACCACCATTACCGAAAAACTTTTATTATTTGGAAATCTGATCCAAATTGCTGGAACAGTAAAAAGTAGAAAAAGCGATAGACATGCAACCTCTGACTGGATGCAGATGGAGAAAGATCGCGGTATTTCTGTAACATCTTCTGTCATGCAGTTTCCTTATAAAGGTCGCATAGTCAACTTACTGGACACCCCGGGACATGAAGATTTTTCTGAAGACACTTATCGTACTCTAACAGCGGTAGACTCAGCATTAATGGTTATTGATGGTGCAAAAGGCGTAGAGCAGCGTACGATCAAGTTGATGAATGTATGTCGACTAAGAGATACACCAATAGTAGCCTTTATAAACAAGATGGATCGTGAAATACGCGACCCGATTGACCTTTTGGATGAGATAGAGGCAGTGTTAAAGATCAGCTGCGCTCCAATTAATTGGCCTATTGGTTGTGGCAAAGACTTTAAGGGTGTGTACAGTCTTCATACAGATACAATACATGTTTTCCAGCAAGGCCAAGGAAGTATTATTCCTGAAGATTTGAGGATAGAAGGCCTTTACTCGGATGAAGCAAGTGAGTTTTTGAGTTACTTGGCTATAAGTGTCAGGGAGGAGATAGAACTTGTGAAGGGCGCCACAAACTCTTTTGATATGGAAATGTTTTTGAATGGACAGTTAGCCCCTGTATTTTTTGGTACAGCGTTGGCTAATTTTGGCATAAGAGAAATGCTAGATAATTTTGTGGATTTAGCTCCGCCCCCGCAATTTAGGGCCGCAATAGAACGAAATGTAGCTGCGAGTGAGGAAGAATTTTCTGGGTTTGTTTTTAAGATACAAGCCAATATGGATCCAAAACACCGAGACCGAATAGCTTTTGTGCGTATTTGCTCAGGCAGATATATCAAAGGAATGAAGATTCGCCATGTTAGGCAGAAAAAAGATTTGCGTATTTCTGATGCTGTTGGTTTTAAAGCGGGAGAGAGAGTGTCACTAGATGAAGCAGTGGCTGGAGATATTATTGGGATACATAATCACGGCACTATCCAGGTAGGCGATACCTTTACCACTGGAGAGAATATCAAATTTACCGGTATTCCCTATTTTTCTCCAGAACTATTCAGACGCATCCGACTGCGTGATCCATTGAAAATGAAACAATTACAGAAAGGTATCAAGCAGTTGTCTGAGGAAGGCAGTACCCAGGTTTTTTTCCCGCTAAATAATAATGATATTATTGTTGGTGCGATAGGACAACTGCAATTTGATGTGGTCACTTTTCGGCTCAAAGATGAATATGGCGTGGAAGCAGTTTATGAGCCAGTAAATGTACATACGGCCCGATGGATAGAGGCTGACGATGTTCGAAAAATAGAAGAAATAAAGCGAAAAGTGCCAGATGGTGTAGCGTTAGATGGCGGCGGCTATCTAACCTACCTTGCATCTACTAGAGTTAATTTATCTCTAACAAAGGAGAGATACCCAGATCTTAGATTTAGCGCCACAAGGGAGCTCTGATGTGCATACAGCAATAATTGTCTCTTTCAGCGACAATAGGTTGAAAATTAAATTATGGTTAAAGCATATCTTTTGTTGTAAATTTTATTACTGTTTTTAAATAATCGGCGGATTTTTGAGCCTCTTACTGACTTTGGTTGCTACTTTCATTTTTGTTCTAATAGCTGTTCTAATTTTTTTACGAACCGGGCCTCCCGTGTATCGCCTAGAGAAGGAAAATGTTGTTGAGCTATTACGTTTAGTTTTAAATGGTAATGCTACCACTAATGATTGGGAGGTATTTCTTGGGCTTCCGATTAGGCATAATGAAATACTAGAAAATATTCGCTTGCGCTGCCAAGTTATAAGCAAAGTGGAGGGCACGAATCATCCGAGCGACCTTCTTACAGAGCAGGGGGTTAAAAAAATACAAAAACTACTAATAGAGCTATTGGAAACAGACGCATGAAAGAATCCTCATCATTTACAAAAGGCCTTGTAACTGCTGCTGCTTTTGTTGTAGTGGTTGCCGGAATTAAAATGGCAGAAGCGTTATTAGTACCTTTTTTTCTATCAGTGTTTATAGCCCTCATTTTCTCCCCCCTTTTGTCTTGGCTTAAAGCAAAAAAAGTACCAGGCGGACTGTCTATTTGTTTAATTGTAGGTTGTGTGTTCTTGGTGGGCTGGTTGATTGGCGCACTGGTAGGATCATCTGTGGGTGATTTTCGAAAAAATTTACCAGGCTATGAACATAGGCTTCAAGAGATGAGTGCTGTGCTGCTCCATTGGTTAAGTGGTCTTGGCTTAATACTTGATGCTGGGCAGATGCGAGAAAGCCTTAATCCTGGTGCTATTATGCAGATTGCAGGCAATACACTGACATCTTTTGGAAATGCACTGACCAATACTTTTATGATTTTGTTGACTGTGATTTTTATATTAGCCGAAGAGGTTGGGTTTAGCAAAAAACTGCAACTTGCAAAAAACTCTAATGCATCAGTCAATGACGGGTTAGCTCGTTTCTTAGATAGCGTACATAGCTACTTAGGGATTAAATCACTTTTAAGTTTGCTGACCGGGGGCTTGGTTACAATTATTTTGTGGCAATTTGGCGTTGATTACCCTGTTATGTGGGGGCTGATTGCGTTCTTGCTGAATTTTATTCCTACAGTTGGGTCTATTATTGCAGCGATTCCGGCAATTTTACTAACTCTAGTACAGCTGGGACCGTTGACAGCTGGATTAGTAGCTGCAAGTTATATGGTAATTAATATCCTGATTGGCAATGTGCTGGAACCAAAATTGATGGGCAGGGGACTCAACTTGTCACCTTTAGTTGTATTTTTATCGTTGGTTTTCTGGGGATGGATTTTAGGTCCTGTCGGAATGTTGCTCTCAATACCTCTGACAGTTATGGTAAAAATTGCTCTCGAAAATGATCAAAGTACCCGCTGGATAGGTCTAATGCTAGGCGCTAGCAGCTCATTAATCACAGGGAGACCAAACCATTCCGATGATTAGCATAAATCACTTCTTGTTCATGTAATGTATTTTTATACCTTTAGGAAGAGCAGCTCTCACTTATTTCTTCACTCCATTTGGGTATTTTTCCTGCACCCTTGGGACGTACATCCCATTTTCCTGTTGGACCTTCAACCTCTCCAAGCAGCAAGCCCCTGCCGTCTCCTAGTGCGGCAAAGCTATTATTACATTTTAAATAGTTCAAGATTACTCACTTTGGCTTTTGTGGGGCCTACTATAAAAATATGCTGTTATTGCAAGACAATATGGCCTCGCTTCTGTAAATTTGCGCACAGCTTTTCTCTGTGGTCACCTTGTATCTCAATGACATAATTCTTTAAAGAGCCGCCTGTTCCGCAAAGTTTTTTAAGATTTTTGGCTAAACTTTTTAATTCTTCATCGGGAATTTGCAGGCCAGAAATAGTTGTAACACCACTCCCTTTTCTGCCTTTCTTCTCGAAACAAACTCGGACTATTCCATCACTGGTCGGCCTGTCTTTGTGCTCTTTGGGGTGCTTGATCCGACCAGTTTCTGTGGAGTAAACTAGTCTGCTCTCATTGGCCACCTGAAAACTCCATAAAATAAAAAAATCATTCAAACAGAATAGCGGTAAATCATAATAAAGAATACTTGGCTACTAATGTATACTCATCTAAGTGACTTGCTGTGCTAATACATGACGCCAAATAAAATCTCAGGGAAAATTTATGACATTAACAACACTGTTGGGAAATAGCTCCCCTTATATCTCTAATTTGGTATACGACATTGATGTGCGTTTATTATTTATAGAGTGCCTAGAAGACCCCTCAGATGAAGAGCCGTCATTACGTATTGTGTTCCCAGAAATTATTTCTTATGCCGAGATCAATCAAGCAGATGCGCTTGATGATGAGCTGATGGATGACCTGGTCTCTATGGATTGGCCTGGCGAAAACAGAGTGACGATTATTACCTGCAAAAAAGAAATAATGATCGAACTTACAGGAAAGCCATTTACTGAAAAAATTGACTGACTGAAAACCCACAGAAAGCTAATTTTTATAACTTATCCAGTTGCTTAATTTTCAGAACAATAAATTTAGGCAGGATCAAAAAATTCCCGCCCAATAAGGATTACTGCTCGATCGGCGCTACTATAAATTGTCCGCCCATTTCAATCAGTTGAAGCGAGCACTCTAAGTCTTCATAGTCAGGAACTTGACCAGGCAAGCCTGATACAATTTTCCTGCCCTTTGCTCGGAGCTCTATTGCAGCTTTTCGTTGCTCCATATTTGTTGAAAATGGCACAAATATTTTCTTTGCTGCAGTTCTATTGATCTTTCTTATACGGGCTCTTTGTTTTTCAAGATCTTCTCTTCCCGCATCTGAACCTATTGGCATCAGTAAATTTACAAATGGCTGGTCTTTTATTTTTGCTCTGCGTGTTTGTTGGTTGATTTTTTGTGTCATTTTTTAAAAGCTCTTGTATGTTCAGTTTCTTCAGTGATAGAGAGCAACCGCGCAGCTGTAATTAAAAAGTCGTTTTTTAAATGCAGTTAAAGTGAGCAGTAAAGCACCACCACTAGGAATAATTATATTAATGAAAAATATAAAAATCAATTTACCTTTATATAATTTTTGTTATTTTTACCCATAGCACCAATATTTATTTGGGCATTTATGAGACTAGAGGCTGGTTTGTTTGCAACAAACAGTAAGTATAGCTTAGCGTAAAAAATAAATACTACATTTATTATACAAACATCTGCTAGCAGATGATCTATAAATTTGACAGATGGGCTAAAAGTTGTCTTGATTTTTTCACAAGCTGCTTTGAGCGTTGGTTAACAGAAAGATATTTTTTTCCATTTTAATTTCCATTAATATAAACTATAGGCTAATATTTAGCTCGCTTGGGGTTCGGTATAAATATGCCTAAATATGTATCTGTCAAAAAAGGAAGTCTGCATTATCAGAGAGCCATCCCGAGACGCTTGCTGGCTAATTCGAAGGCTAAATTTTATTACTTTCCATTGGGGTTAAAGGAGAGCGCAAGCAACAATCAAATAACTAAAGCAGTTGCTCATGCATCCAAAAGCTTTGAACTGAGATGCCAGATACTTGAAAATTTGAGCCAAGAATCTTTCCCTGAATCAGAAATAGATATGCTGTCCATGGAGATTATTAGAAAATCTAATGCTAGAAATGGAGAGTATGCCTATGAGAAAAAGCTATTTAAGGGGGCCTATCAAATCTCCATACAAATAAAGAAACAGTTAGCTGAGGCTCATGACGGCCAAAATAACTTTAACAAAAAGCCAAGAATGAGAGTTTCTGGAGGCGTTTAGTTTACATCATTAAACTTCCGTTATAGGCTCGTATCGTGACTAATATAACCATTATAGTTGATAATCTTAGTTAGCTCACTGCCGTATTCGGCGCCTTTTTCAGAATATTTATCTAAATACTTGACTAGCTCAAGTGGATTTTTGGTGAGAAGTTTCTGTCGATTGAATTCCTTAAATGCCTTCCCATTACTTATAAGATTATAATAGTCACGGACGCTATCGGAAACAGAAGAGTATTTTTTTAGCCAGATAGTTTTAGAGCCTCTTTTTTCGTTAGCGGAGATACGGTCATCCTTCTTGCTAAAAGACCAAACACCAAAATAGTTATTGGCTTCTTTGGCGAATCGAGAAGTGCCCCAGGCGCTCTCCATCGCTGCTTGGGCTATAGCAATACTCTTAGGGTGTGGATATATCCGCTCCTTAAGTTCTTCTAGGTTAACACTGTTGTATCTTTTAATTAATAATTGTATTTCTGAGATGGCATTATTTTTTTCTAAAACTTTGATTTCTTTATAAATTAGCATACGTTCGTCGAATACTTCGTCGATAGCTGGCAATATTATTTTATGGAAGTATGCTTTTTTGTCAGCAACTGAGATAATTTTGTCTTTATGGTCATCATCGGATGATATGAATTGATACAAAAATAAGCTTATTATTGCTAAGACGCTTAGGCACATGTTTTTATAGTTCATGTCATGTCACTTTGTTTTTTATAAGTGGTTGGTTAATTTTAAAACAATATGTTTTGATAGCATGCAGTAATTTGATCATTATTGAAAATAAAAAAGACCATCTCGTAAGACATTATCATTTAATGAAGAAAAAATGAAAAAACATATCAATAAAGATTCTTTTGCTGAAAGAGAGGCTGCGAAGTATGACAACCCTATACCCAGCCGAGAGTATATCCTTGATTTTCTCAGCAAAAGCCTAGGTCCGCTTACCCATGAGGAATTATGCTTAGATTTTAGCATACAGGATGAACGTGCCTGTGAGGCAATCAGACGTCGTCTAATTGCAATGGAACGAGATGGG
This sequence comes from Porticoccus sp. Uisw_050_02, assembly GCF_047729555.1. Taxonomy (NCBI): domain Bacteria; kingdom Pseudomonadati; phylum Pseudomonadota; class Gammaproteobacteria; order Cellvibrionales; family Porticoccaceae; genus Porticoccus; species Porticoccus sp. Uisw_050_02. Next base: position 1,094,446 of record NZ_CP159825.1, on the reverse strand, counting down.
CAGCTAGTCAAAAATCGCGACCATGCTTATGGTGCTTTGAATAAAATGAATCTTATAAAAGGCAGGGTTATTGGCCACCCAGAGGGCTTTGGTTTCGTTACACATGCGAATGGAGGGGGAGATTTATACCTGTCTAGTCGTCAAATGCGGAGAGTCTTAGATGGAGACGAGGTCCTTGTCAGAGCTGCTGGGATAGATAAGCGCGGTCGACAAGAGGGATCTATTGTCGAAGTGATAGAGCATAGAACAAAGACTTTGGTCGGTCGATTCTTCATGGAGAACAGCATTCAGTTTGTCAGGCCTGATAATCCAAAAATTACTCACGATATTATGATTCCTGTTGGCCAAAACAATAATGCAGAATCAGGGCAAATTGTAGTGGTCAAAGTTGTTGTGCAACCGAGCAGAAATAATCTGCCTTCTGGCCACATCATTCAGGTTCTGGGAGGGCATCTGGCTCCAGGGATGGAGATTGATATTGCTGTGCATAATTATGGTATTCCAAGCATATGGCCTGATTTGGTATTGAGCGATGTTGAATCTATTGATGATGAGGTTTCAGAAAAGGATAAAAAATCTAGGGTAGATTTACGCCATTTGCCATTTGTAACAATTGATGGCGAAGACGCTCGAGACTTCGATGATGCGGTATATTGTGAGCCGCGTGCCCGAGGCGGCTGGTTATTATATGTTGCCATTGCGGATGTCTCCCACTACGTTCCTGTATCAAAAGCTCTGGATAAAGAGGCATATAAAAGAGGAAATTCTGTATATTTTCCTCAACATGTTATACCTATGCTGCCAGAAAAATTATCCAATGGTTTGTGCTCTCTTAATCCCCATGTGGACCGCTTGACGTTAGTTTGCGAAATGACGCTAGACAAAAATGGAAGTGTGACGCGATTTAGATTTCTGGAGGGGCTGATCCATTCTCATGCTCGCCTCACATACACCCAAGTAGCAGGAATTATAGCCCAAAAAAGTGACATCAGGAGCGGCATTCGAAAACAGTTTCACCTTATAGCTAAGCACATAGATAACTTAACAGATCTTTATTGTGAGCTACTTAAGGCAAGAAAACTAAGGGGAGCCATTGAATTTGAATCTCAGGAAGCTCAGATTATTTTTGATGCGGAGCGAAAGATTCAAGAGATAACCCCAGTTATCCGAACACAGGCTCATAGGTTAATTGAAGAGTGCATGCTTTGCGCTAATGTTTGTGCAGCTAAATTTTTGAAAAAAAATAAAATTCCTGCACTATATCGGTCTCATCAAGGACCTAGGCAGGAAAAATTAGATAATCTTAGAGAGTTTTTGGGAGAGTTAGGCCTGGGTTTACCGGGCGGAGATGACCCCAGCCCTAAAGACTTCCAAGGAATTCTTTCCCAGACTTTTGGGCGCCCAGATGCCAGTGTTATTCAGACAGTCATATTACGGTCAATGAATAGGGCCGCTTATACGCCAGAAAATGATGGCCACTTTGGTTTAAATTACGCTGAGTATACGCATTTCACTTCCCCTATTCGTCGCTATCCTGATCTTTTGGTGCATAGAGCGATTCGATATTTAATTCGCAAGAAGCAAAAAGCCCTGTACACGCATATGGTCGCAGGCGCTCCAATTTTAAGTCAGGCCCAGATATACCCTTATGATGAGAAATCTCTAGCAACTGCTGGCGAGCAGTGCTCAATGGCAGAACGAAGAGCAGATGAAGCCACTCGAGATGTTGTTAATTGGCTGAAATGTGAGTTTTTGGTATCTCGTGTGGGTGAAGAATTTTCCGGTGTTGTTGTTTCGGTTACTGGGTTTGGATTATTTGTACAGTTAAGTGAAATGTATATTGAGGGTTTGGTTCATATAACCGGTTTGCCAAAAGATTATTATCATCATGAAGTGGCTCATCATCGTTTGGTAGGGGAGAGAACTGGTAGGATTTTTCGTCTTGGTGATAAATTGAGAGTCAAAGTTGCTAGAGTTGACCTAGATGAAAGAAAAATTGATTTTGAACTTGTAGAAAAAGAGCAAAAGAAAAGCGAAAAAACTACTAGGCATATTAAAAAATTATCTAAAAAACTTAGCTCTAGCAGAAAAAAGCACCCTAAAAAGAAAATAAAAAATAAGCTTAATTAGGCAGGCCGTTAATGACTGAAGGTACAAAAGAAAAATGTAGCCATGAATGCGAGTGGTTGTTTGGGTTGCATGCCGTCCAGTCTGTATTGAAAACTTCAGGATCAAAAATTCAAGAATTGAAAGTCCAAAAAGGACGTGATGACCAGAGATTAAGAAAAATTATTAATTTAGCTGAACTTCAGGATATCCCAGTTATATGGGTTCTGCGGTCAGATTTAGACGCTCTATCAAACGGCCCTCATCAGGGCGTAGCGGCTCTTTGCGAGGGGGCTGGAGTTCAAGACGAGAATTATTTATTTGCACTTTTGAGTTGCTTGAATCGGCCTCCATTTTTGTTGATTTTAGATGGAATAACAGACCCTCATAATCTTGGTGCCTGTATGCGCTCAGCTGAGGCAGCGGGTGTTCAAGCGATAATTGTGCCCAAAGATAATGCTGTAGGTGTAACGCCAACAGTGCAAAAAGTTGCTAGTGGTGCAGCAGAAATAATCCCGCTCGTTGTTGTTACGAACCTATCTCGAACATTAAAACAACTTCAAGAAAGAGGCATCTGGATAATAGGTGCTGCAGGCGAAGCAGAGCAATTAATTTATGAGACAGACTTGAAGGGCCCATTGGCCATTGTCATGGGTGCAGAGGAAAAGGGTTTACGTCGCTTAACAAGAGAGAATTGCGATATATTGGCCAAACTTCCTATGATGGGGCTTGTCAGTAGCTTAAATGTTTCTGTTGCCACGGGTATCTGTTTGTTTGAGGCTCTAAGGCAAAGACAATGAAAAATTGATGCTAGGTTAGGATATGGGTTTAAAAGAAGGAAGGACCATAAAAGATAGGGTGATCAAAAATAATCAGGCGGCTACTGATAATTTTGTTCTAAATTTTCCTAATGTGGTCAGCTCAATTAGAGTGGCATTGGCTCCATTCCTTGTTTATTTAGCGATAGAAAAGCAGGCGGATATTTTTTTATGGATTCTAGCTTTTTCATTAACTACAGACTGTTTAGATGGATATTTAGCCCGGCGCCTCAATCAAGTAACAGAATTTGGCGTTAGGCTCGATAGTTGGGCTGATTTAATTACATACTTAGTCATGCTGATTGGGTTATTAATCTTGTGGCCAGCAGTTTTTCATAGCGAGCTTAGCTATTTAATTATCTCGGTTAGTTGCTGGATTGTTCCATTGTTGGTCTGCGGATCAAGATTCGGTTGTTTTCCTAGCTATCATACATTTGCGGCTAAAATTGCATCTATCGCAATTGCACCAGCTTATTTTATAGCGACCCTGTTGGGGGATGCTGTGTTCTTACGAGGTGTGTTGTTATTCTATGTTTGGGTGGCATTAGAGCAGGTCATCATCACTTCAATTTTACCTCGATGGCAAAGTAATATCGCAGGATTTTGGGTTGCAGCTGAGATAGCCAGAAATAAGAACGAAAAATAATTTTTGATATCAACTATCCTCTGATAGTGATTCCACATCTTTTAATTCAGCCTTAAGACTGAAATTCTGTATCTAAAATAGATTCCAATAAAGATGTATACCCTCGATTTATACTTGAAATACCAAGATTCTCACCGTAAAATGCGCGCCTTTGTTTTACTTAGAGCAAGATACTCCTTGTTGCATCGCATTGGGCGAGCACCTATTTACCCGTAAGGAGGTAAAATGCGTCATTACGAAATATTATTTATGGTTCATCCAGACCAGAGCGATCAGGTTTCTGGGATGATCGAACGCTATTCCACTACCATTGCTAGCGGTAATGGGAAAATCCATCGCCTAGAAGATTGGGGTAGACGCCACTTAGCTTACCCTATAAATAAAATTCATAAAGCTCATTATGTGCTAATGAACATTGAATGTAATCAAGATGTATTGCAAGAACTGAATACTAATTTTCGTTACAACGATGCCGTCATTAGAAGTGTGGTCTTTAGCTGCAAAGAAGCTATTACTGAAGAATCTTACATTTTAAAGGCTGACAAGTCTGAGAGGTCAAATCGTCGCGAGCGCTCAGAAACGAATTCTGATAGAGCGACCCCGGTTGAACCCCCAAAACAGACTGAAGCAACTAAAGTGTCAGCTGATGAGCCCGCAGAAACTGCAAAACCAGCTGATGAGCCCGCAGAAACTGCAAAACCAGCTGATGAGCCCGCAGAAACTGCAAAACCAGCTGATGAGCCCGCAGAAACTGCAAAACCAGCTGATGAGCCCGCAAAAAAGTCTGTTGATGAATCAACGGAAAAGGAGAGTAAATAATGGCTCGATTCAACCGTCGTCGTAAGTTCTGTCGTTTTAGCGTCGAAGGCGCTGACCAGATAGACTATAAAGATCTTGAGATGCTAAAACAGTATATTTCTGAAACAGGAAAAATTGTGCCAAGTCGTATTACTGGCACCAAAGCTAAGTATCAGAGGCAACTGTCAACTGCTATTAAGCGTGCTCGTTATGTGGCGCTATTGCCTTATACCGACAGCCACGGCGGGTAGAGAGATTTCTTGATGCGGGCCTTAGCTGAATTTATTATGCGCGGCCGCATGCAAGCCGGATTAGTTGCTTTTTTTGGCAATCTTGTTCCTTTTTTTTCTCCGGCTGCAGTTTCTCTGGTTACGTTAACTAGAGGATCATCAGAGGGATTTTTATTGGCACTCTGGGCGCTAATGCCATTGCTAGTAATCCTCTTTACTAGTAACGACGCTAACGCTATCGTGATGCTGCTATCTATTGTAAGTGTTGTCTGTGTATGGCTAGCCTCAGAGTTAATGAAGTTGAGATCTTCATGGCCTGAGGTGCTGATTTTTATTGTAGCAATGAGCGCTATATCAACTATATTGATGGCTATTTTTTTTGCTGATAAGTTGACGGCATTGGAAATCTTGATTGCAGAGTTTTTCAAAGGGGCTCAGCAGTACGAAAATAAATTTGCAATAGGTAGAAATTTTTTAGTTGGTGTTGCTGGCTATGTCGTTGCGCTAACTTCAGTTTTTTCGTTGATGTTAGGCCGTTGGTGGCAAGCAGCACTTTATAATCCTGGTGGATTTAAGCTAGAGTTTCATCAATTGCGATTTAGTGTGACATCCTCTGTTATTATTTTAGTGGGAATGTTTATTTTTGAGTATGTTTTGCAAGACTGTTCGAGCTGGGCGAGCTTATTAAGCTTGCCGCTAATGCTGAGTGGAATCGCCTTATTGCATTACGGTGTGACGTTCTTTCAATTAAATAGTTATTGGTTGCTCGTTTTTTATGCGGCGCTCTTATTTTTGAGTCCATTAAGTATTATGCTAGTTGGGGTTGGATTCCTGGATAGTATTTTTAATATACGCTCACGATTGAGTAAGCATCCTTAGTGCGGATGTGTATTTTATTTTGCGCGACAAACAGGTTTAAATAATAGAGGATATCCGAGATGGAAGTTATTCTTCTGGAAAAAGTTGGAAATTTAGGAAACATTGGCGATAAAGTTAATGTTAAGCCAGGTTATGGCCGCAATTACTTAGTACCTAATGGCAAGGCAGTGTTTGCTACTTCAGCCAATATAGCTGATTTTGAAGCTCGTCGTTCTGAACTAGAGGCTGCTGCATCAGTTAGTCTTACTGAAGCAACTGCTCGTGCAGCTAAGATAGAGGCAATAGGCCCTGTGACCATCACTGCAGTTGCCGGGGAGGAAGGTAAGCTTTTCGGCTCTATTGGCACAAAAGATATTGCTGATGCAATAATTGGTGCTGGCATTCAAGTAGAGAAAAGCGAAGTAAAGTTGCCTGATGGCTCTATACGAGAAATAGGCGAATTTGATATTTCTATCCAAGTGCACGCTGACGTTACTCAGGTGGTGAAGCTTGTGGTTGCTGCTGAGGAATAGTGCGACTATTCACTACTATACCGATATCGGTAATAATGGGGCGCTGCACAGCTGTATTGACTGTGTCTCAGTGCCTTTTTTATAGGCGATAGTTCTTATAGGTAGTGTCACTATGGTTAAAAATCAGACCATTGAAGAGAATCAATTACCGCACTCGATCGAGGCGGAGCAAGCTGTGCTTGGCGGTCTGATGCTGAGCAACGGGTCTTTTGATGCTGTTGCTGAGTTTGTTGCCGAATCTGATTTTTTCTCTCAAGACCATAGACTGATATTCCAGACCATGAGAGCTTTGTCTGTTGAAAGCAGGCCTCTGGATGTCATCACCCTTTCTGAAACCCTTCAAAATACCAATGAGCTCGATCATGTTGGTGGCGCCTCTTACTTAGTGGAGCTTGCTAATAATACGCCTAGTTCGGCCAACGTCATAGCTTACGCTCAAATAGTTTTAGAGCGCTCAATAATTCGACAGCTGATAACCGCAGCCAGCGATATTGTTAAAAAGGGCCACAATCCTCTTGGTTGGGATAGCAGTAAACTCTTGGCTGATGCAGAAAAAAAACTCGCTGATATTATAGAAAATAGACCTAAACTTGGTGGTTTTCAAGGCATCAATGCACTAATCGAGGAATCTTTAGAGCGTATAGACGAGCTATTCAATAGTGAAGCTGAGATTACAGGCCTAAGTACTGGCTTTGCAGAATTAGATAACATGACTTCCGGCTGGCAGAAATCAGACTTAGTTATCGTAGCTGGAAGACCCTCTATGGGTAAAACCTCTTTTGCTATGAATATGGTTGAACATGCAGTTTTAAATCAAGAAAAACCCATACTTGTTTTTAGTATGGAGATGCCTGCCAACCAATTAATAATTCGTATGATGTCATCTTTGGGGAAAATTGATCAGACTAAAATGCGCTCAGGAAACTTATCTGATGATGACTGGCCTAGATTAAGCAAAGCTGCATCACGCCTCAAAGACAGGCCTCTCTATATTGACGACACGCCAGGCATTTCGCCGATGGAACTGCGCAACAGGATTCGCCAGTTAGCCCGCGAACATGGAGATATTGGTATGATCATGGTGGATTACCTGCAATTGATGAGCGGGAGTGTTCCCACTGAGAACCGTACTAATGAAATCACCCAAATTTCACGAGAGTTAAAAAATATAGCTCGCGAGTTTAACTGCCCTGTTTTAGCCTTATCTCAGCTTAGTCGAAATGTGGAGCAGCGCCCCAATAAAAGGCCTATTAATTCAGACCTTCGTGAGTCTGGGGCAATTGAGCAAGATGCCGATGTTGTTTTGTTTATCTATCGTGATGAAGTTTACAACGAAGAAACTACTGAGAAGAAAGGGATCGCTGAAATTATTATTGGCAAGCAAAGAAACGGGCCTATTGGAACCTGTGAGTTAACATTTATTGGCAAATATACTCGCTTTGAAAATCTCGCTAGAGATTACTCTTCTGATCAGTAAGCATTTGGGGTCAAGGAATGGAGATTTTTCGAACAATCAAAAGCATTAGATCGATGCTTGATGGGGCTCGACTTCAAGGAAAAAAAGTTGGCTTTGTTCCAACTATGGGGAATCTTCATCAGGGCCACATAGAGTTAATAAAGCTAGCACAAAAGACAAGCGATATAATCGTCTGCTCCATTTTTGTTAATGGCCTTCAGTTTGGCTTGCATGAGGATTGGGATAAATACCCTAGGACTTTTCAAGCAGATTGTGAAAAACTACAAGCAGTATCATGTGATGTGCTTTTTTATCCTGATGAAAATCAAATGTATCCTAATGGTTTGGGCTCTCAGACACGAGTTATCTGCTCTTCGATGACTGAATACCTCTGTGGCGCGAGCCGACCTGGACACTTTGAGGGGGTAACAACTGTAGTATCAAAATTATTGAATATCATTCAGCCTGATAAAATGATCCTAGGGAAAAAAGATTACCAGCAGTTAGCAATATTGCATCGCATGGTTGAAGATCTTTGTTTTCCAGTGAATATTGTGGAAGCTGACATTCATCGCGAAACAGACGGTCTAGCCATGAGTTCGCGTAATTCTTACTTAACAATTTTAGAGCGCCATAATGCTGGCCAGTTGCATAAAAGTTTGAGATGGGTTGCTGACAAAATACGCTTAGGGGATAGAAATTTTACGGCTCTTGAAAAAGAGGCAATTAGACAAATACATGAAGCAGGCTTTAAGCCTGACTATATTTCTGTTTGTAACAGCAAAACACTTGAAATGGCGGAAACTAATGATGCAGATATCACTGTGTTGGGAGCCATGTATGGCTCCTCCGCTCGATTAATTGATAATATTTCCCTGAACTAGAGGAATAGACTATGTTGAGCACTTTACTGAAAGCTAAGTTGCACATGGGTTCGATAAGCCAAGCAGAACTTTGGTATGACGGCTCATGCGCCATTGATTCTAATTTACTTGATCTTGCGGGGTTGAGTGAATTTGAAAAAATTGATATTTATAATGTTAATAACGGTGAACGACTGACTACTTATATCATTAAAGCTGAAGCCGGCTCAGGTATCATCTCGATGAATGGTGCAGCTGCGAGAAAGTGTCAGGTTGGTGATCGAATTATCATTGCTGCTTATGCCCAATATGAGATAGATGAGGTTGTCGAGCACAAGCCAAGACTAATTTATCTGCATGCAGATAACTCTGTTGACCGCACAACTAACACGATACCCGTCCAGACACTCTAGCGTAGAATTAAGATCGCTAGTTATTCTGCCATTGTTTGAAAAATAGCCATAAGGTCTCAAGCTAAAAACCTTGAGATTTTTTTGATAATTAGATAATTTCTCGTTAATAGCTTACTAGGATTCTCTTAATGCCTTCATTTGATATTGTTTCAGAAGTAGAACTAGAGGAAATTCGCAATGCCGCAGATAATACTGTTCGTGAGATAGCCACACGTTTTGATTTTAGAGGCGTTAGTGCGCATGCTGAGTTTGATAATGGCGAGGTGATTCTTTCCGCTGAAGCCGACTTCCAGTGCCAGCAGTTGTTAGATATGCTGCGAGGAAATTTAGCGAGAAGAAAGATTGACCCTTATGCTATTGATCCCGAGGAAAAATCACTGCACAGTGGAAAAATATTTTCTTTGAAGGTTCGGTTCAAACAGGGAATCGATCAATTAATGGCCAAAAGAATCATTAAATTAGTAAAAGATGCGAAGATAAAGGTTCAGCCTGCCATTCAGGGTGAAAAGTTACGAGTTACCGGTAAAAATAGGAATGACCTGCAAGCTGTCATTGCACTAATTCGCAGCGCGGATCTTGGGCAACCCTTTCAGTTTGATAATTTTAGAGATTAATTTAATTTATATGATGTGTAGTTTAAATTGACAGATATCAGTGATGGTAATTTGAGTTCTAAGATAAGAAATTATAGCGGGGGAGCGACGAATGTCAGAAGCCAAGGTGTATCCTGCTCATAAGGCGTTTGCAGGCAAGGCTCATGTAAATCTTAAAATGTATGAGAAAATGTACCGTGAATCTATAGATAGCCCAGATAATTTTTGGTCCAAACAAGCAAAAGATTTTTTAGATTGGAGAAAACCCTGGGATCAAGTTAATTCTTATGATTTTGATACAGGTGAAGCTGCTTGGTTTGCTGGAGGCCGGCTAAATGTCACAGTTAACTGCATTGATAGACACTTGGCTACCAAAGGAAATCAAACGGCTATTATTTGGGAAGGCGATAACCCTAAAAATAGCCAAAAAATTACCTATCAAAAGTTAAGCGACCAAGTAAATAAATTATCCAATGTGCTTAAATCTCGTAACGTGCAAAAGGGAGATAGAGTGTGCATTTATATGCCTATGATCCCAGAGGCGGTTTATGCCATGCTTGCTTGCGCACGCATTGGCGCCGTTCACTCTGTAGTTTTTGGTGGATTTTCTCCAGATGCCCTGAAAGATCGTATTCTTGACTCCGACTGCCAGGTAGTCATTACAGCTGACGAAGGGGTTAGAGGTGGACGTAATATTTCTTTGAAGGCTAATGTTGATACTGCTATCAGTCATTGCCCTTTGGTTCATACTTGCTTAGTTATTGCTCATACTCACGGTGTAATTGATTGGTCAGAAGGTAGAGATGTCTGCTATCACAAGGCAATGGTGGATGCAGAAATACACTGTGAGCCTGAATGGATGGATGCCGAAGATCCTTTATTTATCCTTTATACTTCAGGTTCTACAGGGAAACCAAAAGGCGTCCTGCACACAACGGCAGGATATCTGTTGCAGGCTGCTATGACACACAAATACGTCTTTGATTATAAAGATGGGGATGTTTATTGGTGTACCGCAGATGTTGGGTGGGTTACAGGGCATAGCTACATTGTCTATGGGCCATTATGTAATGGGGCAATAACATTAATTTTCGAAGGCATTCCAACCTATCCAGATGCATCTCGTTTTTGGCAGGTTGTGGACAAACATCAAGTGACAATTTTTTATACGGCCCCAACGGCAATTCGCACGCTATTGGGCGCAGGCGACGAATTTGTTCTAAGTACAGATCGCAGCTCTCTGCGCTTGCTGGGAACAGTCGGAGAGCCTATCAACCCAGAAGCTTGGGAATGGTATTATAAGACCATTGGTGAATCTAGGTGCCCCATTGTTGACACTTGGTGGCAAACAGAGACGGGGGCTCATATGTTGACTCCATTGCCTGGCGTCCATGATATGAAACCAGGTTGCGCAACCGCCCCTTTTTTTGGTGTGCAACCCGTATTACTAGACAATGAAGGTTGTTTAATTGAAGGCCCCGGAGAGGGAAATTTAGCGATTAAGTCTTCATGGCCATCCCAAATTCGTGGCGTATATGGCGATATGGTCCGTTTTAAAGATACCTATTTTTCATTATTTCCTGGCTATTATTTTACGGGAGACGGCGCGCGTCGTGATAAAGATGGGCACTACTGGATTACCGGTCGAGTAGATGATGTCTTGAACGTATCAGGACACCGCATGGGTACGGCTGAGATCGAAAGCGCACTGGTGCTTCATTCTGATCTAGCGGAGGCAGCAGTAGTAGGATGTCCTCATGACATAAAAGGCCAAGGCATATATGCATACATAACACTAATGTCCGGAATACAGCCGTCAGATAACTTGTATGCTGAACTGTTAGCTATTTGCAGAAAAGAGATAGGCTCCTTTGCGAAACCAGATCAGATCCAGCTGGCACCGGGGTTACCAAAAACTCGTTCAGGTAAAATTATGCGTCGAATTTTGCGTAAAATAGCAGCTAATGAGATAGAAAATCTTGGTGATACTTCAACATTGGCAGATCCTTCTGTAGTCAAGGATTTGATTAAAAATCGACTGAATCAATAGATTTTGACTCAAAGGTTTTCAGTATAAATTATCTTGAGGGGGTAACAGTGATATGGGTAGAGCCTACCAGAATCGCAAAGAGTCTATGGCAAAAACTTCTGATATGAAGGCTAAAGTATACAGCCGTTATGGTCGAGAAATTTATGTTAGCGCCAAGTCTGGAGGCGCAGATCCTAGTAATAATCTATCATTGCGCAGTTTGATTGATCGAGCTAAAAAAGATCAAGTTCCAACGCATGTGATTGATAAAGCTATCGAAAAAGCCAAAGGCGGAGCTGGCGAAGATTTTTTTCCTGCTCGCTATGAAGGTTATGGCCCAGGGGGCAGTATGGCCATTATTGAGTGCCTGACAGACAACCCTAATAGAACGTTTGGTGATGTTCGTCTTGCGTTCACCAAGACTGACTGCAAGATTGGCACGCAGGGTAGCGTTGCCCATCAATTTGATCATGTAGCTATTTTTGTGTTTGATTTTGATAATGAAGAAGCTGCTTTTGATGGCCTAATGGCTGACGATATAGATGTCACTGATATTGAGTATGATGATGGAAAAGTATCTGTTTTTGTTTCACACACAGATTACTTTAAAGCAAAACAGTCGTTGTTAAATAGCTGTGGCGAGGTAGATTTCGAGGTTGATGAAGTGCAGTTTATTCCGCATGATTATGTTTTTATTGAGGGTGACGACACTGTTTTGTTTGATAAATTTATGACGATGCTAGACGAGCTAGATGATGTCCAGCAGGTGTATCATAATGTTAAATTGTTGTAATTATTAATAATAAAAAAGCCCTGCAATGCAGGGCTTTTTTGTTTGGATTAGAGCGCTGTTGTTGGCGCTTAAGATTCCTCTTGAAGATACCGTTCACGTGATGCGTTGATTTCAAGACACGCAGCTGCTGCGTTATCCCACCCTTCAACTTTAACCCATTTTCCTGCCTCAAGGGTCTTATAATTTTCAAAATAGTGTTGAATTTGTTTGATTAGAAGTTCTGGCAGATCACTAATTTCACTCACATGATCATATAGCTTGGTCAGCTTAGTGTGAGGGACAGCCAGCAGTTTTGCATCGACACCAGATTCGTCTGACATCTTTAGCACACCAACAGGTCGACTGCGAATTACTGCGCCTGGCATTACAGGGTAAGGGGTAACCACTAATACATCTAGAGGATCGCCGTCTTCAGATAATGTTTGAGGGATATAGCCATAGTTTGCCGGATAAAACATTGGCGTGGCTACAAATCGATCGACAAAAATAGCATCCGCATCTTTGTCGACCTCATATTTAATAGGATCATGATTGGCTGGTATTTCTATAACCACATTAATATCATGGGGAAGGTCATTGCCAGCAGGGATCTTGTTGTAGCTCATGTCTTTTTCTGTCTCGTAGTTAAAAGTATTAATATAAATGCATGTAAGCACATTCCATGAATTTCTATGGATCTATAGTTTTCAAAATAAATCGAATTATACTGTTGGAGAGCATTTATTGCTAGCTCCACCTGGGGGGATATTCGACAGAAAAGCAATCTGAAGATATTTTTATTTCATCGATTTACAATTATTGCTATTTAAAAAATATTCTGTAAAATTATTTTGTAATTCGCCATGATATGGTGATTATTCCTAAGGGGAGGCTGGCAGCCTGAGACATCTTCGGATGGACCCTTTGAACCTGATCCGGATAGTACCGGCGTAGGGATAGGACGCAGAATTCAACGTTCCATCTTTCCCCTTCCGGGTCTCTTGACTTTTGTTAATGAGGCTTTATATGTATTTAGTGTCTAGAAAAATAAAAACTACTCTTGCAGTTATTTTATGGATTGCATTTCACCTTACAGCTCAAAACTCTTATGCTTCCGGTGAGCTGAAAACCACCTCTGTTGATTCTCGATCTGAAGGTTCTATAGCTCAAGCTTTGGAGGTCGAAGAAGATACTTCGCCTACAAATGAAATTTCAGAAATTGAGGAAGATGGCTTGATTGCTGAGGTCGTCGTTACAGCAAAATTTCGCGATATAAACGTATTGGATACAGGTAATAGCATTACCGTGATTAACAGCAAGACGATTAATCGACGTGAAGCCCAGCATATTGAGCAGGTGCTCAACTTGGCACCTAATGTAAATTTCTCCAGCGGCTCATCTAGAGGAAGATTTTTTCAAATCCGCGGAATTGGTGAACGCAGTCAGTATGTTGAGCCCATTAATCCCTCTGTTGGACTCTTTATAGATGGTATTGATTTTAGTGGGATTGGCGGGGCCGCAACTATGCTTGATATTAGGCAGGTTGAAGTCTTTAGAGGCCCGCAAGGTACAAGCTATGGAGCGAACGCCATGGCAGGGTTGATTGATATTCAGTCGAATGATCCCTCGGAAAAATTTGAAGGCAGCGTGGAGTCATCATTTTCTGAATATGAAGCTCGAACATTTTCCAGTGTGTTGAGCGGCCCTATAACAGATGATATGGGCTACCGTCTTGCTGTGCAGCGCTCCAAAAGAGATGGTTATGTAGAGAATGAATTTCTTAATCGAGATGATACCAATAATATTGATGAGCAAACTATTCGAGGAAAATTACATTGGCGGGCTAGTGATAGCCTAAATATTAAGATTGTTGGATTGTATGTTAATGCAGAAAATGGATACGATAGCTTCTCATTAGATAATACGCGCCATACTTTTTCTGATCAACCCGGTCACGATCGCCAGGAAACATTGGCATTTTCTGTAGAGAGCACATGGAGCAATAGTAGTAATTTTGATGTGGTTTCCTTGATAGGGCGCTCTAATCATGATACCGAGTACGGTTTTGATGAAGACTGGAGTTATGCAGCTATATGTTCAGATTATGCATGTAGTGGCTCAGCATATGAGTCTGTTGATAATTACAGACGTGATAGAGTAACAACAACGCTAGATTTTCGTTTGGTATCAAATGATCAGGGATTGCTTTTTGATGATTCCACGGACTGGGTTGCCGGAGTTTATTTTCGCGAGCAAAAAGAATCTTTATTGCGTGAGTGGACCTATGATTCTGATTTTACCAGCGACTTCGATACCAAAAATTATGCCATCTATGGGCAATTAGGAAGCCAGCTTAGTCATAAATTAAGACTAACAACTGGGTTGCGGTTGGAGTACCGGAATGCTGATTATATGGACAGAGCATCTGTTGGTTATGCAAAAGGTGAGCGTCTTTGGGGGGGGCGATTGGGGTTAGAATACTTTGCAACAAACAATACTATGATCTATGGATTAATCTCGCGGGGCTATAAAGCAGGCGGGATTAATAGTAGCTCATCGCTAGATGCTAAAAATAAAAAGTTTGATACCGAATATTTATGGAATTATGAGACTGGTATAAAAATGGATTGGTTTGATGGAAAATTAAATGGCCAACTAGCAATATTTTATCAGCAGCGACATAAAATGCAGGTAAAACAATCTTTAGTGGATTGCTCCGGAGGGGGTGCGTGTACGTTTACTGATTACTTTGAGAATGCTAAAAAAGGTGCCAACTATGGCACTGAACTGGAGCTCAACTGGCTCCCTTTTTCTGGCGTGAATTTTTATAGCAGCTTAGGTTTATTGAAAGCAATATTTAAAGATTATGAGAGTTACTCTCATGTTGAGGTCGACAGACATGCAAGCAATCCTACCCCTAAAGATCTTAGCGGAGATAAGCAGGCTCATGCGCCTTCATATCAGTTCGCACTAGGCGCTGAGTTAGACCTTACAGCTAATCTTGTTGCAGGGTTAGAGGTAGAGGGAAAAGGGGCGTTTAATCTCTCTCCTCGCCACAATGCAAAATCTAATCGTTATGAATTGTTAAATTCTCATTTGAATTATAGGTATGGCGTTTGGGATTTCTCTCTTTGGGGGAGAAATTTGACAGATCGTGATGTGATTGTGCGAGGATTTGGAAGTTTTGGTAATGATCCTCGAAAAAATTATGCACTAGAACCTTATTATCAGTTTGGTGAGCCAAGAGTGATAGGTGCAACAGTTAAGTTTAACTTTTAAGATATTCCAGTCTTGACGTTATAGATTAGAGAGCAGCATTTATTTTATTCTTTTTTTAGGGGGTCGCTATGGAGTTGACTATTGATATCAGCATGTATCCCAATCAAGAGAACTTTGTTGTCCCTATTGATGGATTTATAGAGAAAATCAATAAATATAGTGACTTAAAAATAAAGACCTTTCCTACTAGCACTGTAGTGCAGGGAGAGTATAGCTATGCAATGAATGCAGTCCAAGAAACTATCTTGAGTTGCTATAAAGAATTTGGCATGGCGGTCTATGTGGTGAAGTATATTCCGGCCTATGAGGCTCTTTAATCATGGAATCATGGCTAAATTTAAGCTGGATAACTCTTGAAACATTGGCGGTAGTCCTAGCTTTTGGTTACTTGGCATTTGCTATACAAGAGAACAGCTTATGCTGGTATTTTGTTTTTTTTAGCGCAGCAATTTATGTGTGGATTTTCTTTGATGCCAGGTTATACATGGTGTCCTTGTTGAATGTCTATTATGTGCTGATGTCGCTTTATGGTTGGCAGCAATGGCGAAGGGGGGGAACGCAACAAACAGGCTTGCTTATTTCACGCTTAACACCTTTGTGTCATATCCTAGTAGTTAGCTTGGTTAGTTTGTTTTCCTTGATTATAGGGTATTTTCTGGGTGCATATACTGATGCGGAGTTGCCGTATTTGGATTCTTTTACGACGCTAGGATCAATAGTGACAACGGCAATGGTGGCAAGAAAAATTCTTGAAAATTGGCTGTATTGGATTTTTATTGATGGGGTTTCAATCTATTTGTATTTCAGCCAGAATCTTTATCAGACTGCCGTCCTTTTTGTGCTTTATGTCATATTGGCTATTTTGGGTTACTGCACTTGGCGTAAGCGCTATCTTGAGCAGAATAATCTTTGAGTAGGGTAGAATTTCTTCTAGAGAAAACACTTTCTGGCTGGAGAGGTTGGAGGACCTCTTGGCCTGATGAGCCTAGGGTTGTTAGGGAGCTACTAGGTGGGCGAACTAACCGATCTTTTTTGGTTAAATCTGGCGCCTATCAGGCAGTTGTTAGAATAAACAATGAAGATAGTATAAGTTTAGGTATCAATCGTCATCAGGAAATAGAAATACTTTCCCTGCTTCAGGAGTTCGATTTTTCTCCTAAAGTATTATTTGTGGATAGCCATACTCTAGTTAGTGATTATATTGAAGGTTATCAATGGCTTGAATCTGATCTTAACGCGCCATTAAACATAAAAAAAGTTACTAAAATTATAAATAAAATTCATAGCGTCTCGCTTCCATGCCATGCTGTAAAGCGAAATTATTTAAGCTATTGTCAGTATTACATACGACAATTACCAGTTTCGATATGCACTTTAGAGAAATTATTTTTTGATGAGCTGCTTCATGTGGCTGCAGCTATAGACAGCCAGACCTGGGCGCCAGTAATTAATCATCATGATATTGTTCCGGGAAATCTGATAGAAGCCACTACTGGATTATTTCTGATTGATTGGGAATACGCTGCTTTTGGTCACCCAGAAATAGATTTAGTTAGACTGCATGGGTTAAGTGATAAAATTTCAATAACTGAGAAGATATTTTTTTTACAGCAGGGCCTTGATAGGCTTTGGTCTCTCGTGCAAAGTTAGCTTGCTGCACTTTTTTCTATTGATTCAGGTTTGATGATTTTGCTAAAAGCAATGCCTAGTTCAAACAACAGCCACATGGGTATCGCTAGAAGGGTTTGTGAAATTATATCTGGCGGAGTCAGCAGCATGCCCAGCACAAAGCATATAACAAACACATAAGGACGTCTTTTTGCTAATTGGGTTGGATTTACGAGGCCCATCCATGACAGAATTACTATTGCGATGGGAATCTCAAAGCTCAAGCCGAATGCAAAAAATAACTTAAGGATAAAATCGAGATAACTTCGAATATCTGTCATTACTAATACACCCTCTGGGCTTACACTAGTGAAAAATGTAAAGATTAAAGGGAAAACAATATGGTAAGCAAAAGCCATTCCTCCGTAAAAGAGAGCAACGCTAGAAAGAAATAATGGGACCACTATTTTTTTTTCACGCTGGTATAGGCCCGGGGCGACAAAAGCCCAAATCTGATAAAGAATAAATGGCATTGCAGCAAATACGGATAACACTAAGGCTAACTTGAAGGGGGTTAGAAATGGTGATGTTACATCAGTAGCAATCATCGAGGATGTTGCTGGTAGATGAATTGTCAGAGGCTCTGATATATAAATATAGAGCTCATTACTATAAGCAAACAATCCTAAAAAAATAATAAAAATCACCACGATACATTGTAGCAGTCGATTTCTCATCTCTAGTAGATGAGCCACTATCGGTTGTTTTGATGATGGTGTATCAATCATTTTGAGTCATCTTTAGGAGTAATGGCGGTGGCTTCTTTTATTGTAGTGGCGGTGGTTTTGAGGTCGCGCATAATTTGCTCATTATGCAATTGTCGTTTGACGTCATCCATACCCACCTCATCTTCTAGTTGCTGGCGTGCAGATGAAAACACTTGCTTAAACCTGCCTAGCCAGAGGCTGATAGAGCGCACTGCTTGAGGCAATCGCTTCGGTCCCATTACGATTAAAGATACTACAGCAATTAAAAGTAGCTCCAAGAAGCCAATATCAAACATGGATTTAACCTATTTTATATGTTAAAAATAGCGAATATTAGGCATGAGAGCAGTTATTTTGCAGTTTTATCATCATCATGCTTGGTATTGCTTTTGACCTGCTTCTCTATGGATGCATCATTGGTTTCTGTATTTGATACGTTGCTTGATACGGAGTCTTTGAAGCCTTTTACTGCTCCCCCTAAATCAGATCCAATACTGCGTATTTTTTTTGTTCCAAAAATTATTGCAACAATGACCAAGATAATGAGTAGTTCTTGCCAGCCAGGTATCATAGCGATATCTCTTTTTTGTGATCTAGGTTATTTTAATATTAAGTTTATTGGTTTTTGATTCGTTGTTTTTTTTCTTCAAGACCTGATAAATCAAACCGACGTTCCAGTTCTTTCAGTACTGATTGGGCATTCTCCCCTAAATGAGACAGCATAACTAATGAATGAAACCATAAGTCTGCTGTTTCATAGATTAATTTTTTAGTATCCCCGGTTTGCTCTGCATCCCGAGCAGCCAGAAGGGTTTCGATGCTCTCTTCCCCAACCTTCTCTAGAATTTTATTTAATCCTTGATGGTGAAGACTGGCCACGTAGGAATCCTTAGGATCAGATTTTCTTCGAGCTTCAATAGACTCTGTTAGCTTAGTCAACACATCAGCGCTCATGTATATATCTCTCCTGGGTTTTTAACGACAGGATCTACTGTAAGCCATTCTCCGTCCTGCAATATTCTATAAAAACATGAAGCTCTTCCGGTATGGCAGGCTATACCACCTATCTGCTCAACCTGCAAAATCAGCACGTCGCTATCGCAGTCGAGACGTATTTCTTTTACATGCTGAACATGCCCAGACTCCTCACCTTTATACCACAATTTTTTGCGCGATCGAGACCAATAAACAGCACGCTGCTCTTGTACGGTGAGCGCCAATGCTTCACTATTCATCCAGGCGACCATTAACACTCTGCCTGAAGTAGCATCTTGCGCTACGACGGGAAGTAAGCCGTTTTCATCCCAAGTAATTTTGTTAATAAAGTTATCCATAGTAGTTATTATGACATCTGTTGTTATATCAGCAATATTGATTTTAGGTAAATAAGCTTAAGTGCTGAAAACTATTGCATGATGATGCTATTTTAGCAGCATCATCATTAATCCAATCATAACAAAGATTAGGCTATTTTCTGGTATGTTATTAGCAGTTTCGGACCAATTTGAAAGCCCTAATCCTAACCCGACACCTATTAATGCAGGCCCTATCCAGTCTCGTATTATTTTTTTCACAGAAACTGATCTATTCAAAACAGAAGGTGGAGTAGCAACAGATTTTTGTGTGTTAGCCTGAAGATTCTCAAGTCCCTGAAAAATAAGTTGTGGCATCTGCGGAAGCTGTTCTAGCCACTCTGGACCATGGCGTTTTAATTTTTCAATAAACGCTTTTGGCTTAAATCGTTCTTTGAGCCAGCGCTCTAGAAAAGGATGAGCGGTATCCCATAAGTCTAAATCTGGATAAAGCTGTCGCCCCAATCCTTCTATATTGAGTAATGTTTTTTGCAGCAGAACAAGAGACGGTTGTACCTCCATATCGAAACGGCGCGCAGTTTGAAACAAGCTAACAAGAATATAGCCAAATGAAATATCTCGTAATGGGCGCCCAAAAATAGGCTCACAGACTGATCGAATAGCAGAAGTAAATTCGCCTATATTGGTATCTTCCGGCACCCAGCCAGACAGAACATGTAGTTCAGCTACTTGACGGTAGTCGCGTCGAAAAATGGCGAGCAGATTTCGTGCCAGATAGTATTGATCAGCATCTGTAAGGGTTCCGATGATTGCGCAATCGATCGCAAGATATTTTGGTTCTTTTGGGTTGCTACAATCTACAAAAATATTACCGGGATGCATATCAGCATGAAAAAAATTGTGTTCAAACACTTGTGTGAAAAAAATTTCCACGCCTCTTTCCGCTAAGACTTTGAAATCCACATTATGCTGTTGCAGCGCCCCTATATCTGTAACAGGTGTCGCATAAATTTGTTCTGCTACCATTATATTTTGGTTTGTGTATGCCCAGTGGATATCGGGAACATAAAGCATGCTGGATTTTTCAAAGTTGCGGCGAAGTATGGAGGCATTCGATGCCTCGCGTTGTAGGTTAAGCTCATCAAAGATTGTGACTCTATAATTGTTGACTACCTCTATAAGCCTCATTCTCGGTCCATCAATAGTATTTTTTTCTAGCCATGTAGCGATAGACAGCATTAACTGAATATCTTGTTCAATTATATTTTTTATATCAGGACGAATTACTTTAACGACTACTTTCTGACCATCCGGGAGCACTGCAGAATGGACTTGTGCTACAGACGCCGACGCCAGAGGCTCATGGTTGAATTCTTGAAATAAATCGTCAATACTTTTATTAAGAGCCTCTTCGACAATAGTGACAAATTGCTCGTTATTAAATGGAGCGACATTATCTTGAAGGTGGCTCAGTTCAGAGCATATATCGGATGGGATTAAATCGGGGCGAGTCGAGAGTAGCTGGCCAAGCTTAACAAATATAGGCCCTAGGTTCTCCAGGGCAGCCCTCAGTCTTTCTCCTCTGGGTTTGCTGGTATTAGGAAAAAATTTCGTGACTACAAATAACAGTCTTAGGCTGCGAGGTAGCTTTTCTTTCTCGACAAATGTATCGAGTCGATAGCGCACAAAAACACGGATAATAGTAGCTAGTCGACTAATTTTCGACATTTTTAGGTATCCTTTACGTGTTTCAAGTGTTTATTATCATTTAAAAAAATACTATCCATCTTGTTTTTTACTTTGCTGGTGCGAGCTGCTAGGCGCTCCACTTCGTTACGTGTATGTTGAATTGCCTCATTGAAGTCAACAACCTCATTGAGGCTTGGTGTTAAGCGTGCCTCTTCTTGACTAAATTCCACAGCCCCTGTTACAGCTCGTTTGAATATATTTTTCTTCCAGTCGATAGATGACCTTAATGATTTTCCAATTAAATGTGCAGGAATATCACCAATTAGATCTGAAAGCCCAGTTTCCCATTCTATGTCTAGATTTTTTAGAAGCTGTTGGAGCTGGCCAAGCAGCTCTTGGTCACCGGAAATTGTGACGCCTGAATCAAAAAAAGAGACGCGCTGATCGCCATTAATAGATAAAGAGCCTAAAGATAGGACGCTTCCCTTAAGGACGGCATCTGCAGCGCCTTTGTGATGATGCTCTAAGTGGACCGTTTTTCCCCCGAAAATAATATAGAAAGAAATTGAGGGAGATGTGCATTCTATTTCAAGAACCTTATTTCTTAGCCTGCCAATAGCATTTTGACTAGAGTGATCATATTCTAGCGCCTTATTGAGAGTGACCTCAAGAGACTTTAGAGCTGGACCTTTAGCTTTTTTAAAAATTTTATTTTTCATAAGATCGAGAATCAAGACTTAAAACCTCGATGTAGAGCGACGATGCCGCCAGTCATATTATAATATTCAGTGTTTACAAAATTAGCAGCTGTCATCATATTCTGTAGGGTATTTTGGTCTGGATGCATGCGTATGGATTCCGCTAAATATTGGTAACTATCGCTGTCATTAGCTATAAAGTCACCAATTTTTGGGAGTAATTTAAATGAGTAAAAATCATAGAACTTTTTAAGAACAGGGTTGGATGGCTTGGAGAATTCTAACACCAATAAGCGGCCACCAGGCTTTAATATGCGGTTCATGGACCGGAGAGCCATATCTTTATCGGTGACATTTCTTAGACCGAAAGCAATGGTAATGCAGTCAAATGTGTTATCTGGAAATGGCAAACATTGAGCGTCAGCCAAAGTGTAAAGAACCTGATTTGAGCATCCCATATCAATCAGCTTGTCACGCCCAATTCTCAGCATAGACTCATT
This sequence comes from Porticoccus sp. Uisw_050_02, assembly GCF_047729555.1. NCBI lineage: Bacteria > Pseudomonadati > Pseudomonadota > Gammaproteobacteria > Cellvibrionales > Porticoccaceae > Porticoccus > Porticoccus sp. Uisw_050_02. The sequence goes on along the minus strand of NZ_CP159825.1, from coordinate 1,072,477 downwards.
GATATCAACTAATATTATTTTCCCTGTTTTGCCTACAATCTTTGAAAATTTAGCAGTTAGATCACCTGTGCCGCCAGCAACGTCTAGTACTGATTGCCCAGCTCTAACTCCAGATAATTCAATAGTGTAGCGCTTCCAGAGCCTATGAACACCTGCAGACATCAGGTCATTCATTAAATCGTATTTTGCAGCTACAGAATGAAATACGTCAGCCACCTTTTTGGCTTTCTCCTCAATGGGTACAGTTTTGAAGCCAAAATGTGTTGTTTTGTTATCTGTCATTGGAAAAATACACGCTCTTGTGGGGGGATCAATTATATACCGATGTTATCTCGTTGTCCTTGAGCGCGCTAGCTAAGGATGCTGTTGGCAGAAACCTGAGTATTTTTTAATTAATTAAGGCGCGCCATGTTTTGCATATGACTACATTTTTTGATGCCAATATCTGATGGTTTGTGTCGTATATTTTTTGTTAAAATGCTAGATTAAACCCTGTTTTATTGACGAAACCCTGTACAGGACATTCAAAGACACTGGGAAGTAAAATGCGCTTAATTATTATTTTTATGACAACCTTTGCCATATCTGCTTGCTTGCCTTTAAAGCAGTCAAGTTACTTAGCGTCTTTTGTTAAAGAGAAGCCTTTATCGACTTTACCGGAAGTGAGGGATGTGCAGGTATCCGGTGATAGAAAAACAATTAAAGTAGAAAATCGGGCTGTTGTCCCTTATTTTGAGGTTATTTTCCATGATATAAATAACCCTATTTTTTCTGAAACGGAAGAGAGTAATGAGCAGATAAATTCAAAATTAGTGGGGATACCCGTTGAGCTACTCCAGCGTGTTACAGATCAATCCTATAGGTATTTTATGAGTGAAATGAAAGCACAGGGCATAGAGATACTTCCCATTTCGTCATTAAGTAACTCACAGACGTACCAAAAATTTTTGATGAGCAGGACTGAAGAAAAAGTAGATGTAATGTCTATTTCGCCATCGGGAATGAAATTGCCTAATTTATCAGACATTAAAGGCAAACAGATAAGTAAAATTATGGATGAGATGAATGCCTCTGTTATGGATGTAACTTTGTATGTAAATCATATGGACAAGATTCAAGACGAAGCATCAATCTCAACTAATGGTCTTAAAGTTGAGCAAAAAATTTCTGTGACCAGCGGCTCTAGGATGAAATTTTTTGGGTTAGAGGCCTCCAGATGCCAAGGATATTGCTTGAGTCCGGTGGTGAGTGCCAAATTGGGCAAGTCGATTTACAGTACTGAAAAGGTAGGAGATCTTGTACGAAAAATAAAAATATCTGAAAAGATAGAGCCTGAAAAACAAACAGCTATGAAGCAAGGAGACCTTAAATCACAGGCTATTGACCTTAGCAGAAAAGCAGTTGATCTTAGCGAGAAGGCTATAGATTGGGTTTCCACACTTTCAGCAAAAGACGATGATGCTGCTGTATATGAACTTCATGCAGATCCAGTTGAATATGAAAAAATTGTTAGTCAAATCTTAAGAGACTCAACCAAAAAATTAGTCCACGGAATTACTTATTATGACCCTAGTGATATAAAGGCAGATAAGTAATCAGATAGCGGTTCTTAACTTGAGTTTGATTTATTTAGTAGGGAGCTCATCATGTTTAAGGAGTTCACTTACATCCCTGTGCCATAAAGCTTTGGATTTCCAAAAAATATTTTGCATTGGTCTTATTGAGGGGTCAGTGTCCAGTGTTCCTGCTGGAATGACAATAGCTTTCTTGGTCTTTCCCAACCATGGGAGGGAAGATCCACATTTTTTGCAGAAAGCTGTAGCGAAGTGTTTCGTCTCTTTGGGTTCAAAGCACTGAACTAGTAGTGCGCCCGCAGTCCACCTGAAGTGCTCTTTTGCAATTAAAATGTTTGATGCAAAAGCGCTACCCGTAAATTTTCTGCACCTACTGCAATGACAATACTGAAATATGCCTAGATTTCCAGAAATTTCATAGGCTACCTGTCCGCACAGACAGCTACCTCTGGCAATTTCGCTATTAGTCATGCGCTACTTGTGGCCTCAGCCACTCTGTCTTCTAGGTATTTAATAATATCTGATGACTCATACATCCAGTGTATATCAGTATCATTGGCTTCAATTTTTAGGCAGGGAACTTTTAATTTTCCACCAGCCTCAAGCAATTCTTGGCTACTGTGGTCGCATAATCTTGGATCGATTAATTTGACAGACAAGCTATGTTTCTTAATTGTACGTCGAACTTTTACACAAAAAGGACATGCTGGATATTGGAATAAAGTAAGGCCGGCAGTTTTTTCATTTAATTTAGCTTGTGAGGATGGATTTCTTTTAATGATTTTAGGAGAAAAGATCCAATTGAGAGATAGAATCAGTGAGCCTAATATCCAGCGAATAACTGCCATTTTTTATGCCTATTGAATAAGAATTTTTTAGTTTTTTTCCCAAAAAGGGCTATTTATCCGGTAAGTATAACTGATGAAAAGCAACCGATAAAAGAATAAAATCTTGTGTTGGTTTATTAATTTTTTTGTTTATGCTATAAAAATTTATAGTGCCTAAATTCTGATCGTTGGCATAGTTAATTAGTTATATCTGCCAATTTAGTTTTTTTTCAATCGAAGCAATTATCATTCCTGCAATATCTTGCCCCGTTGCAGATTCGATTCCTTCAAGTCCCGGGGAAGAATTCACCTCTAACAGCAGCGGTCCTGATTTAGATCGAATGATATCGACCCCAGCTACCTGTAAGCCAAGTACTTTAGCTGCCTTTATGGCGAGCATTTTTTCCTCCATCGTTATTTTTACTACAGATGCTGTGCCTCCTTGATGAAGGTTGGCGCGAAATTCACCAGGAGCCGCTGATCTTTCAATCGAAGCAACAACTTTCCCGTTGATCACAAAACACCTTAAATCTTTCCCATTGGCCTCTTTGATAAATTTTTGTACCAAGAGGTTTGCACGTAAAGATTTAAACGCGTTAATGACGCTTTCTGCAGCTTTTTGTGTTTCAGCCAAAACAACGCCTCTTCCTTGTGAGCCCGTTAGTAATTTTACGATTAGTGGTGCGCCTCCAACCATATTGATGAGATCTTTTGTATCTATAGGCGAGTTAGCAAAGCCAGAAGTAGGAATGTTAATGCCATTTTTTAGCATAAGCTGTAACGAAAATAGCTTATCTCTTGACTGAGAAATGGCGGTAGATGTGTTTGTTGTATAAACCCCCATGCTTTCAAATTGGCGAGCTAATGCTGTACCATAAAATGTTGCGCTAGGCTTAATACGAGTAATAACAGCATCTAGATTGCCAAGTAATTTTCCTCCGCGATAATGTGCTTCAGGCTTGGTAGCATCTAGCTTCATGTAGCATTGCATCACATTCAGAAAAATGATGTTATGACCTCGTTGCTCTGCAGCTTCAAGTATTCTTTGGTTGCTATACAATTCTTCGTTGCTTGCAAGCAGCGCTATATTTAAGCCGTTCTTTGTTGTTTTTTTCTTGCCGTAGAGTTCTGAAATTTTTTCATCAGTAATATCTCCCATTAGGCATACTTCGGCTGGATCAACAATAAGTCTTCCGTTCATCGCTTCTCGGCCTAGAAGCATCCTAAAGCCCATAGAGTCACGATTAGCAAGAGTGAGCTCTATCTCCCAGAGTTCATCGCCTAATTTAAGTGGAGCGCTTACAACATACCGAGTTTCTGTCAATCCGGTCGAACTTTTAATGACCCTTTTGTCTATAACGGCGCGCTCACATCTGACTACTGTTCTCCTATTTTTTTGTATGGGGTGAACCTCAAAGCTGACCCAAGATACACCATCTCGATGAAAATTTTGTATGTTGAATGCCTGTATAGATGAAGTTTTTGCGCCAGAATCTACTCTGGCCCTAATAGCATGTAGGCCTAAAGCAGGAAATGAACACCATTCTTCTGATCCAATGGTTTTTTTGTTAGCTGATATATTCAATATGTTGCCTCTTAGTAAGTATTTTAGCCCATCATGATGTTAAAATAATTTAGCCCACTGCGCTAATAGTTAGATTATAGTGCGTCTATTTGGATCCAAAATTAACGATAAAGCTGACATGTTACGACTTAGTGATATTAGATTACATCTTAATCATACCGATGAAGAATTAAATAAAGCAATAATTGAAAAGCTGAACCTTGCAGATGAAGATTTATTGGGGTTTAGTATTTTCAAGAGAAGCTATGATGCACGAAAAAAGACTAATATTGTCCTTATATATCAGTTGGATGTAATGTTGACGACTATTGCGCAATGTAGGGTATTGGAGCAGTACAACGATCAGCCATTCTTGACGTTATCTCCGGATAATAGCTACCATTTTGTCGCGAAAAATATTGAAAATTTTCCTCAAGATAATCAGTTTCGCCCCCTTATTATTGGCTTTGGTCCCTGTGGGATCTTAGCTGCTTTAATTCTGGCGCAAATGGGATTTAAGCCAATAGTGTTAGAGAGAGGCAAGGATGTAAAATCTCGCACTCGAGATACTTGGGGGTTTTGGCGGAGCAGTAAGCTTAATACGGAATCTAATGTGCAATATGGAGAGGGCGGCGCAGGCACTTTTTCTGATGGTAAACTTTGGAGTCAGGTAAAAGATAAGCGATATCTGGGGCGTAAAGTTTTAACTGAGTTTGTGAAAGCGGGTGCTCCAGAAGAAATCATGTATGTTAGCAAGCCACATATTGGGACTTTTAAGTTGGTGCCAATGGTGGAAAATATTCGCAATCAAATTATTGAGCTTGGTGGAGAGGTGCGCTTCGAGACCAAAGTAGATTCAATCATTCGAGACACTTTGCCGTTGCTAGAAATTAAAGAGGGCCTTGTTGGTAAAAATGTAGGTCAAATTGCTGGTGTTGTTTTAGATTCAGGTGAGGTTATAAAAAGTCGACATGTAATTTTGGCTATCGGCCATAGCGCCAGAGACAGTTTTCAAATGCTTTTGGAGCAGGGTGTTTATATTGAGCCCAAACCTTTTTCTATTGGATTTCGTATTGAGCACCCTCAAAAAGTTATTGATAAGGCTAGATTTGGCGAGCATGCAGGGCACCATATTTTGGGTGCTGCAGATTACAAGTTGGTGCATCATTGTAAAAATGGACGCAGTGTGTACAGTTTTTGTATGTGCCCAGGAGGCACTGTTGTAGCTGCCGCTTCTGAGGAAGGAGCCGTCGTCACTAACGGGATGTCGCAATATTCTCGTAATGAGCGCAATGCCAATTCAGCCATTGTGGTTGGAATAAACCCAGAGAAAGACTACCCGGAGCACCCATTGGCTGGTATTGATCTTCAGCGACAATTAGAAACTCTGGCTTACAAGTTGGGTGGATCCAACTACAACGCTCCCGCGCAGCTTGTTGGCGACTTTCTTCAAAACAAACCATCCGATAAACTTGGGTCAGTCACTCCATCTTATGCCCCAGGCATAACTTTGGGTGACCTTGGTCAGGCGCTACCTTCGTTTGCTATTGAAGCTATCCGTGAGGCAATCCCGGCATTTGAGGATAAAATAAAAGGTTTCTCTATGGCAGATGCAATTTTGACTGGCGTGGAAACTAGAACTTCTTCTCCTGTCTGCATAAGACGTGGAAAGGACTACCAGAATATAAATACTCGTGGACTGTATCCTGCGGGAGAAGGAGCTGGCTATGCTGGAGGTATTTTGTCTGCAGGTATAGATGGAATAAAAGTGGCTGAAGCTGTAGCTTTAGACATACTAGGAGCCCCTACTACATAAGCTTTAGGCCTTTGTTCTTTCCGATAGATTGATTTAGATAAGAACTACAATTTTCTGTATAATATTTCCTTTTTGATTATTTGATCATTATGACTACTTTAACTGTCCAGCCATATATTCCTCAGTCTGCTCCAGCGCTGTTTTCTCACCGTAAGTATTGGGCAGAATGCTATGGTATTGCCCCCTTTCTCCCAATGAGCCGACAGGAGATGGACGAACTGGGCTGGGATACCTGCGATATTATTATTGTTACCGGTGATGCTTATGTTGATCACCCTAGTTTTGGTATGGCGGTAATCGGCAGAAGTCTGGAGGCACAAGGATTCAGGGTTGGAGTTATCGCTCAGCCAGACTGGAGTTCAAAAGATGCCTTTATGGGGCTAGGTAAACCAAATCTTTTTTATGGTGTTACATCAGGCAATATGGATTCCATGATTAACCGCTATACTGCAGATCGACGCATTAGGAACGACGATGCGTATACGCCCAATAATGCTGGTGGAAAGCGCCCAGATCGAGCTGTAACAGTCTATTCTCAGCGCTGTAGAGAGGCATACAAAAATGTCCCATTAGTGATTGGAAGTATTGAGGCTAGCTTGCGTCGTTTAGCTCATTATGATTATTGGACTGACAAAGTTCGTCGTTCTGTTTTGGTCGACTCCACCGCAGATATCTTGCTTTATGGTAATGCAGAGCGGGCTATCATTGAAATTGCTCATCGCATTTCTTCGGGAGAAAAAATTTCTGATATTACTGATGTGCGTGGAACAGCATATATTTCCAAGAAGATGCCTAATGGATGGAGAGAAATAGATTCTACTCGCATTGATGCTCCCGGAAAAATAGATCAACTTTATAGCCCTTATGAGGCGACCGACCAAAAAAACCCTTCGAATTGTCCATCAAATACAAAGAGTCTTGAGCAGGATAAAAATAATATCCCACAAGTGCTTTCTATACTGCCTAGCCCAGATGCAAAATCTTCGGATGATGATAAAGTCTATATCAGGCTGCCATCTTACGAAAAGCTTAGAAATGACCCGGTTCTTTATGCTCATGCATCGAGAGTCTTCCATAAGGAAACTAATCCCGGTAATGCCAGGGTTTTGGTTCAACGCCATGGAATCCATGAGCTTTGGGTAAACCCTCCACCGATTCCTTTAGATACAAAGGAGATGGATTGGGTTTTTGATCACTCATATCAGAGGGTTCCCCACCCAGTATATGGAGATGCAAAAATTCCTGCTTACGAGATGATTCGATTCTCTGTCAATATCATGCGTGGTTGTTTTGGCGGCTGCACATTCTGCTCCATCACTGAGCATGAGGGAAGAATTATACAAAGTCGCTCTGAGGACTCAATCATTAGTGAAGTTGAAAAAATTAGAGATATGGTTCCTGGTTTTACTGGCACCATATCTGACTTAGGTGGCCCCACTGCAAATATGTACAATCTTACTTGCAAAAGCAAAGAAATCGAAGAGAGCTGCCGAAGACCCTCTTGTGTGTTTCCAGGTATATGTAAAAATTTGATTACTGACCATAGCCCTACTACTCAGTTATATCGTCGAGCTAGAAATGTGCCTGGAGTAAAGCGGGTGGCAATTGCCTCAGGTTTACGATATGACCTGGCGATAGAGGATCCAGAGTACGTAAAAGAATTAGTAACACATCATGTTGGAGGGTACCTAAAAATTGCCCCTGAGCATACTGAAGATCAGCCATTATCGATGATGATGAAGCCAGGAATGGGTGCATATGATAGCTTTAAAAAAATGTTTGATAAGTACTCTAAAGAAGCAGGTAAAGAGCAGTACTTAATCCCATATTTCATTGCTGCTCATCCGGGAACCACTGATGAAGACATGATCAATCTGGCGATTTGGTTGAAAAGCAATGAATTTCGAGTAGATCAAGTTCAGAATTTTTATCCATCTCCCATGTGTGTTGCTACCGCAATGTATCACTCTGAAAGAAATCCTCTGAAAAAAGTTAAATATAAAAGCGACAAGATTCTTAGTGCAAAAACGAAAGCGCAGCGCGTGCTACATAAGGCCTTGCTGCGTTATCATGATCCAGATAATTGGGCTTTAGTTCGAGATGCTTTGAAAAAATCCGGTTTTGCTAAGCTCATTGGCGAAGGTAAGCACCATTTGGTCCCATCAGAGGGTGCAGAACAAAAAGGTAAGAGATTGCAGATGAGAAGAGGGCAGATAGCATTAACCCAACACAATGGCTTGCCACCTCAAAAATTTAAAGCAATAACAAAAAATAAAAAACCTAAAAAGGGCCTCAAAAGAACTCGACTTTAATAAAAAGAAAATTATTTTGGTTGCATTAGCTGCACAATTTGAACATCTGGCTCTCGACTTTTTTCCGTATTATGCAGTGCCGTTAAGTATGCATGCCAATACTTGGCATGATTGCTAGCAAGATCATAAAGATAACCCCAGGTGTATATACCACTGTCGTGCAAATCACTAAAAGTAAGCTTGAGAGCATAGTTTCCAGAAGACTCTACATTGCAGATTTTAATGAACTTTTTGCCATATTGTAAAATCTCTTGCCCTTTTCCATGCCCGCGGACCTCTGCGCTAGGCGAGTGAACACGGAGATATTCACCCGTAAGAATAAAATGATCACCATTGCTGTATTCTAAAGACAAACTACCTTCTTTTTTGCAAAGTTTTATTTTGATCGGAGCCATTTGGTCGACCTATTTGTAACATTAATTTAATTAATATATTGTTTTAAGTGAGCCACAAAATAACTGCACTCAATGGTAAAGTATGAGTTTAAATATCGAATGTATTCTGTGCTGTAATGTTGCAGTCTGCAAGAATCATTTTTTAGTAGTTAAGTAAATTTTAGCTGAATTGGAAGTTTTAATGAGAAAAATGAAGGTATGTGGGCTGCTATTATTTGCTATCTTTTTAAGTTCATGCGCCTCAATGACGACCACCTACGAAAAACCAGAAGTAAGTTTAGTGAGTTTTCAGCCGTTATCTCGCAAAGGCATGGAGCAGACGATCGTGATTCAGTTAAACATCAAGAACCATACTAAGAAAGAATTAAGTATATCAAAATTTTCTTACAGCCTTAAGGTAGAAGAACTGGAAGCCGTTAGGGGTGTATTTTCTAACTTAAAACCCATACCTGCTTTTGGTGCCACCAAGATAGAATTTCACGCAACTATGAATATTTTTTCTGCTTTCAGGATTTTGGAATCTGCTATTAAAAGCAAGAATGGTGCTATTAGATATGCGCTAAATACCAAGATTCATTCTGCATGGTGGAAACTTGCATCGACCTCGGCGAAGTCTGGTCAGATCAACCTAGGTAGCACGTACAACCTTTAGTTTATAGTTTGAATTTTTAGTTCTATATTGATGGCTTACATCAAATAAAGTGTTAATTTCAGAGAGACATGCATGGAAATAACAACGGATACTATGAGTGGAAAAAAGCAGGCGCATTTGGTTGCTGTAAATAACTCATGTTTGTTGCATGCAGAAGTTGTGACTCCTTTTTCTGAATTAAAAGCAGCAGCAGCGATCCACGGGTTTGATCTGCAGATAATTAGTGGATTCCGCTCATATGAGCGTCAATTACTGATCTGGAATGAAAAAGCCTCAGGAAAGAGAATATTGCTAGATGACCTGAGTCATCCTTTAGATGTAAGCTCACTGACCGACAAGCAGCGAATTTTTGCTATTTTGCGTTGGTCTGCGCTACCCGGTTGTTCTCGACATCACTGGGGTACTGATATGGATATATGGGATGCTGCTGCAGTTCCAGCAGACTACCAGCTTAAATTAATTGCCTCAGAATACGATCCAGGGGCCCCGTTTTACGGTTTATCCTGCTGGCTGCGTCAGTATTCAAAAGATTTTGGTTTTGAAATGCCGTATTCTGTTGATCGTGGGGGGGTAGCAAGGGAGCCTTGGCATTTAACTTATGCCCCTTTGGCTAAAAGATTCGAAGAAATATTAGATCTATCATATGTACGCTCAACAATAGATGTTAATGCGCTAGCTTTAGGTGATGCTGTAATTGAGTATCTCGATGAAATATTTCTGAAGTTTATTGAGAATCCAAACAGAATAAATGGCTGAAATATGAGTCAGTACAAAGGTAATAAGAGGTCTGCTATTGGAGGTCGCTCGGCTGCTGCGATCGAGGATTCGTTGTGGGCTTTAATTTATAGTGAAGTTGATGAACATGCACGTGCAGAGCCTTTGCTGTGTAATTTTTTGCAAAATGCAATACTTGCTCATAGCTCTTTGGAAGATGCACTTTCTTGGGTTTTAGCAGAACAATTAAAGAGCGAAACCATGTCCGCGGATAGTATCAGGACGCTTGCTAGAGAGGCATTCAAGGCTGATGATTCTATAAGAAAATACATCAGAATGGATCTTTCTGCCTACGTAGAGAGAGACCCTGCTTGCCATCAATACTGTCTTCCTTTGCTTTATTTTAAAGGATTTCACGCTCTACAAATCTATCGTGTTAGCAGTTGGTTGTGGGGAAAAAATAGAAAATATTTAGCATTGTCTTTGCAGAATAAGGCTTCAGAAATTTTTTCTGTAGATATTCATCCTGGCGCAAAAATTGGTGGTGGGGTCATGATTGATCACGCTACAAGTTTGGTTGTAGGTGAGACAGCCGTCATAGATGATAATGTTTCTATGCTACATTCTGTGACACTGGGGGGTACCGGCATAGGGGCCGTGGATCGACATCCTAAAATTCGCACTGGAGTAATGCTTGCTGCAGGAGCAACAATATTAGGAGATATTGAAATTGGGAAAGGAGTAAAAGTAGGTGCAGGCAGCCTTGTGCTAGATTCGGTTCCTCCCCATACAACGATAGCAGGAGTGCCGGCAAAAATTGTTGGATCCCCAGATGAGAATGAACCATCCAGAGAAATGAACCAAAAATTAACCCGGACTAAATAGACTTAAGATTGTATCAATAGCTGGCTGATTCGCCTAAAGACCAAGATTTGTCAGCAATCTTGTTATCAGTTGTTGTATTTTTTGGCACTTGGTTGCCAATTGGATTCAATTGATTTGTATAGATCTTGGATTATATTTTTGATCGACATGAGTAATATTAAATTGGAATTTTAGTAGGTTGTCAGTGTTAATAGTTGAGATAAATTTTTGATTTACACAGCTATAGCAAAAGGAGAACCATCATTTATGAAAAAAGACGATTCAGAATCTTTTCAGCAGCAGATGGCTGATGTGAAGCCCTTGCAGGCGAATAGGGTTTATTTGCATAAAAGAAAAGACCAGATTCCTGGCATAGCTAATCGCAGGGACGCTGCTCAAAACACTCTTTCAGCTCATACTTTAGAGCCAATAGAATTGACAGGCCAGATAAGACCAAGAGATATCCTAAGCTATAGACAGGAAGGCCTGGAGGACAAAATTTTTAAAAATTTACGTCAGGGCAAGCTCCCTATTGATTCAAAAATCGATCTTCATCAGATGACTGTTATGCAAGCTCAGTTTCAAATTTCAAGATTTATACATGAGTGCATACTTGATGGTGCCCGTGTCGCAATTATTGTTCATGGCCGTGGAGAAGGGAGGGAGAGGCCAGCTTTGCTAAAAGGCTGGACCAATTATTGGCTAAAACAAATAGATTCAGTACTGGCTTTCCATAGTGCCCAGCCCCAGCATGGAGGAACAGGAGCTATATATTTATTATTGGATAAAAAATGACCCCGCCAAATCTTATTTTAGGCACTAGGTATCTGTTATCCCTGAATTTAGCTTGAATATTCTTCGGGATACCCTCATGCCTATCTTGATGGAAGCTGACTTTTCCTTTTAAGGAGTAGCGACTCAATTCTATGGTCGGCTAAGATTTTTTTTGCTTCAGCCAGCGCTGATGGATTGCTGAATGGGCCAACGATCACGCGGTGCCATGCTTCATTTTTGTTAGAGATTACTTTCTCTATTACTGTATTCAAGTTGAGCAGTAGAAGTTGGGCACGCAGATTGTCTGCTTCTGCTTCAGTTCTAAAAGACCCTGTTTGAAGTAAAAAGATATCGTTTGAATTGTTTTCTTTGCTGGAAAACGTTGTTATTTTTGGTGTCTTCGTAACCATCACCTCAGCTTCTTTTAATAACGTGTAAAAGTTAAATTGAGGCTTGCTCTGTTTGTCACCAGAAAGATCGGTCAAGTTGTTATTAGTGCGCGCTGGGTTTCGCTCATTCGATATTTCTGATAGCTTAAATAAAGGTATGATTAGAACGCCAAGAAATACCCCTGCAAGAAATACAAGCCAAGGTGACCAAACTTTATTGTTTGATTTTTTTTTCGCCCCTCTTAAAGAGGAGCGAACCTTTGGTGGCTGCCCAGCATAATCTTTCGTCATGATCTTTATGCGCTCCTAGGATAAACGTATTGTATTGCTAAGCTAGTTTTTCGGCTAGTTATGATTGATGTTCTCTCAGGCTTTAATTGGTTGCTTTAGCTTATGTCTTGGGGATCAACGTCTACCGACCAGCGAACACGCCTGGCCAGCGATGAATTTTCAACCTTGAGGCAGAGTCTTTTTATTAGCCCTTGGAGCTCCCCGCGGTCTGCGCAATAGATACTAAGTATATGTCGAAAGCGATCATTGCGCCTTTCCATTGTTGCAGGCAACGGCCCTAGGTAGTTAACTTCTGTATTTTTAGGGGGTAGAGATTCTGCGCATTGCCTATAATATTTTAAAAAATCAACTGCCGCCGCGTTATTTGTAGCCTCAGACCTAATGATGGCCATGTATCTGTATGGTGGAAGCCGAGCAAGTTTTCGCTCTTTGCGGATCTCTTCACTAAAACCTTCGTAGTCATTTGATATCAGGGATGAAATAAAGGGGTGATCGCAATAAAGGCTTTGTAGTATAACAATCCCAGATTTTTCGCCTCGCCCTGAGCGACCAGCAACCTGAGTGATAAGCTGACCCATTCTTTCTGGTGCGCGGAAATCAGGACTGAAGAGTCCGCCATCAGCATCTAAAATTCCGACTAATGTGACGTTAGGAAAATGATGCCCTTTGGCCAGCATCTGTGTTCCTATCAATATACAAGGATTTCCTTTATTGATTTGAGCCAGCACTTCTTTCATGGCAAGTTTTCTGCGAGTGGTATCGCGATCCACTCTTAAGATTAGTGTATTTGGAAACAAGGCTTTCAGTATGTCTTCGCTGCGCTCAGTGCCTTGGCCAATGCACTCAAGCTGTGAGCTGTGGCAAAAGGGGCATTTTGAGGGTATTGGGCTCATACGCTCACAGTGATGACATACTAAGCGATTAGGTGTTCGATGCACTGTTAGCCTTGCTTCACAGCTGGAGCAATTAGAAATCCATCCGCACTCATGGCAGGTTAGGGTTGGTGCAAATCCTCGTCGATTTAAGAAAATCAACACCTGATCTCCTTCTGACAGTGCTTGAGTTATAGCCTCAATCAACTCTCGTGAGTAACCGTTAGTTAATTTGGACTTACGAATATCGACAGGGATCCAGCATGGAGCAGAAGCTTTGCCGGGACGACGGGATAATACCAACTTGGTATACCGGTTTTTTTCACAGTTATATAAAGATTCAAGAGATGGTGTGGCGGAACCTAAAATCAAGGGAATAGATTCTTTTTGCGCGCGAATAACAGCTAAATCTCTAGCGGAATAACGATAACCTTCCTGTTGTTTGTATGAGCTGTCATGTTCTTCATCGACAATTAATAGCCCAGGTGATTTTAATGGTGTAAATATTGCTGATCGTGTACCAAGAACAACAGACGCTTTTCCTGTGCGTGCTGCATCCCATGCGAGACCCTTCTCCCTGTCGGTTAGACCAGAGTGCAGTACAGCGATACGGCAGTTAAAGCGTTGTTTGAAACGATCAAAAGTTTGTGGGGTGAGGTTAATTTCAGGGATCAGAACTAACGCTTGTTTCCCGCAACGAACTACTTTTTCAATAGCCTGAAGATAGACCTCAGTCTTTCCGCTACCAGTTTCTCCAAATAGCAGGTAGGGGTTAAAGCTGGTTACGTCAATGCTATTTAGGGCTGCTTTTTGCTCTAGATAAAGATCAAGGGGCTGCTCAGCGAGAAGATCATTCTTGCCATGCACTGTACTGACCTTTTCTGATACATTGGTCAGCGCGATTAAATCTTTCTCTGCTAGCTGTTTTAACGCAGGAAATGAAATTTTTCGCCGCCTAAGGTCATTCTGGCTTATGACTTCCTCAAGGTGAAATAAAGCAAGAATTTCTTGCTGCCTCGGGGCTCTACTGAGTTGCTCGAGGGAAAAATTTTGTCCCTGTTCTGTTATGCGCCAGTGCTTTATTGTCTGAATAGGCAGATCCTCTCCTTTTCTTAGCAGAGCTGGGAAGGAATGGAAAAGGGCATCTCCAATAGGGTGTTGATAATAGTTAGCCGCCCAGACGTATAATCGAAAAAGATATTGAGGAATTAAAGGCTCATTATCAATTATAGATGCAATAGGCTTAAGTCGAGATAGAGGAAGGTCGCTGGTATTGTCAATCATCACGATAATACCGACGATTTTTCGATGCCCAAATGGAACGAAAACCCTTGTTCCGGCGCGCAGAATTTTGCTATCCGACACTTCGTTTTGTGCTACTGGGGAAAGATAATCAAACAAGCGCCTTAATGGTGATGGTACAGCTACGCGATAGACTGTCTGTTTGTTGTTAGGGTTTATCATTGTCGAGTATTTTCTTTAAAACCTTGAATGCACAGTAGTTTCTGGTAGTATGCCTTTTCGGTTAAAAAGAGACATATGGTGCCTAACAGTATGATGATTGGGTGGCGGTATGCAAGACATTGAGGCAATGAAAACATGAAAACAGATATTCATCCAAATTATGGCAATATGACAGCAACATGCAGTTGTGGCAATGTTATAGCTGTGGGTTCAACAAAGGCTACTACTATTCATCTTGATGTGTGTTCTTTATGCCACCCTTTTTATACCGGCAAGCAAAAAACTGCAGATACAGGCGGACGTATTGATCGATTTAATAAGCGATTCGCTGGGCGGTCTGCCAAGAAATAATATTATTAATTCTTGTCTCTTGAGGCAAATGATTCGGGCTCTTGGTTAATTTCTTGAGCCCGTTTTTTTTGCTTAAACTCTATATATCTTTTTTTTTTCAGTATTTCTTATATTGAGTCTTTTGATAGGATGCTAGATGCTGATACAGTATGTTTTTGTATATTGGAAGAAGGAGATTTTAAATGCTAGAAAATGACTATTATTCGCAAGAAAATCATGGCCCATACACTCTTTTTAATCTCGGTGATTTCAAGCTAGAAGACGGCGGAATGATAAAAAATTGCCAACTCGCCTTCACTACTTTTGGCAAATTAAACCCTCAGAAAAGCAATGCAATTCTTATGACCACCTGGTACTCGGGCACGAGTAAGATTATCGAGCAAGTTTATGTGGGAAAGGACCATGCTATTAATCCAGATAAATACTTCATTATTGTAGTGAACCAAATTGGCAATGGGCTATCTACATCGCCCCATAATATCCCAGCTCCGAATGGAATGGCATTGTTTCCAAAAGTGCAAATAGGGGATGATGTTCGCGCCCAACATAAATTAATTACAGAGATGTTTAACTTAGACTCCTTGGCTCTTATTGTGGGTGGTTCTATGGGTGCCCAGCAAACTTGGGAGTGGGCTGTACGCTATCCTGAGATGGTCAAGCGTGCTGCCGCTATTGCTGGAACGGCTAAAAATACATCACATGATTTTTTGTTTACAAAAACATTAAATGAAGCAATTACTTCAGACCCAGCTTGGGAGAATGGTTTCTATAAAAAGTCTAACGCAGTATGCGAGGGGTTGCGCCGACATGCAGATTTATGGTCTGTGATGGGTTATAGCACTGAAATGTTCAAACAAGAATTATGGCGTGATATTGGATTTTCTTCTCCTGAAGAATTCTGCGAGGGGTTTACTCAGGCTTATTTCGCACCCATGGACCCTAATAATTTGTTGTGCTTGGCTTGGAAATGGCAGCGAGGCGATGTAAGCAGAATAACAGGCGGAGATCTTGAAAAAGCACTAGGCCGAATCACTGCTAAAATGTATGTAATGCCCATTAATACAGATATGTTTTTTCCGCCCAAGGACTGCGAAGATAACCAAAAAATGGTAGAAAATAGTGAGTTTAGAGTGATTGAGACCAGCTGGGGTCACCTGGGATTACTTGGTATGGATCCTTTGTACATAGAGCAGATTGATCGTCACTTGGAAGAGCTGCTAGCAGCACCCGTTTAGCGAAAAATAATTAGGGTCTATTGGAAAAAGATTGCGGTATTCTAGGTTGGAGATCAAGCCCTTTATTTTTTTTGGGGCCTAAAATCTTCTTTGAAGAGCTAAGTTTTTTCGGTTTTATTATTAATCCCGAGTCGGGCACATTGTGATTGGGCTCAAAACCATCGATTATTTTTCGAGGTAATACTCTTTTAATGAGCACTTCAATCTCATGTAGTGCTATGAACTCATCTGCACTCACCAAAGATACAGCTTGCCCTGACAGCCCCGCTCTTCCAGTCCGACCAATTCTATGGATGTAGTTTTCTGCAATAGTAGGTAGATCAAAATTAACTACTTGCTGAAGTTTCTCAATGTCCAGCCCTCGAGCGGCTACATCTGTAGCAATAAGTATGGCTGTGATACCATTCTTAAAGTCGGATAGAGCTTTAACCCTAGAGGCTTGGTTTTTGTCCCCATGAATTGCAGCAGCTTTTAGCCCTTTAGTATCGAGAAAACAGGCAAGTGTATCCGCACCTTTTTTTGTTTTAGTAAAAATAAGGACCTGAGTCCAGCCATAAAGAGAGATCAGCTCTACTAGCAGGTCAGGCTTAAGTTTCTTGTCTACTGGAATAATCCATTCTTTGATACTGGTGGCCGTTGTATTTTCCGGAGAAACTGATATTTCAATGGGATTTTTAAGCAATTGGGCGGCAAGGTTTCGAATATCAGCAGAAAATGTGGCTGAAAACATTAAATTCTGGCGATGATTTGGTAGTAGAGAGAAAATCTTGCATATATCCTTTGTAAAGCCGAGGTCCAGCATGCGATCGGCTTCATCTAGAATTAGTATTTCTAGCTGTGGAAATTTGACTGCATTTTTATTATATAGATCTATGAGTCTTCCGGGAGTTGCTATTAGAATATCAGCCCCTTTACGAAGGGACATCATCTGAGGGTTTATTTTTACCCCACCATAAACTACGATTGTTCTTAAAGAGAGGAATCTGCCATATTGAGACGCATTTTCTCCCAGCTGAATAGCTAATTCTCTTGTGGGCGCCAGTATAAGTGATCTAGCTTGATTGGATTTTGCTTTTACTCCCCTCGTTAGCAGTTCAAGCATTGGAAGTACAAAACCAGCTGTTTTTCCAGTCCCAGTTTGTGCGGCAGCTATAATGTCTTTGCCTTGCAAAATTAGTGGGATTGATTTGGTCTGGATGGGGGTTGGACTAAAGTGCTGTTCTTCCTTTAAAGCTTTTAGTATCTCTGTAGATAGGCCAAAATTGGCAAAACTCATAGCATGTGCTCGTATACTTTAAAAAAGGTATGGCAATAATTAGGTGATTGCAACTGTAAAAATCGAATTTTTATTATGAGCGCAACCTGCAAAAAATTTATTATACATACAAGAGCAGGTATATGCTTTTATCTTAGAAAGTGAGCAACAAGAAAAATGTAGTATTCTTGGATCGATATTAAGATAATTCTTTCTACGTGTAAAAAATTGCCATATTTAATTGACTCTTAGCCAAGAACAGGGAATTTTAATGAAAAGTGTATTGCATTATTTTAGTTTGATTTTTTTAGCTCTATGGGCGACAGCCTCTTATAGTGCCTCCATTGAAGAAGCATACGATATTATTAGAAATGGCAATCCTGAGGTCGGGTATAAAATGCTTCTTCCCTTTGCAGAAAAAGATGATCCCAGGGCTTACTATGGGATTGCTCTTCTTTATAAGGACGGCTGGGGTGTACAGAAAAATAGCAAACAAGCCATAGATTTTTACCAGAAAGCCGCGGATCGGGGGCATCAAAGAGCAATGTTTGATTTGGGGATGTTTTATCAAAATGGATATTTAGTTAAACAAGATTATGTTGAAGCGATTAAATGGTATGAAATGGCCGCCAATAAAGGCTATGCAGCAGCAATGTATGGCTTAGGGGGGCTTTATTTTAATGGCCTTGGTGTTAAAAAAGATCAAGATTTAGGGAAATCTTGGTTCACTAAAGCCGCGAGTTCTGGTTTTGCCCCAGCCATTGAATTTCTTGATGAAGCATATAATTTTGGAATGTCTTCAAAAAAATAATATTTATGTATAGGAAGAATAACGTTCGGTTATAGCAGTAATTTCTCTGATGCGATAGTATCGTGTTAAGTCTTTATTCGTAAATAATGGTTGCCATGCCTGGTTAGATACATAGTGCTAAGGAGGGAAGTATTGATGATGAAGTTAGGTGTACCTAAGGAAGTATTTCCAGATGAAAAAAGAGTAGCGGCAACACCGGCCTCTGTCCTGAAATTAATTAAGCTTGGTTATGAGGTGGCTGTAGAGTCGTGCGCTGGCATGGCGGCACACTATGACGATCAAGCCTATACTGATGTAGGGGCCTCAGTATTGACTGAAACCGAAACGCTTTGGAGACAATCTGACTTTATTTTAAAAGTACGCGCACCCATGACTCATCCAGGTCTAGGGGTCCATGAAGTGGACCTGATGAAACAGGGCGCCTATATCGCTAGTTATATATGGCCTGCTGAAAATTCAGAACTGCTAGAACAATTTTCCTCAAAAGAGGCTACGGTTTTTGCTATTGATAGCCTCCCTCGTATTAGTCGTGCACAAAAAATGGATGCCTTGAGTGCGATGGCTAACATTTCCGGTTATCGTGCAGTTATTGAGGCTGCAAGCTATTTCGGACGTTTTTTTACTGGCCAAGTTACAGCTGCTGGTAAAGTTCCTCCAGCAAAAATCATGGTCATTGGTGCCGGTGTAGCGGGATTGGCTGCAGTGGGAACAGCCAACAGCATGGGAGCCATCGTACGTGCATTCGACACTCGATTGGAAGTGAAAGAGCAAGTTGAAAGCATGGGTGCTCAATTTCTAGAGCTAGATTTTTCGGATGAAGATGGTGGGGGTGGCGGAGGTTACGCCAAACAGATGAGCGATGAATTTATCGCAGCTGAAATGGCATTGTTTGCTGAACAAGCAAAAGAAGTTGATATTATTATTACTACAGCGCTTATTCCGGGAAGACCGGCTCCTAAACTTATCACTGAGGCCATGGTTCAGTCTATGAAGCCAGGGAGTGTAATTGTCGATTTGGCTTCGGAACGTGGTGGTAACTGCGAGCTCACTGAGCCAGGAAATGTAGTAGAGCGACATGGAGTTACCCTTATTGGCTATACCGATCTACCTAGTCGTATGGCGAAAGTTTCTAGTGATTTATATGGAAGCAACTTGGTTCACTTGCTGTCTGATCTAACTCCAGATAAAGATGGAAATCCTCATGTAGATATGGAAGATGTGGTGATTCGCGGGGTTACAGTTGTTAATGGTAAGAAAGTCACCTGGCCACCACCGAAGGTTGAGGTTTCGGCTGCACCGTCCTCTGCTGCAGCAAAAGAAGCAATTGAGGCTCCTGCGGTAAAAGAGCCTACTTTTTTAGATAAGTGGCTTGGCAAAAGTGCTCTTTTGGCTTTTACTTTGGCTGTGTTGATAGGTGTTGGGGGCTATGCTCCAGAAAGCTTTCTAAGTCACTTCACTGTCTTCGTGCTAGCCTGCTTTATTGGTTACCAGGTTGTCTGGAACGTCACAGCGTCATTACATACGCCGTTGATGAGCGTAACTAATGCTATAAGCGGTATTATTGTGATAGGAGCGATCCTTCATTTGATTGCCGCCGAGAATGGTACTGTTGGTGTTATGTCTTTTGCTGCAGTTTTGATTGCAACTATTAATATAGCTGGTGGGTTCAGAGTGACTCATCGCATGCTTAAAATGTTCCGCAAATAGGAGGCGCATATTTATGGGTACAGGATTCGTTAGTGTGGCCTATGTTTTGGCCAGTGTGTTATTTATTCTCAGCTTGGGCGGTCTAAGTCATCAAGAGTCGGCTCGTCGGGGTAATCTTTTTGGAATAGCAGGGATAGTTATTGCTGTTGGTGCAACTATCGCTGGTGTCAATATTGGTATTGGCGGAATTTCGACTATTGTTTTAGCATTAGTTATTGGTTCTATTGCAGGGTTGTTTCTCGCTAATAAAGTAGAAATGACGCAGATGCCCCAACTAGTAGCTCTGCTGCATAGTTTTGTTGGTTTGGCGGCAGTTTTGGTGGGGTTTTCGGGACATCTTGAACCGCTAATTGCAACTTCTGGCGCTGAGCATTCCATCAAGATGGTGGAGATATTCTTGGGTATATTTATTGGTGCTATTACCTTTACAGGATCATTGATTGCTTGTGGGAAGCTTGAAGGATTGGTATCTAGTTCCGCCTTAACTCTTCCAGGAAGACATGCAATGAACCTTGTGGCTTTGGGTTTAGTGGTTGCTTTAGGTGCATGGTTTCTCGAGACAGGGAGCCTGTCAGCCCTGATTATTATGACATGTGTGGCATCTGTATTAGGCATCCATCTTATTTTAGCTATTGGCGGCGCTGATATGCCAGTCGTAGTATCTATGCTGAATAGCTACTCTGGTTGGGCGGCCGCATCCATTGGATTTATGCTAGGTAATGACCTGTTGATTGTTACTGGAGCGCTGGTTGGCAGTAGTGGCGCTATTCTTAGCTACATCATGTGTCGTGCGATGAATCGTTCTTTTATGAGTGTTATCTTGGGTGGTTTTGGTCAGACATCCGGAGGTTCAGGTGCTGCTGTCGTTGATACTGATATGACAGTGCAAGAATCCTCTATAGAAGAGGTATGTGAAGAGCTGGCTTCTGCTCAATCTGTGATTATCGTACCGGGCTACGGCATGGCTGTTGCTCAAGCGCAAAGCGCAGTAGGTGAAATCACGAAACTTCTTCGTGATAGAGGGATAATGGTGCGATTTGGTATACATCCTGTAGCAGGGCGTTTGCCGGGGCACATGAATGTGTTGTTGGCGGAAGCTAAGGTGCCGTACGATATTGTATTGGAGATGGATGAGTTGAATGATGATTTTCCGACCACTGATGTGGTGCTAGTGATTGGTGCGAATGACACTGTCAACCCTTCTGCTATGGATGATCCGAATAGCCCTATCGCCGGTATGCCTGTTCTAGAAGTCTGGAAGGCCGCTCAAGTAGTAATATTGAAGCGTGGGATGGCTTCAGGTTATGCCGGTGTTGATAACCCTCTCTTTTTCAAAGACAACTCACGCATGCTGTTTGGCGATGCTAAAGATAGCGTTGACAAATTGCTTGGAGGCTTGAGAGCTGTTTAATACTAAAAAATAAAGCGCTTTGTTTTTTAAAATTCAATGAAGCAGGGCGCCTTGTTTATTTTTTGAGCATGTTGGTCCATATTGGCTCTACAAGGTATGTTGGTAGCAGCTTAAAATATCGAGAATGCTAGTGAATCAGATTAATCCACAAAAACTGCTTAACAGTAAATGGACAGCCATTAGGCCAGAAAATAACGAAAAACATTTCATAGTTACAAAAATCCAATTTGATGAGCAAGGAATCGTTACTGTTTGTTCTATAGAGTCGGTTTTATCAAACCGTATGATGTCTCTGTGCTGGAGGGATCTAAAAGACCAGAATGCTTGGGCGCATGGTTGGATATGAAGACAATTCTTGTAAACGATAAGATGCAAACTGATTACTCATATGATCTAGTTGCTCCTATGGGTAAAAAATTTAGCGCTATTTTTGAGCCACAACTTACTCCAAAAGAAATGTTAGCTTTAGGAGTATTTGGTGGAAAATACATGAATGATTGTAGGGTCGAATTTCCTAGTGATTGGTTTGCTGAAGCAAGGCTGAGTCAGACTGAGAAGAATATTGGCTTAAATTATTTTTCTGTAGATGCATCTCAACCACTGAGCGAGTGGAATAAAAAGGGGTGGATACATCCTCAAGATCCTCGAGGCTGGTTTCAGTGGTATTGTCGATATTACATGGGCAGGAGAACGCACGATGAAGACCTCCGGCAAATCAAGCGATGGAGGGCGTTTAGTCGACACGCAGGGGCAGTAAAAAAATATTGCGAGCCTTATGACTTGGGCTGTAGAAAAAAACAAAGGCAGGCTTTATTGCATTGGGCTTACGATTCTAGAGATATGTAAAATATTCTTAGGATTACTGTAAATAAAAAATTATTAAATAATTTTCATTTTGTCTTTAATAACACTCCAAAGCCATCACCTTTTCCAGTAAGAGGCCGGGCTTCTTTTGATCGCTTCGTGACTGCAGTTTTAGACTTCCCTTTTTTAGAATTTTTAGCACCCTTTTTCTCAAGCTTCTTTTTCTTTGTGCCGGCTATTTTCCCAGAATTTTTAAGATTTTTTGGGCCGCTATAGCTGGCTGTGAGCCCCTTAACTATTCTTCGCTCAAAACGGATTTTCAGGTAGCGCTCGATGCTAGACATTTGATTCCAGTCGTTGGCCTCAATTAAGGTAATCGCCTTACCTTTTTCTCCAGCACGACCGGTTCGCCCAATACGGTGTATATGTTCGTCTCCAGATAGCGCAAGGTTGAAATTGATAACTAACTCTACATTGTTAATGTCTAATCCGCGGGCTGCCAGATCGGTAGCAACAAGTATCTCTATGCTACCTTGACGAAATTTATGTATGATTTGTTTTCGGTCGCTTTGGGGTATCTCGCCGTGGATACAAGCAGATCGATATTTTTTAAAGCTCAGCAAGTTACTGAGTTGCTGGCACTGTATTCGGGTTTTACAGAAAATAAAGACTTTCTGTGCTTTCTCCTCATTGATCACCGCTTCAACCAACGCTTCTTTATGTTTTTTGTGATCACACAAAATAATTTGTTGAATGATTTGTGGAGGAAGTTGTCGAGAGGGATCAACTTCTATAAATTTTGGATCCATAAAGGTTGCTTTGATCCGCCCAAGCTCTTTGTGGTGAAGTGTTGCTGAAAACAGTAAATTTTGCCTCTCTTGGCTACAGCTTGCTGCAATCGTATGCATATCAATAGCAAAACCCATATCAAGCATTCGATCTGCTTCGTCTAATACCAGAATCTCTAGATCATTAAGATCGGGCGTCCCTCTTTCAATATGTTCCACCAGCCTCCCTGGAGTTGCTATGAGAATTTCTGGATTTTTTCTGAGAGTCGCCACCTGATATTTAAATGCCTCCCCTCCAATAATGAGACCGCATTTAATGTAAGTGAAAGATGCTAGCTGCTCTAGATAGTTTTTTGTTTGCAATGCTAATTCTCGCGTGGGAAGCAAAATAAGAGCACGAGTGCCAGACTGAGGGGCGTCCTGCATCAAGATGCGCTGCAATATAGGTAGTAAAAATGCCGCAGTTTTTCCGCTACCCGTCTGCGCTGACACCATTAGGTCTTTACCTTCTAGTATTAGTGGAATTGCTTGTTCTTGAACATCCGTAGTCTCAATTAAAGCCATTTTGTCCAAGGCTTTAAGGAGTTGTTTGTGTAGAGAAAGAGAGTGAAAAAGAGTCAATGGAGCCTTCCTGAGCTAATGTGTCTGATTTATGGTTAAGTTAAAACAATTAGTAACTTCTTAATATTTAAGCGGACTATTTTTTTTTACGATTAATAAAGTCTAGAGTTGTTGGGATTATATTTTTTATAGAAGAAAGCTTCCCCATCAGTTCTTCTCCCATTACCAACAGGCAGGGGGTTAGAGCAAGAGTTAGCAGAGTGGCAAACGCCAACCCTCCGGCAATCGCACTAGCCAGTTGTGTCCACCATTGTGTAGAGGGAGCACCAAAGCTAATACTGCGGTCAAAAAGGTCTATATTCATGGCCAGCACCATAGGCATTAACCCAAGGACGGTAGTAAAAGCCGTTAAAAATACAGGACGGAGCCTTCTTCGGCCGGTTTCGAGGGCAGCATCAATGGGATTGAAGCCATTTTTACGCATGCGATTATAGGTATCTATCAATACTATGTTGTTGTTAACTACAATACCGGCCAATGCGATAATACCTAGTCCAACCATGACTATTCCGAAGGGTTGCGCTGTTATGAGGAGTCCTAAAAGCACTCCTGTGGTAGAAAAAACGATAGCAGATAACACTAGAAGCGCTTGGTAAATAGAGTTGAACTGGGTAACCAAAACTAAAGCCATTAGTATTAATGCCGTCAAAAAAGCACCAAGAAGAAATTGCATGGCTTCCCGTTTTTCTTTATCTTCCCCTTTAAAATGGATGTATACCTGAGAATCCGGGTTAGTGGATTTTAAAATTTTCACCAGTGCTTTGAGTTGCGTATCTGGCAGCACATCTTCAGCAACATCGGCTTTTAATGTGATAGTTCGATGCGCGTTAACTCGGGTGATGGAGCCACTCTTTGGAGCCGGCTGTATAGTTACAAAATTTCTGATGGGAA
The DNA here is from genome assembly GCF_047729555.1 of Porticoccus sp. Uisw_050_02. Lineage (NCBI taxonomy): Bacteria > Pseudomonadati > Pseudomonadota > Gammaproteobacteria > Cellvibrionales > Porticoccaceae > Porticoccus > Porticoccus sp. Uisw_050_02. Next base: position 1,048,095 of record NZ_CP159825.1, on the reverse strand, counting down.
TCATCCCGGCCGCTGTGGAGATGCGTAATTGATCCAATTGGCCTAAATGACGATCGCTGGCGGGGAATCTAACCATAACATCCACCTCATCATCGTTGTCATCTGGACGGTAATCCGTCACTTTTATGCCTGAGGTAACCATTCTTATTGACTGACCAAGTGTTGCTATGTCTGCGCCATAACGAGCAGCTAAAGCTCTATCAACTTCAATCTGCCATTCAATTCCTGGCAGGGGTAAATTATCTTCAATATCTACATAGCCGCCCTGATCCTCCATAAGTTGACGAATTTTTTTCACAGCAGGTGGTACTCGAGAAAAATCATAAGCATTAAATTCAAGATGTATTGGCTTGCCTGCTCCTGGACCATCTTTGGATTTACGAAATTCAAGTTTAATGCCTGGAATACCCGAAGTCAGTTCTCGCATTTCATTGAAAATCTGTACAGCGGGCCGCCTTTCATCCCAATTTAGAAATTCTAGTTGAATAGTTCCAATGACATCCGCTGCAGTATCTTTTCGATTCTCTTTGTTGAATGAGCGAGCATATACTGAGCGTATCTCTTTCATGCCTGATATTTGATCCTCTACTTTTCTGACAATCTTATCTTTTTCGTATATTGAAAGATCGCCTCTAGCTTGGATTTGAATTAAACCAAATTCAGGCTCAACTTCAGGGAAGAACTCGAGGCCTTTACTCAAGAATCCATATAAAATAAAAACACTTGTCATTACAGCAAGAGCTATTCCTAGGGTTTTTACCGGCATTTTCAAAAGTTTTCCCAGAAACCAGATATATTTTTCTGTGATAGGCCCACTAACTGCCTTGCTCGCTATTTTGTTTTTTTGGTTAATAGCTTTGCCCAACACAGGAATAAAAATTAACGCCATGGATAAAGAGGCAATTAAAGCAATGATTACTGTGATGGGCAAAAATTTCATAAACTCTCCCACCATGCCAGGCCAAACAAGCAACGGCATAAAGACTGCGAGGGTAGTGATGGTCGAGGTGGTTATTGGCCAAGCCATTCGTTTCGCTGCAGAGAGGTAGGCCTCTTGCGGCAGCATCCCTTCATTCATTCGCCTGTCAGCTAGCTCAACTACAATGATTGCACCATCAACTAACATACCAACCACAAGGATAAGGCTAAATAGAACTACAATGTTAAGAGTGTAACCGAGAGTATTTAATACAAGTATTGCTGCAAGAAAGGAGCTCGGTATCGCAAGACCAACTAGCAAAGCAGAACGAAATCCTAGGGCAGCAATCATGATAATAACAACAAGAATGATTGCTGAAAGAATGTTGTTTTGTAGGTCGTTCAGCATGGCTCTAATTTTGTTTGATTTGTCTTGCATGTAACGCACTTCTAGCGAAGCTGGTAGTAATTTTCGTTCGGCTTCAACAAGTTCTCTGACATCATTAATGGTTTCAATAATGTTAGCGCCAACTCGCTTCTTGATTTCTAACGTTACGGCAGCCTGTCCTCCAACTCGTGCAAAACTTGACGGATCTTTATAGCTTCGTTTGATGCTAGCAACTTCGCCAAATGTGACCACGCGATCGCCTTCGACTTTGACCGGCATACTTAACGCGTCTTCCATATTTTCGATAACACCTGGTACTTTGAGCACCAGTCGACCAGCTCCGGAGTCTAATGCTCCAGCTGCCACTAAAAGATTGTTATTGCGGATAAAAGAGAAAAGCTCCTCATATTTTACTTGGTACGTCTCCATGACAGCTGGATCTACCACTATCTCAAGAATTGCTTCTCGATCACCGCCAATGTTTGCCTCTAAGACGCCGGGTAATGATTCAATCCGATCCTTCAGGGATCGAGCGATCCCAACTAAGCTGGTTTCAGGCACAGGGCCAGATAAGGAGACAGTCAGCACAGGAAATAAAGCCACATTTATCTCTATTACATCTGGCTCATCTGTATCGTCTGGAAGTTCCGTTTTGGCTGTATCGACTTTTTCTCGCACATCTGATTTAGCTTTTTTACTATCAAATCCTGCACTAAATTCAAGTTGAACTGAGGCGTATCCCTCTCCAGAAGTGCTCTTCATTTCCTTCAGTCCTGTTATGGATTGTAATTCTTTTTCCATCGGTTTAACGAGTAGTCGTTCGGCGTCCTCTGGTGAGATACCTTCATGTCTCATAGAGACGTAAATAAACGGAATAGCAATGTCTGGCTCAGCCTCTTTGGGTATATTCTGATAGGCAGTGGCGCCAAAAATTAAAACAAATAGTAAGCCAAGAAGAACAGTTCTACTGCGTGAAAATGCGAGATCAATGATCGTCATCGGAATAACAGCCTCAAGATGGGGGAACCCCTTTCACAGATTCACCCTCGTTAACAAATCCGTGACCCTGAGTGATAATTCGCAGCGTATGAGGCAGGCCTGTTATCCAAATTCCTTTTGCTTCTGTACGCAGGAACTGAACGGGATGGAAATTAACTAGGCCTTTTTCAGTTATAGATTTTACTCCCACATTACCCTGGACATCCAAGGAAAGACTTGCTGCGGATATAAAGTGAGCAGTCACATATCCTGTGGTGATATGCATTCTAGCACTAGCCCCAGACTTAAGCGTTCTAGCAGGATTGATTAGTTCTGCCTCCACCTTGAAGCTATGGGTTTTTTCGCCTCCAGCGTTGGCAATATAACTGAGTTTGCCTTTAGCTTCCTGTCCGTCTAGCAGGTGAACCTTGACCGCTTGCCCAAGACGTAGTTTTCCGACACTTTGTTGTGAAACATAACCTACCGCTTTGACTGTTGATTCATCTAAAATAAGAGCGAGAGCGTCCCCTTTTTCGACATGACTTCCAACTTCCACCATACGGTCTTCCAGTACTCCGCTAAATGGTATTTTAATTAAGATATTTCCTCGTTCTGACACCATCTTTCTAAGGTTCTTTTCAGCTATTGCAGCTTCATTGCTGGCTGTCTCGAGCTTAGGCTTTATGGAGGGATTGCTGAGCGCTAGTTCCCGTAGTTGTGATTCTTTATCTTTAGTCGCCGTCAGTTTTGCTTTAGCGCTAAAAAATTGAGCCGATCGATCTGCTGTAGCTAACCTAAAAAGAAGAGATCCATCTGCAAAAAAAGAGCCTTTTTCTCCTATAATTTTTAGCACATGCGCCGCAGTATGCGATCTGATTGTTATTTTTCTCAAGGGCCTTATATCACCTTGCACAACAATTTCATCTGAAATCTCTTGTGAGGTAATCTCTGTGGCTTCTACAATCATTTTTTGCTTTAGGTCGGATAAATTTGATGAGTCGGGCACCTGAGTAGCAGAGAATAATCCACTAAGCATCCATAGCGCGACTACTGAGCTTATTATTAGTGAAAAGCGAATCGATTTTTTCATAATTATCTTTTAAGTATATTATTAAGTTATTCGATTAGCGCCCTAAGGGGCAAGTCTTTCGGCTCCCTACCGAAAGGCTGTTTTATCGGTAACGGGGAGATGTATTATGCAATACCTCTTATATTAAGAAGTGACCGAGGTTGTTTTATATGCTCATAATAGTATGGCCAAGCTTTTAATAAAATAATTATTAAAGCACAGAGAAAAGATTTACTAATGGCAGCGTTAAATTTGGCTATAATTCAAACATATTAGATAATAAATTATTGGGGTTATGATGCTTTTTCGAACTAGAAAAATGATTAGCGCTAGGGACTTAAATTCAAACGGCACTTTATTTGGCGGCCGAGTTCTGGCATGGATTGATGAAGAAGCATTTATATTTGCGACTTGTCAAATTGGCTCTGAAAAATTAGTCACTAAGCTGATTTCTAGGGTTGAATTTGTTTCCACAGCTAGAATTGGAGATATTGTCGAAATAGGTACCGAGCTAATCAGTCTCGGGACGACTTCGTTAACGCTATCCTGTGTTGTTAGAAATAAAAAGACTACCAAGGTTATCACCCAGGTTTCTGAATTAGTTTTCGTTCATGTTGATGAGGATGGTGTTCCGTCGCCGCACGGGATCACAAAACCTATTGATGATGTTGTGTCTAGCGGAAGAGGCTTTACGGCATAGCCTCTTTCTTTGATCCAAGCATGTTGAGAACAGCAACAAAATTTAGCTAGCTGGCATTTATTTTATGAAAAAACTTTCTCAGAATGAATATTTGGTAAAACGTCACAGGGCAGAGGTTGTTGAAGCCGATGGTTTTGGCGACAAAGTGTTATACCTTCCTGATGGAACTTACTTTAAGTTATTTAGACGTAAGCGATTAATTTCGTATTCGTTAGTTTTCCCATATGCGAAACAGTTTGCGCTAAACGCATTAAAACTAAAAAAACTTGGTATCCCCACCGTAACAGTTATCGATGTTTATCGTATCCCTTCAGTGCAGCGAACAGCTGTGCACTATGATGCTCTGGAGGGTTGCATACTGAGTTCTTTATCTTGTAAATTTGATGAGGATTTAATGTTTAAATTTGGTGAGTTCCTCAGATATCTTCACGATAACGGCGTCTATTTTCGCTCACTTCATTTTTCTAATGTGGTTCTTACCCCAGAAAATAACATTGGTATTATTGATATCGCTGACATATATTTCAAGGAGTTTTTAACTCGCTCGCTCTCTTTGAGGTTAAGAGTCAGAAACTTCAAGCATATTTTTAGGTATGCAGAAGACCAAAGAATTTTAAGCGAGAGGTTGGAAGCTTTTGAAAAAGGATATGAATCTAGAGGCCAATCAGTTGTTACACGTCAGATATTAGAAAATATGTGCATGAAAGATTTCAAATAATACTCTACGCAATCTACTTACCTCCTTCTTTTGCCAACACACCCAGCTAAACAATTATAGGATGAATTTTCGGGGTGATGTAGTTTTTATTCCAAGAAATGGTGCCCAGAGACGGAATCGAGCCGCCGATAGGAGGATCATAAGGTCTGTCGATGATATTGTGCCTAGCGGAAGAGGTCTTGCTGAATAGCCCCCATCCTGCGAGCCCAAGGTCTCACTGAGCCTCTAGCTGTTGACAGATTTTTAGATGCCCTCAGTGCTTCTGCCTTACTTTCATAGTTACCGTATATGACGCTAAACCATTGACCATTGTTTCTTTTGTGCTTAAAGACATGCAATTCTTTCAAGCCTTTGTATTGTTGGATATATTTTATGGCTGCTTGTTCTGTTGAGACTCCAATGAGTTGCAAGCTGTAGTTGCTAGGATTCTTAGAGTTTATCCAGTTTCGACCTGATGTCGCTGCTGGAGAGAGAGCCTCTACCGCAAAGAGGGCTACTTGTTTGGCAGAATCAAATAAATCCTTTTGAACGGCATCCAATTTACGGATCCAAGGTTTTGTTGAACCGCTGGCGATTATCATCTTGGATGCCTCGAGCGCCTCTGCCTTGCTTTTGTAATTGCCGTATATAACGCTAAACCACTGAGCATTATTCTTTTTACTTTTAAAGATGCGTAGTAGCTCTGAGTATTGTTGATACCGGATATATTCTTTTGCCGCCTGTTCTGTTGAGACCCCAATGAGCTGCAATGTATAGCTATCTGATTCTCTAGAGTTGATCCAGTCTTGGCTTGAAAGCATGGTCAAAGACGTTTTCCGTAACATCTCTGTTAGTGGATTTTTTGAAATGCTAGTTTTTTCATAAGTAGCAACAGACAAGTGTGGCACCTTTGCTTTATTGCGATTAGCTCCTCGCCTTGGTGTCTGAGTGGGTATGCCGACTAAATCAAATGTCCACGAAAGATTAAGATAAATGCTGTCACTGTATGCGTTCAGCGACCCTGGCTCTTTTCTCTTTTCAAAGCCAAGGGTGGCATCAAGGTTGTCTTGAGAAAATACTTCGACACCCAGCCCAATTTTCCAGTCAGTATTGGATGCATTGCCTGTCTGTAAGTTATAAATGGGATGATTTGTGATGTCCTTTTGTGAAACATAAGACATTTTTGCATCAGATACATCTGTTATACCAAAGCCATACTCTAGTTTTGCAAAGGGCTTGATAGTCGTGTCGTTTAATTGGAATGCATAATGCATATCTGCCCCAGCAGAAATTCTAGTATTGATCATATATTGATCTTCAAAAGTTAACGCTGTGTAAGCGCCACTTTCGCTGAATTCATCAAACTTTGTATAAGACATATCGATCTTGCCATATGGAGAAATTGCCCAACTATTTTTGCCGCCTTTACGACTGCCATTAAGTTCTAGAGCTCTTAGCGATAGCGATCCATATAGTTGATTTGCATCACGATCACCCTTAAGGATGCTGAGTTCATCTGTGCGGGTGGTATCGTATTTTAGGTGCCCATATCCAAGAGCAGCCTCAAGAATGGATTCGTTATATCCAGGGAAGGCGCCATAGAGAGACAGACTATAATTGTCAGACTGAATCTTTGTTTTATCTTCCCCAATATCGGTCTTATCTTTCCCTATACCTAACGCCACCCCTAGTAGTCCCATATTATTTTTTAAGGGTTTATCCATACCTAGATGGAGGGATTTATTTTTAGACTCCATAGAGGACGAGTTAGTTTTTCCAAGAGTAATTTCGCCGCTACTCCAGAATGACCAGTTGCCTATCAGTGGCCCAAAGGTTGGATTTAGGCTACCTATGGCGCCATCCCTAATTTTTGCTGCTTTATTAATGGCAACATTTTGAAGAGTAGATGTAAGATCGATACTGCTCATCTCGCCTTGAGCGCTTTCAGCTTGAGCTGTATTTTGGAGTTGACTGTTATTGCATAATGATCTGTTTTTCATAGATGTAGGAGTGATTTCAGAGGTAGTTTTGCTAGGATCTGACTGCTCTTCATAGATGCTGGTGAACAGATCCTGCTGGATCGCAGTATAGCTACGAATCTGCGGACTGAGCTTGGCGAGCGTTGGAGGCATATTTTTCAGTGCAGCAAGTGCTCTCGCTTTGGTCTCAAAGTCGCCATAAATAACACTAAACCACTTGCCGCCACTGTTTTTATTTTGAAAAATATGTAAACCTAATAGAGCCTGATAGTTTCTGATATAAAGAACTTTTGCCAGCGGATTAAAAGCTTCTTCTGTTGCAACCCCATCAAGTTGCAAGGTGTAATGGTTGGAATCTCTGCTCTTTATCCAGTCTCGGCTTTGCTTGACAGAATCCGTCATAACTTGCTCGATTTGAGAAGATTTTAATTCTTTTTTTGTTGGCGTATTAATTAAATTCCCAGTTTCCTTGAAGCACTGTTGTTTGGTAGCTTTGCTTTCAACAGCTCCTGTTAACGGCCCTTGAGGTGCTGGCGTAGTGTTCATGATCGAATTGAGCGCTTCATTTTTAAAACGAACTTTGATGCCCTGATAAGAGGTTTTCTCGCTACCTTTATTACGGTCTAGCCAGCTTAATCGATGATGAATGGCATCAATATTAGTGTAACTCCATCGACTAGCAATATCTTGAGTTGCTTTTAAGCTATCTACAACATCTTGCTTAAGAGTCGGATCAGTCAAGGTCTGCTCTTTTATGGTGACGATCCAGTCTTCAGTGTCACTCGCACCGGTATCATCTGTCGCAGTGATAGTGATTTCATAGGTGTTGTTGCTGTTGCTATCCACTGGGTTATTCCAATCACGCGCCACCATAGTCACCACTCCGGTGGAGGAGTTGATGCTAAAATCGTCCGCGTCGTTTCCACTGATTGTATAAATCATCGGAGTGACCGGCGTGCCAGTAAGATTGGGGGTTATGCTCGTGTAGACGGTGCCTTCCTCAATAGCAATATCATCAATACCAGTAATGCTAAATTCACCTAAATTGACGACAGTGACAACCCAGTCTTCAGTGTCTGAATTACTGTCGGTATCTGTTGCAGTGATGGTTAGCGAGTAAGTGTTATTCGTGTCGTTATCCACGGGATTCTCAAAATCACGCGCCACCATAGTCACCACTCCGGTGGAGGAGTTGATGCTAAAGTCCGCGGCATCAGTGCCGCTGATAGCATAAGTGACAGCTCCAACAGGTGAGCCGTTCACAACGGGGGTTACACTCCCGTAGCTAGCACCTTCATCAATGTTGACATCATTGATTGATTGAAGTGTAAGTCCTGCTTCAGATACATCGGCTATCGTGACAACCCAGTCTTCAGTGTCTGAATTACTGTCGGTATCTGTTGCAGTGATGGTCAGCGAGTAAGTGTTGTTGGAACCTGCATCTGCTGGTTCTTCATAGTCCTTCCCTGTCATAGTGACGACGCCAGTGGAGGAGTTAATCGAAAACTGGCTAGAATCGTTGCCACTGAGTGCGTAAGTAACACCAACAATAGGTGTCCCAGTAATATTAGGAGTCACACTGGTATAAGTGGTGTTTTCATTAATGGTGACATTAGAAATAGTGTCGATGGTAAAATCAACTGCCTCGTTTATGTCTACTACCGTTACGGTCCAGTCTTCGGTGTCGGTGTTTCCATCGGTATCGGTGACGGTGATCACAAGGTCATAAGTGTTACCGGTGTCGCTATCTACAGGGTTCTCAAAATCACGCGCCACCATGGACACCACACCAGTAGAGGAGTTAATAGTGAAGTCAGCAGCATCAGTCCCGCCGATAGTATAGGTGACCGTGCCGATGGGTGTCCCGGTGAGCGCCGGAGTCACACTAGTGTAAGCAGCGTTCTCATTGATATTTAAATCAGCAATGGCGTCTAGGTCAAAGCTGGCGGCTTCCACGACATTTAACACCGTTACGGTCCAGTCTTCGGTGTCGGTATTGGCGTCTTCATCGGTGACGGTGATCACAAGGTCATAAGTGTTACCGGTGTCGCTATCTACAGGGTTCTCAAAATCACGCGCCACCATGGACACCACACCAGTAGAGGAGTTAATAGTGAAGTCAGCAGCATCAGCCCCGCCGATAGTATAGGTGACCGTGCCGATGGGTGTCCCGGTGAGCGCCGGAGTCACACTAGTGTAAGCAGCGTTCTCATTGATATTTAAATCAGCGATAGGGTTAATAGTAAAGCCGGAGGCTTCCACGACATTTAACACCGTTACGGTCCAGTCTTCGGTGTCGGTGTTTCCATCGGTATCGGTGACGGTGATCACAAGGTCATAAGTGTTACCGGTGTCGCTATCTACAGGGTTCTCAAAATCACGCGCCACCATGGACACCACACCAGTAGAGGAGTTAATAGTGAAGTCAGCAGCATCAGTCCCGCCGATAGTATAGGTGACCGTGCCGATGGGTGTCCCGGTGAGCGCCGGAGTCACACTAGTGTAAGCAGCGTTCTCATTGATATTTAAATCAGCGATAGGGTTAATAGTAAAGCCGGAGGCTTCCACGACATTTAACACCGTTACGGTCCAGTCTTCGGTGTCGGTGTTTCCATCGGTATCGGTGACGGTGATCACAAGGTCATAAGTGTTACCGGTGTCGCTATCTACAGGGTTCTCAAAATCACGCGCCACCATGGACACCACACCAGTAGAGGAGTTAATAGTGAAGTCAGCAGCATCAGTCCCGCCGATAGTATAGGTGACCGTGCCGATGGGTGTCCCGGTGAGCGCCGGAGTCACACTAGTGTAAGCAGCGTTCTCATTGATATTTAAATCAGCAATGGCGTCTAGGTCAAAGCTGGCGGCTTCCACGACATTTAACACCGTTACGGTCCAGTCTTCGGTGTCGGTATTGGCGTCTTCATCGGTGACGGTGATCACAAGGTCATAAGTGTTACCGGTGTCGCTATCTACAGGGTTCTCAAAATCACGCGCCACCATGGACACCACACCAGTAGAGGAGTTAATAGTGAAGTCAGCAGCATCAGTCCCGCCGATAGTATAGGTGACCGTGCCGATGGGTGTCCCGGTGAGCGCCGGAGTCACACTAGTGTAAGCAGCGTTCTCATTGATATTTAAATCAGCGATAGGGTTAATAGTAAAGCTGGCGGCTTCCACGACATTTAACACCGTTACGGTCCAGTCTTCGGTGTCGGTATTGGCGTCTTCATCGGTGACGGTGATCACAAGGTCATAAGTGTTACCGGTGTCGCTATCTACAGGGTTCTCAAAATCACGCGCCACCATGGACACCACACCAGTAGAGGAGTTAATAGTGAAGTCAGCAGCATCAGTCCCGCCGATAGTATAGGTGACCGTGCCGATGGGTGTCCCGGTGAGCGCCGGAGTCACACTAGTGTAAGCAGCGTTCTCATTGATATTTAAATCAGCGATAGGGTTAATAGTAAAGCCGGAGGCTTCCACGACATTTAACACCGTTACGGTCCAGTCTTCGGTGTCGGTGTTTCCATCGGTATCGGTGACGGTGATCACAAGGTCATAAGTGTTACCGGTGTCGCTATCTACAGGGTTCTCAAAATCACGCGCCACCATGGACACCACACCAGTAGAGGAGTTAATAGTGAAGTCAGCAGCATCAGTCCCGCCGATAGTATAGGTGACCGTGCCGATGGGAGAGCCAGTATATGAGGGGGTTACGCTGGTATAAGCAGCGTTCTCATTGATATTTAAATCAGCAATGGCGTCTAGGTTAAAACTGATTTCTGATACTATATTCGTTACCGTGACAATCCAGTCTTCAGTGTCTGAATTACTGTCGGTATCTGTTGCAGTGATGGTCAGCGAGTAAGTATTGTTGGTGTCACTATCTGCTGGCATTTCAAAGTTTCGCGCCACCATGGACACCACACCAGTAGAGGAGTTAATAGTGAAGTCAGCAGCATCAGTCCCGCCGATAGTATAGGTGACCGTGCCGATGGGTGTCCCGGTGAGCGCCGGAGTCACACTAGTGTAAGCAGCGTTCTCATTGATATTTAAATCAGCGATAGGGTTAATAGTAAAGCTGGCGGCTTCCACGACATTTAACACCGTTACGGTCCAGTCTTCGGTGTCGGTGTTTCCATCGGTATCGGTGACGGTGATCACAAGGTCATAAGTGTTACCGGTGTCGCTATCTACAGGGTTCTCAAAATCACGCGCCACCATGGACACCACACCAGTAGAGGAGTTAATAGTGAAGTCAGCAGCATCAGTCCCGCCGATAGTATAGGTGACCGTGCCGATGGGTGTCCCGGTGAGCGCCGGAGTCACACTAGTGTAAGCAGCGTTCTCATTGATATTTAAATCAGCAATGGCGTCTAGGTCAAAGCTGGCGGCTTCCACGACATTTAACACCGTTACGGTCCAGTCTTCGGTGTCGGTGTTTCCATCGGTATCGGTGACGGTGATCACAAGGTCATAAGTGTTACCGGTGTCGCTATCTACAGGGTTCTCAAAATCACGCGCCACCATGGACACCACACCAGTAGAGGAGTTAATAGTGAAGTCAGCAGCATCAGTCCCGCCGATAGTATAGGTGACCGTGCCGATGGGTGTCCCGGTGAGCGCCGGAGTCACACTAGTGTAAGCAGCGTTCTCATTGATATTTAAATCAGCGATAGGGTTAATAGTAAAGCCGGAGGCTTCCACGACATTTAACACCGTTACGGTCCAGTCTTCGGTGTCGGTGTTTCCATCGGTATCGGTGACGGTGATCACAAGGTCATAAGTGTTACCGGTGTCGCTATCTACAGGGTTCTCAAAATCACGCGCCACCATGGACACCACACCAGTAGAGGAGTTAATAGTGAAGTCAGCAGCATCAGTCCCGCCGATAGTATAGGTGACCGTGCCGATGGGTGTCCCGGTGAGCGCCGGAGTCACACTAGTGTAAGCAGCGTTCTCATTGATATTTAAATCAGCAATGGCGTCTAGGTCAAAGCTGGCGGCTTCCACGACATTTAACACCGTTACGGTCCAGTCTTCGGTGTCGGTATTGGCGTCTTCATCGGTGACGGTGATCACAAGGTCATAAGTGTTACCGGTGTCGCTATCTACAGGGTTCTCAAAATCACGCGCCACCATGGACACCACACCAGTAGAGGAGTTAATAGTGAAATCAGCAGCATCAGTCCCGCCGATAGTATAGGTGACCGTGCCGATGGGTGTCCCGGTGAGCGCCGGAGTCACACTAGTGTAAGCAGCGTTCTCATTGATATTTAAATCAGCGATAGGGTTAATAGTAAAGCTGGCGGCTTCCACGACATTTAACACCGTTACGGTCCAGTCTTCGGTGTCGGTATTGGCGTCTTCATCAGTAGCGGTAATAGTGAAGGAGTAAGTGTTACCGGTGTCGCTATCTACAGGGTTCTCAAAATCACGCGCCACCATGGACACCACACCAGTAGAGGAGTTAATAGTGAAGTCAGCAGCATCAGTTCCGCTAAGAGTGTAGGTGACCCCAACAATAGGTGTCCCAGTGATGTTAGGAGTTACACTGGTATAGGCAGCGTTCTCATTGATAGTAACATTAGAAATTTCATCGATGGTGAAACTAACTGGTTCATTTACATCCGCTACCGTCACGATCCATGGCTCAGTATCATATCTCCCGGCTTGATCTGTGGCTCGGATGGTCAGTGAATAAGTGTTGTTGATGTCGCTATCTACAGGATTTTCAAAATCACGCGCCACCATAGTCACTACTCCGGTGGAGGAGTTGATGCTAAAGTCGGCGGCATCAGTCCCGCCAGTGATAGTGTAGGTAAGAAAACCAGAAACAGAGCCAGTGTACCCCGGGGTGACACTGGTATAGGCAGCGTTCTCATTAACACTGACATCAGCAATGGCATTGAGTGTGAAAGCCGATCCTTCAGACACTTGGGTTACCGTGACAACCCAGTCTTCGCTATCGTTGTTTCCGTAAGTATCGGTCGCGGTAATAGTTAGCGAATAAGTATTGTTAGCGCCACTGTCCACCGGATTGTCATAGTCTCGCGCCACCATGGACACCACACCAGTAGAGGAGTTAATAGTGAAGTCAGCAGCATCAGCTCCGCTAAGAGTGTAGGTGACCGTACCGATGGGTGAGCCTGTGAGTGCTGGGGTTACACTGGTGTAGGCGGTTCCTTCAGCAACAGATACATTGCTAATAGCATTAATTGTGAAGTCTGTTGTAGCCTGTGTAATGACACGAATGTAGTCACCTTTTTGACCGTTGGCGGTACCAACTCTTAATGTTTTGTCATCAGAACCAATACTAATCCAGTCACCAGCAGATGTAGAGCTAGAGGTGTTGTTGCCATAAATGGATCCGAATTCAAAAGCACGCTTGCTGGCAGGGCTAGTAGGGTAGGTGGCGCCAGATTTTGAAACCCCCGTTCGAAATATAGTGTTGGATGAACTGGTATATATACCAAGAATTTTATTTTGAAATACTATTTGCCCTATTTTGTTCTGTCTATCTGAATTTGAATGATCATCGTTCAGGAATACTAAATAGGAGTTAACCGGAAAATTTGCAGTGTTCCGACTGGCTGAAGTGTTTGATTCGCCACTATTGACGGCGTTATAGGTTGGCAGCTGGACAGTGTTAATATTTTCACGCTCAAGGACGACAATAAAGTCATATCCGGAACTAGATCGTTGACCATTGCCACATGAATCATCGCGAGAACACAAGTTGGTTGCAGTGTGCTTTTCTTCTACATAGCTGTTGACGCTGGTAATGCCATAATCTGCATTCGCGGACAATGGAATTAGAAAAAGTAGACATAAAAGAAATATAGTCTTGAAGCGGTCATTTGTTCCGAAAAATCCAATACAACCCATTTTTCGGAACCACCTTAAAATTAACAATTTGCCCGTTCAATTTTCAAATCACTGATAATGAGCTCACTGTATTTTTAGCAATTAAGTAGATTTTATCAAAAAAATTGAAGGAAGAGCAAGCAGGATAATGATTGTTGCTGTGAGTAGTGTTTTTATTTCCCTAACTCATCCTTTAGTTTTTTCTTACAAAGGGTAATTTAACTTAGCTTAGTTTGATTTTGAGGTATAAAGATTTCATCTTTTTAATACAAGATGCTTATTTACGTATTTTCAATTTCAGCTATTTTGTATGGGGGTGGGTACTATTAATAACAAGGAAGCGGAATATAGCCCCCCATGCCCTAAATTTAGTCTACATTTTAGTCTACATTTGAAAGTTTTATTATGAAGAAGGCTTGAAAGCCAACGGTAGTAGTGGGTACAGAGAGGTATAAAATAAACGTGGTGCCCAGAGACGGAATCGAACCGCCGACACGAGGATTTTCAATCCTCTGCTCTACCAACTGAGCTATCTGGGCGTAATAAAGATGAAACAATGGACCTGCAAAAAGAAGCGCGTATTAAACCTCCTCATCTTTGTATCGTCAATAGTATCGCAGTAAATTACTTTGAAGTGGACAAATACCCTTCAGCTTGATCAATTTCTTCGCCCGAAAAAAACTTATCTCTTTGTTCATTTAGATAGGTTCTCGCTGTGAGGTCCATCATATTTAAATGCTTCTCATTAATCAGCCGAGTTTGATGCTCTAGCCACTCATCCCAAGCTTCCTTAGAAATGTTGTCAAAAATCTCAAGTCCTTTGGGTCCTGGAAAGGGTTGGGTGTCAAGACCTTTTGATTCCTTGCCTATTTTTTTACAAAACACCATACGTGCCATAAGTTAACCTCTTTTTTGTTTAATTTCACCTAGTAGGCTTGCTATAGGTTTGGCTATGCCGATCTCTAATGGTGTGTTGGGGTTATACCAGAGAATGTCCTGCTTAGCTAAAGCACTTTGAGGATCACATTCTATCATGACTGGCTGGTAATCTAGATGAAAGTGGCTAAAAGTATGACGTTTAGTTGGAAGTATTGTCCATGATTTTGCGGACTGATTAAGGTGCTCGCAAACAATAGAGATGTCTTTTTCATCGTCACATTGAGGGAACACCCATAGCCCGCCCCAAAGTCCTTTAGACCGGCGTTTTTGTAGTAAAAATTCACCACTTGAATTAGAAATCATCAGAAAAAAACAAGTTTTTGTGGGGATTTTTTTGGTAGGTTTTTTTGCCGGATAACTTTCTGGATTTCCTGCATTAAAGCTTTTACAGTCAGATTTAACAGGACATTCCTGGCATCTAGGTTTTGTTCGGGTGCACAGGGTAGCACCAAGGTCCATGATCGCCTGCGTGTAGTCTGCTGTCCTTTCTTTTGGCGTACGCTTTTCGGCAATCCCCCATAGGATTTTTGTCGTTGCGCTTGCCCCAGGCCAACCGCTGATAGCTTCATGCCTTGCAAGCACCCTCTTGACATTGCCATCAAGAATGGATGCAGTTTTCTGATAAGCAATAGCGTATATTGCTCCTGCTGTCGATCGGCCTATTCCTGGCAGGTCTTCTAGTTCCTCCAAACTTTCCGGAAAGTTACCATCTAGGGTGGATGTGAGCAGCTTTGCTGTCTTGTGTAGGTTCCTGGCGCGAGCATAGTAACCAAGTCCACTCCAATGATGAAGGACTTGATCTTCGGTTGCTCCAGCTAGACTTTTTAGGCTAGGAAAGCTGGCCATAAAGCGTTGGTAATAGGGGATCACAGTGCTAACTTGAGTTTGCTGAAGCATAACCTCGGAAATCCATACTCTGTAGGCCGAAGGATTATGTTGCCATGGCAGATCTTTGCGACCATACAGATCAAACCATTGCAGCAATTTAGACGCAAATAACTTTGCGTGGTAATCTGGGGTTATTTTACGGACGGCGATAACCACTATTTAAACAGGCCTTTTAGTAACGTATCCATGATCTGCTCTTTGACGTCTTTAGGCTCAGCTCCCCCGCTTTTTTCTGCACCTGCATCAGATTTGGAATTTAGTAAGCTGTTAATGAGTTTTTCTTTGATTGTCTCTTTTAAGAGCTGTTTGATAAATCCTTTTTCAGGAAGGCATCTCATGCTGCCATCTGGTGCAAATGAGCCGCTGCAGCGCAGAGGTAGATCTTTATTTCTTATGCTTTTGCTTTTAATGGGACAACCGGATTCAGAGGTTTGGTCCCCTTTAAGGTTAGCCTTTATTAGTACACTATAAGTTTGTTCTTTTAGGTTAACTTGACCATCCCCGGAGATAGCAAGATTGCCCAGACCACTGGTTAGACTAGGTATGGTAACGATTTTATTGTCTAATGAAAATTTGGTTTTTAAGCTCTGTAGTTCAGTGTAGTTAGGCCATGATTGGCTGGACAGGGCACGTTTTTCTATGATGGACGCCATCTCACAATAGCTTTGTTCCACATTAATTATGTTGAGCTTCAGGTTTTCTGCCAACAGCTCACCGGCCCCATGCATATTGTCGATTAGTATATCTTGAGTATCTCCTCGACTAGTTGCACTAAAATCTGCGGAGAGCGTCCCACTGATATCTGATAGATCCACAAGAGATGATAGCGCTTTATTTATATTAATATCCTTGAGCGTGTTGGAAAATTCTATACGAGGCATGTTGCTGCTGAGATCAATTCTTGTCGTTGCTTGGAAGACGCCATCAAAAACTTCTCCAGACAGGTCTGTTATTTCTATGACCTTGTTGTTGGAAAATAAGTTCAGGTGAAGTTTGCTAATAATGATTTGATCAACACTAAAGCTATCCAGGCTTATCTCGATATGACCCTTGCCGCCCTCCAGTAGAGCAAGAGGTACAACAATAGGAGAAAGCAAAGCTTGTGCGGCAGATCCTTTGTGATTTGATAGCTGGTCATTAGTAGCTTTTTGGTCAACTTTTTGCAAGGCTGTAGGCAGAATTAAATCAGTACCTCTGAGCTTTATGTTGAGTTTGCGGGGGCTAGTCAACTTCAGCGAGGCATCACCGTTAATAGTGAAATCATCCGAGTTAAACTTAATATTATCTAGAGTTAGCAATTTTTCTAGCTGATAGTTAGCATTAAAACTTAAGGCAATGGGCAGATTTTCGATGCCATTAACGCTCAACTTTGTGGATTCTAGCGCTATCATTTTTTCTTTTTCATGAAATATAATTTGAGAGCTGAAAGTTACATCAATTGGAATTGGATAGTCTGGATGGATGGTTGAAAATTGTAATCCTACAGAAAATGGTTTTTCATCTAAATTAAGATTTTTTCCGGTAAGATTTAGTTTTTCTACAACTGTTTTCTGTTGGGCTGCTGAGACAACAGTAAGCTTAGCATTCTTGAGATTTAGGCCATCAATAGCAAGCTCGAAGGGGAGGGCTGGAATGCTTATATCTTGTTTTTTTGTGGAGGTAATTTTAGTCGAGGCGACGACAATATTTTCAGCTTCTGCGGTTGCCTGAATGGTAATGTCTGCACCATAGATCGATATCGTCTTGAGGCGTACGGTGCTAGACAGTAGAGCCATCCAGTCTAGACTGAAGTCAGCCTGCTCAAAACGAATCTCCGGAATATTTTTTCCTGATATCGATGTAGCGCCGGCATTAACTGCCAGATTTGGGAAGAATGACCAGCTAAGATCACCATCTATTGCTAGATCGACACCATTTTCTTTGGCAAGTTTTGATAGCTCAGGTTTATAGCTATTTGGATCTACGCCTACCATTAAAAACGATGCCGTTGTAATAGCAACTATGCCAAGTAGACATATTACCCAAATAAAAGCTTTTAATAGTTTCAATTAGATCGCTCCTGTGGCGACATTTTTGTATTTATCCCAACATCCACCAAAACCATAGACTGCTAAGTAGGTTACCATAGGTTAGCATTTTACCTGTAGGTGCTTTATTTATTCTAGTTAATGAAGCTTCTTGTATCTTTTGTTTATGATAAAAGTGGAAATTTAAGGGCATATAAAAATTATTCCTAATATAAGTTGCAATAAATATACCCTTATTCTGGAAGGGCTCCTTCGCTAGCACTATAATGAATGAGAATGGGCTGAATGAAATTTTTTATGTATGATCATCTTGGTTTATAGAATGATGGTTGTTCTAACAAGTCTGAATGAAAAGAATCTTGTTTTATATAAAGTGTTTTGGAGAAATACATGACGCAACGAAAAGCTAAAGTGAGTCGCGACACGCTTGAGACTCAAATCTCTGTTGAGGTTAATATTGACGGCACAGGGCAGGCAAGCTTTGAAACTGGCGTACCATTTCTTGACCATATGCTCGATCAAATTGCGCGACATGGCCTCATAGATCTTACTGTGAAAGCTAAAGGTGACACTGAAATAGATGATCATCATACAGTAGAAGATGTGGGCATCACTATTGGGCAGGCGTTCAAACAAGCGCTCGGAGATAAAAAAGGTATTCGTCGCTATGGCCATGCTTATGTACCTCTAGACGAAGCTTTATCTCGTGTTGTTGTGGATTTTTCGGGGCGCCCTGGATTAGAGATGTTTGCTGATTTCTCTCGCCCTAAAGTTGGAGATTTTGACGTAGATTTAACCTATGAATTTTTTCAAGGATTTGTTAATCATGCAGGAATTTCACTGCATATTGATAATTTTCGCGGCAATAATGCACACCACCAAATTGAAACAATTTTTAAGGCATTTGGCCGCGCTTTGCGTATGGCCGCAGAGTTTGATCCAAGAATGGCAGGAGTGATGCCCTCAACAAAGGGGTCACTCTGAAATACTTAAATTTGATCATCTCATTGAAAAATTACTGAATAGAGGCTTTATGCAGCTATTTTTTGTGCCGTAACCTCCGCTAAATTAGTTTGTCGATTATTCGGCAATGAAATTTTACCTAGTTACTGATAATTACTTATGTTAGCCAAACTTAAAGATTGTTTAAGCCGATTTAACATAAAAGACGCGCTTTTTTTGTCAATGCTCATTCATGGGATACTGATAACAGATCTATTGATTTTAAAATTTGATAAAGCTGAAAGTAGCAAAGAATTGATGAACTTTGAGGCTATTCTGTTATCAAAAAGTGTTCTAGAGCCTTCTCCTCCTTTGGCAGAAAAAGCCTCTGAGGAGGCTGACTCAAAAATAGTAGAAGAATTCGAACCAGAAATTACGAAAGATAATATTGCATCTATACAGGAAGAGATAACTCCTGTTGAACCCGAATCAGTTCAACAGCAGCAAGAATCAGCAGTATCCGCTCCAGAGCCGGTCGAAACTCCAGAAGTAGGAGAGGATGATGCAAGAAATGCTGGATTGGCAGCATTAGATGACTTTAGTCGGCAATTTGCAATGCATGTTGCACAATATAAAAAATACCCCAGAATTGCCCAACGTCGAGGATGGCAAGGAGAAGTCGTCCTGCAGGTTAAATTGACACATCAAGGGAAATTGATCACAAAAGAGCTAAAAAAATCAAGTGGGTTTAAAGCTTTAGATAAGGAAGGCTTAGATATGATCGATAGGGCAGCACCCTTTCCAGCGCCGCCAAGTATTTTAAGTGGAAAAATATTTACAATTTTAGTGCCAATTAAATTTACATTGCTTTAACTTTATCAGGAAAAAATTATGTGGGAAGTAATTCAGGCTGCAGGTTGGCCAATATGGCCATTAATTTTCACTTCCATAGTGGCTTTCGCAGTTATCATGGACCGGCTAGTTGCTTTGCGAGATAGCGTCGTAATTCCAGAAAATTTAGTTAGCGATCTAGAATTACAGTTACAGGATGGCCCGCTAGATAAAGAGGTGTTAGAGCGGCTCAGTAAAAGCTCTTTATCAGGCTTAATGCTAGCTACTGCTATTGAAAATCAAGGCGAGTCACCGGAAATTCTTAATGATGCTATCGTGAAGACAGGTGACTCTATTAGTCATCAATTAGAAAAATATCTTTTTATTTTGGCAATGATTTCAACAGTAGCACCCTTGCTGGGACTGTTTGGCACAATTGTGGGAATGGTGGAACTATTTAGTTCTTTTACAAGTAATGGTCAAGATGTGGAACAGTTTGCACGTGGAATTTCTGTTGCACTGTATAATACTGGCGGTGGTATTGTTGTAGCAATCCCAGCTATGATTGGTTATAAAATTTTTCGTGCAAAGATAGATCATCAGATTCATGTTATGGAAAATAATGCGCAGCGAATAATTAATTTTTGCAGTGTTGAGGGTAAATAAGCATGCGCTCAAAAAGAAGAAATCACGATGACGATATAGAACTTAACTTTATTCCGTTAATAGATGTTTTATTAGTAGTGATTATCTTTCTAATGGTAACGACGACGTTTGCGAAGTTGAGCGAAGTTAAAATTAATTTACCTATCGCTGAAAAAAATCAAGTAAATGAAGAAACGGCACCCATTAGGGTCGAAATCACCGAAGATGGCCATTATTTCATCAATAACGAGCCCCTGGTCTCCACTGAAATTGAAAGTATCGCGAACGTTTTGAGAGAACTTGCGCAAGACAAGCAAGACACACAAGTCATTATAAGCGCTGATGCAAACGCTCGCCATCAGTCTATCATTAACCTCATGGAGGCTGCTCGAAAAGCTATGCTGAGCAAGATTGCGTTTGCCACAAAATCTAATAATGAATAGTAATATTATGGAGAATAATTTTAAGTTTACCTTTAGGCTAAAATTTGCCTCCCGGCTTCATTAGGTAAAAATTGCGTAATTAAAAACCCCACTGGTATCAAGGGATATGACAGATTTTCGTACAAAGATTGCCGTACTAGATTATGGTATGGGGAACCTTCATTCTGTTTCTAAAGCTTTGGAGTATATAGCTCCTCGAGCGGAAGTGATTGTGACGGAAGATCCTGTAGAAATTGATAGTGCTGATCGCTTAGTTTTCCCTGGCGTAGGCGCCATGCGCGACTGCATGTTAAATATTCGGCGTCTTGGGTTTGACAAGCTAATACTCAAAGCGATAACTGAAAAGCCAGTTTTGGGTATTTGTCTGGGAATGCAGGCATTGCTGGGGCATAGCGAAGAAAATAATGGAGTTGAGTGTCTGGATGTCTTTTCGGGCAGCTCTAAGTTCTTCGGCCATAATATGCGTGATACCAGTGGAGAAAAGCTAAAAGTACCCCATATGGGCTGGAATCGTGTTCACCAAGAAATGGACCACCCTATGTGGCAAGGTATTGAGCAAGATGCGCGTTTTTACTTCGTGCATAGTTATTTTGTCGAGAATAACTTTACAGAAATTGTAGCTGGAACCACTGATTATGCATTTAAATTTGCAGCAGCACTCACGACAAAAAATTTATTTGCTGTGCAGTTTCATCCGGAAAAAAGTCATTCGTCTGGGTTGCAGTTGCTCGAGAATTTTGTGACCTGGAAGGGTATCTGAGGACCTCAAAGAGCACTTATTTTTTTATATGAGTCAGAATATTTTGCTGAGCATGTGTGCACCAAGGCATGCATATATTTTGTGTGGTGTGTAGTTAACCTATAGGAATAAATTTTTGCTAATTATACCGGCTATTGATTTAAAAGACGGACAGTGTGTGCGCTTAAGGCAGGGTCGCATGGAGGACTCTACAGTATTTGATGGAAATCCTGTAGATATAGCGGGACGCTGGGTTGATGCTGGAGCTCGCCGATTGCATTTGGTTGATCTAAACGGTGCTTTTGCCGGCAAGCCGGTAAATAGTGACGTAGTTGCTGCTATCTCTCAAGCATATCCTGAACTACCTATTCAGATTGGTGGTGGTATCCGTAGCGGCGATATTATCGAGACCTATCTTGCCGCAGGCGTGATGCATGTAATCATAGGGACCAAGGCTGTAAAAGATCCGAGTTTCGTGACAGACATGTGTAAGCAATTTCCTGGTCATATTATTGTTGGTATTGATGCAAAAAAAGGTCTCGTAGCAACTGATGGCTGGGCTGAAGTGACAGATGTTAAAGCTACAGACTTGGCTAAAAGATTTGAGCATGATGGCGTTAGCGCCATTGTTTATACTGATATTGATCGCGATGGAATGATGCAGGGCGTTAATGTTGAAGCTACTGTATTAATGGCAAAGGCCTCTTCTATTCCCGTTATTGCCTCAGGTGGAATCACTAATATGGAAGACATTGTGGCGCTCAATGGCGTGGTTAAGCCTGGTATTTACGGTGCTATTACCGGAAGGGCAATCTATGAAGGAACTTTAGATGTTGCCGCCGCCCAAGATTTATGTGATCGGCAATCAGTCAAGTAGGAATCTAGCACTGTTGGCTGACAGGTTTTATCTATTTAAGAAGCAATTCTATCAAGGCCTTCTGTGAGTGAAGTCTGTTTTCAGCCTCACTCCATACTACAGACCACTGAGACTCCATGATGGTCTCGCTTATTTCTAGCCCGCGATATGCAGGAAGGCAATGCATAAACAAAGCGTCAGCGGCAGCTAAACCCATTGCCGCTTCGTTCACCTGAAACCCAGAAAAAGCTTTTTTTCGTAGCTCACTTTCTGATTCTTGCCCCATAGAAGCCCAGGCATCAGTTGCCACTAAGTTGGCTCCAGAGATGGCTACAGTTGGATCACGCACTAATGTGACGTGACTACTTAATTGATTGAGCAGTGTGGAGCAGGGTTCGAATCCTTTTGGACAGGCAATCAGAAGTTCAAAGTCAAGCATTTCTGCTGCATGCATATAGGATTGACACATGTTATTACCATCCCCCACCCAAACGACTCGTTTCCCTTGAATGCTACCTCTGTGCTCAATATATGTTTGCATATCTGCAAGCAGCTGACATGGATGATGATCATCGGTTAGAGCATTAATCACAGGGACTGAGGAGTACGCTGCAAAATTTTCAATTGATTGCTGGCTGAATGTCCTCATCATGACGATGTCTACCATGCTTGAGATTACTCTTGCCGAATCTTCTATGGGTTCGCCGCGGCCAAGTTGCGTATCGTTAGGGGAGAGAAAAAGTGCATTGCCACCTAGTTGAGCCATGCCTGTTTCAAAAGACACCCTAGTTCGTGTCGAAGATTTTTCAAAGATCATCGCCATAACCTTGCCTATGAAAGGCTGATAGATAACCCCTTTATGTTGGGCTTGCTTGAGTTCAGCGGCTCTCTCTAAAATTTTTTTAAATTCTTTTTTTGATAAATCTTTGAGTGTTAAAAAATGTCTAGGTGTCATTTCTCTATTATCCTTGTTCGATCACATCAGTGAGAATATTGACTAAAAGTTCAGTTTGTTCATTCGTGATATTAAGAGGGGGAAGTAGTCGAATGACTGATCCAGCGGTAACGTTAATTAACAGTCCCTGCTCGGCTGCACTATCAACTAAATCTTTGCAAGGAAAGTCGAGCTGAACCCCAATCATGAGACCTTGGCCCCGTATATCGATCAATTTCGAGCAATTTAAAAGCTTGTGTTGAAGTTGCTCCTTGATATAGTTTCCTTGCTCTTTAGCCCTTGAGCAAAGCTCTTCATTGATGATGGTTTCTACAGTAGCAAGCGCCGCAGCGCATGCTAATGGATTTCCGCCAAAGGTGGATCCATGACTACCAGGATGCATTAAATCAGCTGCTTTTTTACCGGCAAGACAGGCCCCAATAGGGACACCGTTGGCCAAGCCCTTGGCTGTAGTTACAATATCGGGAAGAAGGTTATATTGCTGGTAGTTAAAATAAGACCCGGTACGGCCGTTACCTGCCTGAATTTCATCTACTATCATCAACCAGTCATGTTCATCGCAAATTTGACGTATTTGCGGCAGATAGTCTGCATCAGGAACTATAACTCCCCCTTCGCCTTGTATTGGCTCAACTAGAATCGCGACTATATTCTTGTTATTTTTAGCAATTGCATTGATTGCATCAATATTATTGTAGGGAGCCCGAATAAATCCCTCTAGCAGCGGCCCAAACCCAGTTTGGTAGCTTTTGCTCCCCGTAGCTGACAATGTCGCTAATGTTCTACCATGAAAAGAATTTTCCATCACAATAATAGTGGGTGCAGAAATATTTTTTCCACTTCCAAATAATCTTGCCAGCTTGATCGCAGCCTCGTTAGCTTCAGCCCCAGAGTTGCTAAAGAATAATTTCTCCATACCAGAGATAGCTCTTAGTTTTTCTGCTAGCCGCTCTTGTGTCTGAATGTTGTAGAGATTAGAGCAGTGGATAATAGATGCAGCTTGAGTCGATATAGCTTCTGTCACGGCAGAGTGTGCATGCCCTAGGCCACAAACCGCAATCCCTGATAGCGCATCTAGATACCGCTTGCCGAGATCATCCCATACCCAGGAACCTTCGCCTTTGCACAGGGTAAGTTTTCTTGTACCGTAATTATTCATTAATGCACTGCTGGTCATACTTGTTACTCTGCTATCTATGAGAAATAAGGATTAAGCCGCTGCGCTAACTTAAGAACGAAAAAAGGCAGCTGCTGCTGCCCACAATCAGAATACTATAAGGATTTTCTTGAATTGGCAATGGCTAGAAGGACTGATTAATAGTCCTCTTTCGGGGGCTTAATTTTCACCTTGCGGCGCCCAAGCCAAGACCATAGGCCCGTTATAGCTAAAAAGCAGGTTAACAAACCAATAAAGTCGAAAAATAGAACACCTATGTTGCCAAAAAAACGTCCACTATGTAAATCTAAAATAAGCGTCTCTAGAGAAATGCCAGGTAGTTGCGAGTCTTGATTGAGTTTCAGTCTAATCTCTGACGGGAGAGATCTTGATGTTTGCCACTGTTTAATTTCAGTCTTGCTAGGCAGAATCTCAAGTGTTTCAAGATCTAACGATAATATTTGTGAATTAGATTTGATGAAGGTTGTATTATAAAAGTATCCGAGATTGGTTGTGTCTTTAGGTAAGCCGTTTGACAGATTAATTTTTTCTACAAGCTCTCCACTAGAGGTAAGGATAACTAGCTCATCAGTACATAACGCTAATAAAAATTCAGGCGTTACCACACCACTAAGAAGGGGAGGGTTGCAGCTAGCAACAGGCTCAGTATCCAGAAATAATGTCCTCTCCCCAGGATGATGTAACCATTTTTCGCCAACTAAAAAACCTGACAACGAGGCTGTTTCAAACCCATACCAATCAAGCAGCCATGCTGAGCTTAAGATTTTTTTATTGAGCCCTGCAGCTGGCGAATGATTTAACAATACCCCTGTGATAGCGAGAAGAACTAGCATTAGCGTTACCGATAAGCCAACTCGTCGATGCCACCGCAGGTTAAAAGAAATATTTTTTGGTTTACTTTGCATCAAGTAGGGACTTCCTATGGTGGGGTATGGGTATTTCTTATCGTTATTTCTTTAGGGTCAATACTTGTTGATGGTAAAAGAGGGCAAGTCTAGCCGTCTTGTTGAGCGCCCTAACCGATAATGTTGCCCCTGTAATACCATCGATATATTGGTCTAATTTATAATCAGTCGTCATTTTTACATTCTTATACTGATTCGTAAATGATGGATAGCGGACTTCCCATCCGCGTGTTTCTCTAAAAGCTAAAACCTTCACATGCTGTATGTGAAAATTCTCCAGAGTGCCGTTTACCAAGATACCAATAGTGATGGGCTTCTCTTTTCCAATTTCCTCTAATATCCAAGCAGTTTTTTCGCCTTCCTGATAGTACCTAACACGCATTCCTCTGACATTGCGACCAAGAATGTCACTTGATTGCTTTTTTAGCTCCGGAGTCAGCCAAAGTGATTTAGCTTCAAGTATTGGCGAGTTGAAATTTTCAGATAAAAAATCAGGGGTCGTTTGATAGGTTTTACTGTATACATTGCTTGAGATCAAAGCGGAGAGGACCATATGTAGAAAAAAGAAAGCTACATATGTAGCTTTCTTTTGAGTACCCTTTTTTTTGAGGGACAACAGGCCTACAACTTTAGAGATAATATTAATTTTAGAAACTCCAGCCAACGCCAACATTATAACCCTTGTATTCTGCCCCGCTGTCATTGTTTTGATCAAAGTAGTCTACTTTAAGCACGACTTGCTCATGTATCCAGTAATTGAAACCAAGATCAGCTTGTTTTTTCTCTGATCTCTGGTTGCCGCCAGCAGTATTATCATACTGGTTGAAGCGAGCAAAGACTCCTAGCTTGTCAGTGATTTGGTAAGATGGCTCAACATACCAACCTTCTTGTTCATCTGCGCCCGCTTGGATGATTTCGATATCGCTATCGAGATCCCAGTGAGCATATAGCGCCCTAAAACCGAATGGACCGTTTTTATACGCCACATGCGCTTCAATTAGGAGGGCGCTAATACCTTCTTTTCCAGATAGCTTTTCACCCTGCCAGATATCCCCTTGATGCTGAACGGTGGTTGCTAACTCAAGACCTGGTGCACCGGTGTATTTTAGACGAGCTGTATATGCAAGATCATCACCTTTGGCTTTGCTGACCTTCTGACGACCATCGCGAATTTTATAGTTGCCAGCACTCGGACTGATATACAGGCCCGAATGAGCGCCCGCATCATAGCTAAGGCCTTCACTGATTTCGCCGCTGAACATTGCACCACCTTCCCACCATGTAGACGGGATAATATTTTTCTCGATAGGGTTGCGCTCTGTACCATAGAAAGTTTCAGGCTCATGTGTTTCGTTGAGCATGCCAACAGGTATCAAGAATACACCTGCCTTGGCCCTATGGTTGTCAGCGTAGTCGTATTCGACATAAGCCTGTTCTACCTCAACTTCACCAGACTGTCCTTCACCAGCAACACTGTGTTCGATCTCAAATTCTGAAAAAAATCTTAACTTATCGTTGTATTGATGGCCTGCAAATAATACAAATCTATGGAGGTCAAACTCATTTTTTGAGTCTGCTGAGTTGTCAGAGCTATGATTATTGTAATGAAGCTCGCCATAGCCACCTATACTTGTCTTGCTGGCCCACTCAGCTAGCTTTGCTGCTGGACCTGATGTGACTTCTTCTACAGCAACAAATGCAGATTCAGTTTTGGCGTCATTCTCAGACAGACCTTTTTTTAAGCTATTTATTTCTGCTTGTTGTTTTTGGATCAGCTCCCACATTTCATCCAAACTGGGTCTTGAGTTAGCCTCTGCTGAAAGAACAGCAAATAAAACTAGTCCGACTGTCATTATGCCTCGCAACATAGATCCTCCTTTTTTAATCAATTTTTATGTTAAGTGAGAGAAGTAGAGTTGGCGCAAGTAAAGAATCGCATAAACTGTATCGCCATTTTGATAATCATAACCTATCTAAATGCAAATGAGAACAGTTATCATTATCATTGTTCATTAAAAAAATAATATGGATTTTTGGCTTGTATTTTTTCTTGAAGAGGTAGCGGTATTGCTATAACATGCAGTCCCTTCATGGTACAAGTGAATTAGTTAAGTCGTCATGATAAGTAAGAAAATTTTATTATTAGCTGCATTTTTTTTTAGTTTTTCTTTTAATGTTCATTCAAGTACAGCGCACAGTATTGAGCATTTTGGTTATGATCATAGCGGTTCCGCTGAATGCCAAGATTGCAACCTAAGACAACAAACAGCCAAGCTACTTAATCCTCTAGAATTTTCTGATTTTAGCCTATTAGTTTTTTCAGCCCCCAAAAGTGATATCTACGAAGACAGTCAAATTTTTCGCAGACTATTGCTGACAAAGCAACCCCAAGCCCCATAAGCAATTCCTAGAAGTAAAACTTAGTTTAATTATTTTTTAGCTAAATTCTTTATAGGAATATTACTATGCGTCATTTTATGTTGTGCATTCTTGCGGTGTGCTTTTCAGCACATGCTGAGAACGTCAAAATTAATATACAAGAAATACCAGTAACAGCGAATCCGCTTAATTTATCTTCTAGCGAGATGGTTGCCCCGGTAAAGATAATCAGTAACAGCGACTTAAGAAAAAATAGCTCTGCTTCTCTTGGGAGAAATTTAAAAAACATACCAGGTATAAGCAATAGCGGGTGGGGTGATGCCATTGGTCGACCAGTTATCCGTGGAATGGATGGCAATCGAATCAAAATCCTTAATAATGGCATGGAGGTGAATGATGTTTCTGCCATGTCAGGCGATCATCCTGTAGGCATAGATGCTTTACCTGCAGATCAAATTGAGATCATAAAAGGTCCTACATCTGTGATTTATGGAGGTGGCTCTGTTGGTGGAACTATTAATATTATCGACCATGCTATTCATACTGAAATCAGTAAAGGACTTCATGGCACCTATGATTTAAATCATGGCGGTTCTCTTAGAGAAACCACAAACTCGCTTTCAGCAGATTATGGTTTTGAAAACATCATGCTGCATTTTGATGGATTTAAACGTGACAGCAAGAACCTAAAGATACCTGGCGACTCGGTATCATCCAAGCTCAGCAAATCAAGGGCAGCAGAGGGCGAACCCCTTGCCAGGTCAGCTAATGGCAAAAATACACTCAATAATTCATATAATGACAGTCAAGGAGGTTCTCTTGGAGCGTCCTACATCTTCGATGATGGATACACTGGTTTTTCATACAAGGGCTATGATCTGGAATACGGTAATCCAATTGAAGATGGCGCAATGATGGATGTTGAGTCAGATAGGTATAATTATGTATACCAAATAGATAACCTCTGGTCTGGCATCAATAGCCTAAAGTTTGATACAAGTTATACTGAATATGAACATAGTGAATTAGAGCCAAGTGGTGAAGTCGCTACTCAGTTCTTAAGAAACACCTATGAGGGGAAAATTGAGCTAACTCATTCTCTGATTAGTCAAGCAAAAGGTGTTGTCGGCGTTGATTTTGGGGCATCGAGATTTACTAAAAATCTTGGTGATCCAATGATCGCAAATAACGATTCCAAAAAAATATCATTATATATGTTGGAAAAGTTTTCTTTTAGCAACCAAGAGCTTACATTGGGTCTGAGGCAAGGTTACGTCAGATATAATGGCAATGATTTTGTGAGTGATGATGGATGTACTCACGATTACACAGAAGAAAAAGATTGTGAAGCTTCTGGTGGAGTCGAAAACTCAACTAGCTTCGAGGACTCTGAAAAAACATTTCAGACTTCAAATATATCCCTAGGAACAAAGATGCAGTTAAGGTCTGATCTGTCGCTAGGTGTTACTTTGAGTCATATACAAAGAGCGCCTGCTTACGAGGAATTATTTGCATATGGTCACCATCATGCGACAGAAACAATTGAACAGGGAGATAGAGGTCTTAGTGAAGAGCGCTCAAATTCATTGGATGTGACGCTAGAATGGGTTGGTAAAGATAAAGAATTTACATTCTCTCCTTACTATACTCGCTTTAATAGTTATATAGCCTTGTTGAATTCTGGACAGACTCAAAAACATCTCCATGAGGGCGAAGAAGAAAGTGAAGGTATTGGAGTTTATAAATATCAAAATATCCCAGCTGAATTTTATGGCTTTGAGTTCCAGGGTGGTTTTGACTTAACTAAAAACTATAAGTTAAGTATTTGGGGTGATTATGTCAGGGCTAAAAATAGAGATGGAAGTGATGATTTACCCAGAATACCGCCACTCACTTTAGGCGCTGCTGTCTTTGCTAACTGGGGCGGCCTAACGAGTGATTTAAGTATGAGGCAAGTTTTTAACCAGAGTAAGATAGGCAAGTATGAGCTCAAAACTGATGATTATTTTGACCTTGCGCTTAATCTAAGCTATCAAATTCCTGCAAAAAAATCGGTAAGCATTTTTATAAAAGCTGAAAATTTACTTGATGAAGATATTAGAGACCATGCCTCATTCATAAAAGATCAGGTTTTATCTGGAGGAAGGTCAATCACAGGAGGAATTTCATATAATTTTTAAAGAAATACGACTATCAGGTAATTATTCCATATTGCTCTACACAGGCCACTTTGGTTGTCTGTGTAGAGTAGGTAATAATTATACTTTTTGAATGGATAATTTTTAGGAAAGAAATGGGTTTAGCGAAATCAATAAAAGAGCTAAAATATCAACAAATGAATTTAGTTATATTTTGTTTCTTTCTGGAGATGTAAATTAATGGATATTATGGACACCATTCGCGAGCAAATAGAAGAGAACCCTATTATTCTTTATATGAAAGGATCTCCAAATGCACCGCAATGCGGTTTTTCTGCGCGCACTATAGAGGCGCTCACTGCTTGCGGTGAGCGTTTTGCTTTTGTGGACATATTGACTAACCCAGAGATTCGATCGAATCTTCCTCTATACGGAAACTGGCCGACATTCCCCCAGCTTTGGGTAAAAGGTGAGCTGATTGGAGGTTGTGATATTATTGCAGAGATGCATGCAAAAGGTGAGCTAGCCCCATTAATCAAAGAGGCGTCCCAAGCTGCTTGATTTGGTTTCTGGCTCCAAGCGCAGACGGCGTAGTTAGTTGTTAGTGTTTGCCTATAAATGCTATAGAAAATTACAATGTAACTGCCATCTTTGATAGTGTAATATTACCATTGTTATCTTAAAAGGATGATGAGATAGCTGACTGTCTTGGCTGTTTAATTACGACAAAAAGGAGTTTTATTATGGGAGTATTAGTAGGCAAACAGGCCCCAGACTTCACTTCTGGTGCGGTACTGGCTAATGGTGAAATTGTTGATGAATTTAACTTGCATGCAACCATCAAAGGAAAGAAAGCGGTCATCTTCTTTTATCCTTTAGATTTTACGTTTGTATGCCCTTCAGAATTAATTGCATTTGATCATCGTATCGAAGAATTTAAGAAACGAGGCGTTGAAGTAATAGGTGTTTCTATTGATTCTGTGTTCACTCATAACGCATGGCGCAACACAGCGATTAACGACGGCGGTATTGGGCAGGTAAGATACCCGTTGGTTGCTGATATGAAGCATGAAATTTGTCAAGCTTACGATGTTGAGTTTGGGGACGCTGGAGTTGCTTTCCGCGGCTCATTCTTGATTGGTGAAGACGGTATTGTGTACCATCAAATCGTTAATCATTTGCCATTAGGGCGTGATATCGATGAAATGCTTCGTATTATTGATGCGTTAAGTTTTCATCAAGAGCATGGCGAAGTATGCCCAGCTGGCTGGAAAGATGGCGATAAGGGTATGGCGGCATCTCCTGATGGGGTTGCATCTTATTTGGCAGAAAATGCAGATAATCTTTAATTTCGACAGACAAAATTAAAGATTATATTTTCAAGCTATTTGGGAATACTATAAAGACCGCAGAAGAATATTCTGCGGTTTTTTTTGTTAGACAGATAACTATTTTTTGGAGACTCTAGTGTCTATAGAAAGAATAATCGAGTTGGAAACTAAGCTGGCCTACCAAGAAGACACTATTCTTCAGCTCAACGATGTAGTATGTCGACAGCAAAATCAGATCGATGCGCTGCTCAAGAGGTATGAGCTATTGGCCTCATCAACAAAGATATTATCTGATAAGTTTTTAGAAGAGACTGAAGAAACAGTTAGACCCCCACACTACTAAATAATTGTGCTGTCACTCTAGCTAAGATTTACCTTAGCTCTCAGTCTCCACTTGATCACCTGTGGTGAAAAAATCCGACCCCATCATAGCTGTAGTATTTAAAATTCCCCTCCCTGAGACCGAAGGTATCAATATATGTGCTGGTTTTTCTAGACCATTAAGAAAAGGCCCTACAAGACGAGCATTGGTGAGCGAGCGGATCAAACCCAGAGCTATGCTTGCAGCATCCATGTTTGGCATAATCAATACGTTTGCTCTTCCGGTAATGTTGGTGCTATTACAAATAGTCTCCCTGAGTGTTTCATTGAGAGCAGACATAGCATGCATTTCACCATCAATTTCAGTATGAGAAATTTCAATGCGAAGTTTTTCCGCAGCTCGTTTCATTTTATGAGCTGACTGGTCGTCATACGTTCCGTAGTTGGAGTGTGATAGTAGAGCGACTTTGGGCGTGACGCCGCATCCTTTTACAAAATTGATCGCATCTTTTGTGATATCAACAATCTGCTCTTCAGTGGGATTTACATTAATAAATGCATCAGCCAGAAATAGCGGCCCATCATCCAATAGTAAAATGCAAACAGATGAAACGCTGCTGTTGTTATTGCGCGGAGGAATGATACTTGTAATCTTGCTGAGATGTTGGTCATAGCGACCAGATTTTCCGCAGATTAATCCGTCAGCATCTCCCAATGCCACCATGATAGATGCAATCACTGTATTGTCTGTATGTATTGAGTTCCTTGCGGTTTCCACAGAAATACCAGCACGCCCCACACATTTATGATAATGCCGCCAGTAATTTTCATGATGATCGCCATCCTCAGGATTAAAGATCTGCAGATCAACACCCGGGGTGATGCGTAAGTTCATTTCTTTGATTTTACGGTCAATTACAGCGGGCCGACCAATCAATATTGGCGTGGCTATTTTTTCGTCAATAACACCTTGCATAGCCCGAAGTACGTCATTATTTTCACCTTCAGCATAGGCTATTCTTGGCGGATTTCTTCGGGCTCTTTCGATCATAGGTTGCATAAATAGCTGACTACGATTGACGTAGCTATGCAGTTTATTCCGGTATGCTCGAAGGTCTTTTATTGGTCTGGTGGCAACACCACTTTTCATGGCTGCTTTGACAACGGCTAAGGGTATCTCTTCAATAAGACGAGGATCAAACGGCTTAGGAATAAGGTAATCTGGGCCAAATTTGAGGTCTTCTCCGACATAGGCTTTAGCAACTACCGGCGAAACTTCTCGGTGAGCTAGATCGGCAATAGCCTTTACGCAAGCTTGTTTCATTTCATCATTGATTGTGGTTGCCCCGCAATCTAAGGCACCCCGAAATATAAAAGGAAAACAGAGAACATTGTTGACTTGATTTGGATAATCAGAGCGGCCTGTTGCTATGATGGCATCAGGTCTAGCAGCCTTAGCCAATTCGGGCATAATCTCAGGCGTTGGGTTAGACATAGCAAGTATTAATGGATTGGGCGCCATCTTTTTGACCATATCTGCTTTTAGAATTCCTGGACCAGACAGGCCTAAAAATAGATCGGCGTTTGCTATAGCGTCATCAAGGGTTCTATCACTGGTTTCAACTGCATAATCTTCTTTCCAGGGGTTCATTCCAACCCCTCTACCTTTGTATATGACGCCATTACGGTCAATCATTCGAACATTTTCTTTGCGCAGACCCATCGTTACAAGAAGGTTTACGCAGGCAATACTTGCCGCGCCAGCGCCAGTCACAACAATTTTTATGTCCTCTATATTTTTTTCTACGATTCGCAGACCATTGTATATGGCTGCAGCCGACACAATGGCTGTTCCATGCTGATCATCATGGAAAACAGGTATGTTCATTCGCTCTCTTAATTTCTGCTCAATAAGAAAGCATTCAGGGGCTTTAATATCTTCTAGGTTGATACCACCAAAAGTTGGCTCAAGCGAGGCAACGATATCTATGAATTTATCTGTATCAAGCTCGTCAATTTCGATATCAAATACATCGATATTGGCAAATTTTTTAAATAAAACTGCCTTTCCTTCCATCACAGGTTTCGATGCTAGGGGTCCTATGTCTCCAAGACCCAAAACTGCGGTCCCGTTGGTGATTACACCGACAAGGTTGCCGCGAGCAGTAACTTTATCTACGTCTGCAGGGTTTTTTACAATATAACCACAAGCGTAAGCTACTCCTGGTGAGTATGCCATGGCTAGATCGCGCGCATTAGCCATTGGTTTGGTAGGTCGGATTTCCAGTTTTCCTGGCGAGGGTTCCATATGATAGCGAAGAGATCTTTCTTTGAATGAATCGTCCATCGTTCTTTCTCGTAATTTAAGGATCAGGGTAATTTTGGGTTAAATTCTAATACCCTGAGAATTCGATATTCTAACGCGAGAGTGAATATTATTCCTAAGAAAATTGCCTTATTCTAATTTTAATTATTGAGTTACTGGGGGGTTATGCTTTGAATATAGATTTATGATGTAAGCAACAATGTTATCAGCAACAGGTACGAGGCAAAAAGTATGTCGCTTATCCATTATATTGAATCTAATGGTGACGAATATGAGATCGAGCTAGCTCTTGATAATTCGGTGATGCAGAGTCCAGCAGAGTCTACAATTGACGAAATTCTAGCTGAATGTGGAGGGAAATGCCTTTGCGGGACTTGTCACTGTTATGTCGATGAAGATTGGGTGGGCAGAGTGGGGGAAGCGAGTGACGCAGAAAAAATCATGCTAGAAATGGTTGTTGACCCCCAGACCAATAATCGACTGAGCTGTCAAATAGTAGCAACTAAAAAAGTTAGACGGATTGGTAGTTAGGCTACCTAAATCGCAGTATTGATAAACCTAGGCCTGCTTAGGACGCTTACCAGCATGTTGTATGTAGATAATTTTCTGATTAATCCCAGCCTCCGAGCTCGCCCCACTTGTTGACTACCTTGCAGAATAATTCTGCAGTTCTTTCTGCATCATATAGTGCAGAATGAGCCTCACTATTATCAAACTCTATGTCTGCAGCCTTGCATGCTTTCGCTAAAACTGTTTGTCCGTAAGCTAGACCGCCTAATGTAGCTGTGTCAAAGCATGAAAAACTATGGAATGGGCTTTGCTTGATATTATTTCGTTTGGCAGCGCTGTTTAAAAAACCGAGATCAAAATGAGCATTATGGCCAACCAGAACAGCCCTACTGCAGCGAGCCTCTTTGGTTGCATCACGAATTTCTTGAAAAAATAAATTTAACACTTCCTCTTCATCTAAGGCTATGCGGTAAGGGTCATTTGGGTCAATTCCTGTTATATCGAGAGCGGCTTGTTCAATATTTGATCCTTCAAATGGAATCACCGAGTGAAAAATATTACAGTCTGGCCTCAATATACCTTCATCATCAATGGAGAGAGTGACGGCCCCAATTTCTAAAAGGGCATCTGTTTCGGAATTAAAGCCACCTGTTTCCACATCGACTACAACGGGCAAGAAGCCCCTAAATCTGTCCGACATTAATTGATGCATGAGTCCGCCACTTAAGTTAGTTGTCAGGCTATGTTACTTGCCATTGCCTCATTTCGCCTGCCCCAAGCGGGGTGATTGTATTTTTCATAAAAGGTAATTTAGTAGGATTCTTCCAGGGCATTTTTTTTAGCGTGATAGTATCGATATTGCGAGGAAGTCCATAGAAGTCCGGACCATGATGGCTAGCAAAACCTTCAAGCTTATCAAGAGCTCCAGCTAACTCAAAGGCTTCTGCATAGAACTCAATGGCTGCATGATTTGAGTAACAGCCGGCGCAACCGCATGCATTTTCTTTACTGCATGTTGTATGTGGCGCGGAATCAGTTCCAAGAAAAAATCTAGGATCGCCGCTAGTAGCCGCAGCAATTAGTGCTTTTTGGTGGACGTCTCGTTTCAGAATAGGCAAGCAGTAGTAATGAGGCTTAATTCCACCTGCAAGCATGTGGTTACGGTTATATAGAAGATGTTGGGGGGTAATGGTTGCAGCCAACCCATGAGGTCTTTCAGCTACAAATTGCGCGCTTTCCTTTGAGGAAATATGCTCAAGAACAATATTGAGTTCGGGAAAATTATGGATTAGTTTTTGTAACTGCTGGTCTATGAAAACAGCCTCGCGATCAAAAATATCAACGTTATGGTCATTAACTTCGCCATGAAGCAGCAAGGGTATTGATTCTTTTTCCATCTGTGAAAGAACGGAGGCGATGTTGCTTAGTTTTGTGACCCCTGAATCAGAGTTTGTGGTGGCGCCAGCAGGATAATACTTACATGCGAAGATTTGACCAGAGGCTTTAGCTTGGCTGATTTCTTCTGGCTTTGTATTGTCAGTAAGATATAAGACCATCATGGGTTGCCATAGTGAACCAGCCGGCCGACTCTCTAAGATACGATTACGGTAAGCCATAGCTTGCTTTGTATTCATCACTGGCGGGTTTAAATTAGGCATGACAATAGATCTGCCGAAGTATCGTGCAGCGTCTGGCACAGTATGAATTAACGCTTCATTGTCTCGCAAATGAACATGCCAATCATCTGGTCGAGTGATTGTTAGCTGTATTTTATTTGTCATTTTTGCTGCGCTTCTAATCATTTTTTAGTTAGATTCGGTACTGAATGCTACCGGAATTTAGATATGCTTTATAGTAAGTAGCACATAATTATAACCTTTCTTATTGGTATGCTTGTTGTTTTCTGTGTTTATTATCGCTTGTTTGCTGTGAAACTTGTCAACAGCATATTAGAATAGTGAGTATTGGTGGTTGTCAAAGTTGTCTAATCAGGAGTTTATTTATAGTGTCCGAGATCAAGAAGGTGGTTTTAGCTTACTCTGGAGGTCTTGATACCTCAGTAATTGTCAAATGGCTGCAAGAAACATATCAGTGTGAGGTGGTAACTTTTACAGCCGATATTGGCCAGGGGGAGGAGGTAGAGCCTGCAAGACTCAAAGCTGAAGCTTTAGGTGTTAAAGAGATCTACATAGATGATTTGCGTGAAGAGTTTGTTCGCGATTACGTATTTCCCATGTTTCGTGCAAATGCTATTTATGAAGGCGAATACTTGCTAGGCACTTCAATTGCACGCCCTTTAATTGCCAAGCGATTAATTGAAATTGCTAACGAAGTAGGCGCTGATGCCATATCCCATGGCGCAACAGGTAAGGGGAATGACCAGGTGCGTTTCGAGCTAGGCGCTTATGCTTTAAAGCCAGGAATTAAGGTGATCGCCCCGTGGCGTGAATGGGATTTGAACTCAAGAGAAAAACTGATGGATTACTGTGAAACCCATCAAATCCCTGTTGATTTTTCTGGGAAAAAGAAAAAATCACCTTACTCAATGGATGCAAATTTACTGCATATTTCGTATGAAGGTGGGGTTTTAGAAGATCCATGGATGGAGTCAGAAGAGGATATGTGGCGTTGGACGGTTTCTCCAGAGAAGGCGCCTGAGAAACCTACCTATGTAGAGCTCAGTTACGAAAAAGGAGATATTGTTGCAATTAATGACCAGTCCATGTCTCCGGCAGAAGTGCTAACCTATTTAAATAAAGTGGGTGGCGACAACGGTATAGGTAGGCTGGATATAGTTGAAAATCGTTATGTTGGCATGAAGTCTCGGGGTTGCTATGAAACCCCAGGCGGCACAATTATGTTGCGTGCGCATAGGGCCATTGAATCACTGACCTTGGATCGCGAATCGGCGCATCTGAAAGACAGCTTGATGCCTAAATATGCAGAGGTTGTTTATAACGGATACTGGTGGTCACCAGAACGTTCAATGCTTCAGGGGCTGATCGATGCTACACAGGATGTAGTTAACGGAACCGTGCGATTGAAGCTATACAAAGGCAATGTTGTTGTAGTGGGTCGTAAGTCGGAAGATAGTTTATTCGATGAAAAAATTGCTACCTTCGAGGATGACGATGGAGCTTATGATCAAAAAGATGCTGAGGGCTTTATAAAGCTGAATGCGTTACGCCTAAGGATTGCTGCAAATAAGGGCCGAAAACTAGGCTGATGTTTACGATAAGGTCCATTCCTGGGCTGTTTAAAAAGTATTTAGCCGGAGAAAATTCAAGATATGCGCTTACTACATACTATGTTGCGTGTTGGAGATCTCAATCGGTCTGTGTATTTCTATACTAATATTCTAGACATGAAGTTGCTGAGAACGAAAGATTATCCTGAAGGTGAATTCACATTAGCTTTTTTGGGTTATGACGACGAATCAGTTAGTACTGTTCTTGAGTTAACCCATAACTGGAATATAGACCATTACAACCTAGGCGATGGATATGGGCATATTGCTATTGGGGTGCGAGACGTCTATAGCGCTTGCGAGCAGATAAGAGCTTCTGGTGGGGTTATTGTGCGTGAACCCGGACCCATGAAGCATGGCAGTACCTTGTTGGCTTTTGTGGAAGATCCTGATGGCTATAAAATAGAGTTATTGTCCGAAGATGAAGCATAACTATCTGGTGGGTATTGAATGAGTATAGTTTTTTTGAACCATGCTTATCTTCCTGCGGAGGAAGCTAAAATATCACCAATGGATAGAGGGTTTCTGTTTGGGGACAGTATTTACGAGGTGTTGCCCTCATACAACGGCGAGATAATTGGATTTAACCTTCACATCAATCGCTTGAATAGGAATATGTCTGCAATAGGCATTAGATTGGAATGGCCTCATGACGAATGGATGAAGGTGTGTAAAGCCCTTCTTGAAAAGAATGGTCTTGGTAATTTGGGCATTTACTTGCAAGTAAGTCGAGGCACAGCTCCTGTACGTTCGCATGCTTATACAAAAGATATTGATCCAACAGTTTTTGCTTTTTCTTTTGAAATTAATCCGGAGCAGTCGGCAAGCAAGTCGAAGGTGACCCCTTACAAAGTGGCTACAAGCCTCGATCTTCGGTGGGCTCGTTGTCAAATTAAGTCTACGGCATTATTAGGCAATGTTATGCATTTCCAACACGGACATCAAAAAGGTTTTAACGAGACGCTGCTTTATAATGACCACAATGAATTGACAGAGGGCAGTACCTGTAATGCCTACATAGTTAAAAATGGAGTAATCTCTACACCATCGCTAGATAACCACGTTTTACCAGGAGTTACCCGACACATCTTACTGGATCTTTTGCGAAGAAATGACTCCATGCAAATTGAGGAGCGAGTTATTTTAATGGATGAGGTGTTTGCTGCTGACGAGGTTTGGGTGACTAGTTCTTCTAAAGAGATAATTCCAGTTATTGAGGTTGATGGCAAGACAATCGGAAACGGTGAGGTTGGAGACGTATGGTTGGCCGCGCAAAAAATTTACTCTATCGGGAAAAGAGGCTATTAAGATAGTTAGCTTTTCTATTTTTATGTAAGCTCGCTTATGCGATAAGTGTCTATAAACGGTTGCGAAGGAGTGTTACCTGCATTATGTCTCGTCCCACTAAAGCATTAATTGATCTGGATGCATTGAGATATAATTGCAGTCTAGCCAACAGCCTGTCTCCTTGCTCTAAAACGATGGCAGTTATTAAGGCTGATGCATATGGACATGGCGCGCTAGCTGTTGCTCAAGCCCTTAAGGATGTTGTGGCAGCTTTTGGCGTTGCTTCGACAGAAGAGGCCGTCGAGCTTCGTGACGGTGGGGTTAAAAATCCAATTCATTTACTTGAAGGCACATTTTCTGATGATGAGGTTATGCTCGCCTCAAAATATGGATTTTCTCTTTCATTAGTCAATGAAAGCCAAAAACGAGCCATACTTGGCGCCAAACTCCCTTCCCCGTTAGATGTTTGGATTGATGTTGATACAGGGATGCATCGTCTTGGTATAGCCCCAAAAGATTTGCTAACCACCTATCAAGAGCTATTGGCTTCAAGTAATGTGACAAAAAATATTGTTTTGGCTACCCACTTTGCTTGTGCTGATGATGCAAATAATGACTTCACAGCAATACAGTTAGCTCGCATTAATGAAGCAATGAATGGGCTCTCCGTGCCTACCAGTTTTGCTAATTCAGCAGGGTTGCTGGACTGGCCACAAACGAGATCAGACTGGAATCGATTGGGTCTCATGCTTTATGGAAGTTCACCATTTACATCACATCAGGATGAATCCACTACCTTGCAACCAGTAATGACGCTAAGGTCTGAAGTTATTGCTCTTCGTTCTATCGAAGCCGAAGAAACGGTTGGCTATGCCGCCACTTGGACAGCTCGCCGTCAGACAATTATTGCTACTGTGGCAATAGGTTATGGCGATGGCTATCCCCTTAGTGCATCAAATGGTACGCCGGTATTGATTCGCGGACAACGATGCCCCTTAGCTGGCAGGGTCTCCATGGATATGATTACGGTAGATGTAACAGATCTTCCATCTGTAGAGATGGGAGATGAAGTTATTCTTTGGGGGAAAGAGCTCTCTGTTAATGAGATTGCCGAAAGCTCTGGCACTATTAGTTATGAGTTACTCGCACGGATGCCTTCTCGCACCCCTCGATTTTATACGGAAGATTATACTAGGTAATCAAACCATATTCTTTTCTGAGTATTTCTATGATCTCAGTCTTGGGATTCTCTGATAGACCTATTTTTTCACCGGTAATCTTTTCGGCAATAGAAGCATAAGTTTTTGATACAGCCATTAGCATTTCTTCTGGCAGTTCGGTGTCTCTAGCAATGGCTTGGCGCTCATCCATACGATCTTTATTTAATAATATATCAGGATCAGGGAAATAGTTAAGCAGTAACTGACGAAAATCTTCCTTTGAATTTTCTATTATTTTTCCATCTCTGTAGCTGGGCCCATCCCAAATTCTTGAAGAATCAGGCGTACCAACTTCATCCATATAGATTAGCTTCTCGTTTCCTTTTTTGTCTGTAATGTAACCAAATTCAAATTTTGTATCCACAAAAATTTGATCTAACTTAGCTAGTTCAGCACTTATGACATCAAAACCCTGCGTTAGCAATGTCTCATAAAGATTGATATCAGAGATATTTTTAAAATTTAAAGCTTGATAGTTAGAAGTCATATCAGCCCGAGTGATGTTGACATCATCTATTTCAGGTATACCCGGCAGGCCTTTTAAAATTCCTTTGGTTGATGGTGTAATCAAAAGCTCAGCGAGTCTCTGGTCTTTTTTTAGTTCATTTTTAATCTGGATCCCGCAAAATTCACGCTCACCTTTAGAATATGCCCTCCACATAGAGCCAGTAATATATTGCCTGCATATGGCTTCAATCATTAAAGGCTTTGCTTTTTGTACTATCCAGACAAAGGGGTGGGGAATATCAAGAATATGGCTATCAGCTAAATTTTTTTCGCGGAACAACTTGAACCAATGATTAGAAATAGCATTAAGCGAGGCCCCTTTCCCTGGCACTCCGTTCATCTCTTTCTCTCCATGCCAAATACAGTCAAAAGCAGAAATTCGATCGCTAATTACCATGACTGCTAGTGGAGCATCAGGGGCTAAATTGTAGCCCTTTTCTTCTATTAGTCGCTGACTATCTTCGGGTGTGAGTGAATAGACTGAACGGACTTTTCCGCTATGAATTGGTCTATCTGTGCGTATGGGCAGATCATTGTTAATAGCTAGTATTTTGTCAGCAAGGGCCACTCTAAATCATCCTATTTTGTTATCTTTTTGGTTATTCTTCTCATAATTGAGTTTTTTGGCACGAAATTCTACCAGATGATGCTTGCGTTGTTACATATTTCGACCTCTTGGCGCTAAAATTAAGAATCTAGCTTGGCCTGACCGCATATTGCCCACTGCCTTGTAGAAAAATTATTACTGCTCCAATAAGATAAAAGCCCTGAAGCTCTAGAGCCCAACCACCATAATTGTCGGTTTGTAACAACTGATGGCTATGAAATAGAAGAATGGCAAATATCATATTAATAGCTATTATAAATGCTCCGACGCGTGTCTTAATGCCAATGATGATCATCAGGGGAGCAAGCACCTCGCCTAAGTAGACACCGTAAGACAGGAGAGGATGCAGGTTAAAATCTGCTAGATTTTCTCCTATTTTTTCGATTGATGAAGGGTCTATTATTTTATCTATACCGTGAAATAGGAGCAATATTCCCACAGCTAAACGCAGGGATAACTTGGCGAGAGATTCACTATGAAGCATGGCTTTACCTTATCTTAGAGCTAAAAATTTATGTTGAGGTGTTAGTTTTATTGAAAAAGAGAATTTTTGCTAGACCATTTTTTATTTTTTTAGGGTGACCTGATGTCTTGGTGGTCATATCACTACAAGGTATCATAGTACCTCATTTAACTGACAATATGCCTGCTTGGGTATT
The DNA here is from genome assembly GCF_047729555.1 of Porticoccus sp. Uisw_050_02. NCBI lineage: Bacteria > Pseudomonadati > Pseudomonadota > Gammaproteobacteria > Cellvibrionales > Porticoccaceae > Porticoccus > Porticoccus sp. Uisw_050_02. The sequence continues at coordinate 1,006,617 of NZ_CP159825.1, read as the reverse complement.
TCCGTGGAGATTGAGAATGATTATCAAGCCAAAAGTTCGTGGATTTATGTGTATTACTACGCATCCGTTAGGCTGTGATGCGAATGTCAAAGAGCAAATTGACTACATTAAAGGTAAGGGGTCTTTTTGCGGACCAAAACGCGTATTGGTAATTGGATCCTCCACAGGATATGGATTAGCTGCTCGTATTGGTGCTGCATTTGGAAGCGGTGCTGCTACTCTGGGGATATTTTTCGAAAAAGAAGGTAGTGAGAAAAAAACTGGAACAGCTGGTTGGTACAATTCAGCTGCTTTTCACAAGTATGCTGAATTGGATAATTTGTATGCTAAAAGTATTAATGGGGATGCATTTTCTGATGAGATCAAGCAAAAAACAATTGAAATCATTAAAGCTGATCTTGGTCAGATAGATCTTGTTATTTACAGCTTGGCATCCCCCCGCAGACAGCATCCAAAAACTGGCGAGGTGTTTAATTCGACACTGAAACCCATTGGAAAAAATGTTACGTTGCGTGGTATTAATACTGATAAAGAAGAGATACAAGAGTTTAGCCTTGATGCTGCTAGTGAAGAAGATATTGATCAAACTGTTGCAGTGATGGGGGGCGAGGATTGGGAAATGTGGATGAAGTCACTCAATGATGCTGGAGTTTTGGCTAAAGATGCTAACACTACGGCATTTACTTATGTGGGCGAAAAAGCTACATGGGACCTTTATTGGAATGGCACTATTGGGCGCGCTAAAAAAGATTTAGATAAAAAAGTAGAGGGTATTCGAGCGATGCTTTCTGTTACAGGAGGGGATGCTCGAGTGTCAGTTTTGAAGGCTGTGGTCACTCAAGCCAGCTCTGCAATTCCAATCATGCCTCTTTATCTTTCACTATTGTTTAAGGTGATGAAGGAAAATGGTACTCATGAAGGCTGCATTGAGCAGCTCTATCGACTTTACACAGAGTGCCTTTGCGCTGCGGAACCTCGTTTAGATGCAGAAGGTCGATTAAGAGTTGACGAGTTAGAGCTTCGTCCTGAAGTGCAGGAGAAGGTCGCAAATGCTTGGATTAAGGTCACTACAGCCAGTCTGCCTGAACTTGCTGATTTCAAGGGATATAAAAGTGAGTTCCTTAAATTATTTGGTTTCGGTGTAGCGAGTATTGATTACGATGTCGATGTTGATCCTGTGGTTGAAATAAAAAATTTAGTTTGAGCTTAAGTTACCTATAGAACCTATTAATCTTGCAAGTATATTTTTGGTGATTAATGAAAAGTAAGCAGCAGCTTATGTGGAGGCATTTCCACCCCAGACTGTGGCTAACATGGCTTGGATTTGGGTGTTGGAGGCTGGTTGTAATCCTCCCCTATCCTGTAATGATGGGGCTAGGGCGGCAGCTAGGATTATTTCTGCATTTTGTTGGCGGCTATCGTTATGAGATAGCAAAAATTAATTTGACACTCTGTTTTCCAGATATGCCGGAAGCAGCTCGTCTGCAACTCTTGCGTGATAATTTCGTTAGCTACGGCATGGCATTTTTTGAAGTTGGAATCGCTTGGTGGTGGCCCACAAAACGATTGAAAGATATTACTCATGTGGAGGGGGTGGAGCATATTCATGCCCTGCAAAGTCAGGGTGCCCTATTAATGGCTGTTCATTACACAACTCTCGAGGTCGGAGCTTCGGCTCTTATGATAAGACATGGAATTGATGGTATGTATCGTCCGCACAAAAACATTGTTTATGATTATTTTCAGAAAAAAGGCCGGCTTGTAAGAAATTCAGAATCTGAGGTCTATACGCGCGATGATGTCCGGGGAATATTGAAAGGTCTGCGACAAGGAAGAATTATTTGGTATGCCCCAGACCAGGATTATGGCCCTAAGCAGAGCGTGTTTGCCAATTTTTTTAGCATGAAGGCGGCCTCTGTAGCGGCAACTGCCAAATTTGCGACATTGGGTAATGCTGCCGTACTTCCTTTTTCCCATGTAAGATTACCCAACAACAAGGGGTATAAGGTTGTAGTGCATCCACCATTGAAAAATTTTCCATGCGATGATGAAGTGGCTAGCGCGGAAATGATTAATAGGAGGGTTGAAATTATGATTCTCGAACAACCTGACCAATATTTGTGGGCGCATAGAAGATTCAAGACGCGCCCATCGGGAGAATTAAGACCATACCCCAAGAAAAGATAAGACAAAAGATCACTGAAGGGCAGTTATACTAGTCAAAATCATCAGCAAATGCTTGTTCTGCTTGGTTGGTGTCAGTACCATAAGACTTTAAAATTTTTGTGAGCATGCATCGAGGAGCTATATGATCACCGGCAGCATTGTTGCTTTGGTAACACCCATGATTCCTAGTGGTCTTGAGATTGACTGGGATTCCCTTAAGGGCCTGGTCGAATGGCATATTCAACAGGGAACAAATGCTATTGTAGCGGTTGGAACTACAGGAGAATCGCCCACTCTCGATGTGCAGGAGCATATGGCGACCATTGCTGCTATTGTTGAAGATTCAGCTGGACGCGTCCCTGTAATTGCAGGCACTGGAGCAAACTGCACAAAGGAGGCCATCGAGTGGACGCATCGTGCTCAAGAGTCTGGTGCTGATGCCTGTTTGTTGGTGGCCCCTTACTACAACAAGCCAACTCAAGAAGGGCTTTATCTCCACCATAAAGCTATTGCTGAGTCGGTAGATATACCGCAGATTTTGTACAATGTTCCAGGCCGAACTGCATGCGATATGCTTCCCAGTACAGTATGTCGTTTAGCGGAAATTGAAAATATTATTGGGATCAAAGATGCTACTGGTGACCTGGGTAGAGCGAGAGAACTTATTGAAACATGCCCCCCAGAGTTCGCTGTGTACTCTGGAGACGATTCTACAGCAGTAGAGCTAATATTAATGGGCGGACATGGTAACGTATCTGTGACCGCTAATGTTGCGCCACGTCTAATGGCTGATATGTGCAGGCTTGCTTTGGCTGGGGTTACCGATGAAGCTCGCGATATAAATAAATTTCTTTCCTTAGTCCATGACGCTATGTTTGTTGAATCTAATCCGATTCCAGTAAAATGGGCTGTAGCTGAAATGGGGTTAATGAAACATGGCATTCGGTTACCTCTCACTGAACTATCACATGAGCTAAAAGCCCAGGTCTCCAAAGCATTGACATTAGCCGGGCTTTTGAATTAGCAAGAAAATTCTACAAAAAATTGGAGTATGATTAATGGCATCAAACATAAAATTAGTGATGTTGATTTCAGCGGTGCTGGCTATCACTTCTTGTAGCGGCAGCAATGCCCCAATACGCAATCGCGCTAATGACTATCTTCAATCTTCGGAAATTCCTCCCATGAAGGCGCCATCTGAAGCTGCTTTGGGTGAATTATATGTTGTTCCAGATATACCTGTTTCTGGGCTTCCGTTAAAATCGTTTAATGCTCCAAGACCTCAACCTCTCTCAGAAAAGCTATTTACACAGACTGTCGACATAGTATCCTTCTCTGGCAAACGCTGGATTTCGATCAACAAGCCTCCTGCTGAGATTTGGCCTAGATTAAGAAGTATTTTGACGAGGAGCGCGGTCCCAACTGCAAAAATCGACCCCCCCAAAGGGATTTTGGAGACAGGATGGTTGGAGTTTAAAGACGATACTGAGTATAGCCATAGATTTCGTTTTGTTATTTTGCCGGGTGTCGGTGTTAGTAGTAGCGAGGTCAGAATAATCCAAATGCAGGCGCCTTTAGGGGCAGACGGCTCGATTGGTGAGTGGCCAACAGGCTCAATGAACATCTCAAGAGAGAAGGAATTTACCGAGATAATAGCTAACGCAATGGCTGCTGACATCACCGGCAGTTCTGTATCGCTACTTGCTCAGAATATTGGAGGCGATTCAAAGGTCAATGTTATTGTTCCTAAAAATTCAGCACCTTATATCGAATTAAAATTAAATTATGCACGCAGTTGGAATAGCTTGCTGCAATCTCTTTCTTTGGGCGGGTTTTCCGTTGCAGGCCAAGATCAGTCGGAAGGGTATTTTTTGACAGATTTTGTCGAGGTGATTACGGTGAGTGAAGATGAGTCAATACTTGGGCTAGTGAATACTTTTCTCGATAGCCGCAAGGAAGAAAAAGAGCCAGACGCCCTTAAGTATAAAGTAAAAGTTACACAGGAGAAAAATAGTGTTGAGGTGCGTATTACAGACAGAAATAATAAGCCTCTTGAACAGCTTTTAAGTATTAAATTGCTAAAAATTATACGTGGAAATCTTTCTTGATTTATGAGATTTTCTTCGTTAGGTAGCGGCAGCAAAGGAAACAGTACAGTCGTGCAATGTGACGACACTGTGATTCTGATTGATTGTGGGTTTTCGATAAAGGAAACAGAAAGAAGACTGGATTTTTTGGGGTTGCAGCCTGAAGATATAAATGCGATTGTAGTTACTCATGAGCATTCTGATCATATTCGAGGTGTTTTTCCTCTCGCAAAAAAATATAAAATTCCTGTAATGATGACTTCTGGAACGAGCAAGTTTTTAAAAGGCGACCCTCAAGCAGGCTTAACGCTAATTGATACCCACTCAGATTTTTTTATTGGAAAGCTTCAGATAACCCCTGTGCCTGTTGCGCATGATGCACGTGAGCCCGTTCAGTTTGTAGTTAGAGCGGAGGGCTTGACTCTTGGGATTCTGACTGACTTGGGTACTGTAACGCGACATGTTATTGAGTGCTACAAGCAATGCGATGGGTTAATTGTGGAATCAAATCACGATATACGTATGCTTGCGAATGGACCCTATTCTAGTGCTCTGAAGAAAAGAGTGGGTGGTGCCTGGGGCCATTTGAATAACGCGCAAATGCTGTATTTTTTGAAAAATATACAGCTTTCTCAGTTACAGCAATTAGTGATTGGACATATTAGCCAGAAAAATAATAGCGTTTCTCTTGTAAGGGCAGCTATTTCTGAAGTAGGCAATCAACTTGCATCTATTTCTTACGCAACACAGGATGAGGGTTTTCTTTGGGTTAAGCTGAAAATATAGCATACAAATAAATAAGATTTTCTTGGGCGAACTAAGAGGCTTATAACTAGTTGTTTTGCTAACATTTTTTTATAGTATGAGAGGTTTTCCACAATCATACCGATTGCTTCTTATGATTTTTTAAACAACAACCTAAGTTATTGATATTAGAATTTAATTTTATAAGTTATTGTTTTTATTAAATATTTTTAGTTGATTAAAAAATGACCAATTTAACTTAGGCTCCCAAAGCGAGTGGCCCTTACTGAGTTTTATTGAGGTAATCCACAAAGTTATCCACAGATATTGTGGGTAACTTTACGGCATCAAAAAACAATAGATAATCAATAAAAATTCGATAGTTGTCTCTCCTGGGGTTTGCGGATTAGTGCTAAATTTCTCTCTATCCTTGTCCCCTGCGCGCAGGTTGGTTTTTGGGGTGAATATTTGTACTATAAAATAAGTTATATCAGCGATAGTTTTCATGAAAAATATATTCTTTTTTCTTTACACATTACAGGTAAATAAAATTACAGCACTACAAAATGAACTATTTTATGAATAAAAGTTGCATGCCCTTGTGCGTAACATTTTTGGATGGACTCGAATCTTCAGCTTGTGTAATTGCTGCAGATCTTAGTTTACCTGTCTTAGAATACAAAAAAATTGATAAGATGAAGGATGGGACGATTCTGGTCCTAAGCCACCTTGGTTTAGCTATACAGGGGTTAGGTAAAAACTCTCCCGGACCTGTACGTTGTGATTTTATTAACGGCACAGCAAATCACCGTCGTTTGTATGGGGGAGGAAAAAATCAAGATATCGCAAAAGCTGTAGGAGTATCAAATGGTGGATATAAACCGTTTGTGGTAGACCTAACTGCTGGCTTAGGCGGTGACGGCTTTGTTTTAGCCTCATTGGGGGTAAAAATGTTAATGATTGAGCGAAATCCGGTAGTCTCGGCTCTGCTTCATGATGGGCTTGCTAGGGCAAGAAGCGAGGTAACGGATACAGGGACTGATTTGGAGAAAATATTGAAACGTATTTCTCTGGTGCATGGAGATGCGGATTTTTACCTAAGGGGTCTCGAAGAAACATCGAGGCCTGATGTTTTTTATCTTGATCCTATGTTTCCATGTAGAGAAAAATCAAGCAAAGTAAAAAAAGAAATGCAACTACTGCACCAGTTGCTGGGGTCAGATGATGATGGATCCAGCCTCCTTGCTTTGGCAAAAGAAAAGGCAAGATACCGTGTTGTAGTGAAAAGATCAGCCCATGCACCATTTTTGGCGAATCAACAACCCGGGTATTCTCTGAAAGGAAAATCAACTAGATTTGATATTTACCCGCTAAAAAAATTACCTAGTTGAAAAATACCGATTTTAAGCGACTGATTTTTGGTTCTAGATAAGTAGTTTTTCAAGGATTCTTTGATAGATTTCACTCAGGCAGTCAAGACCCTTAACGCTCGTACATTCGTTAAGCTGATGGATGGTGGCATTGATTGGCCCCAACTCAACAACTTGGCTTCCATGGGGTGCAATGAAGCGACCATCCGATGTACCCCCTGCAGTCGATAATTGAGTTTTTATACCAGCCACCTCTAAAATACTTTCTACTGTTGATTCTACCAGAGAGCCCTTGGAGGTAAGGAATGGTTTTCCGCTCAACACCCATGAGATTTTATAGTTGAGATTGTGTTTATCTAAGATTTCTTCTGTCCGGGCTTTAATTTCTTTTTCTGTAATCTCAGTCGAATACCGAAAATTAAACAATACTTTAGCTTTTTCTGGGATCACATTGGTGGCTCCTGTGCCACTTTGAATATTAGATATTTGAAAACTTGTAGCCGGAAAAAATTCGTTTCCTTTATCCCAGCATTCAGCCACTAGGTCAGACAACGCTGGTGAAATGTTATGAATGGGGTTGTCCGCTAACTGGGGATATGCAACATGCCCCTGAATACCTTTGACAGTCAGCTCTGCCCCCAATGACCCCCTGCGACCGTTTTTGATCACATCGCCAACGATTTTCGTGCTTGAGGGTTCGCCGACCAAGCACCATTCAGGAATTTGGTTAGATTGCTGTAGCCACTCAATGACTTTTATTGTTCCATCTGTGGCTGGCCCCTCTTCATCGCTAGTGATAAGAAAAGCAATTTTTCCTGGATGATCCGGATAAGTTAACACAAACCTTTCTGCCGCAGTGACCATTGCTGCTAGAGAACCCTTCATGTCGGCAGTACCTCGCCCATAAAGCAGGTCCCCTTCTATTAGAGGTTCAAATGGAGGGCGAACCCAGCTTTTCACATCACCGATTGGAACGACATCTGTATGACCAGCAAAACAAAATGTGGGTCCCGTTGCTCCATGCACTGCCCAGAAGTTTTTTACATCGCCGCTAGGGAGGTTCTGGATACTGAAGCCGGCAGATTTAAGGCGACCAATCATTAGGTCTTGGCACCCAGCGTCATTAGGTGTGATAGATTCACACTTTATTAATTCGTAAGCCAATTGCAGTGTTGTGGAAAGTTCTGGTAGAGCGGTATCCATGTATTTGGCCTTTAGTTTGAAGAATGCAAAACTTCGTTTAATTCTACAGCTGAATGATTGGTTAGACATTCGACTGCACCTGTTTCGGAATTACGTCTAAACAGAAGATCATTTTTACCAGCCAAGTTGCGAGCCTTGGTTTGAGTCACAAGCTTCGCACAATCATCCAGCAGGCTAACTTTTGTACCCGCGGTGATGTATAGGCCTGCTTCAATAGTGCAGCGGTCTCCTAAAGGGATACCTAGCCCAGAATTAGCGCCTAACAGACATTGACTCCCTATAGTGATAACAATTTGTCCGCCGCCCGATAGGGTGCCCATGGTTGAGCTCCCGCCACCTAAGTCAGAGCCTTTTTTTACAAACACCCCCTGTGAGATGCGTCCTTCAATCATGCTTGTATTTTCCGTTCCAGCATTAAAGTTTACAAAACCCTCATGCATAATAGTGGTTCCTTCCCCAATATAAGCCCCTAAGCGAACTCTTGCTGTATCAGCAATTCGGACTCCTGATGGCACTATGTAATCAACCATCTTGGGAAATTTATCTATACTTGTAACTGATAAATTGGAACTTCTCAGACGAGAGGCCAGCTGGCGTTCGGCAAGTTCGTTAACATCGATAGCACCCTCATTCGTCCATGCAACATTTGGAAGGACCCCAAATATTCCAATAAGGTTTATATTGTTTGGTTTGACAAGCCTGTGTGAAAGAAGGTGAAGCTTTAGATATCCCTCTGGCACCGAAACCACAGGACTGTCAGTTTCTAATATGGTTGCTATGACTGGCCTCTCAGTATTTTTTAGTTGGTTTACAATTGAGGCAAGATTAGATTTGTTTGTGTCTAGAAATGCATTAGAAAGCTTCTCTAGCAGAGCCTTATTTAAGGGTATAGCATGGTTTCCACCAGCGTACCCTAGTGTTTTTTTTAGTATTTTCACCAAAGATTCGTCAGGGTTTAATTGGGGTTCTGGGTAAAAGACTTCCAGCCATGCAGTACTTTTATTTTGAGTACCAATACCCAAGCCAAAGCTAAAGATTGTTGTCATTTTTATACTTCCCGAATGAAAATTATTAAATAAACTACGTTAAGATTGGTGAGCAAAAATTGCCTTGTACTGACCTAATGTAAATCCAACATGGATAGAGCCATCTACATCTAATATAGGCCTCTTAATCATTGTCGGTTGCTCCAGCAGTATTTGTATGATGTTGAGCCCAGAAACTTTTTTTTGAGTTTCCATAGGAAGCTTTCTCCATGTGGTTCCTCTTTTATTAAGAATAACTTCATAGCCAACCGCAAGCACCCATTTTTCTAGCATAACCCTGGTCAGCGTATCGGTTCGCAAGTCATGAAACTGGTGATGTATGTTGTTTTGATTGAGCCATTTAGTCGCTTTACGTATCGTGTCGCAGTTTTTTATGCCATACATCGTAATTTTGTTCATATTTTTATCAAAACATAGTGATAGAATTTTTTTTCATCTGAAATTATAGAGGGATAGTGCGGTAGTTACCAAAAAATATACCTAATTTTTTTTAATTAAAAAATGAAAACTGTAATTAAAAAGTCAGGAGGAGTTGGGGGCGATTGCAATATCAGGATTTTTTGGTCCTCAAAGGCTTTTTTCTGTTTGGATATAAAGTTGTACAGATTTCACAAATTGTGCCGTCGCAGCTCCAAGCGGAACAAAATTCACGACCAAAATAAATAAATTGCAGATGAAGGGCGCTCCAACTTTTTTTGGGGAATAAAAATTTTAAATCTTTCTCTGTTTGGGTAACACTTTTCCCATTGGTGAAACCCCATCTCTGAGCCAAACGATGAATATGAGTATCAACTGCAAATGCAGGATGACCAAAACCTTGCGAGATAACAACGCTAGCTGTCTTGTGGCCAACTCCAGGTAGACTTTCAAGCGCTGTAATGTCTTCTGGTACTGCGCCATTAAACTTCTCAACGAGGATACTTGACAGTCCAGAAATAGCTTTAGATTTTTGTGGAGCTAGACCGCAGGGACGAATGATGTCGTATATGTCTTTTATTGGCAGGGTGGACATGCCCATTGGATTGTCCGCTTTCTTGAATAATGCAGGGGTAATTTGGTTAACTCGAGAATCGGTACATTGTGCAGACAGCAGAACTGCAATAAGTAAAGTATAAGTATCCTTGTGTATTAGAGGTACGGGTGGAGAGGGGTAGAGTTCATTCAGTCTATGGAGGACATAGCTTGCCCTTTGTTTTTTTAGCATGGTTTAGTTTAACTGGAAGATGCAATAAGTTGTTTGATTCTTTCTGCCGCTTCTCGGCACTCTTCTACAGTGGCCACCAAGGCCATTCTTACGTAATTTTCTCCAGGGTTGCTGTTATTTGAGAGCCTCCCAAGATAACGACCAGGTAATACGGTGACGTTTTGCTGAGAAAATAATTCCCTAGAAAAAATTTCATCATTACCTACTCCTGCAGGAAGAATGTTGACCCAAAGATAAAATCCTGCATCCGGTATGTTTAATGGCAAAGAATCCCCTAAAATCTGTTGAAAGATTTGGAATTTTTGGCGATATTTCTCTCGGTTCTTTTTTACATGCACTTCGTCGCTCCAAGCAGCGATGCTGGCTGATTGAGTGATAAGAGACATAGCGCATCCGTGATATGTCCGGTAGCGCAAAAACGATGCAATAATATTTGCGTCTCCTGCAATAAATCCAGATCTTAGCCCGGGCAGATTAGAGCGTTTTGAGAGGCTGTGAAAAACGATGCAACGAGCGTAATCATTGCGTTGCATTTTGGCGCAAGCTTCTAGCAAGCCAGTAGGTGGATTATTTTCGTTATAGTATATTTCTGAGTAGCATTCATCGCTTGCGATAATAAAATTATGTCGATCAGCAAGGTTAATTAATTCTTGCAGAGCAGTCATGCCAAGCACTGCACCACTAGGGTTTCCGGGTGAACAGATATAGATTAGTTGACACGCATCCCAGACTTCAGCTGTGACAGAACTAAAATCTGTCAAAAACCCTGTTGCCTCGTTACAGTTAAGAAAATGCAATCTTGCCCCAGAAAGGAGTGCGGCCCCCTCATAGATTTGATAAAAAGGATTAGGGATTAGGATAAGTGGATGATTTTCTCTATCAATAGTGGCTTGAGCAAAGGCAAAAAGAGCCTCTCGGGTTCCATTTGCTGGCAATACCTGTGTGTTTGCATCTATGTCTTTTAATATAAATCGATTTTTTAACCAATCTGAAATTACTTGCCTGAACTCCAGAGCTCCTTTTGTACTTGGATACATTGATAATTTATGCATTGAGGCTGCAATTGTTTCTTCAACAAAGCTGGGTGGTGAGTGCTTTGGTTCTCCGACTGACAGTGATATATGAGCCAATTCTTTTGGTGGTACAATCTCAGAAAGCAGTGATGATAGCCGTTCAAAAGGATACTGGTGAAGTTTATCAAGGTCTCTATTCATTGTTGTTGTATCGTAAGTTGATGGTTGGTGGTTGATTTTTCCAAAATAGCTTAGTAGTTTCTATCACTCTTAGTTTGTTATTGAATTTTTTATTCCCAAAGATTCATCTTTTGAAGTGGTGCGCCCTCTATTTGCTCCATTACTCGAGCATCAAGTTCGTAACAAACAGTCTCTTTTATCTGCGCGCATAAAAGGGGATCACTTAAGGGTTGATAGCCCATGTCTACCAGATGAAAAATGTCTTCAACCCGCTCTCCTAGGGTTGAGATTTTTGCGCTAAGTAGTCGTAAGTTGAATTTCATGAAAATCTGACCCAAATGCATTAGCAGGCCAGGCCTATCTGGTGTAATGACCTCAAGCATTGTGCTCATTTTGTCGATATCATTGCTGATATTTACAATAGTGGCCATGCTAAATTGCTTAAGAGTTGATGGAATTCTTCGTTGCACATCTACAACAGATTGGTTGGTGTTTTGGAATGCTTTTTTTAGCGCCGCCTCAATCTGTGCGATGACCTTAGTCTGACCTCCAAATGGTTTGCCTGATTCATTAAGGACATAAAAAATATCAAAAGTGTTTTCTTTTGTATCTCTATGTAAGCTGGCATCCAAAATTCTTAATTGCAGCTTGTCAAGCGTGGCTGCGGTTATAGGAAATACGTTATACAGGCCGTTAGTATGTATGAATATCTGTGTAGCAACAGGAGCCTCTACTCCTTTGTCTTTTATTAAGATGACCGGGATTGCTATATCTTCTTTCTTTGAGATCGCTACGGTGTATCTAGCAATATCATCCGCGCTCTCTTTAAGAAAGAACTCGCCATCAAGATCGCCCCATATTTTTTTGACAATTTCACTATTGACGTTATCTTTAGCCATCTCTTTTATAGCAGCAGTTTTGGTGTTTAGCACCCAACTCTCTCGGCTCACTGGATTTTCAAGCCCTCGACTTAAGGCTTTTTTCGTCTCAGTGTATAATTGGGCCATAAGAGATGCTTTCCAGCTATTCCATAGTGCTGGATTGGTGGCAATTATGTCAGCCACGGTAAGCACAAGCAGATAGTTTAATCGAACCTGAGTGCCAATTACTTTAGCAAATTTATGAATAATATCCGGGTCAGAAATATCAGATCGCTGAGATGTACTAGACATCAATAGGTGATTTTCCACCAGCCATGAGACCAACTTGACTTCTTCTTCTGAAAGACCGTGACGCTTACAAAAATTAGCAGCGTCCACTGCGCCTAAAACAGAATGATCACCCCCTCGACCTTTGCCCATATCGTGATAGAGTCCAGCAATAAACGCTAGCTCAGGTTTTGGTAGTTGCTTGTACACATGGGAAGTCATTGGGAAATTATGAGCCACCTCCGGCTTGTCAAAAGTACGCATATTTTTAATTAACTGAAGTGTGTGAGCGTCTACAGGGTATTGATGGAAGAGGTCATGCTGCGTTTGCCCGATAATTTTCCCAAATTCAGGCAAATACCTTCCCAGTATGCCATATCTAGTCATACGTTGAAGCTGAGTGGTCATACTATGAGGCGATCGCAATAAGCGCAAAAACAGCGCTTTGTGGGCTGATGAGTTACGGAATGGCTGATCGATTAATTTGCGATACTGGCGAATTTCACGAATTGTAGCAGCACGAATACCTAGGATATTTTTGTTTTCGCCTAGCAGACAGAAAATTTCAAGAAGTGCTGATGGGTGCTTGGCAAAAACATGATCGCTAGTAGTTTCAATGTGTTGATTCCTCACGATAAAGCGCTCATTTAGTAAATAGTTTTCCTTGGCCCTATCTTTGCGAATAATTACTTCATCAAGATATTGAAGAAGAACGTCATTTAGTTCGCGAATAGATAACACTACTTGGTAGTAGTGTTGCATAAATTGCTCGACACCTAGTCGTTTTTCACCATCCTCATAGTTAAAAATTTTTGCAATTTTGCGTTGATGATCAAATAGCAAGCGCTCTTCTGGCCTTTCTGCTGTTAAGTGTAAACAGTAACGCACTTTCCAAAGAAAAGCCTCATCTCGCTTAAGTCGAAGATATTCTTCCGAGGTAATAAAATCATCGCCAATCAATTCTTCTAAAGAGTCAACATTGAAGTGACGCTTGGCAACCCAATTGATCATTTGAATATCTCTCAGCCCTCCCGGAGCTTCTTTGATATTCGGCTCTAGGTTGTACTCAGTATTGCCATGTTTTTCGTGACGCTCATTTTGTTCCAGCAGCTTAGCCTGAAAGAATTTATTTGACGGCCAAATTTTGAGAGGCCATATCCTTGAGGCTCCTGTCTTTCTTACCATGAGCCGCCTAAGCCCTTCTTCACCGCATATTGTTCTCGTTTCCATCAGGTTGGTTGCTATAGTGATATCATCTTTCGCGGCTTGAATGCAATCCGATATTGAGCGAACACTGTGACCGATCTTTAGTTGAATATCCCATAGAAACGCCAGAAAACCTTCTATGTCTTCTCGGTAACGGCTTGGTTTGCCAGAGCGAATTAAAAGCATCAGATCAACATCTGATTGAGGGTGAAGTTCGCCGCGCCCATAGCCACCTACTGCTACAAGCGATATTTTTTCATCCCAGTCAAATTTATTCCATGCATGTCGAAGAATTAGATCAATAAAGGAGGTCTTTTCTGCAATTAATACTGAGGTTTGCTCTCCCTGATAAAATCTGAAGTCAAGATTTTCATTGGTTAGACTGATAGCATTTTTGAATACTTGAATATGATCTTTTTTTAATAAATCGCTACAAAATTGCTCTTCGTTAAAAAGAATTAAACATTTTTTAGAGATTGTAGCTGGTTTTGTCATCAAAAATTTTCTTCACTACGGGCGGTTAGAACCTCAACTCCACTGGCAGTAACAGCAAGAGTGTGCTCCCATTGAGCGGATAGTCGGCCGTCCACAGTCTCTACTGTCCACCCATCTTTTTTTAGTTTAGTGTGATGTCTGCCGGCATTAAGCATAGGCTCTATCGTGAACGTCATGCCCTCTTGTAACTCATAGCCTGTGTCAGGCCGTCCAAAATGAAGCACCTGGGGATCTTCATGAAACTCTGTGCCTATGCCGTGCCCACAATAGTCCCTTACGACGCTATAATAATTGCTTTCAGCATGTTGTTGAATGATATTACCAATGTCTCCAAGGCGAACGCCCGGCTTTACTATTTCTATGGCCTTATAAAGACTTTCTTGGCAGATATTGACTAGTCGTTTGGCATGACTGGTGGGGGTTCCTACAAAAAACATCTTGCTTGTATCTCCAAAATACCCATCTTTAATAACAGTAATATCTAGATTGACAATATCACCATTTTTTAAGCGCTTGTTTTCTGAAGGTATACCGTGACAAACAACGTGGTTAACTGACGAGCATATAGATTTAGGAAAGCCTTTATAGTTTAAAGGCGCAGGTATAGCTTTCTGAACATCCACGATATGGTTATGACAGATTTGATTTAACTCTTCAGTTGATACGCCGGATATAATATAGGGCTCGATTAACTCTAGGACTTCTGCAGCAAGTTTTCCAGCAACACGCATTTTGTCAAGTTCGTCAGAATTTTTTATATGAACAGGCATAAATTTTTTCCGTATCAAAAATTTTTTTGAAGAATATTTCTGTATATTATATAGGATTGCAGCTTAGAATTGGAATGCTCCAAGCAATCCAATTATATTATAGATTTAAAGATTATTTTCTTTCACAAATTGTCTTAATTATGGTATAAAGCGCACCGCTTTGAAGCTATTATCAACACTAAAGTGAAGCTAGTATTAAGCAAGAAATAGAGACTAATGACGCGCATATATCGACACGCTTGTCTGGGTGCTTGCTTTGCGGCAAGTTGACTTGTGGGGTGTATGTAAGTTTAACCCTAATTTAAGGAAAAAATTATGACAGCTGTAAGCATGAAAGATATGTTGCAGGCTGGGGTCCATTTTGGGCATCAGACTCGCTACTGGAATCCAAAAATGGATAAGTTTATTTTTGGAGCTCGCAATAAAATCCATATTTTGAATTTAGACCATACCGTCCCAGTCTTTAACGAAGTGTTGGGGATGATTCGCAAGATGGGCGCTAACAATAATAAAGTTTTGTTTGTTGGTACCAAGCGAGCTGCACAAAAAACCATAGCTGAAGAGGCTCATCGAGCAGGAATGCCTTTCGTTAGTCATCGTTGGCTAGGAGGGATGTTGACTAATTATAAAACGATTCGTGCCTCTATTAAGCGTTTTCGTGACCTTGAAGCCCAGAGCCTAGATGGAACTTTTGACAGACTTACAAAAAAAGAAGCCTTGATGAGAACCCGATTAATGGAAAAGCTTAATAATTCCATCGGTGGTATTAAGGATATGGGGGGGCTTCCGGATATATTATTTGTGGTAGATGTTGATTATGAGCGTATTGCGATACAGGAAGCCAACAAGCTTGGAATTCCTGTTATTGGCATTGTTGACACAAATAGTAATCCTGATGGCATTGATTATGTAATTCCTGGAAATGATGACGCGATTCGCGCAATTAAGTTATTTTGCTCTGCTGTTGCTGATTCAATCTTAGAAGGAAGAGCTGATGCAAATGTTGTTGTAGCCAAGGACGAGTTTATTGAAGTAGAGGCAGCTACAGAGACTAAAGGTGAGCTCGCTAAAGCAGAAATTACTGCTGATTTAGTCAGTACTCAAGATAAGAATAAATCTACCACGATAGAAACAAAAGTCGTTCAGGCAGAAATATAAGCTGCAGAGTAATGGTTTAAGCTTGTTCAAATGAACATTAAGGGGGCTCTGCCCCCTTTTTCGAATTCAAATGATTAAAATAAAGCAGGGAGTAAGATAATGGCAGCGTTTTCTGCATCTATGATAAAAGATCTTCGTGACCGCACCGGTCTTGGAATGATGGAATGTAAAAGAGCTTTGGCAGAGTCCGAAGGAAATATCGACAAAGCAATTGACGATCTTCGTAAATCTAGCGGTATGAAAGCTGCTAAGAAGGCAGGCCGCATAGCTGCTGATGGTGTTGTTGCTCTGAGGCTGTCTCAAGACAACACTTATGGTGTGATGATTGAAATCAATACTGAGACAGATTTTGCGGCTCGCGATGAAGGGTTTGTAAAGTTTGTCGAGGTCTGTCTTGACAAAGCTTTTAATGAAAAGTCATTCCATTTTGATGAATTTATTGCAAGCATGGAAGATTCTCGGCAGGGTTTAGTCCAGAAGATAGGCGAAAATATAAGTATTCGACGAATTGAGACAATGGAGGCACCAGTTATTGGGACTTACATACATAGCAACAATCGTATAGGTGTTTTAGTAGGGCTAACGGGTATCAATACTACTGTTTCTAAAGATGTTGCCATGCACATTGCTGCAGTCAACCCTCAAGTAGTGAAGCCAGAAGATATGCCTGATTCTTTGGTGGAAAAAGAGAAAGAAATTTTTATTGCACAGGCTAAAGAAAGCGGTAAGTCAGAGGAGATAGTTGAAAAAATGAGTACTGGTCGTATTAATAAGTTTTTATCAGAATCCAGTCTCATCAATCAACCTTTTGTCAAGAATCCAGAAATTACAGTAAATAAATTGCTAGAAGATGCTGGCGCCGAGGTCCTCTCTTTTTGTCGATTTGAAGTTGGTGAAGGAATTGAAAAGATTGAAGTAGATTTTGCTGCAGAAGTAGCCGCACAGATTAGTGCAGCTAAGTAAAATAAAAACGGAGGCCTAGGTCTCCGTTTTTATTTATACTCAGAAAAACAGCGCCAAGAAAGATAACCTTGGAGTAAAGATATGCCTTCTATTGGAGACAAAAAGTATAAGAGAATACTGCTGAAGTTAAGTGGTGAGGAGCTAATGGGCGATGAGGGTTTTG
Source organism: Porticoccus sp. Uisw_050_02 (assembly GCF_047729555.1). NCBI lineage: Bacteria > Pseudomonadati > Pseudomonadota > Gammaproteobacteria > Cellvibrionales > Porticoccaceae > Porticoccus > Porticoccus sp. Uisw_050_02. Next base: position 989,701 of record NZ_CP159825.1, on the reverse strand, counting down.
GTATTGATCCAAGAGTGCTAGATCGGATGGCTCTCGAGATAGGTCAGTTGGTTGGTATTGGCGTTCAAATAGGCTTAGTTATTGGAGGAGGGAACTTGTTTCGAGGCGCTGCACTTAATGCTGCCGGAATGGAGCGTGTTACTGGTGATCATATGGGCATGCTGGCGACTATGATGAATGGTTTGGCTATGAGGGACGCCCTTGATCGTAACAATATTTCTGCGCATGTAATGTCTGCAATTTCAATGAGTGGTGTTATGGAGCAATATGATCGTCGTAAGGCTACACGTTATCTTGACAGCGGGGACGTGGTAATTTTTTCTGCGGGCACAGGAAACCCTTTTTTTACCACTGACTCTGCGGCATGTTTGCGCGGTATCGAGATTGATGCAGAAATCGTTTTAAAGGCGACCAAGGTTGATGGCGTATATTCCTCAGACCCGCTATTAAACACTGATGCTACAATGTATCCCCGTCTTACTTATGATGAAGCTTTAGAAAAAAAATTAGGTGTAATGGACTTAACGGCAATTTGTTTGTGTCGCGAGCATCACATGCCTCTCAGGGTCTTTCGCATGTCGAAACCTGGAGCGCTCTTAAATATCGTGGTAGGTGGGGACGAGGGAACTTTGATTGAGGAACAACATAATGCTTGATGATTTAAGGCAAGATGCAGAAGAGCGTATGGTTAAAAGTGTAACTGCGTTATCTCACGCTTTTAATAAAATTCGCACAGGGCGAGCTCACCCCAGTTTGCTGGATGGTCTAGTAGTATCTTATTACGGTGTCGATACACCGCTATCCCAAGTTGGGAATGTTAATGTTTTGGATGCTCGAACTTTGTCTATTTCTGTGTGGGAGAAAAATTTAATACCAGAGGTAGAGAAGGCAATCCATAAATCTGATTTAGGATTAAACCCATCATCTACTGGAGAGCTTGTCCGTATTCCCATGCCGCAGCTAACAGAGGAAACTCGGAAGAATTTTATAAAAAAAGCTCGCGCGGAGGCAGAAAGCGCTAGAGTGTCTGTTCGTAATACTCGACGTGATGTTCTTTCAGATGCAAAAGAATTACATAAGGAGAAAGAAATTACTGAGGATGATGAACGAAGAGTGCAGGATGATATCCAAAAAATAACTGACAAATATGTTAAACAAATTGAAGAGGTCTTGGCCGCCAAGGAAATTGATCTGATGGAGGTTTAGCTCAAGGCCATCCTATGAAAAAATCTATAAAAATTGTAGCCCCTGTAAATCCTTTGCGCCATGTAGCGATTATAATGGATGGCAACCATCGATGGGCCGATGAGATGGGCTTGCGTGGAATCGAAGGCCATAAAATGGGTATCGAAAGAGTTCGCGATGTTCTCGATGCTGCCGAAAAATATAATATCAGCACACTTACGCTTTTTGGGTTTAGTAGTGAAAACTGGAAGAGACCAAAGATAGAAGTCAAAGCCCTGATGTCCTTGCTAGCCTTATATCTCAAGAAAGAATTGAAAAATTTAAAAAAGAAAGGTGTGAAACTAAAGGTTATTGGCCGCAGAGAATACTTCAGCTCAAAATTAATTAAATTAATTGAGGATACTGAAGCCGCAACAGAAAATGGTAAACGTACTTTGGTGCTAGCCTTGGATTATGGAGGAAAATGGGAAATCACAGAGGCTGCAAGAAAAATCGCACAATACATTGAGTCCGGCCAGTTGAATCCAGATGAGATAACTGAGGGTATCGTCAACGAAAACATGTGTCTATCCGAACTGCCTCCTCCTGATATCTGTATTCGCACCGGAGGAGAGCAGCGAATTAGCAATTTTTTGTTGTGGCACATGGCTTATACAGAATTTTATTTTACGGATTGCTACTGGCCATCTTTTGATGGCGCAGCTTTTGATGCTGCAATGCTTGATTACCAGCAACGACATAGACGTTTTGGTAAACGAGAAAAAGTATTGCTTAATGCAGAAATTAACAGGAAGTAGATGTGCCTAAAAAGAGAATTATAACAGCCATATTTATAGCTATAATTTTTAGTGCTGCATTATTTTTTCTCGAGTCCTATGCATTCTCTGTTTTCTCAGCAGTCGTAATTGTTTATGCGGGCTGGGAATGGGCGAGATTGTCCGGTCTTCTCACTCCTCCTTTAAAGCTGCTCTATGCTTTCTTTGTATTAAGCATCTTGATTCTATCAGGCTACATTTTAGGTCTAGCCAAAACAACACCAATTCATTTGGACACTGCTAAAGTCTTAATGACTTGGCTTGTTCCGTGGTGGGCGATAGCTCTGTTATGGATCCAAGGGTATCCAAGTAGCGCTGTACTTTGGGGTAGTCGTTGCGTGAGAGGGTTAATGGGGTTGCTTGTTTTGGTTCCAACTTGGCTGTCAATAGTAATTTTAACTTCTTTAGATAATGGAAAATGGTTAGTTTTTGTTGTTGTTTTAATCGTTGCATCTGCTGATATTGGAGCCTATTTTTCTGGCTCCAGATTCGGAAAAAATAAGCTTTCTCCAAATGTAAGTCCCAATAAAACCTGGGAAGGCTTCTTGGGAGCGATAATTGCGAATCTCTGTTTAACTTTTTTGCTTGGGATTTTTTTAAAGTTAAATTTGACAGAATGGTTAATGTTATTTTTTATCGTAATGGCCACAGTTTTAGCTGCTGTGGTTGGAGATTTACTGGAAAGCATGATGAAACGCCATCGAGGGGTGAAAGATAGCGGAAATATCTTACCAGGTCACGGCGGTGTTTTAGACCGCGTGGATAGCCTTACTGCTGCATTGCCTGTTTTCACCTTAATTTTTATTTATAGTAGCTTTCAATTATGAAGGCCAGTTGTGGTAATTTATGCAGATATTAACAGTTCTGGGATCAACAGGATCTATTGGTGTTAATGCTCTAGATATCGTTTCTCAACACCCGGATCGATTTAAGATTTTTGCTCTAAGCTGCCATACGAGAGTCGCTGATCTGGCTGCTCAGTGTGAAAAATTCAAGCCTGTTTTCGCTGTAGTTTCTGACCCATCAAAAGTAGATACTTTGAAGAGATTACTTAAAAGCTCCTCTCCAAATACAAAGGTTTTATCTGGAGTTGATGGTTTATGTCTTGTGTCTAAAGATCTCTCAGTCGACACAGTGGTGGCAGCCATAGTCGGTGCTGTTGGGCTATTACCAATATTGGAAGCAGCAAATGCGGGAAAAAAGATTTTATTAGCAAATAAAGAATCTTTGGTTATGGCGGGCTCCCTCCTGATAGATGCAGTGCGTCAAGCCGACGGCATGCTACTACCGATTGATAGTGAACATAACGCGATATTTCAATGCCTTCCTTCTGATTATACAGGCACTCAAAGATGCGGCGTTCGTAAAATATTGCTAACCGCATCAGGCGGCCCTTTCAGATCGGTTGACTTGGATAGCTTGCGAACAATGACGCCAGACCAGGCTTGTTCTCATCCTAACTGGACGATGGGTAGAAAAATATCAGTAGACTCTGCAACTATGATGAATAAGGGGCTTGAGCTGATCGAAGCTTGCTGGCTTTTCGGTGTCTCCCCTAGTGAAATAGAGATTGTCGTCCATCCTCAGAGTATTATTCACTCAATGGTAGAGTATCTAGATGGCTCTATTTTAGCCCAATTAGGGAATCCTGATATGAGGACTCCAATTGCACATGCCATGGCGTGGCCTGAAAGAATTTCTTCTGGAGTAAGCAGCCTAGATATTATTAATGCGGCACGCTTAGATTTTGAGGCACCAGATTTGTCGCGCTTCCCTTGTTTGGCTTTAGCTATACAGGCCGCCCACAAGGGAGGTAGTGCGCCTATTGCGCTGAATGCCTCCAATGAGGTGGCGGTGGGGGCTTTTCTTGAAAATAAAATTTTATTTACACAAATATCAGAAGTTGTCGCCATAGTTTTGGAAGAAACAGCAATAGTAGAACTAAGTTCATTGAATGCTATTCAAAATTGCGATCGTCGGTCTCGAGAATTAGCAGCAAGACTTGTTATAAATCATTTTTAGAAGTAATTTAACTTATAAGAAATTTTCTAATTTAGACTAAAGCGGAGGCTTAGTGGACCTACTTTCAACAGTTTTTTATACATTGCTCGCATTGGCCTTATTAATATCCTTTCATGAATTTGGTCATTTTTTTGTAGCCAGAATTTGCGAAGTGAAGGTTATATGTTTTTCTATTGGTTTTGGCCCCAAGGTCTTAGGCTGGCGTGACAGCAGGGGAACTGAGTTTGTTTTGTCAGCACTGCCTCTTGGCGGCTACGTTAAAATGGTTGATGAGAGAGAAGGTGACGTACTCCCGGAAGATTTAGCTTTTGCTTTTACTCAAAAAACTGTTTGGCAGAGAATGGCTATTGTTTTGGCGGGCCCCGCAGCTAATTTTCTGCTGGCAATTCTTATTTATTGGGCATTATTTCTGCAGGGGGTGACAGGCATAGTGCCCATTATTGGATCAATTTCTCCTGATTCTATTGCTGATAAGGCTGGTCTTAAAGTCGGACATCAGATTGTAGCTGTTGATGGAAAGAAAACCCCAACATGGCGTAAATTTCATGAGCAGCTTTTAGGTCGCATGGGAGAGTCAGGTGTCATTAGTTTTACAGTTAAACTACCTGGTGAGCCTGCATACTATAAGCATCATGGACAACTCGAAAACTGGATGGCTGGAGATGAAAAATTAAATCCATTGTCAAGTATAGGGGTGGTGCCCTATGCTCCTGCAGTGACTCCTAGGGCTGACACCATAGTTCCCGGTAGTCCAGCAGCGCAAGCCGGCCTGATATCTGGCGATCTTCTCTTGTCTGCTGATAATCTCCCCCTGACAGAGTGGGCGGCATGGGTAGCATATGTTCGTGATCGACCTGAGGTAACTATAGATATCAAGGTGAAGCGAGAAAATGATGTATTTTATACAAAAATAACTCCTAAAAAAATTGTATCAGACGCAGGAGATGTTTTTGGTCAAGTCGGAATATCTGTGAAGTCAGTAGATTGGCCGGAAAATATGTATTTTAATGTTGAATACGGCCCGCTTGGCGCGCTAGCTGAGGCGTTCAGTAGAACCTGGGCAACTTCTGTTATGATTCTGGACTCAGTTAAAAAGATGCTGATAGGTGACATATCGATAAAGCACTTGAGCGGGCCTATTAGCATTGGTAAAGTGGCCGGCAAGTCAGCCGAATATGGACTGGCAGCCTATTTAGGATTTTTGGCATTACTGAGTGTCAGCTTAGGTATTATGAATTTGCTGCCAATCCCAGTTTTGGATGGTGGGCATTTTTTGTATTTTGTGATTGAAGCTATCAAGGGCTCGCCTTTGCCTGAAAGAATTCAGATGCTGGGCTTCAGGGCAGGTATATTTTTGGTGGTTGGGTTGATGTCGTTAGCCCTGTACAATGATATATTAAATTAATTTTTTGTAGTTAATGGCACGGGTGATTGTTTTTAGCGCAATCAAGGTTAAATTAAAAAAAGAGTAAATTGATGTCAATGAAATCCCTTTTCCTTTTTTTATGCCTGCTCGTGGTTTCTCTCAATGTTCGCGCAGAGATATTTCAAATTGAAGACATCAGAGTCGATGGCCTTGAGCGCGTTTCATCGGGCACTATATTCTCCTCACTGACTGTCAGCGTTGGAGATACCATTGATAGTGAAAATATTCGTAATCTTACAAGAGATTTATTTCGATTAGGATTTTTTGATGATATAAAAATTTCTCGCGATGATGGCGTGTTAATTATTTCCGTTTCAGAGAGGCCTGCGGTAGCTAAGTTGATTATTGAGGGCAATACGGCCATTCCAGAGGAGACCTTAATAACGTCTTTGAGTGATGCTGGATTGGCTGAGGGGCAGATTTTTCGTCAGGCAATTCTAGAGGGAATGAGTCAAGAACTTGAGCGACAGTACGTAAAGCAGGGTAGATATGGTGCTGGAATCGACATAGACGTTGAGGAGCTCCCTCAAAACAGGGTGGTAGTAACGATTAAAATAGATGAAGGTGATGTTGCAGCAATATCAGGTATTAATATTGTTGGAAATAAAGATTTCGATGACGACACCCTTAAGATTTTGTTTGAATTAAAGAAATCTAATTTATTATCTTTTATTGCTCAAGATGATAAATATAATCGAGAGAAGTTAACTGGAGACATAGAAAGACTGGAATCTTGGTATCTTAATAGAGGTTATCTTGATTTTTCAATACAGTCTACCCAGGTAACTATTAGCCCAAATCGCAAGTCAGTCTTTATAACAATAAATATAAACGAAGGCAGTATTTACACTGTTTCTGAAATTCTTCTCGCTGGTAATCCTACTATATCCGAGGATGAGATTAGGGAATTGATTATTCAGAAGAAGGGAGAAACGTTTTCTCAGGTGATTATGACCCGCTCAGCAGAAAGAATTTCTGCTCGGCTAGGTAACGATGGATACGCTTTCGCTGAGGTTAAGGGCGTCACCCAGATGGATGAAAAAGCCAAAACTACCCAATTGACATTTTACATAGATCCTGGAACCCGAGCTTATGTCAGACGGATTGAGTTTCGTGGAAATACCAAAACAATGGATGAAGTTTTGCGACGAGAAATGCGTCAAATCGAAGGTGCTACTGCTTCTAGTGAGAAGATTGCGTGGTCCAAGAATCGACTGCAGCGAATAGGATTTTTTAAGTCGGTAGAATCTGAAACTCGTCCTGTTCCTGGGGTAAGTGATCAAGTCGATGTTTTTTATACAGTGGAGGAGCAACCCTCAGGAACTGTCGGAGCAAGCTTGGGGTTTGCGCAGACATATGGACTTACCCTGGGCGCCAATATAGCGGAAAGTAATTTCCTCGGTACCGGCAACAGATTAAAACTAGGTTTAAGTCAAAATGGCTTCCAAACAAATTTATCCTTGAATTATTCGGATCCATATTTTACAGATGACGGTGTTAGTGCGGGCTTTATGGTTTTTGCACAAAAGAAAGATTATGACGAAGGAAACATATCTAGCTATACGACAGAAAGCCAAGGGGCCTCTACTTCATTCAGCTACCCTATATCTGAAGTTCAAAATATTGGTTTTGGGCTTGGATATGAAAATCTTGAGCTTGATTCTGGCGGATCCTTCAAGACAAGACTTATGGAAAAATTTTTAGATGAAGAAGGAGAAGATTACCATATATTTACTAGTAATTTATCCTGGGGGGTGTCCACTCTTAACGGCGCAGGCCTTGATGCAACAAGGGGTCAATCGCACAGAATATCAGCAGAGTTAACTTTGCCGGCGGGTGATCTGAATTATTATAAGTTTAACTATGATGGTCAATTTTTTCATTCATTAAGCAGAGACCTCACTCTGCATCTACATTCAAATTTTGGCTATGGAGATGGTTACGGCAACACTGAAAATCTTCCATTTTTCAAGAACTTTTATTCAGGAGGTAATGGTTCAGTTCGTGGTTTCGAGCAAAATACACTTGGCCCGAGAGACGTTCCTCTGACGGCCGGCTACGAACATGAAGCCGAGCCTTTTGGTGGCAATGTTGTTATGGAGGGTACAGCAGAAGTTTTATTCCCTATGCCATTTTTGAAGGATAAGAGACTTGTTCAAATGACCGTCTTCATGGACGCTGGTAATGTCTTTTCCGATGACTGTGGAAACACTTCAGAGGACTTTTGCCAAGAGCCAGATTTAGCAGACTTGAGGTATTCTATGGGCATTGGGGGTACATGGAAGAGTAGTTTTGGTCCCATATCTGTTAGTTTTGCAGTGCCTTTTAATACAGGAAAAGAGGATGAAAAAGAAACATTCCAGTTTAATATGGGTGGTGGATTTTAAAGTATAGTAGGAACCTGCATAAAAAAATAATAACTAGATTTAAACTTATAAGGAGAAGAAAGTGCGTATAGCAAATATATTAATATTGACCTTGGCGACGTTAATCTCAGTAAACGTTACTGCAGAGCAGTCCATTATGAAGATAGGCATCGTGGCCCCAGATGCTGCGTTGTTTAATACCGAATATGCTTTAGCTGAGTTTAAAAAAATAGAAACAAGTAAAGAATTTTCAGCCATGAAATCGAAGTTTGACGGCCTATTGGAGGAAGTTAAGAAACTAAATACAGAGATAGAAAACAAGGGCATGACCTGGTCTGCCCAGCAGAATCAGGATGCTCAAAAAAATATGGGTTTTCTCAGGGCAGATATAGAGCTAATTCAGAAAAAACTTCAATCTGAGCAAAAAGCATTACAGACAAGAGTTGTGAAAGCCATGGAAGATAAGATCAAAGAGGCCCTGCAAGAGATGATCAAGGAGGAAGAAATAACACTCCTTCTTAGGAAAGAGACAGCTATCTTTGGTGGCGCGAATGTAGATTACACATCAAAGCTGATCGATCGGCTTAACAAGAAAATGAAATAACTCTCTTGAGCGAAAGAAATATATTGAAGCAGATAAAAAATGCCTAGTTATTCATTAGACTATATAGCTAAACACATAGAGGCAGAGCTAGTAGGCGACAGCCAGTATAAAATTTCTGGCTTAAATACTATAGAGAAAGCAGATTCGGCAGAATTAACATTTTTGGCGAATCCTCTCTATAAGCAATTTTTATCTTGTACTAAAGCAGGGGCAGTAATTATTTCGCGATCAGGTTTATCGGATTATTCTGGTAATGCACTTGTTGTGGACTCCCCTTACCTTGCTTATGCGCTGGTGTCAGCGCTTTTTAATAAAGCACCTATTGTAGCAGCAGGCATCCACCAGACAGCAGTTATTGCGGTTAGTGCTAAAATTTCCAAGACTGCCGCGATAGGCCCAAATGTAGTGCTTGGAGAAAATGTGACTATTGGTGCCAGTTGTCAGGTGGGTGCTAATACTACGATAGGCGACGGCTCTATTCTTGGGGATTATTGTAAGATTTATTCAAATGTTTCTATTTATCATGGAGTTACCATAGGTAGTGAGACCATTGTGCATAGCGGCGCTGTTATTGGGGCAGATGGATTTGGTTTTGCTAGGAGCCCAAACCATTGGACAAAAATTCATCAGTTAGGTGGAGTCGTTATAGGTAAGAGAGTAGAAATCGGTGCCTGCACCACTATAGACAGAGGAGCCCTCGGCGATACCGTTATTGAAGATGGTGTAATTTTCGATAATCATGTGCAAATTGCTCACAATGTATATGTTGGTGAAAATACAGCTATTGCCGGATGTTCCGGCATATCAGGAAGTACGGTAGTGGGTAAAAATTGTATTTTTGCCGGACAAACCGGAGTATCAGGCCATTTAAAAATTTGCGATAACGTTCAAATTACTGGCGGCAGTATTGCTAGGCAGTCAATATCTGAGCCGGGCTCATATTCATCAGGAATAATGCTGACTCATACGAAAAAATGGAAAAAAAATGCAGTTCGTTTCAACGAGCTAAATGACCTAGCTCAGCGGCTCAATGCATTAGAAAAAAAGATATAACTTTCGGTACTACTTTACCTTTTAGGTGTCTAGAGATAACTTAATGAATATAAATGATATAAAGAAGCGTTTACCCCAAAGATATCCATTCCTTTTGTTGGATCGTGTTGTAGAAATAGATCCGGGTGACAGAATTTTGGCCTATAAAAATATTACAGCTAATGAGGATGTTTTTAATGGGCATTTTCCTAGTACACCAATTTTCCCAGGGGTAATGATTATCGAAGCGATGGCTCAAGCAGCAGGAGTACTGGGTTTTGTTACTGCTGGCAAGTATGCAGACGATGATGTGCTGTATTTGTTCGCTGGAGTGGATGGTGTTCGCTTCAAGCGCCAGGTTATACCTGGAGACAAGCTGACGTTAGAAGCAAAAATTGACTCAGTGAAGCGAACAATTTGGCGATTCAAATGCAGAGCAACCGTTGACAACGAGTTGGCCTGCGAGGCCACCATACTCTGTGCTTTGAAGTCGGCCTGAAGATTATGTCTCTTATTAGCTCAAGTGCAATCATTCACCCTACTGCAGAATTGGCTGAAGGCGTCGAAGTTGGACCCTGGACCCTTATAGGTGCCAATGTCAAAATTGGAGCCGGCAGCGTGATCCACGCTCATGTTGTCATAAAAGGCCCAACTGTTATAGGTAAAAATAATCGTATTTTTCAGTTTTCTACCATAGGTGAGGATACACCAGATTTAAAGTACGCAGGAGAGCCCACTCGACTAGAGATAGGCGATAATAATACTATTCGTGAGGGGGTTACGATTCACAGAGGGACTGTCCAGGATAATAGCTTGACCCTTATCGGTAGCAATAATTTGATGATGGCCTATGTGCATATAGGCCATGATTGCGTGGTGGGAAATAACTGTATTTTGGTCAATAACGCGTCCCTCTCTGGCCATGTTAATTTAGGTGACTGGGCAATTCTTTCGGGCTATGTACTAGTGCATCAATTCGTCTCTATTGGAGCACATACTTTAATTGGGCCGGCAGCATTTTTACCCCAAGATGTCCCTGCTTACGTTACTGCTTTTGGCTCTCCTGCAGAACCTAAAACTATTAATTCAGTAGGTCTTAGACGCAGAGGTTTCAGCAAGGACGCCATTTTAGCGATCAAGCAGGGGTACAAAATACTTTACCGCCAAGGACTTTCGCTAGATGATGCGCTGATAAAGCTTCATGTGCTTGCATCGCAATATTCTGAGGTTAATCTATTGTTAGATTCAGTAAAAATGTCTTCACGCGGAATCATTCGCTAAGCTATGATCCAGCCTTATAAAATAGGAATAGTTGCAGGGGAATCTTCCGGCGATCAGTTGGGCGCTGGGCTAATTTGCGCACTAAAAGTCTATTACCCTGATGCAATTTTCGAGGGAATAGGTGGCTCCAAGATGGCCAAAGAGGGTTTTGTGTCACTGTTTCCTATCGACAGGCTTTCTGTGATGGGGTTTATTGAGCCATTAAAAAGACTACCAGAATTATTTCGAATTAGAAAAAATTTGTTTCAGTATTTTTGTGATGGAAAATTTGATCTCGTAGTGGGTATTGATTCTCCAGACTTCAATCTTGGCCTAGAGGAAAAATTACGGAATAAAGGTATTAAAACTGCCCATTACGTAAGTCCTTCTGTATGGGTATGGAGGCAAGGCAGAGTTAAAAAAATTGCTCGCGCTGTCGACCTAATGATTACATTATTTCCTTTTGAAAAATCTTTTTATCAGCAACATAGTATACCTGTAGTATGTGTTGGGCACCCCTTGGCGGAAGAGCTTCCAATACAGGGGGAAAAAAATAAAGCGCGTCAAGCATTAGGGTTAACCGATGGACCAGTTCTAACATTAATGCCTGGAAGCAGGGCATCAGAAATACAGAAGTTGGGGAGTTTATTTTTAAATGTAGCGCAACACTGCAAAAATAGCTTGCCTGACTTGCAGGTGATTATTCCTGCCGCTACCCTAGAGCGCAAGTCCCAGTTAGATCAAATACTAGATGATCATCCATTGCTGGAAGTGGTACTTTTGGATGATCAGTCACTCCTAGCGATGGCAGCAGCAGATGTAGTGTTACTCTCATCGGGTACGTCGACGCTAGAGGCTATGCTTTTAAAAAAACCCATGGTGGTAGCTTATCGCTTAGGAAGGCTAACTTATGCCTTGGTTTCAAGAATGGTGAAAGTTAAATATGTGGCACTACCAAATCTTCTTGCGGGCGAACCGTTGGTTCCGGAATTCCTGGAAGAGAACGCAACTATAAAAAATCTTTCAGGTGCAGTAATGAGGTTTTTTGAGCACCCTGAGCAGGCAAAAAAGCTACAAAAAAGGTTTATATCTATCCATGAATCACTAAAATGTGGTGGCAATGAAGCAGCGGCTAAGGCTCTGGTGGCGTTGATCGGCGCCCCCTAGGTATGGGTGACTGCTGTTTTTGTAGCCTGCTGGGGTCACTAGGTATTTAAAATAGATTGAGAGTTTGAGTGTGGTATTTGCTGAAAAAAAAGTACTCAGGTTAGCATATCAAGGCTCGTTGCTTGCTGGCGTTGATGAGGCTGGCAGAGGCCCCTTGGCTGGCGATGTTTTTTCTGCTGCAGTTATCCTTCACCCAGAAAATATTATTTTTGGGCTTGCAGACTCAAAGAAACTCTCTGAGAAACGTCGCCAAGAGTTAGCTGTTGAAATTAAAGAAAAAGCACTGTGCTGGAATGTAGCGCGATCTACGGTGAAAGAAATAGATCGCTTCAATATACTTGAAGCAACCATGATGGCTATGGAGCGTGCCGTTGAAGGATTAAGGATAGATCCAGAATATGTTGTGGTTGATGGAAATCGTTTGCCGTTATGGCGTTATGCTTCAGAGTCTATAATTAAGGGTGATGACAAGGTCCCCTCTATTAGCGCAGCATCAATTCTTGCCAAGGTTCACAGAGATGAAGAAATGATCGCTTTTGATAAGTTATATCCAGGTTATGGGTTTGATTGTCATAAAGGCTACGGAACAAAAAAACATTTTGAGGCTATAGGGAGGTTGGGCCCAAGCCTTATACACAGAAAGTCCTTTGAACCCTTTAAGAGTATGGATGCTTAAGTACTGCAACTGTCTTTGTATAATTATTCTTTCTATATAATCATAGGGGCTGATGCAGTAGGATAAGCAGTAGACTTCGATCTGTGTTAAGTCGTAAATTTATACAATGCAAGATATATTTGGCCTTAGGTATTAGGGCATTTTATAGGTTTAATTTTTTATGTCTGCGCCTTCATTTGTCCATCTCCGCCTGCATAGCGAGTATTCTCTTGTTGATGGCCTTGTGCGCATAAACCCTCTAGTGAATAGGGTGGTTGAACTAGGCATGCCTGCTGTTGCCCTCACAGATGTTACAAACTTCTTTGGTTTGATTAAATTTTACAAAGCAGCACATCTTTCCGGAATAAAACCTATTTGTGGCGCCGACCTCCGTGTTCGAAGCAATATTGAGGGCATCAAACCATTTGATCTTACATTCCTAGTGATGAATTTACAGGGTTATCAGAACTTAACAAGACTGATCTCTCGCGCTTACCAGGAGGGGCAAGTGCGTGGCGAGCCTTTGGTTCAAAAGCGCTGGATCGAAGAATCATCAGAAGGCTTAATCGTACTTGGCGGACATCAAAGTGATATTGGACAAGCATTGCTATCTGGGAACAAAAAGCAGGCTGAGGAGTGCTTGCAAAGCTGGCTTAGTGTCCTGCCTGAGCGATTTTATTTGGAGCTGAATAGGACTGGGCGGCCAGGCGAAGAGGATTTTATTCATAATGCAGTACAACTTTCTTCGATGTTTGATTGCCCTTTAGTTGCCACCAACGATGTTAGGTTTCTTGATTCTAGTCATTTCGAGGCCCATGAATCTAGAGTCTGTATTGGCCTGGGATATGTGTTAGACGATCCTAGGAGGGTGCGCACATATAGTGACGAGCAACACCTTCGTTCAGCAGAAGAAATGACTGAACTTTTTAACGATATACCTGAAGCTATTGAAAATACAATAGAGATTGCCTTGCGATGCAATCTGGAGCTTAAACTAGGGGAAACCTTCCTGCCTGAATATCCTGTTCCAGAGGGGCTGACGAAGGATGTATTTTTTGAAAAACTATCTGTGGAGGGGCTAGAAAAGCGTCTCTCAAAAATACTCGGTACTCTTGACAAAAGCCTAGAGAAGGAAAGAAAAGTATATTTTGACCGACTTCACTTTGAACTTGGAATTATTATTAAAATGGGCTATCAGGGCTACTTTTTGATAGTCATGGACTTTATTCAGTGGGCCAAAAAAAATGACATTCCTGTAGGTCCCGGTCGAGGCTCTGGAGCTGGCTCTTTAGTTGCTTACACCCTTGGTATTACAGACCTTGATCCCTTGCAGTATGGCTTACTTTTTGAGAGATTTTTGAATCCAGAGCGGGTTTCTATGCCAGATTTCGATATAGATTTCTGCATGGACAATCGTGATAGGGTTATTGCGTATGTTGCAGATCGATACGGCCGTGATGCTGTTTCTCAAATTATTACCTTCGGAAAAATGGCAGCTAAAGCTGTAGTTCGTGATGTAGCAAGAGTCCAAGGCAAGCCTTATGGTTTAGCAGATAGATTATCCAAAATGATTCCCGCTGATATTGGGATGACCCTTGAAAAGGCTGTTGAGCAGGAAAATATCCTGAAAGATTTTTTAGCTAGTAGCGAGGAAGCTCAAGAAATATGGGATATGGCACTTCAGCTTGAGGGCATTACTCGGAATGCAGGCAAGCATGCTGGAGGTGTTGTTATTGCGCCAACAAAACTTACAGATTTTTCTCCGTTATACTGTGATGAGTCTGGAGAGGGTCTTGTTACGCAGTTTGATAAGGATGATGTAGAAAGCGCAGGCTTGATAAAGTTTGATTTTTTGGGGCTAAGAACACTCACTATAATAGATTGTGCCGTAAAAATTGTAAATCAGCGGGGGCAGAATACAAAAAATGAGCCCCTTGTAATTAATGATATTCCATTAGATGACTCTTTAACCTATACCCTTATACAGAAAGGCGAGACAACGGCTGTATTTCAGTTAGAGTCCCAGGGCATGAAAGATTTAATGAAGCGCGTAGAGCCCAATTCTTTTGAGGATATTGTCGCGTTAGTGGCTTTATATAGGCCTGGTCCGCTTGAGTCTGGCATGGTGGATGATTTTGTTGACCGTAAACATGGAAGAGCAAAAGTTGCTTATCCTGATGAAAAATTTCAACATGAAAGTCTTAGGCCCATCTTAGAACCCACTTATGGTGTCATTGTATACCAAGAGCAGGTAATGCAGATCGCTCAAACTCTTGCTGGATATACTTTGGGTGAAGCAGACCTTTTGCGCCGCGCCATGGGTAAGAAGAAGCCAGAAGAGATGGCGAAACAGCGAGAAATTTTTGAAACAGGGGCGCAAAATCAAGGCATTGATCCTAGCCTTGCTATAAAAATATTTGATTTAGTGGAAAAATTTGCTGGGTATGGCTTTAATAAATCTCATTCTGCCGGATATGGGCTTCTTGCCTATCAAACTGCTTACCTAAAAGCACATTACTTGCCTGAATTTATGGCAGCAGTTTTGTCTGCTGACATGCAAAATACGGACAAGGTGGTAAAGTTGGTTGAAGAGTGCGGCGATCGAAGCTTAGCACTGCTGTCACCAGATATTAATCGAAGCACCTTCTGTTTCAAGGTCTCTGATCAGGGAGAAGTGATCTATGGGCTTGGGGCTATCAAAGGCTTAGGTGAGGGCCCTGTCGACAGTATCATCTCTGCAAGAGATAAAGACGGAGACTTTGTTAGCTTGTTTGATTTTTGCTCAAGGGTAGATGGGAAAAAAATCAATAAACGCTCTCTAGAAGCACTTATCCGTTCAGGGACAATGGATAGTATAGGGCCAATTGGCGAGATAGGGTTTAAGCGTGCAGTTATGCTGGCAGCAATGAGTGAGGCAGTCAAGATGGCTGAGCAGCGGACTCATAACGCTGTTAGCGGGATGACAGATCTTTTTGGAGACAAGGCGTTAGAGTTATCCCCTGAATTTGGGTACAAGAATTTTAATGATATTCGTTGTGAGACTGTCAAGGAAAGGTTGGGGGGAGAAAGGGATACATTGGGACTATATGTGTCTGGACACCCAGCTGATGAGTATATCGATGAGCTGGACGGCTTTATCAGACATCGTATCTGTGAATTAAAACCAGAAAAATCTACCCAGACTGTTGCGGGCTTGGTTGTGGGTACAAGAATGATCAGAACACGAAGTGGCGATAGCATGGCCATTATTTCCCTCGACGATAAAAGTGCTCGAATTGAGGTAGCAGTTTTTTCTGATGTTTTTAGTAGCTGCCGTGAAAAAATTATTAAAGATGAATTTTTAGTGGTGCAAGGGCAGGTATCTATAGACGATTATACTGATGGAGTTAAAATGCGCGCAGATCAAATTAATACTTTGTATGAGGCCCGGCTCAATCATTTAAAAAGTATTGTTATTGACTTGAGCAATGAGGATTTTCAGGAGTTTACTATTCGTGATATTTCTGAAATTATGCTTCCATATAATGAAGGAAAATGTCCAGTTCGTATTTGCTATAGCAACCCTAAAGCTTTATGCGAAATAGCCCTAGATAAAAAATGGCTGGTATCCCCTAAGGATGAACTATTGCAGAGATTAAAAGAAATGGTTGGTAGCGAGATGGTGCACTTAAGATTCTAGGCATGTCGGAAGTATTTACAGGTTAAAAATTAAGTGCCAGCACGGCTTATAGCCAAGCAATAAATCTTAACTTTCATTTATTTAATTAATTAGAAATTTACTCCCGACACGATATGTGTTTTTATCTAGCGAATTTTTTTGGATTTAAATTTTTGTCTTTTTGGTATAAATATTATGGATGATAGTCTTACATGAACTTAAATTATTTGGATTTTGAGCAACCTATTGCGGAGCTGGAAGCAAAGATTGAAGAGCTTCGTTTGGTGGGCAACGATAGTGATATCAATATTACCGGGGAAATCGTCAAGCTTGAAGAAAAAAGTCAAAAGCTTACTAAGAAAATATATTCAGGCCTCACTTCTTGGCAAACTGTCCAGATTGCAAGGCACCCTCTTAGGCCACATGCTACAGATTATATAAATCGGGTTTTCACCGATTTTGATGAACTGCATGGTGATAGACATTTTGGAGATGACAAAGCCATCATAGGCGGTATAGGGAGATTGGCCGATAAGCCAGTTGTTATTATCGGCGAAGAGAAAGGCAGAGGTGTTAATGAAAAAGTATATAGAAATTTCGGGATGCCAAAGCCTGAAGGGTACCGCAAAGCCTTGCGTTTAATGGAGATGGCTGAACGCTTTAAGATGCCTGTTGTCACACTAATTGATACACCTGGAGCATATCCAGGAATCGATTCTGAGGAACGCGGAATTAGTGAGGCTATAGCCAGAAATCTTGCAGTTATGTCTCGCTTAAAGACACCTATAGTATGCACTGTTATCGGTGAAGGTAGCTCTGGCGGCGCATTAGCTATCGGCATTGGTGACCATCTTAGCATGCTCCAATATTCTACTTACTTTGTTATTTCACCGGAAGGTTGTGCAAATATTATCTGGAAAACCTCAACTAAAGCTGCTGAAGCAGCTGAAGCGATGGGTGTTACATCTACAGTTTTACAGGAGCTAGGAATAATAGATGAAACTATTTCTGAGCCCAATGGCGGGGCGCATCGTAATATTGAGACTATGGCAGCTAGCCTTAAAGAGTGCTTAATTAGACAGGTCGATGAGCTTACCGAAGTCCCTATTGATGAGCTGCTTGAGAAGCGTTATAAACGTTTGATGAGTTATGGTAATTGATAAAGTATGCTTAATTGCAAAAGAAAAATATTGTTGGGCATTTTTTGAAGCGTCTCTGTTTTATTTGTCAGCCCTGCTGGGCGTTATACGCTCTATTGTGATTGAAAAATCTATAATTTTTTAGCGCACTATTTATTGTCATTTCTTTTGATTGCCAGTAACGTTGTACTTTAGTTTAAAATTGCAGAACCTTAATGTCGCTTCAAGTCTCTTGTCTTTCTAGATATTTTCCCACGTTTAACAATGCTGAGCACCTTTATGTTGCCTATAGTGGTGGACTGGATTCTCATGTATTGCTTCATATAATGGCTTCTTTGGTTGGACCAAAATCTTTTACCGCGATCCATATTAATCATCAATTATCCATAAATGCAGATAACTGGCAGCAACATTGCAAAGACTGCTGTTCCAAATTGGGGGTACCTCTAATTGTCGAGACCATTAAGGTTGAAAATAAGGGCTTTGGATTAGAGCAGGCCGCGAGAGAGATTCGTTATGATATTTTTAGAAAATTACTAGATAAAACTGATTTATTGCTGCTTGCTCACCATGCGGATGATCAGGCTGAGACAGTTCTTTATAGGCTACTTCGTGGCGCTGGCACAAAGGGCTTGTCCGGAATGCCTATATCTAGGCCATTGGGTCTTGGCGGGCTATTCAGGCCATTGCTAGCATTTTCTCGAGCTGATCTTGAGTCCTACGCTTCCATTCATGGCTTGGAATGGATAGAAGATGAAAGCAATAAAGATGTGAGCTTTGATAGAAATTTTTTGCGACATAAAGTGTTACCGATAATATCTGAACGCTGGCCTGACTGCTTGTCTAAACTGAATCATACTGCAAATCTTTGTGCAGATTCGGGCCATTTGACAGAAGTTCTGGCTGCACAAGACCTTACTGGTATGTCTGAAAAGTCTGAACGCATTGGCTGGAGTATTTCTATTGATGATCTTGCATGTCTAGAGGAGTCAAGACAGGCAAATGTGCTCCGCTATTGGGCCTCCGCGCATAGATTACCATCACCCAGGCATAGTGTTCTTAGGGTGGTTTCAAATGAAATGCTATTGGCGCGTCCTGATGCTAGGCCTTTAATAGTCTGGGCCGGCGTACAGTTACGACGGTTTAAAAAAAGATTATACCTCTTACCAGCAGATTCTAGTGACTCAAATCACTATGTAGCGGACACAGGAGAGTCGGCAATAACTATGCAGCCAAGTATAAAATGGGATGGAATTAATCAAATTATGCTGCCTAACAAGGGAAGCATATCAACAAAGTTATTAAGTACTGGGGGATTGAGAATATCCAAGCAGTGCGATATAGAGATTCGCTTCCGTGCTGGCAGCGAGCGTTGTAAGCCATTCGGACGCAGTGGCTCGAATACACTAAAAAAATTATTTCAAGAGTATGCTCTTGAGCCTTGGCTTCGTAGCAAGGTGCCGCTTATTTATATTGACGGGAAGTTAGCAGCAGTTGGCGACTTGTGGATTTGCGATGGATTTTTTGCCTCAGCAAATGAGCTCGGTGTTGAGCTACAGTGGCGATTTTTTTAGCAGTCTACACTGTAGTAATAGATTGAGACAATCAGCCATCTCTGGTAGGCTAATTTATCATCATAACAACTAAAATAGTTGCCCTTCTGTTCTTGAAATAATTTTTTATTTTGATGATATAGGGATATATTTTATTCAAAAATGTAGCTTAATCGAGCTATTTACGTTGAGCCTAGTGTACTGACAGGGATCCAAATGACGCGTTATATATTTGTTACAGGTGGTGTTGTATCTTCTTTAGGGAAGGGTATTGCGGCAGCCTCGCTGGGTTCCATTCTTGAGGCCCGAGGCCTCAATGTTACGATTCTTAAACTAGACCCATACCTGAATGTCGACCCCGGAACCATGAGTCCCTCACAACACGGAGAGGTTTTTGTAACTGAAGATGGCGCTGAAACTGACCTTGACCTTGGGCATTATGAGCGTTTTTTATCTTCGAAAATGTGCAAACGAAATAATTTTACTAGCGGAAAAGTGTACGAAACAATTCTTCGTCATGAGCGCCGAGGGGACTACCTTGGGGCTACGGTGCAAGTAATCCCTCATGTTACAGATGAAATAAAGAGACGTATTTTAGCTGGTGGTAAAGATTATGATGTAGCTATTGTTGAAATTGGCGGCACAGTCGGGGATATTGAATCACAGCCTTTTCTTGAGGCTATACGACAATTAAAGCTAGATCTTGGGTTCAGTCATTCTATCCTTATCCATCTGACACTTATTCCTTATATTGCTACAGCAGGGGAAACTAAAACTAAACCAACACAACATTCTGTTAAGGAGCTCAGATCTATTGGCTTGCAGCCAGATGTCTTGTTATGTAGAAGTGTGGTTGAGCTTGATGAAGGTCAGCGCAAAAAAATAGCCTTATTTACTAATGTAGAAGCACGAGCAGTTGTGACATTATTGGATGCTAGGAGTATTTATTCTATTCCTCGTGACCTTCAGACTCGAGGACTCGATACCGCTGTTTTAGAGCAACTTGGCTTGAGTTGCAAAGAACCAGATCTTTCTGATTGGGACTGGATTGCAGAAAATCACCTAAATCCAAAGCATGAGTTGACTGTCGCTATGGTTGGCAAGTATACGGAGCTTTTAGATGCCTATAAGTCACTCAACGAGGCATTGACTCACGGAGGTATTCGTAACCAGACCAAAGTAAATATTCGTTATGTTGATTCAGAGAGCCTTGAAAGCGAATCATCACTTCTTGATGGTTGTAGTGGAATTCTTGTGCCTGGTGGATTTGGTGTGCGCGGTGTAGAGGGAAAGATTAAGGCAGCCAATCACGCTCGAGTTAACAGAATACCTTATTTGGGAATATGCTTAGGCATGCAGGTTGCGATGATCGAATTTGCACGCAATGTTTGTAATTTAGGTGGTGCAAATAGCACGGAGTTTGACCCTAAAACACCGCATTCTATTATTGGATTGATAACCGAGTGGATTGACAGTAGTGGTGTGATAGAAACACGCAACGAAGATTCAGACTTGGGTGGAACAATGAGATTGGGTGGGCAGGCTAGCTACTTAATTCATGGCACTATGGCTCATAAAATATATGGTGCTGATACAGTTTTTGAGCGTCATCGTCATCGTTATGAGGTGAACAACAATTATGTAGCTGGGCTGCAAGAGGGCGGAATGAAGGTTGGTGCTTGGTCGGAGAATAAAACATTAGTTGAGATGGTTGAAATACCTGAACACCCTTGGTTTGTTGCCTGTCAATTTCATCCAGAGTTTACATCTACTCCTCGCGAAGGCCATCCGCTTTTCACAAGTTTCATAAAGGCAGCGCTTAAGCATTCTAAAAGAGTCTAATTTATGTCTATATCAAAAATATCTGTACCATCGATAACCATCAATATTGATGGTATATCGGTAGACAATAATGAGCCTTTCGTGTTGTTTGGAGGCGTTAATGTACTGGAGTCTCGAGATCTTGCAATGCAAGCAGCAGAGCATTTTTGTGAGGTGACCCAAAAACTTGCTATACCTTACATATTCAAAGCATCGTTTGATAAAGCGAATCGTTCGTCTTTTTATTCTTATCGAGGGGTTGGGATAGATGAAGGACTAAAGATATTTCAGGAAATTAAAGAGACATTTCAGATTCCAGTTATCACAGATGTACATGAGCCCCATCAAGCAAAAATGGTAGCAGATGTCTGCGACGTATTGCAGTTACCTGCTTTTTTAGCCCGTCAGACCGACTTGGTAAAAGCTATGGCAGAAACTGATGCTGTTATAAATATAAAAAAACCTCAGTTTCTTAGCCCATCACAGATTGCTAACATTGTAGATAAATTTAAAGAGTGTGGTAATAACAAGCTTATTCTTTGTGAGCGCGGTACTTGTATGGGGTACGATAATCTTGTTGTGGATATGCTGGGCATTCGAACTATGAAAGACACAAGCGGTGGCTTCCCCGTTATTTTTGATGTGACTCACGCACTTCAGTGTCGAGATCCCCAGGGGCTTACTTCTGGTGGGCGCCGTCAGCAGGCCGCAGAACTAGGAAGGGCAGGCATCGCTGTTGGTCTAGCCGGTTTATTCTTAGAAGCTCATCCGGACCCAGATAATGCAAAATGTGACGGACCTAGCGCTTTGCCGTTACTCAAGCTAGAGCCTTACCTGGCTCAAATGAAAGAGATAGATGATCTGGTCAAATCTCAACCTGCATTTGAAATATAATTAATTTAAAATTTTTAAATAGATACTATATGAGAGAGTATTTATTTTTTTGGAGAATTTATATATGAGCAAGATTGCTGATATCAGAGCCTATGAAATACTAGATTCTAGAGGTAACCCAACGATAGGAACGGATGTGATTTTGATGGACGGCAGTATTGGTTCAGCCTGTTCACCATCTGGTGCCTCTACAGGCTCAAAGGAAGCTCTTGAATTGCGAGATGGAGACCAAAGTCGTTATTTGGGAAAAGGAGTTCTTAAGGCTGTCGATAATGTAAATAAAATCATTAAACCGTTTTTGCTGGGTGTCGATGCTATTGATCAGAGGTCGCTAGATATGTTGATGATCAAAGCGGATGGAACAGAAAATAAGTCTAGATTTGGCGCAAATGCTATTTTGGCTGTGTCGCTTGCTGCATCAAAAGCGGCAGCTATATCGCGCAAACTGCCTCTTTATGCGCACATTGCAGACATTAACGGAACTCTTGGCCAATACAGTATGCCTGTGCCGATGATGAATATTATTAACGGAGGGGAGCATGCAGATAACAATGTTGATATCCAGGAATTTATGATTCAACCTGTTTCCGCCAAAAATTTCTCTCAAGCACTACAAATGGGAGCTGAAATTTTCCATTCACTAAAAGCAATACTTAACAGTAAAGGCCTTAGCACCTCAGTGGGTGATGAGGGGGGATTTGCACCCAATTTGTCTTCAAACTCTGAAGCCCTTGTTCTTATAGAGGAAGCGGTAATTGCTGCGGGCTACCATTTAGGTAAGGATATAACACTAGCCTTGGATTGTGCTTCCTCAGAGTTCTATAATGATGGTAAATATGAATTACTTGGCGAAGAAAAAATATACAGCTCTGAAGAATTCACTGATTTTTTGGCAGATCTTTGTGATCGATATCCGATTATTTCAATTGAGGATGGACAGGATGAATCTGATTGGAGCGGCTGGAAATATCAAACTGAAAAGTTGGGCCACAAAGTTCAATTAGTGGGAGACGATCTTTTTGTTACTAATACGAAAATTTTAAGTAAAGGTATTGAGCTCGGTGTCGCAAATTCAATTTTAATCAAATTTAACCAGATAGGCTCTTTAACAGAAACGCTGGATGCCATAAAAATGGCAAAAGATTCAAGCTATACTGTCGTCATTTCTCATCGATCGGGTGAAACGGAGGATACCACTATTGCGGATCTTGCTGTTGCAACTGGTGCTGGGCAGATAAAGACCGGTTCACTATGTCGATCCGATCGTGTTGCAAAATATAATCGTCTGTTGCGTATAGAGTCAGAACTTAAGGGCACTGCACCTTACAGAGGTTTGGGAGAATTCAGGTAGCCTCTCTAGTTATATTAGGCTCTGGCATAATAATTTAAGAGGCTGCCCTTTGTGGTTCGCTGACGTGGTTAATTTTGTGCGGTAGAATGGCTTGTTATGCGCTGGTTGTTAATTGTACTTATTTGTTTCATGCTCCTCTTGCAATATAGCTTGTGGGTAGGTGAGGGCAGTCTCGCTCACAAGCATTCACTTCAGCGTGAAGTTATCGTACAGCAGAAAAAAAATGAAACTCTGCGAGAAGAAAATTTAATACTAGCGGGCGAGGTAAAGAACATTAAAGGTAGCATGGAAGGTATTGAAGGGGTCGCTAGAAAAAATCTTGGCATGATTAAGAATGGCGAAACTTTTTATATGGTTATTGAAAAAAAAGACTAACCGAAAACTCCAATATATGACAAGCAAAATATGAAAAGCTGGGTAATAGTCCCTGCTGCTGGAGCTGGGAAAAGGTTCTCCCTAGAAGCTCGCAAACAGTATGCAAAATTTCTTGATATGACTGTGCTTGAATACACCCTAAAAAGATTGCTAGCAATAGATCACATCAAGATAGTTGTCGCTGTGAGCCCTGAAGATAAAGCATGGCGACAATTGGCTATATTTAAAAATACTTCTATTGAAGTGATTTTTGGCGGCAAAGAAAGGGCAGATTCAGTTCTTTTGGCCCTAGAGCATATCAAAGATGAAGCCAAAATGAATGACTGGGTATTGGTTCATGACGGTGTAAGGCCGTGCGTTAAAGTTGCTGATATTATAAATTTAATGGATCAGTTGAGCTCTCATGCGATAGGTGGGATTCTTGCTGTACCTGTTGTTGCAACGATTAAGAGAGCCACTAGTAAGGCTGAAATAAAGGCAACAGAAGATCGGTCAAGGCTTTGGGAGGCTCAAACACCCCAAATGTTCCGCTTTTCGCTACTCCTGGAGGGCTTAAGGCAGGCATCCAGGGCTAACTGGCAGCCCACTGATGAATCTGCTGCAATTGAAAATCTGGGGCATATGCCTCGAATTATTGAGGGCAGCCACGATAATATTAAGATTACTCGAAGGGAAGATATAGTGATTGCTGAAGCTATAGCATTATGTCAGCAGGAGTGGTCATGAGAATAGGACAGGGCTATGACGTTCATGCATTTGAAGAAGGTGACCATATTGTTATTGGTGGAGTTAGAATTCCTTTTAAGTGTGGCTTAATGGCTCACTCAGATGGAGATGTCTTGATACATTCTTTATGTGATGCCATTCTTGGCGCCGCCGCACTTGGTGATATTGGACGACATTTCCCCGATACAGACCCTCGTTATTTTGGCATTAATAGCCGTGAATTATTGAGAGCCACAATTACACTCGTTTGCAACAAGGGGTATCGTGTTTCAAACGCTGACATAACTGTTGTTGCTGAAACCCCTAAGATGGGGCCACACATTAATGAAATGGTTAGCAATCTTGCGTCTGACTTAAGATGCGATGCTGATCGTATTAATGTTAAAGCTACAACAACTGAAAGCTTGGGATTTGAGGGTCGAGGAGAAGGGATAGCTTGTCATGCTATCGTCTTGCTTGTTTGAAGATATAAGATAAAAAAATATATCGCCCCTGTGCTCATACTTTTTTTGAAGCATTGCTTGATTGCAATCTGCTTGGTAGTTTTTGCTAGCTGGAGGTTATTCTAAATGACGAAGGTGGGCGCTATAAACAAAAAATTCTCTATATCTTTTCCATCAGCCTACAGTCATTTGGGAGCAGCTGCTTTTTTTCGCAGCGAGCTGGAAGATTTTCGTGTTGAAGAGAAGTTGGGGTTTTCTCTCTCTGGGCAAGGAGAGCACCTTTATCTTCAAATAGAAAAAAGAGGAGATAATACTCGCTGGATCGCACAATTGCTTGCAAAACATTTTTGTGTTGACGAGTCAGCTGTTGGGTATTGTGGTCTGAAGGATCGTAGGGCTGTTGCCATACAGTGGTTTAGCGTGCACTTGCCTGATAATGAAAAGCTAATCGCTCCTGGAGTAGTAAGAATCGAAGATACAAGATTTCAACTAATAAAATCTTCTTGGCATGACAGAAAGCTTCGAAGAGGGCAGCACAAAGAAAACTACTTTACAGTAAGGTTGCGAGAAGTCAGTGGAGATAAAGATCTTTTGGATTTTCGCCTAAAACAGATCGCTTCTCAGGGGGTACCAAATTACTTTGGAGAGCAACGATTTGGTTTTAACGGTAAAAACTTGATGGAAGCTGACTCTTTATTAAGAAGAGAGTACGGAGCCGAAAGAAAAAGAGGGCAAAAAAAACGTAATTCACCCCGAGGAGGTATATATTTATCTGCTGCTCGATCTTACTTGTTTAATTTAGTTTTGGCAGAGAGGGTTAGAAGAAATTGCTGGCAATCAGCCAGTAAAGCCCTGTGCTCTGTTGGCAAACTTCCAGACTTTAGTGATACCGGTCCAATGTGGGGTCGCGGCAGGTGCATGGAATCTGAGGAAGTGTGTAGATTTGAGAATAAAGTGCTTTTAGAGTGGACGGAATGGATGAATGCTCTTGAATTTAGTGGTTTGCAGCAGGAGCGACGCCAATTGGTCTTAAACCCTAGAGAGCTTAGCTGGAAATGGTTTTCTCATGACAAAATTTCGGAAGATATGTTTGATTTAGAGGTATCATTTTCACTGCCTCCAGGTAGCTATGCGACCTCATTATTACATGAATTTCTCGATGTTAAAAAATCATATCTGGAAGAAATTCCAGTGCTAGCAACGAGTGATTCAATCTAATATAGTTTAGGCGTTAAAAAAATGAGGGCTGCGAGTTGAATACTGTTGATTTTAGTGGGGTTGGAATGACCTCGCAAAGAACTAGAGAGCGGCTCATTCAGCGACTCACAGACCAAGGCATTAAAGACAAGAGGGTGCTGGACGTTATTAGAGTAACTCCTCGTCATTTATTTTTAGATGAAGCCTTGTCTCATAGGGCTTATGAGGATACCGCATTACCAATTGGGTTTAGTCAAACTCTGTCTAGACCTTATGTGGTTGCGCTTATGACAGAAATTTTACTATCACTAGGGCCCCGTAAAAAAGTTTTAGAAATTGGGACTGGATCTGGCTATCAAGCCACTGTTTTAGCGCAGCTTGTGGAAAAAATATACAGCGTTGAGCGCATAAAATCTTTACAGGACAGGGCTCGCGAAAGATTAAGAAAACTTGGGGTGCGCAATGTCAGGTTGACTCATGGCGACGGCTCCCTTGGGTTGATGGAGTTTGCTCCTTATGATGCTATTCTTAGTGCTGCGGCACCCGGTGAGGTTCCCGAGGAGTTACTTCTTCAGTTGGCCCCTGATGGTATTTTGATTATTCCTGTAGGATCGAGCCATGAGCAAGAACTGCGAGTTATCATAAGGGACGGTGATAGCTTAAATTATACAGAAAGAGTGGCAGAGAAGGTCCGTTTTGTGCCGCTCATTGGTGGGCTTTCTAGTTAGTTTCTTTGGTTACCATAATCTTGGCTAAGAAGATGAAAAAAATTAAACATTGGTTGCTAATTTTTCTGAAGGGAGCGGTCATGGGGGCTGCTGATATTGTTCCCGGAATTTCTGGGGGAACTGTTGCTCTTATAACAGGAATCTATACGGAGCTTCTTGAGTCTATCAGCTCTATTAATCTTCATTCATTGAAGGTGTTAAAAGCCCAAGGTTTTTTTAAGTTCTGGGAAAAAGTGAATGGTAATTTCTTGTTGAGTCTATTTTGTGGGATTTTATTTAGCGTAGTTTCTTTTTCTCATGTGATAAATTATTTATTGGCGACAGAATCTATATTGATATGGTCTTTTTTCTTTGGGCTCATCCTTGCATCAGCTGGATATATTATTCGACACCTTCCATATTTTTGTTATAAAGAATCTATAGGTTTGTTGGTAGGAGTGGTAGTGGTAGTTGCTATCTCTGTTGTGCCAAAAATGTATGTACCGGACGATCTTTTTATATTATTTTGGGGTGGAGCTATAGCTGTCTGCGCAATGATTCTTCCTGGTATCTCCGGTAGCTTTATCTTATTGCTCCTTGGGATTTACCCTATTGTTATTAGCGCCATTAGCCAACTGCAATGGAGCGTTTTATTGATATTTATCTCAGGTTGTATATTTGGTCTTTTGGTTTTTTCGCGAATGCTATCAGCCCTCCTGAGGGCTTATTATTCGGTCACCATGGCGACTCTTGTAGGATTTGTATTGGGGTCATTGATTGTGGTCTGGCCATGGAGGGATGCTGTAGGGGTGACTCTTACTTATGCAGGTATTGAATTTATTTGGCCCCATAGATTACTTATACCGGTGGATTTTCTCGCTGCAACCGGCCAAGATCCTCAATCATTTTCAGCATTTAGCTGCATGATGCTTGGCTTAGTTGCTGTGATGGCGCTAGACTTTTTTGGTAGACAACCCAAAATACCAGGGGGTTAAGGTTGCAGCTCTGGATTTCTGCAAATAACTTTTCAATAGGTCTCAAATGCTTGTTTTGGTGTGCCAGTCTTTTTTTGGCTGGTTGCCATAGCTCCTCTGCTCCCGTTGCTTATCGCCCGCAACCCCTTGCTGAAAAAATAAATTATCATATTGTTTCGAGCGGAGAGACTTTGTTTTCTATCGCTTGGAGGTATGAAACTGATGCCAAAAAATTAGCTTCAATAAATGGTATTCGCAGCGTTGATAAGATATACATAGGCCAGAAAATATCACTTGATGGCGGACGAGATCCTGCCAGCAAGAGCTCCTCCTGGGTTGAACCACGAAAGACCACGCATCCCACTGTCTCCAATACCCAAAAACTTAAAAATGATAAACCGTTACCTCTTCTCTCTTTGAGCTGGAGGTGGGACTGGCCGACTAAAGGAAAGATATCAAAAAAATTTAATAGCTCTAAATTATTCAAAGGTATAGATATAGAGAGCTACCCTGGAGCTTCAGTTGCTGCTGCTGCTCCAGGTCTCGTGATTTATGCTGGAAGCGGCCTGCGTGGTTACGGAAAGCTCATTATTATAAAGCATAGTGGTACTTTTCTGAGTGCGTATGCTCATAACAAGAAAATTTTTGCAAAAGAAGGACAGCTTGTTAAAGCGGGTCAGAAAATTTCAGAAGTAGGGGGAGACTTGGTCCAACCAAAGCGTTTATATTTTGAGATTAGAAAAAATGGAAAGCCTGTCGATCCATTAAGATACTTACCTAAAATTTAACTTTTTACAGGTGACCCAAATGCCTCTGAACTACCTGAAGGGTCGATTTGAAAACTTTGGGTGTTGCGCAAACAATATTGCCACTTTTTAGATAGGTGTTGCCGCCATGAAAATCACCTACCATGCCCCCAGCCTCTTTGATTAACAGTACTCCCGCAGCAATATCCCATGGCTTCAAATTCATTTCCCAAAAAGCATCAAACCTGCCTGCCGCCACGTAGGCCAAATCAAGTGAGGCGGCACCCAGTCGTCTGATCCCCGAAGATTCTTTTGCTAAATCATTAAGGCAAGCTAGGTATGCATCCATATACTCTATTGATGGGCTGCTAAAAGGGATACCTGTTGCGATTAAGCTTCCAGATAAGAATGGCTGGCTGGAGATCCGAATTCTGTTCCCATTCAAAAAAGCACCTCTCCCGCGACTTGCAGTGAACTCCTCCTGTCGCATTGGATCTACAATGACAGCATGCTCTATCTTGTCTTTATGTTTGCAAGCAATAGATACCCCAAAGTGTGGAACACCATGAATAAAATTTGTAGTGCCATCCAGCGGATCAATTATCCACTGGTAGTCGCTATCTTCACCTTCTAAAAGTCCAGCCTCTTCGCTCACTATGGTATGAGCGGGAAAGGCTTTACGTAAATGATAGATAATTTCTTTTTCTGCTGCATAGTCAATATCTGTGACAAAATCATTGCGACTTTTTTCGTCAATGCGTACTAGATCTATGCGTTTTGTCGCCCGTAGGATTAAATCTCCTGCTTTGCGTGCAGCACGAAGTGCAATATTTACCATTGGTTCCATTTTAGGATATTCCAGCAAGGATAAAAGACAGGATTGTAACAGAGGCTTGTGCTTCATGTTAGGTTTCACTTTGAGAAAAGGTTGTGATTTCATTGTGCCTTCCTGATAGAATCCTTTTAGTTTTTCCAGTCCCTATATGGGCTTCTTAGTTACATTTTTTTTGCAACATATTGGTTTTTTCTATTTTTTGAAATGTGTAGTTATTAACTGTCTACCCTGTTTGATATAAGAAAATTTTTTTAGATGTTGCGCTCTTGAAGGTCACCACATGAAAAACTTTGATAGGGTACGAATCGTTCTTGTCAACACAAGTCATCCAGGAAATATAGGTGCAGCTGCGCGAGCCTTAAAAAATATGGGGCTATATCGTTTATATCTTGTAGAGCCAAAAGACTACCCAGCAGACCAGGCTGTTTGGAGGGCCGCCAATGCCCTTGATGTTTTAAATAACGCTGTTGTTGTGGATGATCTGGATACCGCTCTTTCTGGTTGTGGTTTGGTGGTAGGCACGAGTGCTCGCGAGCGACGTATACCTTGGCCCCTAATGAATCCTCGTGAGTGTGGTGTTCGGGTTTGGAAGGAAGCTGCCGAACACGATGTAGCGATTGTTTTTGGTCGTGAGGACAGAGGCCTAACTAACGAGGAGCTCCATAAGTGCACATATCACGTCCATATCCCATCAAATCCAGAATATAGCTCATTAAATATCGCATCTGCTGTGCAAGTCCTTTGTTATGAAATTCGTATGGCTTCCTTGATGGATGATGCTGGCTGCGTGCCTTCTTTTGATGAATGGGATCAGCCTCCAGCAAAAACAAATGATCTAGAGTTATATTTTGAACACCTAGAGCAAGCTTTAGTAGATATAGGTTTTCACGACAGAGCTAACCCTCGTCAGACCATGACTAGGTTGCGCCGCTTGTATAGCAGGATACGCCTAGATGAAATGGAGCTGTCTATATTGCGAGGTGTCTTGACGGCTATTAGAAATGCAGCGCATAAGATAAAAAATCAATAATCTTTTTAATTACATGCCAAGTACCCTACTAAAACAATAGGTTATTTACTTGACTAAAAAGGTTGGTTATATCATAATTTGCATGATATTTTTACTTTAGTATCAATAAATAAAAATGCGAGGTAATTAAATGCGGCTGACAACACGAGGCCGGTATGCGGTTGCAGCAATGTTGGATCTTGCAATGCATCGAGATAATGGGTCGGTTAGCTTGGCGGATATCTCTAGCCGCCAAGGAATTTCACTTTCTTACCTCGAACAATTATTTGCTAAACTACGGCAGCAAAAGCTGGTTATAAGCACACGAGGCCCTGGTGGTGGTTATAGGCTATCTCGCGATACTCAAGATATAAACGTTGCAGAGATCATTGATGCAGTCAATGAGTCCATTGATGCGACAAGTTGTAGCGGTAAAGGTAATTGTAATAAAGGCGATTTATGCTTAACCCACGATTTGTGGAACGACCTGAGCATCCAGATACACCGTTTTTTGCATAATGTTAGTCTTGATAGTCTTGTTCATAAGCATGATGTCCAGCTTGTTACCTTGCAGCAAAATAGCTAGCTTAATCCTAGTATAATTTTTTATGGTTACCAGGAAATAAATAATGAAATTACCTATCTACTTAGATTATTCATCAACAACTCCAGTAGATCCTAGTGTGGCTAGGATGATGTCAGACTGCTTGACGGGAGATGGAAATTTTGGAAACCCTTCCTCTCGATCGCACTCGTTTGGCTGGAAGGCTGAAGCTGCAGTTGAGAATGCTAGGGCGCAGGTAGCAAAATTACTCAATGCCGATCCAAGAGAAATTGTTTGGACCTCTGGTGCTACCGAGGGAAACAATCTTGGAATAAAAGGCTGCGCTCATTTTAATCAAAAGAAAGGCAAGCATGTTATTACCTCAAAAATTGAACATAAGGCTGTTCTTGATGCTTGCAGACAGCTTGAGCGTGAAGGGTTTGAGGTGACTTATTTAATTCCTGATGCAGAGGGAATTATTCAGCCCCAAATGGTTAAGGATGCTATTAGAGAAGATACAACGCTGGTTTCCTTGATGCATGTGAATAATGAAATTGGAACAATAAATGATATTGCAGCTATCGGCGAAATTTGTCGTGAGCGAAAAGTAGTCTTTCATGTAGACGCAGCTCAGAGTACTGGAAAAGTACCCATTGACGTAGAAGCAATGAAAGTTGACATAATGTCATTGTCGGCACATAAAACTTATGGCCCTAAAGGTATAGGGGCGCTATATGTTCGGCGTAAACCGAGAGTGAGGATTGAGGCACAGATACATGGCGGTGGCCATGAAAGAGGTATGCGTTCCGGTACGCTGGCTACTCATCAAATTGTAGGTATGGGAGAAGCTTTTCGTATTGCCGGAGAAAAAATGATTGAAGAGCAGCAGAAATTTTTAGTGCTAAGAAACCGTTTGTGGGATGGAATATCTGATATGGAGTCTGTCCGAGTGAATGGTTCTATGTCGCAGCGTGTTGCAGGGAACCTTAACGTTAGTTTTTCTTACGTTGAAGGCGAATCCCTGATAATGGCACTTAAGGATCTGGCTGTTTCTTCAGGTTCAGCATGCACTTCAGCGAGCCTTGAGCCTTCTTATGTACTCCGCGCTTTGGGTTTAGATGACGAGCAAGCCCATAGCTCTATTCGCTTTTCTTTTGGGCGTTTTACTACCGAAAAAGAGGTAGATTACGCCATACAAAAAGTTCGTGAAGCAGTGACAAAACTGAGAGAGCTGTCCCCCTTATGGGATATGTATAAAGATGGTGTTGACCTAAGCCTTGTTGAGTGGGCTGCACACTAGGAAATACTGGTTTTAAAATTAGGGAGTTTATTATGGCTTATAGCGATAAAGTGCTTGATCACTACGATAATCCTAGAAATGTCGGAAAATTGGATGATAAATCTATGAATGTTGGAACAGGAATGGTAGGTGCTCCAGCTTGTGGTGATGTAATGCGATTACAGATACAAATAAATGATGATGGAATTATCGAGGATGCCAAATTTAAAACCTACGGGTGTGGTTCCGCTATAGCCTCCAGTTCTTTGTTAACAGAATGGGTTAAGGGAAAAACCTTAGATGAAGCCTCGATCATCAAAAATACTCAGATTGCCGAAGAGCTTGCTTTGCCTCCAGTTAAAATTCACTGCTCAGTTTTAGCGGAAGACGCGATTAAGGCAGCCGTCAAAGACGTACGCCAAAAACGTAATTCTGCAGATCAACAATAAGTGGTTAGAGGAGATATAGAGTAATGGCAATCACAATGACACCGGCTGCTGAACAGCACGTAGTTAAACATTTGGCGCACAGAGGTCATGGTGTTGGTATACGTCTTGGGGTGAAAACAACAGGCTGCTCAGGCTTATCTTACGTTCTTGAGTTTGTAGATAAGTCAGACCAAAGTGACTTAGTTGTTGCCAGTGGCGAGGCAAAACTTTTTATTGATCCTAAAAGTTTTGCTTTTCTTGACGGAACTCAGCTAGATTTTGTGAAAGAGGGGCTCAACGAAGGATTTGAGTTTAAAAATCCGAATGTTAAAGATGAGTGTGGTTGTGGTGAAAGCTTCCATGTGTAGTTAGCTATTATAGGATTATCCAGACTGAAAGCTATGAATTTTTCTTGTGACTATTTTGAACTATTTGGATGCCCTATAAACTATAAGATTGATTTAGTGCTATTAGATAAACGTTACCATGAGCTGCAATCTAAATTTCATCCCGATCGCTATATGAGGGAATCATTACACGAGCAGCGTTTAGCTGTGCAGTACGTGTCATTTGTTAACCAAGCATATGCTGAGCTTAAGTCTCCATTATTCCGTGCAAAATATTTATTATCCCTGCAAAGCATAAATTTTTCTGATGAAACCCATATTGTTCATGATCCCCTGTTCTTGATGGAGCAGATAGAGTTAAGAGAAAAATTGGCAGACATACGTGAGACAGATCAGGTATCTGTTGCGTTGGAGAAGCTCAAGGAAGATGCTTCCTTGAGATATACAGAAATACAAGAAATGTTTGAGGGGCAATACAACAAAAACGATTTTCAAGTCGCTTTTGACTCCCTAGCAAAGATGCAGTTTGTAAGTAAGTTCTTGGATGAGATAGAGCGGCTCGAAGAAGAGCTTGACGATTTTTAATTAAATAACTTAAGCGGTAATATTTTGGTTCTCTTGCAGATTTCGGAGCCTGGGCAATCCCCAAGCCCCCATCAACGTCGACGAGCTGCTGGTATAGACCTTGGCACAACCAATTCTCTGGTAGCTTCCGTGAGGAGTGGGACTCCAGAGGTTCTGCTGGATGCTGATAATCAATATTTGCTTCCTTCTGTTGTACGTTACAACGCCCTAAAGGAATCGACAGTGGGATATGCAGCGTACTTGCAGTTATCCACCGATCCATTAAACACGTTAAGCTCCGTTAAACGTTTTATGGGGCGCGGCATTCAGGATATAAAAAAACTTGGAAGCCAGATGCCTTATGAGCTTACAACTCAAGTAGACGGAGGCATGCCAAATTTTAAGACTGTTGCTGGCGATGTTAGTCCAGTAGAGGCTTCAGCCGAAATATTGAAGGTACTTGTGTCTCGATCAGAAGAAGCTTTAGGTGGCACTTTGGATGGGGTGGTTTTGACAGTTCCAGCCTACTTTGATGAAGCCCAAAGACAGGCCACAAAAGACGCAGCTACCTTAACTGGCGTAAAAGTATTAAGACTACTCAATGAGCCCACTGCTGCTGCTGTTGCTTATGGCTTGGATCAGGGAGCAGAAGGTATTATCGCAATTTACGATTTTGGTGGAGGCACTTTTGATGTCTCCATTTTGCGGTTATCGTCAGGAGTTTTTCAGGTTCTGGCTACTGGCGGTGATTCATCCCTAGGTGGCGACGATATAGATCGAGTGGTTGCTCAATGGTTTTCTGAGAAAGCTGGCTTCAGTGACGATCTTAGTCCGTCCTTGCAGAGAGAGTTATTAATGTCTGCTCGTATAGCCAAAGAAGAATTATCAGAGAGCATATTCACTGAAGTCAATGTAGCGGGATGGACAGGTGTATTAAGTAGGGAAAAATTTAATTTATTGATAAATCCGCTAGTCGATAAAACTTTAGGCTGCTGCAAGAGAGTTTTGCGTGACGCTAAACTTAAAGCATCAGATATCACTAATGTTGTGATGGTTGGCGGCTCAACAAGAACCCATTTGGTTCGTCAAAAAGTTGCCGATGCCTTCCATCGAGAGCCATTAGTAAACATTGATCCTGATAAAGTAGTAGCCTTAGGGGCTGCAATACAGGCTGATCTGCTTGTAGGAAATAAGCCTGATGAAGATATGCTACTTCTTGATGTGATACCCCTGTCTCTTGGCCTCGAAACCATGGGAGGGTTGATGGAAAAAATTATTCATCGAAATACCACAATCCCTATTATAAAATCTCAAGAGTTTACAACATTTAAGGATGGCCAAACCGCGATGTCTGTTCATGTGTTGCAGGGTGAGCGTGAGCTAATTTCTGATTGTCGATCTCTAGCCCGTTTTGAGCTGAGAGGCATACCTCCTTTGGTGGCTGGAGCGGCTAAAATCCAAGTTAGCTTTCAAGTAGATGCCGATGGATTGCTTAACGTTTCGGCAAAAGAGCTAGCTAGTGGTGTGGAGTCCCGTATTGAGGTAAAACCATCTTATGGATTAAATGATAAAGATATTGCCAGAATGCTCCAAGAGTCTTATGGGAGCGCAAAAGAAGATATGCTTGCAAGAGCGCTTCGGGAGCAACAAGTTGATGCCAGAAGAATGCGTGAGGATTTGTTAGCTGCCTTGAAGAAAGACGGTCGTGAGTTACTCAGTGATACGGAGTACAGTTGCTTAGAGTTAACTGTTCGTGATCTAGATAAAATTTGTGATAGTCAGAGCTATCGAGAAATTTCTCATCAGATAGAGGCAGCATCGAAAGCTAGCGAAGAATTTGCTGCAAGAAGGATGAATGTTAGCATCAAAAAAGCTTTAGCGGGCCATAGTCTTGATGATATGGAGAGGGGGATCTGAAATGCCTAAAATAATATTTCTTCCCGATTCTAACTTATGCCCTGAAGGTGCTGTAATAGAGGCTCAGCCTGGTGATAATATCTGTGAGGTTGCCCTCCAAAACAATATTGATATTGAGCATGCCTGCGAGTTGTCTTGCGCATGCACTACCTGTCATGTCTATATTAGAGAGGGTTTTGATGTTCTTATGGAGGCCGATGAATTAGAAGAAGATTTCTTAGATAAAGCATGGGGTGTAGAGCCTGATTCAAGATTGAGCTGCCAAGCCATCATTGCAGATAAAGACATAGTTGTTGAAATACCAAGATACACCATTAATATGGTTTCTGAAAAGCATTAAAAAAGGGGTATGATATGTCAATAACATGGACTGATGTCCAGGATATTGCAATCGAACTATCTGAAGTTCATGAGGATATTGATCCGCGTTATATTAATTTTGTAGATCTTCGGAACTGGGTTATAGCATTACCTGACTTTAATGATGATCCAGAGCGCTGCGGTGAGAAAATTCTTGAAGCAATCCAGTCTGCCTGGATTGAAGAGCTGGAATAAAAATTTCTGATACCCTGCTATATTATAATGATAGCGCCAAGTGCTACTTCCCTTTACAAGTGCTACTTCCCTTTACAAGTGCTACTTCCCTTTACAAGTGCTACTTCCCTTTAGTTGTCAGATATTGCTATCCTCCTTTTTAATGGTCATTATGCTCATCCTGTCAGGGAGTTAACTCCTTGTGGCCTAAGGTATTCAAGGGTAAAATTGCTCGTCCTGTCATCAAGCAGTCAGGTGTATTGAAGGACACTGATTATTCTAATTAAAAATACATTTCCGGAGAGAAATTAATGGCTATTGAGCACACACTTTCTATTATTAAGCCTGATGCAGTTACAAAGAACGTCATTGGTGAAATATACAGTCGTTTTGAAAAAGCTGGCTTAAAAATTATTGCATCTAAGATGCAAAATCTATCTAAAGATAAAGCAGGCGGGTTCTATGCTGAGCACAAAGAGCGCCCATTTTACTCTGATTTAGTTGACTTCATGACTTCCGGCCCTGTTGTTATTCAAGTGCTAGAAGGTGATGATGCAATTATTATTAATCGTGATTTGATGGGAGCAACTAACCCAAAAGAAGCCGAATCAGGGACTATACGTGCTGATTTTGCTGATTCAATTGATGCAAATGCCGTACATGGGTCTGACTCTACGGCCTCTGCTCAGCGTGAAATAGCTTACTTTTTTAGTGATGATGAAATTTTTTCTCGCTAACTATTATTGTTACGACAACCGCTTAGAGCTTAGATATACATGACTTTATTGTCTGCCGACAAAGAACTTGATGTGAAACCCCAGAAGACTAATCTTCTGGGGCTTTCTCCTGAAAAGCTAGTAGTATTTTTTGAAAGTATCGGCGAGAAACCATTTCGAGCGACGCAAGTCATGAAATGGATTCATCAGATAGGTGTAGATGACTTCGATCAGATGACCAATCTTGCAAAAAATCTCCGTGAAAAAATGAAAGCTATTGCAGAAATTAGAGCACCTGAAGTTGTTAGTCATCATGAATCTGCAGATGGTACATGCAAATGGATTATACGTGTCAGCGGTGGCGACTGCATTGAGGCTGTCTTTATTCCTGAAAAAGACAGGGGAACATTATGCATCTCCTCCCAGGTCGGCTGCTCTTTAGATTGCAGTTTTTGCGCTACAGGGAAGCAGGGGTTTAGTAGGGATCTTACTGCCGCTGAAGTAATTGGACAGTTGTGGATTGCGGCAAAATTTTTTAATTCGTTAGGACCAAAAGCAAACAGAGTTGTTAGCAATGTGGTTATGATGGGCATGGGGGAACCGCTTTTAAACTTTGATAATGTAGTTGATGCCATGGGGTTAATGCTGAATGATAATGCATATGGCTTATCCAAGAGACGCGTAACGTTAAGCACCTCTGGAGTAGTGCCTATGATTGATAAGTTATCCGAGGTAAGTGACGTCTCTTTGGCTATTTCACTGCATGCTCCCAATGATGAACTACGTAATCAGTTAGTTCCTATAAACAAGAAGTACCCTATCGCTAGCTTGCTGGCCTCCGCGCAACGTTATCTTGACAAGATGCCAGACGTTCGTCGTAAAATCACCATAGAATATACGCTAATGGATCGAATTAATGATAGAGATGAGCATGCTCGAGATTTGGCCAAGCTACTGAGCAGCCTCCCCTGTAAGATTAACCTGATACCATTTAATCCTTTTGATCAATCAGGTTATAAAAGGGTGACAAATACCGCTTTATACAGATTTAGAGACATACTTCAGGAGGCGGGACATACAGTCACGGTTAGAACCACACGGGGAGATGATATCTCTGCAGCTTGTGGCCAGCTAGCAGGGGCTGTAAATGACAGGACTAGACGAAGTGAGCGTTACATGCAACAACATGAAAAGCAGCCTGTTAAATTTGTGGCTAGCTGAAAAATGACAAGGTAATTTTAGCATGCATATGAAATCACCCATTAAACGAAGAGTGTCGCGTCAAATAATGGTAGGTACGGTGCCAGTTGGTGGTGATGCGCCGATTTCAATACAAAGCATGACTAATACGGAAACTACGGATGTTAGCGCTACAGTTCAGCAAATACAAAGCATTGTGAATGCTGGAGCTGACATTGTACGTGTTTCTGTGCCCTCAATGGAAGCTGCTGAGGCTTTTGGGAAAATACGCAAGCAGGTCGAAGTCCCTCTGATAGCTGACATTCACTTTGATTATCGTATCGCTCTTCGTGTTGCAGACCTAGGTGTTGATTGTTTGCGAATTAACCCAGGAAATATAGGTAGAGAAAAACGTGTGCAGGCTGTAGTAGACAAAGCTCGTGATTTGAATATACCGCTTCGCATTGGAGTAAATGCGGGGTCTCTGGAAAAAGACTTACAGAAGAAATATGGAGAACCAACATCCGACGCTTTGGTCGAGTCAGCAATGCGTCATGTAGAAATCCTAGATAGTATGAACTTCGATAATTTCAAGCTGAGTCTTAAAGCATCAGATATTTTTATGGCTGTCGATGCTTACCGAAAAATAGCAAAAATTATTGATAATCCGCTACATATCGGTATTACCGAGGCAGGCGGCTTGCGGGGCGGCACTGTAAAATCATCTATTGGGCTGGGTTTGCTGCTCATGGATGGCATAGGAGATACGATTAGAGTGTCACTAGCTGCTGATCCCGTAGAAGAAGTTAAAGTGGGCTGGGATATGCTCAAAAGCCTAAAATTGCGCAGTAAAGGCATAAATTTTATTGCTTGTCCTAGCTGCTCTAGGCAAAATTTTGATGTAATTCACACGATGAACGTACTTGAAAGTCGGCTTGAGGATATAACGGTCCCCTTGGATGTTGCAATCATTGGGTGCGTTGTAAATGGGCCTGGAGAAGCAAAAGAGGTTGATATCGGACTAACTGGAGGCACCCCAAATAATTTAATATATATAGATGGTAAACCTAGCCAAAAACTATCTCAAAATAATTTAGCCGAGGAGCTTGAGGCGTTAATTCGAGCTAAGGCAGCGGAAAAATCCCATCAACTAGAAAGTCTGATAGTGAAGTCTTCATGAAGAAAATTCAATCAATCCGAGGCATGAACGATTTGTTGCCAGGCGATTCTGCCTGTTGGCAATATTTAGAAAGTTCAATATTCAAGTTATTGTCACAATATGGTTATAGGGAGATACGGTTTCCTCTCCTAGAGTCAACGGATCTTTTCAAGAGAACCATAGGTGAAGTTACCGATATTGTTGAGAAAGAAATGTACTCTTTTGATGACCGCAACGGCGATAGCCTCTCATTGCGTCCAGAAGGTACAGCTGGTTGTGTTAGGGCTTGCGAAGAGCATGGCCTTATCTTCAATCAAGTGCAGCGCTTATGGTATCAAGGACCAATGTTTCGCCATGAGAGACCACAAAAAGGGCGCTTACGACAATTCCAACAGATAGGGGTGGAAGTTTTTGGCCTTGACGGTCCTGATATAGATGCAGAGCTTATTTTAATGATCTCGCAGTTATGGCAAATACTAGGCCTAGCAGATTCAGTTACGCTTCAATTGAACTCGCTGGGAACTGCCCAGTCAAGGGATGCTTATCGTGAAGCGCTAGTCTCTTATTTGGAGGAAAAGAAAGATCAGCTAGATGAAGATAGTCAACGTCGGTTGCATACAAATCCAATGCGTATACTTGATAGTAAGAATCCAGAAATACAATTATTGTTGAATAAAGCGCCAGATTTACAT
Source organism: Porticoccus sp. Uisw_050_02 (assembly GCF_047729555.1). NCBI lineage: Bacteria > Pseudomonadati > Pseudomonadota > Gammaproteobacteria > Cellvibrionales > Porticoccaceae > Porticoccus > Porticoccus sp. Uisw_050_02. The sequence goes on along the minus strand of NZ_CP159825.1, from coordinate 950,382 downwards.
GACTTTTTGGATGATGCATCCCTACAACATTTTGAAAAACTTTGCTTAATTCTTGATACACTCGGCGTGTCATATGTAATCAACAAGAGATTAGTTAGGGGGTTGGATTACTACGGCAAGACAGTTTTCGAATGGGTTACTAGCCTATTAGGCTCACAGGGCACAATTTGTGCAGGGGGCCGGTATGATGGGCTGGTTGAGCAGCTAGGGGGCAAGAGCACCCCAGCAATAGGTCTGGCTATGGGGGTGGAGCGGTTGGCTTTGCTTCTTGACGCAGCAGCAACGTTGCCTGATAGTATCGCGCGACAGGTAGATGCGTATCTTATCCCTGTTGGCGACGTAGGAATAAAAGTACTTGAGTTAGGGCAGATGATCAGAAGATCCTGCCCAGCCTTAAGGTTGCAGAATCATTGTGGTGGCGGCAGTCTTAAAAATCAAATGAAAAAAGCTGACAAAAGTGGAGCCATAGTGGCTTTAATTGTTGGTGAAGATGAGGTGGCTGAAGGCAATTTAACTGTTAAATTTCTTCGTGAGGACAGGCCTCAGATGTCAGTTTCTGTGGACGAATTGATTGAGCTGTTGAATATTAAAATTAACTAATGGGGAATAAGTGTGGCAGAGCATCTTAGTGATGAAGAACAGTTGGAGAATTTAAAGAAATGGTGGCGGGAGTATGGAGTTGTTGCCATTACTGTTGTTACTCTTTCGGTAGGGGGCTATTTTGGCTCAGTTTTTTATAAAGAGAGACAGCAGAGCCAAGCAGAAGAGGCATCAGTGTTATATCAGCAAATGATGGAAGTTGCACTGGTTTCCCCCGATCAAACACTAAATGATACTGAGTATAAGCTAGCCGAAGGGCTGGCCTCCCAGCTGAAAGATTCTTTTAGTGGTAGTCAATACGCACGTTATGCTGCGCTTCTTATGGCGAAAATTTTTGTTGAAAAAAATGATCTAGATGAAGCAGCCAGAGAGCTGAAGTGGGCATTAAATGATGCGGATGAAGGGCTAGAACTTGTTATAAAGCTTCGTCTAGCAAGAATTGAGGCTTCGCGGGGAAATATAGATCTTGCATTGGCTATGATAGACGATACTGATGCCGGCACCATGGCTTCTGCTTATTCCGAGGCCCAGGGTGACTTCCATCTAATGAAAAAAGATGAAGTTTCTGCATATAAGTTTTATTTGCAGTCTTTGGATCAGTCTTTGGAGCATGACAGCTCTCATGTTCAGGTTCTTAAGCTAAAACTCAATCAGGTAACCCCTGCCACATCTAATATAGATAAAAATTCCTCTGGAGAAGAGAATTGATAAAGATAGGATTGCTTGCCATTATTATGGTTATGTTGACGGGCTGTGGTCTGTGGTCTACCGCACAAGAACAATGGCAGGCTATTGAGGAGTTGGTCCCTGGGTATGACCATCCAGAAGAAGAGGCAGCAATACAGAAATCAAAGCCCACTAAGTTGTTTGATGTGGATCAAAAAGTAAGCCTGGTGAAATTATGGTCTTCGAGTGTAGTTGGAAGCTATGATGCGGTTGGATTCGGCCTAAGACCTGTTTTCTCAGAAGATAAAATCTACGTTGCTGATAAAAACGGTCTTGTGGTTTCTCTTGATGCCATTTCCGGTAAAACAATATGGAAGGTAGATCTAGACCTTCCTTTAGGCGGAGGTGTTGGCATTGGTGGCGAGCAAGTTTTTGTTGGCAGCGAGGATGGCGATATTATTGCACTTAATGCTGACAATGGGGCTGTAATCTGGCAAGTGAAAACATCTAGCGAAATCCTTTCTGCGCCCTCAGGTAATGGAGATATTGTTGTTGCTCAATCGCAAGATGGACGTATTTATGGCCTTGATGCCCAGAATGGTGAGATACGGTGGCAACATGAAGTTGAGGTTCCAATATTAACGCTTCGGGGAACAAGCACCCCTGTAGTGAAGGGAAATATTGTTATTGCTGGCTTCTCTACAGGTAAACTCTATGTTTTCGCTGCAGCTACAGGAGACACTATATGGGAACACCGCATTGGGATACCTAAGGGTCGTTCAGAGTTAGATAAAATGGTAGATATTGACGGAGATCCTTTGTTGATTGGAGATACTGTATATGCTGCAAGTCATCAAGGCAGGATTGCGGCTATCGACAAGACTGGAGGGGCCTTGTGGTATCAAGATACTAGTAGTGTTCTTAGCCCTGCTTATGGCGAAGGTCATATTTATATCGTTAAAACAAGCGACAAGATCGTTGCAATGGATGAAGCCAGCGGGGCTATTTCTTGGGTTAATGCTTCTTTGAAGTACAGGGATCTAGGCCCTCCTTTGATTATTGGTGGATATTTGTTGGTTGCAGATTATGAAGGATACATACATGTCCTGTCTCAAGAAGAGGGAGATTTTTTGGGTCGAGCTAGAGTGGATAGGCGTGGTGTAAGTGCTCCTATGATTGAAAATGAAGACATTCTTTATGTGTTAGACAACGATGGTGCTGTTAGTGCGTATAAGCTGAAATAATATAATCGTTGTTTTTTTCGTGTAGAATGCCGCCTCTATTCTTAGTAGGCGGCATTTTTTATTGCTGACTATAGTAAATTAATATATTGAGCTAAATAAATGATCCCGGTATTTGCCTTGGTAGGCCGTCCAAATGTAGGAAAATCAACGCTATTCAATCGGCTGACGAAGACCCGAGATGCTCTAGTGGCTAACTATCCTGGCCTGACTCGTGACCGCAAGTATGGTGAAGGAGAGATGCTGGGAAGAAGATTTATGCTGATAGATACGGGCGGTATCACTGGAACGGAGGAGGGTATTGATTCTGCTATGGCAGAGCAATCCATGCAGGCTATAAAAGAAGCTGATGCCGTGCTCTTTATTGTGGACAGCAAGGCTGGCCTTACCCCTGTAGATTTGCAGCTAGCTAAGTATTTGAGAGAACAGGAACGTATAGTTTATTTGGTTGCCAATAAAATAGATGGCGTTAACCCAGATGTTGCTATTGCAGAATTTTTTGAGCTAGGCTTAAGGAACGTTTACCCTACGACGGCAACTCATGGGCGCGGTGTTAGGTCGCTAATGGGTGATGTTTTGGAGCCGTTTCCTGAGATTGATTCAGCAGATAGCCCTAATAGCAAAGAACGTGGGATCAAAATTGCTATTGTAGGTAGACCTAATGTTGGAAAATCCACCCTCGTAAATAGAATTTTGGGCGAAGATCGAGTGGTGGTTTTTGACGAGCCTGGCACGACTCGAGACAGTATTTATATCGAGTATGAAAGAGAAGACAAAAAGTACACTCTAATTGATACTGCTGGAATTCGACGGCGTAAGAATATCTCTCTTACGGTAGAAAAATTCTCAATTGTCAAAACCCTGCAATCTATAGACGACGCTAATGTTGTCGTGTTGCTTATTGATGCTCGTGAAGGATTAGTAGATCAAGACATGCACTTAATGGGCACAATAGTTGATTCAGGTCGAGCCTTAGTTTTAGCGGTAAACAAGTGGGATGGCTTGGACCTCTATGACAAAGAACGCATTAAGTCTGAGCTAGAGCGTCGGTTGCATTTTGTAGGGTTTGCTGACTTACATTTTATTTCTGCTCTTCATGGGACCGGCGTAGGACATTTGTATCAATCGATAGAGAACGCCTATGCTTCGGCAACAGATAAGTTAAGCACCAACAGATTGACCTTGATTCTGCAGGATGCCGTGACCCATCATCAGCCACCGCTGATTAGGGGCCGACGCATTAAGCTGCGTTATGCTCATGCTGGTGGTAAAAATCCACCAATCATAGTGATTCATGGAAACCAAGTAGAAGAAATCCCAAAACATTACAGTCGCTATCTAGAGAAAACTTTCTGCAAGGCTCTTCAGTTACACGGGACGCCAATTAAAATTGAATACCGATCCGGTGAAAATCCTTACGAAGGCAAAAAAAATAAGTTGACAGCTAGACAGGTATCGAAAAAAAGAAGATTAATGAGCTACGTTAAAAAGAAAAAATAAAGATCGTCTTGTGCTGCTACATTTTCTCCATAACCTCTATACCAAGCAGATCAAGACCTTTCGCTAACGTAAGTGATGCTATCTTAGATAGAATTAAACGACTATTTTTTGTTTGTAGTTCAACATTCTCTTTAAGTATTGGGCAGTGCTCGTAAAAGACCATATATAAACTAGCTATTTCATAAAGATAACTGCATAGAATATGAGGGAATCCTTGGTCGGCCACTTGATCTAAGATTTCACCGAAACAAAGAAGCTTTAGAGCTAGATTCTTTTCCTGCTCGGCGACTATATTGACACTTCCAGTGATATCGTTTTTTTTGATGCCAGCTTTCTGAAAGATACTATAAATTCTGGTATAGGCGTATTGAAGGTAGGGTGCGGTGTTCCCTTCAAAGCTAAGCATGGAGTCCCAGTCAAAAATATAATCATTGGTTCTAGTCTTGCTTAGGTCTGCATATTTCACTGCCCCTATACCCACTTTTCTGGCAATACTGCTTACTTCGTTTTCAGGTAAATTTGGATTTTTTTCTGCTACCAAAATGGCGGCTCTTTCAATGGCCTCCTTAAGTACACTGGTTAATTTAATCGTGCCCCCGCTGCGAGTTTTAAATGGCTTCCCATCCTTACCCATCATGGTTCCAAAGGCATGATGCTCCAGAGAAACATTCTCGGCAACAAAGCCAGCTTTTTTTGCTAAAACGAACACTTGTTTCATATGCAATGATTGGCGTGCATCTATAAAATATAAAACCCTATCGGCCTGCAAAATGTCACTACGATAGCGTAGTGAGGCCAAATCAGTCGTGGCATATAGATAGCCGCCACCTGATTTTTGAATAATGACAGGACTTGGATTACCGTTTTTATCAGCCAGCTCATCTAGAAAAACTACCTGCGCACCTTGATCTTCGACCGCAAGATTTTTATGTTTTAGGTCATTCAGTATGTTGTCAAGATCGTCATTATAGGAACTTTCAGGTCTGATATCGTTAGATTTTAGCGTTACATTCAGATCGCGGTAAATAGCTTCGCTATGAGCTATTGATATATTGATAAATTTTTGCCAGAGCTTTCGACAGTCTTTGTCGCCTGATTGTAGCTTTACGACGTAAGCTCTTGCTTTATCAGCAAAAATTTTATCTTCGTCGAAATGTTTTTTTGAATGCTGGTAAAAAACTTCAAGATCACCTAAAGCTAGCTGAGCTTGCTCTCCTTCGCTTAGTTGCTCTTCTAACTCCGCAATTAGCATGCCAAACTGCGTGCCCCAATCGCCCATATGGTTTTGTCTAATAACACTATGGCCTAGATAATCTAAAGTGCGAGCCACAGCATCACCAATGATTGTGCTACGGAGATGTCCGGCATGCATTTCTTTGGCAAGATTGGGCGAAGAATAGTCTATAACTATTTTTTGAGGCGCTGGTTTGCTAATACCTAAGGATTCGTCAGAACCAAGTGATGTTATTTGTTGGCTTAAAAAATCTGCAGACAAATGGATATTTATAAAACCAGGTCCAGCAATTTCTACTTTTTCGATGATTTCGCTTGGATCAAGGTTGTCTAGAATCTGCAATGCTAGTTCGCGAGGGTTGGCGCCTATGATTTTAGCTGCAGCCATTGCTCCATTTGCTTGAAAGTCGCCAAATTCAGATCTTGCGCTAACAGAAATACTAGGAGAGCATTTTCTAGGTATCCCCGCCTTCAGCATTGCTGATTTAAAATGTTGATCTAGTAGTATTTTGATGTTCATAAATATTTAATTGCTTATGTTAACCTGCGATGCTCAACATTATGAATGATGATTGTAGTTTGCTGCCACTTAAAAGCCAGTTTTGACACCAAGAAACTACTACCATTTTCCTTTAGAAGAGAGTTGGTAAAGTTGCCGGGTACCCACAATTAATCTCTTCTAAGCTTGCTGTTTGTAGCAATTGGGCTGGGAAAATTATATATAACGATATAGCTGGAGATTAAAAATGTAAAAATCGCTGTTGCTTGTATGAGATGCGATGCCAGCTCTCCAATTACAGCAGCCTTATAAGCTACATATGCAATGAGAAGAGAAAATTCGCTAATTTGCCCCAAACGGAAACCTATATCCCAAGCGAGATCTTTTTTTTCACTTTGCTTTTCCAGTAAAAATCTAAAGATGACGGGCTTTGCTGTAAGCATTGCAACAGCCAGCACTGCTGCGGCTAAAGCAACTTCTGGCAGCAAACTAAGGTTAAAGCCGGCGCCTACGGAAAAGAAAAACATGATCAGAAAAAAATCACGAAGCGGTTTTAACTTTAAGGCAATATGTTGAGAAATGGGGCTGGAAGCAATGGTTATTCCAGCTATAAATGCGCCAATCTCTCTTGATAGCCCTAAAACCTCTGCAATTTCTGATAGTCCCATGCACCAGCCAATAGACAAAAGAAAAATGTACTCACCCATTTGGTCAAATTTAGCAATAAGCTTCAATAAGACTAGCTTTACAAAACCCCATGCGAAGAGAACTAGCAATGGTAGTGTTAGTAAGGTTAACCCAATTTGGGTTATGTCAATCTGCCCGCTTGCACTACTCAGCAGAATAAGTAAAACGAAGATCGCCAAAAAGTCCTGCATTAATAGCAATCCAATTATCATTTCGCCAACATGGCGATGATGCAAAACGGTAGTCGGCAGTAACTTGATGCAGATAAGAGTGCTCGAAAACATCATAGCTGCCCCAATAACAAGACATTCAGTGGGGCTGTAATGAAACAGATGTGCAATAAAATAGCCTATCAGAGAAAATATAAATGAGCTGATGAATGTTACAACAGTAACTTTTTTCAGGGCCGACACTAAAGCTTGAGGCTGAAGGTCTAGCCCAAGAAGAAACAAGAGAAAAATAATACCAATTTCTGAAATTTCGGATAGGAGGTTTATATCTGGGACCCAGCCGAAACCAAATGGACCAATTAGTACTCCAAGCGCAATATAGCCAACAAGAAGTGGCTGCCGACCATAGATGGCGATGGTCGCAACTATCGCTGAGCCGGTAAAAATAAAAAAGAACGACTGGAATACAGCTTCGTTCATGTCAGTGTCCCTTGTAACGCAATTACATATGAAAATTCTTTGATGCGTTAATTATTTTTTGAGGAATTTAGAAGAAACAGTGGTTCGGGGGGCACAATTGCGCCTTGGTAGCTTTCGCCAAAATCATTAAATGATGAGAGTGCTGATTCTAAATCAGCACCTTCTTTAAGATCGAAGGATGTAAATCCGCACCGCTTAAGATAAAAAAGTTGGTCTTGGATGGGGTTTCCAATAGCCCGTAGTTGGCCATTAAAGCTGTATCGCTCCCTGAGGAGCCTGCCTATAGAAAATCCTCTACCATCAGTAAAGGCTGGAAAATTAACTGCAATTAACGGAAAGAGGTTAGCTTCATGCCCAACTAGCTCAACTGCTTCATCGCTATCAATCCATAGCCCGGCAATCATAAGATTGAGGCTTTCTCTGTTGTCTAACCAGTATTGCATTGGCAGCAAGAGCTTCCCTAAGGGTAACGGACCGCTAAAGTCTTTCTCTATGATAATCCAAGAGTCATCGACTATCTGCGTATCTTTAATAATTTTAGGCATGTTTAAGCCCTTGATCTTTATGCATATTTGATATTTTTTTGTCTTTGGGGTAGACACTTTCTTTAAACGGGGTGACCCCTATGCGGCGATATGTGTCAAGGAATAACTCATCACCTTTGCGCTGCTCAATATAAATAGTAAGAATTTTTTCTACTACTTCAGGGACCTCGCTTTCGCCAAATGATGGCCCCAGGACACCACCTAGAGACGTGTCACTACCAGCATTTCCACCGAGCTGGATTTGATAAAACTCGGCACCTTTTTTGTCTACCCCAAGTATCCCAATATTTCCCACATGATGGTGCCCGCATGCATTCATACAGCCTGAGATATTCAAAGAAAGGTCACCTAAATCATAAATATAATCAATGTCATCAAATTTTCGCTGGATTGCTTCTGCTATAGGTATTGATTTTGCATTAGCTAGAGAGCAAAAATCACCACCAGGACAACAGATCATATCTGTCAGGGTGCCAATATTTGGGGTAGCAAAACCACTAACTTTTGCTTTTTCCCATAACTTAAATAGATCAGACTTTTTGACGTCAGCTAAGACTAGATTCTGGTTATGAGTCGCTCTGATTTCGCCAAACGAGTAAGCGTCAGCTAAATCTGCAATGACTTCCAGCTGCGAGTCAGTTACATCTCCAGGCGCAACCCCGGTAGGCTTTAGTGATAGTGTTACTGAGGTATACCCTGGAATTTTATGGCTTCTGGTATTTCGTTGTAGCCATTTACCAAATGCGATGTTATTTTCTGCCAATATAGCTAATTCTTCGTCTGAGATCTTGTTATCAAGTGATTCATAGGGTGGCTGAGTAAAAAATCCCTTCACTCTATCTATCTCCTCCTGGGTTAATCTGCCAAGAGTATCTTTGGTGTATTCCCATTCATCTTCCACTTCTTGCGCAAAGACTTCAGCTGTCCAGGCTCTTACCAGAATTTTAATTCTAGCTTTGTATTTATTATCTCTGTTTCCGTGGCGATTGTAGACTCTTAGTATGGCATCAAGGTAGGTAAGCAGATCTTTTTGGGGCAAAAATTCGCGAATCACTGAACCAATAACAGGCGTGCGACCTAAACCGCCCCCTGCAAGCACCTGAAAACCGATTTCATCGGCGCTGTTTTTAACAATTTGAATGCCAATATCGTGCACTTGTATGGCGGCACGATCACCCTCAGTGCCACAGACGGCAATTTTAAATTTACGCGGAAGGAATGCAAATTCTGGGTGAAAGGTAGACCATTGTCTGATTATTTCACACCATGGGCGAGGGTCTTCTAGCTCATCTTGCGATACACCAGCAAACTGATCAGAGGTTGTATTTCGTATACAATTACCACTTGTCTGCACTGCATGCATTTGAACTTCAGCAAGTTCCCCTAATATTTTTGGCACATCTTCAAGCTGGGGCCAATTTAGTTGGATATTTTGGCGGGTGGTGATATGACAATAACCTTTGTCATATACTCGAGTAATGTGAGCTAGTTTTCGCACTTGTGCTGAACTAAGTAGGCCATAGGGTACTGCAATACGTAACATTGGCGCTAGACGTTGAATATACAACCCATTTTGCAGGCGCAAAGGAAGAAATTCTTCATTTGTAAGCTTTCCGGCCAAATAACGGTCAGTTTGACCTTGAAATTGAGCGACGCGTTGCTCGATAATTTTTTGATCTTGTTCGTTGTATATGTACATAAAATAGTTAACAGAGGTAGTAGTAGAAGTTTAAGAATGCTTTATTATCTATTATTGACGGGCAGAATAATAGAATTGGGTGAACTTTAAAGAGGATAATCAGACTTTTAGTGCTATCGAAACTTAGCTGTACTGAAATCATTATGGAGGTTCAAGAGAGACGACAACACAAAACGATGCTGATACAATTACCGATTAATAGAACATTTAATGTAAAGTTTGGGTAGATGCGAGGTCGATGGTATGCCAGAAGAAGTTGTTACTAATCAGATTGATAAAAAAGATGATAGCGTAGTCGATGCTGTGGCAGCGGTTGCTGTAGCGTTTATTATTATAGTCGGATTTGTTTTTTGGTTGAGCAATCAATAAGAATAATTATTATAGCGTATGGCTGATATAAAAAATGGTAATTTTTGCCATTTTTGGCGCTCATTTTCTACATTGATTAATTGAAGTTGCTAGGCACCCGAACTGTTTAGTACCCATTTAACAGCCAGTGTAATACAAAAAATAAAAATCACAGTAAATATAAGACCTGATACGATAAAGCTGTATATGTTCCCGTACTTAAAGTCCCTAATTCTATTTTTATTGCTTTGCACTCCAATAAATGCAGCTAAAGTACTGGCTACAATTGCCCAGAAGTTTGGTTTTTTATCAGCTTGATCGAGAGTGGGGTCTTTTTTTAACATCACTCCTCCTATATGTCCTGTAAGTTTGGCCTTAACCATCTTTGCATAGTCTCCAATGAGGCTCCTTTTCGTGCTGCCAGACTTTCCAGCTGATCCTGATTTATCTTTCCGACATTAAAGTACTTTGACTCAGGATGAGAAAAGTACCAGCCGCTAACTGATGCTGCTGGGCTCATAGCAAAATTTTCAGTAAGCTTTATCCCTGCATTATTGGTCACGTTTAATAGCTTAAATAGTTGTTCTTTTTCTGTATGGTCAGGGCAGGATGGATACCCGGGTGCTGGCCTGATACCTTGGTATTTTTCTTTAATTAGCGATTCATTGTCTAGAGTTTCATCCGCGGCGTATCCCCAGAACTCTTTCCTAACCCTCATATGTAAATGCTCAGTAAAAGCTTCCGCAAGGCGATCAGCTAAAGCTTTGATCATGATACTATTGTAGTCATCACCTTTTGCCTCATACTCAGCGGACAGCTCCTCAACGCCCGTGCCGGTTGTGACGGCAAATGCTCCTATGTAGTCATTTTTGTTGGAATCTTTTGGTGCTATAAAGTCTCCCAAAGAAAGCATTTCTGCAGAGCTGCTATTTTTTGATGTTTGCTGTCTAATATTATGTATTGTAATCTCTATTTCAGAACGAGACTCATCTGCATAAACTTGAATATCATCTTGATTGACTGTATTGGCCGGCCATAACCCAAATACTGCGGTAGCCGTTAGCTGCCCTTTTTCGATGAGCTCTTTTAGCATCACTTGCGCATCATTAAATAACTCAGTCGCGACTTTTCCTACTACTGTGTCACTAAGTATCTTGGGGTACTTTCCTGCAAGATCCCATGTAACAAAAAAGGGAGTCCAGTCGATAGAATCTAGCAATAACTCAAGTGGATAATTGTCTAACACTTGAACCCCCAGAACGCGAGGTATCGGCGGGGTGTACTGCTGCCAATCCATTACGGGGCCAGCCTCTTTAGCTTCGACATAAGTAAGAGCGGCATTTCTTGGTTTTCGATTGATCATCCTAGCGCGAACTTGCTCGTAATCTGTTTGGATTTGAGTAACATAGTTGTCTCGCTCCTCTTTATTGAGAAGCTTGCTGGCCACCCCGACAGCCCTAGAGGCATCAGGAACATAAATTGTTTGATTTCGATGATAGTTAGGATCAATTTTAACCGCTGTGTGCGCTTTGGACGTAGTTGCTCCACCAATGAGAAGCGGAAAATTTAAGTTTTGACGCTCAAGCTCGCTGGCTATATGAACCATTTCATCCAGAGAGGGCGTGATAAGCCCAGATAGGCCAATAATATCTACGTTCTCTTGTATGGCAGTCTCTATAATTTTTTCAGCTGAAACCATGACACCCAGATCAATCACCTCATAATTATTGCAGCCAAGGACTACTCCAACGATATTTTTACCAATATCGTGGACGTCACCTTTTACTGTGGCCATCAATATTTTCCCATTATTTTTTGCCTTCCCCCCTTTTTCGCTTTCAATAAAGGGTTGAAGGTGAGCAACCGATTGTTTCATTACTCGAGCAGATTTGACCACTTGCGGGAGAAACATTTTTCCCTCCCCAAATAAATCGCCCACTACATTCATTCCATCCATTAGGGGACCCTCAATCACATGGAGGGGTCGTTCTGACTTAATGCGGCACTCTTCGGTATCTTCGATGATATAAGTAGTTATTCCTTTAACTAAGGCGTGTTCTAAGCGTTTTTCAATTGGCCATGAGCGCCATTCTATATCTGATTTATTTTCTTTATTAGGCCCATCGACATGATAATTTTGAGCTATAGCGACGAGATTCTCTGTGCTTTCAGGTGAAAGGTTTAGAATGACTTCATCTACTTTTTTGCAGAGCTCTTCAGGGATCTCACTATAAACTGTTAACTGTCCCGCATTAACAATACCCATGCTTAAACCAGCACGAATGGCATAGAGGAGAAATACTGAATGAATGGCTTCCCTTACTGGATTATTTCCACGGAATGAGAATGAAACATTGCTAATCCCCCCAGATATCAGAGCGAGAGGCAGGTTCTGTTTAATCCATCTAGTACTTTCAATAAAATCGACTGCATAGTTGTTATGCTCCTCTATACCTGTTGCAACTGCGAATACATTTGGATCGAAGATTATATCTTCCGCATTAAACCCAACTTCATTTACCAAGATGTTATAGCTGCGCTGGCATATTTCTTTTCTACGTTCTAGGCTGTCAGCCTGACCTTTGGTGTCAAAAGCCATAATTACAACAGCTGCCCCATATTTTTTACACAATTTTGCTTGCCTTACAAAAGGCTCTTCGCCTTCCTTTAGGCTAATAGAGTTTACAATACATTTTCCTTGAACCCACTTTAGGCCTGCCTCGATGACGTCCCATTTAGAAGAGTCGATCATCAATGGAACTTTTGATATGTCTGGCTCAGAAGCAATTAACTTAAGAAAAGTAGTCATAGCATGATGCGCATCGAGCATGCCTTCATCCATATTGATATCGATGATTTGGGCACCATCTTCTACTTGTTGACGCGCTACAGCTAAAGCTTCTTCATACTCCCCATCTAATATTAATTTTTTGAAACGAGCGGAGCCTGTAACATTGCAGCGTTCCCCTACGTTTACAAACAAGGAGTCTTCATAAATAGTATAAGCTTCTAGTCCAGATAGGCGGCAGGCGGGCTTTATCTTGGGTATCAGGCGAGACTTAAACTGTTTGACGCTATCCGCGATATCCTTAATATGCTCTGGTGTTGTTCCACAGCAACCACCAATAATGTTAACTAATCCAGATTCAGCAAATTCAGCAACAATTGCTGTCATTTCTTGTGGAGTTTGATCATATTCACCAAATTCATTTGGCAATCCAGCATTAGGATGTGCGCTAACAAGGGTGTCGCAAAGTCGAGACAGTTCCTCTATATGAGGTCTAAGCTCTTTTGCTCCCAGCGCGCAGTTAAAGCCAATAGAGAAAGGTTTTGCGTGAGCAACTGAATTCCAAAAAGCTTCAGGTGTTTGCCCTGAGAGCGTTCTTCCGCTAGCGTCTGTAATAGTCCCTGATAACATGATTGGTAAATCGAAACCCAGTTTTTCGAAGGCTAGCTTTACTGCAAAAATTGCTGCCTTCGCATTTAAAGTGTCAAAGATTGTTTCTATTAATATAATATCGCTGCCGCCAGCAATAAGCCCTTCGGTTGCTTCGATATACGTTTCTACCAGCTCATCAAAACTAGTATTGCGTGCAGCGGGATCATTAACATCAGGAGATATAGATAATGTTCGACTGGTTGGACCTAAGACCCCAGCAACCCATCTAGGTTTTTCTGGTGTAGCAATTTGATCACAGGCCGCTCGTGCAAGCTCGGCGCCAGTTTTGTTTAGCTCATATACCAATGATTCCATGCTGTAATCAGCAAGAGAGACTGAAGTAGAATTGAATGTGTTGGTTTCAATAATATCGGCACCAGCTTTTAGGTAGGCCAAATGTATATTTTGAATGATATCCGGTTGAGTTAAAGAGAGAAGGTCATTGTTGCCCGCCACCGCTTGATTAAAAGACTTGAAGCGCTCACCCTTATAGTCGGATTCATTAAGCTTATGCCTTTGAATCATCGTACCCATAGCACCATCAAGAATTAAGATTCGATGGAGTGATTCTTGGTATAATTTTTTTATACGAATATCGCGATTGTTCAATTTTTGGTCCATAATTTTTTTATACTATTTTTTTCAGCAGAAGCATTAGGATTGTGAAAGAATTCTAATAGCTCTTTTGCTGTAATAGTATTGCTTAATAGGTAAAGATTTTATCATGTTACTTAATCTATATCAAAATATTTTGATATAGATTTTGTTAGACTGCATCTTATATCTTTTGATCTGTGGAGATTAAATATTTTTATAGAACCTTCCATATCAAGAAATGAGAGTATAGTTTAACAGGAATAGACTTTGGGCATCTTAAATTTTGGAATCAATTAATATTCTTTGCATTGCCCTTATGTACACATAAAATAGCATCTTGCCCCAGTTGAGTTGATTGTCGATATAAGGTAAGAATGTTAAAGTAAAGCAACCAGCTTGATTAGATAAAACTTTAGGTAAATAAATAATTTTAGGCACAAAAATGTTAAATATCACCATCACAGAATCCGCGCAGAAGTATCTTGCCGAGCTACTTGTTAAGCAAGATACAAGTGGTATTGGAATCCGTATGTTTGTTTCTGACCCGGGAACACCTAAAGCTGAAACTTGTATTGCCTATTGTCGTCCTGGTGAAGAGAAAGAAGATGATACTATCATGGAATTTACTGGCTTCAAGGCTTATTTTGGACAGGCAAGTCTGCGATTTTTAGAGGAGGCCACGGTAGATTACTCTGATGATAAGTTTGGCGGCCAGCTAACAATAAGAGCTCCAAACTCTCGGATGCCTAACATCGACGATGATAGTCCAATCGAAGATAAAATTAATTATGTTCTGCATAATGATGTTAATCCCGGGCTGGCTGCCCATGGTGGAAATATTAGCTTAGAGGAAGTAGTGGACGATATTGCTATTCTTAAATTTGGCGGTGGTTGTCAGGGCTGCGGATCGGCCGATGTCACCTTAAAAGAAGGCGTAGAGAAAACCATGATGGACAAGATCCCTGAACTTAAAGGCATCAAGGATGTGACAGACCATACCGACCGAAGCAAAGCATATATGTAACCTTAGCGGGTTATCTCGCGATACACACAGCTAGCTGTTCTCTCTATCCCTCAGTACATCTTTTAATTTATCACGCATTGTTCGTATTGTGATTTCAGTGGTTGCCCAATCAATACAGGCATCGGTTATAGATATACCATACTTAAGGTCCTTGGTATCAGCCGGCAGGCTCTGATTTCCAGCATTAATGTTGCTTTCAATCATCATCCCTATAATCGATTTATTTCCTTCTAGGATTTGATTGGTGACATTTTCCACCACTAAGGGTTGCAGCTCATGATTTTTATTTGAATTAGCATGACTACAGTCAACCATAATGTTTGCTGATATTCTTGAGGATTGCAGCTGTTGCTCAGCAAGAGAAACACTGACTGAGTCGTAATTAGGCTTTCCATCACCACCACGAAGTACTACGTGAGAGTATGGATTTCCTGCTGTTGTTACAACAGATACATTGCCTTCAGAATTGATGCCTAAAAAGCGATGCGGGCTAGCAACAGATTTCAGTGCATTGATCGCAACGGATAAGCTGCCATCAGTACCATTCTTAAATCCTACTGTTGAGGAGAGGCCTGAGGCCATTTCGCGATGAGTTTGAGATTCTGTAGTTCTGGCACCAACAGCAGACCATGCGATTAAATCATGCATATATTGAGGAGAAATGGGGTCGAGAGCCTCGGTGGCTGTCGGCAGTCCTATTTCAGCTATATCCAGCAGCAGCCGCCTTCCTATATGAAGCCCTTCAGTAATCTTAAATGAGTCATTTAAATGGGGGTCGTTGATAAGCCCTTTCCATCCCGTGGTGGTCCGAGGTTTTTCAAAATAGACCCTCATCACCAAGCATAGAGTGTCGCTAACTTCTTCAGCTAGAATTTTTAGTTTTTTGGCATAATCTATAGCGGCATCAACATCATGGATAGAGCAGGGACCAACAACAACGAATACTCTGTGATCTTTTCGATCAAGAATATTTTCGATAGCATTTCGGCCATCAGTTATTGTTTTTCGTGCAACACCACTAATTTGTATTTTTTCTTTTAGAGCCTTAGGCGTTATCAATATTTCCTGTGATTCAATATTGATGTTTTCAACAGCTTGTATCATTTGTTTTATGCACCGACTAATATTTCATTTCTAATGTCACCATTCTACATGAAAATTTAACACATAGGGCATAGAAAAGACTCCAAAAAATCCTTGAAGACTATGATTTATAGAGATTTATACCATATTTTTGATTGCCATCAGCTAAATATTAGTCGTCACTCGATACAAAATTATGACTGGATAGTTTCCAGGCATTGTATTAATGGAAAATAAAGGCTTATTTTTGTGGGCAAATTATTCATTTTCTTGAGAAGGTACTGGTAGTGTTTGAGTTGATCTTTGTACTGGGCAACTTCGCGTTGTAAAAAAATATCTTGCGGTTCTCCTTTCATTGGTTCGGTTGATTTGTAATCAATAATCCACTGAATACCCTCCATGATGAAGCAGCGATCTATAATAGAAGTGTGAGATGCACCATTTTTTAACCCTTGATATCCGATAGCATGCTCATGTCTGCTTTCTTGGTGACTGGATTCAAAAATCCAATGATTTTTTTTGTCTTTGAGGCAGCCATTAATAGCGCGTTCAAGTAGGATTAGGGGTTGATCGTAGTTGATAACCCCAAGTTGCTGTAGTTGTGATTGCCAGAATGGCCGTTGATCTTGAATTCTCTTGTTATCCCATTTATCAATGCCATCTAATACAAGCTGTCGTAATGTGCGATGCAAAATAGTACCGGTATGGCGAGCAACCACATTAGTTAATGATATGGACTCCAGTATTTTTTTATCTAGATTTATTAGATCGATGTTATTTTTATTGAAAGTGGATGGTGGAATCCAGTCAACAGGAAGTCTATTTATGGATCCTAAAACGACAGCGGGGCTGACATCACTGCTGTGTTCATCTATGGGTTGATAGCGATGTTCTTTGAAAGAGACCGATGGATCGACCTTAAAGCAGTCTTTGTCTCTATTGCTCCCAATAAGAGCCTTTAGCAGACTACTAGCTATCGGATCATTGTACTCTTTCGGATTTTTTTTATCAGAATTGATGGCATATGTTAAATGTAGTTGTTTGACAGCTCGGGTGACCCCAACATAAATTACTCTGGTTGTTTCCAGCTTTTCTCGCAATACCTTTTCTTTTCTAAGGTGATCAAACAGAGGGTCATGGTCTTGGCCAGTTTTCTTGAGCGGAGCAATAATAAGCCGGTTTTTCCCTGTTTTATTCAACCGTTCATGCCACAGAACCAGTGGATGATCGCTAGATTTTGATTGCCTATTTAGGCCGGGAATTATTACTGTATCAAACTCCAAACCTTTTGCTTTATGGATGGTCATGACATGCAAGCTTATATCGGCTTGTTCGTTAGGCTTTGCGTATAGCTTCTCTAAAGCTCTTTCAAATGTTGCCCAGTCGGTAATCTGGCCAAATTTTTCATGTCGTTCCAATAGGTCAAAATATTGCTGACAATCACTAAATTCTACGCTTGAGCGCAGCGAAGCGATGCCGCCAAGTTCAACCCAGACAGCCTCCACCCAAACTCTAAAGGGTTTTCTGTAGCGCTCCTCCCAGTTTTTTTTCATAACGGCGCTGATGCGGCAGAGTATCTTTTGACCGCTTTCTGAAATTCCTGAAATCTCAGAAGATCGAAACAGATTTGCCATAACAAGAGGATAGCTCTTTCCTGATGACGGACCATTTTCTTCTGGAGCAACATAGTTAGCTACTTGGAATAGATCATTAAGGTCTAGTCCGCACCAAGGGGCTCTTAAGATAGACAACCAAGCGACCCGATCAGCTGGCGAAATCAAGGCCCTGGTTAGAGACTTTAGGTCAATAATAGGCATACGGCCGCTCAGAGGGTCGATCTCTGTGGCTTGCCAGCTAAGACCTTCTTTCTGTAATGATACAAGAATGTCTGTTAGCGCTCTGCGTTGACGAACCAGAATAGCGATAGATCCTTTGGGACTTTTTTTCTTTGCTTGGCAAACCAGCGATGTTATATGAGCAGCTTCCGCTGCTGACCCCTCTGGGTTTGGGTAGTCAACGAATGCATCGATGGTTACTGACTTTTCGTTTTGACTTAAGGTGGATTGAGGGCTTTGATGGAACGCAGTCGATGCTCTGTAGCTGATGGATCCCCGGCTGATATTATCTTTTTCGGGAAAAGCGCCATCAAAGGTATGATTGACCCATTTAACGATTGTGTCTTGTGATCTGAAGTTCACTGTTAGATCAAGAGGCTCGAGCTGTATACCGCCTATCGGTGAAGTTCTTATTTGTATGAATTGCCCCACATTCGCGCCACGCCAACTGTAAAGGCATTGCATTGGATCGCCAACAATAAATAGACTCCTGCCATCATCAGACTGCCATCCTCTGGTTAGACTCTCCAAGAGGTTAAACTGTACTGAAGAAGTATCCTGAAATTCATCTATTAAAATATGTTTGATGGAATAATCTAGTTTAAGCGCAAGTTCTGTAGGTGCCTCATCTGTACCTAGGGCGCGCAAGGCTGCTAAGGTGATTTCTGTGTAGTCGCATGCTTGGTTTTTTTGAAATGCTACGGCCAGATGAGCATTTAAAACTTTAAGTAGTAAAGAAAGCGCATTAATTACCGCCCATTGGTTGTCATTATAGGAAGAGGGCGGCAGGTGACGTATATCAACTAGAGTTTCAAGAATACCGGGAATAGATTTTAGTTTATCAATCAGAGCTAACAGAGTAGTTTTTTTTAATTGTGCCTGTGCTTTAGATTCTTTTTTATCTTCAACACCCTCTATAATTGTTGGAAATCCCTGTTTCGCAGTGCATTGCATCCTCCATGCTGGCGCTCTTTCATCTTTTGTCATGAGCATTGCGCAGAGCCCCAGCCATTGATGATATTGATCTACATTGGCTTCTGGGAGTTTTTTTAACCCCAGACACCATGTCATATCACCGCCCTTTAGAGAATTGCTAGCAGCATAGTCCGCCAATAACGCAATCTCCGATTCATGGGGTGCTAATAGCTGCTTAGCATCATAAAGAGTTTCTTCTAGTACTTCATTTAGGTTTCTTTCTAGATCGTCTCTAGCGTCATGAGCTTGATACAGCTGCCCAATGAATTGAACTCGGTTTTCTAATAACCCAGTCAATAATAGTTCAAGTTTATTGAGATCATTATCTAGATGAGATAAAAGTGTCGCTACTGCACTCCCCAGCGCATCATTTTCCTCAAGCATCGATAGAAGGACTTCTGCTATCACTTTGCGACAGAAGGTGGTTGGACTGTCTAGAAGCTCGGAATGTTGACCGATATTACTTTCAATGGGCAGCTGTGACGCTAGTTTTCGGCAAAACCCATCGATAGTATTAACTCGTAATCGAGACGGATTTTCGAGTAAATTCCAGCCTCTTTTTTTATTTTGAGCTAACGCTTTTAATGCAAGCTCTATAGTTATTTTTTGATGCCCCTGGAGTTGATCGGCGCTCTCATTGAGTGTGATTATTTTTGATGCATCAGTTAAATTTTTAAAAACACGATGCTGCATTTCATGGGCAGATTTTTTTGTAAAAGTCATGCACAATATTTCTTCTGGGTCGTTAACGACAGCAAGTAATCTTAATACCCTTTGAGTTAATAGCTCTGTTTTACCCGATCCCGCTGGCGCTGAAATAGCGAAAGATCTAAAGGGTTCTAGAGCGACCTTTCTTACTTTAGCATCCAGTATTTTCATGATCCTAACCCCTCTTTTTGTGCTGCATCAGGGTTTTTTTCACTTGACGATAGTTCCATGTAAAGTTCCATGTCATTATCATCTATACGATTAAGAGGCTTAAGATATTCTTCATATCTCAGATCATTTTTTGTGATGTATTCTACGGCTGCGTATCCTTGTAAAAACTCTTCAGCCAGTGCTTTTAGTGAGTCCTCCCATTGTATTATGTGCGCACTCAAATCCTTTTCTGTTGCGCTAACATTTGGCGTTAGGCCTGACGTTTCAGAGAGTCCTATGAAGCTTTGTCCTGATATGTGTATTTTTCCTAAAACTGCTGCCGCTATTGGGGTCTTGGAAAAAACTGCATACAGTGGAACCTGCGGTTCTTTAAGGCGATCTCCCTCCCAGTCAGCCTTAGGGCTCTCACCTGTTTTGTAGTCAATAATGATTTTTCTTCCATCTTTTAGCTGGTCTACGCGGTCTATTTTTAGTTTCAGGGGGAGACCGTGGAAATCACCTGTCATCTCTTGTTCTACAGCGAAAACAGAGAATGGAATCCGCCCTTTTTCCATGTCTAGCCATTGAAGCAGTAAGCGGGATAAACGTATTTTTTCCAAAGAGGTAAATTTTGGCCTAAAGATATCTGGCCGCGCTCTTTCCCAGCGTTTGAGTGCTTGGTTGATACTCATAGCTACTAGCTCGACAAGAGCCTTTTCTGTTAGGCTGATTAACTGTTCATGAGTGATAATCTGCTGCCAAAAAATCTCCATGCATCGATGAATAATGGAACCTCTATCTGCAGCGGATAAACCTAACTCAGGGGTCGGTGTATCTTTTGCTCCCAAGCGATGAATCGCAAACGCATTGAATGGGCAAGAGGCCTGATGTTTAAAAATTCCACTTCCACCTAGAATAGTTTCATCAGCCAGGTTGATGGTTGGGCCCTTTATGCAAGATATTTTGTCCAGAGTTATAAGACTCTCTTCCCTGTAGGCTGACGGAGCCAGAGAAAGATGACTGATATCTTCATAGTTGATTTCTGTTAGATTAGCAATTAGATGGCTTGCCTCGCGTGAGTCAGATCCATCAGTTTCACTAAAACTACAAACAGTGTCATTAGATGCCGCTTTCAGCCTGGTAAGTTGATTTCTGGCTAGTTCTAATTCTTTCTCTGGAAGTGACTTCGGCGTCATGAATTCTTTTTGAAGGCTCAATGGTAGAAGAGAATATGGGGTAACGTTCGCTGGCCAGTTATCGTTATCCATACCGGTTATCCAGAGATGATCAAAACATAATGCATTGCTTTCCAATAACCCTATGATCTGAATGGATGCATTTGGAGAACCAGGTTGAAAGATAGACTTATTGGTTACCTGCGACAATTGTCGCAACGCATCTTGTAGCGTAACCTTTAAGCTGAGTTGATCTAGGGAAATGTAACGCTCAAGTGCATTCAGCCACTGTTGATGTTGTCGGTATTCAGCGTCATTGAGGTCTCTTTGTCCTGGCCAGCCAAGAATAGCTAGCTGCTCCTGAAATAACAATATCCAGTCTGAAAAACTATTTTTAGATGACATCCGTGCGAACAGATCACGTGCCTCTCTACAGAAAGCACTTTCTTTTTGGGGATCGTCACTGCTGATGTTAGATTTTTCTGAGAACTCAAGCTGGTTAATAAATTCAGCGTTAGATATAGGGTTTTGAGCAAGATTTCTAAGTTTTTTCTCTGTTATCGCGCGAGTCAAAAGTGTGCTATTTCTCCCCCAGAAAGGAGAATTAAGTAGACGGCAAAAATTCTCAAGGGGGAGTTGATTAAAGTTGAGTGACAGTAAAAGCAATGCTGATGAAACAAGCGGTGTGTCGTTTAACCGAATACTAGTTGAAATATTGTATGAAGATGAAGATTTAGCTTGGGGGCAATCAAGGCTACTTGGGCCCAGTTCCTCCTTAACTATTCTCCCTAAATCCCTTTTTGAGTCAGTCAAAGTGGGGATAATGATTCCTATTCGATGAGTAGGGTGCTTTTTTTGTAGTAGGTCTGCCCACCTAGCTGCAGCTCTTATTTCTTGATGTGGATCAAAAAACTGGGCGCGCACTATTTTTGCTTGTTTCTTCTCTACGCTATTTGATAATGCTGGTTCTCGTAGGATTTTTTCTGAGGCTACCTTCAGTAGACTTGCATATAAGGGAGGCATGCTATCAAAACCGAGCGTAATAATACGATTTTGTGGAGCCAAAATATTGGCTTTATAGGCCTCTAGTAAACCTAAGACACTATCAGCCTCAGTAATAAATTTGTATATTTTTAGTTTTGACTGGAATCTTAAAATCCATTGATGAAAAAGAGGCGAATCATCTTTGAGCCGCGCAAGGGGGATTTCCCATCTCTGCATAATATTATAGCTATCTCGCGCAAGACCGGAAAAGTTCTCAGGCATCAAACCATCTGGCTTCTCAGGCTCCTCCCTGATGACCCCTTCCCAGATTAGATGTTCTGCTTCTTCTGAGATGATCGCTCCATTTGGAATCCCAGTGACTGCGGTATCACAGCAATCTAGCCAGGTTTCTTTAATCCAGTGCTCGATGGCAAAAATTTCAGGTTTGGTCCAGCTGATAATTCCTTGTTCTATCTGATGCTGGGCCCAGCTTTCATGTATTTTTTTTGCGAGGCGATTGGTCGCAGTTAGTATTAATGATCCTGATTCAATCTCTTTTTTAATTATATGAATATCAAAAAGTGGGCGCATCATGGCAGGCAACTTTCTTATCCTAGGAGCGCTCTATAATCGCATAATATTCTACTTCAAAAAAGTAGTAGCTGGATTGAAGAAAAAACCTATCTTTTTAAAAATTTTATAATTGAGTCAACTTTTTTGCTAAAGCTTCAGATTTGCCAAGATAAAAATCACCAAAAAGCTACTTTGGCTGTTTTATATGCGGATGTTTGTTGTTAGTGTAAGAAAAGAAAACTACATCCCTACGGATCACTTGGCTTAAATTACAAAGAGGACAATGGCTATGATACTTTACGACTGCGCTGTAGCGCCCAATCCAAGACGAGCACGTATGTTTATTGCTGAAAAAGGCTTAGACATCCAGAAAATCGAAGTCGATATTATTGGCGGGGAAAACCTTAAAGATGCGTTCCTATCCATCAATCCGCGTGGATTACTTCCTGTCTTAGAGCTAGACGATGGCACTAGATTTGATGAAGTCATGGCTATTTGCAAGTATCTTGAAGAGGTCTATCCGGAAACCCCTTTGCTAGGAAAAACTCCGCTAGAACGAGCAACAGTCGAGTGCCTGCAACGCAAGATGGAGTTTGATGGGATGATCGCCATCGGTGAGGCTTTTCGTAACAACAAAAAAAATGAGAACTTCACATACCGCAGTCTTCCAGGAAATGACGCTGTTGGAGCCATAGAGGGTCTGGTAGATAGAGGGCAGAATACGCTCAACAATTTTTACGCCTGGCTGGAGCGCTACCTAACGGAGAATACGTTTGTTGCCGGTGATTCGTTTACAATGGCTGACATTACTGCTTTCTGTGCTGTTGATTTTGCCAAATGGGTTGAAAGAGAAATTCCAGAAGGTAATGCTCGGTCTCTTGAGTGGTACAATAAAGTCTCTATGAGAGACAGCACAAAAGCCTGATAATGGTTAGTTTAAAACAGTCTATCGATAGCTCTGTAAGCCAGCTTACATGCCCGAACTACAACTTTATAGCCCTGAGATGACTTGCAGATTTCGAATAAATGACACTAATAGCGATATCAAATATACCGACTTAGCCAGGAGTAAGATATTTTATGGACGTAGCTGGATATAGTCTTATATTTATTTTTGGTAGCTTTGTTGCTGGGGCAGTAGTTACTTTGTTGGCCTTCAGGATTCACAACCACTACAAGCAGGCTGCATCTGACCTGGTAGTAAAAAACTTAATTCATGAGCTAGGTGTGACTCGGGATGCATTGGCATCAAGGGAAAAAGATGTTGCGTTACTTAGTTCTGATAAAACTTTACTAGAGGTCCGCCTAGAGAGCGATAAGATTAGATACGAAGAACAACTGGCGCTGCTAAAGCAAGCACGTGAAAGCTTAAGTCAAGAATTTGAAAATTTAGCTAATCGCATTTTTGATGCCAAGCAAGAAAAGTTCTCAAAGGAGAGCAAACTTGCGCTCAGTTCCTCTATTGACCCGTTACGCGAGGAGATAACTGGGTTTCGCAAGCAGGTAGAAGAGGCTTACCATAATGAAAATGCCAATAGGAATAAACTGATTGGACAGGTAGTAGAATTGCAAAAACAGGCACAACAGGTGGGAGAAGATGCGGTCCAGCTGGCAAGTGCATTAAAAGGCGATAGTAAATTTCAGGGAAATTGGGGGGAGGTTGTATTAGAGCGATTGCTCGAGGATTCAGGTCTCACCAAGGGTCGGGAGTATGTGGTTCAATCGTCTCGTTATAATGATGAGGGGCACCGTCGGAATCCAGATGTGATTATTCATATGCCTGATCAGAAAGATTTGGTCATCGATGCAAAAGTTTCACTAACGGATTATGAGCGCTATTGTCGAGCCTCTGATTCGAAAGAAAAAAAGTTGTTTTTAAAGCAACATGTCAATTCAATTAGAAATCATATTTCAGGCCTAAGCCGCAAAGCTTACGAGCAGCTAGAAGGGGTTAACACACTTGATTTTGTGTTGATCTTCGTACCCATAGAGGGAGCTTTTATGTTGGCCCTTCAGAATGACGACACCTTGTGTAAAGATGCCTATGATAAGGGAATTCTTCTTGTAAGCCCGAGCACTTTACTGGTTGTATTGAAGACTGTTTATAATGTATGGCGCTACGATAAACAGAATCGTAACGCTGAAAGAATCGCTATAGAAGCTGGAAAACTCTACGATCAGCTTGCCTTGGTAGTAGACTCTTTGGATGAAATTGGACGCCATATAGGAAAAAGCCAAGACGCCTGGGATCAGGCAAAAAATCGCTTAGTTAACGGGCGAGGGAATCTAGTCAAAAGGTTTGATGATATCAGGAGGTTGGGAGCTCGCAGTAAGCGAAAAATTCCAGAGACATGGAGCAAAGAGGCTTTGGATCAAGAAGATGCATCGTTGCTTCAGACGGATGCAGAACAAAAAGATGATTTGAAAATATAAAGGTTTTTATTAACGCTGAGTATTTTCCGATCATTGGCTGAATATAGACGAAGACAGAAACCATGAATCCATTTTTTTACACAGCATTAATAGTGAGCGCAGCGCTGATACTTCTTTTGCTGGGCGGGTATGCTTTCTTTCTTTACCTAGAAGTGCGCAAAAAAAACTTGCAGCAGAAACAATCTGCCATCGCTCTTTCGGAAGAGCTGGCCAAACGACAGATTGGCCATCAAAACAGTATTCGAGTGATTGCTTCAGCGCTAGTTCAAGGCCAGGTGGGGTTAACAGAGGCAGCCATAAGAATAAGCAGATTATCTTCCTTGTTGAACCTTGCAGATAATAGTGACGTCTACCAGGTCTTTAGTCAGCTTGCTCAGGCTACTTCACATATTCCAATTTTAGAGAACTGGAAGCAGCTAAGCAGAAAAGAACAAATTGATTTTGATAAAGAGAGGGTGTCCATAGAAGACAGTTTTCGAGATTTCATCTTGAGTTCGGCGCAAAAAATACTTGATTTACAGTCACGCAAATCAGATGAAGAGAGCCCTCTTTTTTATTCAGTCGGTAAAGAGTGAATAGGAGTAAAAAATTACACTCTGTCATCAGATTAGTATGCGGAACAGTGCCCAGCTAGCTTGCTACAAGATATGGAACTGTGCCTGCAGCATCGCTGCTGTCTATTATCTGAACAGTGCTGATGCTTCCTTTCACGCGAGAAGCTCTAAATTCTTGGTAGTCTGGGTCATCAACGAAGGCCTTTGCCGCATCCATGCTGGGAAATTCAACTAATGCTATCAGTGATGCCTCGGTGGGCTTACCTTCTACATGTGTAATATTCGAACTTCTGGATAAATATTTCCCCCCATGCTTATGCACAATGTCATGCACATTGTTGGCATATCCAGAAATCCATGATTCATCTGTAACGATGACTTCTCCAATTAGGTAGGCGGGCATACTTTTCTCCGTTGTTAGGAAATCAATCAGAATATTATATGAATGACTGGGAAACTTATAGCTCATAGCTTGTTTTTAATGACAGATTCTTACAGGTTCTGCATGTAGAAGCTAATGGCAAGCCAAGGCAGGTAGAGTATTGCGCCATAGGCTATAACTTTCTGTAGTGGTTGAAGTGTGTAGTTAGGGTTAGCTATGATTGCCTCTTTATTCATTTGTAAGGATGTTGATATCTGTAATGCAACCAGCGCATAGAGGAAAGGAACGACTATCCCAGGGACCAGTTGATTGATCTCAGGGGGCGTTAACTTAAGACATGTTATTAAAATAATAATAAAAATAGAGCCGTAATAGGGGACTTTTTTAGCCTTAACAGGTTCTTTCATGATGTCGAAATTTTTCCAGAGAAAATACAACATGGAAAGTGGGCCAAAAAATAAAGAGCCGAAAAAAATTTGAAGAGGCGAGTAGATGGCTTTGTTTTGAATCTCTATGTTATTCATTTAAGGGTTTTCTACAGCGATGCGATCTTTGCCAAAAAATTCAGGGGCTTGAACTGATAATACTTTGAGTGGCTCGGAAGATGTCACCCTGACGGCATGAGGTGTGCCTTTGGGTATTCTTAAGTAGTCTCCTGGTTCTATCGTAAGGTATTTGTTGCCTTCTTGAAATTCCCCTGTGCCCTCTAATACGTAGATAGTTTCTGTATGATCAGCATGCTTATGAAGCGGAACATGGCTTTTTATGACGATTAAAAAATCAGTTGAATGACTATCACTAGAAAGTTTCTGGACATAAATATTACCAGCAGTATCAGGTATAGGTAAATCACCCAGGGCAAATCTTTCAGATTGCGCTGGCGATACCCCAATCAACATGATTGAGGTTAGCAGAATAATCGAAAGTAAAGTATTAGGAATCATTAGCTTTTCATCCATAGGTTTTGGATTAAATTTTTCAGTTCTTGGTAGGCTTTATTCCACCCAGGGCCGAAAAATCATCAATTAAGGCTAATATCAGCTCAAAAAGACTGCTTATGAAACATTGCTCAATAATGTATTTAAAGTCTCGCTTGGACGCATAGCCTTCTCAACTTTGACTGGATCAAGCTGGTAGTATCCACCAATGTCGATCTTTCCTCCCTGGCAAGCAATAAGCTCTTCGACAATAAGCTGTTCATTATCGCGAAGTTTTTGTGATAGCTCATGGAATATCTTTTGAAGGTCGGCATCATCTTTTTGTGCTGCTAGATCTTCAGCCCAGTACAAGGCTAGATAAAAGTGACTACCCCTATTATCAAGCTCACAAACCTTGCGAGAGGGCGACTTCCCTGTTTCTAGGAGTCGACCTGTTGCCCTATCAAGCGAGTCTGCCAAAATTTGTGCTTTTGGGTTACCTGTTTTGATCGCAATATCTTCTAAAGAGACAGTCAATGCGAGGAATTCACCTAGCGAGTCCCATCGTAGGTGACCTTCCTCGACAAATTGTTGAACATGTTTTGGTGCTGAGCCTCCGGCTCCTGTTTCAAAAAGTCCTCCACCTGCCATTAGTGGCACAATAGAAAGCATTTTTGCGCTAGTGCCTAATTCTAAGATAGGAAATAGGTCAGTTAAATAGTCGCGTAATACATTGCCTGTAACGGAAATGGTGTCTTTGCCGCCTTTCAGTCTTTCCATGGTTAGGCGTATGGCTCTTTCTGGGGTCATGATTTCAATTCGAAGACCTTCTGTGTCATGGTCTTTTAAATATCTTTTCACTTTTTCTATCATTTGAGCATCATGTCCACGCTTAGCATCAAGCCAGAAAATTGCAGGCATGTCACTGGCCCTCGCTCTTTTTACAGCTAGTTTCACCCAATCTTGAATAGGCGCATCTTTAGCCTGACACATTCGCCATATATCACCTTTTTCAATATTTTCATGCTGAAGTACTACTTCTCCGCTCTTGGTGACGATGCGTATGGTGCCATTTGCAGGCGCTTCAAATGTTTTGTCATGAGAACCATACTCTTCAGCTTTTTGAGCCATAAGACCGATATTAGGCACGGTACCCATAGCTGTAGGGTCAAATGCATCATGATGCTTGCAAAAATTAATAACTTCTTGATAAATGGTGGCGTAACTAGTATCTGGAATGACTGCTTTTGTGGATCTTAGCTTGCCGTGTGCATTCCACATCATACCGCCATCGCGAATCATTGCAGGCATCGAGGCGTCAACTATAATATCGCTGGGAACATGTAAATTAGTTATACCTCTATCAGAGTCAACCATGGCCATCTCTGGCCGTATTTCATAGCATCGACGAAATTCTGTTTCAACCTCTACTCGCTTAGAATAAGGGAGTTGATCAATTTTCTTGAAGACACTGCCGACACCATCGTTAGGATTCACTTCAAGGTCAGCTAGTGTGGAAGCGTACTTTTCAAATGCATTTTCATAGTACACGGTGACAGCATGTCCAAAAATAATAGGATCAGATACTTTCATCATTGTCGCTTTAAGGTGCAAAGAGAACAGCAGGTCTGCTTTTCTAGCACCTTCCATTTCTTCATCTAGGAACTTTCGGAGCGCTTTGACGCTCATAAACATAGCACTTACTAGCTCACCTTTCTGAACAGCAATATTGTCTTTAAGTAGGGTTTTTTTTCCTGAACTATCGACTAGCTCAATGCTAACCGTCTCAGCATTCTTCATCGTTGTGGCTATGTCGCTACTGTAAAAGTCTCCACTTCTCATGTGAGCCACATGCGTACGTGAAGATTGACTCCATTTACCCATACGATGAGGATGCTTGCGAGCAAATTGTTTTACTGCTCCTGGGGCTCTGCGATCGGAGTTTCCTTCTCGTAGTACTGGATTTACAGCACTGCCGAGGACTTTCGCATATTTATTTTTTATAGCTATGCTTCCAGGAGTTTTAGTGCTTTCTGGGTAGTCGGGAATATCATAACCTTTTGATTGAAGTTCGATAATGGCTTCTTGTAGTTGCGGAATAGAAGCGCTTATATTTGGTAGTTTAATAATGTTGGCATTTGGATCTTGTGTTAGCTCTCCTAGCTC
This sequence comes from Porticoccus sp. Uisw_050_02, assembly GCF_047729555.1. Taxonomy (NCBI): domain Bacteria; kingdom Pseudomonadati; phylum Pseudomonadota; class Gammaproteobacteria; order Cellvibrionales; family Porticoccaceae; genus Porticoccus; species Porticoccus sp. Uisw_050_02. The sequence goes on along the minus strand of NZ_CP159825.1, from coordinate 921,719 downwards.
ATGCAGTGCATCGTTTGCTCTTTGTTCTCCCTTAAGTTTTTCCGGAAATGCAGATAGAATTCGAGCTGCTAGAGAAAGATCTGACGTTTCTACTACAACGCTTGCTGCCTTGGTAAATGCATTGACAATGGGTAGCAAGGAGTATGTTGCTAATGCTGGCGCTTCATCTGTTTTTGTATAGATTATTTTAGAGATTTCTTTGGTCATTTTTGGCCCCTCAGAAGGCAGTTGATGCTTGCTGAATCGCTCATTGCTAACTACTGACTAGACGGCGATTGTCATCTTATTATTAACACATAGTATATAGAAAAATGCTTAAATTTAAAAGATTGTAAAAAAACTACATTGAGTAAAAAAAGAGAATTTCTTAAAACCAGGCATTAAAAAATTAGTAGAACTATTATTTAATTATTAAATTTTTTAATATAAAAAATTACCTGTTTGATAAAAATGGTAGTTTTTCATTTACTGCAGATTTAAGAATTAGAGGGGCGTGGTATATCCACGACCCTCTGTGCTGATTAGGTTGATTTGTTTTAAAGCACTACTGGCTGCAAAGATACTAAAACTAGACCAAGTTATGTATTGCCATACAAATGTCTATCCATACAAACACCTAGCCAGACTAGTGGAAGGTGTATTCAACACTTAAATGACCGGCCTTATAGTCTTCATCGCCGTTACCCCCTAACTCAACATCAGCCACTAAACTGAGCTTATCGCTGCTGGCTATTCGTATACGAGCACCCACAAAACTACTGTAGACATTCTCATCACCCACGTTGCTAAATTTAGACTTACTACCGCCTATGCTGATCTCGGTATCATCATCATCGGTATAACGCGAGTTGATACCCGTTCTTAACTCAAACTCACTGGTTGCACTATAAGCATAGGCTGCAGCTATCTGTAGCTTGGTGGATAAGGCTTGTATCTGACGATCATCAACGGACAGGTTAGATTGAGTCGTACCTCGCTCAGAGTGATCATCCAACCAAGCGACACTGTAGTTAACACTGGCAGACGGTCGCAGCTCAACGCGTTCATATATTTTGTACGCAGAGGCAATGGTCACAGAAGGACTGATAAAGAGACTGCTAAAGTCTGACTTAGCCACTTCTCTACCGTTTAAGTTATCAATGACCAGACGCTCATTATCATGGCGACCATAGCCCCCCAAAAGCGAGGTGGTCAATGTAAAGCCTTGTAACTGCTGACTGGTGCTACCACTTCTTTATTTATTTAACGTGTTTCAGGGGGCGGGGGAGGGCTTATGGTTTGCTGCTTGTATATAGTACCCGCCCAATCTTTTAAAAGCTGGATTTGAACATTCTTCCTTTAATAGTTATTGTGTAAAAAAAGGAGAAGAGGTAATTTATGTATGTATTTTTTTTGATAGTAGGGACTTTAACAACTATATACCTAAACTATTTCAACGGTGAGGCAGATGCACTTTGGTTCAAATTTAAAGGGATATACTGTGAAGTAGACTTCTGATGTGAACCTCTTGGTTATGGGTCTTATTCTAAAAACTTAAGGGGTTTTATATCATGTTTGATAAAATAAAAAATAAGTCAAAAGATTTAAATGATTCTATTAAGGAGAAAGTAGGGGAGTTGGGTGGTAAAGCTACGTCATTTTTAGGTGATGGATTGTCTGAAATTAACGGACTTAAACCTGTATTGGAAAAATCAGGATTTATCATAGGTGACGTTTTTTTTGGCTTATCATTTCCACCTAAAATCGGCATCATCGTTGAACAAAAAGCTGGTGGAGTCAAAAACCTTGATAATCTCTCTGATAATGAAAACTTATCTAAGCTTCAGTCAGCAATAATTTCCTCTATACAAAAAGTTTATAAAATGAATGAGATGGTAGAAAACCATGATCACACCATTGGTCAGATTGAAATTGAAATAGGGCTACCACCAGGTATTAAAGTGCATTTAAATTCAAAAGAATCAAGGGCATTTGCTTCTTAAATAAAACTTCTAAATGTAGCCTAACTATCCACTAAAAAGCATTAATAAAACATGTTAAAAATAGTCAATATCTCAAAATCATTTGAAGACGGTACGGCACAACAAAAAATATTAGATCGACTCTCGTTTGTGATTGAAGCAGGTAAAAGTGTCAGTATTCGAGGGGCGTCTGGATCGGGAAAATCGACTCTGTTGCATCTGCTGGCTGCCCTAGATAAACCAGATGAGGGTCAAATACTGCTGGGCGGCATACTAAGGTCAGACACAACCAACAATATAACTAACGATATAACTGCATTGTCGGAGTCACAAGCCGATAATTACAGGATGTCGACAATTGGTATAGTGTTTCAACGATATAATTTGATAGACGTAGTATCGGTGCTCGACAACATTTATTTGCCAGCCAGACTCAATGCTATTAACGGCCGCCCAGTCGATGTAGGCTACATCGACACTATAATCGAGGCTCTGGGCGTCTCAAAGCATATCAACAAACTACCCAATCAGCTCTCGGGAGGCGAACAGCAGCGAGTTGCGATTGCCAGAGCGTTAGCGCATAAGCCTAAATTACTGTTAGCTGACGAACCTACCGGTAACCTAGATAACAAAAACTCAGACATTGTTAGTCGCCTATTGATAGATACCTGCGCACAACTTAAAACAACACTGGTATTAGTTACCCATAGCGAAAGAGTCGCCAAACTCACCGATCAACAAGTCTTTTTGAGTGAGGGTCGTTTAGTGAGCGAGGCGAGTTAAACCCATTTTGATAAAAATCACACTTTTTTTTAAACTACTGTTGAGTAGCTACAAATCCACAAAATTTAGTGTGTTGATGCTTATCGCATCGCTTTTAATTGCTGCTTGTGGCTTATCTACCGTATTAATCGTTAATGCTAGCGCCAAACAAAGCTACGCCAGTAACAGTACTTTTTTGATCAGCAATGTTAAATATCAAGTTATCCCTAAAAATGCCCAAGCCATACTTGCCAAAAGCGATTACGCATATTTGCGCAGGCTCGGCTTTAGCCAACTTATCGCTGTCGCACAAACGTCAACTCATATCTATGCCGAGCAACAGACGCAGACACAGCTAGAGCAACAAAAAGTCTCTATGCGTCGAATAGACATTACGGGCATCGATACCATCGCGCTAATGCCTTTAATAAGCAGTGGCGTCAAGAGCACAGGTCTTTCATCACGCCAAAGTGATCAAACCGCAATACTCACCGCTATTCCTTTTTCTATGCCTGCCGTTATTGTCCACCCCTCCCTGCTAGCGCAACTGATCGCCAATAGTGATGTATCCATTTTTGACAAGACATTAAATAATTTTTCAATTCCTTTTAATGACGGCAATGATGCTGCTAACGGCAGTAATAACAATGCCGATGTGGAGACGCCAGCATCAATAAAAACAATCGCTTTACCCAAACTCGTTGTACTTAAAGACCCTAGTTTAGGCAATGACATGGTGACCGACATTGGCGAATTCTATCGCTTGTTTCCTGGTAGTAATTTAAAGAGTTTACTGTTGGTCAGCGCAAAGCCGGGGCCAGAACTCGATGGACTCGTCAAGGATCTTAGCGCCGTTTTACCTACACATTTGCAGCTAGTTTCGTTGAGTGATGGTGCACCTCAAGGCGAGCTTACCAATAGTTTTCACATGAATTTATTGGCCATGGCTTTATTGATGTTTGTCGTGTGCTTATTCATTGTCATCAACGCTGTCAATTTACTCATCAACGCACGCATGCCTTGGTTTAAGATTTGTCGTCAACTAGGCTTCCCTCGCTACGTTATTTTTGTCAGCCAAATTGTAGAAATTGTGTTAATTACTTTTGTGTCCGTCTGCGCAGGTATTTATTTAAGTATTCATTTATCTAATATCGTTGCACCAACGGTGCAGGCCACGCTCGAGGGTTTATATGGCATAGAAATTGGGTTTGGCAACACCTCGCTCTTAAGTCTGTTTTTACAGGTATTTGGCATCAGTGTGTGCGGCAGTATTGCTGCGACCGTGGCGCCCTTTAGTTCAAGCAACCAAGCTTTACATTCAACGCAGACGCACGATAACTTGACGGCTAATCAAGCAAAATGGCAACGCAACTTTTGGGTGTTATGTATTCTGTTTGCGCTGCTAGCGTGCGCTATATTGTATACTGCAACAGCGCTATGGTTATTACTCGTCGCTACCGCAACACTCATATTATCGGGCTGTAGCTTATTACTAGCTAATTATCCGCGGGTGATTGATGCAGTCTATCGGCTGATTCCGCCTCGCTTTATTATGCTACGTATTAGCACCAAACAAAGTAGCGCTTTATCAGGTAAAACTAAGGTTGCCTGCTGTGCATTTTTTATTGCTGCCACCAGCAATATAGGCATGAACTTAATGGTAGACAGCTTCAGAGGCGCAACCGTGTCGTGGCTAGAATCGCGGCTAGCGACAGATTATTATCTGTATTACGAAGGCAATGTAGATATAGCGGCAATCGGGCACGAGGCCAAAGTAGAGGTGTTTCAGCGCTTTGAAAATAATACTACCTACGAGGGTACCGTACTGCAGCAACATAGCTATCCATCCACCAAGCAGTTTAAAGACGCGATGGTATTTGATAAAGTAGACAATAAAGCTGACGCCTGGCAAGCGTTTCAACAGACGAATGGAGTCTTCGTTAATCAGCAATTTGCGTTCGAGTATAAACTTGACATTAATGACATGATCAATGTTTCGCATCCATCGACGCAACGCTTAACGGCCTATGTCATTAAGGGTATTATTTATGATTTTGGTAATCCTTATCGGCAAATTCTGCTACCACTATCTCAATTTGATGCTGCAATCTCCAAAAGTACAATTTATGCCATCAATACAGATGTAGCGGGACTCGAACGGTTTAAAGTCGCACTAGACATACAAGGCATAGACTCGGAGAAATCTTTATTGGATGCCGCACAACTATTAGCTACATCTAAACAAACTTTTGATCGTACTTTTATTATTACTGATGGGTTAAATATAGTGACGCTGCTAGTGGCTGCGTTATCTCTCGCCTGTGCAATAGTGGTATTAATGAATGATGCTCGACCACAAAACATGCTATTGCGTAGTTTTGGTGTGTCGGCAATTAAAACCCAGCTACTTGCTCTCTTTCAGTATTTTTTACTATGCTTCATCGCTCTTATTTTTGCCACACCCTTTGGTATTTTATTGAGCTGGGTGCTTATTTATGAAATTAATCTACAAGCATTTCAATGGACTTATCCACTTCAAATCAACGCCATAAAAATTCTTCAAATTTATGCAGTTAGTTTAAGCATTGTGCTGTTAATCATCGCTATACCCATTATAAAAGCCGGTAAGCGCCCTTTGATGGAGGATATTCGATGGCTAAATTAAATAAAAAAATCGTCAGTCTCAGCCTAGCAGGTGTGTTTTTATTGAGTACTTACTTCGTTGTAACTTCGCAGATAGCCCTTAAGACTCAAGCTAACATGTCGGTTTTTGGTCGGAACGTGTACGAGCAAAATGATGATTCTAATAATGCCTTAGCGAGTAATATGGGTAAAAAAGCTGATCCAGATTACCGCATGAGTTTTCCGCAGGATCACGGCACACACGATCAATTTGATATCGAATGGTGGTATTTAACTGCTAACTTGCAAGACGAGGCTGGCGATCCCTACGGCTTGCAGTGGACATTATTTCGATTTAAAAACTCACGCCCAAGAAGCTCTCAAGCTGATGAGAATAACTCGTCTTCGTCATTAAAGAATTCTCCTGTTATGTTAAATGAGTCGACTGTATCTTTAGATAAAAAGTGGCATAACGATCAAATATACATGGCACATGCATCCATTCACTCATTAGATACCCATTGGTTTTCCGAAAAATTTGCTCGTGGCGGGGTCGGTAATGCGGGGCTTGCAGTGTTGCCACTGAACTTGTTTATTGATGATTGGCAATGGCTAAATAGTGATGGCGATACAGGACTGTTTCCGTCGACACTGACCTTTAGCGCAACCGATACCTCAAAACCAAACGCAGAGGCGAGCGCTACATTTACGCTGAATCAGACGGGGCCCTTGGTGCAACATGGTGACAATGGCTTTAGTGTAAAATCGAACAGCGGCCACGCGTCTCACTATTATAGTGCGCCTTTTATCAGTATTGAAGGCGAGCTAACGCAAGCCGTCGATACCGTAACGACCGCGCCTATAAAACTTAAAGGTCAGGCGTGGTTTGACAAAGAGTGGACCTCTCAATTACTCGATACTGGTACTCAAGGTTGGGATTGGTTATCACTTCATTTAGATGACGGCAACAAAATAATGGCTTTTAGAATGCGCCTAAAAAATCAAGATGATTATGTGACGGGATCATACATCACCAGCACCGGCGAACAAATCACACTGCAACCAGGCGATCTAACGCTACAGCCAGTATCTGTTAAAAAGGTGGATGGTAGGCAATTACCTTTAATCTGGAAGCTGATAATCCCCAGTAAAAAAATAGACCTAACCATATCGACATTAAAAGATAAGCAGTGGAATAACGCCGCTGTTCCATACTATGAGGGAATGGTCAAGATTGAAGGCTCTCATGGTGGCGTCGGCTTTTTAGAATTGACCGGTTACTGAATATATTGCCAAATAACTAGAGAAGATTTGCCTAGAGAAACATGGTGCAACTAGAAGTTTGTTTGATTGGTAAAAGAATAATTAAAAAGGATTATACGTCCAATCCATAGACCACCACAGCGGAATTGATACCGTAAAAATAAATAACCAAAGTACTATCTTTTTCTTCACGCTCATACAATCTCTTCCCCTTGTAACCCTTATACAGCCTACATTTAACAGGTATGGGTGATGTATTAATTGTTGTTGCTATTACTACCTTATTGTAATCTTCCTAGAAACCAAACAGCTTTGTCTATATTCACTACCTTACCTTGTTTAGTGTCTTACTCTTAATTGCTACATTTATCTGCACCACTATGATGAGTAGTTAAAACCCTACTGTGTAATTAAAGTAAAGAGTCTTAGAACTAGTCTTGGTGTAGGCTAACTCTTGATACTGCGCTTGTACTGAAAAAGCTTGATTTGGGGTGATATAATAAGTAGCACCTAAAGTTACTACTGGTCTGGTTTTATTGATACTGGTATTTAGATCGACTGGTGTGAGTCCAGTTATGGTTGAAGAAGTGGCTTGGATTTTATCCACATTGTTACTTACATCATGTTCAACACCAAGAGCTCCATTAAGTGTGACTGTATTGTCGAGCTTATATTTGGCTTTCATACCCATAATTACTGTAGTCGATTTATCTTCTAAGGTATTAAAGGTCAAAGGATTTTCGACTCCCGTCTCGGTATAACCATCTTGTTTGATAATAGCACGACGCGCAGCAAGGTAGGGGCGGTAAAAATTAGCTCCATCACTAAACTGGTATGACACTTCAGCAACATAACTTTGTACATCAATCTCGGTTTTACCTTTTCCTTTCTCTGCCTCACCTATTTCGCTTCTGGTAATGGTCATATCTTTTACTTGGTAAGCATTGGCTACTCTGACTTGAAAACCAAGATGATTAGCAAACTGGTTCCATACTAAGTTTCCACCGATCATAGGTCCTTTATTGCTCACCTTTAGACCTCTGGGATTCTTTCTTGTGACTTGTTGGTCGACAAACCCTGAAGCGCGAAAGTTCTTGTTAAACTTTTTACCCCAAACAAACACTGCCGCTGAGCTTGACGAGTCAGAGTTATTATTAGCATTTACATCTGTGTGACGACCCCCTATAGAGAAACAGTTTCCTTTTTGATTAAATAAATCGCAATCATAAGTATTCATGTTGGCAAAATTAGCGGTGGCAGATTTGTGTAAAAGTTGTGAAAATTCTGAGGCAATACTATCCCCAATTTCCTCAATAGTATCTATAGTATCTTCCGTCATACATCCTATACAGCCACCTACAACTAAGTCCCATAAGTTGGCAGATGAATTCTCCAAGGTCCACGCCCAGGTTCTTCCATCATAGGAATAATAACCTGAATGTCCTGCGGTAATATTTGATGCTTCTAAGCCATCAATGACGCTAGCATAGGTAGTATTATTTTGTAAAACAGACCCTGCATATATACCAAAAGAAGTTGTTCCGCTAACGGTACTAAAAATTATTTTTCCGTAGTCTGAAGTACTATTAATGACAGCATTATAATTGGTTGGTATTTTTCCATAATAAGTAAGTCCACTTTGGCGGTTATTTAGGGTGGCAATAGAAGTAGTTCCTCTCACATAAATATCATACGGGTCATCCCCCGCGGTAGTAATAGTCCCAAGATTAGTTATAGTAATTTCAGAACTGTCATCAATATCAATACCACGACCGTTTAGCAGTCGCGTTTCACCTTGAATATTGAGATTCCCGTTAAGCGTGATGGTGGCATTGTTGCTACCACTTATTAAGATACCAGGAGTATCATCCCCATTGGTAGTAATATTTCCGTTTAGCGTAAAGTTGGTATTGTGTTCAACAATATTGGTGTAACCATAAGACAGATATCTATTTGTAGTAATATTCCCGTTCATTGTGATGGTGTTGGAGCCAACACCTACAGCGTTTATAATACCATAGAGACCATTAGCGCCCGTATTAATATTCCCATTTATCGTGATGTTGTTGAGGGAACTGCTACTTATGTAGACGCCCGGTGAACCATTATCACTATTTATATTCCCAGTATAATTGACGGTGTTACGGTCAGCACCGTTCAACCATATACCAGACGAGCCACCGCTAACCGATATATCACCCGTTAAGTCGAAGGTACCATCGTCCATACCAGCAGCTATAAGACATCCGTCTGTTGCTACAGTACTAGTGCCACTGACACACGCATCTTTAGCCATTACCTGGGAAGTAATAGAGAGAGTGATGGCAAGACTGACCACCCCAATAGATTGGTAAATAGTTCTATGCATAATATTTTCGATTCACCTGGTTAGTATTCAGGTGACTAAGTAAGGGGAAACAAAGGCACTAGCTTTCTAGAAATGGAAGTTCTAGGTAACAAAAGAACCTAAATTTTTGGCAAAAAAAAGCAATAGGTTAATTTAACCTATTGCCGGGGTGTGCGCATGTAGTCTGATAAATTATTCAGGTACTACGTTGTTTGCACACGGTCCTTTTTGTCCTTGACCAACTTCGAACGTTACTGCTTGGCCATCATTTAAAGTTGCGTAACCGCCGCCGTTTTTAATTTCTGAGTGATGTACAAACAAGTCCTTTCCGCCATCTTCTGGAGTAATAAAACCAAAACCTTTGTCTGCATTGAACCACTTAACTGTACCTTTACTCATAGTAATCTCTTTTATTTTCATGTTTGTTTGTTGCAGTATTCTGCACATGCATTATAACTTTATATTCAGTAAAAACTACTTAACGTGAAAAATCTTAGAGTATATAATCTAAGTCTTTGATAATAAAAAGTTAATTATTTTTTTATTTTAAGAAAAACACCACATTCTAGGTGCGGAGTATAAGGAAATTGATCAAAAACAGCGAAATTTTCTATTGAATGAGTCCCCTCGAGCATGGCCATATTTTCCATAAGTGTTGACGGGTTGCATGAAACATAAAGAATATTGTCAAATTTTTTCACTAATTTTAGAGTTTCTTCGTCTAGGCCTGAACGGGGAGGATCTACAAAAATTGTGCTGAGATTATAATCATCCAGATCAACATCTTTTAATCTTCGAAAGGGCCTGATTCTATCCAATGCCTGTGTCATTTCTTCACTAGACATCCTAACAATGGTGACATTGTTTATATGATTTTTTTCTAGGTTATAGTGAGCAGAATTTACTGATACTTTTGATATCTCAGTAGCTAGAACTTTCCTGAAATTTTGGGCAAGCACGCAGGTGAAATTCCCATTCCCGCAGTATAGTTCTAATAGGTCGTCGTTACATTGCTTAGTTTGGCGCAAAGCCCAACTAAGCATTGCTTGATTAATTTTTGCATTGGGCTGAGTAAATCCTGTTTCAACTTGCTTATATTGGTACTCTTTGTCATCCACCAGTAATTTCTCTATCACATAGTTTAGACCGATCACTGTCTTTTTTTTACGGCTACGACCTATGATATTTGTGGCTAACTCCTGCTGAAGATCAATGGCAGCTTGTCTCCAGTCTTCATTTAGTATCTTGTGATAGATGAGAGTGATGACTGAATCGCCATCAAGCGCCGTCAGAAATTCAGCAGAAAAAAGCTTCTTTTTAAGGGCATCATTAGCATTAATCTTTTCTAGTAGCGGGCTCATAAGCTCGTTTATTTTTTTAGAGCCTACTGGAAAGTCAGAGATAACATAGGGGCGTTTTTCTCCAGGCGTATTCATCGCATAATGGGCATTTCCATCTTCATGCCAAATGCGAAATTCTGCTCTCATTCTAAAGTGAAGGGTGTCTGATTCATGCACTTCAAGGGGTGGATGTTTGGTTCCGGCGAATGTTTTCTTGAGGCCAGCTAATTTTTCGTCAAGCAACTGTCGATATTTATCCGGATGAGCTTGTTGCACGATTCAGCCTTTTAGGTCGAGTTGATAATAATTTTTTGAAGACTTCTGAATGCCTGATGCTTGATGCAAATAGTGTTTAGATTTAGTTTTTGAAGGCCTCGTCAGTGCGCGCTGCCATAATAAAGTCGTTCTTGTGAAGCCCCTCAATTTTATGAGTCCACCAGGTAACGATCACCTTTCCCCACTCCAGCAATATAGCTGGATGATGTTGGGATAATTCTGCTAACTCACCAACTTGATTCGTGAAATTTAAGGCTTTCCTGAAATCACTAAAACTAAAGACTCTTGTGAGCTGAGGGACACCCTCATGAATTTTTATACTCCAGCTGGGTATTAGCTTTAGCAATTCAACTGCCTCAGCATCTGATACGGTGGGCGCGCCTATGATGCATGCTTCGCAGACTTCCTGTGAAAAAGATTGGCTAGTTGTTGGCATATGAACCCTATTTTGATTGTTAACTATAAACAGTTTTTTGGTTTTGGCAGCCCAGCCAGCCTGGCTGTTATTTTGACTGGGCTTGGCGGAAATAATTGCATTAAATAGATGCTGCGCGCTTTACTAATATCTAGGTTGATAGCTATAAGCTTGACTAATGGCCGCATAGATGGCGAAAAGCCGTAATCAGCATAAAATTGTCGGGCTAAATATAATATTTCGATGTGTTGTTCGGTGAGCTGAATGTTTTCTTCAGCAGCAAGCTGTCTGGCAGTTTTTTCAGACCAGACAGCAAGGCTACTGAGAAGGCTAATATCTTTTTCTATTACGCGTTCCATACATCGTTAGTCATCACGCATTCCTATGAGATGCAGCAGGCTGACAAATATATTATAAAGCATCAAATACAAAGTAACGGTAGCAGAAATGTAGTTGCGCTCACCGCCATGGATGATGGCGCTGGTTTGCCACATGATGACACCTGATGCGATCAGCAGGAATATACAAGAAAGCACCAAAGATAATCCTTGAATCTGAAGGAAGACGTTCGCAATCGCGGCAATGAACGCGATAATCATGCCTGTCATCAGAAATCCGCCCATGAAAGACAACTCCTTTTTGGTAACAAGGACATAGGAAGAGCAGGCGAAGAAGATAAGCGCAGTTCCACCTAAGGCCGTTAAGATTAGCTGAGGGCCAGAGGTTGAGAGATAGAAGTTTATTATTGGGCCGAGAGTGAACCCCATCCACCCAGTTAGTGCAAAAACCCAAAACAAGCCTGCCGTGCTATTTTTGTTTTTCTCCACCATCCACAGGCAACCTATGTATGGAATAAGCATCCATAGACCCATGTAGGGTGCATTGACGGCCATTGCTACTGCACACATAGCGGCACTAAATACCAAGGTCAGCGATAGCAGAGTATAGGTATTACGCAGCACCTTTACTGCTGCTGGATTTAACGAACCAGAGACGATTGATTGTTCTAAAGCCATAGCAATATTTCCTTTTAGCTGAGATGTTTAATTAGATATATTTTACAATGTGTAAATTTCAAATCAACCACTATCGTAGTAATAACATATTATACGCCAATGGATTTTTTGTTATTTTTGGTCACTCTTTAAGGAACTCGGTGATGGCTTGCTGTTTTGCTAGACCATCTTGGTAGCCTAATTCTACCAGTTTACTGCAAAACCCTTTAGAAAACATTACATAGCTAGCAATCTCTATTCCCTCGCTGCGAGTTGTTAGGCCCATTATCTTCAAAAAGAAGCGCATACTTAAAGGTAATTCCTTGAAGTAGTTTCTAGCCAAAGTACCAATACTTTTAGAGGGCGAAATGGCTAGAAACTTAATAGGTCGAAGATCACTAATACCTTTTGCTTCTCGTGTTTCAGCAGGTAGGATTTCGGCAAGCCTATTGATGTTCCTGAGGGTTTCTAGGTCGCTGTCAATCGCGTCTACAAAGGCGCTATTGAGTATGTGGCCAATAATTTTTGCGCTGGACGGCGGACTATGTATGTGCAGATTTGTAGCATCACTCAGCGAAGGTGGTTCACTTGAAGAGTTGTCATTTACTCCAATAATGAATATTTTATTTGCGCCAAGATGTAAGGCAGGACTAATAGGCTTGAGTTGCTGAATAGCTCCATCACCGAAGTAGGATCCCATGATTCTAGTTGTAGGGAACATGACAGGGATTGCTGTAGAAGCCATGATGTGATCGATGGTGAGTTTTGAGCGGATCCCTATACGCCTGGATCTTACCCAAGGCTGAAGCGTTGCTTCTCCATCATAAAAAGTGACTGACTTGCCGTCGCTGTAGCTAACGGCAGTAATGCTTACAGCTGTGATTCTTTTGTTATTTATAGACTCGTTGATGGCCTCAAAATCTATCAGCTCGTTCAGTAACCTCCTAAGAGGCGTGTTATCTAACAATGCTTTGGGTTTTTTTTGCGTATAGTTTTTATTGAATATAGAAAAAAATATCATGAGGGTATTTTTCAATACACCAAGCAGATCCGACCTATAAATGTTGTTGGCCTCCAGCCCACACCAAATAGACTCAATTTTTTTTATTCTAGATTGAAAAGTACGCTGATTTTCTGAACCATGACAGCCAGCAATAGCCAGAGCATTGATCGCACCAGCTGAGGTCCCGCAGATGATCGGAAAGGGGTCACTAGTTTCTGGGGGCAGTAATTCTGCCACGGCTTTGAGTACACCAGCCTGGTAGGCTGCTCTTGCACCTCCTCCAGAAAGTACCAACCCAAATTTTGAGCCGCTAGCGTTGATGTCTTTAGCCATAAGTAATGCTGAAACCCTATTAAAAATATTTTAAACTATTTTAGGTTAAATGGCCTCAATACCTAAGACCGATATGTTTTTAGCATGTAACTTATCATATGATCTTTTTTTTGAGAAAAAAACTGAACCTATACAATTATGTAATAATTAAAAAAACTGATTCTCGGTAAGAACAATTGATAGTATTAGTATGCATTAAAAAAGCTCATGAGCTTTTCTTTTGGTAAACTAATTTTTGTACCATAAATTTAGGAAGCAATTGTGGCTCAACAAGAACCTGATTTGCAGCACCCAAAAATGTCTAGTCTTCAGATTTACATAAGGTTGCTGTCTTATGTCAAAAGATACCTCGGTATTTTCTTCTTAAGTATCTTGGGTTTGATTATTTTTTCGTCCATGGAGATTGCTTTTATTGATCTGTTTGGATACACCGTCAATGCTATTGGTGGTTTGACGGCTGATTCGGCGGCTATGCCAGAAAATGTTAAGCAAAATGGTGGGCTAACTGTATTTTTAGTGGAAGTTTTTACAGAAGAAGGTGAGTTAATAGATACCCGCTGGGTCGTGCCTCTAATCATGATCTTGATTGCTGTGGTGAGAGGGGTGTCTTTTTTTATTGGTGGATATTGCATGACTTACGTATCACAAATACTGGTACACAATCTTAGAGTTGATGTTTTCAATAAATATACCTCTCTTCCTGCTAGTTATTTTGATGCCAGCATGACTGGGCACTTGGTGGCTCGAGCAACTTATACGGTATCTCAAATCACTCAAGCCGCTACAAGTGCGTTAAAAATAATGATTCGTGAGGGCGCCCTAGTCATCGGTTTGATTAGTTACTTGTTTTATCTTAACTGGAGGCTGGCATTAATTTTCATGATCGTCCTGCCCCTTATTGGACTAATAGTCCTCTCTGTCAGCAAGCGCTTCAGAAGGCTGGCCTTGAAAATACAGTCATCCATGGGCGACGTGGCCCAAGTAACCCAGGAGCTTGTTAGCGGCTACAGGGATATGCATTTATATGGTGCAAAGTATTTCGAGCGTACACGAATGAAAGCTGCCAGTAAGAATAGCCGCACACAACAGATGAAATTATCTGTGACAGAGTCAATCAGTACCCCAGTGATCCAGCTGTTAGTTGCAGCTTCTCTTTCATTTTTGATGTGGCTTGTTCTTGACCCCAGTGTTTTGTCACAAATGAGTGGTGGTGATTTCGTGAAGTTTTTGGCATCAGCCGCGTTGCTCGCTAAGCCTATTCGCGCGCTGTCGGGAATAAATAGTAAAATTCAGCAAGGAATCGCCGCAGCTGGAACATTGTTTGCCACCCTTGACACAAGTGAGGAGGTTGATGAGGGCGTCCTTGAGAAAAATCAAGTTGACGGACAGTTTGAATTCACGAACGTCAATTTTGCATATGCCGCTAACGAAAAAAATGTGCTTAACGGGATAAATTTCAGCGTACAGGCGGGCGAGACAGTTGCTATTGTTGGTCGCTCTGGTAGTGGTAAAAGCACACTAGTGAGTATGATTCCGCGTTTTTATGAGATGGGTAGCGGAAAAATCACTCTGGATGGTAAAGATTTAAAAAGCTATAAGCTTGAGAATTTGCGGAGCCATATGGCGCTAGTTTCTCAAAAAGTAAATCTGTTTAATGACTCTATCTATAATAATATTGCCTATGGCGCTTTAGCGAAATGCTCAGAAAAGGAAGTTAGAAATGCCACCAAAGCAGCGCACGCTTTAGAGTTTATTGAGCAGTTACCCCAGGGCTTTGATACCATCATTGGCGATCAAGGCGTAAAACTATCCGGAGGGCAGCGCCAGCGCTTAGCTATTGCTAGGGCGATCCTAAAAGATGCACCGATATTGATACTCGATGAGGCAACATCAGCACTAGATTCGCAGACAGAGCGCTACATACAAGAAGCGTTAGAGGGGATTATGCGAGGGTGCACTACATTTGTTATCGCTCACCGGCTTACAACAATAGAAAATGCAGATAGAATTTTGACCATGAGCAAAGGAAAGATTGTCGAGCAGGGAAAACATGCAGAGCTGCTGGAACTGAATGGCCATTACGCCAAACTGCACAATAAGATCACTATAGAGCAAAAGAGTCCTCCTGGTGATGGAAAATTACAATAGATGAGACTTTCTCTCATGCTTGAAAAAGCCTGGAGTCGACACTTGAGCTGGATACTTTTACTGGTCCCTTTCTCATGGTTGTTTCGGTTACTGGCTGGCGTGCGTCGTTTATATCAAGCTAGACTAGTGCCAAATCCTCCGTTAACCGTTCCTGTGGTTGTAGTGGGAAACATAAGTGTCGGCGGCACTGGAAAGACCCCATTGGTAGCGGCACTCGCTCATTGGTTGCAAGAGCAGGGATACCACCCTGGAGTTATTAGTCGGGGATATGGAGGAAGAGCTTCTCGGTATCCTTTGCTGGTGACAACCAATTGCTCGCCCTTGAGCGTTGGAGATGAGTCATTGTTATTGGCAAATATATGTCCTGTTGTGGTTGATCCTGACCGTTACCGGGCGGCCATATTTCTGCTTGAAAAGACAAATTGTGATTTGATTTTGAGCGATGACGGGTTGCAACATTACCGTCTACCTAGAGATATAGAAATTGCTGTAGTGGACGGAAAGAGGCAATTTGGCAATGGACAGTGTTTACCAGCCGGCCCCCTAAGGGAGCCGGTAAAAAGATTAAAGGAAGTAGACTTCGTTTTAACAAATATGACAACTTCTGATTTGCTGGACAAAACCAAGGATCGCAAGACAGCTTCTTTGCAAAATAGCACCTCATTTGCTATTGAGCCAATCCAACTAAGGCAGTTAAATTCTGACGAGGTTTTGCCAGTGACAGGTTTATTCGATCTCAACCAGCCAGGGAAGATATGGTTTAAAGACTGGGGATACGGTCTACAGGTTCATGCAGTTGCAGGCATTGGTAGCCCTGAGAGATTTAGAGATACTCTAGGGAGCTTAGGTCTTGATCCTCAGCTCCATCATTGGCCTGATCATCATAATTTTAGTGGTGAAGAGTTTGCTTTCCAAGACGACTGGCCGATCATCATTACTGCAAAAGATGCAGTAAAATGCACACATATAATCAATGATAAAATTTGGGTAATGGATGTGCAGGCTGTGCCTGATTCCTTGTTCTTAAAGGGTCTATTAGAGCAATTGCGTGAGCTAAAGTCTTGAATTTTTGCAAAAATTAGAAGGCTGGTAGAAGTTAAATTTTTAACCAAAGCAGAGTGTAAGTAGTATGAATTTTACAGTTATTATCCCTGCCCGTTATGACTCCTCAAGATTACCAGGGAAGCCTCTTATGGATATCGCTGGAATGACAATGATCCAGCGGGTATATACCCAGGCTCAAAAAAGTAATGCTAATCAGATTATTGTGGCCACAGATGATCAAAGAATATTTGACCACGTGGTGAGTTTTGGTGGCCAAGCTGCCATGACATTAGCAGATCATCAGTCTGGAACGGATAGATTACAAGAGGTGGCAGAAAAGCTCGAGCTGCCTGCCGATCATATTGTTGTCAACGTTCAGGGAGATGAACCGCTGATTCCTCCTGAAGCAATCAACCAGGTGGCTGATAATTTGGCGACGAATTCTTTGGCGGGAGTGGCGACTCTCTGCGATCCTATTGATATTGACGCTGATCTTGTTAGCTCTCACGTGGTTAAAGTGGTAACGGATAATAATGGTTTGGCATTATATTTTAGTCGCGCATCAATACCGCATCGCCGCGAAATAACAGATGTTAATGCTGGTGGAGCATCGTCAATTTTTAATCCTATGCGCCACATAGGCATATATGCCTACCGAGTATCAATGCTGAACCAATTCGTCTGTTGGCCGGCAGCCCCTATTGAAAAATTGGAATTTTTAGAACAGTTACGATTTATGTGGTACGGAGAAAGAATACACGTAGGACAGGCGACTTCCCATGTACCTAACGGTATTGATACAGAGGAAGATTTGCAACACCTAATTAGTCTACTAAAAAAATCATCATAGGTTAGAGTTAGTGAAAGAACCCATCAGAGTGTTATTCGTGTGTCTTGGCAATATATGCCGATCACCCACCGCGCATGCTATTTTTGAAAAAAAAATCATCGATGAGGGCTTGCAGCACAAAATTATTGTAGATTCTGCTGGAACAGGAGATTGGCATATAGGACGAGCCCCAGACCCTAGGGCCTGTGAAGCAGCTTTTCAGCATGGTTACGATCTTACACAATTGAGGGCACGCCAAGTAAAGCCAGAAGATTTTAGTGAATTTGATTATGTGTTGGCGATGGATAAGCAGAATCTTTTAGATTTAAAGGTAATGACCCCGCCACAATTTGTGGGCCATCTGGGATTATTTCTAGACTATAGCCGCAGTGAAAAAAAAGAAGTTCCTGATCCATATACTGGCGGAAAAGAAGGCTTCGAAGAGGTGCTAGATCTTATTGAAGATGCTTCTAATGGTTTGTTTGAGCATTTATCTGGGCAGCTAGCCTGATGCTGCAAATTACCAAAAAAGTCTCTCTTCAAAAATACAATACGTTCGCTCTCCCATCAACAGCAGAATATTTTTGTTCTGTTTCTTCGCAAGCTGAATTATCCGAAGCGCTTGCTTGGGGAAAAAAGCACAAACAGTCAATTATTATATTGGGGGCGGGCAGCAATGTCTTATTGGTTGGAGATCTAGCCGGGCTAGTTGTTCATATATCAATACTGGGCATTGAGTTAACTTCTCAGAAAGAAGATGATCTGGTGATCAAGGTGGGTGCTGGTGAAAATTGGCATCAATTGGTACTAAAAACTCTTGAAATGGGCTGGAATGGCCTTGAAAACCTATCATTGATACCCGGCTGTGTGGGTGCCGCACCGATTCAGAATATTGGTGCGTATGGGGTTGAATTGAGCGAGAGATTTGATTCCCTTGAGGTGACACATAAGGCAACAGGCGATGTGAGAAGAATGGATTTGAGTGACTGTCAGTTTGGCTATCGAGATAGCTTCTTCAAGCAATCAGGCCAAGATGAATATATCATCACAGCAGTGAGTTTCCGTCTTTCGGCTAAACCAGACATTTGTATTGAATACCCGGCGCTTAAGCAGGCTTTAATGAAGCTTCACACGCAACTGCAGATGAAGCATGGCCAGAGCTTCCATGAAATTTTAACCCCAAAAATGATCTCCGATATCGTGTCCTCTATTCGTCGTTCTAAGCTTCCTGACCCTGCCATTATTCCCAATGCAGGTAGTTTTTTTAAGAATCCGGTGATTAGTTTGGAGGCTGAAACTGCGTTGAAAAAAGAGTATCCAGATATAACTAGCTATGATTTATATAATGGCAACATGAAGATTGCCGCAGGTTATTTGATCGAAAAAGCTGGATGGAAGGGGTTCCAAAGAAATGGAGTGG
The DNA here is from genome assembly GCF_047729555.1 of Porticoccus sp. Uisw_050_02. NCBI lineage: Bacteria > Pseudomonadati > Pseudomonadota > Gammaproteobacteria > Cellvibrionales > Porticoccaceae > Porticoccus > Porticoccus sp. Uisw_050_02. Next base: position 902,961 of record NZ_CP159825.1, on the reverse strand, counting down.
GGGTACATGACCAACAAGCTCTTGTGCTTGTCAATTTAGGTGGATCTGGGTATGAACTCTTATCTTTAGCATCAGATATTCAGGCGTCTGTTTTAGAGAAATTTGGTATTGCATTAGAAATTGAACCAAGAGTGTACCAATAGCCATGACTACCGATAGTCCGTCGTTTGATGCGCAGTCTTTCTTAAAAGGGCTCACCCAAAGACCAGGCATTTATCAAATGCTAGGTGAGAACGGAGCAATTCTTTATATAGGAAAAGCAAAGAATTTACGGAAACGTGTGGCCAGTTACTTCTCTAAAACAGGCCTATCAATAAAGACCCAGGCATTAGTAAATCGTATCATCACCATTGATGTGACGGTGACGCAGACAGAAATCGAAGCCTTGTTGCTTGAACAGAACCTTATTAAGCAAAATTTACCTCCTTATAATATCTTGTTGAGGGATGATAAGTCTTACCCGTATATATTCCTTTCAGATCAAGATAAATATCCGCAATTAGCATTCCATCGTGGAAGCAAGAGGCGACTAGGTAGTTATTTTGGTCCTTTCCCTAGCGTTCAGGCCGTACGCGAAAGTATGAGTTTTTTGCAAAAAACATTTAAGGTCAGACAATGCGAGGATAGTTTTTTTAAAAATCGTACTCGGCCTTGTTTGCAGTATCAAATTAAGCGCTGTACGGCACCTTGTGTCGATCTAGTAACGCCTGAAAGTTATCATCAAGACGTCGATTATACTAAAATGTTTCTTGAGGGGAAAAGCGATAATCTCATCAAAAAATTTGAAGTAGAAATGGACTGGTCCTCAAAGAATTTAAATTTTGAGCATGCTGCCATTTTGCGAGACCAAATCACCGCATTAAGAAAAATACAGGCAGAGCAAGTCGTTGAGTCAGGCAACAAGAATATTGATATCGTAGCAGCTTCTCAGGACGGCTCACAGGGCTGTATCCATATCCTGTATATTCGACAGGGGAGAATTTTAGGCAGTAGAACGTTTTATCCACGCGTCCCATTGGCGACCTCTCCGGGAGAAATCCTAGAGCATTTTATCCCACAATATTATCTGCGAGATGGTGGAAAAGGGGATTTTCCAAAAGAAATTGTCGTAAATGCTAAACTCGATGATAGCGAGCTTTTTGCCTCAGCCGTCTCTTCTGTTGCTGGATATAAAATTGAGTTTAAGTGTAGAAGTCGAGCTATCAGAAAAAAGTGGATTGAGCTGGCAGAACAAACAGCCAATCAAAATCTTAAAAGTCTCATTATCTCCAAACAAAATTTGCTACAAAAATTTGAAGCTCTACAAAAATTGCTCAACCTGCAAGAGCTACCAGGCCGGCTTGAGTGCTTCGACATTAGTCATAGCAGCGGAGAAGCAACGGTGGCCTCCTGTGTTGTTTTTGATACTAATGGCCCTCTCAAGTCAGATTATCGCCGTTTTAACATTAAAGATATAACAGCGGGAGATGACTATGCCGCTATGGAGCAGGCATTAACTAGACGCTACAAGCGATTACAAAAAGGTGAAGAAAAGTTGCCAGATATTTTGTTGATAGACGGTGGCTTGGGCCAGTTAAAAAAAGCGGCCAATGTTCTTGAGGAGCTAGGTGTTATCGGAGTTGAAATTGTCGGAGTGGGTAAGGGGAGAACCAGAAAATCTGGCTTTGAGACGCTTTTACTTGCCCCTTCATTAGGCTCGGAAGGCATCATAGATGCTAAAAATGACTATACAGAATTAGTCCTGGAAAGTGATTCTGCCGCATTATTGTTAATTCAACAAATTAGGGATGAGGCGCATCGATTTGCTATCACTGGCCATAGGCAGCGAAGGGACAAAAAACGAAAAACTTCAAGCCTGGAGGAAATAGAAGGTGTTGGCCCTAAGCGTCGGCGTGAATTGTTGCGTTTTTTTGGCGATATTAATGAGGTTAAGCGAGCGAGCGTCGCAGAGCTTATGCGTGTTCCAAGCATAAGTAAAAAGGTAGCTGAATCTATTTACAGTATCCTGCATAATGAATAAGTTGTTACTTTTATCCTCCTGATTTTTTCGGTAGTCAAAATATGTGGAATTTGCCAAATATATTAACGCTCCTGCGTATTTTACTGATCCCAGTGTTTGTAGTTGTTTTTTATCTTCCCTGGGAGTGGAAGCATATTACTGCCGCCTCTATTTTTGGTATTGCAGCAGCGACTGATTGGTTAGATGGCTACTTAGCGAGAAAGCTTGATCAGCACACGCCATTTGGCGCTTTTTTGGATCCTGTTGCAGACAAGTTGATTGTTTCGGCCGCATTGCTTGTACTGGTTCAGGTTCACGCAACGTTGCTATTTGCTCTTCCTGCACTAGTGATAGTGAGCCGAGAAATTATAATATCTGCACTGCGCGAGTGGATGGCGGAGCTTGGAAAGCGAACCAGTGTGGCTGTAAATTATTTGGGAAAAATTAAGACCGCCCTTCAGATGATTGCGATCACAGTGCTTCTTGCTGCAGATCCGACCAAACATCCTGAATGGGATATATTAGGCACCATACTGCTGTATATCGCAGCTGTTCTTACTTTATGGACGATGGTTATTTACCTTCGTGCCGCATGGCCAGAGCTATCTTCAATGCCTGATTCGCAGGATTAAATATATTTTCTTTGAGTTTATTGTCGTATTAGTGCAGCTTCAGACTATTCTTTAATGAGCCTCTCGGGTACAATTCTGCCTCCAAAAGGCGCGGTGGCAGAGTGGTCATGCAGCTGACTGCAACTCAGTGTACGCCGGTTCGATTCCGACCCGCGCCTCCATTTTAGACTGAAAGAATAGAACAGCCAGCATGGTGAGATTCTAGAACAAAAATTGGTAGTTTAGCCCATCCATTGACTATGCCCGGATGGCGAAATTGGTAGACGCAAGGGACTTAAAATCCCTCGGTGGAAACACCGTGCCGGTTCGATTCCGGCTCCGGGCACCATTTCTTGTTTTCCCCTAGTCCAAACCCGTCCATACGGTCCTTTAGTAAACTTTAATTTTACGTTAAGTATATGATTTAATTGATTAATTAATTTTATTTACAATACAGTTGTCTATAGTGATCCATTGACATCCATAATTTTTGGGGGTATTTTTGGGGGTATCTTACTTCACTCATTACCTCGGTACCCCCAATTATGGCATTGACGCATATTCAAATTACTAAAGCCAAACCCCGCGATAAATCCTACAAGCTATTTGATAGCGGAGGCCTATATCTTCTAGTTAACCCTACGGGCTCAAAGTGTTGGCGGCTCAAATATCGTTTTAACAACAAAGAGTACCTTTTGTCCTTCGGTCAGTATCCTGATGTCACTCTTGCTGAAGCCAGAGAGGCTCGCGATAAAGCTAAAAAGTTTCTCGCGCAAGGTCTTGATCCAAGTGAAATCAAGAAAACTAAGTTGCGCCATGATAAAGAAGAAGCGGCCAATACATTTGAGTCAGTTGCTTTGGAGTGGCATGAAAAGCATAAGGTGAAATGGGTCAAGAAAACTGCTGATAGGACAATGAGTATGTTGAAACGACATATTTTTCCATTTATCGGCAGTACCGCTATGAGTAAATTAAAACCCGCTGCGTTGTTGTGTGCTATTCAAAAAATTGAATCTCGAGGAAATATTGAAACGGCGCATCGTGCGCTTCAAATTTGTGGCCAGATATCCAGATTTGCAATTGCAACTGATAGGGCGTCGATGGACTTGAGTTCAGTACTAAAAGGCGCTTTAACTCCAGTTAAGGTCAAGCATCATTCAAGCATTACTGACCCAGATAAGGTTAGTCAGCTCCTTCTTGATATCGATAACTATGAAGGTGCCTATCTGACTCAACAGGCGTTACAGTTGGCTCCTTTGGTATTTGTTCGCCCGGGAGAGCTGCGTCACGCCGAGTGGGCTGAAATTGATTTCGAAAAGAAGGAATGGAAAATCCCCGGGGAAAAAATGAAGATGAGGCTGCCTCATATTGTCCCGCTGTCAAAGCAAGTATTAGTTATTCTTAAAGATTTGCACGGTCATACAGGGCATCTGCAGTACCTGTTTCCTGGGGCTGTCAGCGTTAAGCGACCTATGTCTGAGAACACAGTCAATGTTGCATTAAAACGCATGGGCTACAAGGACAAGCATACGGCACATGGCTTCAGAAGCACCGCATCAACCATATTGCACGAACAGGGTTTGCGACACGATGTTATTGAGCTCCAATTGGCACATAAAATCGGAAATCAGGTATCGGCTGCCTATAATTATGCGACATACCTGCCAGAGCGTCAGAAGATGATGCAACACTGGGCTGATTATCTGGATGGTCTAAGAGGTGGCACAAACGTTGTTTCAATCAATGGAAAAACCATTTAAAGGCATACAGAGAAATTTCGATATAAATCTCGATGAGAAACAGATAATTTTTATTTATTAAGAGTGAAATACGATGCAAGCAGAGACACAAAACACCCAGTCTGGGTTTTATAGATTACCAACCGTGCTAACTAAAATTCCAGTTAGTCGATCAGCCTGGTGGGCTGGAATTCAGTCTGGAATTTATCCGCCGGGGGTAAGAATTGGACCACGAACTACAGCTTGGCTTCAATCTGATATAGATAAATTATGCATTCGTCTTAAAGGGGGGCACCTATATCCTATAGAGCTAAAGAAAGAGTAGCTCGTTCGGCTTTTTGTTGTGGAATTGTTCGGTACTATACGTAGGCGCCACCTACGTTGTCAGGCGTTCGGTGTTTTTTTAGGGTATACATCAGGTTTTGAATATATAGACACCCAAGACAATTGCCGGCGCAATATAATTGGCAAAAGTAAAAGGTATTGTCCTATAAAAAAAGTACGAACAACCGAACAATAGGTAATAATAATAATAATAATATTATATATATATAGAGAATACGCGGCTTTGCGCCTTATCAACTGTCTCTCAATTCTGTTCGGTTTTTTAACTGTACAAATAGAACACGAACATAGTTCTGCCCGCGAAAACAGTAAATCATTTATGGGGAAGTTTAGTAATCTCCGCGCAGGCGTTGGTGTAATATTATCTGAAGCAGATGTTAAAAAAAGACTGGCTGTAGATTTTTAGCCTTGCAGTGTAATTCTTAGAGATTTAATTCTAACGCTAACTGAGAGTTGTTTTCGTCAAGACTGCTACCCTTTTTTATATTTTTTTAAAGGAGTAAATGGCTTGCCATTGCGCGTAAGTTTCATTTTTCCAACACTCTTGTATGCTTTGAATTCACTAGTGGCTTCATAAATTTCCTCGCCTGCAGTCATAGTCACTGTGCCTTTAGAGTCCCAGAACCCATCTTTCCAGCCACCAGTGTATTTGTTGTTATCATCATAAATACAGGTCCCCTGGCCATTACGCTCATTGTTTTTCCACTCACCGACGTACTTTTCGCCATCGGCATAAATACGGGTTCCTTTGCCGTGTTGCTCACCATCCTTCCATTCACCGACGTACTTTTCGTCATCACTCCAGGTCATTGTGCCTTGTCCGTGGCGCTTACCATCCTTCCATTCACCGACGTACTTTTCGCCATTACTCCAGGTCTGGATCCCCTGGCCATGAGGCCTGTTGTCCTTCCATCCACCAACATATTTAGTGCCAGTATCGAAAATACAACTCCCCTGGCCATGGTATTGGCCATCCTTCCATTGTCCGATGCATTCATAGCAACCGAGAACAGTAAAAATACCTTTTCCGTGAAACCGATCATCCTTCCATCCACCGACGTATTTATCACCATTAGGCCAAGTATGGGTACCTTGTCCATGAAACAGGTCGTGCTTCCACTGACCTTCATACTTAAACTTGGGGGATTTTGTTATGACCGCATAGGGGCGATTTTTTTTACCGAAATATTCCTCTCGAGACAGCTGACGTCCGAGCCTTAGTTTGGGATAACTATCTAGGTCATCACTAGTCATTACACCTTGTCCGTGACGCTCCCCGTCTTTCCATTTACCGACGTATATCTGGTTGCCAAGGGGATGAATAAAGAGGCCTTGTCCATTCATGTCCCCATTCTTAAATGCACCAGTGTAGGTGCCACCTTCGGAGAAGTTACAGACACCTTGCCCATGACGAGCACCGTGCTTGTACCCGCCGATGTATTTTTCGCCAAAGTCATAACTCATGATGCCTTGGCCATGATAGCGGCCATCTTTAAACCCGCCGACATAACTTCCACCATTACGTCCAGGCCAGGTCATTGTGCCTTGTCCGTGGCGCTTGCCATTTTTCCATTCACCCAGATAGATATCTCCGGAGAAGTACTTGATTGACGATGATATCTTCATTCCTTAGTCTCTCGGATATATCCTACGATTATTGCGGGTCTATCCGATTCGATCTGCTTTTCAATCATTACGCAACGATTAAGGTTAATATTTTTAGCTAGCTCATCATTACTGGAGCACTGGTAAACTTTTTTTTCACAATCAGAGCAGAAGCGCACTTCGCCTTTTGTGGAAAAACGCCACCATTTCTTATTTTTTGACTCAACAACTGGCATTGATTGCCATGATTTTTTACATTCAAGATCAAATACACAGTTTTTGATGTGATGTTCAAGCATATCATTCGCCTTTGGTTACAAGCATCTAGGTCAATAGGGCTGTTTCCCTTTATTAAATAAAGATTTACTGACTCGACAAGGCTTGATGTCGTTCTGAATGCTAGCCAAAGCATATTGTTTGAAAATGTTTTTCATCAGAGTATTCTCTACTGAGAAAGGAAAAGCAAATACAAGACTTAATGGAGATTAGTTATGGGCTGGTTCAGCAAAGATATAGACGGCAAGGACTTATTTAATCATTTTGTTATGACGGTAGGCTCCGTTTACTTAATGTACACAAAAACTCTTAAAAAAGAATTTAACTCTAATACGGAAGAAGGGCTTGAATTTTTCAAGAAATTTGCTTGGATATTAGAAGGCAAGACGCATGATTATTTGCCTCGTGGAGTTAAAGCAACTAAAGAGCAGGAGCTTACTGTTCAGTTTGCTAGCGAGCTAGTTAGAGATGCTTTATTTTCTGATAAACAACCCGAAATCAAGGAATATGTGATACGTTTTGCAAAATTATTTGACGACAATCATGGCAACGGATTCAGTGCTGAAGATTGGAAGGATTCATCAATAGAAGAATTTAGATTAAAACTTATGAGTTACGATTGTTGTTTCATACCGTTATAGGCTAGAGGTCAAACAATGAAACCACTTGAGCATACTCTGTAAATCTAAGAGAACAGGGGATTATAGAAATGAAAACACTTCTCACCGCCACACTACTAATCCTGCTTGCACTCCCTAGTTATGCTGATTGGAAAAAAGGAGAACAAGATTTTATTTCCTCATGCGAGGCAACTACAGCGAAAAATTACAATGTTAGGGAATCAAAACTTTATTGCGGATGTTTCTATAACAAGTTAAGCAAAACAATCAGTTGGAGCGAAGCTGCAAAGCTTTTTAAATCAGGCAAATTTATCACTGACGCAAGGGTCAGCCCAATACTTACATCTTGTCTTTCGCTTATAGTGAAAAATGAACACAGAGATAAGTTGTGCCATCATACATCTGCTGAGATAAACAAAGAAACGCCAATTACGCTTGATAGGATTACATCATTAAGCAGAACAATGTGTATGGACGGAAAAAAACTAGTTTACTACTACCTTATCAAATCAGGCGACGCAGGCGATAAAATTACTTCTAGCGTCGTTAATAAACAATTGCAAAAACATACAATAACTGTCGCATGCTCAACACCTGCAACGCTCTCTTTGTTGAAATTGTTTGACTTAGGGTACATTTATTATACTGACACCAATAAATATATCGGTGAATTCGCCATCACATCATCAGATTGTGATAATTAAACGATGAAGCTATTATCATTAATCGTCTAAACCATGGATAGCAAGTATTTTTAATAAATAAGCAAAGGATGAATAGATGGCTGCATTAATGGGTTTATTATATATTGGAATTATGATTGCAGGTATTGCTCAAATTGGCTTAGGTTATATAGGAATTGAAGACTGGCTCGGGAGCGGCTGGGCTGTAGGTGCTGTTGCTGTAGCTTTCATACTACGATTTATGTTGCCGTTAACAGTGGGAACTTATTTAGCAGTGACTAGCGTATATGGATATGATACGTGGGTTGGAGTTTTAGTTGCCGCTCCAGGCTTGTTGCTCATAGCTCCAGCACTCGTAACGGAAGTCTTCTCAAAAGTATTTAAATCAAAACAATCCTAAAGGTATCTGTTGAGAGAAGAATTAAATGTTTACCCCGATCAATTTTCCGATGCTGAAAATTTGTATCGTTATTTAACTGGAAGAGAGCTCAATCTAATGGGTGAATAAATGACAAAAAAAATCCTCTACATTCCAGCCATATTACTTTTCATTGCTATCTTTGGTTTACCTTATGGCTACTACACTTTACTAAGGTTAGTTGTCACAGGAATTTCAATTTACGCTGCATTTTTTCTTTTTGAGAGAGATAGCTTTAATTTCTGGGCATTTTTGGGTATAGCTTTATTATTTAACCCCCTGATACCTGTCCACCTATCCAGAGAAGTATGGTTTCCAATAAATATAATCGTTGGAGTTTATTTTACAATCACTGCATATAGGGCATCCAGCTAAAAAATACCACTCATTGCATTAATACATAAACTGACTCTCAGTGAAGGAAGATAAATGTTCGGACTATTCGGTAAAAAGTCTCCAGAAGAACTAAAAAACCAAACCTTCACCACTGAAGACGGTGATCACTACATTGGTGAGCTGGATGTGGATCAACCAGATGGATTTGGTACATTTACTTGGGCTGATGGTCACATCTATAAAGGTCAGTGGAAATGGGGAAAATTCAATGGCAAGGGCAAGATGACTTTTCCAGATGGCTCTATCTATGTGGGATCGTTTAAAACAGGGAAATTTCACGGAAAAGGAACTTTGACGCAGTCTGACGGAACAACATTTATCGGTGGGTTTGTTAAAGATTATCTTGATGGTGAGGGAGTCATTATCTATCCAGATTCATCAAGATATGAAGGCAACTTTAAAAAAGACAAAAGAGAAGGTCATGGCAGCTTGCATGGAAAAGAGGAAGGCTGCTATGTAGTCTATAAAGGCGGATATAAAGATAACCTAGAGAATGGCCAAGGTTACATGCTGGTCACCAATGAAGAAACGGGTGAGTGGGTGAAGTATTTCGGTGAATATAAAGATGGCTTACCACATGGCACTGGCGCTGAATTTCATAGTGATGGAGAGCAGCGATTAGGCGTTTGGGCCCATGGCGAATATATTGGTGAGTGGGGTACAGAACTCCCTAAAAAGATGCAAAGAAAAGCTCGCAAGCAAAAGAAAAAAATACAGTCCACAGCTACCTCACAATCCGCCCCCATTGATGATGGAAAGATTAAGGACTTCCAGCAATATAAAACACTAATATCAAATATCTTTAAGGAATAAATGAAAACTCTAATCATAGCAACAGTCCTTATCCTAATAGCACTCCCTAGTTACGCTAGTGATTTACCTCCTTGTCCTGAAGACACTTACCATAACTGTTTTGGCACTATTACTTTTGATAATGGCAATAAATATGTAGGTGAATTTAAGGATGATAAGAGACACGGCAAAGGCACATTTACTTGGGCTAGTGGTGATAGATACGAGGTTGAGTTTAAGGATGATAAATATCACGGCAATGGCACTATGGCTTATGCTAATGGCAATAAATACGTAGGTGAGTTTAAGGATAATAAGAAAAATGGCAAAGGCACATTTACTTGGGCTCATGGTGATAGATACGAGGGTGAGTTCAAGGATGGCAAGGAAAACGGACAAGGCGCATTCACTGTGCCTAATGGTTCTTCATACGTAGGTGAATTTAAGGATGGTAAGTATCACGGCAATGGCACTATGGCTTATGCTAATGGCAATAAATACGTAGGTGAGTTTAAGGATAATAAGAAAAATGGCAAAGGCACATTTACTTGGGCTAGTGGTGATAGATACGAGGTTGAGTTTAAGGATGATAAATATCACGGCAATGGCACTATGGCTTATGCTAATGGCAATAAATACGTAGGTGAGTTTAAGGATAATAAGAAAAATGGCAAAGGCACATTTACTTGGGCTCATGGTGATAGATACGAGGGTGAGTTCAAGGATGGCAAGGAAAACGGACAAGGCGCATTCACTGTGCCTAATGGTTCTTCATACGTAGGTGAATTTAAGGATGGTAAGTATCACGGCAATGGCACACATACTTGGGCTGATGGTGCTATATATCGGGGCTACTTTATAGACGGTGTGAGAGCTGGCAAAGGCGCATTCACTGCGTCTAATGGTTCTTCATACGTAGGTGAGTTTAAGAATGATATGAATCACGGCAAAGGCACTTACACTACTACTACTGGCGAACTTCTATCAGGTATATTTGCTAATAATAAATACCTTTACAAGTCAGTTGAATCAGCTAGAAGTGACTGTGCTAAAGAAGCAGGTAAAGCAGGTACTGAATATGCCGCCAAACAAATAGAGAAGACCTGTCTAGCAGAGAAACAATTAGAACCAGAATCTTAATCTTGGTATGAATGGTAGAGAATAAGGATTATACGAAATGAAAACACTGCTCACCACCTCTCTCATCTTTGTTTTGTTGTCCCTTGCATCTCATGCCTATGCTCTTCCTGATTGTACTGATGAGCGTGAGACTCTGGATGATTGTACGGGAAGTTATGTTTGGGCTACTGGTATGAGATACGATGGAGAGTTCAAGAACGGTTTACCACACGGCAAAGGTGCTACAACTCATCCTAATGGTGACAGATACGAGGGTGAGTTCAAGAACGGCGATAAGCATGGCAATGGTACATATGCTTATTCTAATGGTTCTTCATACGTAGGTGAGTTTAAGAACGGCAAGTACAACGGTAAAGGGACTACTACTCTTGCTGATGGCACTATATTCATAGGTGAGTTCAAAGATAACGAGATGAACGGACAAGGTACTCTTTGGGTTGAAGGTAGAGTAATAAGGGGCATATGGGCGGATAATAAATATCTTTACGAGTCAGCTGAATCAGTAGATAAATAATGAAACTACTACTCACGCTACTTCTAATACTATCCCTGCTGGTTCTGCTTCAAGGGTGTGCTAACAATAGAACTATAAACGAGGGTGACCTCTTGTATTCTGTTATGAGTAGCAAGACATTTTCTAATGGTTCGTATAAAGGTGAGCTAAAAGATGGATTTCCTCACGGCAATGGCACTTTGACTTACAGTAATGGTAATAAATACGTAGGTGAATTTAGATACAATACTCTCAATGGCAAAGGCACTTTGACTTACAGTAATGGTAATAAATACGTAGGTGAATTTAAAGACAATGCTCTCAATGGCAAAGGCACTATGACTTATGCTGATGGCGGCAAATACATAGGTGAGTTTAAGGATGGCGATAGGCACGGCAATGGCACTATGACTTATCCTAATGGTGATAAATACTCAGGTTCATTTGATATGGGCTGGAATGAACAGATTACTATTTATAATGGCTTTGCCAAAGGCACTCTGACTTATGCCAGTGGTGTTAAATATGTAGGAGATTTTGTGGGTGGTTTATCCCGTGGTAGTTTCCACGGCAAAGGCACTTTGACTTATCCTAATGGTGATAAATACTCAGGTTCATTTGATATGGGCTGGAATGAACAGATTACTATTTATAATGGCTTTGCCAAAGGTGTTTATAACTATGCTGATGGCAGAAAATATGAAGGTGAAATCAGGCATAAAAGTCCTCATGGTAAAGGCACTATGACTTTTCCTGATGGCAAAATTCAATCAGGTGTCTGGGATGATGGTAATTACCTTTACGATTTAGCTGAGCAGCAAGAGCGAGAAAAACAAAAAAAAGAGGCTCAATTAGCTGCTCAAATAGCTGCTCAAAAGCAACGTATAGCCTCTCAAAAGCAACGCATTCTTTCAAAGTTAAAGCCGTATATGGAGGATTGCCAAAACATAGGTTTCAAGGTTGATACTAAGAAATACAGAGAATGTATTGTGGAGTCAATTTGATATGAAAAAATTATTTCTGATGGCTTTATTTAGCGTCATTTCAGCACAAGCACACTCGGATATCTTGTCTGAAGATTTGATGCAGGTTTGCGAAGTGATTGGATATGAATCCAAAACAGAAGAGTTTGGTGCGTGTGTTTTAGCTTTAAGGGATAAAGCAAAACTTAATAAAATAGCAGAACTCAAGCAACAACATCGTAAAGCAGCTGAAGCAAAATTTGCTGCAATGCATGAACGCCAGCAAAGACAGCATCAAGAGCAATTAAATTATTATCGCCAGCAACAACAACAGTACGAAGAGCAGCAAGCCAAAATTCAAAAAGAGAAAGAGAGAAAACAGAACCTAGCACTTATGGAAGTTGGCTTACGAATGATGGGAGGGCAAACCATGCAGGATTCTATTTCATCAACAGCAGGAACACTTCCTATTCCTCAAGCGCCAACTGCTCCTAGCCTTGAAAGTTTTCAGAATCAAAACCAACGGATAACTCTTCCTAACGGTTCTTTTTTTGATTGCACCTATAATCCCACTTTTAAAACTACGAATTGTAATTGATGGGCGGTCTGCAGCATAAGCTCTAGCTGGTTTAATTAGACAAGAATAAGGACTCATGCGAAATGAAAATACTACTCACACCACTACTGCTAATTCTAATAGCACTCCCTAGTTACGCTAGTGAGTTACCTCCTTGTCCTGAAGACAAAACCCAAACTTACCATAACTGTTTTGGCACTATGACTTACCCTAGCGGTTCTTCATACGTAGGTGAGTACAAGGATAATAAGATGCACGGTGAAGGCACACTTACTTGGGCTGATGGTGGTAAATACGTAGGTGAGTGGAAGTATAGTAAGAAGCATGGCAAAGGCACATTTACTTGGGCTAATGGCGATAAATACGTAGGTGAGTATAAGGATGGTAAGAGGCATGGCAAAGGCACATACACTTGGGCTGATGGTGCTAAATACGAGGGTGAGTATAAGGATGGTGATTGGCATGGCAATGGCACTTTTACTTACCCTAGCGGTTCTTCATACGTAGGTGAGTACAAGGATAATAAGATGCACGGTGAAGGCACACTTACTTGGGCTGATGGTGGTAAATACGTAGGTGAGTGGAAGTATAGTAAGAAGCATGGCAAAGGCACTTTTACTTACCCTAATGGCAAAGTTGAATCAGGTATATATGCTGATAATGAATACCTTTATGATTTAGCTGAACACCGTAGAAGAGAAGAAAATAATGCTCGCACTGAATGTGCCAAGGAAGCAGGTAAGGCAAATACAGAATATGCAGCTAAGAAGATTGAAGAAGCCTGCTTAGAGCAAAAGGGATACGGTAAGGCTTGGTATGAATGGTAGAGAATAAGGATTAAGAAATGAAACTAAAGCAAATAACACTATTATTAATATTGACGCTTCTTTTTGGGGCAAATGCATCGGGAGAAAGTAGAGTAAAGTTTGGCGATTCTTATATGCTTCTACCAGAGGTTGAGGGATTATGCTTGCTCGGCAATCATCCTAATGAAAAAATAGCTTTTGAATATTTCAGTGAGCTACAATTTTCTAGTGGTAACAAACTTCTTCAGTATTGGGTTAATTGTAAAGTTCAAAAAAAAATAAAAGATGGTTCAAGTGATGCTGAGCATAAAGATTGGGTTATGGTGCTTGGACAAATGTCTTCCCAGAAAGAGAAAACTTTTCCTAAATATGATCCAGAAAAATACAAAAAGAGTATAAAAGCTGCTTGGAAGGATTTGGATATCCACCACATACAAGAGCAATTCAATAGTTTGTCAAAAAATCAATCGAAAAAGTATTTTGATAACCTTGATCTTCATTTTCAGATGTCAGACACCATTAATTTGGGTATCTTATCTGAAACTGACTCGGTTCATACGGGAGTCATTATGAAGGTTGAAGGTTCTAATAAGCCCGTAGCTGTTGTGACTGGGGTTAATCTTATAAAAGGCATTCCGATGTCCTTTAATTTTTATAGCTCATATGAAAATAAAGATACAATTAGGCGTCTGTTGTTAGATTCCGAGCACTACTCTGCTAAGTTGATAAATATGAACTAACCAGATTTTTAAAAGTTGAAGCTGAAAATCAAATTTTTTAAATGGTGTAGAACAAGATAAGTCCACTTACCTTGAGAATGGACAACTCTGTACTTCTAAAGATTGGAGGGATTGCTTGTAATGAAAAAACTACTCCTGTTCTTATTACTAATACCTAATCTGGTAATGGCAGAGATATGGAGTTTTAGTGATACTTCTGGATTCTGGTCTTCTCCAACTTCTGAACTAACTATAAACTCTGAAGATTTATTAGTTAACGTACAAATTTCTTGCGCTAACTTTTACAAACAACCTCGTCTGCTAATAAATATCCGTTATGAGGGGTACGATTGGGATGAGATTAAAGGAAAATTTACAGTGGTTTTGAAGGATAACCACGCAACTGAGATTCTTAAAAAATATGAATTTGGGAGAACTAAACTTTACCTTAAATCTGGAGTTATGCAATCTAGTGAAGATGATGACAGTGAGATTATTAATCTAATAAAAGCTGGTAATTCTATTCAGATAAACTACACCACTTTTGATGCTAAAAGTGATGGTAAGGAAATTAATAACGAATTACATGCAAATTGGAATACAGATTTATTTAAAAAGGAATTTACCAAGTTAAATGCTACCTGCAAATAAATCATTAAAATAGAAAGAGAAATGAAAACACTACTCACACCACTACTAATAGTATCTCTATTTTTAATATTCAATCTGTTAGCTCATGCAGAAACTACAGAAGGCTTAGTAGTTAAAATAGCTGATGGCGATACCTTAACGCTCCTTACTGGTTCAAATGAAAAAATAAAAGTTAGATTAGCTGGTATAGATACACCAGAGAGAAAACAGCCTTTTGGTAGCGAAGCCAAACAGGCACTCTCTAAATTAGTTTTTCAAAAAAAAGCTTTAATAGAAGTAGAGACCAAAGATAGATATGGAAGAACAGTTGGTATTGTTTTCGTTGACGGTCAAAATATTAACTACGAATTAGTTAGGCAAGGTATGGCTTGGGTGTATAGAAAATATACTAATGATGAGATTCTTTATGAGCTTGAGGCTCAAGCTAAAACAAAAAAGACTGGACTGTGGGCTGACGCGAAACCTATAGCACCGTGGAGCTGGCGTAAGGGTGTACGTTAAGTAAACTAGGAATAAATTAGAATCTAAAGGCTGGCTTGATTGGTAAACGAATAAGGATTAAGAAATGAAAAAACTTCTTACATCTGCACTACTTGTATCTATATCTTTAACTGGGTGTGCCGCAAATAAGATTTGGGTGTCTGATACAGTAGGCTCTCAAGCACAGGTTAACGCAGACTTAGCTGCATGTGATAATTATGCGAGAACTGGAATAGATACTTCTACCAAAGCCCCAGATAAACCAAAAGTTTACGATACTGACTGTAGAGGTGGTTTCGGTTCAGTCAGCTGTACAACAACAGAGAAGGATCCTCCAAATTCTGCCGCTAATGCAATTGGATATGCTTTAGGAAAAGGGCTTGCTAACGGAATAATTATGGGGAAAAAGAAAAAAAACTGTATGAAAAACAAGGGATATCAGTTAGTTAACAAGAATCAGGTATGGAAAAAAACAGTTAGAGAAAACCCATCTCTGCGTGAAGTTCCAGAAGGAATGAAAGAAGGAAGCGCTGAACATGCCATGTGGCTCAATGGAATTAAAATGGATACCAAGGATGCAGTGTCACCTAAAAAGGCTCAACCTGCCCCGCTAGCGTCTATGGCATCAATTACTGATAAGTTTTGGGATGACAATCCTGAATATAGCGCTTTAGCTGAAAAGTATGGTTTCAAGCACCCAGAAAAAGCATCTATTGCCCAAAAAATGAATCCTGAATACCTATCAGTTGCAGAGAAAGCTGTTTTTTCAAAAGGACATGACAGTATGGTTTTTTGTTGTAGAGAAGAATTACAGGGTCTGCTATTAAAAATGATTCAACCTAAGCATCGTACAGCGATAGGGCAGACGATTTTGGAGCATACCTCTTCCGCTGAAGAGTTGATGGTTGAACTCCTGAAGGATAAACATGCTATTGGTGAATATGTCATGTTGGCTGGCGAGCAAAGAGTAAAGTTTTTTGCGAGTTATCTCGAAAGATTAAACGGAAACTAACGTTTAGCAGAGAAAGGATTAGAACCGTATGGCTGATTAAATATAAGTATAGACATATAAGCTACAATAAACAGTTATTAGTTGATCACTCTAGAAAAAAGCATCTTCCAAGAAAATTCCCTCAAGCTAACATATAAAAAACTAGAAATTATTCTTACTTAGTGGCAGTGATACCCGCCAGTTTTGGTCTCACGATGACAGCCAGAGCTGTTTGTACGCCCGCTGTGGTCGTTACGTATCTCAATTCCAGTTATACTTTTTTGGTCGTGAGTATGTTCTGAAATGAATCCAAGACTGACAGCGCTACCAGAAACAACTAAAGCGAGCAATGCAAGCATTATGTTTTTCTTCATTTTTGCATTTCCTATATTTGATATATACGATTTTATTAATATTTGGAATATGTTGCAATGACTTACGTTTTATCGAAATAAGATAGACTTAAGTCAGTTTTCTGTCTTTCATCAAATATCTACTATATAGTTAAAATAGTCAAATATTACTTTAAATTTATAGAGGTGGTTATGGGGTCAGTTATCTTGTTGATCGAAGGGCTGTCTGCATTAAATCCGATGCTGCCGATTATAGCGAAGATAAGTCTGATAGCCTTAGTTATTCTTATCGCCTGGATTCCTGTCTCGTTCATTGCTTGGGTTATTTCCGCTGCTTTTAGCAAAGCTTTGGAGGCATTAACGGACTCGATTGCGCTGATATCATCAAAACTTTTTTTTCTATCAAGGAAGTGCAGCGCTCGATCTAGCAGGCTGATGAAAGTTTTTTATTCAAAGTACTCAACAGTTGTTTCTTTTGATAGCCCTAAGTTTGAACTAAATGAACATCCTTTGCGGCAGTCTGTCGATGATTTTTATCAGGAATTTAAGCTAGTGCCAGCTATCTCTTTTGATAGAGAAGCTAAAAAGTCCGCTTTGATTTTACAGCTGAATACATCACTAGGCGAACTCAGTGGCAATATTGGGCAATTAAATGATGTAAGTATTCCACAGCTTGAGCTTAATAAGGACCACGAAGTGCTTAAAAAAAAGGCCTTGAATCAGCTACGGATGTTTATTCCACTTCTTATCTGTGTAGTGATGGTTAATTCCGCTCTTTTGTATACCGTTTTTGATGATTTATTTGCAGGAAGAGAGGTGTTTGATGTTTCATATGCAGCTGTTGTAGCTCTTATGTTCACGATGATTGAGCTAGGTGTAGGTGCAATATTCGGTTTTATGGATTACGAGAGCAAGCAAAACCTCGGTGCTGCTCCGAGTCGTATAACCCACATATTTGGTTGGTCTATAGTTTTTTTCTTGGCAATGGTGGAGCTTCTTCTTTATTTCATGGTTGGTACCGGCGAATCAGGGTTTGATTTTTTGGCTAGCGGAGAGATCATGGAGATGTTTGTGAATGGTGGGTTTATATCTCTCCTTGGCCCTTCTATTGTATTCGCGCTTTATATATTCGGCCATTCGTCCAGCATGGCGTTTTTTAATTATTCAAGGGAAACTGATTTTGCCAGGTTTGAGCGCGATCTTAATGATAAGAACACTATGTTCAATATTATTCAGGACGGTGTAGACAAAATCTCTGAGGCTATCAAGGGAATAGTAGCGCAAATTAGAAAAGAAAATATAGATCTTAACAAAATTTCGGCAGAAGAAATTTCCGTTTCATTGAATCAATTTGGAGAAAATCTAGATAGAAGAGTTAACTCCATAAATGAAGCGCTGAAAAATGCCGAAATAGCAGAAACCCCGGTTCCTGAGATAGAAACACAGGTGCTTAACCTGGAGGATACAACCTCTTTTCATAGAATAAATTTAGTCTACTTCCTTATGTTTGCTGCCTCCATTTTGGTAATGACGATTGCACTCCCTGCTGAATTTTCTTTAGGAGATTTGTCAGTTAGCGGCACCTTAGAG
Organism: Porticoccus sp. Uisw_050_02; assembly: GCF_047729555.1. NCBI lineage: Bacteria > Pseudomonadati > Pseudomonadota > Gammaproteobacteria > Cellvibrionales > Porticoccaceae > Porticoccus > Porticoccus sp. Uisw_050_02. Next base: position 884,715 of record NZ_CP159825.1, on the reverse strand, counting down.
CACGTAGCGGCAGCAATTTTGATTGTTGCGCTCGCAACTTTTGCCGGATTGTCATTGATGTCCAACGTGCTGATTTCCCAGACAACCGATGGTCTTTTAGCAAAAGCGATATTAGAGGGGGCGACAATATTAAATATGATAACTGCAGCTATAATTACCGCCCTGTGTTTGTTGGTAATTTATCTTATCTTTAGCCCTATATCCCTAACTAAAAATATCATCCCTTTTATTTTTTGCTTGCTCTCTATGGCAGGATCTTTTGTTGTCGGACGGAAATTATTTCAGGCTGTAGGATCTTGGTATGCAATGTCTCAGGCGGTCTGGATAAATATAAAGTCAATAGTTTTTTCTTGTCTTGGATTCTCTTTTCTACTCTTGGGAAAGTTAATTTCTTTGATTGATCCGATGCTAAGAAGTGTGTCATTCCCCAGTCGTTTTATTTTTCGAAAGGTTTAAAAATGCGTACCCCATCTTATTTATTTGCGATTGTTGTATTTTTTATTGGAATTTTTTCTTTTGTTTCTTCAGGCCTCGCAAGAGATCTTGAATCAAACGTCATTGTTTTGATGGATTTTTCAAATTCTTACTTTACTCCTGACCGCGTTAAAAAAGAAATTCCCAGAAACATCAATACACTTGCCGGATTGATTGCGTCAAAAGCAGATGGACCAAAAAAACCATCCTTGATTCAAGTTCTTCCAATTCATTCAAAAAGCGAAACTTCAGGTGCAGTTTGTGAGTTTAGGATACAGCGAAAAAAACTTGTAGGTCGCAAGGACAAAGATTGCGGTGCTGTGGATGAAGATTTTTGTTCAGATAGCATAGAGGAATTTGAATCTTATTTAAAAGAAGATTGTGTTGAAAGAATTGTAAAGAACAAAGTGGACGATCAAACGGATATATCGGGAGCGTTGGCGCTAGCATCTCAGCTTGGGCTAAGTCAGACCGATAAGGCCAAATACTTAGTTATTTTTTCAGACATGATGGAGTACCGTACTGCTGACAACCCTTTCAGTAAAATTGATTTGTCTGGGTTTAATATTTTGGTGGTCTGCGGAGGGTTTATTAATAATGAGGACAATACCCCAAAACTTTGTATGAATGAGCAAGAAGACTGGAGGGCTCGATTTGAAGGATTAGGGGCACAGAAAGTCTACTATGTTAACGAGAGAGGACGATGGACCAGCAAAATAGGCAAGGAATTTTTTGAAAATGACTGATACTCAGAATACGAATCAAGAAAATAGAACACAACGGCCCATCATTTCTTTAGATAATGATGCATCTGCCGAAAAAGTGTTGAAGGAAGTGTATTTTGATCCGAACGAAACAAAAGACAAGCTAAGGCGTTATTTTCTTATAATATTTGCAGTGGGGCTGCTGGTAATTCTTCTGCCTCTACCTAGTTTCTTAGACGGAAGTTCTGGATATATGCGTATTGGCGCATCTTGCTTGTTGATGGCGACTTACTATCTGCTGGGCGCAAAATACACCAAATCATCTAATACGCGAGCCGTATTTGCCGACAGCTTATATTACCTAGGGTTCTTATTTACCTTTGCTGCGCTTGTGGGTGCTATGGTTCAGCTAAATGACCTTAATATTCAGGTCATTATTGGAAAAATGGGCCCAGCACTAGTAACCACCGTTATTGGGATGGCAGCTCGAATTTACTTAACTCAATTTGAACCAATAACTTCTGAGCCTGAAACTGAGGTTCTTCATTCCCTCGGCGCACTAAGCTCTAATGTAGTGTCAGCACTAAAAAAACTGGAGGCAAGTTCAAAAAATATGGAGGCTAGTTCAAAAAGTAATGCTCAAATTATTGAGGCTTTTCAAGAAACCTCGACAGCTCAAATGGCTGTATTCATAGCTAAATTAAATCAGATAGATACTAGCCGCTTACAAAATGATTTTAATGACCTAGCAGCAGCAATGAGTAACACGACCATTTCTGTAAAAAATCTAGCAGAGATGAGCAACAAGACGCAGTTTATTGTTGAGGAGGCTAAGACAAAATTTGATGGATTGGATGATGCTCTAGAAACTGCAAAAAATAATCTATTAAGTGCTGGAGATATTTCTAGTGACATCAATCAGCTTAATCAAACTGTAACCGAGTCTTGCAAAAGAATTACTGAGGTCTCAGAAAAAGTTGAGAGTCAAGCAATAGCTGCTACAACAGAAGTTAGCGCATCGGTCGTACGAGTCACGCAAGAAGTGAGAAAGACAGAGGAAGAGGCGAAAAAACTCGGTGCAGCATTAAATCAAACTGTCACCAGTGTCGTAGATTTTTTGAATAAACCCCGCAAATGAACAGTAGGTCAGAAGAGCGCAAGTCTGACTTAAGAAATACAACCGTTATGGAGGTTATCCTGGCGGTTATTATTGTCTTGCTTTGTTTTATTTACATGAAGGATACAGATCTTGTTAGAACCATAGATTCTTTCGATATTCTGCAAGAAAAATCAAAAAATCAAAAAAAAGAGATTAAGAATCTGGCTGATAGCAATCTGGAACTAAAAAAACAGAACGCCGATATAGTTAAAAAAGTCGATTTACAAGCTAGCCAAATTCGTCGTTTGAAGAAAATGATTACCGCATCTCAGGGTGGAACTAACTACCATGAAGATTTGGCGGCTGAGAATAATCTATTAAGAGAAGAAATAGAGCATTTAAATCGAACGACTTTAGTAGCAGGCAGAGGTGGCATTGACAAGCCACGTTGCTCTGTAGGCAAAAAACAACTGTCAGCTATCGGCCATATAATCAAAACTGGTGATCGTTATGGTTTTTCCTTGAGAGGAGACAGCGAACAAAAATCAGCTTTGATGGTAGTTCCAGGCATCAAAGGATTGATTGATAGTACCCCATTCACGCTCTCAGAATTTAAATACTATGCACAGCGAATACATAGTTTTACTCTTGAGCAGAGTCCGCAGTGTATTTTCTATGTTAGTTTTAACCTTGATCAGATGACTGGCTCAGAAATTAAGATGTTCGAGCGGTATTTTTACAAAATGGATAGAAAAAACTAATGAGGAAGTTGGCTTTTAAGCTGTTGCAGATGAAACTTTTGCTCCATTGCTATGGAAAGCCTGCAACTGTTATTTTTTATATATTTAATCCACTGAATTCCTCTTGTGAGAACTTAAAAAAATGGCACACAAAGCTTGTTGGAATTTCTAATTTTATTAAGGTAGGGTCTCATATGAATTTTTTTAATGCTGTAAAAATATGTTTTGTTAAATACACTAATTTTTCTGATCGAGCGAATAGGTCAGAGTATTGGCTGTTTAGTTTATTTTTAGGAATTGTATATACGGTAGCATGGATTATTGATGGTGGCCCCTGGGGACCCTTGTACAGTACTTCTTTGGTTATTTTCATCATCCCAAGTATAGCGGTATGCGTAAGACGCCTTCATGACGTTAACCGATCGGGGTGGTGGTACCTTCTTATAATTACAATTATTGGTTGCATTCCTCTTATATATTGGTCTCTAAGGAGAGGTGATGAGGGGGATAATCGATTTGGGTCTGAGCCCTCAGCGCAATGAGGAAGAAATCAGGCCTAGGCCCCTTGGTAATTCGTAGCAAAAGGATTACTTGTCGTACTGCAGCTAATTAAACGGAGTTTTTCTGCAGTCAAATCCAGATATAGTAAAATCTTCTTTTGATTTTTCTTTGATCAATTCAAATAACTTGAAGCTTTTTAGGGGGTCTCCCCCGAGTCCGTTGTATATATACAGTAGAGCGATCATAGAACCCTGTTGATACATTTTGTAGAATCAAAAAATGATCTTCAGTAAAGCATAAACAGGAATCGGGGGATTATTTATATAGATTCCAATGTATAAGGTATTGTGGGACTCCAGAAAATAATTGAGGGGGTAGCCGGGGGGTAGGGTATCGCGTACTGCGAAAAAATCATTGCTGCCTGGGTTAGTAGTAAAATTAATTGGGGGTATAATTGGGGGTACCGAGACTTAATAGATATAATTTTAATATATAAAACAGTCGTTTAGCCTCACTATTCGACAGAGGCTCCGGGCACCATAATCTATTTTATACCTCGCTACATCCCATACCACAGTTGGCTTTTAGACTCCCTGCTATATAAAAACTTCCAAAGTAGTCTAAAAAGTAGTCTATTTATTTAGGGCACGGGGGCTATATTCCGTTTCCTTGTTATTAATAGTACCCACCCCCATACAAAATAGGTGAAATTGAAAACCACTTTACTTGAGAGTACTCTGTAAAATAGAAGTTATTAACAATAGAGTAAGAGTTTGAGGTTTTTAGTGTGAGTTTCAATAAATTATGCCCTTTATTGCTTTTTTTAATGTTGTCTATCGCTTGGACATCTCAAGTACAAGCAACTTGTGACAGAACTGGTGCTGACGGACTCAATGATAACGGTGTAATTGCTAATGGTAGCGGTCAATTTAGTTACATTGTTACAAATAATGGTCAGACCAATCAAGTTAGTTGCGAAGAAGATCCTGATGAATATGGCCTAACATTTTTTAAACTTGCTATTTGTAAATCGAACCCGATTTCTGGAGATTATTCAACTTGCGCCGATCTGGGTGATGCTGATTTATCAGCAGGATTAGATCACACGATAGCGCCACCTGCTAAAACAGTTTTGAACACAGGATCTATTGATGTCCCTGCAGGCGATTACAATTATATGGTTGCGATTATTTCTAATAAAATTTCGATTACGCATACTCAACAGTTTGCAAATGATTTGATGGGTAGAACGGGTCTAGGAAAAACTTGCTGGACAGTTAGTAAAATCATAGCAAACACTGGGACCTTAGGAAGCGCAGGCTATGTTCATGATCTATATGGAAGCTTGTCAAATACTAATACCCGCCTCGGGATGTCATGGGAGTGTGGTGATGCTGGTAATGAAAATCCTGCCCCCTCAAATTCAATTATTGCTTCATTTGATGGGTGTGATGCTTCGTTTTCTGCGACTAGTGAAGGGACAACATCAAATGGCACTGTTGGTGGAAGGTTACTGAAGGCTGATAATACCGATGCAACCGATTGTGAAAATGCAAGTCGTATCAGGTGGGTGATTAATTATTCATCACCGCTAATTGTTAAATCGACTTCAACCTTTGATTTATCTTTTAAGACTACCAATGCTTTTGAAATTTCGCTTGGTGATCTTGCTGCAGCTATAGGTTTTGCGGTAAAACCATCGATAAATCCTCCTGAGGCAATTTTAGTAACGAAGCACTAAACATTCTTGAATAACAGAATAGGGCGGGGCTACTAAACATATTGCCACTTTTATAAGTACCCACCCCCATACAAAATAGCTGAAATTGAAAACCACTTCACTTGAGCGTACTCTGTAAAAAAGGAAAGGAGATTGCTATGTGGTGTAAATCAACCTTTATCAGATGGATTGGTTTTTATTTTTGGCAAGAGTATGACGTCAGCAACAGAGAGCATCAGTGGAGGCAGAGGCGAAGAGAAGGAAAATCTCCCGCGGACGAAATTGAAAAAGTAGAAGCGGGACTTAGAAGCCAAAGAAGCCAAAGAAATAGATAAAACCTGTCTAGCAGAGAAACAGTTGGACAACTTGAGTTATAGTGTATTTTTATGAGAGTTAGAGCCAAGGATTGTTCTGTCTGTAAGGATGCAAAGGAAGTGCTGTATCGGTGTCGATACCAAGGTTTGAAAGATTAGGCGTTTCACTGTAGGAAGTGTCTGACGGACGTTCAATCCAGATATGAAGAAACGTATCAATATGGTGGAACTTGGAAGAGTAAGAAGAGCTAGATTTGGTAGAAAAAGAATAAGGATTAATACGAAAAGAAAAACTAAAGGATGAGTTAGGCAAATGGTTCTACGCATACTATCGGGGCTTATAGGCTTTACTCTAGCCTATCTTATTGGTGTAAGTGGTTATGTTTTAGAGGTTTTAGGTATTCTTATTGTAATTGGTATTCTTATTGTTTGGTCTGTAAATAAGAGAGGCAGCTAAATCTCGCGAGAGTTTTTTAAGGAGTTTTTATCAGGATGCATTAAAAGTTATCTTGCAGCGATGGCAGCCAGAAGAAAAATTTGATGAGTTTTTTAATCCATAAGCCTTTAGCACATTCCAAGAAGCTCCTCTCATGCCACCCAATCATTTAAAAGCTGAAATTGAAAATCACTCCGCTTGAGCGTGCTCTGTAAAAACAGGAATAGGATTAAATTAACTTCAATAAGGACATAAATTATGGAAGGTCATGGATTAGGAATATCAATTATTGTGGTTTGGACAGTAATCTATTATTTTTTACTAAGCAGGTTATATACAAATAAACCGAACAATAAATCAATAAAATAATAATTAAGAAATGAAAACTCTAATAACCATACTCTCTTTCATCACCCCTATCGTCTCCAAGTTGAACTAAGACTATGTGTGACTTGGTGCAACGTGATGCCGTTTACTATAAGAAATTCTCTGACGTTCCCTTTTCTGGAAAGGTAACTGGGTCATTCAACGGTTCAATAACGAATGGTAAGAGAGAAGGTGCGTGGATTTGTTACTACGCTGGCGGTCAGTTACATTACAAAGGTAACTACAAGAACGGTAAGATGGAAGGTGAGTGGATTACTTACCACCGTAAAGGTCAGTTAAATTCCAAAGGTAATTATAAGAATGGTAAGAGAGAAGGTGCATGGGTTGAATTCCATGATGATGGTCAGTTAAAGTGCAAAAGTAACCATAAGAATGGCAAGAGAGAAGGTGCGTGGATTTGTTACTATGACAATGGTCAGTTATTTTTAAAAGGTAATTATAAGAATGGTAAGAGAGAAGGTGAGTGGGTTGAATTCCATGATGATGGTCAGTTAGGTAACAAAGGTAACTATAAGAACGGAGTGAAGATTAGTGACTGACAGAATATGAGATGGGATGTAAAAAAAGAATTCACACCCAACTGGTGATTAGCAGAAGTACTAAATCGATGTCAGGCGGGTGGAATTTCAATTGGGACAAGCTTGCAACGCTTTCTGAAATTAAACCTCTTCAAAATCGAATGTTAGGGATGCGCTTTTAGTTTCGATAGCAAATTTATATTATTCTCTTAAAAATCTAAAAACTACTCATCAAAATAGCCCTATCAACCCATTTATTTTAATTACTGAACCCTTTAACCTTTAATTTTGATTTTTCAATTTCGTTCAAACTGTGTATGTTCAAACCGATTAGCTTTGGTTGTAAGTTCAAAATACAAATAATGCGTATAAGTTAATCAGTATATTTTGAAGTAGTAAATTGGAGTACACTTATCTCGTTGTTTAAATTCAATTTATTATTGTCGAATAAATATATACAGTAAATTAAACTCAGAGCAAGTCTTTATAAATTTTACGCAACATGATGAGCGTAGAGATACAGATTTTTTATCAACATTTCCCGAAATGGAAGACTGGTGGAACATTTGAAAGGAAGCAAAGGTAACGATATGAGAAACTGGTTTGCAGTGTCAATGACAAAGTTTTTCCGTTTCATGGCAGACACATTCTTTGCCAAACGTTATGGACATAGAGCAATAGTGTTAGAAACTATAGCAGGTGTACCAGGCATGGTTGCTGGCATGTGGTTACACATGAAAAGTTTACGCAAAATGAAAACAGGATATGGTCCAGATATTAGAGAAATGTTAGCAGAAGCAGAAAACGAGCGAATGCATTTAATGTTTTTCATAGAAATAGTACAACCAAATTTATTTGAAAGACTGTTAGTTTTATTTGCACAATTAATTTTTATGATATTTTATACAATACTTTACATAGTAAGTTATAAAACAGCACACAGAATGATCGGATGCTTTGAAGAAGAAGCAGTAAAGAGTTATACAGATTATTTGGGTATGGTAGAACAAGGTGAAGTAGAAAACGTGCCTGCACCTAGTCTAGCAATTGAATATTACAAAATGAAAAAGAATGCAAGGTTATCAGATCTTATAAAATGTGTAAGAGCAGATGAACAACATCATAGCGAAATTAATCACAAATATGCAGATGGTGATACTTCTTATAATAGAAAATGGACGTAGAAAAGATTGTGTATGCTCTCTAAAAAAGAGTTATTACCGTTTTATTTGAAGTATAGGCAAATGACTTATTGCATTCTACGCAATTGACATAAGTTGCCTTGATATTTCCTCCAATAGGGCTATTCATGTTGCTCAACCTCCGGGCGCCATCCTAAGTTTTTCCCTAGTCCAAACCTGTCCATATGGTCCTTTAGTAGACTTAGCTTTTTGTATTAAAAAAATCAAATCTTTATACCTCAAAATCAAACTAAGCCATAATTCGCGAAAATTTACTGAAGGCACATAAAACAATGAAACTAAGTAAAATATTATTGCTCCTTTTAACTGCTTCATCTGCAAGTTTAGCTCTAGCAGGCGGAGGAAGTTATGATGACCCAAGCATCTCACCTGCTGCTACTCCAACAGCTGCTCTAGCTAATTCAACTTCACAAAAAGAAATGAAATTAAGTGATGGCTTTAAGGGTTTTTATATCACAGTCAAAGGCGGTGTCTCAGAATCAAGGGATGCAGGAGAGATGCATGGCGATGCTGGCGGTGGTGAATATGATATTAAGGATAGCAACTTAGGTACTGGACATGTTTTTGGGTTAAGTGTAGGTAAACGTATAAACAATAACTTTAGGCTTGAGTTAGAGTTCTCACAAAGAGATGAGTTAGAATACGATGCCAAATTCACTAGCGAACCCTCGGTTTCAAAAGGGGTAAGAGATAAAGCAGACATAGATACAAAAAGTGTATTTATTAATGGTTTTTATGATTTTGAATCCTTTGTCATCAGTAATACATCAGTAACACCTTATTTAGGTGGAGGTATTGGTATTTCAAGAAATGAATTGGGTACAGTTACTGAAACATCGACTGGTGGTACTGTTTTTATTGATGGAGACAAACTATCACAGTTCGCTTACAAATTTGCAGCAGGAACATTGGTAAGTCTAACAAAAAAGTTATCTATTGATATTAGTTACCAGTATGTTGATTTAGGTAGATTCAAGTCAGGTAAAAACCTTTCCAATAATGGAGTACGGAGTGCCCTAACTAAAGAACATAACGGCGGTGAAATCAAAACCCAAGAACTGATGATTGGCTTACAATACAAATTTTAATTAGCTTGCCTACGAAAGAATAATGGTTAATACGAAATGAAAAAACTCCTCACACCATTACTGCTGTTACTCTTTGTAGTCAATGCTGCTGCTACTGATTTTCCAGATGTTATCAATACAAATGAAGTCTGATCCACAGAAAATTTCAGCAGTCCCCACAAATATAATTACTGGTTTTTTAGGTGTGGGAAAGACCTCAGCTATATTTCATATCCTTAAGTCTAAACCCGTGAATGAACATTGGGCGGTTTTGGTAAACGAATTTGGCGAGATCGGTGTAGATGGCAGCTTATTTGAAGGTCAGTATAGTGAAAAGCAAGGTGTATTTATTCGTGAAGTGCCCGGAGGATGTATGTGCTGCGCCGCAGGGTTGCCGATGCAAATTGCACTCAACCAATTGCTTGCACGTGCTAGGCCGGATCGCTTGTTGATTGAGCCTACTGGGCTTGGGCATCCCAAGGAAGTGTTGCAAGTGCTTTCGGCGGAGTACTACCGGGGAATTCTTGATTTACAGAAAATATTGACCTTGGTTGATGCTCGCAAACTCTCAGATGAACGCTATACCCAGCACCAAACGTTTAATCAACAAATTGCCATTGCAGATATTATTGTCGGTAACAAACTGGACTTATATCAGGGCGAAGACAAGATAAAACTTGAGCGCTATGTGAAGCAATATGGAGCTGCTGAAGCTCAAACGATATTTACGAAATATGGCGAAATAGCACCTAATCATTTAAAAGGAAAAACGGCGGCGACAGTCAGGGGCCATCTTCACAGTTCGGCTGAAGCAAAACCTTTATTATCCGAAGCTCCAATTCCCGAATGCGGTTATATTAAAGCCATCAATGAAGGTGAAGGTTTTCATAGTATCGGTTGGCGATTTTCACCAAGCCGTGTGTTTGATTATGAAGAATTATATTTGTTTCTGAGTGGCATAAGCGCCGAAAGAATGAAAGCTGTGTTTATTACTGAAAGAGGTGTAGTTGGCTACAATCTAACCTCTGATACCTTGACAGAAATTGAACTGGATGACTGCATAGAAAGTCGTGTTGAAATTATTTCTGATAATGTTAATGATAAATGGGAAGCACAGCTCATGGGCTGCGTTCGCTCCGATGCTTAAAACCGCAACTAAAAAACGTTAATATCTTACTCTGAACCGATACCTTTTCATATGGTCCTTTCCTTGTGTTACTTTACTAATTATGAGGTGATGTGTATTAGATGGTTAGATAATCTTTACGACCTTGCCATGATTTTTACACTCAAGATCAAATACACAGTTTTTGGTGCGATGTTCAAGCATATCATTCACCTTCAGTAAGCAAGGATGAGTAGACCTATGAAAAATCGACTGCCCCAAGAAACCTCCCCAACCATCACGACGCTCGACGATCTTGCAAAGTTGGCAAACTACTCGCTGATGGATACGCTCAACTGCGATCCTGACGCAAAAGCAGACGGAGTCGATCATGCGCCACGACAAGTTTTTACGGGCCACTATGTCCCCATCAATCCCGCGCCAATCAAAGACCCCGAGTACGTCGTTCACAGCAAAAATTTTTTCCGCGAACTTGGCTTCGCCGACAGCATGGCTCAGTCGGCCGACTTCGTCCGCATGTTCTCCGGCGACATCTCGCACGTTCCGAAGCCGATGCGCAAGGTGGGTTGGGCGTGTGGGTACGCATTGTCCATCTTCGGTACCGAATACATACAACAGTGCCCGTTCCAAACCGGCAACGGATACGGCGACGGTCGCGCAGTTTCCGTGCTTGAGGCCGTCATCAACAGTCGACGCTGGGAAATGCAGCTAAAAGGTGGAGGCCGGACGCCATACTGCCGCGGTGCCGATGGTCGCGCCGTCCTGCGCTCAAGTGTTCGGGAGTTCTTAGCGCAGGAGCACATGCATGCGCTCGGTGTGCCAACGTCGCGATCTCTGAGTTTATACGTTTCAAAAACGGAGAAGGTGAAGCGGCCGTGGTATTCGGAGAGCTCGCGCTCGCAGGATCCCGATATGCTTATATCAGAGGCAGTCGCCATTTCGACGCGCGTCGCACCGTCGTTCATTCGGGTAGGTCAACTCGAGCTCTTCGGTCGCCGTGCGCGCAAGAAAGAACACCCGAAAGCGATGGAAGAGCTTGAACAGATTGTGTTGCATTTGATCGATCGTGAGTACGCTGACGTCATCGATAAGAAACTAAACACTGCCGAAAAACTGGTGTTACTCGCGCGTGAGTTCCGCAGTCGCCTGACGTCGCTTGTGGCGAATTGGATCCGCGTCGGCTACTGTCAGGGCAACTTCAACAGTGACAACTGCGCGGTCGGTGGCTTCACGCTCGACTACGGTCCATTCGGATTCTGCGATGTGTTTAACCCGCACTACCAGCCATGGACGGGTGGCGGACATCACTTCGCGTTTCTGAATCAAGCCGTGGCAGCGGAACGCAACTTTCACATGTTTTGTACGGCGTTGTGGCCCTTGCTGGCATCACTGACATCGCATCAGGACTATCTGCGACAGCTTGACGAGATTCGAAGTGGCTTTGCGACAGTGATGCAAGTGCAAATGGAGAAAATGTGGGCTGCCAAACTTGGACTCGGCACTTTTCACGTGGCGTTGTTCAGTGAGCTCGAAACGCTCATGGTGCAAACTCCTGTCGATTACACTCTCTTCTTCCGCGAGCTCTCGATGGTACCCGACGACATTGGGCCACTCAAAAAAAGCTTCTACGATGACTCCGAAGAGATGGATAAGCGCTGGTCAGAGTGGCTCGAAAAATGGAAATCTCTTATAGTCAGCGCCAGTACGACCGACGCGAATACTGCGCAGCCCCCTTCCCGTGACGAGCTTTCTAGGCAGATGAAACTCGTCAACCCAAAATACACTTTGCGAGAATGGTTCGTTGTGCCTGCGTACAGCCAGGCGACTGCGGGGAGCTACTCTCTAATTCGAGAGCTGCAGGAAGTCATGACGCAGCCCTACGCCGAGCAGTCGAAGGAGGTGGAGGAGAAATACTATAGGCCCAAACCGTCTGAGTTCTTTGAAATCGGGGGATTATCGTATATGAGCTGCTCGTCATGATTTTTCGAAAACTGATTGGCCAGCTTGCGGCCTACGTGTGCCAAAACCGAACCGGTGATGAGCGCAAAGGCACTCTTTGAGTACTTCACAGTATGACAAATATTAACTTATACAAGGAATATAATAATGGCACTACGTATTGGCGACACAGCACCCAATTTCACCATTGCAACAACAGCTGGTGAAATTAACTTTCATGATTGGGCAAAAGGTAAATGGGTTTTTTTCTTTAGTCACCCAGCAGATTACACCCCTGTTTGTACGACAGAAATGGGTAGAACAGCCCAACTAGCACCAGAATTTGAAGCACGTAATTGTGCACCACTAGGTCTTTCGACAGATACTGTTGAAGAACATTTAGGCTGGACTAAAGATGTGAATGCAACGCAAAACACATCACTTAAATTCCCGATTATTGCTGATGTCGATAGAAAAATTGCAGAGCTTTATGACATGATTCATCCATCAGAAAGCAGTACAGCGACAGTACGCTCTATCTTTATTATCGATCCAGAACACAAAATTCGTTTAACGATGACTTATCCAATGGCAGTGGGTCGTAATTTTGATGAAATCTTACGTGTCATCGATGCACTTCAAATTGGTGACAAACATGGCATTGCGACACCAGTAGAATGGCAGGCAGGCGACAAAGTCATCATTCCACCGACAGTTAGCAATGCTGATGCGTCGCAGAAGTTTCCACAAGGTTTTGATGAAATTCTGCCGTACTTACGTTATGTAGACGTGTCTAAATAACGAAGAGTAAGCCAAAAAAACAGAGGCAAGGTTAGAGCCGCGAGCACTACTGGCTGTTCCGCCCGGCATCTCTATAATTGGCCAAGGCCACACTTTTTTAGGCGCTTGTTCTGGTTGCGTGGGACCTGGTGCTGTGATTTGTGAATTGTAGTTTTTTATGATTTCTTGGTTATGGTGTATTTTCATGAGAGTTAGAACTAAAGATTGTTCTGTCTGCAAGGATGCAAAGGAGATACTGTATCGGTGTCGATACCAAGGTTTGAAAGATTGGGTGTTTCATTGCAGGAAGTGCCTGACCGACGTTAAATCAAGGCATAAAGAAGCGTATCAATATGGTGGAACTTGGAAGAGTGAGAAGAAGTAATCCTATAAGCCGCTTCTAATATAGATGCCCACTTATAGACTGATTTTATATTTTGGGTGATTGGGCTGGGCGTACGTCGTCAAAACCTTTTGGACATATTTTAAAATAAGTGCGCTGTGAATCGTATTTATTGAAAGATTGGGGCTTTTTAAATGATAATAGCAATTAGGCCGTATCTATTAATTAAAATTTATGTATTAAATTAGCAAAACATCGAGGAAGAAAATAATGGGCATTGTATTTGAATATTTATTAACCACGCAAACACTTGTATTGGTTTTAATTGTAATTGGACTTAAAAGCTCAATTAAATTCGTTCCGCAAAATCGTGCTTATGTGATCGAACGTTTTGGTAAATATCAGTCCACAAAAGAAGCTGGATTAAATTTTATCCTGCCCTTTATTGATCGCATTTCTGCTGATCGTTCTCTTAAAGAAAAAGCCGTCGACGTGCCGGAGCAAAGCGCTATTACGAAAGATAATATTTCCTTGTCTGTAGACGGCGTACTTTATTTTCGTGTGCTTGATCCATATAAAGCGACTTATGGCATAGATGATTATGTGTTTGCTGTAACTCAGCTGGCTCAAACTACGATGCGTTCTGAGCTGGGTAAAATGGAGCTTGATAAAACGTTTGAAGAGCGCGACATATTAAACACCAATATTGTAGCTGCGATTAATGAGGCTGCAGGTCCATGGGGTATTCAAGTACTTCGTTATGAAATAAAAGACATTGTGCCGCCTCAGTCAGTTATGGAAGCCATGGAAGCACAGATGAAAGCCGAGCGGGTGAAACGTGCCCAAATACTGGAGTCAGAAGGTGATAGACAATCAGCTATTAACCGAGCTGAGGGTGCAAAAGCATCGGTAGTGCTAGCAGCCGAAGCAGAAAGGGAGGAGCAGGTTTTACGTGCAGAAGGTGAGGCTAAGGCGATTGTGGCTGTTGCATCAGCTCAAGCAGAATCTCTTAGACAAGTGGGTCAAGCAGCGGCAACTGAAGAGGGTCAGAAGGCAGTACAACTTGATTTGGCGACCAAAGCAATTGAAGCTAAACTTGCTATAGCGAAAGAGTCTTCAGTAGTTTTATTGCCCGATAACGGTACTGATGCGGCCAGCATGGTTACTCAAGCAATGACGATTATAAGCACGCTTAATAAGAATGTTGCGAGCTAAAAAATGAATTGGATCAGCAGTAATTTGTCTGAAAGTTTGATTATAGCTGGCTTGGCATTGCTTGTTATCGAAGTTGTGGTTTTGGGTTTCTCAACCTTCGTTTTGTTTTTTGTTGGTCTTGCAGCGGTGGCAGCAGGGGTGCTTATGATCGTTGGTGTTGTCCCCGATTCAATGCTCAGTGCATTATCCAGCGTGGGAGTATTAACAGCCTTATCGGCCATGCTTTTGTGGCGCCCGTTAAAGTCCATGCAAGGTAACGTTGAAAGTAAGAAAGTTACGAATGATTTAGTTGGACATAGTTTTATTTTAAATGACGCTGTGTCTATGACCAAAAACCCTACATACCGTTATTCAGGTATCGATTGGAATCTTAGCAGCCAACAAGAATTGTCAGCAGGCACCCTAGTTGAAGTGACCGGGGTTGCTGTTGGGAAATTCATCGTTCAAGAAAAAGCATCATAGGCCTTTATTTTTCTTCCAACACCATTGCTAGTCAGCTAAAAAATAGCGTTAGGCGGAGTATCTGCAAAGTAAAATTAATGTCCATTATGTTATCTTCTATTCTTTATCAATTAAAAGAATTTATTCCAGAGCCCCAAGTCAAAATCATCAAGTTTTGTTTCTTTTTTCGCCGCTTTTTTCCACCTGAAAAAGTCATAGAATTGTCCATAAAATATTAATATTTTGAACTTAGATGCTAACCTAAACATTACTAAAACAGGCTGCTACCCTTTTTTTATTTTTTATGTGAAACATAAGGTGTGGTTTTCAGGAATCGGGATTACCACCTGCTCTTGAGCTGTCCTATACTGTAGCAGTACTATATCGATTATATGCCGATGCAATTGAGCACGATAATAACAAGAGGATAGTATCCATGAAAAAAATCAAAGCTGTGGTCTATGGTGTTGGGACAATGAACTCGATCATTACCCGTATGTTGCTCGACAAGGGAGTCGAGATTATTGGAGCTATTTCCCGTAGCCCGGCAAAAGTCGGCAAGGATTTAGGGGAGCTCACCGACCTCGGGCGCCAATTGGGAGTTGCCGTAAGCAATGATGCAGCAGAGGTGTTGAGTCGTGGGGCCGATATCGCAGTCATTGCTGTCAACAGCTATATGTCCGATGCACAGGAGCAGCTTCGCCTATGTGCTGAGCACGGCGTCAATGCGGTGACACTGTCTGAAGAAGCACTGTACCCGTGGAAGACTTCGCCGGAAATTACTGCGGAACTCGATGAGATCGCCAAACGCACCGGTGTGACTTTGACGGGTTCCGGCCATCAAGATAGCTATTGGCTCAATATGGTAAGTATGCTGATGGGTACGACTCATCATATAAACAACGTGCTGGGGCAGGCTAGCTGGAATGTCGATGATTATGGTCCCGAATTGGCTCGCGAGCAACAGGTTGGAACCACTACGGAGCAGTTCAGCACCTGGCTGGAGTCCGCTTCACGTCCACCCACCTTTGGTCGTAACGTGTTGGATGCACTAGTGGCAGATACTGGGCTGACGCCTATATCGGTTACGACGACGTCGCAGCCGGTATTAGCGATTGAACCTCTACCAGTCGCCTCGTTGGGAATCACGGTTGCCGTTGGCGATGTTCTTGGTTTTACCGATATCGATGAAATTAAAACTAGTGAAGGGCCGAGTTTTGTATTCGAAATGACCGGTTGTGTGTATCGGCTTGATCAGACTGACATGAACCACTGGAAAATAGCGGGGGAGCCCGACGTTGAGCTGTCCAATGGGGCTGTCCCCACTGCAATGACCACCTGCACCCAGCTGGTCAATAGGATTCCCGATGTGATTAACGCCCAGCCCGGTTTTATCACTGCCGAGAAATTACCCCGGCTGCGCTATCGGGCATTCAGCTTGGAAACCTACTTATCCTGACAGGGTTGGCTGGGGGTCGGAAGATATGAGTTTTTATTGACGGAGGCCACAAAACGATGACTACTGAATCCTCAACAAAAAAAGAAATACTCAAGCTGGAGGCTACAAAAGAAGCCCTGCTCAGTGAAGATGACATCCTCTGGGATGAAGTTAATGCCGCTGAAAGGGACTTAGTTTACTTAAGGCGAGCTCTGGAAGCCAGCCAAAAAGGATAAGGGTTAAAAGATGAAAAAACCGCTAGAGACTATAACTTTTTCTAATGGCGATAAGTACATTGGTGAGCTAAAGGATGGCTATATCAATGGTCAGGGCACTTTACATTTAGCTAATAGTGCTTTTTATAAGGGTGGGTTTAAGAAAGGAAAATTTCACGGTGAGGGAATTTTAAATAGCCCTAGTATTGGCGAGTACGTAGGCCAGTTTAAGGAGGGTCATGCATGCGGCGAGGGAGTAATGACTTATCATATTGGGCATACATATTCAGGTCAGTGGAGCAACGATAGAAAGCATGGAGAGGGAATCTATACAGATAATGCTGGTGCTGTATATGAAGGCCAATGGAGAAATGACAAGAAGCATGGAGAAGGAACCTTAGCTTTTGACGATGGTAATAAATATTCTGGTAGCTGGGTGGATGGGAAAAAACAAGGAAAGGGCTCATACAGCTATCCTGATGGTTCAAGCTATGTCGGAGAATTCTTTGATGGCGAATATCATGGATGTGGTGTCTATACTTATCCTGGTGGTGGTAATTATGCTGGTGAGTATGAATTTGGTAAGGCTAATGGGCGGGGTATGCTGACCAAGCCTGGTATTGGAAAATATGTCGGTGAATTCATGAATGATAAAGAGCATGGGAAAGGTATTTTTACCGATATAAATGACAAAGAGTATGCATGTGAATGGAGAGATGGAAAAAAGACAGAAAAAGAATTATGAACCAGCAAGCTTCCACTCGACCTGAGTCAGCCATCAGCTTATTTTCGGTTAAATATACGCTCATCTATATTTTCTTGGTGCCATTTATCAATTGGACCTTCACTTGGGCTGTGATTTGGGAGGTTTTACCGGGCTGGGCCTTTAACCCGGTGACTATTGTGACTGGCCTAGTTCTGGTGTTTCGTGATTTCTCGCAACGTGAAATCGGCCATAAAGTCCTTATCGCTATGTTTGTTGGCTTATGTCTCACCTATTGGACAACTGGAACTGATTTAGCCTTAGCCAGTGGACTGGCTTTCATTATTGCTGAGCTGGTCGACTGGATGCTCTATACGTTCTCAAAGTTGCGTCTGTCATCACGAGTTTTGCTATCATCAGCTTTGGCCGCGCCGATTGATACCAGTGTGTTTTTGTTTATGGCGCAAGCTATGGTGCCTGGAATATTCACGGTGCCAAACATAACGATGTCTGTCATGGGTAAGTTGGTAGGTGCATTTATTGTGTTTTTGATGTTACGTAGCCGTAAACTCTAACTAACAAAAGAAATAAGGATTACAGACACTAAAAATTTTAGTGTCTAATAAAAACAAGCACTTACAAGGGGCGTGAAATTTTTATGTAAACAGAAAACCTAATATGGGCAAGTTAAGCCAATGCGACATACGGAATAGCCACACAGCTAGAAAATCCCTAAAGGTCTTTATCGGTAACCGCCCCATATGAAGCCGAGTTTACTGTTTTAGCGAATTTTGCAAGAACACCCCGAGTATATCTTGGGTTTGGTTTCTCCCATTTTTTTAACCGATTCTCAATTTCTTTCTGAGATATGGCTATAGCCAGTTCTTTAGTAACTGCATCAATCGTAATTTCGTCACCATCTTCTACAATCGCCAAAGGACCACCTTCATAAGCTTCTGGTGTAATGTGCCCAACTACAAATCCATGGCTACCCCCTGAAAAACGACCATCAGTTATCAGCGCTACATCTTCTCCCAAACCTTTGCCCACTATTGCAGAAGTTGGACTTAACATTTCCCTCATGCCAGGACCACCTTTCGGACCTTCATATCGAATCACTACCACATCGTTTTTAACTACAGTACCGTCTAGTATGCCTTTTAGGCTGTCCTCTTCAGAGTGAAAGACGCGTGCTTTCCCAGTAAACTTTAATCCTTCCTTGCCGGTGATTTTTGCTATTGCACCTTCTGGTGCCAAGTTGCCGCGTAGAACGACTAAGTGGCTGTCTTTTTTAATAGGATTATCTAAAGAGCGTATGATTTCCTGGCCTTCTGGATAAGCTTGAACATTAGCTAAGTTTTCTGCTACAGTTTTACCAGTTACCGTTAGGCAATCACCATGTAGATGGCCTGCATCCAGGAGCATTTTCATCAGAGGCTGCAAGCCACCAATTGCAATTAACTCAGACATTAAGAAACGACCACTTGGCTTCAAGTCAGCTAACATAGGTGTCTCACTGCCAATTCGAGTAAAATCCTCGAGCTGTAAATCTACGCCAATGGTATGCGCCATTGCCAGCAAATGGAGCACAGCATTAGTAGAGCCTCCAAGAGTAATAACTATTTTAATAGCATTCTCAAAAGCTTTTTTAGTCATAATATCCGAAGGTTTTATATCATTTTTAACTAATTCAACAACCGCAGCTCCTGCTCGGTTGCAATCATTTAGCTTTACATCGGATATAGCTTCTTGAGCTGAGCTATTTGGCAGGCTCATTCCTAAAGCTTCAATGGCTGACGCCATGGTGTTTGCAGTATACATTCCACCACAAGAGCCTGGGCCAGGAATAGCAGTTTCTTCAATATTTTTAAGTTGTATGTCGGAAACAGTGCCTTTTGCATGCCCACCAACAGCTTCAAACACGGAGACTATGTCAGTTCGATTTTTACCAGGCTGAATAGTACCACCGTAAACAAAGACAGAAGGCCGATTCAATCGTGCCATGCCCATTAAACAACCAGGCATATTTTTATCGCAACCACCAATAGCTACAATGCCATCATGCCCCATGCAGCCAGATACTGTTTCAATCGAGTCAGCAATAACCTCACGTGATACTAATGAGTACTTCATACCTTCAGTACCCATAGAAATACCATCTGAAATCGTAATTGTATTGTAGATAACACTTTTGCCTCCAACGACCTCTACGCCTTTGCCAACCTCTTCGGCCAATGTGTTGATATGCATATTACAAGGCGTGACCATACTCCAGGTGGAAGCAACTCCAATTTGAGGTTTTTTAAAGTCAGCATCACTAAATCCTACTGCGCGTAACATGGACCGGCTAGGGGCTTTTTCAGCGCCATCTACGACGATGGAGGAATGTTTACGATTTTTTGTATTGCTCATTATTTGATCCTTACTTTATTGGAGTAGCTAAGCCGCATTATAGAAAGAATCCAGCACTCTGTCAGGGTTCTCTAAGCAAACATATTTATTTGGAGCTTTTGTTTCCTTCCAGCTTGGTATCTGGTTTTTTTAGCGAGCTCATGTAAATCTAATTGATGTCACCATAAAGGTATTTTAGCATGCCTCTGTATAAACCTATTCTCCAACAGTAATTCCTGTCACTAGGTGCAATGCAATGTTTCAGTAGCGTTTTTGCGCTCAGAAGCTTAAGGTAAATCAGTAATCATATGCTGATGGAGACACAAATGGAGCACGCGCAAGTTTTACAAATACTAGAAGGCGACTCCTCCCAAGTCTTAGTTCCAGATTGGGGAAAACCGAAGCAATTAAATTATTGGCCGCATCAATTTTAACTTTGGTTATCCCAACATTAGTCGCTTCCTGGTTAGGGTTGACACAGATCCTTTGGATAATTCCACTAGTTGTTGGGTATGGATTATATTTAGGTTTAACGAACGAAGTTGTTTTTTATGCTGACAATAAAGATGTTTGGAATATAGCTGGAATGGGTGTAGCACCGATAGTCGTATTATTGATAGCTGGAAGTTTCATGCCAAATGACAGTAGTTCATTTGTAGCAGGCATAGTTGAACTTATAATGCTTGCTGGCATGGCGGCATCAGCGGCATGGTTTGGTATAAAAAGTTGCAATGCAACTGTGCTAATGAACACAGGAGTCGATTTTCTTAAATTGGTCGCAGTATCTGTATCTAAAGTAATCTTGGTATTTGTATTTGCATTTTTAATGATTAGTAGTTTAAGTAAAGCACTTAAGGGTGACAATCCAGGTGATCTTGAAAAGGGCTTAATAATTTTCGCTATTGTCGGTTCTATCGGGGCTTGGTTGCGCCCAAAGATAATAAATACACAGAAAGTGTTTGAGAAAAGAGGAATGGTTTTCTGAAAGGAACCTAAATTTCCGCCCTTTTTTTAAATTCGAGGACTGTTGCATTAATACAATATCTTGGCAGCCCATTGGGGCCATCAGGGAACATATGCCCTAAATGTATGTCTGAAACAGCTGATCTTATTTCTATCCTGCTCATCCCAAAACTATTGTCTATTTTAGAATAGACTGCGCCACTTATTGGCTTTGTGAATGACAGCCATCCACTAGAAGAATTAAACCTATCCTGTGTATCAAATAACGGAGCCCCGCTAATTTTATCAACAAATATTCCATCAGGAGTATTTTTAAAAATACTATATTCTTTGCAAAATCTTCCATCAGTCGCATCCTCAAAAGCTACTTTATATGCATCAGAGTTGCCAAGCTTGAAATAGCCGAGAGCTTGATAGAATTCTTTCGATGACATGTAGCCTTGATGGCCAAAGACCTCCTTACCATTCTGTAAGAAAATAATAGTTGGCGTGGCCCATGTGGGCGAATTAATGTTTAAACCATCCAGTTGACTGGCTAACCTCAGGGTTATAGGTATATCTCCCAGGTAATGCTTGATCGTTTCAGACTTGAATTTTTCACAGTAAGGGCAATAGCCTCGAGGCTCGATAATGACTATGTGCTTGCCCTTTTTCAAACCATGATTATCTGGCATTTCTAGTTTGCTGTTAATATTAAATTTGACTCCTGTGGAGTGATCAGGGCAGTATCCGTTTGGATTTTTTGCAATATAGTCTTGATGATGCGCTTCAGCGGCATAAAATGTTTTTAGTGATTTGACTTGTGTCACGATTGTTCCGAAACCTGATTCGAAAAGGAGCTTCTGGTATTCCAGAAGAACTTCCTCTGCAGTCATTTTTTGTGCCTTACTGGAATAGAGAATTAGTGATCTATATTGGGTTCCTACATCGTTTCCCTGTCTATTTAGTTGTGTGGGGTCATGAGATTCAAAATAATGCTTCAAAAGCATTTTGGTTGAAATGATGTTGGTGTTGTAGGTAATCTCAACAGCCTCGGCATGATTGTCAGGATTGAACTTATTTTCTAATTTCGTAATCTCTGTATAGGCAGGCTTAACGTTTATGCCGTCGGAGTAACCTGATACTGCGCTCATTACACCTTGTAGTGATTCGTAACCCTTTTCGGCCCCCCAAAAACAACCCGAGCCTAAAACTATTCTTTCGACGTGGGAAGTCGATAGCACTTCGTCGTTGGCAGCTAAGGAACCAGCGGCAAAAACCAATAGTAAAAATAAAATTTTCTTTATTTTAAAAGAACTATTTTCCATTTCAAAAAACCGTATTAATTAAATTAACGTGAAGAATCTTATACTATCTTTGCATGTATTTATTAATATAATTATTATAAATTTTTATTCCCTCCAATTCTCACTCATCATAGAGATAACTATTACTAAGGACATTTCTTATGAATATTGAAACTCAAGCGATTCATGCTGGATTTCAGGATGATCCAACAACCCGTGCGGTCGCTGTACCTATATACCAAACCACATCATATAGTTTTCGTGACACCCAGCATGGTGCAAATCTTTTTAATTTAACTGAGCCTGGAAATATTTATACACGCATGATGAACCCAACCACTGACGTACTCGAACAGCGTATGGCTGAATTAGAGGGTGGTATTGGTGCGCTGGCACTGGCATCTGGCATGGCGGCAATCACAGCAGCCATCCAAACCGTTGCGCGTGCTGGAGATAATATTATCAGCGTTAGTCAGCTGTACGGAGGTACTTACAATTTTTTTGCGCATTCTCTGCCTAATCAGGGGATTGAGGCACGCATGGCTTCAGGTGATGATATAAATGCGCTGGAAGCCTTAATTGATGACGATACCAAAGCACTTTTCTGTGAGTCTATAGGTAATCCTGCAGGTAACATCGTTGATATTCAGGCATTATCAGATATGGCGCATAAGCATGGTATCCCCGTCATTGTCGACAATACAGTCGCAACACCTATTTATTGTCGTCCATTTGAACAGGGTGCAGATATTGTTGTTCATTCCTTAACTAAATATATTGGAGGGCACGGCACATCTGTGGGTGGCATTATTATTGATTCAGGTAATTTCCCATGGAAAGACCACCCTCGTTTTTCTGTGTTTAATCAGCCGGATCCGTCCTATCATGGGATCATATATGCCGATGCAATGGCCGAAGCTGCATTTATTGGCCGTGCTCGTGTTGTGCCGCTACGCAATATGGGTGCTGCAATTTCGCCCTTTAATTCATTTTTAATCTTGCAGGGTCTAGAAACCCTTGCTTTACGCATGCAACGACACACTGAAAATGCCCTAAAAGTTGCCGAGTATTTGTCTGTACATAGCTTGGTTGACTGGGTAAATTATGCAGGCCTAAAAAACGATAAGTATTATCAGCTTTCCCAGAAGGTTGTTTCTGGGAAACCATCAGGAATCTTAAGTTTTGGCATTAAAGGTGGAGAGATTGCTGGCGCGAAATTTATCGATAAGTTGCAGCTTATCAAGCGTTTAGTAAATATTGGTGACGCTAAATCTTTGGCATGCCATCCTGCAAGTACAACTCATCGCCAGCTGAACGATGATGAGCTAAAGTCTGCAGGAGCTAGTCGTGAAATGGTTCGAATTTCTGTAGGTATTGAGCATGCTGACGATATTATTGCTGACATAGAGCAAGCTCTCGGAAATAACGTGTGACAACAGATTGGAAATGAAAAAAGAATATTAAGTTAGAACTTAGAGATTGATTTGGGGTCTTTCGTTAGTGGTTCATCCGGAAGACTTAAATTATAGAGCTTGCCTGTAAAGACTTTTTATTATGATGCATCTTTGTCTTCTTTAAACTCTTTCTTTTTTTCAAGGCTTACTCTATCTTTTAGGCTCATAATGTAAGCTGATCCTGACAAAATTAGTATAGCCCCAGCTTCTCCAACTAAAACTAATGCGTCCATATCTTTGCTTTGCATTATAATTAGTCGGCATAGAGCGGTTATTGCAATAATTATCGGCAGAGTAACAGGGATTCTGTTGGTGCTATAAAAAGCACCTACCATTCCTATAATCTCAACATATATAAAAAGCATAAAAAGATCAGACAAGAGAATATCTCTTGCTTCGTACATCGCAAACAGATACTGAGCTGCTGCTATACAGGTTGCTATACCAATTAATGCTAGGAGGGCTTTTTCACTTACGACGGTGGTCCAGTGAAGGCTTCTTTTTATTTTGGGTAGCTTAAAATCCATAAGCTAATCATAAGCCACTCTAGAGCTTTAAGCTAATTTTATGCATTATGCCTGCACTTTAGATCTTTACAGAGGCAATCATATAATGATCAATTTTTTTGACTTTAAATTTTACGGCCCAGGGAACCTGACTGGCTCTTCTTTTAGTGCGCTCCAGTCTTCCATTGTATGCTTCGGGTTGCTTCTCTTGCAGAGCTATAGTTTTTGGTTAACAGCTTGCTCACAAGCTGTTTTGAGCGCAGCCCCTTTTGACGTAGAAGAAGTATGAGCGAAAGGATATGCCCATTCTTTGTCATGAGTATTTTCAGTAATACTATCCCCCTGACCCATCTGCTGCTTATGGAACATCCATCTAATTCCCCTTTCTCTTGATCGTTTGCAGTCTGCCTGATGGTATACAATTACAGATAAATCGCCAAATACCGGCTTTTTGTAATTTGTTAATGAGTAGTAGTATAAAAAGTTATCAATTTTTTTTATTTTACCAAAATCTACGTAAATAGTATTACCGCTACTAGTACTCTTGGCCACCTTGATCCATTCTGCATAAGAAGGAAATGAGAGCATTACTGGTATTATCAAGGTAAGCAGTCTTTTCATTTCTCTAATTTCTCTTGGATTAACTTTATGTATGTATCTTGTAGTATTGGTTCTAGCATTTAATCAAAAGCTTGATTTAGCATTAATTCCCGTAACTAGAAAATATCTAATTTTAAGACTATTATTTCAAAAAATAACATGGAGTTGAGAATGAATATGTTGTATGCACTCTGTCTTGCTGTATCTGTGGGCTTAGCGCTCTCTGTTTTTGCTGACCCACATGAAGCAAGCGGCCATACTAGGGAGTCAGCCAACAAAAAAGAGCAAGAGAAAAAAGTGCGTAATTTATGCGATAAAAAAGCACGACTGGCTCCCACATCATACTCCGCGAAAACAATCAAAAAAGCCTGTTTAAAAGAGGGGGGTATCAAAAAAAGTCGCTAGACAGGCAAGTAATAATTGATGCTACAGCCCAAGAAGCGTTGCAAAATAACCTGATTGCTAAAAGGGACAGAACCCCGCCCAGTGTTCATATTAGGCACAAGGTAGTCACTTAGTTTGTATCGGTTCTCTTTGGTTTCCACAGAACAGTATTTTTTGTTTTTAAGCGATTTACAAATAATTTGTATTTTGACTGCTCTTTTTCCCATTCAATTAGCCATTTGTGCCCGTCACGCTCTGCGTCAATAAATACTGCATTCGTGATTATTAATGGAATTATCACAGCCAAATGTATGATGATGCTGGTCACAATACTGTAGTTGATGAAACCTAAATAAAATGAGGCAATAAGTCCGAAAAAAGCGCTCCATATAGCAAATAACACTAACATGAAATATCCCTGTAAGACTGGGCATGGAACATACTTTAATGGATTATATTTTACATCCATGACAGCTCTCCAAATAAAAACAAGGAACATAGTTGCTCTTCTAAAAAGATTTGGTTTTTTCATGTCGCTGCTTGTCCCCATAAATGTTTAATCGATTGTACAACTATAAAGAATTGAGACAGCATCGCCAAGCTATATTGTCATACTGTATATTTAAGATTAGAGAATAGGGTCAAGCAGATGTATTCTGTAAGAAGGTAACAAAAGGGTGGAGATATGAAGATATTACAAAAATATGCTTTGTTTTACTGCTGGATTCAATCTCAAGTGCTTATGGCGCACATCATAGGGCAGTTGAAGCGAATGAGCCTGACGCCGCATCCTCGGGCCATGAGAGTCATAAAGACCATAAACCTATCAAGAGCTCTGAATAAAAAAACAAAAATATAAATATCAATATAAAAGTTGATCGAGTTAATAGGGATGTTAAAAGATGGTACAAGCAATCACTGCAACAGAGGCTTTTGCTCTTATTAAGGATGATAAGGCAATTTTAATTGATGTGCGCGAAGCTGATGAATTCAAAGGCGAACATATTGTTGATGCGCTATCTGTTCCTCTTAGCTCGCTGGAGGATGGATTTAAGATACTCGATCTTCCAAAGGATAAAATATTTTTATTCCAGTGTCTAAGGGGAGGTCGAGGTCAAACAGCATGCGAGCACATACAAAGGCTTGGGCTGTATCAAAATAAAATCATTAACCTCGAAGGTGGAATTCAGGCGTGGAAAAAGAGTGGCCTGCCCGTGATAAAGTCATAATATGAGACCACCAAAAGATTCAACCCAGGTGTTAATTAATGATAAATCTAAAGATTGGTTTGACTGGCAGAGGAAAATAAAAACTGATGAACAATTTAATTTTAGCCACTCTTTTCTTGGTCTTAGGCAGTGCTAGCTCTATGGCTGTAGAAGAGGCCACATATACAAGTATCTTTTCTGATGAAAATTTTGAAACAAGATATTATGATCCGCAAATCCTTGCTGAAATAGAAGTAGATGGAGATTTTGAGGGAGCGGGAAGCAAGGCATTTAGCCAGCTATTTGCGTATATTTCCGGAGAAAATACTTCTCAGAAAAAAATTAAAATGACCGCACCTGTTGCTCAGACTAATGGTCACGAGATGCTAAACAGGACTACACCTGTTAGCCAACAACAAAAAAACGGTAAATGGTTAGTGAGCTTTATGATGCCATCGGGCCTTTCTTTGGAAGAACTGCCTCAACCCAAAAATCCTACTATTAACCTTCGTCAGCTTCCTGCGAGGCATGTTGCCTCTATTCGATACTCTGGATTTTGGACCGAAAAGGACTATTTTTATCATTTAAATTTGCTGAATAAATGGATATCTAGTCAGGTGTTACATGCTTCTGGCGCACCTATATGGGCGCGTTATAACGCGCCATATATGCCATGGTTTATGAGAAGAAATGAAATATTAGTGCCGATTAAAAAGCCTTAAAGATTCAATATAAGGCGCTATTATGCCCAATATGCCTTAAGTAAAGTCAAAGTTTTAGTCACTGCTGCTTTGCTCCTCAAATAACTTATCCCAAGAAGAGATAACCTGCGCTCGCTCAATGGAATATTTTGAAGCTTTTGTAATAAGTGGTAATTTTTGCAACTGAAGCCTATGTCCTTCGGAACGATAACTCACATAAGACTGGATTAAATTTTCTGCGTCTTTAGGCATCATCAAGCCGTTGCTCCCCAGGTATTTTAGAATTCTAATGTTATCACTCCAGCAGGCTAAATTAGTAAACTGATAGGCGTAAGATAAAACCTGAAATTGAACTATAAATTCGATATCAATTATCCCGCCAGCGTCATGTTTTATATCAAAAGTGGCGCTATCAGCACTTATGTTTTCTGGCTTGCTCGCCTTTTTTAATTTTCTTTTGACATTATTTTTTTCGATTATGCTGTTGCGCATTTTTTCGCGCATCCTGTATATGTCATTTGCAAGTTTTCCGAGTTCTCTTTTTCCTGACATAAAATCTGAGATCGCAGATCGTTAAATTTTTCAATCAATGTATTAGACCCACCTACAGGTCTCTGCTCTCACTAATGCTTGATGTTCCCATGTCCAGGCATCGTTTATCTGATATTTTTCAAATGCTGCCAATGAAGAGACAAGCATGCCTGAATTTCCGGAGGGCCTGAGGCGCACATCTACATCATAAAGTACACCAGAAGCTGTTCTAGTGGTCAAAATATGAATAATTTTTTGCCCCAGTCTTGCAAAAAATGTAGAGTTATCAATAGATTGATGACCATCTGTTGATTTATTTTCACTGGCATCATAAATAAATACTAAGTCAAGATCTGAGTTGTAACCTAACTCTGCACTGCCAAATTTTCCGTAACCTATGACCAAAAATTCTGGTTTTTTGTTCGCATGGCCCAAAGGGTGGCCATAAAGATCAACCATGTGAGTCCAGGCAATATCGACAGCATGAGTCAAAATGACTTCCGCCAGCAAGGTTAAGTAATCGCTGACCTTTACTAGAGACATGGCGCCTATTACCTCACAGGCTGCCACACGTAATGTATGCGAAAGCTTAAAGTAGCGAAGCGATTCCATTTGTGCGCCTAGATCGTCAGAAGGCGTTCTTAGTAATCGTTGCCTTAATTCATCTGTTAGCTTGTCTTTACTGGGAAGACTGTAAAGTAGCCGGTGGTCTAGTAGTTCATCTAGCATCGCAGGGTTGCGCGATAGTTCCTCTGTAATCCAAGGGCTGGCCGAACAGAGCTGAAGAGCCACCTTCAGTGCCTTTGGGTTCTCTTTAAGTAAAGACAAATAGGGACTGCGACGCGCTATTGATTCAATTAATTGAAAAATACGAGCCAATGTAATCGTATTGCTCTCTAGGCTTGCACAGACAGCAATGAGATCTGGCATGAGGGCATCAAGACGAATACGTGTCTCTGCAGCCATAAATAGAACTGATCGACTTTGCTGTAATCCTCTAATGAGGCTCAAGGCTTCCTGAGGGTTGACATAACCAATCGAATTCAATTTTTCTACCATGTCTTCATCTGAGCCTGACTGCCAGATATCTTGAGCTTGAGTAAAATACTGCTTCTCATCATCGCTTTTATCATGTGTAGGCTCATTGACAATAACTGATTTGAATAGCAACCCAATCGCAGAACGATGTTTCTCAAGACCGCATGAAAATTCTCTCCAGCTATCAAACCCCATCAGGTATGCAATTTTAAGTTGATCTAATGCCTTATCTGGCATCATGTGGGTTTGAAGATCCCCCATCCCTTGTAAGATATGTTCTACGTTGCGCAAAAATACATAGCCTTTATTGAGTGTGTCGATCTCTAGGGTAGGTAGTAATTTTTCAGACTCTATTAGGACTATAGTGTTCCTTAATGACTGAGACTGAAAACGTGTATCGCGCCCACCATGCATGATTTGAAAGGCTTGTACTATAAATTCTACTTCTCTAATACCACCAGCGCCCAGTTTGATGTTATTCGCCATGCCTTTTCTTTTTACTTCTTGATTGATCAAAACTTTCATGTTGCGCAACGATTCTAAAGTGCTAAAGTCAGTATATTTTCGGTAAACAAAAGGTCGTAATATGGCCATTAACTTAGCCCCAGACTCAGAGTTTCCAGCCACTACACGGGCTTTAACCATAGCATAGCGCTCCCAGTCTCTCCCCTGGGTCTGATAATATTTCTCTATGGCATCGAAGTTAGATATCAAGTCCCCACTTTGCCCATAAGGACGCAAACGCATATCCACACGAAATACAAAGCCATCATCATTCTTGGTGTCTAGCACCTGTATGAGTTTTTGGCTTAGGCGTACAAAAAATTCTTGATTACTTATACTACATGGACCGCCTTGAGTTTTTCCATCCTCTGGATAGGCAAAGATTAGATCGACATCTGAAGATATGTTTAGCTCCCAGCCTCCCAATTTTCCCATCCCTAGTATTACCATTTCCTGTAGTTCGCCCCTAGAGTTAGTAGGCGTCCCCCATGTTTGACAAGCTATGTTGTGAGAAAATTTTAGGGCAACTTTTAGGCACACCTCAGCTAAAGAGGTCATATCAGCAGTAGTTTCCTTTAGGTCAGCTTCTTTGCTGAAGTCCCTCCAAATAATGCGTATTATTTCCCGATTCCGAAACTGCCTTAATATTTTAAATAAATCATCTTCGGTCTCGGTACTGCTTAAGATTTTTGACAGGCGATACTCCATACCATCCTGCCCATAGACTACATAAAGATCACCAGAATCGATCAGCTGCTTCAAAGTATCGGGTTTTTTACTGCATGACATGGCAGCAAACTCACTACAGCTCCATACTTTTTTTAGCTGCCAGGATAGTTTGTTTTTGCCAGTCAGTACCGACATAAGCCACTGTAATTGCTTTGTGGTAGCTACATGCTTGAAGTGATGCAAGCGTAACTGCCACTGCTTATCCAGCAATGTAGGTAGTGTTTTCTTGTTCATTTTAAGTTCAACTTAATCCTCATATTTTCAATTATAATGGCAATAGTCGGGTTTAGGTTAGTATTCAGGCTGCGCTCTGATAAGATGCTGCATTTTTATCGGAAATCCGCCATGTTTAGTCTAATTATCAATAAAGAGTCTAATGTAAAAAATGACCTGCTTTCTGGATTAACCGTTGCTTTGGCCCTGGTTCCTGAAGCGGTGGCCTTCGCTTTTGTGGCAGGAGTGGCGCCAATGGTTGGCTTGTATGCGGCATTTATCATGGGGTTAGTGGCTGCTGCATTAGGTGGTCGACCCGGAATGATCTCTGGCGCCACTGGCGCCATGGCTGTGGTGGTAGTAGCGCTTGTTGCGAGTCACGGTATTCAATATTTGTTTGCCGCTGTGGCGCTGGCCGGGCTATTGCAAATTATGTTTGGAGTTTTTCGTTTGGGTAAGTTTATCCGTCTAGTCCCTTATCCAGTAATGCTAGGCTTTGTTAACGGCTTGGCTATTGTTATTTTCCTAGCCCAACTCAGCCAGTTTAAGGTTATTAATGCCTCTGGGGCGCTAGGCTGGATGCAAAATGGACAGCTTTATTTGATGGTAGGATTGGTAGCATTAACCATGATGATTATTCATTTTTTGCCTAAACTGACTACTGCTGTGCCCGCATCATTGGTTGCTATTATTATGGTGACGCTAATGGTTCACGGGCTCAGCATGGACGCTCGCACCGTCATTGATTTTGTTCGTGATATGTTGCCAGCAGCAGAGCAAGCAACAGCAAGCCTAGAGGGAAATCTACCAAGCTTTACTATTCCTCTCGTTCCTTTTTCTCTCGAAACTTTAAAAATTATTGGCCCTTATGCAGTTATCCTGTCATTAGTAGGCTTGATTGAATCGCTGCTGACACTTTCTTTGATTGATGACCTTACTAACACGCGTGGTCGGGGCAACCGTGAGTGCACTGCTCAAGGATTAGGCAATATTGCTAATGGTTTTTTTGGTGGAATGGGCGGTTGTGCGATGATTGGCCAGAGTATGATAAATATTAATTCTGGTGGTCGCGGTCGATTGTCTGGCGTTACTGCAGCGCTAGTATTACTGGCATGTATCTTATTTGCAGCTAACCTCATCGAGATGATTCCGTTAGCTGCTTTGGTTGGCGTGATGTTTATGGTGGTGTTGGGTACATTCGAGTGGGCCTCTTTTCGTATTTTTCGCGGCATGCAAACAAGCGATGCACTTATCTCCATCTTAGTGGCGTCAGTCACCGTATATGCTGATTTAGCCATTGCTGTGATTGTCGGTGTCATTGTATCTGCACTGGTGTTTGCTTGGGAGCACGCAAAGCATATCGCCGTCACTACCTACATAGACGAGGATGGTTGGAAAGTTTATGAACTTCATGGCCCTATATTTTTTGGTTCAGTGAGCAACTTTAAGGAGTTATTTTCACCAAAGGATGACCCCAATGATGTGGTAATTGAGTTTAAGAAATCTCGGGTCTCTGACTCTTCTGCCATCGAGGCATTGCATGGATTAGCTCATAAGTATCAAAAATTGGGAAAAAAACTGCATCTTCGCCATCTTAGCGAGGACTGTATGCAGCTACTAGATGATGCAGCTCGTTATGTAGAAATTAATGTGAACGAAGATCCTCGCTATAAAGTGGCAGTGGACGTGCCTGATTAAGGCAGCAATGCCTTCATAGCCAGTCCCAGTGGGCGCGTGCTTTACGTGGTGCATTTTTTATTACAATGTCCCATAACCAAGCAGGAGTCGCACGCATAATGACAGCAGCCCACCTCATTTGCCAAGGGAAGATGATAAATTTTTTCTTCCTCTTGATGGCTTTGGAGAATTTTCTTGCTGCAACTTCTGGAGCCATCAGAAAAGGCATGGGGAATCCATTCAGGTCCGTCATCGGTGTTCTGATGTAACCAGGGGTGATCGTTGTAACTGCCAACCCATCTGAGTTGAGCTCCACACGTAAGCTTTCTAAGTAAGAAATCACAGCAGCTTTTGAGGCGCTATAAGCGCCTGCCCCAGGTAAACCTCTTATACCTGCAACACTGGCTATTCCTACAAGACTGCCTTTTTTTTCTTTTTTCATAGCTAAAAGGAAGGGCTGAAAGGTATTCACCATTCCAATAAGGTTGATGTCAATGACTGCTTTGAATATTGCTGTATCAGTTTTATTTTCGGTCAATGTACCAGAGCTAACTCCGGCATTAGAAATCACAATATCTGGCACACCGTGCTGGAGCATAAAATGCTGGGCAGCTTGATTTAAGGCCTCCTCATCTCGAACATCAGCAGCATAAATAACACTTTCTACCTCTAAGCTATTTTTTAGGGACAGCAAGAGTCTCTGGCGGCGGGCAACCAACCCTAGAATAGCGCCTTGATTGGCATATTCGTGAGCAAGCGCTTGGCCGATTCCGCTAGAGGCGCCGGTAATAAAAACCTTGAGTGCCGCCATCTAAACAGTCTCATATAAGTTTAGTGGAGCGATTAAGTCGCTCAGTCTAGTTACCCCAAAAGGGAAGTATATCTTCCTATTGAGTGCATCAAAATATACTACTTTAGTATACCTATATAAATATTTGATATTAATTTATTTTATAAAAATATATTAGATAATTTTCGAATTCATTATTCACAATGCGTAAGCATGGGTAAGTATGACTGATTTCAAATAAGTCTTTTTATCTGAGGTTAAATTTTTATTGTATTCTTTTTAAATATGGATAATATGATTTGAAATCATATTATTATTTTATAATATGGATAATATGATTTAAAGTTATGAGTATATGAGTTCAGCCTAAATTTTTTTGAACAGGGGCGAGAAAAGGCGATGGAAAATCAGTATGCAAATGAAATTTGGCCCCTGGCAATCTATTTTGGCATGGTCATTATGTTGGTTGTCACTATGTTGGCGCTTTCTTGGGTACTTGGTCAAAAACGTCGCGAGGCTGCCACTAACGATCCTTTTGAATCTGGGGTTGTTTCAGTTGGCGGATCACAGATACGCATATCCGTAGAATTTTATTTAGTTGCAATCTTCTTTGTTATTTTTGATCTCGAAACACTGTTTATTTTTGCTTGGGCGGTAGCTTTTTTTGAATTAGGTTGGGCAGGTTATTTATCCATCACAGTGTTTATTGGCGTACTAGTCTTGGCTTTAGTTTATCAGTGTCGCTCTGGTGCATTGGAGTGGGGAAATAAGACCCGCACCGGTCTCCGTGAAGATCAACTAACTACTGGAGAGTCAACATGAAGTGGAGTCTTACATCCCCTGAGGACGCTAATGCTACAAGTCTTAGTGATGATTTTGTGGAAGAGCAGATTAAACGTAACGTAGCTTTTGCCAAACTAGAAAATCTTATTGCCTGGGGTCGAGCCCATTCTTTGTGGCCATTTAATTTTGGTCTTTCTTGTTGCTATGTGGAGATGGCCACCGCGTTTACTAGCCGACATGATATAGCACGTTTTGGCTCAGAAGTGATTCGCGCTACGCCACGCCAAGCAGATTTAATGGTTATCTCAGGAACATGCTTCCTCAAAATGGCGCCTGTCATACAACGTCTTTATGAGCAGCTACTAGAGCCTCGATGGATTATCTCTATGGGCTCCTGTGCTAACTCTGGGGGTATGTACGATATTTATTCAGTAGTTCAAGGTGTTGATAAGTTTATCCCCGTTGACGTGTATGTTCCAGGGTGCCCCCCGCGACCTGAAGCCTTGATGCAAGGATTGATGATGCTTCAAGAATCTATAGGCAAAGAACGACGACCGCTCAGCTGGGTTGCGGGAGATCAAGGTATTATTAGGCCGGAAAAAGCAAGCATGCGGGATCAGTTAACTGCTGAACGAATAATGGCTACCGAGCTAAGAGAGCCAAAAGATGTATAGAGATACACAGACCATTAAGGGGTAGCAATGCAAGCAGCGGAAGCTATAACGACAAGTATTGTCGAAAGTTCACTGTATCGAAAATTCGGTCAGGAGCTATTTATTTCTCAGCAATGTGCCGATCAAAAGTTAACTCTTTGGGTTGACCGCAATCGTCTAATTGAAGTTCTTCAGTTTCTCAAATTATCATTTCCCATGCTGTACGATTTGTTTGCTATCGATGAGAGAACGAGAGCCAACCGCGCCGGACAGCCTGATTCAGATTTTACAGTGGTGTATCACCTGTTGTCTCTCGACACCAATGAAGACATGCGTATCAAGGTAGCATTGGAGGAATCTGATCCGGATCTTCCGACATCCGTTGGTGTGTGGCCAAATGCCAACTGGTATGAGCGTGAAGCTTGGGATATGTTCGGCGTTACTTTTGCTGGCCACCCAAATTTATTCCGTATTCTGTTGCCGCCAACATGGGAAGGGCACGCCTTAAGAAAAGATCATCCAGCGAGGGCCACCGAAATGGCCCCCTTTGAAATGGGCCCAGAGCGGGTTGCAAAAGAGCAGGAGGCATTGAAATTTCGACCCGAAGACTGGGGTATGAAAAAGTCTAATGACGATAATGAATATATGTTTCTTAATCTTGGACCAAACCATCCCAGTGTGCATGGTGTTTTTAGGATTATGTTGCAATTAGATGGTGAGGTGATTGTCGACTCCGTGCCCGATATTGGTTATCACCACCGTGGTGCAGAAAAAATGGGTGAGCGTCAGACTTGGCACACTTACATACCCTATACGGACCGAATCGACTATCTTGGCGGGGTAATGAATAACCTTGCCTATGTTCAGTCGATAGAAACCCTAGCTGGCATCAAAGTCCCAGATCGCGCCAAAGTGATTCGTATTATGCTTTCCGAGTTATTCCGTATTTCTAGTCATTTGGTTTTCTATGGCACTTTTGTTCAGGATGTCGGTCAGATGTCCCCAGTTTTTTATATGTTTGCAGATCGAGAGCGATTATTTGGCATCATCGAGGCCATCACCGGCGGGCGAATGCATCCTGCTTGGTTCCGCATTGGAGGCGTAGCACAGGATCTTCCTAATGGTTGGGAGGCCATGATTCGTATATTTATAGATTCGATGCCGGCACGACTAGATCATTACGACAAGATGTCGATGCAAAACAAAATGCTTAAAGATCGTACTGTAGGCATTGGAGCTTACTCCCAACAAGAAGCTATTGATTGGGGCGTTACTGGCCCCAGCCTGAGAGCCACCGGCAGTGATTGGGATGTTAGGAAAAAACGTCCCTATGGAGGCTATGATCAGTTTGAGTTTGAAGTTCCCACTGCCGTTAATGGGGATTGCTACGACCGCGCAGTACTTCGAATTGAAGAAATGCGCCAAAGTCTAAAGATTATTCGCCAGTGCATTGACAACATGCCTGAGGGTCCCTACAAAAGTGACCATAGTGCCACCACGCCTCCGCCTAAAGAGCGGACCATGGAGGACATTGAGACGCTTATACATCATTTCTTGAATGTTAGCTGGGGCCCCGTTATCCCAGAGGGGGAGGCCTCCATAATGATTGAGGCCACAAAAGGGGTCAATAGCTACCATCTGATTAGTGATGGCGGCACTGGCTCCTATCGTACTAGGATTCGAACACCTTCTTTTCCACACTTACAGCAAATTCCACTGATCAGCAATGGACTGATGATTCCAGATCTGATCGCTATTATTGCAAGTATCGATTTTGTTATGGCGGACGTTGACCGATGAATAACTCACAAATGATCCAAACTGATTTAACAGGGGTACTTACCCAGGAAGAAATCTTAAAGATTGACGCAGAGTTGTCGCATGTCCCTTATAAGTCTGGAGCTGCTATTGATGCACTAAAAATTATTCAGGCAAATCGTGGCTGGGTCTCGGACGAATGTCTGCAGGCTATAGCGAGACACCTTGAGATGTCATCGGAAGATCTTGAAGGGGTGGCAACTTTTTATAATCTAATCTACCGAAAGCCGGTGGGAAAAAAAGTAATATTATTTTGTGACAGTGTCAGTTGCTGGATTTGTGGTTGCGATAGCATTAAAGCTAGAGTGACCGAAAAGCTTGGTATTGATTATGGTCAAACTACCAATGATAACCGTTATACATTGCTTCCAGTTCCTTGTCTTGGCGCTTGTGATAGGGCGCCGGTAATGATGGTTGGTGACGATCTATTGACCAATCTTACCGAGGATAAGGTTGACCAGTTATTCCCTGATAATCAAGCAGAGGATGACCTGTAATGGAGAAAGTGCTAACTCGAAATATTGGAACTGACTTAAAACCTACTAATCTGGATGCCTATGAAAAAAATGGTGGTTATCAAGGCTTAAAGAAAGCCATGAAAGGACTGTCACCTAAGGATTGCCAAGATCTTGTTAGTGCCTCTAATTTAAGGGGGCGTGGCGGCGCTGGGTTTCCTACAGGAGTGAAGTGGAGTTTTGTCCCAATGGGAGAGAATTGCACGCCAGGACATAAATATCTGGTGTGCAATGCTGATGAAATGGAGCCGGGGGCTTTTAAGGATCGATTGCTTATGGAATACGATCCGCATCAGTTAATTGAGGGCATGATCCTTGCTGCTTATACCATCGATGCTGACCTGTCCTATATTTTTATTCGCGGCGAATATATTGTCTCTATACAACGGCTTCGGGACGCATTGGCAGAATGCTATGCAAAAGGATATCTCGGTAAAAATATTCTTGGGGGTAGCTTTTCTCTCGACATGTACGTCCATCCTAGCGCTGGGCGCTATATTTGCGGAGAAGAGACAGCATTAATTAATGCCCTTGAAGGAAAGCGTGCCAACCCTAGAGCAAAGCCACCATTTCCACAGGTGAGCGGTCTCTGGGGGCGCCCTACTATCGTTAATAATGTTGAGACGCTTTGTAATATTCCACATATTGTCGATCGTGGGGCCGAGTGGTTCAAATCGCTGGGGAGCGGTGAGGATAGCGGAACAAAATTATTTGGCGTCAGCGGTAGGGTAAAAAATCCTGGTTGCTGGGAGCTACCAATGGGTACGCCGATTAGGGAGATACTCGAGGGCTGCGCTGGAGGTATGCAGGATGGGTTGCAGTTAAAGGGCTTTTTGCCCGGAGGAGGATCAACTGACTTCCTGATCCCAGAACACCTTGATCTGGCAATGGATTATAACGTAATAGGAAAAGCCGGTAGTCGCATGGGCACCGGTACGTTGATTATCCTGGATGATCAGACTTGCCCCGTTGGCATGGTGCTTAATTTAATTCGTTTCTTTGCCCATGAGTCCTGTGGGTTTTGTACTCCCTGTCGCGAGGGATTGCCTTGGACGCGACAGGTTTTACTTGATATCGAAGAGGGTAGAGGCACCAAAAAAGATCTGGATACGTTAGCCTTTCAGATTAACTACATAGGGGCAATTGGTAACACCCATTGTGCTCTGGCGCCGGGTGCCATGGAACCATTACAGAGCGCGATGAAGTATTTCCGTGAAGATTTTGATCGCCATGTTAGTGGTCATTCTTGTCCTTATGGTTCGCACTCAAAATCTCTCTCGCAGAAACACTCTGGAGGTTATTAAGCTATGCCGAAGATTTACGTAGACGGTCAGGAATTGAGCGTCAAAGAAGGCGAAAATATCCTTGAGGCCTGTCTTAGTGCAGGGATCAATCTGCCATATTTCTGCTGGCATCCAGCGATGGGGTCCATTGGCTCTTGTCGGCAATGTGCGGTAGTGCAGTATCAGAACGAAGAGGATACCGACGGCCGAATTGTAATGGGCTGCATGACCCCAGTGACTGAAGGCGCAAGATTTTCTCTCAATGCCAACAAGGGGGTTGAGTTCCGCGAAGCAGTGGTTGAGTCTCTTATGCTTAACCACCCTCATGATTGTCCAGTCTGCGGAGAAGGTGGGGAATGTCATTTACAAGATATGACAGTAATGGTTGGCCATCGCGACCGTCGTTATACAGGACTAAAAAATACACATAGAAATCAGTATTTAGGGCCTTTAATTAACCATGAAATGAACCGCTGCATTACTTGTTACCGCTGTGTTCGCTACTATGATGATTATGCTGGCGGCACCGATTTATCGGCGCAGGCATCCCATGATCATGTTTATTTTGGGCGTCATGAGGATGGTGTGCTTGAGAGTGAATTTTCTGGTAATTTAGTAGAGGTTTGTCCTACTGGTGTATTTACGGATAAACCATTACTGAAGCAGTACACTCGGAAATGGGATCTGCAGTCAGCACCCTCAATCTGTAACGGTTGTGCTGTGGGTTGCAATATTTCTCCGGGTGAACGCTACGGTAAACTTAAGCGTGTCCATAATCGTTTTAATGATGACGTTAATGGCTATTTTCTTTGTGATCGTGGGCGCTTTGGTAGCGGTTATGTGAATAGCTCACTAAGATTAGATTATGCTGGATTGCGCAAGAAAAACGGCAGCTTCCAGGCTATTCATCAGCAAGCCGCTGTTGATAAAGTCGCTAGGTGGGCAAAAGGCAAAAAGATCGCTGCGATTGGCTCACCCAGAGCTTCTCTTGAAGCTAATTACCTACTTCGAGAGTGGGCCGGTAAGGATAACTTTTCCGCTGGCTTTTCTGAACATGAAGGCCAAGTTATTCATACAATTTCTACCATGCTTTCCAGAACAAATGCCTTGTCTCCTTCGATAAAACAAATGGAGGCTGCTGATGTTGTGCTGATTCTTGGTGAGGATGTCACTAATACTGCACCCAGAGTTGCTTTAGGTTTGCGCCAAGCTATTCGAAACAAAGCATATCAGCTAGCAGAGCAGGCGGGTTTGCCAAAATGGCAGGATGCTGCAGTGCGAAACTTAGCTCAAGATCAAAGATCACCAATGATCATTGTTTCCCCTATAGGTACGCGTCTTGATGATGTCGCCAGCCAGTTAATCACACTAGGGATAGAAGATATTACTCAGTTTGCTGCTGCAGTGGCTGATGTTGTCTCTGGAAAACACATCAAAGATGTCGATGTTAATGCGGTGGCTCAGCTACTCAAAGATGCAGAGCGACCATTGATTATCAGTGGATCTAGCCTCTTGAGTGACTCCCTGGTAAAAAGTGCCGCAGTTATTGCAAGCAGACTTGCCGTAGATAATAAGCAAACTATGCTTAGTTATTGCATACCTGAATCTAATAGTCTCGGCGTAGCATTACTTGCTGAAGATACCAAAAGTATCGAGGAATTAATTATCCGAGCTGATAAATTTGATGTCTTGTTACTTTTGGAGAACGATTTACATCGTCGCATTAGCCCAGACCAGATAGATCAACTGAAAAATTCAGGAGTTAAACTCGTTGGCCTTGATGTTTTAGAAAATGAAACACTTAGCGCCTGTGATTTAGTTCTTCCGGTAACTTCTTATGCGGAATCTGAAGGTACGCTTATTAATAGTGAGGGCCGAGCACAGCGTCATTATCCAGTATTTGAACCAGCTGCAGAGCGCATGCCAAGCTGGAAGTGGATTTTAGAGCTGGCGACTGCTTGCGAGCACACTAAGATTGTCAAACTGACTCATTTTGATGAGATAGTTGAATCCTGCGCTGATAGCTGCAGTCTGTTTGGCCAGTTGACCCAAGTGGCTCCAGATCATAAATTTCGTAGCCATGGATTAAAAATTTCCCGTAAGACCCATAGGTATAGTGGACGCACTGCTATTAGCGCGAATCAGTCTGTTCATGAGCCGTTACAACCAGTGGACCAGGAAACGCCACTAACCTTTAGCATGGAGGGGATTAATCTCGAACAGGCAGCGTCACTGACACCATTTTACTGGTCGCCTGGGTGGAACTCTAATCAATCGCTACAGAAATTCCAAGCCGAAGTGGATGGACCGTTGTCTGGCAATTCGTCTGGCCAACGATTAATTGAACCAAAACTTGATTTAGATCCTAATTGTCTGCTGTCAGCCCCTAGTCTATCAAAGACTTCGATCTCCGATCGATTAAAAATTAAGCCCGATGAAAGTCAATTAGTACCGATTTATCGTGTTCATGGTAGCGATGAGTTGTCGTCTTATACTGATGAGATTGCAGAACTAGCGGGGGAGGCTTTTGTTGCTATCAGTGCAGCTGTTGCAGAGCAGTTGAATGTTGTAGAGGGCGATGGACTCATTGTGAGTAACGCTGATGGCGATCTATCTCTAGAGGTAAAGATTCTTAATCGAGTGGCAAGCGACTGTGTTGGTTATAGCGCAGGATACACTAAAACCAATAGTTTGCGAG
Organism: Porticoccus sp. Uisw_050_02; assembly: GCF_047729555.1. Lineage (NCBI taxonomy): Bacteria > Pseudomonadati > Pseudomonadota > Gammaproteobacteria > Cellvibrionales > Porticoccaceae > Porticoccus > Porticoccus sp. Uisw_050_02. The sequence continues at coordinate 844,629 of NZ_CP159825.1, read as the reverse complement.
CAGGTAACTTGGTGGTCTTGAGCAGGGACTCTAAATGGCAACGTCGGATGCCGCAGTTAATTGCAACAGATAGCGGTAACAAGCGCCCACCTAATAATATCGAGGGGTCTGCGCATGTCTGAGTTAATGCCAGTATTGCTAGCTCTGACTATTCTTGTTGGTGGTGTTAGCCTTGCGGCAGTAATTACTTGGTGGGAGCGACGCTTGCTGGGCTTCTGGCAGGATCGTCTTGGACCTAATCGTCTCGGACCATTTGGTATTGGCCAGGTCGCGGCAGATATGATTAAGCTGTTATTTAAGGATGATTGGGTGCCTCCATTTTCCGATAAAGTAGTTTTCATCTTTGCCCCAACAGCAATTGTTGTGGCGATGATGATGGGCTTTGCAGTGGTACCTTTTGCCCCTAACACCTACATCTTGGATGTTAATATCGGCTTATTATTTTTTTTGGGCATGACTTCTTTAGCGGTTTATAGCGTTCTTTTGGGGGGTCTGGCTTCAAATAATAAATATGCATTATTAGGGGGACTGCGCTCTGCTGCACAGATGGTCAGCTATGAAGTATTTATGGGTCTTTCTCTTATGGGTATTGTGATGATGACTGGAAGCTTCAGTCTCGTGGATATAGTCGAGGCACAGGCTGACACTTGGTTTTGCTTCTCGCAAACACTCGGATTAGTCGTCTTTGTAGTGTCTGGTATTGCTGAAAGCCATCGATTGCCTTTCGATTTACCTGAAGCAGAACATGAACTAACAGCTGGATTCCATACTGAATATGGCGGCATGAAGTTCGCTATGTTTATGCTTGGGGAATACCTTGGGTTAATACTGATTTCTTGCATGATAGTAACGTTGTTTTTTGGCGGATGGATGGTTCCAGCGCTCATTTATGATTGGTTGCCACCCTTCATCTGGTTTAGCGTAAAAGTATTTTTGGTAATTTGCTTTTTTGTGCTCTTGAGGGCGGCGATTCCTAGACCTCGTTACGATCAACTTATGTCATTGGGATGGAAGGTCATGCTACCAATTACCTTGATTAATTTATTAGTGACCGGTGCAATACTTCTAAAAATGAAGGGAGCTTAAATATGCTTAGTCAACTGCAAACCATGTGGACAATTCTCAAGCATACCTTTACCAAAGCGGAAACGGTCCAGTATCCAGAAGAGATGCCTTATCTTGCGCCACGCTATCGCGGCCGTATCGTGCTGACCCGAGATCCAGATGGCGAAGAACGTTGTGTAGCCTGTAATTTGTGCGCGGCCGTCTGCCCTGTTGATTGCATTGCACTGCAAAAAGATACTCGTGAAGACGGTAGCTGGTATCCCGAATTTTTTCGTATCAATTTCTCTCGCTGCATCATGTGTGGCATGTGTGAAGAAGCTTGTCCGACTTACGCCATTCAGCTGACGCCAGACTTCGAAATGTGTGAATACGATCGTCAGAACATGGTCTATGAAAAAGAACATTTGCTAATTAATGGGGTTGGCAAATACCCAGATTACAATTTTTACCGTGTTTCCGGTCTGCAGACCGCCTATAAGGATAAGGGTGAAGGAAAAAATGAAGCCCAACCCATAGATGTAAAAAGTCTTATGCCATGAAACTGCATGCTGATATTTTTGAATGTACCTGATATATAAGGCCAATTTATGACTTGCGAGGTTAGACGTGCTTGAAATAATACTTTTTTATATCGCTGCCACAGTCGCGCTGGTTTCTACTATATTGGCTATGACTAGAGCTAATGCCATTCACGCGCTGATTTATTTAATAGTCTCTCTTTTGGCGGTAGCGGTGATCTTTTATTTGATTGGCGCGCCATTCGTTGCGGCATTAGAGATCGTCATTTATGCCGGAGCCATTATGGTTCTATTTGTCTTTGTGATCATGATGTTGAATCTTGGTGCAAAAGGTGATGCCCGTGAGAAGACATGGATGAGGCCGTCGGTGTGGGTGGGCCCAGCACTTTTAACGATTGTCTTGTTTGCTGAATTGCTCTACGTGATTTCTTCCGCTGAAGGCCCTGTAAGCACTGGTGTTGTTGGCGCCAAGCAAGTGGGATTGAGTCTGTTTGGGCCTTACGTTTTAGCGGTTGAAATTGCTTCCATGTTGTTGCTTGCTGGCTTAGTAGGCTCATTTCATTTAGGACGTCGCTATCTGGACAGAGCTCCTTCAAGTGAACTAGGGCACCAACAGGAGGGAGAATAGTGGAAGGTTTAAATATACCGCTCAATCATATTTTATTAATTGCTTCATTGCTTTTTGTCATTGGCATGCTGGGCCTAATGATTCGCCGCAATATTATTTTTATCTTGATGTCACTTGAAGTCATGCTGAATTCGGCTGCATTGGCTTTTGTAGCTGCTGGAGCCCATTGGGGACAACCGGATGGTCAAATTGTATTTATGTTGATATTGAGTATTGCTGCTGCTGAGGTGGCTGTTGGGTTGAGTCTGGTGTTGCAGGTGCAGCGCCGCTTCAGATCGCTAGATATGGATAGTCTCGACTGGATGAGAGGATGATTATGCGCGAACTCATTGGATTGATACCGCTTATCCCCTTGCTTAGTTCGGCGACACTCATGCTATTCGCCGGACATTTGTCGCGATTTGCTATTGGCTTACTGGGGGTTGGCTCTGTAGGGATTGCCGCAATACTGACAGCAAAAATGGGAATAGACTTTTTAGGTAATCCTGAGGTTTTCAAAGTAACTCTGTGGACCTGGATGCAGGTAGGCACTTTTTCTTCCGACGTTGCTTTTTATTTTGATGGACTAACATTGGTAATGATGTCTGTGATTACAGGGGTCGGATTTTTAATCCACTTGTTCTCTACAGAGTTTATGGAAGAAGATGTTAGCTATGCACGCTACTTCGCTTACCTAAATATGTTCGTTGCTGCCATGTTGATTTTAGTAATGGCAGACAATCTGCTTCTTCTTTATCTTGGCTGGGAAGGGGTAGGGGTGTGCAGTTATTTGCTAGTGGGTTTTTGGTATCAGAATTCTGCCAATGGCTATGCTGCGCGCAAGGCATTTATTGTCACTCGTATTGGTGATACGTTGATGGCGCTGGGATTATTTTTGCTATTTACTGAGCTCGGTACTTTGGATATCCAGGCTCTTGGAGACGCCGCTAAGGATAAATGGCAAGTGGGTGACAGTATGCCACTTATCGCCTGCCTTCTTATTTTAGGCGGAGCGGTTGGCAAGTCAGCTCAACTGCCTCTACATACATGGCTTCCTGATGCTATGGCTGGCCCAACCCCTGTTAGCGCATTGATTCATGCGGCAACGATGGTGACAGCTGGAGTCTATTTGATTGCACGGACCCATGAACTTTACTTGTTCGCCCCAATAGCAATGATTGCAGTAGCACTGGTAGGTTTAGCAACTTCTTTAATGGCGGCCTTCACTGCGCTAACCCAGCATGATATTAAACGTATTCTTGCCTATTCAACGATCAGTCAGATCGGCTATATGTTCTTAGCCCTAGGTGTAGGTGCATGGACTGCCGGAATCTTTCATTTAATGACCCACGCTTTTTTTAAGGCTCTATTATTTCTCGGCTCCGGAGCTATTATTCATTGCCTGCATCATGAGCATAATATTTTTAAAATGGGCGGCTTGCGAACTCGTATGCCGGTGACATTTTGGAGCTTCATGATTGGCTCAGCAGCTTTGGCGGCATTGCCAATGACATCAGGATTTTTTAGCAAGGATCAGATTCTCTTACAGGCTTATCAAGTTGATGGTATAGGGCCTTGGTTGTGGTTTGGGGGATTGGTGGGCGCGTTGTTGACGGCTGTGTACAGTTTTCGATTAGTATTTGTGGTATTTTTTGGCCAGGTCAACACCGAGCCAGACAAGGATACTGGTTGGCGAATGGTCATACCTTTAAGCTTACTTTGTATTTTAGCCATGATGGGGGGCTGGATTATCATTCCGGTCACTCAGGTTTTTCCTCTGGCAGTTTTCGAGCACCCCGCCCACTGGGTTGAATACGTCTCCATTGCGGTACCAATTGTCGGCGTAATCATCGCTTACCTTATATTTCTTGGCGGCCAGCTCAAAGTGGACGTATTCACTAATTCTTTTGTTATGCAAAAACTGCAGCAATTTTGGTTTAGCGGTTGGCGGATAGATTGGCTATATGATCAACTACTGGTAAGGCCTTATTACGGTCTAGCTAGGGCTCTGAAGTTAGAGCCAGTGGACAATTTTTATAGGCTTGTTGTGACTATAAGTCAAACATTTAATCAGTGGTTATCTGCAGGTCAGAGCGGGCAGATGAGACGTTATATAACTAGCATGGTATTTGGCTTGATTGTACTGCTGGCCATTTTGGTGAGGGCTTCTTGATGCTAATGATTAATTTGATACTCATTCTACTGATTGGAGGGGTTGTTGCGATATTTTCGGAGCGACTGGGTGCCGATGTGCCTCGTAAGGTAGCTTTGGCAGTAGTTATTATTGATTTAATTTATCTACTGATAGCGCTTTCGACTATTCCCCAGCTGGAGACGCTACAGGCACCCGTGCCCAGCGATCCGGAAACCTGGTTGATGTATTATAGTGTTGAGTGGATTCCGGCTTTTGGTATTAAAATTGAATTAGCCTTAGATGGGTTAAGCATGCTGATGGTTTTGCTGACATTGATATTAGGTGCTGTGGCAGTAAGCGCCTCATGGACAGATATCAAAGTTCGACAAGGTTTTTTTGAAGCCAATCTACTATGGACGCTGGCTGGTGTTCTTGGTGTCTTCATGGCTCTAGATTTGTTCCTGTTTTTTTTATTTTGGGAGGTTATGTTAATCCCGATGTATTTTATGATTGCTATTTGGGGCCACGAAAATCGCGGTTACGCAGCCATGAAATTCTTTATTTTTACTCAGGCTAGCGGTCTTTTGATGCTGGTTTCTATATTGGCATTGGTCGTAATTCATCATGGTAATACTGGTGTTTGGACCTTTAGTTATTTCGACCTGCTGAGCGCTCAAATTGCCGCACAAACTGCATTTTGGTTGATGCTCGGTTTCTTTGTCGCTTTTGTTGTTAAGCTTCCTGGGTTTCCTTTTCACACCTGGCTGCCAGATGCTCATACTCAGGCACCCACCGCCGGTAGTGTCATTCTTGCAGGAATATTACTCAAAACTGGCGCTTATGGGTTGATTCGTTTTGCTGTACCTTTATTCCCTCAGGCGTCAATGGAGTTTGCTCCTGTTGCCCTCTGGCTAGGTGTTGCCGGAGTTATTTATGGGGCAATTTTGGCTTTCGGTCAAACGGATTTTAAGCGCTTGGTTGCCTACAGTAGCGTGAGCCATATGGGCTTTGTTCTCCTTGGAGTGTATGCCTGGAATATCTTGGCACTACAGGGAGCGGTTATGCAAATGGTCGCGCATGGATTCAGCACAGCGGCATTGTTTATGATTGCAGGCTCACTTCAAGAGCGCTTGCATACTAGGGATATGCGTGAGATGGGTGGCTTATGGCAGAATATGCCGCGTATGGGCGCTATAGCCATGTTTTTTATAGTAGCATCTCTTGGGCTTCCTGGTTTAGGTAACTTTGTTGCCGAATTTTTGGTACTACTAGGCCTTTTTCAAGTGGACCGCTTGCTTGCCGTTATCGCAGCGCTTGGTTTGATCACCGGTGCCGCCTATTCGCTATTATTGATGCAGCGATCATTTCAAGGTGAGCCTGACGAAACACGCCAGCTGGTAGATTTTGGGACAAGAGAAATGCTGACCATGGCTGTGATGATGACTGCACTCATTGTATTGGGTATCTACCCGCAGCCGATATTAGATATTTCTCGCCCAGTGGTAGAAAGCCTGATTAGTTTCTCGAGCATCGTGACAGGAGGTTCCTTATGAACGGAAGCCAGATGCAGGCGTTAATGCCGATACTGATGCTGAGCTTGACGGCTATAGTTTTGATGATCCAGGCCTCCATAAAGCGTGATGAGAAGGCGACATGGATTATTACTGTAGTAGGAATATTGTTGGCTTTATGGGGCGCTGGATATGCCAGAGACTTTTCGCAACCTGTGACAATTTTACTACAAGTAGACAATTGGGGATTATTTTTTACCGCGCTTGTGCTGCTTGCATCTCTGGTTACAGTGGTGCTTTCACAGGATAGTTTTTCCTCGGAAGGGGGGAGCAAAGAAGAATATTACCTTTTGTTAGTGTTATCAGCTCTTGGAGCTGTAATTTTGATTCAATCTAGCCATATGGCCTCTCTGTTGCTAGGTATGGAGCTAATGGGGGTCGCTCTTTATGCGATGATTGCTTTCCCAAAAAAAGGGCTTTTACCCCTCGAAGCGGCAGTTAAATATTTGGTATTGTCAGGGTGCGCCTCAGCAATTTTATTGTTCGGGTTTGCGTTGCTTTACGCTGCAACTGGCGAGTTAAGCTATAAAGGAATTGGTGAAAAAGCGGCTCTTGCCTATATTAGTAACCCTCTATTAGTGATGGCCGGCACCGCTATGGTTACAGCAGGTATTGCTTTTAAATTATCCTTAGTACCATTTCATATGTGGACGCCTGATGTTTATCAGGGTGCACCGACACCCGTGACGGGATTTCTTGCAACCGTATCAAAAGGGGCGGTCTTCGTCGCACTGGCTCGTATCTATATGGATGCTGAGTTGCATCAATACGAGTCTTTGATTTTGGCGCTCTCTGTACTGGCAGCCTTTTCAATGCTGATTGGCAACTTGCTCGCTCTACTGCAAGAGGATATCAAACGCTTATTGGCTTACTCATCGATTGCTCATTTTGGCTACCTGTTAATCGTACTGATTGCACTCACTGGCAGCGAGATGGCGAGCGAGGCGGTAACCTTTTATTTAGCAGCTTACATATTGACTACGCTTGGAGCATTTACCGTGATAGCCAGAGTCTCTAGAGAAGATCAACAAAAAAGCCAGATTTCAGAATTTGAGGGACTTTTTTGGAGGAATAAAATTCAGGCGACCGCCCTTACTATAGCGATGCTTTCATTTGCAGGCATACCCCTTACCGCAGGGTTCATGGCTAAGTTTTTTGTGATTAATGTCGCTATTCAGGGGTCCCATTGGTTTTTGTTGAGTGCGCTGGTTATCGGTAGTGCTATCGGTATTTATTATTATCTGAGAATTATTTTTTCTATGAGCAAGACGTCTGGCAATGATATCGGGTTTAGGGATCGCTCTGGAGATATAACAGCACTATTGCTAACGGTATTGATTTTAATGCTGGGTAGTTGGCCGCAACCATTTATCGCTTTTGCCGGCGGGCTCTAGTGAAACCAAAAAGGTAGGGAGAATATTATGCCTTTACGTTCAGTTGATTTGTGTGATTATCTACTATCCAATCCGGTGACGATCCGGCCAGATGAAAATATATTTCATGCCATTGATGTTATTATTAAAAATAAGATCTCTGGTGTCTGTGTGGTTGATAATAATGGACATCTAGTGGGAGTCTTATCTGAGCTTGACTGTATGCGAGCTGTCCTTGGTGCAACCTATAACGACGGCTGTAGATCCGGAGGAAGCGGCTATGGTAGTGTTGTTGAGTTTATGACCACAAATATCGATTCTTGTGAGCTGCATGCGGATATAGTAGATGTGGCCGCTGACATGCTCAGCAAAGGCCATCGCCGTCGACCAGTATTGGATAATGGTAAGCTGGTTGGACAAATTACTTGTCGTAGATTATTGGCAGCGGTAAGCAAGTTCGCTTGTCCGGAAAACGAACTTTATACATAATTTTTAGCTTTCTGCTTGGTTATTGCAGAGTCGTTTTAAAAAATTATTCCCAAAATTTCCATTTAATTTTTTTGTTAAGGCTGTCTGTCTCTAATAAATTTTCTGGTAAATCTTCCTCATAAGGGATACATGGCCGCCCGCTTGATTTTTTTATCGCACAAGCTTTTACCGGTAACTTTTTTTCATCAATGAATGACTCTACTGCTATCTGTGGACTGCTTTGCGGGTTGGATAAGCAATACCCATCTAGCCAGCCTGTGATAACTTTTGGATCTGCGCTGTGTAAAACCCCTTCAGGATGTTTTCCTGTATATTCATACTTATTGTAGGCCGACAAAAATCCTTCTAACCAGTAAAGAGTAGCTTGTTCGGACTGATTCTGGCGAACACTGTCCCATTGCTCGCAATTTTTGGCGATAGGGCTCATAGGTTGGGCATGCAGCTGAGATAATGGTAGTAAAATCAATAATAGAAAAAATCTCATACTCAGTTCCTTAATTTTTTATATTAACTTGGATTAACCTAAAAATAAGTCTAGCACCACGCGGATTTGATCATATTTTTTCTTCTGGAATGGCATTTAGCATAGCTTTAAAATAAGCGTCAGGTATTTTAATTTGGTCGTTTCTGTTTCCAGATATAGTGATGTTTAGGCCAGAGACGGAACCGTCAAAGAAGTAGAGAAAGTTTAAAGGTATAGCCAGCTTTTCTTCATATTGGCATATAGCGATAGAACAATTTCCGCCTGTTTTCGATAGGACTTGCAGCGGCAATTTCGCCTCATCTTGAGCGTTCACAGCGCTTTCATAAGATCTAAAATTCTTACTATTATACCGAGCATTTATATAAATTGTGTAATGGTCCGCGCCCTCTAAATCAACAATACGCATTAGATAGATGTCTGAAAAATTTTTAGATAGAAATTGATTGGAAGTTGAAAAATTTGGTCCATAGGTTATCTCACCGTGCGCTGCATCTTGACGAATTTCTATATGGTTACCTATGCTTTCAGCTGAGCGCCAATCAATAGAGGGCTTGGTCGCTGCTTCAGCTAAAATTTGACATACGAATACAGTGGATGAAATAAGAATAAGAATATGAAAAAAGGTCTTCATTTACTAGATCTCCTTATTTTTAGTGTTTAAAGACTGTTAAATGTATCGCTTTTAGGCCTCTCATCGCAAGCTAAAGGCGTTTGTGGCGATTCTTATTACGACATGTTAATTTTAGAGGTTCAACATTAAGGATTTTTAAAAAAAAAACAAGGTATCTAAATTAAATTTATAACTTAAAACCAACAATTACCAATTGATATGAGATTTAAACTCTCTTGGCGTTTGATAAATATGGGAGATTTTAAGTTCTTGGTCTCATTGTTTTGGGGTTAATCATTCTTGATCCTGTGCTAACATAAATGATCTTTTTCTAAACAGTTTTCTGATCGGTTCCATATGTCACAGAATACACCAGTCAACGAAAAATATATTATAAGAACTTTTCCTGTTGGAGTTTTGCAGTGTAATTGCACTATTGTCGGCGATCCAGTTAGTCAGCTGGCTTTAGTTGTAGACCCCGGAGGCGATGCGCGAGTTATTCTCGAACTATTGACTGACTTGAACTTAAAAGTAGTCGCTATTATTCATACGCATGCACATTTCGATCACATACTTGCTGCAGGTGAGATCAAAGAGGCTACAGGAGCCTCTATTTATCTCCATGAGGGTGATTTTCCTCTTTGGAAAGGTTTGGAGCAGCAGTGTTCGATGTTCGGCTTTCCTAGTGACGTCAAGCTACCAGATCCTGATTTTTACCTTAACGATGATCATGATCTTGGTTGTTGTGGAGGAGTTGCTATACACACCCCTGGACATACACCTGGATCAACTAGTTTTTGGTTTGAAAGAAGCAATCTGTTGATTGCTGGCGATACTCTGTTTAAGGGTGCGGTGGGCCGCACAGATTTTCCTGGAGGTAATTTTGAGCAGATCACAGCTTCTATACGTGAGCGCATCTATACGCTGAATGAAGACGCTATTGTTATTGCTGGACATGGCCCACCCACAACAATAAGGGATGAAAAGCATGGTAATAAATTTGTTAGACCCTAGTCTATTGTCTGCTGAAATCATTGATTTGACAGCAGGTGATCTGTAAAAATAAGCGCCAAAAATGGAGCGATAGCATGAAAGAGCAGATTTTGATAATGTTGGATTTGCAAGATGCCATGAACAGAAAGGTGAATGATGATTGGGTGAATCAAGAGTTCTCCTGGTATCGTGCAATTTGGGTTGAATGCGCAGAACTAATGGATCATTACGGTTGGAAGTGGTGGAAGAAACAAACGCCAGATGCCGAACAGGTAAAGCTAGAGCTCGTTGATATTTGGCATTTCGGTTTAAGCATACTACTACTTGAGTCTAGCAGTAGGGAGGATATCTCTTCCAATATAGCTAAACAGCTATTGAGTTCAAAACCATCCGGAGATTTTCGTGATGACCTTGAGAGCTTTACTTTTGCTACACTTCAAAGTAAAAGTTTTGATATTGCTGGATTCTCATCTCTGATGACCGGTATTGGGCTAACTTTTGATGAGCTATATGTCAGCTATGTTGGAAAGAATGTGTTAAATTTTTTCCGACAAGATAATGGCTATCAGGATGGAAGCTATCGAAAAGTATGGTCTGGAAAAGAAGACAATGAGCATCTAGTAGAGCTAATAGGGGAAATGGATAAAAGCAGCAAAAATTTCAAGGATAACCTATATCTGGCGCTTGAGAATCGGTACTCCGAGAGTGGACGCTAAATTCATGAATATTGATGTTGCACTAGATCAAAATATATTAGAGTTGCGTAAAGATCGCCCTGAGCTCAATAAGCTACATAAGCGCTTGCGCCGCAATATTGGCAATGCCATTTCAGATTACAATATGATTGAAGATGGCGACAAAATTATGGTTTGCCTATCTGGAGGCAAAGATTCCTATTGCATGCTAGACCTACTGTTGCATCTCCAGAAAACTGCCCCCATAAATTTTGAAATCATTGTAGTCAATTTAGACCAGAAGCAACCTGGATTTCCAGAAAAAGTCCTACCTGCTTATTTAACCAAACTTGGTGTTCCTTTTCATATTCTTGAAAAAGATACCTATAGCGTCGTCGTTGACCTTGTCCCTGAGGGCAAAACATATTGTGGTCTCTGCTCTCGCTTAAGAAGGGGTACTCTTTATGGTTTTGCACAGGAAATTGGGGCAACTAAAATTGCTTTAGGTCACCATCGCGATGATATTATCGAAACACTTTTTTTGAATATGTTTTATGGTGGAAAATTGAAGACAATGCCACCCAAACTTTTAAGTGACGACAAGAAAAATATTGTGATTCGCCCGCTAGCCTATTGCAAAGAAAGTGATTTGGAGAGATATGCTGAAAAAATGCAGTTTCCTATTATCCCTTGCAACTTATGCGGTTCGCAGGATAATCTGCAGCGACAAGTTATTAAAGAGATGCTTCAGGACTGGGAGAAAAAAAATCCCGGACGATTGGAGAGTATTTTTTCTGCCACAAAGAGTGTGGCACCCTCACAACTTGCAGATATTGGATTGTTTGACTTCAAAAGCTTAAAGATTGAGAGGGAGGAACGTATTGGCGCGATTAATGTTGTATAGGCTGCTTTCTTTTTTAGTGCTGGCATGTTGATTCTATAATTTTTTTAAATGAGTGTTCTAATACACGATTCGGTTACACATATATGACTTATCAGGTCCTGGCTCGCAAATGGCGACCACGTATTTTTAGTGAAATGGCTGGGCAGGAGCATGTGCTCCGCACTCTCATCAATGCGCTTGACCAGGATCGACTGCATCATGCGTATTTGTTTACAGGGACTCGCGGTGTTGGTAAGACAACTATCGCTAGAATTCTTGCGAAATGCCTTAATTGTGAACAAGGAGTAAGCTCATCCCCTTGTGAGACCTGCAGCGCTTGTATTTCAATAGCTGAAGGACGTTTTCTTGATTTGATAGAAGTTGATGCGGCATCAAGAACAAAGGTTGATGATACCCGCGAGCTTTTAGAGAATGTTCAGTACGCCCCATCTGTTGGGCGATTTAAAGTGTACTTGATAGACGAGGTACATATGCTCTCTACGCATAGCTTTAATGCTTTGCTAAAGACGCTAGAAGAGCCGCCAGCCCATGTGAAGTTCTTGTTTGCTACCACTGATCCGCAAAAGTTGCCTGTCACTATTTTGTCGCGTTGCCTGCAGTTTAATCTTAAGAATATTAGCCCCGAGATTATTGTTGAGCACCTAAAGTATATTTTAGGCAAAGAAAAGATTATTTTTGAGGAGCCAGGACTCTGGTCGCTAGCTAGAGCGGCAGATGGAAGTATGCGGGACGCATTGAGTCTAACCGATCAGGCTATATCCTACGGTGGAGGAAAGCTAACAGAGTTTGATATCTCTAATATGTTGGGCTCTATTGATCTTGCGGTGATTGCAGAAATAACAAGAGGGCTGATACATAGAGATGGACCGGGAATAATGACGTCAATTCAAAAAATGTCAGAACTTGCGCCAGACTACAGTACTGCCTTGGGTGACCTGTTATCTTTACTGCACCGAGTGGCTGTAGCCCAAGCAATCCCTGGTGCTATTGATAACAGGCAAGGAGATAAGGATCTTGTCTTGGAGATTGCTGGTAATCTAAGCTCAGAAGATGTGCAATTATTTTATCAGATCGCTTTGCTAGGACGGCGTGACCTGCCATTGGCTCCAGAGCCGAGAATAGGATTCGAGATGGTTATGCTGCGAATGCTAGCCTTTCATCCTGTTTATGAAAATAAAATTGATCCACCTGTTAAGGTGCAAACAGCTACTGATGAAAGCATAGTCATTGCGAATGACGTTCCCATCGTACCGAAAACTGAGCCAAGGGAGGCGAGCGAGCTAGAAAAAAAGCCTGAAGATGCCAAGATTGATCCTAAGCCTTCTGATTCGAGATCAGGGAGCTTAGGTGCTAATAATGTCGAATCACTGAGGCCTGCTGACACGCTAGCTGATTCTGGGTATGAGAAGAATTCTTCACCGTTGGCCGAACTTGACGTAATGGAACCAAAAACCATTACTGTGGATGTTTCGAGCAAGGTCTTGTTGGAACACGCTTCTGCAGAGACGTGGTTTAAAATTTACGAGGGGTTGACCATAGGAGGCCTCCTGAAAAATATCGCTGCTAATTTAGCGTTGACCGCAGTCCAAGGCGTAGACCTATTTTTTGTGTTAGATGAAAGTCAAAGTGCAATCTATGGCCCTGCTCATGAGGGCCGCCTTGCTGTGGAACTTTCAGTATATTTTGGGACGCCTGTTAATGTTGCAATTGAAGTTGGCGTGGTTGTAACTGAGACTCCTCAATCTCGTCGTGCAAGACTGCAAGAGGAGAAACAGACAGAGGCCACAGAAAATCTTCAGTCTGACCCTAATGTGCGTGATATTATGAATGTTTTCGGTGGCGTGCTACTTAAAAATACAATTAAAGCAATTGATTAATTATACGTTACAAATATATGAATATTAAAAAATTTTTATACTTAGGGTAATGTAAAAATATCTTTAGAACTTCAGGTGTTATTTTAAAGGCTGCATACTTCTCTATGCGCTAGGGTCGATTTTTAATAAAATCAACAAAATTTATGCACTTATGCATTTATGCAGAAAGGGGATTGGCGGATGTTTGGACCAATTATTGATGAGCTTATAGCTAGCCTGCGATGCCTGCCTGGAGTAGGCCCCAAGTCTGCTCAACGAATGGCGCTGTATTTACTCGAAAGACATCGTGATGTCGCATATCGTCTAGCCGCATCACTGGAAGCAGCTGCTGATAAAATTGGTCGCTGTCAATTGTGCCGCACCCTAACAGAAACTAGTACCTGTATTCTTTGCAGCAATTTTCGTCGTGACCCATTACAGCTTTGTGTCGTTGAAACACCTGCAGACCTCTTGGCTATAGAGCACAGCGGCACTTATAGGGGGCGTTACTTTGTTTTGTTAGGTCATCTGTCTCCTATTGATGGCATTGGACCAGAAGAAATCGGAATAGATCATTTGATAGCTAGACTGTCTGAAGAAAATATAACTGAATTAATACTAGCAACCAATTTGACGGTAGAGGGTGAGGCAACCGCTCATTATATCAGCGAAAGAGCCAAGGCTTGTGGAGTTGCAGTTAGCCGTATTGCTCATGGCGTACCTATGGGAGGGGAGCTAGAGTACGTAGATGGCGGCACCTTATCGCACGCATTTAGTAGCCGAAAGAAAATTTAATGGACACCCCTTTAAGTGGTGATCAATTTTTACTACCTACACCTATTCTTGTTAGCAATACTGTGGAATTGCAAGATTGCATTGCCCAACTAACTGACTGTGACGCGATCGCAATAGACACAGAGTTCATGAGGACAGACACATTTTTCCCGATACTAGGCTTGGTCCAGATTTTTAACGGTAAGGATTGCTGGTTGATTGATCCAGTTCCTATACCAAACCTTTCCCCTCTTGCCGATTTATTGACAAATAAAGAGATTGTTAAGGTTTTTCATTCATGTTCTGAGGATATTGAAGTATTAAAGCATGTGTTGAATTGCATCCCAAGGCCATTGTTTGATACACAGATTGCTGCTGCATTTGCTGGCTATGGTTTTTCTAAAGGATACGCTGCTATCGTTGAGGCTATACTAGGTATTCATGTTGAAAAAAGTGAAACTAGGTCTAACTGGCTTCAGCGTCCCTTAAGTGAGAATCAGCTAGGGTATGCCGCTTTAGATGTGATTCATTTGCTGCCAGTTTACAGGCAATTATGTGAGGTTCTCGTGCAATTGGACCGCAAGCTATGGGTTGATGAGGATATGATGTCGCTAGTAAAAAATGCCTCTGATAAAGAAGATTTGAGTCTATATTTCCAAAAAGTTAAGGGCGCTTGGCAGTTTTCACCCCAAGATCTTTCTGCGCTTCAAGTGCTCTGTGAGTGGCGAGAAGCTGAAGCCAGGAATAGAAATAGGCCACGAGGCCGCATAATTGACGATAAAACCCTTCTTGATATTGTGCTTAAAAAGCCTGAATCAAAATTAGACTTATCCTCAATGGAGGGAGTGCATCCTGGTTTGATCCGGCGCTATGCTGAAAAATTATTAGATTTGTTGAGTGACGGGCTAGCCAAGCCAGAAAGAGAATATCCCGGGATACTGCCAGAGCCATTGCCTAGAAATTCTAGGGAAATGGTCAAGAAATTGAAGCAGGTTGTGAGCACTCAGGCTGAACTGCTGAACCTCGCCCCAGAGGTATTAGCAAGAAAACGAGATATTGAATTCTTAGTTCAAAGTATTATGAAAAAAGAGGCTTGTTTGCCCAAAAATATTGCCTTTGGATGGCGTGCTGGTGTGATAGGAAAGTCATTGCTAGATGCCGCTAACGCAGCAGTTTGATTAAATTTCTTGTTAAATTAATAAACTTTTAGTGAGACCCCTTGTGCAAAAAATTTGTAGTATATACAGAAGCCCAAAAGAAGAGGGTATGTATTTATATGTAGATAAAAAGAATGAGTTAAAATCTGTTCCTGGGGAACTTTTAAAAAGGTTTGGGAAGCCGGAATTAGCTATGACGCTCTTAGTTACTCCGGAAAAAAAACTGGCTCGTGTTGATGCAGGGCGCGTTTTAGAGATGATTGAAGAGAATGGGTTCTACCTGCAAATGCCGCCAACTCCTGCATATGATATGCAGTGGCTGCGAGACAAGAATAGTAAATTATGAGCGCATCTTTATAGGTGTTTTGTGGATAGGGTTGCCGGGAATAGTAAAGTGAATCAGCCGTCATGGACATATAAGCCTTTGAGTCAGATGTCCCCCAAAGAATGGGAGTTGATTTGTGACGGCTGTGGTAAGTGCTGCCTACATAAGCTAGAGGACGATGACACGGGGGCGATTTTTGATACGAACGTAGCCTGCTACCTTTTAGATGAAACGAGCTGCCAGTGTGGCGACTATCAAAATAGACTCACGCTGGCTCCCAATTGTTTTAAACTAACCCCTCAGAATATGGCGGGGCAGAGCTGGCTGCCTAGTACTTGCGCCTATCGTTTGTTGTATGAAGGCAGCCCTTTGCCTAGATGGCATCACTTGGTTTCTGGCAATACTAAGTCTGTTCATTCTTCCGGTATATCTGCTCAAGGAAAAATAATTTCAGAACATGATGTGTGCCAGGATGAAATGGAAGATCATATTGTCCAATGGGTAAGTTAGCTGTGCTTTACTATTAGACTAAAGAGTATTGATGAATGTTTGGGGAAATGATTAAATTTTTGGAAGTCAAATTTATGCATTGTTAGATTTGCTTTTTTATCAGCAAGTAATGCGGAGTATATATGTATTCAGTGGAAAATTATTACTGGGGGCTACTTGGTTATTATCTTGGATCTTTGATGGTCATGTCTTTTTTCTTTCGATTTAGAGAAATAGTCCCTAGCGGGCATTTTCGAAATCTTTTGTTGATCTTTATTGCCGCGGTGCTATTTGTCCCAATATATGTTGAGTCTGGAAGTTATTTTTTGGCACCCGCTTGGTTTGCGAGTCTTATTGAAGGGGTGTCGGGAAAGACAGGACAGTCTTATTTTCGAGGGACGTTCACTATCTTTATTTGGTATTTTTTAGCCTTATTTTCATATATTTTATATTGTAGATCTAGACCAAAAAAGCTTTCAAACCGTCGAAATTAGACTATATTTAAATGACTCTGATGGGTGATTAGTAAGAGAAGGATGGCAGGTAAATATTTACAGGAAAGAAGTGATGGAAGCAGATAGATCAATCAAATCTGTAAATGAAGCTGTTTGTAAGGCTAGGTTGGATTATTCTTTTCCTGATTCCTTGGAGTCGTCACCACTTAAATCATTACTTGATGTTTTAGAGCAAGCTGTCGCTCGATTTCCCAAGCAGCCAGCTGTTACCTCGCTAGGAAACACTCTTAACTATAAAGAGCTAGACACTCTTTCAACGACATTTGCTATTCACCTAAAGCAATCTACAAGTTTTCAAGCTGGCGATCGAATAGCTATTCAGATGCCCAGCTTATCTCAATATCTAGTGGTAGCATATGGGGCGTTTAAAGCTGGCCTAGTGGTGGTAAATATTAATCCACTTTACACGGAGGTGGAGCTTGAATATCAATTTTCTCATGCTGGTATTAGGGGGGTAGTGGTCTTCGATAAATTTTTACCAGTGATTGAAGCCGTTGCTAAAAAAGTCTTTATAAAGCATATATTTGTTGCAACTCCTTTTGATCTGCATCCCCCGGTAAAGCGTGAGGTGATGACGATTATTCTTAAGCTGTTAGGGAGGTCTGTGCCTTTTGGCAAAGCAACACCGTTGCGTCAAGCGCTTTCTGGTAGTATTGATGACAATTTTATTCCTGCTACATTAAATCCTGATGATATGGCTTTACTGCAATACACAGGAGGCACAACAGGCGTGTCGAAACCTGCAATAATTAGTCATGGAAATCTTATTAGTGTGGCTCGTCAAGGATGGGTGGCTCTTGAGCACTCGGGCGCTAAAATGGGCGTTGAGCGTATTGTTTCTCCTTTGCCACTTTATCATATTTATGCCTTTGCACTGGTTCTCACTATTGGAATTTATATGGGTTCCCATACACTGTTGATACCCAACCCTAAGGATATTCATGGCTTTGTATCACTATTAAGAAAGTGGCCCGCCACAATGTTTTCTGGGTTAAATACGTTGTTTGTTGCCTTGATGGAGCATCAAGATTTCAAGAAAATAAATTTTTCTGCTCTGAAAATTACCTTATCCGGCGGTGCTGCGTTGGTTGCTGCCCCAGCTGAAGCATGGAAATCCATGACCGGTTGCGAGATCAGCGATGCTTATGGTTTAACAGAGGCTTCTCCAATTGTTTCTTTTTGTCCTAAGCATTCTGGAAAAATTGGCTCAGTCGGAATAGCCATGCCAGAGACAGAATTACGTATTGCTGATTCTAGCGGAAAACCTTTAGGCGTTGGCGAGCATGGCGAAATTTGGGTTAAAGGCCCACAGGTAATGCAAGGGTATCTGAATTTTCCCGAAGAGACAGTAAAGACACTCACGGAAGATGGGTGGTTAAAAACAGGGGATATAGGCTCTGTTGATACCGATGGTTTTCTTTATGTTCATGACCGACAAAAGGACATGATTATTGTTTCTGGATTCAATGTGTATCCAAATGAAATTGAAAATGTGATTTCTCATCATCCAGATGTCACCTATTGTGCTGTTATAGGTGTGCCTGACGACGATTCCGGCGAAGCCGTAAAGTTATTCTTGGTGAGCTCTAATTCCAACTTAACAGAAGAAGAGGTGCGGTCTTTTTATGCCAACCAGTTAGCTCGATATAAATGGCCAAGAGATATAGTGTTCAGGGATGAATTACCTTTGTCGAATATAGGTAAAGTGTTGCGTCGAGAACTACGAGATAATTAAGTGATGGGTAATGAAATTGACACAAAATGAAATAATTCTGTGGCGAAAAAAAATCGCTGTCAGCCTAAGTGTCGATCGCTATTCATTAGGCCAAGTACTGGCAAGAATTGGCCATTGCGCTGAGACGGGTCAAGCTGTTGATGTTGAGTTAAAGCGCTTTATCAAAAAGTTGAATCATTCCTGCGAACAGCGTAGTTTGCGCTATGCTAGTATCCCTACGATTAAATACCCCGAAGATTTACCTATTGCTGAGCGTCGTGATGAGATCAAAGAAGCGATTTTGAGTAACCAGGTTGTTATTATTGCTGGAGAAACGGGCTCAGGAAAAACAACACAGTTACCTAAAATCTGTTTAGATCTGGGTCGTGGCGCGACAGGCCTTATAGGGCATACCCAGCCAAGGCGAATCGCTGCCAGAACCGTTGCTAGCCGTATTGCCGAGGAGCTTGGGCAGCCCCTTGGCGAAACTGTGGGATACCAAGTTCGTTTTAATGAAACAAGCAGTGAAAATACACTAGTTAAGTTAATGACGGATGGTATATTGCTGGCTGAAATTCAACACGATCGTTATTTTAGCAAATATGACACCATCATCATCGATGAGGCCCATGAAAGGAGTCTGAATATTGATTTCCTACTCGGTTATCTGAAGACTATTCTTCCCAAGAGGCCTGACTTAAAACTGATTATTACCTCTGCAACTATAGATCTAGAGAAGTTTTCTCAGCACTTTAACGACGCGCCAATTATTGAGGTATCTGGACGCACATATCCAGTTGATCTCGAATATATCCCAGTATTAAAGGATCGAGATTTAGGGCAGTCCATACTGGACGCGGTGGAGCATATTTTAGCGCTTCCTGAGCGTGGGGATATATTGGTTTTTCATAGCGGAGAAAGAGAGATACGTGAAACAGCAAGTGTATTACGGAAGGCGCAACTCCCCCACCTCGATGTTGTGCCTCTATATGCGCGATTAAGTCTGTCGGAGCAAACTAAGGTCTTTTCGCCTCACAAAGGCATCAGGATCGTTCTTGCGACCAATGTTGCGGAAACCTCCCTAACAGTCCCAGGAATACGTTACGTTATCGATCCAGGTACAGCCAGGATTAGTCGTTACAGCTATCGAACAAAAGTACAACGATTGCCTATCGAGCCTATCTCTCAAGCAAGCGCCAATCAACGCAAAGGTCGTTGTGGGCGAACAAGCAACGGAACATGTTTTCGATTGTATAGCGAAGAGGATTTTAATGGCCGCCCCTCATTCACTGATCCAGAAATTATTCGTACCAATTTGGCCTCAGTTATTTTAAAGATGCTGAATTTGAAAATAGGGGATATCCGAGATTTTTCATTTTTAGAGTCTCCCGATAATCGTTTAATAAATGATGGATATAGCTTGCTGCAGGAATTGCAGGCCGTAACTAAACAGTCTGGATTAACTGAGATAGGTCGAAAATTATGCAGAATCCCGACAGACCCCAAATTAGGAAGAATGCTCCTAGCTGCAGAGGATGAAGGGGCCCTTAAAGAAGTTCTAATTATCATTTCAGCATTGAGTGTTCAGGATCCTCGGGATAGACCGCCAGATAGCCAGGAGGCTGCAGATCTAAAGCACCGACAGTGGAAAGATAAGGAGTCTGATTTCAGCACTTTAGTTAATTTATGGAGACACTTTGAGGAGCAACGACAAGACTTAAGCAGGAATCAATTTGATAGGTATTGCCGTCAAAATTTTGTTTCTCCTCTAAGAATGCGTGAATGGCGAGAGTTGCACCATCAGCTTCATGGCATATGTCGTGAGCTAAAAATAAAAGAAAATCCTCAGCCTGCAGGTTATGAAGCTATCCATAGATCCTTGCTGCACGGATTGTTGGGTCAAATTGGTTGCCGACGAACAGCTGTTGACAGTGAAGGTGCAGAAAAAAAACAGGAAAAAATTAGCAAAGAATTTACTGGCACAAGAAATCGTAAGTTTTATGTGTTTCCTGGCTCATCTGTTAGCAAAGCTCCACCTCCATGGTTGATGTCTGCAGAGATGATTGAGACCTCAAGGCTGTTTAGTCATCATAATGCAAAAATAGACCCAAGCTGGCTGCCTACCCTGGCTGCTCATCTGGTCAAAAAAACCTATAGTGAACCACATTACAGTGTCCGCAATGGCCAGGTGATGGCTTACGAAAAACAGACACTTTACGGCTTACTGATAGTAGACAAAAAACGCTGTGCTTACGGGAAGATCAATCCAGTAATTTCACGAGAAATATTTATTCGTGCTGCCTTGGTGGAAGGTGGATACCGGGGGAAAGGGAAATTTTTTGACCACAATCTTAAACTTCAAGATAGCCTGCTGAATATTGAGTCTAGGACTCGCCGCAGGGATATATTGGTGGATGATTCGGTCATATTTGATTTTTACGACCGCTTAATTCCTGAAGATATAGTGACTTTGTCTGGATTTGAGGCTTGGCGCAAAATAAAAGAGCAGGCGCTGAAAGGTGGTGCCTTAAAGTTCCTGCATATGAGTGCCGATTTGTTGAGCCAAGACAATCATTGTCACCCCGATATTTCTGAATTTCCAGACACTATCGAGTGGGATGGCGTCTCATACCTCGTGTCCTATCATTTTGAACCTGGGCACGTTAAAGATGGGGTGACTGTTACAGTGCCAATCGGTGTATTGCATCAAGTACCGATGCATCTTTTTGAGTGGCTTGTGCCTGGAATGCTCCGTGATAAATGCATCGCTCTTGTTAGAGGCCTGTCTAAGCCTATTCGTAGAAATTTTGTGCCTGTTCCTGATTATGTAGATAAAGCTCTGGAGTCGTTGAAGCCCTCAAATGTGAAGTTGACCGAGGCATTAGGCATTCACCTTAAATTACAGGCTGGAATCGATATACAAACTGACGATTGGAATCAGGCGTTTTTAGATAATATTTATCGTATCAATTTTGAACTAATCGATGAGTCTTCTTGCGTCCTTGCCATGAGCAAAGATTTAGTAGGCTTGAAAACGCAGTATCGAGAGAAAATATCTGACACACTCGCTCGAGCGACAACCGATACGATTGAAAAAAAAGATCTAAAGGATTGGGAGTTTGAGGACTTGCCGGAGGTGTATTTGATCCTTCAAAAAGGGCTCACCATTCGCGCCTATCCTGCGTTGGTTGTTGAAGAGAATGTAATCAATTTAACCTTACTCGATAATCAAGAGTTAGCGACAAATAGGACATTGTATGGGTTGACTCGGTTACACCAAGCTATAGATTTGGCCTCAGTGAGATATCTTAAAAAAGGCTTATTGAATGGAATGGATCTTCAGTTAAAGTTGGCTGGGCTTGGGGGAAAAGAGGGATTGATTCAGCAAATAATAGATAAAGCCTATTTTTTAAGTTTTCTTGAAGGTCAGGTAATACCCAGGAATAAATCTGATTTTGAATCCAGGCATGCAGAAGGAAAAAATAAGGTTGTTTCAGCAGCTAATGAACTCGATGCGATGGTGTCGCCTTGGACTTCTTTAATTGCTGATATTCGACGAGAGATGAAGAAGCATAAATTGTCTTATATGGAAACTGTTCAAGATATTGATCAGCAGCTCAATATGCTTTTTTGTGATAGATTTTTGTTTCAGACGCCAATGAAGCTGCTACAACAATATCATCGATACCTAAAGTCGATCCTTTGTCGTTTAGAGAAATTGCATCAGAATACAAATAAAGAGCAAAGCCAGATACTAGAGATACAGGACTTAGAGAACCGCTTGATAGAGCAAAATAAATTAATGGGAGAATCATCCTTAGCTACTATAGCTGAGTTTTGGGAGCATCGCCTTTTACTTCAAGAATATCGTGTATCTATTTTTTCTCAAGCCTTAAGGACTGTTGTTCCTGTTTCAAGAAAGCGAATTAATCTTCATTGGAAAAAATTACAAAATCTGATTTAAAGATTTTTTAAGACATGCACTGCTATTGATACAAAAAAAAGCGACTCAAAAGAGTCGCTTTTTCCTCTGTGGGAGCCTTTATTAACTAGAACTTAGTTTTTAAATCAACCTGAAGGCGCTCGTAGTCGTATTGCGTTCCACGCGACTCTTTTCCGTACTCAGTGTCGAAGTAAATAAGAGCTAATGAGGTATTTTTACTTAAGCCTAAAGCAGCGCTTAACTTAGAGCCTTTGGTGTCGGTTCCACCGCCACCAAAATCTGAATCAGTGTGCCCACCAAAGGTTGCGTCTTGCTCGAGATCTTGGTGAGCGTAACCGAATGCGAAACCACCTTTCTTCTTGGCACTACCAACTTTGACACCATAAACGAAACCAGTATCTTCTTTGGGATCAGAAATACCAGTTATGTCAGAATCACCGTCATTCTTGATATAATCAGCATAAAAGGTCGACTTTTGACCTGCGATTTTAGTTTTGACTTCTGCAAAAACTTGTTGTATTTCGTAATTATAAGCATAAGTCGTTCCGTTCTTGCTGTTACCGAACTGATCTGTCATTACATCAGCGAGCTCTGAACCTGAAAGTGGTATGTTGTAGTAACCTAAACCTACAGTAACCTTAGTATTCTTGTCGACTTTAAATTTATAGCCAACCTGTGCACCATAAGTTTCAATGATGTCATTATTGCCGCTAGAGCCATCATCACTATTCAAGAAATTATAGCCCAACGTTGCAAAGACATTATTGTTTTTATACTTTATATGTGCACCCTCTGGCCTTAAATCACCATCGAAAATTAACCCACTTTTTCCTGGCTTAAAATAAGGTACTTTCGTTTTACCAGCAGTCAAAGTCATATTGTCATAAAATTTCCAAGAAATATAACCTTGGTCAAGTACAATACCCTTATCTGAGTTACCTCCATTAAAAGTTGAGTTAGAAGACACGGGGTCTCCACCATTAGTACCCGTGGCTAGGGCAAATCCTGCCTTTACGTCTTCGGATACTTGTGCGGTCACACCAAGGCGGGCACGTATACGCGAACGGTTGCGATCGTCAGCTCCTGCTGCTGCAAGTTTACGATCATCTTCTATGGTTTCATAACGATAGCGCATGTCACCTTTGATTTTTATTTTTTCTGCCCAGGCCAACTTCTTCTTACTCTTGCCTAGGGTCGCAGTGTATGTGTCCATGTTGTCAAGGCGTTTAGACAGCTGAGCCATCTGTGCTTTTAATTCTGCAATAGAGTCTTCGTTGTGAATACTGCTACTGGCCATAGTAAAAGGGCTGAGGATTAATGTTGCAACAACTAAGAAAAATGCAATATATTTCATTTTATGAAACTCCAATCTTTTTTATGTGTCAAGAGTAAATTTTTTAGCTTACTTTTAGTCGGTTTAAAGTTTGAACAAAATTACAACTAACAAAATTACAACTAAAGTGTTTCTTCTGTACAAACTATGTCGCCTATTGTCGCGGATATATATTTCATTTTTATGACTAGTTGAGATTTAAGAATAATTTTATTTTTTTATGGAACTTTTTTTATATAATAGAAATGAAATGCATTTTTAGTGGATCAAGAGAGGTATTTTGAGCTGTTCTGTTATAGAGTAGAACATATAATTGTTCTTCCGGTATACCTGAAAAAAACGAAGGTGTAGAATTAGCAAAATATATACCAGCAAGCCAATTTTTATAGCTATAAATAATAATAATTTTTGATTAATACTGAGGATTATAGAATGAAGCACACAGCGCTATTGTTAGCCGGAGTCTTGTTATCAGGGCAAGTATTTAGTGGCGGTGACCCTGAGTCATCTAATGAAAGTACAGCTCCTGCATTATCTTATGAAAACTCAAGTAATAGCTCTAGCTATCAATCTGAAGCTCTTGATCAAAAACTTAACTTGGATTACTCGATCTACGATCCATGGGAAGGATTTAACAGAAAGATCTTTGCCTTTAATGACACGATTGATACCTATGCGTTTAAACCCCTAGCTAAAGGGTATCGGTTTGTTACACCTGATGTTGTGGAGGAGGGGCTTTCCCGCGTATTCTCTAACTTGGGCGAGCTCGTCAATATTGCCAATGATTTGATGCAGGGTAAATTTAAGCAAGCCACCAATGATACTGGCCGATTCCTTATTAACAGTACTGTTGGCCTAGGTGGATTTTTTGATGTAGCAGATAATCTTGGGTTGCCAAAAAATGAAGGCGAAGATTTTGGTCAGACCTTAGGTTTTTACGGTGTTAAAGAAGGCCCATATTTAATGCTGCCTATTTTTGGTCCCAGCACACTTCGTGATGCTCCATCAAGAGTGATTGATCAGCTGCTCAACCCAATTTCTGAAATAGACGATATACCTGCTCGTAACGCCATATATGGTTCAGATGGGCTGACTACTCGAGCTGAATTGCTGAAAGCGGAAGCACTTTTTAAGGGTGACAAGTATGCATTTTATCGTGATATTTATCTTCAGCGCCGTCAATATTTAGTTGATGACGGAAAGGTAGAGGATGATTTTTAGTTCACTATTTAGTGACATGCAAGTTTTCTAGCTCGAAATCAGTCCGCTATTAACTTTATATGCCTGAGTACTCGGATAACCTATGTCAATTAAAGGCGACCTCTTTATTGTATCCGACAGTTTGGATAACTGTCGGATTTTAGAAGAGGATTTGGTTGATACGGACTGGCAGGTAACTCAATTCGAAGACATCTCTGAAGCCATAGCTGCTATTAAAACAAAACGACCTGCTGTAGTAGCTTTAGATTTGCCATTGGACTTAATGCAAGATAAGTTTTTTGCCCTACTAAGCTTAGACTCAGCGACTGCTTATATAGTTATTTTGCCTGAGGTTAATCCCCGTGAAGTTGCAAAATTTTTCCATCAAAATGCCTCTGATGTCCTAATTAAACCTTTTGCTGAAAATCGTTTTCAGGAAGCAATAGAGCGCGCTTCTGAATTTAAAAGCTTGATCCGTCAAAATCTAGAATATCGTCAGCAGTTAGAGCAAGCTAATCGTGAATTAAATGATAGTTTGCATCTTCTTGAGTTGGATCAAATTGCGGGAAGTCAGATTCAGAACAGCCTGCTACCGCCTACACCACTACAAAAAGATAAGTATGAGATAGCTTACAGGATTTCCCCTTCGTTATATTTGAGTGGCGATTTTGTTGGATATAATATTTTATACGATCGCTATTTGGTTTTTTATGTCGCAGATGTATCAGGACATGGATCATCCTCTGCTTTTCTTACTGTGCTGCTAAAATTCGTATTTAGTCGTCTCTTAAAACGCCATAAAGCAAACAAAGACTTAGATGCTATGTCGATGGCTCCGAAGGGTTTCATTGAACATATTAACAGACAAATTATGGCACTTGATTTGGATAAGCATTTGACTATTTTTGCCGGATCCCTGGATATGCAAAAAAATATTCTTCGTTATTCGGTAGCGTCACACATGCCTATGCCAGTGCTTATTTCTAATGGTGGTATTCAGACTCTAAAGGGGAGAGGCAAACCTGTCGGGATCTTCAGTAAGTGTAGCTGGGAAGTTCAGGAGATAGAATTACCTGATAAGTTTTTGTTAGCTTTGGTTTCAGACGGTGTTCTTGAGCTCTTGCCTGGTAAATCACTCAAAGAGAAAGAAAAATTTATTTCTGATTCGGTCTCTCAGTCAGACGAATCTATAGAGGACATTTGCGAAAGGCTAGGTGTCAGTAAAACTAAAAAAGATGCACCAGATGACGTCACTGTCTTAACTTTGCGGAAGGGTGAATAAGGTGGCTCCCGGTAAAATTTTAGTATCACAAGACGGCCGCTCGTATATTATTAGGCTAGTGGGGGATGTGCGAGTCACTTTGTGTGCATCATTAAACAATTATATGGAGGTTATTTTCAAGTCTGAAAAAATTTCCGAAATAATAGTTGATATGGTTGATACCGAAGGAGTGGACAGCACAACTCTCGGTCTTCTTGCTAAGCTGGCCATTTACTCTAATGAGAATTTTAAAATACGACCTATCGTTTTCTGTCCAGATGAAAGTCTTTATGAAACGCTTATGGTTATGGGGCTAGATGATGTGTTTAAAATAGTGCAAAGACTGCGATCAAGGCTCGAGGATTATGAAGAGCTTTCTGTTGAAGACCCATCAGCCGTAGCGGATAGGACCAGACAACAGGTCTTAGACGCGCATCGCTTGCTGTCCTCTTTTAATGAAAAAAATAAACATGAATTTTTAGATTTAATTCAAGCGCTCGAAAAAGGACGGTAATTTTTTATAGCTTAACAGCGCTATTTTTTGGCTTTTTGTTTGGTTTTTATAAAATCTGCATGAGGCACATAAATAAGCTCTGCTATTCGTCGAATAATAGCTTCTTCGTGCTTATCAAGCACCTCATCGGCAAAGGCGATTTGCCAAAGATTTTCAATTAAATCCCTCTTCTTTTTTGCATCAAATTGATCATTGATGAGGCGTGTAAACTGATAGAGTGAGGTAGCCTCATCAACTTCTTCCTTTGCGAGATCTAGAAGCTGATCAATTTCATTCTCTCGCAGATCGAATTGATGATCGAATATCTTTTTAATGGCAAATAGTTCTTTATTTGAAATTTTACGATCAATCACCATCACTTCTACCATGAGTGCCGCCGCAGCTAGGTGTTGTTGGTGTTGCTCATCACCCATAGGGTCAATGATTTTAGTGGTAAAAAATTGCCGAATGTTATTGATCAATGGAAGGACTCCTTAAATTTATTGTGGCATGACATGATTTAGTGCTTCAAAAAGAATATCAATACCAGCATTGGGGTAATGGGCATTCTCGCTAATGTGCTGTCTGAATTTACGACCCCCGGGAACTCCCTTATATAATCCAAGGAGATGTCGAGTCATATGACTCAATTTAACTCCTGATGATAGTTCATTTTCGAGGGTTTGAGCGAACTGTCTGATGACTTCTTTTCGTGTAATTTGAGGTCTTTTGCTTTGGTATATCTTCTGATCAACGTCAGACAACAAGTAAGGATTTTGATAAGCTTCTCGCCCCATCATCACTCCATCAACATGTCTTAGTATATCCAAGGCATGCTCTAAAGTTTTTATTCCTCCATTGAGAATGACTTCAAGGTCTGGGAAATCACGCTTGAGTTGATATACGTATTCATAATTTAAGGGAGGAATCTCTCGATTTTCTTTCGGGCTTAGGCCCGTTAACCACGCTTTTCTAGCGTGAATAATAAATGTTTGGCACCCAGCGTCAGCTATTGTACCGACGAAGTCTGATAGAAATTGATAACTTTCATCATCATCGATACCAATTCTATGTTTAATAGTAATTGGAGTGTCAGAGGTTTCTTTCATGGCTTTAAAGCACTTGGCGACCAATGGGGCATCTTTCATGAGCGCGGCACCAAAGTTGCCTGACTGAACTCGATCACTAGGACAGCCACAATTGAGGTTAACCTCATCGTATCCGTAGTCATTAGCAAGCTTGACGCTTTGAGATAAAGCCTCTGGGTCGCTCCCTCCTAGCTGTAGAGCAATTGGGTGTTCCGCCTTGTCATAATGCAAATGACGTCTAGTATCTCCGTATATCAGCGCACCAGTTGTGATCATCTCTGTATAAAGCACGGCATGCTTGCTCAGTAAACGATGGAAAAGACGACAGTAACGATCGGTAAAATCCATCATGGGGGCAACAGAAAAACGCCTGTTTAGCCGGATTCCTGACGGAGCTTCGATGGCATGCGTGTCATTTGACATTGAGTCTAGCCGTTGGTTTCTGAAAGATGACATTATATCTGGAAATTCCCTCATATGGCTTTAATTACGGGTGCCTGCTGTATGAATTTTAATGATATGAAGAAATCTTATCTTTTATGAGGATAACAAAGTGATTGAACAAATAAAAAAAGTATAATGGGTATCAGTATATTAACTTTTTATTAGCGGGATACATGATGTCTATTCGTACACGAATTGCTCCATCGCCCACTGGCGATCCGCATGTAGGGACTGCTTACATAGCACTGTTTAACTTATGTTTTGCTCGTAGTTCTGGTGGTGAATTTATTCTCCGCATAGAGGATACTGATCAAACTAGAAGCACGTCTAGCTCAGAGAAAATGATTTTTGATTCCCTTAGATGGCTTGGACTGGATTGGTCAGAAGGCCCTGATATCGGGGGAAAATATGGCCCCTATCGTCAAAGTGAGCGACTAGACATATACCATGATCATGCAATGGATCTCGTTAATAGGGGGCATGCTTTTTATTGCTTTGCCACGCCTGATGAGCTTAGTCTTATGAGACAAGACCAGATGTCTCGCGGCGAAATGCCAAGGTATGATGGAAGAGGTCTCAAGCTGTCTAATTTAGAGATTCAGGAAAAATTAAGCCGAAGTGAACCTTATGTTATTAGACTAAAGGTTCCCGAGGAGGGTGATTGTCAATTTGTTGACCTTTTGAGGGGTAAAATCGTTATCCCCTGGTCTCAGATTGATATGCAAGTCTTACTAAAAGCTGACGGCATGCCCACATATCATTTGGCAAATGTAGTAGATGATCATTTAATGGAAATTAGTCATGTGATACGCGGCGAAGAGTGGATCAATTCAACACCAAAACACTTGCTGCTCTACCGTTATTTTAATTGGGATATGCCTCAATTCTGCCATCTTCCTCTGCTAAGAAACGCAGATAAGAGCAAGCTCAGTAAGCGCAAAAATCCTACCAGTATTAATTTTTACAAAGAGATGGGCTATTTGCCCGAGACAATCTTAAATTACCTCGGAAGGATGGGTTGGTCGATGCCAAACCAGGAAGAGAAATTTACACTGCAACAAATGTTAGATAACTTCGATATTACCCAGGTTCATTTAGGTGGACCTATATTTGATGCGGAAAAATTAGATTGGCTAAATGGATGCTGGATTCGCGAAGAGCTAAGTGATGCTGAGTTTGGTGATCGTGTTGCTGAGTGGGCCTTCAATAAGAATCACCTTTCAAGAATGATCCCTTTAGTCAAAGAAAGGGTTGAGAAGTTTTCTGATGTTGTCCCCATGCTAAGCTTCATGTTTTCTGGCATGCCGATTCTTCAAGAGGCGAGCTTTGAGCATAAAAAACTCGATAATGAGTCCGTGCGTCAGATATTGCAATACAGTAGTTGGCGTTTAGATACAGTAACTGAATGGACGCGAGACAATTTGTATCAAGAGTTAAATCAAATTGCAGTTTCACTTAATCTAAAATTAAAGGATTTTTTATTCCCATTATTCATAGGAGTAGTCGGTGCTCCTTCTGGCCCACCATTATTTGATGCGATGTCTATTTTGGGCCCAGATATTGTGCGTGCTCGGTTAAGAAGTGCCTTGGTTGCCGCTGGAGGCGCGTCCAAGAAACAGCTTAAGCAGTGGGAAAGTGATTACCGTCAACAAGCTAAGTAGTTTGGATAGCGATAGGGTTTTGACTTGACAGTCATATAGGCTATCCCTAAACTTGCGATCCTTTTTATGGGGCCTTAGCTCAGCTGGGAGAGCGCAACACTGGCAGTGTTGAGGTCAGCGGTTCGATCCCGCTAGGCTCCACCATTTATAAAAGTAATAATGCTGCTATAAACGTAAGTGCTGTTAATTTTAGTTTCATTATTTAATTTTCATCACTCGTCTTTTTAGGGTTATTTTTCCAAGGAGTTCTCCATGAAGGTAAATCATCTCTGTAGGAAATTGTGTCTGCCCATAGTGCATATGAACTATAATAATTTTTATACCCTTCTATAAATTCATCTGATTTATTATGTAAAGTTTTACTAAAGAGTTGTTTAAAATCTTCTGGATGTTCTAAAAACTCATTCCAGAGCTCTAGGTCAAATCCATCAAGTTTTATTTCTTCTTTCGCCGCTTTTTCTCCATTTGCAAAAGTCATAGAATTTTCCATAAATTTTTTCATTTTTTAATTTCATTTTTTTATTTAAAAGGTCTAAAAAATTAGTACATAAGCAGGATCCCATGGCTAAACCCCATCTACGAAACTCCACAACCACATCTGACGGCTTTCGGTTTCAAATCTTTTAAGATAATACTCTACCTCTACCTCTAGCTTAGAATACTCTTCTCTATCGCGATCCTGCAAGGCCTCATGCTCGAGCTTGAATCCTTTTATTTGCCAACAATAAAAACTGACTATACAGAGAAGATATAATACTATTCTAAAACACTTCCCCTTAATTACCTGCTTGCTCTTTTTTACAGAATACTCCCGATTGGAAATACTTTTAAAGCACACCATTTTGCATATGGACGAGTACTACAGTAAGTCAAATTAAAAAGGTTTTGTAGGTAACTTTGTAGGTAGTTTTGTAGGTAGATTATTTTTAAAGCTAGACCCCAGCGTCTAAACTACTTTTCAATAATGCCTTATGCGCTTTTTTGGGCGGAAAAAAGGCCGTAGATTAACTATGGCCTTTTGATTGATATTGATTAAGATTTATTTTCTACAGCTATGCAGGATAGCTTCGCTTACCATAACCAGTGTAATGTTGGCGTGGCCTGCCAATTCGATAAGGACTGCTGAGCATTTCATTCCAATGAGCAATCCATCCAATAGTGCGGCCGGTAGCAAAAATTACTGTAAACATCTCTGGAGAGATGCCAATCGCTTTCATAATAATTCCGGAATAAAAATCAACATTGGGATAAAGCTGCTTCTCAACAAAATATGGATCATCTAGCGCTATTTGCTCTAAACGCTTGGCAATTTTTAGTAGAGGATCATTTTCTAGACCAAGCTCGGCTAATACCTCATCACAGCTAACCTTCATAACTCTAGCTCTGGGATCAAAGTTTTTGTAGACCCGGTGCCCAAATCCCATAAGGCGAAATGAATCTTCTTTGTCTTTAGCTCTAAGAATAAAGCTTTCAATATGTTTTTCATCACCAATTTCTTCTAGCATTTCAAGCACTGCTTGGTTTGCGCCGCCATGAGCGGGACCCCAGAGCGCAGCGATACCGCTAGCTATGCATGCATAAGGGTTGGCTCCAGTAGAACCAGAGAGACGGACTGTAGATGTAGAAGCATTCTGCTCATGATCTGCATGGAGCAAAAAAATTAAATCCATCGCTTTTGCTAACACCGGACTAACAGTACTTTCTTTTCCAGCAGTTCCAAACATCATGTTTAAGAAGTTTTCAGCATAATCAAGACGATCATCTGTAGCTACAAAAGGTTGGCCGATAAAATGCCGATGACACATGGCGGCCAAAATAGGCATTTTTGCTACCAACCTGTAGATGGTAAGCATCCGGTCTTCTGCGCTAGTGATGTCGGTATTCGAGTTGTATGTTGCTGACATAGCGGCCACAACTGTACACAGCATTGCCATAGGGTGGGAACCCCTAGGAAATCCTTTGAGGAGTTGCTCGGTTGAGCCATCTATATTTCGGTGCTTTTGTATAGATCTTAAAAAGTTTTCTTTTTCTGAACTTGTTGGAAGCTCTCCATTGATTAAAAGAAAGCAAGTTTCAAGAAAATCTGATTTTTCTGCGAGCTCTTCAATTGGGTAGCCTCGATGAAGAAGAACGCCTTTATTGCCATCAATGAATGTGATTTTTGACTCACAAGCTGCTGTAGCGCCAAAGCCTAGGTCTAGCGTAAAACACCCTGTTTGCGGTATCTTGGCTATATCTATTACGTTATGTCCGATCGTGCTGTTTAAAACTGGTAGCTCTATAGCATCATCTGAATGTTTAGACGACAGATAAAAATTCTTGCTGCTCATTGGGCTCTCCTACGATATTTCAAATCAAGGTCTGCCAGCAACAAAGTGCTTAGCAATAAAAATACAGTGCGAAACTATAGCGCGATCCGCTAATTTGTCAATTTTAGGCGCACATTAATTTCGAATAAATTTTATGAATAACCGGTATTGTGTGGCACATCTTCATTGTAAGAGGGGTGCAATGTACATATAATTGCCAACCAACCGAGTTCGTTAAGATAGCCATTCAGCAACACTTATTGAATTCATTGAGCTTACAAATTTTCTTGCCTGTATTCTGAATTTTCAGACAGGTAATTTTAAGGTATAGATTATTGTGAATAAAAAAAGACCTGTTAACTTAGATATCGGAACAATGCATCTTCCCATTACTGCTTATGTGTCGATTCTTCACAGAATCTCCGGAGTTGTTTTATTTGCCATTGTTGCGCTTTTCCTGTGGATGTTGGATTCAAGCTTATCCTCCGAAGAGGACTTTAACTCACTCAAAGAGTGTATGACTAGCCTAATTCCTCAGATTATTATCTGGCTATCATTAGCCGCTTTAGCTTACCACTTAGTGGCAGGCTTGCGGCATATGGTCATGGACTTTGGTTTTGGTGAAACATTAAAAGGTGGGCAGTTGGGAGCTAAGATAGTTTTAATCCTTTCAGCCTTGCTGATTATTTTGGCGGGAGTTTGGATATGGGTGTAATAACAAATATCACAAGTTTTAGCCGTAATGGCCTATCTGACTGGCTGTTACAGCGTGTTACAGCGGTTATAATTACAGTATATATTTGTTTTGTAACATTTTATTTTTTAGCTCAGCCGAATTTAGATTATGATCAGTGGCGAAATTTGAATGGATTATTTTCAATGAAGGTGCTGAATGTTCTGACAGTGGTGTCTATTGCAATCCATTCTTGGATTGGTCTTTGGGGCGTCCTGACAGATTATGTAACCGTGAGGCTGCTTGGCCCAAAAGCAACATTTTTACGTGTTCTATTTCAGATAGGTATGATCACAATCACGCTGATATACCTTATTTGGGCACTTGACATAGTTTGGGGAATTTAAAGACATGAGCACTAAAATGAAAACTATTTCTTTCGACGGACTTATTATTGGTGGCGGCGGTGCTGGAATGCGTGCGGCCCTACAGTTATCCCAGTCTGGTTACAAAACAGCAGTCATAAGTAAAGTTTTTCCGACTCGTTCACATACAGTCTCTGCTCAGGGTGGTATTACGTGCGCTATTGCTAGCGATGACCCCAATGATGACTGGAGATGGCACATGTATGACACGGTCAAAGGTTCTGACTACATCGGTGATCAGGACGCTATTGAGTATATGTGTTCAGTTGGCCCTCAGGCGGTATTTGAGCTTGATCATATGGGTTTACCATTTTCTCGAACTGAAGAAGGGCGTATTTATCAGCGTCCTTTCGGGGGCCAGTCCAAAGATTTTGGTGCAGGGGGCCAGGCAGCTAGGACCTGTGCTGCTGCAGATCGAACAGGCCATGCTCTTTTGCACACCCTTTATCAAAACAACATTAAAAACGAAACAGTATTTTTTAATGAATGGTATGCGGTTGATTTGGTAAAAAATGATGACAATGCTGTTGTTGGTGTGATTGCTATAGATATAGAGACCGGTGAAACGGTATTTGTTAAGTCAAGCGCGACTGTCATGGCTACTGGTGGAGCTGGCCGTATTTATGCATCTACAACTAATGCTCATATTTGTACTGGTGACGGGATTGGTATGGCTCTTAGGGCAGACTTTCCAGTGCAGGATATGGAGATGTGGCAGTTTCATCCCACTGGAATTTATGGAGCAGGCACTCTAGTGACTGAAGGTTGTAGGGGTGAGGGCGGCTATCTGATCAATAAAGATGGAGAGCGTTTCATGGAGCGGTATGCTCCAAATGTTAAAGATCTTGCAGGGCGTGATGTTGTCGCTCGCTCTATGGTTCTTGAGATACTCGAGGGTCGAGGTTGCGGAAAAAATGGCGACCATGTGTTGTTAAAACTAGATCATCTTGGAGAGGATGTGCTAGAAAGTCGTTTGCCAGGGATATGTGAGCTCTCAAGGACATTTGCGCATGTAGACCCAGTCAAAGAGCCTATTCCTGTTGTTCCTACCTGTCATTATATGATGGGAGGGATCCCAACAAACGTTGATGGCCAAGCATTGACGCTTGATGCAGCAGGCAATCCTGAGGCCATTGAGGGCTTGTATGCCTGCGGAGAAGCAGCATGCGTCTCTGTTCATGGAGCCAATCGACTGGGCGGAAACTCTTTACTTGATTTAGTAGTGTTTGGAAGAGCATCAGGCCTGTTTATCGAAAAGGCTCTTCGTGAAGGCATTGAGCTAGCCGATCCAACGGAAGAAAATGTTAATGCTGCTATGAAAAGATTGAATGCAATTAATAGCGGTAATAAGGATGGGGAGCCTGCAGGTGTGTTACGTGTTGAACTGCAAAAGATCATGCAGAATTATTTTGGCGTTTTTCGTCGAGGCGACTATATGCAGGAAGGCATTGAGCAGCTAAAAGCTTTACGAATTCGCATAGAAAATGCTCGTCTAGATGACACTAGTAATGTTTACAATACTGCACGTATTGAGGTGCTAGAGCTGCATAACTTGCTAGAAGTGGCGGAGGCTACTGCTATTACTGCAGAATGGCGCAAAGAAAGTCGTGGAGCTCATGCTAGAGAAGATTTTTCTGAACGTGATGATGAGAACTGGTTATGCCATTCTATGTACTTTCCTGAAGATAAGCATGTAGACAAAAGAAAGGTAAATTTTTCACCCAAGACTATGGACGCTTTCGAACCGAAAGCCCGCGTCTACTAACTAAATAAGGATTTATTGTATTATGTTGAAAGTAAGTATTTATCGATATAATCCTGAGGTAGATGAAGCGCCTTATATGCAGGATTATGACTTTGACACCCAAGGGGAAGATCTTATGGTGCTTGATGTGCTCGGCATGTTAAAAGCTAAAGATTCTTCTATTTCCTACCGTCGATCTTGTCGTGAGGGCGTGTGTGGGTCTGATGGTATGAATATTAATGGTAAGAATGGGCTGGCTTGCATAACTCCTTTATCTGAGTGTTTAAAAGGCAACAAGTTAGTGATTCGTCCATTGCCGGGCTTGCCCGTAATTCGTGACCTTGTTATAGACATGAGTCAGTTTTATGCTCAGTATGAGAAAATTCAACCTTACTTGGTCAACAATCAGCCTGCACCAGGTATAGAAAGACTGCAGTCTCAAGAAGATCGTGCGAAACTAGACGGGCTGTATGAATGTATACTTTGCGCTTGCTGCTCAACAAGCTGCCCTTCGTTTTGGTGGAATCCCGAAAAATTTATTGGTCCTGCGGGACTCCTGCAGGCCTACCGCTTCTTAGCAGATACAAGGGATACCGATACAGAAAATAGACTAGCTAATCTCGAAGACCCATTTAGCGTATTCCGCTGTCATGGAATTCAGAACTGTGTTGCAGTTTGCCCAAAAGGGTTAAATCCGACCAGGGCAATTGGGCATATTCGCAATATGTTGTTGAGAGGTGCTACTTAGATATATCATCTAAGCTTGTTAAAGATTTTGAAGCAGTAATCTCTGTGATTGCATGTTAAAAAGAAGGAAAAATAGATGCCTGAAAGTATCATGCAGCAATTTTTAGATAGCTCCTATCTATCCGGTGGAAACGCCGCATATATAGAAGATCTATATGATACTTACCTTCACGACCCAAGTAGTGTTTCTGATCAGTGGCGCTCATTTTTTGACACTCTTCCTCGCACGAATGGACAAAATGCACCTGATGTGTCGCATGCCACTATTATGGCTCACTTTGAGCAAATAGGCAGGCGCAGATCTCGACCCATGACTAATCCAGGTTCGGGTGGTGAAAATATTGAGCATGAGCGAAAACAAGTAAAAGTGCTTCAGCTTATCATTTCACATAGAAATAGAGGGCATCAGAAAGCACAGCTAGATCCCTTGAGTTTATGGTCTCGTGACAAGGCCCCAGATCTAGAACTTTCTTTTCACGGGCTAACAGATGCTGATCTGGATACAACCTTTCAGTCTGGAATGTTATTTTTTGGAAAAGAAGAGACGACTTTAAGAGAAATTATTTCAGGATTAGAAGAGACCTATTGTCGTCATGTGGGAGTAGAGCACGGACATGTTATAGATTTGGCAGAAAAACGATGGCTGCAGCAGCGTTTCGAAAGTGCTAGATCTAGACCTAACTACGACGACGACATGCGTAAATATGTGCTACAGAGATTGACAGCAGCAGAAGGGCTAGAGAAACATTTGGATTCAAAATATCCCGGAACAAAACGTTTTGGTTTAGAGGGTGGCGAATCTATGATTCCCATGCTGGACGGAATAATACAGCGCGCCGGTGAGTATGGCGCAAAAGAAATCGTTCTCACTATGGCGCATAGAGGCCGTCTGAATGTCCTGGTTAACGTCCTTGGAAAAAATCCTTCAGATTTGTTTGCTGAATTTGAAGGGAAAAGACATGTAGATACATCTGGTGATGTTAAATACCATCAGGGATTTTCATCGGATGTAATGACTCCTGGAGGAAAAGTTCATTTAGCTTTGATGTTTAATCCTTCTCATTTGGAAATTGCAGCACCAGTAGCTGAGGGCTCCGCCAGAGCTCGACAGGATCGCCGCGAAGACATCGAGGGTAATGAAGTTCTTCCAATAGTAATTCATGGTGACGCTGCCTTTGCAGGACAAGGTGTCGTTATGGAAACATTTCAGATGTCACAGTTAAGAGGCTACAAAACTGGTGGCACAGTTCACGTAGTCATTAATAATCAGGTTGGTTTCACAACCAGCATCAAGGAGGATGCCAGATCAACCGAGTATTGCACTGACATAGCAAAAATGGTTCAGGCTCCCATTATTCATGTCAATGCTGATGATCCGGATGCGGTGATGTTCGTTACTTTTCTTGCAATGGACTACCGACAGCAATTCAAAAAAGATATCGTGATTGATTTGATCTGCTATCGACGGCGTGGCCACAATGAAACTGATGAGCCGTCTTCCACGCAGCCTTTGATGTATAAAGTTATTAAAAATATAAAGACAACACGTGCACTCTATGCAAGCCAATTAGTTGAGGAGGGTGTGGTTACTCAGAAAGACGCTGAGACCATGCTAAAAGAGTATAGAGGTACGCTAGATCGCGGTGAGAACGTTACCAACAGCTTAGTTTCTGAGCCAGACATTGCACCTTTTGTTGATTGGACTCCTTACTTGAATCAAGGCTGGGATGTGGCGGTAGATACCACATTTTCTATGACACAACTGCAGGCTCTTGCTAAAAAAATCACGAAGGTCGAAGACGGTGTCGTGATGCAGCGCCAAGTTGAAAAAATCTATGAAGATCGACGAAAAATGGCGCGTGGAGCATTGGCTCTTAACTGGGGTATGGCTGAATTGCTTGCCTATGCAACATTGCTTGAAGAGGGTTACCCTATAAGGATGACAGGGCAGGATATTGGTCGAGGTACTTTCTCTCACCGCCATGCTGTCATCCACAACCAGAAAGATGGACAAAGTTTTATCCCTCTCAAAAATGTACCTAAAAAACCTTCAGATTTTGAAATTTACGATTCTTTTTTGTCTGAGGAAGCGGTATTAGGTTTTGAGTATGGTTACGCCTCTACTTCTCCAAAAGGGTTGGTTATATGGGAAGCCCAGTTCGGTGACTTTGCTAATGGTGCTCAGGTAGTTATAGATCAGTTTATTACTAGCGGAGAACACAAATGGGGGCGCATGTGTGGCTTGACAATGTTGCTACCTCACGGCTATGAAGGCCAAGGTCCTGAACACTCTTCGGCACGCCTGGAGAGATTTCTTCAGTTGTGTGCCGAGCATAATATTCAAGTGTGTGTACCAACTACCCCAGCCCAGGTGTATCACATGATTCGCCGACAAGCCATTAGGCCGATGCGCCGGCCGCTTGTGGTGCTGAGCCCAAAATGGATACTGCGTCATAAGTTAGCAACCTCCTCAATGGAAGATTTGGCTAACGGTCAATTCTTTAATCTTATTCAGGACAGAGAGGCGGATAAGGCCAAGACTAATCGTTTAATTCTTTGCTCTGGTAAGGTTTATTATCATCTGTATGAGGCAAGGCAAGAGAAAAATATCGATGATGTCGCTCTGGTTCGTATTGAGCAGCTGTATCCTTTTCCGGACAGTGAGTTGTCAGAGGCATTACAGGAATACACCAACCTAAAGGATGTCATTTGGTGTCAAGAAGAGCCAATAAACCAAGGTGCGTGGTATAGTAGCCAGCATCATATGCGTAGTATTATTAACAGATTTGATGAAAACTTGACTCTGAGTTATGTCGGGCGCAAGGCCTCTGCTGCCCCAGCATGCGGATATATGTCTCTTCATCTAGAAGAGCAAGAAAGGTTTATCAACGAAGCTTTGAATTATTGATTATTGATTATTGGTTGAAGTTATAGCGCTATTTTAGATCAAGGAACTGAAGAACATGAGTATTGAAATAAAAGCACCCACATTTCCCGAATCTGTACAGGAAGGAAGTATTGCTACTTGGCATAAGCAGCCCGGAGAAACTGTTTTCAGGGATGACTTATTGGTCGATATAGAGACAGATAAGGTTGTTTTGGAAGTTGTGGCTCCTACTGATGGAATTTTAGCAAAAACTTTAAAAGAAGAAGGAGCAATAGTCCTAAGTAACGAGGTTATAGCCCTAATTAACGAAGGCGCAGCAGCTGCTTCAGTGGTAGAAGTTAAAGAAGAGCCTGTTGAAAATAACGGTCAAGAGAAAACGGCAAGCCCATCAGCAAGAAAGCTTGCGAGCGAGCAAAATGTTGATTTGCAGGCTGTTACAGGTAGCGGTAAAGATGGCAGAATCACCAAGGAAGACGTAGCCCATGTTGGTGGTAGTGGCATCCCTGAGGTTCAGGCTGATTCTCGCACAACTGCTAGTTCCTCTATCTCTATTCCCGTAGGGGATAGGATAGAAAAACGTGTGCCAATGACACGCATGAGAGCTCGAATAGCAGACAGGTTACTGCAAGTAACGCAAACAACAGCAATGCTGACCACCTTTAATGAAGTTGATATGCATAAAATTATGGATCTTCGCTCAGAATTCAAAGATGAATTTTCAAAGATCCACCCAGGTGCACGTCTTGGTTTTATGGGATTTTTTGTCCGTGCAGCAACAGAGGCTCTAAAACGCTTTCCTTCAGTCAATGCATCTATTGATGGTAGTGATGTTATTTACCATGGATATCAAGATATAGGTGTTGCTGTTTCTACCGAAAAAGGTTTAGTGGTCCCAGTGTTGCGTAATGCAGAGAACATGAGTATTGCAGATGTCGAGCGAACCATTGCGGAACTTGGTGCAAAAGCCCGCGACGGAAAATTAACTATGGAAGAAATGACGGGCGGAACTTTCACAATAACTAATGGCGGAGTGTTCGGATCTTTGCTATCGACCCCCATATTAAATCCACCGCAAGCAGCTATCTTAGGGATGCATTCTATCAAAGAGAGACCAGTTGCCGAAAATGGATCGGTTGTTATTCGCCCTATGATGAATCTCGCTCTATCTTACGATCACCGTATAATAGATGGCCGCGAGGCAGTAAGTTTCTTGGTTGCTATTAAGGAAATGATAGAAAATCCAGCTAAGATTTTACTTGAAATATAAGATATAAAATATTGAAATTTAAGAGAATATTATGTCCAACAGTTATGATGTTATTGTTATAGGGGCAGGTCCTGCAGGTTACGTTGCAGCCATAAGAGCGGCGCAGTTGGGGTTGAAGACTATCTGCATAGAAAAATGGAGAAATGCAGAAGGCGAAGGGGTTAATGGAGGAACTTGCCTTAACGTAGGATGTATTCCCTCAAAATCTCTTCTTGATAGTTCTTACAAGTATTATGAGGCCAAAAATCAGCTTGGTGTGCATGGCATTAGTGTCGGCGATGTATCCATTGATTTGACAGCTATGGTCGATAGAAAAA
Source organism: Porticoccus sp. Uisw_050_02 (assembly GCF_047729555.1). Taxonomy (NCBI): domain Bacteria; kingdom Pseudomonadati; phylum Pseudomonadota; class Gammaproteobacteria; order Cellvibrionales; family Porticoccaceae; genus Porticoccus; species Porticoccus sp. Uisw_050_02. Next base: position 804,585 of record NZ_CP159825.1, on the reverse strand, counting down.
ATAAAATCATCAATCAACTTACGGACGGTATTGCGGGGCTATTCAAGAGTAATGGCGTTGTGTCTTTGTTTGGCAACGCTAAGCTTCTTTCGGGGCGACAAATTGAGTGCGTAACCCATGACGGCAAAACACAAATTCTTACGGCGGATAATATTATTATTGCCACAGGCTCTAAGCCGATTGATATTCCGGTAGCAAGAGTTAACGGAGCTACTATAGTCGACTCTAGTGGGGCCCTGGAAATCACGGAGACCCCAAATAGATTGGGGGTTATCGGCGCAGGTGTGATTGGTCTGGAGCTTGGAAGTGTATGGAACAGAATAGGTAGTAAGGTTGTATTGATTGAAGCTATGGATGATTTCCTTTCTATTATTGACCAGCAAATTGCCAAAGAAACAAGGAAGATTTTCACTAAACAAGGCATGGATATTCGTCTTGGATCGCGTGTTACGGGTACAAAAGTCAAAGGAAAAGAGGTAATTGTTACCTATAAGGATAGTGCAGGCAAAGAAACTAAAGAGGTATTCGATAAGCTGATTGTCTGCGTAGGCCGAACGCCTTATACGGAAGGTTTATTGTCGCCCGATAGCGGAGTTAATCTTGATGAAAGAGGTCGTATATTTGTTAACGAGCAGTGCGAGACTACTGCATCAGGAGTTTGGGCTGTTGGTGATGTTGTAAGGGGACCCATGTTGGCCCATAAGGGTTCAGAAGAGGGTGTCATGGTTGCTGAGCGCATTGCGGGCCAGAAAACACAAATAAATTACGATATTATACCTAATGTTATTTACACTCATCCTGAGGTTGCTGCTGTTGGAAAGACAGAAGAGCAGCTAAAGCAAGCCGGTGAGTCTTATAATGTTGGAGTTTTCCCATTTGCTGCAAGCGGCCGCGCTATGGCAGCAAATGATACAGATGGCATGGTAAAGATAATTGCTGATGCCAAGACTGATAGAATTTTGGGTTGTCATATTGTGGGTCCTAGCGCCGCCGATCTTGTACAGCAGATTGCCATTGCTATGGAATTTGGCTCTAATGCCGAAGATATCGCTATGACAGTCTTTTCTCACCCCACCTTATCTGAAACTGTTCATGAAGCAGCACTAGCTGTGAATGGTCATGCTATACATATGCCGAATCGCAAAAAACGTGGTTAAACATTCTTTTTTCGAACTCTAGGTGTATATTTTCATTTAGAGCCCTTATTTTTCTACGATAGGAAAAAATATGAATCTACACGAGTATCAGGCAAAACAACTTTTTGCTGAATATGGGCTCCCAGTTTCTAAGGGTATAGCCGCTGAAACAGCATCTGAGGCCATATCGGCTGCTGATATTTTGGGGGGAGATCGCTGGGTGGTTAAGGCGCAAGTTCATGCAGGGGGAAGAGGTAAAGCCGGCGGTGTAAAGCTAGTAACCTCCAAGGCTGAAATTGAAGATTTCTCGCGCAAATGGCTAGGCAATCGTTTAGTGACCTACCAAACGGATACTAGTGGTCAGCCAGTTAGCCGGATCTTGGTGGAGGAATGTAGTGATATTGACCAAGAACTATACTTAGGCGCAGTTATTGATCGCTCCACTCGCCGTATTGTTTTCATGGCGTCAACTGAAGGCGGCGTTGAAATAGAAAAAGTGGCAGAGGAAACTCCAGAAAAAATTCTCAAGGCGACCATTGATCCCCTGATTGGTGCTCAGCCCTATCAGGCTAGAGAGCTTGCATTTAAATTAGGCTTAAATCCCACTCAAATAAAACAGTTTACTAAGTTGTTTTTGGGTCTAGCCCAATTATTTCAGGACTGTGATTTGGCGTTGCTGGAGATCAATCCGTTGATTATTAACTCTGAAGGTAACTTGCATTGCCTGGATGGTAAAATAAACATCGATGGTAACGCCATGTACCGTCAACCAAGATTGCGCGCCATGCACGACCCCTCGCAAGATGATCCTCGTGAAGCGCAGGCTACACAATGGGAGCTTAATTATGTTGCTTTAGATGGAAGCATTGGCTGTATGGTTAACGGCGCAGGGCTGGCTATGGCTACGATGGATATCGTAAAGCTTAATGGTGGCGAGCCAGCAAATTTTTTAGATGTTGGCGGTGGCGCAACGAAAGAGCGGGTAATTGAAGCCTTCAAGATAATTCTCTCTGATAAAAATGTAAAAGCAGTTTTTATCAATATTTTTGGTGGAATAGTTCGTTGTGATTTGATCGCTGAGGGTGTCATAGGTGCTGTAGAGGAGGTGGGTGTAAAAGTTCCAGTTATTGTGAGACTAGAGGGAAACAACGCAAAGCTAGGCTCTAAAATATTGGCAGAAAGTGGACTAAATATTATTGCGTCAACTAGCCTGACGGACGCTGCCCAGAAAGTAGTTAAAGCGGCAAGGGGAGACAAGTAATGGCTATCTTGATAAATAAGCAAACTAAGGTTATCTGTCAGGGATTTACTGGTGGCCAAGGTACCTTTCATTCAAGCCAAGCAATCGAATACGGTACTAAGATGGTAGGGGGTGTAACCCCAGGAAAAGGTGGCACAGCTCATTTGGGTCTACCTGTCTTTAACACCGTTGTAGAGGCTACCTATAAAACTGGAGCCGAGGCTTCAGTTATTTATGTTCCGGCACCTTTTTGCAAAGACTCTATAATGGAGGCGGCAAATGCCGGCATTAAGCTTATTGTCTGCATTACCGAAGGCATTCCGACATTAGACATGCTGGCTTGCAAAGTTAGGTGCGACGAAATGGGCGTTAAATTAATTGGCCCAAATTGCCCAGGTGTAATCACTCCCGGAGAATGCAAGATAGGTATCATGCCTGGAAGCATCCATCTTCCTGGCAAGGTTGGCATTGTTTCGCGATCTGGCACCCTTACTTATGAGGCGGTTAAGCAGACCACTGATTACGGTTTTGGTCAATCTACATGTGTGGGTATTGGTGGCGACCCAATACCTGGGTCTAATTTTATCGATATACTCTCATTATTCGAAGAAGATCCATCCACTGAAGCTATAGTAATGATCGGTGAAATTGGCGGGACTGCTGAAGAGGAGGCCGCAGCTTATATCAAGGAGCACGTCTCTAAGCCTGTAGTTTCTTACATTGCCGGGGTAACGGCTCCTGCAGGTAAGCGTATGGGGCATGCGGGCGCCATTATCTCTGGAGGCAAAGGCACTGCTGATGAAAAATTTGCAGCGCTAGAAGATGCTGGAGTAAGAACCGTACGCAGTCTCGCTGATATAGGAAAAGGATTACAGGGCATCACCGGTTGGTAAGTACCGAAAAGTATAAAAAGCGGCTTTAACGAGCCGTTTTTTATTGCCTATCATCTAATAGTTTTATGAATTTTTTTAACTTAAGGTTGTTTTTTCTTCTATTGCCCCCATTTTATAAATTATGTGTACTTAGATGTTCCGTTAAAAATACTAGAAATTAATTAATAGGGAATTTTTATAACTATGGCTGTTGAAACTCGCGGTTTTCAGACAGAAGCAAAGCAGCTTCTACATTTAATGATCCACTCTCTTTACAGCAATAAAGAGATATTCTTGAGAGAGTTAATTTCTAACGCATCTGATGCGGTTGATAAGCTTCGTTTTGAGGCCCTTACTGACTCCTCGCTTTACGAAGACTCTCCAGACCTGAGGGTTCGCATCAGTGCTGACTCTGAAGCAGGCACCATTACTATTCAAGATAATGGCATAGGCATGTCACGCGAGGAGGTTATTGACCACCTTGGGACAATTGCAAAATCAGGAACGGCCCAGTTTTTAAGTAACTTGAGCGGCGACGAGAAAAAAGATTCGCAACTAATAGGCCAATTTGGGGTTGGATTTTACTCTGCATTTATTGTCGCGGATAAGGTTGTTGTTGAAACTAGAAGGGCTGGATTGCAAGCAGGCAAGGCTGTTCGTTGGGTTTGTGATGGCGATGCTGAGTACACAATAGAAGATATTAAAAAATCAGATAGAGGAACATCTATCACCTTATATTTAAAAGAGGATGAGCTGGAATTTTCTGCAGATTTAAGAGTACGCAGTACGATTAAGAAATACTCAGATCATATTTCAGTGCCTATTGAGGTAAAAAAACCTTCACCTATCCCGTTAGATGAAACCGAAGAATCCAAAGAGGGGGAGAAAGCGAAAAAAACCACAAAAACCAAGAAAACCAAGAAATCCAAGAAAAATGAGGATGAAGAGTTTCAGACAGTTAACGCAGCCACAGCTCTTTGGACTCGACAAAAAAGTGACATCAAGGACGAAGAGTATCAGGAATTTTATAAGTACCTGTCCCATGATCTTCTTGATCCCTTGTCTTGGAGTCACAATCGAGTTGAAGGTAAGTTGGATTACACTAGCATACTTTTTATTCCCTCCAGCGCGCCTTTTGATCTCCACAATTATGAGGCATCCAGAGGCTTGAAGTTGTATATCCAGCGCACCTTTATAATGGATGATGCTTCGCAATTCCTTCCAAGATATCTTCGATTTGTTAAGGGAATTTTGGACTCTAGTGATCTTCCTTTGAATATTTCTCGTGAAATACTACAGGGCAATTCAGATGTTGACAGCATGCGTAGCGCTTTAACAAAAAGAGTGCTGGATATGCTGGAAAAAATGTCGAAAGAATCCCTTGATCAATATATGAGCTTCTGGCATATTTTTGGTAGTGTTCTCAAAGAAGGCCCCGCTGAAGATTTTGTTAATCGCGAGCGTATTGCGAGTCTATTTAAGTACTCTACCACCAAAACAGAAGGATCAGAGCAAACAGCAAATTTTGCTGATTATATAGCTCGAATGAAAGAAGGGCAGGATAAGATTTACTATCTTGTTGCAGAAAACCTAAATGCTGCTCGCAACAGTACCTATCTTGAAGTTTTTCAACAAAAGGATATCGAGGTTTTACTTCTGACTGATAGGCTAGATGAGTGGACTCTGTCCCATCTTTTTCAGTTTGATGGAAAGACTTTGCAGGATGTTACAAAGGGCGATCTAGATGAGTCTATTTTTGGCGGTCCCGAGAAAATAGATGAAAAAAATGAGGTAGAATCTTCAGAAATCATAGAAAAAATTAAAGCTAACCTAGCTGGCCGAGTCGATAGTGTACGTGAAACACGTCGATTGACTGGTTCTCCAGCATGCTTGGTTTATGCAGAGCATTCATTAAGCCCTCAGATGCGAAAAATGATGTCTGCAGCCGGACAGGAAGTTCCAGAGGATTTACCTGGCCTTGAAATAAACCTTACTCATTCCTTGGTCGTACTTCTTGGTGAAACCAGCAACGATGAAAGATTTGGTGAATTAACCGAGCTTCTTTATGATCAGGCAATACTTTCTGCTGGGCAACAATTAGATAATCCGTCTTTATTTGTAAAAAGACTCAATCAATTGTTATTTGATGGAAAATCTGATTGATAGCTATAGTTTAAGAGTTAGGACTATAATCCGACAAACAACATTGAAGTCAAGCCATGGTCTCATTCGGTAAGATAGTAGTTTTGGGCGGAGGCAGTTTCGGTACTGCCTTGGCCAACATGGTCGCTGAAAATGGGCACAAAGTTGTCTTATGGATGAGAAGCGAAGAAAATGCTAAGAAGTGTTCGCATTCTCGCGAAAATGCCAGATACCTACCAGGTTGTCTGCTTGATCCTAGGCTAGAGTTTTCTTCTGACTTGAAAGCTTCTTTGAGAGATGCTGATGTAGTATTTTTTGCTGTACCCAGCAAAGCATTCAGAAAATTAGCCAATGAGGCTAGTAGATATGTTGTTTCAGGCGTTCAGGTTATTAGTACAGCAAAAGGTATTGAGATCGGGACATTTAAATTAATGAGCCAGATTCTCGAAGAGGAGCTACCTCAAGCTCGGGTGGGTGTCATTAGCGGACCTAACCTCGCTATAGAAATTGCTAATAAAGCAATTACAGCCACCGTAGTAGCAAGCAACAATCCTCAGGTTTGTTGCGATACCCAGCAATTGCTAAGTTCGTATTATTTTCGTGTTTATGCCAATTCAGATAGGCTTGGTGTTGAGCTTGCAGGGGCGTTGAAAAATATTTATGCCATCGCGTCAGGTATTTCTGCTTCTATGAAAATGGGTCAAAATACAGTCAGTGTACTTGTTACCAGAAGTCTAGCTGAAATGAGCCGGTTTTCTGCTGCTCTTGGGGCTAATCCTATGACTTTTTTGGGATTGAGCGGTGTTGGAGACCTTTTTGTGACCTGTACCTCACCTTTAAGTAGAAATTATCAGATTGGCTTAGCTTTGGGTCGCGGCCTTTCTATTGACGAGGCAACAGTAGAAGTGGGGCATGTAGCAGAGGGAATAAACACAACCCGAATGATTAAAGAGGAGGCTGAAAAGTTACAAATCTATATGCCGCTCGTGAATGCCTTATACGAAACAATGTTTAATGGTAGGCCTGTAGAAGAGGTTTTAAAAACTATGATGCTTGCAGAGCAAAATACCGATGTGGAGTTCATAGATAAGTAGTTTTTATGTCTTGCTGGCCTGAAAAATAGTAGTGAGGACTGAATGGAAAATCAAACTAAAATAAATTTGCGTAATATCGATAACTGGATTCGAGCTTTGTACATGGTTTTGTTTGGACTCCTGTCTATTGTTTCCCGAATCATTGTATTTATTGTTAGCTTCATGCAATTTGCAGTAGTAGCTTGGTCTGGAAAACCAAATAGAAACCTACAATCTTTTGGCCAAGGAGTTTCTATATGGACGTGCCAAGCATTTCTATTCCTAACCTACAATAATGATCAAAAGCCGTTCCCCTTCTCAGATTGGCCTGAGGTTGAGCTACCCACAGAGACTGTTGTCGAGCAAGATCCATCTGCTTCTGAAGTAGATGATATACCTACTTTTGTTGAAAAAGATGATAAGAAGCCAGAGGTATAATTAAAAGTCCAGTAAACAATTAACCTTAGGTCACAAAGTGGTTATCTACCTGCTTCGACATGGTTATTCTCCTTATGATTTGACCATGTGTCAGCGTGTATTATCTCTTCAGGGCAGAATAGACGCTCAGAAAGTAATTTTCTAGCATTTGGTTAAATTTGAGAAAATTCAACTCATCGTATGCAGTGCAACAGCTCGTACCAAGAAAACTCTCCAGGTGGTCTCCGACGTTCTAAGCTATTCAGAAAAAATATTAACGGATAATGCGTTGTGTTACGAGGGAAAAGTTGACATAGTTCAGGCATACATCGATGCGCTCATAGATAAATGTAGTCTAAAAAGCGTACTTTTACTTATCCGTCAGCCCTTGATTGGTAATATCTTAGAGTGCATTACTGATGGAACATGGCTAGCATGGTCCATGAATGCTAGCTCTTTGGCAGCTATTGAGGCAATTGGCTTTTCTCGAGGATGCAGTGAACTTAAACTGATGACTCACCCTTAGTGTACAAAAATCGTCTCGAGAGCTAATCTTTGAGGAGAAAAAGAAACTCGTTTCTTGTGGCCTGCTGATCACGGAAACAGCCTAGCATTGCTGAAGTTTTCATAATAGAGTTTTGTTTTTCCACACCTCGCATCATCATGCACATATGCTTAGCTTCTATGATAACAGCAACCCCAGATGCCCCTGTGACATCTTCAATTGTTTTGGCGATCTGCGTTACTAGATTTTCTTGAATTTGCAAGCGTCTCGCGAACATGTCTACTACTCGTGCGACTTTTGATAGACCTAGAACTCTGCCATTGGGAATGTAGGCTACATGACACTTGCCAATAAATGGCAATAAGTGATGCTCGCAGAGCGAGTAAAGTTCAATGTCCTTAACTACAACCATTTCTCTAGACTCGGAGGGAAATAAAGCATTATTGATAATCTCTTCAAGGTTCTGATGGTAGCCTCTAGTGAGAAAACTAAACGAATCCGAGGCCCTTTTGGGAGTGTCAATCAAGCCAGGTCTGGAGATGTCCTCACCAGTGGACTCGATAATTTTTTTAAAGCAATCTATGGTCATTAACGCCTTCTCAGTTTTTAGTTTAATGTGATTGAAGTTGAATGAATCTAATAAATGAATTTTTATTTTAAATAATGATTTTTTGAGCATTTAGAATAGCACAAACTTTGGGACAGATGTTTGCTGCAATGTTAGCAATTATGACTAAATTGTTAAATAATTTTCATGTAATAGCTACTCACGCAAAGATATCTAGATTATCGTCTATAATATGATAATAATTTTTTGTGTGCCTCTGACATTATGATATTGTTAGATGAATATATTTGGATGTGTTTATGTCAGGTAATACTATTGGAAAACTGTTTTCTGTAACCACTTTTGGCGAGAGCCATGGACCATCTTTGGGTTGCATTGTTGATGGGTGTCCTCCTGGTCTTGAGATATCTGAGGAAGATATACAGTACGATCTAGATCGACGCAAACCAGGGAAGTCTCGCTATACCACTCAACGCATGGAGGGTGATGAGATAAAAATATTGTCAGGTATTTTTGAAGGAAAAACAACGGGCACACCTATAGGCCTGATAATCGAAAATACTGATCAGCGCTCAAAAGATTATTCTAATATTAAAGACCAATTTCGACCCGCTCATGCCGATTATACTTATCAAAAAAAATATGGCCTTCGAGATTATAGAGGAGGGGGCCGCTCATCGGCTCGTGAAACAGCCATGCGTGTTGCAGCAGGAGTTATTGCTAAAAAATATTTATACCAAAAAGAAGGAATTGTAATTAGAGGATATTTGTCTCAACTAGGCCCCATAAAAGCAGAAAAAATTATTTTAGAGGAGGTGGAAAATAACCCTTTCTTCTGTCCAGATCCCGACAAAGTTTCAGAGATGGAGCTTTACATGCAGGCTTTGCTAAAAGAAGGTAATTCTGTTGGTGCTAAAATAACAGTGACAGCAAGCAATATGCCTGTAGGTTTAGGAGAACCAGTGTTTGACCGTCTTGATGCAGACATAGCGCATGCGTTAATGAGCATTAATGCAGTAAAGGGAGTTGAAATAGGCTCTGGTTTTGATTCGGTCAGTCAAGTGGGCAGCGAGCATCGAGACGAAATCACTCCAGATGGCTTCCTATCGAATAATGCTGGCGGTATTTTGGGTGGGATTTCCACTGGGCAGAATATCGTTGCAAATATAGCCTTGAAACCAACAAGCAGTCTTCGTATACCGGGTCGTTCAATTGATGTAAATGGCAACCCTATAGAGGTTGTCACGAAAGGCAGGCATGACCCTTGCGTGGGTATTCGAGCAACCCCGATAGCTGAAGCAATGCTAGCAATTGTACTAATGGATCATTTGCTAAGACAAAGGGCCCAAAACTTTGATGTTGTCATCAGCTCAACACCATAAGCTATAAAATCTTATCTAATTGTGAAAAATATGCCCCAGCTATTAGTCCCATATTGGCGCTTATCAGCCTTCTATTTCTGTTTTTTTGGCCTACTGGGTGCCCTGCATCCTTACTGGTCATTATTTCTATATTCAAAAGGTTTCAGTGTTACCGACATAGGAATTTTACTGGCTATACCTATGGCTACAAAAATGATTGCTCCCAATATTTGGGGATGGCTGTCTGATTATACAGGGAGGAGGTCGGCCGTTGTTCGACTGGGTGCCTTCCTTTCTTGCCTCTGTTTTCTCGGTATTTTTATCGATCAAAAATTTTGGTCGATTGCATTAGTGATGATTGGATACAGTTTTTTTTGGAATGCTATTCTTCCTCAACATGAAGTCATTACCATGAGCTATCTTGAGAAAGCTCCAGAGACCTATAGTCGAATTCGTTTATGGGGCTCTGTGGGGTTTATTGCCTCTGTGCTAGGCGGTGGATTTTGGTTTGACTCCCATGATATAGATACACTACCTATTGTTGGACTAATGCTTTTGATTGGTATCTTTTTATCTAGTATATTTGTACCTAATGCTACGCTTGGCTCCAATAGAAAATCTAGCGATAGGTTTATTTCGGTAGCAACACGAACCCCTGTAGTTGTATTTCTTTTGGTTGGCTTATTGATGCAGCTTTCCCATGGCGTGTACTACAGTTTTTTTAGTATTTATTTGGAATCTTTCGGATATAGTCGTGCAGGTATTGGTGCTATTTGGTCTATTGGGGTAGCAGCAGAAGTCATTGTGTTCTTGATGATGTATAGATTGCTTTTGCATATTGGTGTGCGATTAATTGTGCTGGGCTGCCTATTTTTTGCGACATTGCGATGGCTAATTATAGGCTACTATGCTGACGAATTATGGCTATTAATTTTAGCTCAAGTTTTACATGCATTCACTTTCGGCGCTTTTCATGCCGCCTGCATGGAGTGTGTCCGCAGATTTTTTGATGTAAGCTGCCAAGGAAAGGCTCAAGCGTTATATAGTTCATGCTGCTATGGCGCTGGTGGGGCTATTGGCTCTTACACTGGAGGTCTTGTCTGGGATGTGACGCCGATTTATGCTTTTAATTATGCAGCATTATCGAGTTTTATTGCCTTTCTTGTTGCATGGTTTTGGCTAAGGGATGCAAAATTGACCCTTGATAAATAATTGAAGGCACTCTATTAATAATAACTGTTAGTAACACTACTATTAGCCTCTTTAGCCATAAGAAAGGACTTAGAATGAAGTATATATTTATAGCTCTAATTGTAGTGACTGTAGTGTGCTGGTACCCAAGGTATGATTTGTTTGTCAAAGAGAATTTTTTTGACGAGCACCGATCGTTGGTGCAGGCTGGATTTATGACTACTGTCGGTTGCCATAAGGCGGCTAATAAAATGAAAGTAAAATATTATATGTGTGAACCAAAAGTACAATGGCGGAGGTGGTTCTTGGCTGATGATGCAAAAGCTACAAATAACCAATCAGACCTGCCTTCGTATTGAAAAAAGAAAAACACAGATAGCGCCTTGAAGATTTTACTTTAGCGGTAAGCTGTATAGGAAATTATGTTTCTTGAATAATTACTTAGTGATACTTTAATGCCAAAATATGACATCAATATTCATAAATTTCATGAAAAGAAAAAAAGATTTCTTGCGCGAGAACAAGCTATCATAAATAGCGCTATACGATTAGCAAAAAAACAAGGTATAGCTAATATTACGATTTCTTTGATTGCTAAGCATGCAGGAATCGGTAAAGGAACAATCTATAAGCATTTTATTTCCAAGACAGAAATATTAATGCGCATCTTGCTTGATTACGAGAATAAAATTATAGCCAGTCTTCAGCTGAGCATGGGGGCGACTGATAGCGATCCCTTTGCCCCTATACAGCTTTATCTTAAGATGCGCTTGGCTGACCCAAGGCTAGATCGTCTTATGCAGCAGCTGGAAGACCAGCTAAAGTATGATATTCAGGTTGCTAAAAGTATGGCTCAATTTTATGCTTTAAGGCGCTCTAATATAGCCTCCATCAATGAAGCAATTCTACTGCTTATTAAAAAAGGTTTGTTGCAAGACGCGCCCTCATCGCACTATTATTTTTCATATCTTGCCTTGGTTCAGGGAGCTGTAGATTTATCTCTAGCAGGAAATTTTAAGCTTGACACTGATGATAGAGAGAGTTTTTTAAGCTTTATTCTTGAGATTGGGACCACTATGGGCAAGACATCAAGTTAATTGGCATCTGGGGTGTACTGGCTCACTTTGTGCTTAGTAATTGTTCACATGTTTGGATAATTTGGGCCTCCTCCTTCAGGGGTCACCCAGTTTATGTTTTGAGAGGGATCCTTGATATCACAAGTTTTGCAATGAATGCAATTCTGCGAGTTGATCTGAAATTTCTTAGATCCGTCATTGTTGGTTAATATCTCATAAACCCCTGCTGGACAGTACCGTTGTGCAGGCTCGTCAAAAACAGGAAGATTATAAGATATAGGTAAATCCTCATCTTTCAGCACTAGGTGGTTGGGTTGATTGCCTTCATGGTTGGTGTTGGAAAGAAATACTGATGACAGCTTATCAAAACTAATGATACTGTCAGGTCTCTTGTAATCAAGAGGCTTCGATTTGCTCGCTGTGTTTAGTTTAGAGTGATCAGCTTTTGGGTCTCGAAGAGTCCAAGGTAGCTTGCCGTTAAATACATTGATATCTATGAATGCGTAAATAGAGCCAAGCATGTTTCCCCATTTGTGTTGCGCTGGACCAAAATTACGCTGCATTTCTAGTTCTTTGTAAGCCCAGCTATCTTTGTAGGTTTCCGAGAAACCTAAAGGATCCGTATGCTTTTTATTTGTCTGAATTGCTGTAGCAATAGTTTCTGCTGCCACCATTCCAGATTTCATTGCACAGTGTATGCCTTTTATTTTTGCATTATTTAATGTGCCTGCGTTGTCTCCGATCAGGATTCCGCCAGGAAAGGTCATTTTTGGTTGTGATTGTAAGCCGCCTTTTGCTAATGCTTTTGCCCCATAAGAAATTCTTTTTCCGCCCTTTAGATGTTTTGATATTAGAGGATGATGCTTGTAGCGTTGAAATTCATCATAAGGGCTTACAAAAGGATTGGTATAGGAGAGATCAGTAATGAGACCAACTACTATTTGATTGTTATCAGCATGATATAGAAAACCACCACCAGTTGATCCACTCTCGTTCAGCGGCCATCCTGCACTGTGAAGCACTAGGCCAGGCTGATGGATATCTGGTGGTATCGACCAGAGCTCTTTTATTCCCAAACCGTAATGCTGTGGATCGCAAGCATCATCCAGGGAAAACTTTTCAATAATCTCTTTGCCTAGATGCCCTCTGCAGCCCTCTGAGAAAAGAGTATATTTTCCTCGAAGTTCCATACCTGGGGTATAGGAGGCTTTCTTTTCGTTTTTAGCATCAACTCCCATATCACCTGTAACAACGCCCGCAATAGCACCATTGTCGGCGTACAGGACACTTGCTGCAGGAAAGCCCGAAAAGATTTCCACGCCTAAATTTTCCGCTTGCTCCGCCAGCCAGCGACATAGGTTGCCTAAACTGATAACGAAGTTGCCTTTGTTAGACATAGTCTTTGGCGCAAAAAAAGAGGGAATTTTTATTGCTTTATTTTTAGTAAGAAAATACAAGCTATCTTTAGAAACAGGAGTGCTAGCTGGTGCCCCTTGGTCTTTCCAGTCTGGAAAAAGTTCATTTAAGGCTGTTGGCTCCAAAATAGCACCGGAAAGTATATGAGCGCCTACTTCTGATCCTTTTTCTAAAACAACAACTGAGATATCCGCATTCATTTGCTTTAATCTGCATGCAGCCGAAAGGCCGGAAGGTCCGGCGCCAACAATAACCACATCGTAGTCCATATACTCAAGATCCATTGGGCGCTCCTTGATGATTTTCTGTGATAATTTGAATTATTGCAAAGGATAGATATCTCTTGCAAAGATAAATCTTCCAGATCATCCTAATATATTACTTTTTACGGGGCCATCAAACATTATAGGGATAATTTTGTATCCCTATAAACAAGAAATTGATTTAAAATACCATGTAAAGTATATTTTTAATTCCACCCCAAGACTAGTAAGTCTTTGAGGTATAGCAGAAGTTACAACTCTATAAAAGGTATCAAAGGATTTTGCCATGAAGGTGCTGGTTGCTATTAAGCGTGCTGTAGATTACAACGTTAAAGTTAGACCCAATTCCGATGGTTCAGGTGTTGATCTTAATAATTTAAAAATGTCGATTAATCCTTTTTGTGAGATTGCCGTAGAGGAAGCTGTTCGACTTAAAGAGAAGGGCGCCGTTACGGAAATTATTGTCGTATCCTTGGGGCCTCAGAAGGCACAGGAGCAGGTTCGTGCTGCATTAGCCATGGGTGCAGATAGGGGAATTTTAATTAAGATTGAAGAGACGATAGAAATCGAACCCTTAGCGATTGCAAAATGCCTGAAGATCGTTTGCGATGAAGAAAAACCTGATCTTGTATTGATGGGGAAACAGTCGATAGATGGCGATAATAATCAAACAGGACAAATGTTAGCTGCATTGGCGAGATATCCGCAAGGAACATTTGCCTCTGAGGTGGTTATCGATAATGGTAGTGTTTTTGTGACTCGAGAAATTGATGGTGGCCTTCAAACAATTAAGCTTGCCTTGCCTGCTATTGTGACTACAGATCTTAGATTAAATGTACCGAGATATGCCTCTCTTCCAAATATAATGAAAGCGAAGCAGAAGCCTATTCGTGAAATAACAGCAGAAGAACTAGGTGTTGATATCACTTCGCGTGTTTCTATTGTGAGCGTTAGTGCCCCCGTAGGCCGCCCTGAAGGAGTTAAAGTAGGCAGCGTGGATGAATTACTAGATAAATTAAAAAATGAAGCGAAGGTTATATAATGGCCATACTAGTTATTGCAGAGCATGACAATAGGAACTTAAAGACAGCAACACTTAATGCTGTTGCTGCAGCTCAAGTTCTAGGCGATAGTATTGATATCTTAGTGGCTGGTTTTGGTTGTGAGACAGTTGCTACCGAGACTTCAAGGGTCCCAGGAATCAAAAGGGTTCGACTTGCAGATAATAAAGTCTATGCTAATCAACTTGCAGAGAACGTTGCTCCATTAATCGCAGAAATCGCACCTGAGTATTCGCATGTATTAATGTCTTCGACAACTACAGGAAAAAATATTATTCCTCGCGCGGCTGCATTGATTGACGTACAGTCAATTTCTGATGTCATAACTGTTGAGGCTGAAGATATCTTTAGACGTCCTATATATGCAGGAAATATCATTGCAACAGTCAAAAGTAACGACGTAATTAAGTTAATGACAATTAGGACAACAGCTTTTAACATTGCTGCTTCTGAAGGCGGTTCTGCTGCAGTTGAAACTCTTAACAGTATTCATGATTTCGAGAAATCAGAGTTTATTAGGAATGACTTGGCTATTTCTGAAAGACCAGAGTTAACGTCAGCAAAAATTGTTATTTCTGGTGGTCGAGGGATGGGAAGTAGCGAGAACTTTGGTTTGCTGGAAAAAATTGCTGATAAGCTAGGAGCTGCAGTTGGAGCATCAAGGGCTGCAGTCGATGCAGGCTTTGTTCCTAATGATATGCAGGTTGGTCAGACCGGAAAAATTGTTGCTCCAGAGCTTTATATTGCTGTAGGAATTTCTGGTGCTATCCAACATTTGGCGGGGATGAAAGACAGTAAGGTCATTGTTGCGATCAACAAAGATCCCGATGCTCCTATTTTTCAGGTTGCAGATTATGGTTTGGTAGCAGACTTGTTTGATGTGATGCCAGAGATTGATGGCAAGTTATCAGAATATACAAGCTAGATCTTTAGTGAAATCCAGACCGGGCAATGATCTGATGGCTTGTCCATCCCTCTTGCTGTGTGATCAATTCCTACGCTAGATATCATGTTAGTTAGTGATTTGGAAGTTAAAATTAAATCAATTCTCAATCCGCGCTTAGGCTCCATTTCAAATCCGCGACTGCGATAATCAAACCAACTATACCTGTTGATTTCTTTTGGGTGGAAATGTTGATAGGTGTCGGTTAGCCCCCATTTTTCTAACCTTTGCAGCCACTTCCTTTCTTCAGGAAGAAAGCAACACTTCCCCGTGCGCAGCCAACGTTTTTTATTTTCATCCCCTATACCGATATCTAAATCCATTGGCGCCACATTCATGTCACCCATAACAAGCAAGAGATCGTTGGGGTTGTATTTGAACGCAAGATGATCTGCGAGATCGGAATAGAATTTTTGTTTATATGGAAATTTTTTATTATGCGAGCGGGACTCTCCTTGAGGAAAATATCCATTCAAAATGCTTATTTTCTTGTTTTGAAAATTAAATTCTCCAGTGATTAAACGTTTTTGATTTTCATTGTTATCATGTGGGAACCCCTTATCGCTATTAATTATTGGCAATCGATAGAGGAGCGCTACGCCATAGTGACCTTTTTGTCCGTGAAAAGTGACGTCATAGCCTAATTCTTGTATATCTTTTACTGGGAACTCTTCATTGGAAACCTTGGTTTCTTGTAGGCCAATAATGTCTGGCTCATGGTTACTGATAATAGATTTTAGCTGACTTATTCTGGCCCTAAGCCCATTGGCATTAAAAGACATAATTTTCATATTTATTAACGTGCTCTTGCTTGCTTTTCTGAAGATAAAAATATGTGATTCAAATAATCTGCAAAAATATTACCAGCCTCATAGAGTATTAAATCTTTCTCTGACAAAGGGCGTTGATCCTCATCTTTGTTTTTATCCTTGCTTGCATTTTTTTCAGAGCGCCACTCTTCTATAGATACATAATTTTTCTGTTTTTTGGCTTTGCGCCTCTTATTTTCTATTGCTAGCAAATTGTTGTCATATTCCTGTGATTGCATTTTCCGTTTCTTTTCATTCAAGGAAAGCTCCTTGATCGATGAGCGTTCTTTTATGAGACTGAGTTCTTCTTTTAGGTAAACTAGATCAGGGTCCTCTAGGAGTCTTTTGTGGTGCGAGCGTCGCAAAATGTCTATTGGAGGATTTTTTAAGAGAGCGCTCCAATAAATGCTATGCTTTGCTGGAGCAATGGTATCCCAAGGCAAAGCATTTTTTAGAGCGCTCTCTCCGACTCTTTCGATATCATAGGGAGAGGGTAGTTCAATATCTGGAATGATGCCGAGAAGTTGAGTACTTTCGCCAGAAACACGATAAAATTTAGACTCAGTGAGCTTTATTTGACCTTCTTTTAAGGGTAGCTGGATTTGAACTGTCCCTTTGCCGTAACTTTTAGAGCCGACAATAAGTCCTCTGTTGTAGTCTTGTATTGCTCCAGCAAAAATTTCAGAAGCTGACGCACTCAACCGATTGATTAAAACCAATAAAGGTCCATTGTAATAAATACTAGACCTTGACTGGTGAGCCCGGGAAGTAACATTGTTAGCGTTCTTTACCTGGACAATAGGACCTTTGCCAATAAATAAATCAGTTAACATTGTTGCCTCTTGAAGGAATCCTCCACCATTATTTCTTAAGTCAAGAATGAAGCCATCTACATTTTTTTCTGTATGTAGTTCATTGATGAGCCGCACAACATCTTTAGTTGTGCTTTTAAAATCAGGGTCATTGCTGTGAAGCGCATCCACGTCGAGATAAAAAGTAGGGATCTCAATTACACCAATTTTATAGATATGATTATTCCCATCTACAGTTGTAGGAACTTCAATTATTTCGGATTTCGCTGCTTGTTCTTCAAGTTGTATTTTATCTCTCACGATCTCAATTTTTTGATTAGCACCTGTTATGCTGCCTTTCGCTGGAACAATTTCTAGCCTTACAAGACTGTTTTTCTTTCCTCGGATCAATTCAACAACATCATCAAGTCGCCAGCCAACTACATCAATAAAGTCTTGTTTTTTTTGTGCTACAGCAACAATTTTATCACCAGTCTTAAGAATGCCTTGTTTGTCAGCGGGACCGCCTTTAATAACGCTTACAATGGTTGTGTGCTCTCCATCTAACTCAAGAACAGCTCCAATACCTGTTAGTGATAGAGATAGCGAGATTCGAAAATTCTTCATCGATCTCGGGGATAAATAAGATGTATGCGGATCAAAAAGACCAGTTAGCGCGTTCATATAGAGCTGAAAAACATCTTCACTATCACTTTGATGGATGCGTTTTTTAAGATTAGTGTATCGTTTTATAAGAAGTTTTCTAACTTCTTCCGGATCTTTGTCGTTTAGTTTTAGCCGAAGATATGCTTCCTTGGTTTTTTTGCGCCAGTAATTATCGGAGTCCTTTGTGGAATCTTGCCATTTATTAGCTTCTGTATCGATGGATAAAGACTCATCTTTATTTAGATCAAATATAAACCCGCTCTCAAGCAGGGCGATATTTTCTTGAAGTCGTTTCGATGCTCTTTGCTGATAACGTTTATATATAAAAAATCCAGGACTCAGATCCCCAGATTTTAGTAGGTCATCTAACTTAAATTTCCATTTCTGAAATTCGTTTATGTCTTCTTGAAGGAAATAGCTTTTTGTGGGATCTAAGAGCCCAAGGTATTGGGTTAATAAATTTTGTGAAAGGGCGTCATCTATGGGTTGTTTCTGAAAGTGTTGAGTTGTCAGTTTTTTTATAATATCAACGGTTGTTTCGGCCTGATTGGAGCTAAAGGTAATACTGTCCTTATCGACTTGAGCGATACTCTCAGCTGTCGAGAGAGGGCTGAGCCACGTTGCTTGGATAATTACAGCTAGCCGTAGTAAAAAAAACATTAGGCCTCCATTTTGTTTTATGGGCGGGTTTATATCCTAGTGTATCAAAATTGACTGGATATAAGCCTCTTAAAAATTTAAATTTACAGGATTGCTTAGGCAGTCTAAAAAAATTAGTAGGTCAAATACTGCAATACAGGGACTGCAATATCGCTGAAATAGAGATATGCTTGCATAAAATATCCACAACTAGGCTATATCCAAGATGAACAACACTATACGTCCAGCAGCATTGGTTACCGGTGGCGCCACCAGACTAGGCTTGGCTTTTGCAAATTCTTTAGCTCAAGCGGGCTATGATGTTGCTTTGCATTATAACGGCTCTGCTGCTGCCGCAGATTTAGCTGTAAAAAATATTGAGAGCCTAGGTGTTGCATGCACTACCTTTCAGGCAGACTTGTCTGAGCCTAATCCTGGGGAGCTTATAAACAACGTACTGGAATCCTATCCAAATTTAACTGTCTTAATTAATAGTGCTTCAGTTTACGATGCGGCAACAATCAGTAATACAGATATTGGGATGTTGCAAAAACAGTTTACAGTCAATTTTTTTGCACCTTTCCTTCTCACCCAGGCTTTTGCGAAGGGCTGCGCTCTCAGACCCGACCCTAGCGGCGTCGTTATCAATATTTTAGACAACAAAGTCTCTTTTCAGCAGTACAGTTATGCCGCATACCTTCTTTCAAAAAAATCCCTTGCTGAGTTCACTCGCCTTGCCGCTATTGAATATGCGCCGCATGTTCGTGTAAATGCTATAGCTCCAGGAGTTATTTTACCCGGAAGCGAGAGAACCTCTGATTATCTGGCATGGAGGATTGAAGGAATACCTCTAAAGATGCAAGGCAAAGCTGATCATCTTTTAAGGGCAATGAACTATCTGCTGGCAAATGAATTTGTGACAGGGCAAATTCTTACGGTCGATGGAGGAGAGGGTATCAATCACCAAGGTTTAAATGCAGAGCAGTTTAATAAAAAAGAAGAATTGTAAAAATGACGTTAAATAAACTCAACCAGGTGGTTATTTCAGTGGGATCGAATATCAACCCCTTGTCAAATATTAAAAAATCACAAAATATTTTATCTAAAGAGGAAAAATTTATTTATTCTGCTGACATTATTGAGACTGACCCTGTTGGGTATTTGGAGCAGCCTAATTTTCTTAATACAGCATTCTTGGTTGTTACATCCCTCGATTATGAAGAGTTTAATGCATACTTAAAAGATATAGAAGATCGTATGGGTCGCGAGAGAGGCTTAAATAAAGCCGGACCAAGAACAATTGATTTGGATATTATTGTATGGAATGGCAGGCTTTTGACGGATGACTACTACAGTTACGATTATGTCTCTATTCCAGTAAATCAAGTCATTGAGTTTGAGCGCATTGATATAAAAATTTAGTGAAATTTTTTAGTATTTCCTTATAATGCGCATCATTATTATTCTAATTAGAAATGGAGAAATATTGTGAAGGTACCTGTTCGTGTAGCTGTTACTGGAGCCGCTGGTCAAATTAGTTATTCTTTGCTTTTCCGAATTGCATCTGGGCAAATGCTTGGTGAGAATCAGCCTGTAATTTTGCAAATGCTGGAAATAACCCCAGCCTTAGAAGCTTTAAAAGGTGTAGCTATGGAATTAGATGATTGCGCTTTTCCTCAGCTCGAAGGTATGGTGTGTACAGATGATCCTAATGTTGCTTTCAAAGATGCAGATTATGCATTACTGGTGGGCGCTCGTCCTCGCGGCCCAGGAATGGAAAGAAAAGATCTGCTTGAAGCAAATGCGGCTATATTTTCTGTGCAAGGTAAGGCTATTAATGATAATGCTTCAAAAGATATTAAGATATTAGTTGTTGGTAATCCTGCAAATACCAATGCCTTGATTGCACAAAGAAATGCTCCCAATATTGATCCACGACAATTCACAGCTATGATGAGACTTGATCACAATCGAGCTAAAACACAAATTGCACAAAAAACAGGTAAGACGATTAACGATGTTACCAGTATGCTAGTTTGGGGCAATCATTCTGCTACTCAGTATCCAGACCTTCATCAAGTTAAAATTTCGGGTGAAACGGCTATGAACCTTGTTGATCACGCATGGTATGAGGAAGATTTTATCCCAACTGTGCAACAACGAGGGGCGGCTATAATTAAGGCACGAGGCGCCTCCTCTGCAGCCTCTGCTGCCAACGCTGCAATAGATCATATGCGTGATTGGGCGCTTGGGACGCCAGCTGATGATTGGGTAAGTATGGGTGTATTTAGTGACGGAAGTTATGGTATTACTGAAGGACTCATATACTCCTTTCCTTGTATTTGCAAAAATGGCGACTGGAAAATTGTTCAAGGGCTAGAAATTAACGAGTTTTCACGATCAAAAATGACTGCTACTGAGCAGGAATTGATTGAAGAAAGAGATGGAGTTAAACACTTGTTGCCGTAACATTTTTTTTAAAAGCGCCAAATAGGGCGCTTTTTTTAATCAATAAATAAATTTTATTTTAATTATCGCTGGTTAAGCATATAAAATATTGCATGAATTTTTTTGGATAACCGTTAAGATAAAAAAGCTTTAAAAACCAATCTATAGAAGAGGTGGGCGCATGAATTCCCCAAGAGTAGAAGAGCAGGCGCCAAGCTTTGAACTGCTAAATCAGTGCGGCGAAAGTGTCTCACTTGCTGAATTTAATGGAAAAAAAAATGTTGTCTTATATTTTTATCCAAAAGCAATGACACCAGGGTGTACTGTTCAGGCATGCGGGATAAGAGATAGCGCATCTGAATTCCATGATTTTGATACTGTAGTGCTAGGCATTAGCCCTGACGCGTTCGCAAGACTTGCGCGCTTTGAGGAGAAGCAGGGGTTAAATTTTAATCTGTTGTCAGATGAAGATCATGTTGTGACTGAGTCTTATGGATGCTGGGACATGAAGAAATTTATGGGTCGAGAGTACATGGGAGTTCTAAGAAAAACATTTATTATTGATAAAACTGGAAAGATATCACTAGTGATGGATAAAGTTAATACTAAAACACATCACCAGGATGTATTATTATGGATAAAAAATAATTTATCTTAACGGATCCAAAAATTTTCAAGCAGTTATTAAAGTTCTCGGCTTAACATAACCCAAATTACTAACTAAGGAAATTCAATGTCACTAGATCTTCTCCATGCTGTACTTGCAGCCCCTGTGCCCGTAGCGCAAGAACAGAACCCTCTTTATACGCTCTTGATGTTCGCTGGTTTATTTGCGTTTATGTATTTTCTCATTATTCGCCCTCAAAAAAAGAGAGCAAAAGAACACAAGGAGCTAGCGGCATCATTAACCAAGGGTGATGAAATTGTTATGAATAGCGGGTTGCTTGGAAAAATATCTTCGCTAGACGAAGAATATATCACGATCCAGGCCGCTAATAACGTTGAGTTGAAATTTCAAAGAGCTTCGGTGCATGCTGTGCTTCCAAAGGGCACCATAAAAAAAATCTAATTAATTAAGGTCACTTTTGCGGCTTTAATTTCGTGGATATGTAGCTACTTAAGTGCTATTTTGGTTACAAGTATTCGGATCGAATGTAGTTTTTGGCAGCTATTTCTCTGTCGTTCTGAAGAAGAATTTTTTTAGAATTGAGCCGAGGGTGCATATAAAGTGCCAGTAAATTTTGGTGATAAGCTAGTAATAGCAATTTCCTCCCGAGCATTGTTCAACTTGGATCAAAGTCATAAAGTCTATCAAGAACACGGCCTTGATGCTTACTTTAAATATCAAGTTGAACATGAAGATGAAATTCTTGAGCCAGGCGAAGCTTTTCCTCTTGTCAAAAAACTATTAAGTATAAATGAAAATCTAGGTGGAGAGCCTAGAGTAGAAGTTATACTTTTGTCTAGAAATTCCGCAGACTCTGGCTTACGAGTATTTAACTCCATACAGCAGCATCAGTTGAATATTACTCGTGCAGCTTTTTGCGGGGGTGAAAGCCCGTATCGTTATGTAGCAGCTTTTGGATGTCACCTTTTTTTGTCAAACAATGCAGAAGATGTCCGTAATGCTTTGCGTAGCGGAGTGGCTGCCGCAACACTCATGGCATCTAACGTGAAAGAAAAACCTGGAGACGAAATTCGCTTTGCGTTTGATGGTGACGCTGTGTTATTTTCTGACGCATCAGAGAGAATATACAAAAAAGATGGGCTTGATGCTTTTACAAAAAATGAAAAAGTATCTGCAAGACAACCAATGGATGGCGGCCCTTTTAAGAATTTTCTCTATGCGCTACAAGCACTACAAGCAGAATTTTCAGAGAAAGCCTGTCCTATCAGGACTGCCTTGGTTACTGCTCGATCTGCTCCAGCGCATGAGCGAGTAATAAGGACTCTTAGGGCTTGGGATATTCGTATTGATGAGTCATTGTTTCTTGGTGGTTTAGAGAAGGGTCAATTTCTGAAGTCTTATGGCGCAGATGTATTTTTCGACGACCAGCAAAAACATTGTGACTCAGCCAAGTCTCATGTTGCTACAGGGCATGTTCCTCACGGTATTGCTAATGAAGAAAACAGCTAGTTCATTTGTATCAAAATATTATGAATTTAAATCCTATTCCCAGCAAAATTGAGGCTAGAACTGGTTGCAGCACATGGCTGGGAATTTTTGCTGCTAGCTTTGTCCCTAGATGAATGGCAGGCAATGAGCCTATTAGCAGGCTTGCCAATAAAACCAGATCAACGTTACCCAGCAGGAATAAATGGCTTAGTCCTGCTATCAAGGTTAAAGGAACTGCGTGAGCAATGTCTGTTCCTATTACATGTAATGCAGGCAACTTAGGGTACAAAATCATTAGAAGAGCAGCGCAAAAAGCACCAGCACCAACTGAAGATAGGGTCACAAAAACTCCTAAAATAACACCAACACTAAAAGTTATCTTTTTTGTATGCTTCTGAAAAAAAGAACCCACCGCACCGTGTGGTTTATCAGACACATCCTTTAAAAATCGATTGAATAATATGACTAAAGCGGTAACCACAAGCATCACCCCAAGACTTGTGGTTAATAGCGGTCGATAGTCTTCTGCATTGGTAAATACTTTGCTAAGGAGGATAACGGTGATGATTGATGCTGGAATACTTCCGGCAGCCAAACATGCAACGAGATCCCACTGGACGCTTTTTTGTCGAGCGTGCGCAATAACTCCGCTCGATTTGGTGATGGAGGCGTAAAGTAAATCTGTTCCAATAGCTACGTTATAAGGTATACCAAAAAGGATGAGAAGGGGGGTCATGAGTGAACCCCCACCAACGCCTGTCATGCCTATAACAAGTCCAACAAAAGCACCTGAAGCTACGTATAGTAGAAAATCCATCAGTATTTAAGTTTCCATATCTACATGAAAGGCTGGCAACTTTACCAATTTATAACTATTACTTCAAAGTAATAGTTTTTTATATTTTTTTGGTTGTTGTTCTTAAAAGGCATTCATTAGGACATCGTCACGATGAAATTGAATTACTTGAAGATTTTAAAGAAAATTTAGGTCTGGATTATCATTAAGAATTTCTTTAAGTTGATCTTCTTCTGTAATTTTTTGACCCAAGACCTCCTTTACAAATTTGAAGTATATTGTATAGACTTCAGGCGACCTACCTTCCTTCTCGACAATAAAAAAAGGTGCTCTATCAGCGCTATATAGTGCTGCTAGAACCATTCCGGGTGAGCTGGGGTCACGCTCGTCAGCAATTATCACTTGATCTATGAACTGATTTTGGTCTGCAGCATTAATTTTATCTTGTACTTCCTTGCATTTTTTACAGAAATTTCCATCTAGTTGAATTTTTTTCACGAAGGTGATTTTCATGGTGTATGTCCTGAGCCATAAATTACCAGGTTGTATTTACATGGTTTTTATTTTTTTGTATTAACCTCATGTAGGCCGCATTCTTTTGCAGTTGCTTCCTCCCACCACCATCGACCTTCTCTCTCATGCTGACCTGGCCCTGTAGGCCTAGTACATGGCTCGCATCCAATACTTACAAAGCCTTTGTCATGTAGCTCGTTGTAGGGCAAATTATTTTGGCGAATATACGCCCAGACTTGCTGAGATGTCCAGTTTGCTAGAGGGTTAAATTTCACTAGTTTCTCTTGGGGGCGAGAAAAAGCCATGTCATCCTGAATTACGGGAATAGCAGATCGAGTCCCTGGGCTTTGATCGCGCCTTTGTCCTGTAATCCAGGCATCTAAAGTTAGAAGCTTGCTACGCAATGGACCTATTTTACGAATACCACAGCATTCTTTGTGGTCATCTTTATAAAAGCTGAACAAGCCTTTTTCGCGAACTAGATTATTTAGTGCCATTGTATCTGGAAATACTATGTCAATTTTAACTGAATAGTGGTCTCTAACTTTTTCGAAAAATCGATAAGTTTCTGGATGGAGTCTTCCTGTATCAAGAGAAAAAATTTGAACTTTTCCAGGAGAGATCTTATGAGCCATGTCTATCAGGACTACATCTTCAGCACCGCTAAAAGAAATAGCAATATTTTTAAATTTACTTAAGGCGTAGGCCATGATTTCTTCTGGAGCTTGCCCTGAAAGCTGCAGGTCTATATCTACTATTGGTAAAATTTGATCTGACATTGAATTATTTTATATCCTATGAAGATAAATAATGTTGAAATGATACCAGAGCTAGGACTAAAGAAGAATAATCAGATGATGTATGATTAATATATTATTTCTTTATAACAGTTTTATCTTTTAATGTTGTTAGGATCTTATTGCGCTACTTCCTTGAACTGGATAAAGTGGCGAATTATGGTTTTCTTTTTTCTGCTTAACTGAGGAATAGTTTGTGGAGATTGCATGTTTGGATCTGGAAGGTGTGTTGATCCCAGAAATTTGGATCGCATTTTCTGAAAAAACCGGTATTAATGAACTCAAAAGAACTACGCGCGATGAGCCTGATTACGATGTGCTGATGAGGTATAGGTTGGATGTCCTGAAAAAAAATGGTCTTGGTCTGACTGAAATTCAGGAAGTTATTGAAACTTTGGCCCCGCTTGATGGGGCAAAAGACTTTGTAGACTGGTTGCGCGAGCGCTTTCAGGTTGTAATTCTTTCAGATACTTTTTATGAGTTTGCACAACCGTTGATGAGGCAACTGGATTTTCCAGCATTATTTTGTCATACGTTAGAGGTTGATGAAAATAATAATGTAGCAGGCTATGCGTTACGGCAAGCCAACCCTAAACGCCAAGCAATTGTAGGTTTCAAGAGCATGTACTACCGCACTATTGCGGCGGGTGATTCTTATAATGACACCACCATGCTAGCTGAAGCAGATGTGGGAATTTTGTTTCATGCTCCTAAAAAAGTAATTGATGAATTTCCTCAATTTCCTGCAGTAAACGACTTTGAGGCGCTAAAAAAAGAATTTATCAAAGCAAGCAATCGAAACTTGAATTTGTGAGACGTTTTTTAATTGTAAACTCTTATGGTCGATTGTTAGTCTCTTGAATTGTATTTGATTTTATCAGCAAGCTGATTTTATCAAATATTTCTTGATATTCGTCTGCTGCATTTGAATCTGCAACTATACCTCCGCCTCCCCAGCAATGGAGACGTTCTCCGTCAGATATAAGGGTGCGTATGGCAATACTGGTATCCATTTTTCCAGTTATGCTTATGTAGCCTATGCTTCCGCAGTATACTGATCGCTTGCATGACTCAAGCTCATCAATTATCTCCATAGCTCTTTTTTTTGGTGCTCCCGTGATAGACCCCCCGGGAAAGCAGCGGCGAAGTAGGGATATGGGTGTTTCATTTTTGCGAATAAGGCCTGTGATTGTACTTACCAGATGGTGAACATTTTCAAAGCTCTCGATCTCGAATAATCTCGGCGTTTGTATTGAGCCAGGAATACAAGATTTTCCTAGATCGTTTCGCAATAGATCTACAATCATTAGATTTTCAGCTTTGTCTTTTTTGCTATTAATAAGTTTTGTGATCTGAAGAATGTCATCTTCTTCTGTGACCCCACGACTGATCGTACCTTTGATGGGCTTAGTTTCCACTTTATTTCCATCTAATTTTATAAAGCGCTCTGGCGAGAAGCTCAGGATTGCTTGTTTTGAGTCTCCTAATTGATAGTAACAGCTGTATGGTGCCGGAAGGCTTCTGCGTAATTCTTTGTAGAGCTCCCAGTTGTCTGCTTTGAATTCTGCAGAAAAGTGTTGGGCGTAGTTAACCTGATAGCAGTCCCCAGCAAGAATATAGTTTTTTACTTTGGCAATAGCAGACATGTAGCAATCTTTCTTGGTGGTCGATATAAAATTTCTATAAATATTTTTTTCTTTTTTATAAATATC
The DNA here is from genome assembly GCF_047729555.1 of Porticoccus sp. Uisw_050_02. Taxonomy (NCBI): domain Bacteria; kingdom Pseudomonadati; phylum Pseudomonadota; class Gammaproteobacteria; order Cellvibrionales; family Porticoccaceae; genus Porticoccus; species Porticoccus sp. Uisw_050_02. The sequence continues at coordinate 778,034 of NZ_CP159825.1, read as the reverse complement.
TTGTGATTTATTGTTAATGCATTTTATTACTTCTTTTCTTAATGACGACAAACAATCAGCATTAAAAAATAGCCAAGATTTTTTAGAAAAATGGTCTAGAACTAAAGCCCATTGATAGTGACCAATCCTCATATCCGGAAGACTGTCGAGTTTCGGTGGTTGATCTCGCATAGGTTGGTCTAGATCATAACCAAAATAACCTGCCAGACCGCCTATAAACGGATAGTCGTCATAATGCAGCCCTGTCTTTTTTAGCGATAAAAATAACTGCTCACACAAATCAAAGGGATTTTCACTGGAGATGGTTGTGCTTTGGGTTGTAATGATTTGAGTTTCTTTCCCTCTTGTTTCCAAAACTACTGATGGGCTCGCAGTGATGATATCAAACTGACTGCTTGAATAGGCGGGCCTTCCTGCATCTAACCATATGGCATCCGGCAAGTGACGAATTGATGCAAAAAGATCTTCAGCGCTTTGCTGGTAGGGGAGATTAATGATTTCAACGTTCTGCATGATGCAGTAGTTTACGTTACTTCTTTTTAATTTCAATCATGATGAGGCTTTATGACTCTTGGTCTTTACAGAAGGCCACAGAAAGTAAAAAATAGACTATGCAAATTAAAGAATAATAAAAACACTTCTTGGCAGAAGGCAGTGTTTTTGACCTTAGGAGAGCATATGAACTATTCAACCCCCAATCTGTGTGATGAATACTTTGAGCTAATAGATGTTTTAGAACCCATGATGACTAGTTATGGTGGCAGAGATTCTTTTGGCGGAGAAATTGTTACAATAAAATGCTATGAAGATAATTCACTAGTTAAAGAAAATGCGGGGAAATCGGGTCATGGAAAAGTTTTAATTGTTGATGGGGGAGGCTCATTGCGTCGAGCATTACTAGGGGACTTGATTGCAGGTGATGCATGCAGGAATGGATGGGAAGGTATGATAATCTATGGATGCGTCCGTGATGTAGACGCTTTGGTTACAATGGATCTGGGTATTCAGGCAATAGGTAATATTCCAGTAAAAACTGAAAAACGTGGTATTGGCGATCTAAATATTCCTATAACATTTGGGGGTGTAACATTTAGTCCTGGCGCATATGTCTATGCTGACAATAATGGCATTATTGTATCCTCGACACCGCTATCTTCTAGTGCGACCGAATAACTAAAAGTTAACCAAAAACAATAAAAAGGCTGCTTGCGCAGCCTTTTTATTGTTCTTATGTGGCTACACTATGAATAAATTAAAATTGATTCATAGTGTTGTCTTTGCCTGAGGCTTTCAGTGCAGCCTCACCAGCAAAATATTCTTTATGGTCATCACCCATATCAGATCCAGCCATATTTTGATGCTTGACGCACGCAATGCCTTGGCGTATCTCTTTTCGCTGCACTCCAGCGACATAACCTAGCATGCCCTGGTCTCCAAAATAATCTTTTGCTAGATTATCAGTAGAAAGCGCTGCTGTATGATACGTCGGCAGAGTGATCAAATGATGGAAAATGCCCGCTTCTCTTGCCGCATCTGCCTGAAATGTACGTATTCTTTCATCTGCTTCTGCAGCTAACACGGTTTCATCGTAATTAATGCTCATAAGATCATCGCGATTGTATGATGAAATGTCCTTACCTTCAGATAGCCATAGATCGTATATTTGTTGACGGAAATTTAATGTCCAATTAAATGATGGACTGTTGTTATAAACAAGCTTTGCATCTGGGACTTGTTCTCTAATGGCGTTGACCATTGCGCCAATTTGAGCAATATGAGGCTTCTCAGTTTCAATCCATATTAGGTCTGCACCATTTTGCAGAGAGTTTATGCAGTCTAGTACACAGCGAGCCTCTCCTGTTCCTTCTTTAAACTGAAATAGATTAGACGGAAGGCGTTTAGGGCGCAAAAGCTTCCCACCTCTATTGAGGATAACATCACCATTTTTCATTGAGTTTAAAGAAACTTCTTCGCAGTCAAGAAAGGAATTGTATTGATCGCCTAAATCTCCAGGCTCTTTTGTTACAGCAATTTGTTTAGTTAGACCAGCACCCAAGGAGTCAGTGCGAGCAACAATAACTCCGTTGTCCACCCCAAGCTCTAAGAATGCATAACGCACAGCACGTATTTTGGCAAGAAAGTCCTCATGAGGAACAGTTACTTTGCCGTCTTGGTGACCGCATTGTTTTTCGTCAGAAACCTGATTTTCAATCTGAATACAGCAAGCCCCAGCTTCAATCATTTGTTTTGCCATCAGATACGTAGCTTCAGCATTTCCAAAGCCAGCATCGATATCAGCAATAACAGGAACAACGTGTGTTCTATGCGTATTGACCTGCTCTTGTATATCTTTAACTAAGGCTGAATTGTCAGTATTCCGCGCAGCATCAAGTTGACGGAATAGTCCACCAAGTTCACGCGCATCGGCTTGACGCAAGAAGGTATAGAGTTCTTCAATTAGACTGGCTACCGATGTTTTTTCATGCATTGATTGATCGGGAAGGGGACCAAACTCTGATCGAAGAGCAGCAACCATCCACCCAGACAGATATAAATAACGACGATCTGTGTTTCCAGCAAAGTGTTTTTTGATGGAGATCATTTTTTGCTGACCGATAAAGCCATGCCAACAGCCTAGTGATTGAGTGTATTTGGAGGAATCTGCATCGTAGGCAGCCATATCCTTACGCATTATATCTGCTGTATATTTTGCAATATCCAGACCGGTTTTGAATTCGTTTTGGGCGCGCATCCTAGCAACTGACTCTGGATTAATTGCGCTCCATCCACTTCCATTACTTTTTCGTAACGATTCAACAGCATCAATATTTTTAGTGTAGTTCGACATTTGAGATCCTTGGTCTTAGAAGAATTAGAATTATGATTAATATTTCATAAATTATACCGATCGACCTATTATTTATACACTATATGATAATTATTATGAGTATTTTTTACATGAATGTTTATATGTGGCAATAAGACTATTATTTATGTATTGTATGGATGTTAAATTAAGTATTTACTAAATGAATATACATAAACATTATGGTATGAATACATATGACTATGCGTAATATAGATTTAAATTTATTAGTTTTTTTGGATGTGCTCCTTAAAGAAAGAAATGTAACCCGGGCGGCAGAAAGTTTAGGTATCAGCCAACCGGCTATGAGTAATGGACTTAGGCGTTTACGCGACCTGTTTGGCGATCCTTTGTTGGTGAGAACAAGTGATGGTATGAAGCCAACAGAAAGAGCAGAGATGTTGCAACCAATGGTACGAGATGTTCTTGCTTCTGTTGAGAAAGCTGTAGAGCCAAGTCAGGAGTTTGATGCAGCCGCAGCTGACAGAGTCTTTAGGATCTCTGTTAGCGACTATACTGAATCTACTTTATTGCCTCATTTGATGCGAAGACTTCGCTCGGAGGCCCCGAATATTACTCTAGATGTATTGACGCCGAGCGATATCAGCTATCAGGATGTAGAGCAGGGGACAGTTGATCTTGTTATCAATAGATTCGATGTTTTGCCGCAATCCTTTCATCAGATGACAGTATGGCGAGATACTTTTTCATGCCTCTTGAGCCACCACAATCCAATAGTAAATAATTTTAATCTGGATTCTTATTTAGATTCTGGACATGTCTGGGTAAACAAAACAGGCATGGGTGTCGGTGTGGGCATGGAGCCGGGTGCTACAAAAACTCTTGGGTGGGTCGATGAAGCTCTCTTCAGCATAGGAAAACAAAGACGAATACGAGTATTTACAAGACACTATCAAGCTGCAATGCGTTTAGCAGAGCTGCGTGACCTTATTGTGACTCTTCCTACAAAAGCCGCCAGACTGCTTGCAGATAACCCGAATGTCGTAATTTTTGATCCACCTTTCTCGATTCCTGAGATAGAGTTAAAAATGGCTTGGAGTCCTCTAGTACAGCATAATCCAGCGCATCAGTGGATACGCCGATTGATTGCTGATGTTGCAAAAAAACTAGATTAATTTTTATATTGCTATGTAAGGCATCATGTAGTTTATTCGCATAAAAAATAACGGAAATAAAGTTAGTTAAGTTGATTAATGCTTAAAAATTTCCATACAATTAAACTTTTATTTAATTCTTACTTATAGGATCAATTATGGCGGAGCGTATTAAGGTGGCTGGCTTGCAGGTCGATAATTCAATTTACAGTTTGGTGAATAACGATATTATTCCAGGAACATCTTTAGATATAAGTGCTTTCTGGGAATCTTTCGCTGATATTGTTAGCAGGTTTTCTCCATTAAATAAGCGCTTATTGGCTAGACGTGATTTATTACAACAGGAGATAGATTGCTGGCATCAGAAAAATTTTAATCAGTTTTTTGATTTTTCTTCCTATAAGAAATTTCTGCAGGAGATCGGTTATTTGGTTCCAGTCGGCCCTGATTTTAATATAAACACAAAGGGTGTGGATCCAGAAATTACTTCTCAAGCGGGACCTCAGTTAGTTGTACCTGTAATGAATGCTCGTTTTGCATTAAATGCTGCTAATGCGCGATGGGGCAGTTTGTACGATTCACTCTATGGCACTAATGTAATCGCAGAAGAAAATCATGCGCAGAAAACAAAACAGTATAATCCCGAACGGGGCGCTAAGGTGGTTCAGTATGGGAAGGAGTTTCTTGATAGATCTATCCCTCTAGCCGGAGGCTCGCATATTAATGTTACAAAATATTTTCTTCATGATGGTGTGCTTCAGGTAGAACTAGAAGATGGTATTGTTACTGGTCTTTTGGATCCTTCCCAATTTTGTGGCTATGCCGGAGAATCGGAATTACCAGAAATTTTACTTTTTAAAAACAATGGATTGCATTTTGAAATTCAAGTTGATAGTAATACAGAAATAGGCAGGTCTGATCCTGCTGGAGTTAAGGATATTCTAATAGAAGCAGCCTTAACGACAATTATGGATTGTGAAGATTCAGTTGCAGCAGTTGATGCCGAAGATAAGGCTTTGATTTATCGTAACTGGTTAGGGCTAATGAAGGGCGACCTAGAGGAAACCCTGACAAAAAACGGAAAGACTCTGATTAGAAGGATGAATCCTGATCGTACATATAAGCAATTTAATGGCGAACCCTTGATTCTTTCTGGACGAAGTCTGCTTTTTGTGCGTAATGTCGGCCATCTGATGACTAATCCTGCTATTTTGGACTCAAAAGGTAATGAGGTTCCTGAAGGGATTATGGATGCCGTTATAACCAGCTTGATAGGTATGCATGATATCCAGGGAAGGGGGGCATTTTGTAACAGCAAAACAGGGAGCATCTACATTGTTAAGCCTAAAATGCATGGTCCTGAGGAGGTAGCCTTTACAAATGATCTCTTTGATGCGGTTGAAGATGCTTTAAGTCTTGATCGCAACACGTTGAAGGTTGGGATTATGGACGAAGAACGACGAACTTCTGTTAATTTAAAGGAATGTATTCGTGCTGTTCGAGATCGCGTTGTATTTATTAATACAGGATTTTTAGATAGAACAGGTGATGAAATCCATACAAGTATGGAGGCGGGCGCTTTTGCCCCAAAAGGACAGCTTAAAACTATGCCGTGGATATCAGCTTATGAAGACCAAAATGTTGATGTAGGCTTAGCCTGTGGTCTTGCGGGTAAAGCGCAAATAGGTAAAGGGATGTGGGCGGTTCCAGAAAATATGGCTGATATGATGCAGCAAAAAATCAATCATCCTTTGGCGGGTGCAAACACAGCCTGGGTCCCTTCTCCTACGGCAGCGGTCTTACATGCTTTGCATTATCACGATGTAGATGTTTTTGCCCAACAAAAGCTTTTGTCTAAGCGTCCAGCCGCTAATATTGATGATATTTTGACAATACCTTTGCTTGAGGAAGAACTGTCTTCAGATAAAATTGAGAAAGAGTTAGAAAATAATGCTCAGGGGATATTGGGGTATGTTGTTCGCTGGATAGATCAAGGTGTGGGTTGCTCAAAAGTGCCAGATATTAATAATGTTGGATTGATGGAAGACAGGGCTACACTTCGCATATCAAGTCAACACATAACAAATTGGATCAGACATGGAGTAACTACCGAGCCTCAAGTCCTAGAGGTGATGAAGCGCATGGCCCAAGTGGTCGACCAGCAGAATGCTAGTGATCCTTTGTATCAAAAAATGTCACCAGGATTTGAGCAAAACACAGCTTTTTCTGCAGCCTATGATCTTGTCGTTAAGGGGGCCAAGCAACCGAGCGGTTATACCGAACCTCTTTTGCATGCATACCGAAAAAAATCAAAGATCCTTAGTTTGGCAAGCATATCGACAGCCGAGCTAGAGGAGTAACTGGCATGTTTGCGGATAATGTGGTTTTGCTACCAGTTGAGACTGCTAGACCACACCGCCTGTTATATCTTTCGTTCGCCGTTAATATAGTGTGTTTTGCCTATTTGTGCGATACGTAGCTCACCTAGAGCTTCTGATAAGTCAGGATATTTTGGTAGCGTCATGTATCTTGCAAACCATTCATTGAGTAATTCATCATTCTCAATAAGGTTATTTAGCATTAATTTGGCTTGCTGAATAAACATCGGATCTATCGTAGTTTTCGCCATGGCCATGGTGAGCGGCGGGTCTTTATAGTGGCTTGAGTGATTTTGTGTCATGAGCATGTTGGTTAGATCGCCCAGCATATCCGTCAGAGATGGCGATCTAAATCCGATTGAGTATGTAAGGCAATCATTGCATGCCGTCCCCCAATGTGCCAATTTTGGTGGCACATAAAGTATATCTCCAGGGCCCAAAAGCCACTCTTGTGTTACTTCAAAGTCACTGAGTATACGCAAAGCTGTGTCTGGTAATACTGGAGTTGTGGAATCGCAGGTTTGGCCTAGCTGCCACTTTCGTTGACCTAGGCCTTGTAGTAAGAAGACATCATAATAGTCAAAATGAGGCCCAACACTTCCTCCTTTTGGAGCATAACTCACCATAATGTCGTCTAGGCGCCAAGGAGGGAGAAAGTAAAATTGGTCCGCTAGTTTTTTGACTTCTGGGACCCATAGATTTACAGCCTGAACTAGTAATGTCCAGTGTTTTTCTGGTAGATTCCGAAAAATGGACTGATCGAAGGGTCCGAATTCCAGACTCCAGGGTTTCGACTGCCCTTGCTCAAAAACAAGCCTTGATTCAATATCTTCATCGAGCGATAAGCCTGCTAGCTCATCTTTAGATAGCGGAGATTCAAAATTTGGCAAAGCATTTCGTATCAATAGAGGTTTCTTTTGCCAATACTCCGATAGGAATTGATCAGCAGAGATTCCGCCTAATACAGATGGGAAGTCTTCCATTAAAAAAGATCCTGTAGTAAAAAGCATAATATTTATGAACTTAAAGGAGCAATCTAGACAGCTTTAGCTTGTTCGACAGCATTACCGATATACGTAGCTGGAGTGAGTTTTCTGAGCTCTATTTTGGCTTCGTCAGGTATTTCCAGAGTTTCAATAAAATTTAATAATGTAGTTTTGGTGATACCTTTTCCTCTGGTAAGAGCTTTAAGTTTTTCGTATGGCTCTGGAATATTGTAACGACGCATTACCGTTTGAACTGGTTCAGCTAAAACCTCCCATGTATTATTTAAATCTTCAGCTAAGCGTTCGTCATTAATATCTAGCTTGCTTATACCCTTGAGGACAGACTGGTAGGCTATCAGACTGTATCCAAATCCCACCCCCATATTGCGAAGGACTGTAGAATCAGTTAGATCTCTCTGCCAGCGTGAAATAGGTAGTTTTTGAGATAAATGTGCAAATAGCGCGTTGGCTAAACCGAGATTTCCTTCAGAGTTTTCGAAATCTATTGGATTCACCTTATGCGGCATTGTGGATGACCCTATTTCCCCGGCCACTGTTTTTTGTTTAAAGTAGCCTATTGAGATATAACCCCACATGTCACGATTGAAGTCTATTAAAATGTTGTTAAATCTGGCAATCGCATCGAATAATTCAGCTATATAATCATGAGGTTCAATTTGAGTAGTGTAGGGATTCCAGTTTAAATTTAGACTCACAACAAACTCTTCAGCAATGGCAGCCCAGTTGATATTGGGATATACCAAAACATGAGCATTATAGTTTCCGACAGCCCCGTTAATTTTTCCTAGTAGCACTACTTTCTTAATCTGCTCTATCTGGCGTTTTAGACGATAAGCAACGTTAGCAAATTCTTTGCCCACTGTTGTCGGTGAGGCTGTCTGCCCATGTGTGCGAGAAAGCATTGGAACATCTGCATATGTTCTTGCTATTTCGGACATTCTGGAAACTACTGCCTCAGCATTTGGTAATAAAAAATTATCTTTTCCTTCTTTTAGCATCAACGCATAAGAAAGATTATTTATATCCTCAGAAGTGCAAGCAAAGTGAACGAACTCAGATATTCTTGCCAGCTCTAAGTTTTCTGAAATACGTTCTTTTATGAAGTACTCTACTGCTTTGACATCATGGTTTGTGGTGGCCTCTATTTCCTTGATACGCAAGGCATCTTGTTCGTTAAAATTAGAGGCTAGGGCATCAAGCGTCTTTTTAGCGCTATCACTTAATGTTGATATTTCTTTTATTTTTGGATGGTTAGCCAGTTTTTTGAGCCAACACACCTCTACATAAACACGATATTTTATTAAGGCAAATTCACTAAAAGCAGAGCGAAGGCCTTGGGTTTTGCTAGCATAGCGGCCATCAATTGGCGAAATCGCTGTTAAGCTGGAAAGATTCATTGTTAGGTCCGGTAAGGCTTTTTAAGGGTCTTCTTATACTAGATCAATTTAAAGAATTTAAATCTTACAATAATTCTCATATCATTGCAGAAGAAAGTGCATTGTAGCCTTAAATTTGATTCTAGAAATTATTGTTATTTAACATCGCTCATGCATTATCTGCATGTTAGCTTGTGTTTAAAGCCTTTGTTTGGCTTAAAATATATCTTTTGTTAAAGATTAGATGACGTCTTCGCCCTCCAAGCTGATGAAAAAGCATTGCTGATCGAATAGCCGAAAACAATAAGCATCTGACACGTTCAACGATACTTTTTTGCCCTAAGTGGTCAACACATCCGTGTACAGTTATTCGGTACTTTAGGGTACCAAAACTATCTTGATAAATTTGAGCAATGTTGGATATAACATTAGAATGTGTAGTAGAAAAATATTCTGCTTGGGCTATGCATTTGTCCAATCTTTGTCTGACCATAAGAGACATCGCTTTATTGCTCCGAAGTTTTTCTGCTAAATATATTGTGCCAATGACGTAGCGAAGTGTTTCAGAAGCCTTTATATCAAGCCTCGAATTTAAGAAGTCCTGTATAGATTCAATTCCAGTATCTAAGTTATCAGGGGATCGAAACATAGCGAGTGTATCTCTAGGGTCCTTGTGAAGCAGACTCTCCATACTTATTTTTAGCTCTTTTTCGGAAACTAGCCCATGTTTTGATAGCTGCTCAACGAGATGGCATGATTGAAAAATGCCAGATAAGGCTAGCAGTTGGTCTTTGGTGGGTTTATTGAATATCACTATGTATTATCAGCTTTTATAGATTATTAATTAATTATCATTTTTTTAGGCTTATTTAATGACACCTCCGCCAAGGCATATACTGTCTCGGTAAAGTACTACCGATTGGCCTGGCGTCAAGGATCTCTGAGGAGTATTGAACTTCATTAAATAGCCACCTTCAGTTTTTATTACCTGGCATTGTTGGTCATCTTGGCGATATCGAGTCTTTGCTTGACACGAAAAGTCTGTGTTTTCATTTTTGATTATTTCCTCAGGTAATCCGTTAATCCAGTGCAATTCGGACACTTTTAGGCTATCAGAGAAAAGCAACGGATGGCTTCCCCCTTGAACTGCAATGAGAGTGTTGCGCGACAAGTCTTTTCCAGACACATACCAAGGGTTGTCGTCTGAAGTTTTCAGTCCACCAACACCTAAGCCTTGCCTTTGCCCTAATGTGTAGTACATCAAACCAGAATGTTGGCCAATAATATCTCCATCGGACGATTCAATATTACCTGGCTGCCCGGGTAGGTATTGTTCAAGGAAATCCTTAAATCTTCTTTCACCAATAAAACAAATCCCAGTTGAATCTTTTTTCTTTGCTGTTATGAGGCCGTACTCTTCGGCAATTTTTCTAACCTCAGTTTTTTTCATTTCCCCAATAGGAAATAAAGTTCGAGAAAATGCGGCCTCGTTCACAGCATGCAAAAAATAACTCTGATCTTTGCTGTCATCGATTCCTTTCAAAAGATAGGTGCGCCCATTCTTTGTTGACGTTCGCGCATAATGCCCTGTGGCTATATAGTCACCACCCAATAGCTCAGCATAATCAAGAAATACTTTAAATTTAATTTCTTTGTTGCATAAAATATCAGGATTTGGCGTCCTGCCGCTTTTGTATTCTTGTAAAAAAATTTGAAATACATCATCCCAATATTCAGATGCAAAATTTACACTGTGAAGAGGAATTTTTAGCATATCCGCTACAGATTGCGCATCAGACATATCTTGTTGAGCAGTGCAATATTCAGTTCCATCATCTTCATCCCAATTCTTCATGAACAGGCCTTCCACAACATAACCTTGTTGCTTGAGCAGCAGTGCTGTGACAGAAGAATCCACGCCACCAGACATTCCGACGATCACTTTCGTTTTTGCAGCCTGAGTGCTGAGAGTAGTTTTTTTCTTAAAGGTAGGCATAAGCTTAATGATTCTACCGGTGGGTTAGCAGTAAATCCAATTAATACGTTCTGATGGCTTCATATTTCTTCTGGTTGCATGGGGGCTCTATAGGTTTTTATTATGTGTGAGGTAGGTATATTTTTTGGCAACGATATTCGCCAGGAAGCATACCCCCCAGCTTCCATGCCCCAATTGCATTGCGAATTAGCCGGAGGGTCGGAAAGCCTACAGATGCAGTCATTCTTCTGATTTGTCGATTTTTGCCTTCCTTGATGCGAAGCTCTATCCAGCTAGTTGTTAGGCTTGGTCTATTTCGAATAGCTGGTTTTCTTGGCCAGACTATAGGCTCATTTATTATTTTTATTTTTGCTGGACGTGTCATTCCATCATTAAGCATAACCCCTGCTTCTAGTATTTTAATTGCGGCCAGGGTGATTGTGCCCTCAATTTGCACCAGATAGGTTTTTTCCATTTTGTATTTTGGATTTGAAACACGCGCTGTTAAAGGCCCGCTACTTGAAAGTAGCAAGAGACCCTCAGAGTCAAGATCGAGCCTACCCATTGGGTATACGCTAGGAATATCTATGTAGTTTTTAAGCCCCGGATGTCCGTCATTCTCAGAAAATTGACTTAAAACTCCATATGGCTTGTTAAAAAGTATAAGATCGATCATATATATATATCCATAAAGCACTGAAAAAATTATATTTTTCATCTACCAGTATTTTCTTGAGGTAGTTTGCAGTTTTTTGCATAAGAATCAGACAAAATCATCTTGATAAGCGTGTGTAATGTTGGCTATAACTTGATTATTTATCAAAAGATAATATATTTAAGATTCAGTGGTATCTGACTTGAAATTCACTAATTACCACCCAATATAAACGAAACAGTATTTTTGTACAGAGCAGAACTTAGATTGATTATTTTGACCTGTTGTGACTAAATATAAGGCATATGGAGTTGAAATAAAGTCTGTGTGGACGCCATCATAAGGTGAATAAAAAGTAACATTAAAATTTTTATGTATATGAATAATTTCTTTATGATAAAACTTGGTGCTGATAATCAGGACTCGGAGTGGGGTGGCGATAGCGCTGTTGCTCTTGAGGAGTCAAAACCAAAGTTAAAAAAACCACCTCTCTATAGGGTAGTCATATTTAATGACGACTATACCCCGATGGAGTTTGTTGTATCCCTTTTGGGGTCGATCTTTGGTATGGGCTACGAGGATGCGACAAGGGTGATGCTAAAGGTGCATACTGAAGGTAAGGCAGTTTGTGCTATATATATTCGCGATATAGCTGAAACAAAAGCCCAGCAGACTAGAGAGTATGCTAGGACTCACGAACACCCACTACGCTGCGAAATAGAACCAATAGATGATGAGTCTAACTAAAAAAGATAAGGGATTTTTATGCTAAGCAAAGAGTTAGAGCTAACGCTAAATGATGCTTTTAGATGCGCAACAGAAAAACGTCATGAATTTATGACTGTCGAGCATTTATTTTTGGCTTTGCTTGAAAATGAATCAGCAGCTGGCGTCTTAAAATCCTGCGGTGCTGATATAGCAGTGTTAAAAAGAGATCTTGATGAGTTTATTGACTCCACGCCATTGATATCTTTAGATAATGAAGATCAGTCTGTCCGACCAACATTGGGGTTCCAGCGTGTATTGCAGCGTGCTGTTTTTCATGTCCAGTCATCAGGCAATAAAGAGGTAGATGGGTGTAATGTTCTTGTAGCTATTTTTAGCGAACAAGAGAGTCAGTCAGTCTATTTTTTGCATGCGCAAAACATAACTAGAATTGATGTAGTTAATATCATATCTCATGGAGTGCCTGGCCATGCGGACCAACCTGAAGGTGTTCTTGATGATGCTAACATGGACGATAATCTTCAGCCTGAAAGTACAAAAAAAGCCAGTCTCTTGGATCAATTTACCACTAATCTAAACATTCAGGCTCAGCAAGGAAACATAGATCCTCTCATAGGTCGAGATCACGAGGTTGAGCGAGTCTCACAAATCCTAGCCCGTCGTCGTAAAAATAATCCATTATTAGTGGGTGAGGCAGGGGTTGGAAAAACAGCGATTGCTGAAGGCTTGGCAAAAATGATCGTAGATGGTGATGTCGCTGATATTCTTGCTAATTCGGTTGTGTATTCTTTGGACCTAGGAGATTTGCTTGCAGGCACTAAATATCGTGGAGATTTTGAGAAACGCTTCAAAGGTGTTCTTGCTGAGCTAAAGAAAAAAGAAGGCGCGATTCTCTTTATTGATGAAATCCACACTATTATTGGAGCTGGCGCAGCTTCTGGCGGTGTCATGGATGCCTCCAATTTGTTAAAACCTATACTCACGTCAGGCCAAATACGCTGTATAGGATCTACAACCTATCAGGAGTATAGGGGAATTTTTGAGAAGGACAGAGCTCTGTCTAGGCGTTTTCAAAAAATAGATGTTCCGGAGCCTACTGTTGAAGAAACTATAGAGATCCTCAAAGGATTGAAGTCAAAATTTGAAGATCATCATCAATTGCGATTTTCCCAAGCTGCACTTAAAACCGCTGCAATACTTTCTTCGCGCCATATAACGGATAGATATTTGCCAGATAAAGCTATTGATGTAATAGATGAGGCTGGCGCTTATCAGCAGTTATTATCCTCGTCAAAACGAAAAAAATTGATCAGTGTTGTAGACATTGAAATGATCGTTTCGAAAATTGCAAGAATACCAGCTAAAAGTATATCTTCCTCGGATAAGCTGCAATTGAAAAATCTTGAGGAAAATTTAAAAATGGTTGTCTTTGGGCAAAATGAGGCAATTTCGGCTTTAACCACCGCCATCAAGCTATCTCGTGCCGGCCTGAGGGATGGAGGAAAACCCATTGGGTCATTCTTGTTTGCTGGCCCTACGGGGGTCGGTAAGACAGAACTGTCTAAACAGTTATCTGAAGTTATGGGCATTGAGTTACTCAGATTTGATATGTCTGAGTATATGGAACGCCATACTGTGTCGAGGCTGATTGGTGCTCCCCCAGGCTACGTAGGGTTCGATCAAGGGGGCCTGTTGACAGATGCGGTCACTCAGAATCCCTATGCAGTGATATTGCTTGATGAGATAGAAAAAGCTCATCCTGAAGTATTTAACTTACTTCTTCAGGTTATGGATCACGGGACCCTAACAGACAATAATGGACGTAAAGCTGATTTCAGGAATGTCATACTGATTATGACCACCAATGCTGGCTCGCAAGAGATGAGCCGGGCCTCTATGGGCTTCACAAGCCAAGACCACAAAACTGATGGCATGGAAGCATTAAAGAATGTGTTTACCCCTGAGTTTCGTAATCGCTTAGATGGTATTATTCAATTCCGTCCATTGGGTGTTGATGTCATAAATACAGTAGTAGATAAGTTTTTATGCCAGCTGCAGCAGCAGCTGGATGACAAACGTGTTGTACTAGATGTAGATGAAAGTGCTAGGAAGTGGCTTGCAGTCAATGGTTATGATGAAAAAATGGGCGCGCGTCCTATGCAAAGATTGATCCTTGAAAAAATAAAAAAACCACTTGCCGAGCAGGTTTTATTTGGAAGTCTTGTTGGTGGGGGTGTGGTAAAAATTACTGTTGAGGATGAAGAAATCAGCGTTAATATTGAATCAGAAGCTGAGGTATTAGCCACATAAATAACAATAAGAGCCGTTTTATTGTTATCTTGCCCTGTAAGTTATACGACCCTTTGATAAATCATAGGGCGTTAGCTCGACTTTCACTTTGTCTCCAGTGAGTATGCGAATGTAATTTTTGCGCATTTTTCCAGATATATGCGCAAGGACCACATGGCCATTTTCAAGTTTTACTCGGAAGGTTGTATTAGGAAGCGTATCTATCACTTCCCCCTCCATCTCTATTTGTTCTTCTTTTGACATAATTTATGCTATCTCCAATCTTACAAGCGAGCCGCATTCTGCCTGAAAAAATCACAAAGTCAAACAAGCGGAGTCCATTGGCGGTCCTTAAGTATTTCTAGGGGTCGATAATTAGACTTATATGCCATTTTAGGACTATCTTTAATCCAATAACCCAAATAGAGATAAGATAGCTCCATCTCTCTTGCTAGCATAATTTCGGATAAAATAGTAAAAGTGCCCAGACTTCTCTTTTTGTGTTGGGGTTCTGTGGAATAATAGGTATAAATTGCAGATAAGCCATCTTCCAGGATATCGACAACTCCTGCAGCGATTAACTCATCGCCACACCTAATCTCTACTATCCTGCTATATTCGCGTAGATTACCTATAAAATCCCTAAACTGATTCAGATTAGGTGGAAACATATCTCCATCTGCATGCCTTGTATTTATATATCGTTTGTACAAAGGGTAGTGTTCTTGCTCATCAATTTGCGTTGATATCCAAACGGTTAAATCTTGATTGCGAGAACTACAGCGTTGTTGTTGGCGGCTGGGTTTGAATTTTTTGACTACCAGTCTTGCAGATATGCAGGCATTACATGCTTGGCATCTTGGCGCATAAAAATATTGACCGCTTCGACGAAATCCCATGTCTGAAAGTTGAGAATAAAACTGTGGATCTACTTCGATGTGTGAGTTTACTTCTAGGTTCAAGTCAGCGGAAGCAACAAATGCAGTTGTTGCTTCATTGCCCGGCAGATAGCTGCATGGATGAGGATCAGTCAAGAATAACCTTATTCTTCGTATATCTGGTGTTATATCGCGCGACATAATAATATTTTAATCATAGTTAAGGTTTTCAAGTACGGTCTAGATCAATTATACACTGCCATTGGCTGGGCCAAAAGCTTGGATTGTTTTGTAAAATTTCTAATTTTGAGAGAAATTCTTTTCGTGGTAGCTCTACACTACCCATAGACGTCAAATGATCGTTAGGTATCTGGCAGTCAATTAGTCCATTTTTTGTATATTTTTGCATTAAAAGAGCAAGCTGAACCAGAGCAATTTTTGATGCATTTGGCTTTAAACTGAACATTGATTCACCACAAAATACATCACCTACAAGCACCCCATACAGACCACCAACTAGATCGTTTTCTAGCCAAATTTCAAGTGAGTGAGCAAAACCTAACAAATGTAAATCTAAATAGGATTTTTGCATATTGGCATTTATCCATGTGCCATCACTACTATTTCTTCGCGACGTAGCGCAATGGCTCACAACAGATTGAAATGCACTGTTGATTCGTACTTCCCAGGAATAATTTCTGATAATTTTTTTTAGAGAACGAGAGATTTTTATGTCTTTCGGATAGATAACTGATCTTGGATTTGGTGACCACCATAGAATTGGTCGACTTTCTTCATACCAAGGAAATATTCCTTGCTGGTATGCCTTAAGCAGGGTTTCTGGTTTAAGGTCGCCACTGAAGGCTAGAAGACCATTGGGTTCTTCTAGCGCAGTTTCTGGATCAGGAAAGTTTAGATTACAGGAATCCAGACAGGCAAGGGCAGATAACAATCTAGTTACGCCAAGTCGTCAAGGTATTTTTCTGCATCTAGTGCAGCCATGCAGCCAGATCCAGCAGAAGTTATTGCTTGGCGATATACGTGGTCAGCTACGTCTCCGGCTGCAAAGATACCTGGAATACTGACAGCTGTTGCATTTCCCTCTAATCCGCCTTGAACAATAATATACCCATCCCTCATTTTTAGTTGGCCCTTAAAAATGTCCGTATTTGGCTTATGTCCAATAGCTATAAATACTCCACTCACTTCAATGTCTAAGTCTATTTCTTTTAGTGTGCTCCTTAATGCCAATGACGTTACACCTGCGTCATCACCTTTTATTTCGTTTAGCTTATAATTCCACAGTATATTGATGTTGCCATTTTTGGCCCGCTCTAAAAGTTTGTCACGTAGTATTTTTTCTGACTTTAGCGTGTCCCTGCGATGAATTAATGTGACCTCGCTACAAATATTAGAGAGATAAAGTGCTTCTTCGACTGCAGTATTTCCACCACCGATAACAGCTACTTTTTTTCCTCTGTAGAAAAATCCGTCGCAAGTAGCGCATGCGCTGACACCTCTGCCCATAAAAACTTCTTCAGATGGGAGCCCTAAATACTGGGCAGAGGCCCCGGTGCATATTATTAATGAATCGCAGCTGTAGCTGCTACTTCCTTTTAACTGAAAAGGTTTTTTGCTTAAATCAAGACTATCTATGTGATCAAAAATAATTTTTGTGTCAAAACGCTCGGCATGTTCCTGCATTCGCAACATAAGGTCTGGACCCTGAAGGCCATGAGGATCACCCGGCCAATTATCAACATCTGTAGTGGTAGTTAATTGCCCGCCTTGTTGTATTCCGGTGATGATGACTGGATTGAGGTTTGCTCGTGCTGCATAAATTGCCGCAGTGTAACCAGCAGGGCCAGACCCCAGAATAATTAATTTATGGTGTTGAATTTCTGACATAAAAGACTTCCAAATATAAGTGAATATTTTCAATATAATAATGAATATGCATTAATAGGAAAAGTAAGATTTTACTATCGCGCTTATTTATCAAACTTATAACATAATCTTATGAGATTGGTCTCTAGTATTTACAACCACTGCGTTTACAATAGCCTTATAGATAGTTAATTGGGATGGCAGTTTTGAATAGAGAAAAACAACCTAATAAGCCCTCATTGGCGAACAGCGAACAATTGCAGCCGTCAAAAATTAAGCTTATCTTAAAAGAGGGGGCTCTCATTGGTTGGCTATTTGTATGTATATATTTATTAATTGCACTAGCAACCCATTCTTCTGAAGATCCTGGTTGGTCGCATGCCGGCAATGCTGGCTATGTTTTGAATGCTGGCGGATCTTTAGGTGCCTGGCTATCAGATGTGTTTTTTTCTTTGCTTGGCTGCGTGGCTTACCTGCTACCTATGCTGCTTGCATTAAAAGCATGGAACGTATTTAGAACCCACCGTGATAATAAGTCTGGATTTGATAGCCTCGTGTTCATCCTTCGTATTTTAGGGCTTACGATGGTTTTGGTCAGCGCAACAGCCTTAGCTGCTCTCCATTATGGCAGTCTGGAAACCTCATTGCCTTTCGGTGTTGGTGGTATTCTTGGTTCATCGATAGAAGTGGCAGCAACGGCTGCCTTTAACAGTATAGGTAGCACCCTTATTTTAGTGGCTATTTTCTTGTTTGGGATGACAGTTTTCACTGATATATCTTGGCTTGCCCTAATCGAGTGGATTGCTAGCGGAGTGTTAAGACTCAGTGAATATGTAAGTCGTCGTATAGCTACACTGAAAGCAAAAAGAAGCGAGAGGATTCAAGCCATGCTGGCACAACAGCATCGCAAAGAGGTTAAAGAAACCCGGGCGGAAAGAGATGTAACCAGGAGGCCTTTAAGTATTCAGCAGCCATCCAGGAAACCCGCATCTAGCAATCGTGTAGAAAAAGAAAAACAGACATCTTTTTTTATAGATAAAAATCTAGCGACGCTTCCAGCGTTAGGCTTGCTGGATAAGGCTGACAATAATACAGGCAAAGCCTTTTCTAAAGATTCACTTCAAGCCATGTCCAAGCAGCTAGAGCTAAAATTACAGGACTTTGGCATCAGCGCCGAAGTAATAGAAGTATTGCCTGGACCAGTTGTTACGTGTTTTGAGATACAGCCAGCTGCTGGCATCAAAGCGAGCAGAATAAGTGGTCTTTCTAGAGATCTTGCGAGATCGCTTGCAGTTGTTAGTGTCAGGGTGGTAGAAGTGATACCCGGGAAATCTTATGTCGGTATTGAAATCCCTAACGAACATCGCGAAATGGTACGTCTTAGTGAGGTTCTTTCTTCCGAGGTTTATGAGCAGGCAAAGTCGCCATTAACTTTAGCTCTTGGTAATGATATTTCTGGCTTGCCTGTATGCGCTGACTTAGCAAAAATGCCGCATTTGCTAGTAGCCGGAACTACTGGTTCTGGAAAATCTGTTGGCATTAACTCAATGCTATTGAGCTTGCTGTATAAATCCACCCCAGAAGATGTGCGGCTTATTTTAATTGACCCTAAAATGCTGGAGTTATCTGTTTATGATGGTATTCCTCATTTGCTGACACCGGTTGTCACAGATATGAAGGATGCAGCCAGCAGCTTAAGGTGGTGTGTGGGTGAAATGGAGCGCCGCTATAAGCTAATGTCGGCACTGGGAGTTAGAAATCTTGCTGGCTATAACAAAAAAATTATGGATAGTATTGCTGCAGGCAGCCCTCTTGTTGACCCACTGTGGAAGCCAGATGAATTTTTTAATGAAGAAGATAGCAGCTCGCCTCCTAATTTAGATAAATTACCTTGTATAGTGGTTGTGATTGATGAATTTGCTGACATGATGATGATTGTCGGCAAAAAAGTGGAACAACTCATTGCCCGTATTGCACAAAAAGCTAGAGCGGCGGGTATACATTTAATATTGGCCACCCAGAGGCCTTCGGTGGATGTTATTACTGGATTGATTAAGGCAAATGTTCCCAGCCGAATTGCTTTTCAGGTTTCCTCAAAGATTGATTCAAGAACTATTCTTGATCAAAGCGGGGCAGAGTCGCTTTTGGGCCACGGTGACCTTCTTTATCTTCCTCCTGGGACAAGTATACCCATTAGGGTTCATGGAGCGTTTGTAGACGATCATGAAGTCCATAAAGTTGTTGCAGATTGGAAGAGCAGGGGTGTTCCAGAGTATCTAGAAGACATAACAAGCGAGGCGATCACTAGTAATATTCCTGTCCCAGGTTATGGTGATGACGGAGGGGGTGGCGATCAAGAGTCTGACCCTTTGTATGATGAGGCTGTTTCTTTTGTCATTCAAACACGGAAGGCATCAATCTCTTCTGTCCAAAGAAAACTACGTGTTGGTTATAACAGGGCGGCAAGACTTGTAGAGCAAATGGAAGCATCAGGCGTTGTAAGCGAAATGGGCTCAAATGGTAACAGGGATGTCTTGGCTCCAGATAATTCTGGAGATTAGCTATGAAAGATACGTTGGTTGTTATATTTTTGGTTCTCATCTGGGGTAACTTTGCTGTTAAGGCAGATGGCCAGCTAAAAAATGATATTGCCCCGACGTGTACAGCTAGCTTGCAAGATGTGCTTTCCTCTATTCGCACTATAGACACTGACTTCAAGCAAATAACCTACACTGAAAAAGGCGAGATTATTCAAGAAGTAGAGGGCCATTTGATAGCAGAGCGGCCAGGGAATGTAAGCTGGATTACTAAAGCTCCAATGGAACAACACATTATTTCTGACAATGAAAATCTATGGATCTACGATCCCGATCTTCAGCAGGTATCTATCGGTGAATTTAATCATGAATTATCTAAAAATCCTGCCATTTTATTGGTCGGTAGTGTTGATAACATTGAGTTAAGCTACAATGTGAGTTGCAAGCACAGTAGCACTAATGATTTTTTACTTACCCCTGTTGCCACTGATAGTCTTTATCAAAAATTAGAGATGAGTTTTATTAACAAGACTCCTGTCTCCATGGTGTTGTCCGACTCCCTTAGCTATAGAACTGAAATTGATTTTATAGATACCCGCATGAATCAGATTCTTGCACAGAAGAGTTTTCAGTTTTCTCCGCCTGAGGGTGTAGACATCATTAGGTATAAATAGAAAAGATCTTTATGGTAGCCTTTAGTGTGGCTATTTTTTTAAATATTCGCTGCTACGAACAAGGAAATTATATAATGCAATGGTTGGCTGTAGCTTTTGGCGGGGCTTTGGGTGCCATGGGGCGCTTTGCTGTAAATACAGCTTTTGTGCCTATGTTTGGAGGCAGACTCTTTATGAGCACACTAGCAGTCAACGTAGTTGGCTCTGCTCTTATGGGCCTCTGTTATGTCTTGATTATCGAGAGAGGAGTTTTTCCTGCTGAGCTTAAAAATATTCTGATGGTTGGCTTCTTGGGAGCGTTTACTACCTTTTCTTCTTTCTCGCTAGATACCCTCGATTTATGGCAAAATGGCCAACCTATACTTGCTACTGCTTATGTGGTTTTAAGTGTCGCTTTGTGCCTTATGGGGACGTTAGGTGCAATTTTTTTGACTCGTCTTTTCTAGGAATCATTTAAATCTTATGTTGGATATAAAACTTATTCGTTCTGAACCTGAAAAAATTGCCGCAAAACTAGTGATCCGTGGTTTTGTGCTAGACGTAAAATATATTAATGGGCTGGAGAGAGAGTATCGTCAGCTCCAAGATGCATCTCAATCCTTGCAGTCAGAAAGAAATGCATATGCAAAAATGATGGGCAAAGCTATTTCTGAAGCTAAAACTCAAGAAGAAATACCTCTACTAAAAGAGAGAGGTGAGGAGTTAAAACAAGCTTGCATCCATGCAGAAGAAGAGCTCAATAAAATACAAGATCAGCTTGAAGATTACATGAGCGGTATTCCAAATTTGCCAGATGATCATGTGCCGCCGGGGACTAATGAGGACGATAATCTAGAGATACGGCGCTGGGGGAAACCTCGCGATTTTACTTTTGAAGTTAAGGACCATGTTGATCTGGGCGAGCTTTCAGGGATGTTGGATTTTCAAGCTGGCGCAAAGATTACCGGCTCACGCTTTTCGGTTATGCGTGGTGGAATCGCTAGGATGCATAGGGCTTTAAGTCAATTTATGCTCGACACTCATCAAATCGAACACGGCTATGAAGAGGTAAATGTCCCCTATCTTGTCAACCGAGAGTCCCTTTATGGCACTGGACAGCTACCAAAATTTGAGGAAGATTTATTTAAACTACAAGACGAAAGAGAGTTTTACCTAATCCCCACAGCAGAGGTACCGGTAACTAATATATACCGTAATGAAATTATCGATGCCAGCCAGCTACCGATAAAGCTTACTTGTCACACTCCCTGCTTTAGAAGTGAGGCGGGGAGTTACGGCAAGGATACTAGAGGGATGATCCGTCAACATCAATTCGAAAAAGTAGAGTTAGTACAATTTGTGGAGCCAACAAAATCGGCTCAAGCGTTAGACCTCATTACGGACCACGCCGAAGCACTATTGCAGAAGCTAGGCTTGCCTTATAGGACGGTTATGCTGTGTGGTGGGGACATAGGGTTTTCAGCATCATGCACTCATGATATAGAGGTTTGGTTGCCCTCCCAGAAGCGTTACCGTGAAATATCTTCTTGCAGTAATTTTCGTGCATTTCAGGCCCGTCGTTTAAAAATTCGCTGGCGTAATCCTGAGACAGGTAAGCCTGAGCTGCTTCATACACTAAATGGATCAGGCTTAGCTGTTGGCAGAACACTTGTTGCTGTAATGGAAAACTATCAACTTGAAGATGGCTCTATCGAAATACCCAAAATACTTCAGAGGTACATGGGCGGGCAAACAGTTATTAGCAGTTGAAAATAAATCGAGTTACATTGATGCTATGGAATTTCTCCCCTTGTTTCACAACATTAGAAATCGTCGCTGCGTAGTTGTCGGTGCTGGATCTATAGCGCTAAGAAAACTTCGGCCTTTGTTAGAGGCAGGTGCGATAATTGATGTTATAGCACCAGACATTGATGAAAGAATAAAAGAATTAGCTAAAAAAAATTCTTTAAATTTAAATAAAAAATACTTTGAAAACAAAGATTTAAATGACGCTATTCTTGTTATTTCTGCCACTAATGTAAAAGAAGTCAATATTCAAGTCTCAAATCATGCTCAACTATTAAATATTCCAGTCAATGTTGTTGATCAGCCTGAATTGTGTACCGTTATCTTTCCTTCTATTGTTGATAGGAGTCCCATGTTGGTGGCCATCAGCAGTGGCGGTTCTGCGCCAGTGTTGGCAAGAATGCTGAGGACAAAGTTGGAAGCAATAATTCCTTCAGGGTATGGCAGTCTGGCCAAGCTTGCAGGTAAATTTCGCCCACTGGTTAAAGAAAAAATTTCCGACCCAAATGGTCGAAAAGCTTTTTGGGAGGATGTGTTTTCAGGAGATATAGCCGAACTGATTTATTCAGAAAAAAATGAAGCTGCTGAAATCGAGCTACAAAAAAAAATAGAACACAATAAGGCCGAAAAATTAGGTGAAGTTTATCTTGTTGGCGGCGGTCCAGGCGACCCAGACCTTTTAACTTTCAGGGCATTAAGATTGATGCAGAAAGCAGATATAGTCCTTTATGATAGGCTGGTATCTAAGGAGGTATTGGCTTTGGTTAGAAGGGATGCCGAGTTGATATTTGTTGGAAAAACAGCAGGTGATCATCCAATTACTCAAGAAAACATAAACAAAAAATTAGTTGAATTTGCCCAACAAGGGAATCGTGTTCTTCGCCTAAAAGGCGGAGATCCATTTATTTTTGGTCGAGGAGGGGAGGAGATAGAGCACTTGGGTGACCATGGAGTGCCATTTCAGGTAGTGCCTGGCATTACAGCTGCTTCAGGTTGCGCAAGCTATGCAGGAATTCCTCTGACGCATCGCGATCATGCGCAATCTGTGCGGTTTATTACAGGTCATCAAAAAAATAATGAATTAAATTTAAATTGGGCAGAATTAATTGCACCAAATCAAACCCTAGTTTTTTATATGGGATTAAACGGACTTGAGATAATCTGTGAAAAATTAATATCTTTTGGAATGGATTCGCTCACACCTGCAGCCTTGATAGAAAAGGGAACAACTAGAAGTCAGCATACATATGTAGGAAATTTGTTAACCCTGCCAGGCAAGGTAAGGGAAGGTAAAGCAAAGGCACCAACATTAATTATTATTGGTTCAGTGGTTTCGCTGCACAGTAAGTTGTCATGGTTTAAATGCTAGATTTATTCGGATTTTTTTATGAAGTATGATTTTGATTTATTTGTAATTGGAGCTGGATCGGGTGGTGTCAGAACGGCACGCATGTCAGCAAGTAAGGGTCTTAAAGTAGGTATAGCTGAATATCAGGCACTAGGTGGTACTTGCGTTAATGTTGGGTGTATCCCAAAAAAACTATTCGTTTATGCTTCCGAATACAGCCACATTTTTGATCAAGCCGAAGGATTTGGTTGGAGTATAGCTAAAACTGAGTTTAATTGGGATATATTGCGAGAAAACAAAAATAAAGAAATAGAGCGGCTAAATAAAATATATAACAATCTACTCGATCATGTTGGGGTGAAAGTAATACGAGGTAGGGCATCTATTCTTGATCCTCATAGTGTAAAAGTGGGCAATAATGTCTACACGGCCAAAAATATCTTAATTGCAACTGGTGGAACACCATATATTCCAGAATTTCCAGGAAGCAAACTGGTTGTGACTTCAAATGAAGCATTCTATTTAAAAGAATTACCAAGAAAAATTATTATTGTTGGCGGTGGTTATATAGCAGTTGAGTTTGCTGGTATCTTCAAGGGTCTGGGTGTTGAAACACATCTTGTTTATAGGGGGCCTTTATTTCTGAAAGGTTTTGATAGTGATGTTAGAAATAAAATTAAAGAAGAATATGAAAATCAAGGAGTTGTATTACACTTCTCAACAGATGTTGAAGAAGTTAAAAAAATAAATAGTGGATATTGCGTACGATTGTCTACAAAAGAAGAGATTGACGTAGATCTAGTTATGTATGCAACTGGACGAATACCTAATATTAAAGATCTGGGTCTAGAATCATTAAACATTAAAACCAAAAGCAACGGTACAATCATTGTTGATGATTACTTTAACACTTCAGAGCCTAGTATATATGCATTAGGTGATGTCATTGGACGTATTGAGTTAACCCCGGTAGCTATAGCTGAAGGTATGGCTCTATCTAATTTTTTTGTGACAGGAATGCGGTCATCAGTCGATTACACCAATATACCAACAGCCATCTTTAGCCAGCCAAATTCGGCCTCTGTGGGGCTAACAGAAGAGGAAGCGATAAAGATTCACGGAATCGACCTACGCATCTATAAAAGCCAGTTTAGGCCGATGAAAGCAACTCTAGGTGGTGGAGACAGCAAGGTTTTCATGAAGCTGATTGTCATACATAGTTCTGATGTAGTTATTGGATGTCATATGGTTGGAGACTATGCTGGAGAAATCATTCAGGGTCTTGCTGTTGCGATAAAAGCAGGTGCGACGAAGCAAAATTTTGATAGCACTGTCGGTATACATCCGACAGCTGCAGAAGAGTTCGTAACAATGAGGCAGCCTGTAGATTAGTTTTGATTTGAAAAGGACTTCTGTTGCTCTGTGTATAATTGCGCATAATGTATATTATGTTAAATACAATGCTATAACTAGATTGGATACATAGTCTCACCTGTAGCCATGTAAACCCGGGATGTTAATACAATAGCTGCAATCTATTTGCTAGCCAGTGTAATGTTAAGCGCACTTTAGTAATGAGATGGAAATTTTTTTAATAAACGTTTTTATAAGGCTGGGGTTAGCAATAAGTAGAGCATATTAAGTGGCCCTCTTTTTGGTATCTAGCTTGTCAGGACCCAACTAAATCTTTGAGCCGTGGAAGTAGCATGTGTGCAATTGTAAGGCTTGCTAGCACTGGGAAAACAATCAGCAGGCTACTGAGATCATAGCTCCATTCAACCAGGAAGATAAATAGCGAAATTGGCGCTGTAAAAATAATCAACCATAATGCATCAGGTATAAACTTAAAATCGAAGGCTAGCATGGCTCTGAGGCCATGTAGTCCACAAAAGTATAGACCAAACCATACAAGTGGGCTCAGGTAATAAGCTAGGATGATTAAAAGAAACAGCTCTAGTATTGCTAGTTTTAAAGCAACAGGCTCTTTTTTCTCTTTTTGTAACATTCTAAAAATTAAACAGGAAACAAAAATAAGGATGCTGAGTACGACTAGCATCCTTATAACGCCAAAGATTTCAGTGCTAATGCTTACTGAGGTCAATTCAAGAAATAAGAGATAAACAAGCGAAGGCTTAAAGAGGACTGGAAGGAATGTCATTGTAAATCCCCAGCAAATTTTGGGTATCAATCCTTTGTTACCCAAAAAACTTAGGTCAGATAAGCCAAAATGGATGGACGACAGCAATAAAAGCAAAACCAAGCCGCAGAAAGGTGAATAAATCCAAACTATCGCCCCCAGTGAGACTAACAGGATATAAAGTGCATATAGTTTGATTTTAGCGCCCACTTTATCAGAGTGCTCCCAGATTATCTTACCATCAAGCGCCCCATGGCCAACACCAAGAGTACCAATAAGACACAGGGAGAGAAAAATAATAGTATTACCGATACCATTGAGTGATATGTTGATGTCTGCCAAAGAACTAGACTGCGATGTTAGGCATATATAAAGAATAACAAGAGAGAGAGAGATAAAGGATATTTGATGTCTGTTAATTTTGGTCATCATCTTTTACTTTAAAAAGCCCCTTAAGCATAAGCATTTTTGGCATACTTAATAATATGCCGATTAGGTCTGATCTTGAAGCCTCGTCTGACAGAAACCTAACAAGAGATGGCATAGATGCCCTTTCAAAAAGTGTCATAAACAAATAAGGCCCTTTTTCGGGATGACTATAGATAACATTGAGAAAAATTTTATCAAGCCAATTCAGCAAAAAGTTGGGCTTGTATTTAAATTGAGATATATTTCTCTCGTTAATATTCTGCAATTGTAATGTTAGCACCCAGTTAGCAATTCGCCTCATTGAGTACCCCGATGAGGCTCTTATCATTCCGGCGCCGGTGCCAATTCTTAAAATTCCTTGTTCCTCGTCAGGATCAATAACTGCCATGGGGATGATTGCTTTTTCCTGTCTTATAGTTTTATAAGATCCATATTTTTTTAGAAGTTTAGCGTGGCTGCTTTCAATTTTCTTAAGATTTGGTAACGATGAGAAAACTGTGGTTTCAACAAGCGCCCTCTTTTCTGAAAATGGAAGCAGGTAATTAAATTCAACTTCATCTTTGTTGTGACGGAATGACATTAACGTTACTTCATTAGGGTTAAATTGTGCCTGGTCAGTTTCTATTTCATGGCCAATAAAAGCTTGCTTGATAAATGATGACTTGATTTCATGAGGCTTAAAGTTGCTTCGACTATCAATAATACATTTTGTGTAATATGTTCCATTGGTTGTTGTTATCTCATGGGTGCCATTTCTGTGGATTATCCGGTCAACCTTTTCATTACTGATAGTTGTAACTTTTGGCGCGCAAGCCTCCGTTAGTTTTTTTAGGGTCTCTCCGCCATCAAAGCAAACATATTTATACGGATTAATATGTCTTTTGATTTCAGTACCGGCTTCATTGAGTGCTACCTTGCTCCAGATTTTTTTGGGCTTTAGATGGAATTGATCTGTGATGTTGTGCAAGCCAGGCCCCTCCCAAACACAGAAGGTTTGATCCTGTTTGATGCTGTTTTTTTGCTCTAAAAGTAGAATAGACTGATTAGTAGATTTCTTTATGTATTGACTCAAAAACATTAGGCTAGAGAGCCCTGCTCCAATAACGATTAGATCGTGTATATTTTTCATTCTATGTGTGCATCAGGAAGAGCTGCTAGGGGCCGATGAAGATCTTTGTTATGGTTGTCGATGCTTTTCTTCTTTTTCCACTGAAGAAGTACCTTAATTGTAATCAGAATTTTTTCAGCTTTATTTAGATAAACGCGCGAACTCTGATACGGTATTTTGTTGCTAGTAATTTTCCCACCAATAGCCTGGTAAAGTTTAGCTGCAATCATTACTGCTCTTGCAGTTTTAGGGGGCAGATGCATAATCCCTTTTTTACCGCTCTCATAATAACCATCTGCATAGCTCAGAAGCAGATTTCTTGTACTGTCAATCTTCCTTGCATCACTGTTGGATGGATTTTTAAATTTTTCAAGTGGTAGATTAATCATATTTTTTGGTAAATAAATTCTCTCTATTTCGGCATCCTCTCTAATATCGCGACATATATTGGTAAGCTGCATGGCAACCCCAAGATCAATAGCAAAATATTTTAACTGATGATCTTTTATTCCGATAACATCGCAAATCATCAAGCCTACGGCACCGGCAACTTGATAGCAATACACAAGCAATTCATCAATATTTTTGGGCTGATTGTATGCAATATCACTTGCCTGGCCCTTTAGGAATTCTCTAATAATAGCCTCTCTGGGTAAGATGCTTTTTTTCATTCCTTTAAATTCGTCAAAAGCGCCAGAGAATTTATCCTTCTCCCATGCATTGGCAATGGAATAAAAGTCTTCGTAGAAGCCATCCCCAGCAGGAGCATTATCTATTAAGTCATCTATGCGGCGACAAAATGCATAAATCGCATATAAGTGCCCAGCAGTTTTTTTTTCAAGAAACCATGTCGCCCAAAAAAAAGTCTTCCCGTGTTGTCTCATTACTCCTGAGTAGTTGCTCATGAGTATATAATCTTTTCAACTACTTTAGCGGAATTGATCACTCCAGGGACCCCAGCTCCAGGATGAGTCCCCGCCCCAACATAAAATAAGTTTTTGTATCTATCATCTTGATTGTGAGTTCTAAACCATGCTGATTGGGTTAAGATTGGAGCAATTGAGAACCCGCTACCAAAAGGTGTTCTATAGTTTTCTTTGAAGTCCTCCGGTGTCATTGAAAAGACTTCCCTCGCGTTTGTAGTAATTCCAGGCATGATTGTTTTGTCAAGTGCTTCTAATATTTTTCTAGAAAAGGATTCTTTAATCTCCCCCCAGTTTTGATTTCCTTTTAGGTTTGGCACTGGCACAAGAGCGTAGTAACTATCATGGCCTGTTGGCGCAAAAGACTTATCGGTGCATGTAGGCCTATGTAGATATATTGAAAAATCATCTGCCAAATGGTGGTTTTCAAATATATCCTCTAAGAGTTCCTTGTACCTAGGCCCCATCCAAATTGTATGATGAGCTACATTTTCGTAGCATTTAGTCGAACCAAAAAATAATACAAACAACCCCATGGAATGTTTTGCATATTTTTTTATTAGACGATTATGCATAGAAATCTTTTCATTTTTTAGTAACTCTGTTGATACTTGGATTGGATCAGCATTACTAACAACATAATCAAACGCTTTGCTTTCACCATTCGTAAAGTTAACTCTGGTTATTAGCTTCCCAGATGTAGAAAAGTGACTGACATCAGAGTCATAATTTATTTCAATGCCGTTGCGGATCATTAGTTTTTCTAGCTCTGATACCAGCTTGCCTGTACCACCCATGCAGAAGAAAATTCCCCATTTTTGTTCTAATGCATGAATTAGAGAGTATATGGAAGAGGTGGTAAAAGGGTTACCCCCTACTAGTAATGGCTGTATTGAAAATGCTTGACGTAAGTTGGGGTGCTTTAAGTGTTTAGATACGAAGCTGTACACAGACCGATAACCCTTCATTTTTATAATAGCTGGCGCATATCGAAGCATTGTTGTCAGTTTACCAAAGGGGTGGCCTGCTAATTTTTCATAGCCAAGCTTAAAGATTGCTTCTGACTCTTTGAGCATGTTGAAATAACCTGAAACATCCTCAGGGGATATTTCTTTAATCTGAGCAAGCATTTTTTCTCGATCTGGGCCGTAATCAAATTCAGTTTGATCATGAAAGTGGAATCGATACCAGGGGTCCAGAGGTCTGAATTCCAAAAAGTCTTCTAAATTCTCTCCAAACAAGCTAAATAACTCATAAAATAGATTAGGGGCTGTAATTACCGTGGGTCCAGCATCGTGCACGTAGCCGCCCCTCTCAAATACCTGAGCCCTTCCTCCCAGCTTGCTTAACCTCTCATAGATGGTTACTTGGTCGCCTTTTGCCCTTAGTCTTATTGCAGCAGCAATTCCACCAAACCCTCCTCCAATAACAGCAATTTTTTTCATATTAACTCTAACCTTTTGGCGATTTCATCTTTTAATGACTCAATAACGGGCTGAATAATTATAGGTAATCGATGTACATTATTCATGGCATTACTCAATATATGAGCTACTTCATTTTGTGATTCCTTAAAATGTTTTTTAGAGATAAAATCATTAAGTTTTTCTGGTTGACTGAATACAATCTCTTTTTCTGAGCTTGATAGCCCGTCTAAAACCCTGATAATCATAAAATTTGGATGCCCTTTAAGAAAGTCAGAAGAAGCTTCTTGTTCGCAACCCGTAATGTTTTCAATGTCGTTTAAATACTGATAGGCGAGCCCAAACTCGTTAGAAATTTCTTTTAAAGCTAAGCATTCATCTTCAGATAATTCTCTACATCGAAACATACCCATCATAGGCAATGCAATTAGCGGAGCTGTTTTTTCGATAGCTATTTTTCGACACTGATCTTTATCGAGGGTTCGGTGGTCCAAACTTACATCCAATGATTGCCCAAATATAATTTCTTTTACTGAGCATGACAGGAGTTTTAATAATATATTTTGATGCCAACCTTGTTCAATCTCGGTTAGCTTCCTAAATGATTCTGCAATTAAGTAATCACCAGTGCATATGGCGGCAGGAATACCAAACTCTTTCCACAACGATTTCTTTCCTCGCCGCATTGAGTCTTCATCGCAGATATCATCATGTAGAAGCGAGGCGCTATGGATAAGCTCGCATACTACTGCCCACTTAATGTAGGTTTGGCTAGACAACCCTAGGAGTCCACCAGAGGCCAATGCTAGCCTAGCTCTTATCCATTTTCCTTTGGATTCATTATGATGCTTTAACCAGTCAGATATAAAAGACTCTTTTACGTCAAAACTTTTAGCAAACTCTTGCTTCACAACATGAAGAAATTCATCTGCCTCTGGAGGCATATGGTATTTCATAGGTTTTCTCATATATTATAGTATAAAAAAACGCGCCACTTAGGCGCGTTTTTTCTGAAGCTCCCTGCTAATTAAGCACCAGCATCAGATTTGCGTTGAGCAATCATATAAATCATAACACCGAAGCCTGCTTTAGCAATAACATCAGCAATAGTATATCCAACTTGTACAGCTGGGTTAATTACCCCTAGCTCCAAGCTACTATTACCAAGCATTGGTAGAATAAATACTAATGGATAAAAGCACCAAGATAGGAGTGTTAAAGTTCTTGCATTAGCAACTAAGCCTTTAACATCAGCAGGCTGAGCTTCTATTGATGCGCTCAAACCTCCAATCAACTCTTTTACAATATAAAGGAAGGGGATCATTGCAGCAATCCACCACATCCAACGTTCATCACCTGTAGTGGCAACTTCACCTGGGTAACCCAGAATAATCATTAATGCTGAAGCGATTGCTAGCTTGGTGCCTTTAGAGTAAGTATCTTCTTTACTTAGCCTCATTACTAAAATTAGTTCTAGCAAAAGCAAAGGAACGGTTAATAGCCAATCAACATAACGATATGCGTCATTGAATGCTGCACCAGTTGAGGTTACTACGCCTTCTTTTAAAGAATATGCATGCTCGAAGCTTTCAAACATTCTAACGTAATGATAGAACGCGATTAAGCATACTAAGCCTGACAAAGTAAGCGCTGTTCTGTAGGCTGGAGCAACTTGAGAGCGCTGAGCAAACATGAACACTGTTGCTGCACCGAATGTTGCGATAGCAAAAGACAGCGAGTTAAACACAAGATTATAGCCGCCTAATTCCATTCTATTTCCCTTTAAGAAAATATAATTTTTATAATATCTTCTATAACCTGATTCAGATAAAACCATGGAAGGTATTATAAAAATTAGCGCTATAGGGCTAAATGAAGTGCCCCATAACGCCAAACTTGCTACTTGGTATTCGAACTACAGGTTATTAAGCCTTAGACGAAGAAGTAGCTGCTACCCAGATAACAACACCGAATGCAATCTTGTTAACAAAGTCAGCAAGGTTGTAAACAAGGTTTAGGGAACTTGCTGCATCTACAGACATAGTTCCATCTGCGCCAACACCTAAGAAGTAGCCTATTGGATAGATTGACCACCCAACAGTCACAATCAAGCGTAGTGCGTTGAAGGCAGTTTTACTTGCTTCAGTACCTTGAGACGCGCTGATTTCGCTAGCTTCACCTAGGAATATCTCGTAGATGATATAGATCCAACCAGCCATACCGATGGCGAATCCAAGCCAGATATTCATTGCTCCAACTTCTCCAAGATACCCACCGACTAGCATCACAACCGATGCAACCAGTAGCTTCCAGAACAAAGCAGCACGAACTACAGCTATAGCAGAAAGAATCAAGAAGAACTCGACAATCTGCAGTGGCACAGTCAATAACCAATCAACGTAGCGGAAAACTGTAGGGCTTGCACCTGTATCGACCCAAACTCCTCGCATGTAGAAGTAGTGAATCGCTGCGATACCAGTTACCATTGCGGCAACAGTTAATGATGTTTTCCACTTGCCTTCCGCGCGGTCGCGCTCAACAGTGAAAAAATAAGTTGCCGCAACCATTGCTGCGGAAATAATCCAGAAACTAACTCCTGTATAATCACTAGGATTCAAACCTGTCGTTTCCATGTTTCTCTCCCTTTACTATTGTTGTTTTAGTTACGTAACACACAAAATGAAGTCCATTATTGAAACTTCACGAAAGCCTTATAGTACAAGTCTCTGCTTGCTTAAGGGTTTACGCATAGTAAAGATGAGGTGCGTAAGCAGATTAGTCAATAATTTTTTTGTAAGTTTCAGCAATTAAATATACCTTTTTAAAAAATACATAATAATATCATATACATGTATTTTTTTTATCAATATGATAGTTTTAATCTATGATTACTTACACATGCAAGCCTTGATTCAATGGATAAAGATCTACGCATGAATAAATAGATTAAATCCGCCTATTCTGGCAATATTATGAATATTAAAATTTCAACGTGTCTTCTGGGGTAATGATGTCTTTTAATAGCTTTCCTGATAAAAAAATTATAGCTAATTTAAGCGCTAAAATGCTTTTAGAAATAGGCGCAATTAATTTTAGACCAAATGATCCATTTATACTTACTTCAGGCAAGACTAGCCCTGTGTACATTGACTGCAGAAAGATTATCTCTTTTCCGAGAGTTAGGTCCGCCCTGATGGATTTTGGTGCCTCCATCATACTTAGGGATATTGGATTTGAGTCTATTGATGCTGTTGCGGGCGGCGAAACTGCTGGAATACCTTTTGCTGCTTGGTTGTCAGAGCGACTTTCCTTGCCAATGCAGTATGTGAGAAAAAAACCGAAAGGTTTCGGAAGGGACGCCCAAATAGAGGGCTTTATAACTGAAGGGTCGAAGGTTTTGCTGGTAGAGGATCTAACTACCGATGGCCAAAGCAAAATTCTTTTTTGTGACGCTCTTCGTAAAGCAGGTGCCCAGGTATCGGACACTTTTGTTATATTCTTTTATGACATTTTCCCCGAGACGCGTGAGAATTTGGCAAAAAATGGCGTTAACCTCCACCACCTTGTCACCTGGTGGGATGTTTTGGCTGTCTGCAAAGAGACTAGCTTTATAGATATTAGCTCTATTTCTCAAATTGAGAATTTTTTAAACTCCCCAGATGAATGGTCCCTAAATAACGGAGGAAAGGAAGTTTAATTATTTAATAATTTCATTATCTTATAATATTTTTATAATGTTATTTATTGTATTTTACAAAGCTATAATCAGCCATTTTTTCGTTCCCAGAACTAGTAACCACTATGATTAAATCACTTACGCCCGAACAAGTCGCTTTTATTGACAAAGAGCATATTTGGCACCCCTACTCTTCTTTGTTAGACCCAATTCCAGCCTATCATGTGGTCAGCGCCACAGGTGTGCGTTTGACTTTGTCGGATGGAATAGAGCTTATTGATGGCACATCATCTTGGTGGTCAACCATTCATGGCTACAACCACCCTATTTTAAATGAAGCCATAGTAACCCAGATGAGAAAAGTTGCTCATGTCATGTTTGGCGGCATAACCCATGAGCCAGCAGCCTTGTTGTGTAAAAAATTAGTTGATATAACTCCGATTGGTTTAAATAAAGTCTTTCTGTGTGACTCTGGGTCTGTGAGTGTAGAAGTTGCACTTAAGATGGCCCTTCAGTACTGGTCATCGCAAGGGCGCCATGATAAGTCTCAGTTTCTTAGCTTTAAGAAAGGTTACCATGGAGATACCCTGGGCGCGATGTCGGTATGCGACCCCCACAGTGGCATGCACTCTTTATTTGGAGACACTCTTGCCAAGCAATTTTTTGCAGAACCACCAGGCTGCAGTTTTGACGGTGTCTGGGAGGAGCACTTCTTGTCTGATGTTAGGCTGAAGCTTGAGAGGTGCAGTCAGACTATTGCCGCGGTTATTATAGAGCCAATCATGCAAGCTGCCGGCGGCCTTAATTTTTATTCTCCATCTTATCTAGCAGGATTGCGTAAACTATGTGATGAGTTCGATGTTTTGTTGATTGCTGACGAGATAGCTACTGGTTTTGGGCGTACAGGTAAGCTGTTTGCATGCGAATGGTCAAATATTACTCCTGATATTCTTTGTCTGGGGAAAGCGCTAACAGGGGGTTATATGACCCTAGCTGCAACGCTATGCACTAGCAAGGTAAGCGATACAATTTGTTCCGGAGGGTCTGGAATTTTTATGCATGGCCCTACATACATGGGGAATCCTCTTGCATGCGCTGTTGCAAATGCAAGTATTGAGTTGTTGCTTGGCAGTGATTGGGAGTCTGATATTTCGAGGATTGAAGCTCAGTTGTCTGATGAGTTGTCTGAGGTTGTTTCTTGCAATGCTGTAAAAGATGTTAGGTGCTTGGGGGCTGTAGGTGTTGTTGAAATGCTACATCAGGTTAATGTTGGGGAAATTCAAAAAGAATTTGTCGCGGAAGGCATATGGGTCAGGCCTTTTGATACCAGAATTTATATCATGCCGGCCTACAACATCTCCCCGAAAGACCTAAACAAACTTACTGGTGGAATTTCTAGAGTCATCCGCAAGGTCTTTCAATAACCTTGTCTTTGTTGGGCTATTAATGTGATTCTACGAACTTCCCTTTTCTAGTGAATATAAACCTACAGCCTTATTGAGCTTTTCTAAAAAAGGGACGCTATAAGTTCGAGCCTTCCTCGCTCCTTCACACAAGATCGACTCTATGTAATCTGGGGACTCCATTAGCTCGTTATAGCGGACTCTGGGACCCTCGATCTCTCCATTCACAAGCTCAAATAGTTGTTTTTTTGCTTCACCCCAAGCGATACCGTTTTCAAACTCTTTGCGCATATAGTCGGTCTGCTTCTGTGGCGCAAATGCTTTCCAGATCTGGAAAATAGCTGATGTTTCAGGATCCTTGGGTTCTCCTGGCTCCAACAAGTTTGTTTTGATCTTGTTGATATGTTTTTTTAGTTGATTTTCAGGCAAAAATAGCGGGATTGTGTTGCCGTAACTTTTGCTCATTTTCCGACCATCCAATCCTTGAAGTACAGCTGTTTCGCTATCGACGACAGCCTCTGGTAAAGAAAAGTGTTTCCCATAAAGATAGTTAAATCGCTGGGCAATATCGCGAGCCATTTCTATATGCTGTATCTGGTCCCTCCCTACAGGAACTTTCGTTCCATTAAACATTAGAATGTCTGCGGCCATTAGTACTGGATATGAGAATAACCCCATAGCTACACCAAAGTCATTATCTTCTCCGGAGTCTATATTCTTTTGAGTTGCATCCTTGTATGCGTGTGCCCTGTTCATGAGCCCTTTTGGAGCAATACAGTTTAGGTACCAGCATAGCTGGGGAATTTCTGGGATATCAGATTGACGATAAAATGCAACATTATTGGGGTCTAAGCCGAACGCTAGCCATGTTGCGGCAATTTCTTGGGTAGATTTATGAACAACTTGCGGATCCTGACATTTGATTAGAGCATGAAAATCAGCGAGAAAATAATAGGCGCTCACATCGTTTTGCTTGCTTGCGGCTATAGCCGGCCTTATGGCGCCGACATAGTTGCCAAGATGTGGTGTTCCTGTTGTAGTGATGCCTGTCAGCACTCTTTCTTGCTTATTTTTTGTTGTAGCTTTCATTGAAAATTCCGCTGATGTACTTTTTTGGATTATAGCGTTTTATGGGCCAAGGGGGCACTTTATAGGTTCTATTTGAGCCAGATGATCCAATAGTTCCTTAAAGTTTCTCTATATCAAGAAAAGCGCTCAATGTCTGAAATAAATAGTATGCATCATTTGCTCCTGCAAGCTCACGAATTGAATGCATGGCAAATGTAGGAACTCCTACATCGATAGTTTTGACGCCAATATTGGCTGCTGTGATTGGCCCAATGGTGCTACCGCAAGGTATGCCTGCTCGGCTAACAAAATACTGGGTTGGCACGCTAATCTCTTTGCATAAGTTTTTTAAAAATGATGAGGTTGTGCTGTTCGTGGCATAGCGTTGATTCGCGTTAACTTTAATTACAAGACCTTCATTTATAACAGGAGCATGATTTTCATCATGCTTACTAGGAAAATTTGGATGTATGCCATGCGCGTTATCTGTGGAAATAAGGATTGATTGCGCCATTACACGTGACTTTTCCTCAGGTTCGCTATAGATTCGATCCAGCAAGGACTCAAGAAATGAACCATTCGCGCCTATTGCAGAGGTGCTTCCTACCTCTTCGTGGTCATAGCAAGCCAATACACTAGTTATTTGCTTGTTAGAATTCAGCAATGCTTGTAATCCGGCGAAACAGCTCAAAAGGTTGTCGAGTCTTGCGCTGGATATAAAGTCTTTTTTAAAGCCTATCAGAGCCGGCAGTTGGCAGTCATAAAAATAAAGATCATAATCCAGTATTGATACTGAACCTGAATGAGCTGATGGAGGCAACTCTTTAGCAAGGATTGACCTAAAGTCTTCTCTCGTATTCCCGCATTTATATAGTATTGGAAGCATGTCTGTTTGAGGATCAATAGAACGATTATTGTTTGCATCTCTATCTAAATGAATAGCAAGGCTTGGGATGATGCCAACAGGTCGCTTCATATCGATCAGCGATTCTTGTAACTTTCCCTTTTCTGTTTGGTAGCTTACTTTTCCTGCAATCGAAAGATCTCTATCAAACCAAGGGCCCAAAAGGGCTCCACCGTAGACCTCTACCCCGAGCTGATAGTAAGAATTTTTATATACTTCGGGCTGAGGTTTAATTTTTAAGCAGGGGCTGTCAGTATGCCCCCCCACCAAACGAATACCCGTCTCTACCGAGGGCTTCATACCAAAAATAAATACGATGATAGAAGAGTCGTTGCGGGTGACATAGTACCCGTTCCCATTGATTAACTGCCATCTTTCCTCTTCTTTGAGATGTTGAAATCCAGCTGCATCCAATGATTCCTGCATGTTCGCTACAACATGAAACGGTGTCGGTGAATTTTTAATAAAATCAAGTAGATGTTTATTATACTTCTTGTGATTCATGCCATTGTCCTAATTAATCTAAATCTTATCGTTGATTAAATTTTACTGCCTTGTGATCTTACAATATAGCCGAGTCTTAAGATGATTTTTCTTGCAAAAAATTATACTTAAGCGTTAATCACTATGATTAGCAAGAAAATGCCTAAGATAAGCCTATAAATTACAAATGGCATCATTCCTATGCGGTCAATCAAGCCAATAAAGAAATGTATGCATACATACGCTGCAACAAACGATAACAAAGACCCTATAGCTAGATCTCTCCATAGAATTTCAGACTGTTCGGCTAGCTGTGATACTTTGTAAAGACCGCTTAATAAAATGATTGGAATGGCCAAGAAAAATGAAAACTTGACTGCAGCAGTTCTCTCAAAGCCTAAGAATAGCGCGGCAGTAATTGTAATACCTGACCTTGATGTTCCAGGAATCAAGGCTAAAGCTTGCGCGCATCCAACAAACAGAGCAGATTTCCAGGTAAATGCGTAGATACCTTTGGATTTAGAGCTTCGATAATCAGCTAACCCTAACGCCAATCCAAAAATAATCGTAGTGACCGCGACTACAAGAATTGTTCTTAAGTGTAGCTCTATAAAGTCACTGAAGATTAAACCCGCCAAGGCTGCTGGTATTGTGGATAAAATTATATGCCACCCTAGGCGGCTTTCGGGCGAACTTTGGTCATTAAAAAGACTGCGACTCCAGCAGATTGTTAGCTGTTTAATGTCATCATAGAAGTATATAACGACAGCTGCTAGAGAGCCTAAATGGATGGCAACATCAAAGGCCAAACCCTGATCTTGCCATCCAAGTATTGCTGAGGGCAAAATGAGGTGCGCTGAGCTTGAAATAGGCAGAAATTCTGTAAGGCCTTGTATTGCCGCGAGCAATATTATATGCAGCAAGTCCATTATTAACTGCTCCTACTTTACTTAACTTGGCGTAATTTTTTATGTTTTTTCCATGTGATCTGATTTCTTAGATACACCGGGCTGGCCTCCTGAATGTCAATTACCTCACCTTTTTCGATTAAAGGGCAGGCTATTTTGAATATATCTTGAGCTTCGGGAAGCAAGCCATCATGACAAGAATCCAGAGATGCTTCAGGTAGCCTATCGCTGTAATTTAGTCCATCGCCAATTATAACACTAGGATATTTTAACACCGTATTGAGAGCCTCTGGGGGCGATACGCAATCAGCGTTAACACGCGTCAAATTAGTGGAATTATAGTTAAATTGAGCCCAGTATATTTCATGCATACGAGCATCTAGCATCGGAATTATATGAGCATCTGTTTGTATTTTAAGTTTTCGAATAGCGGTATAAGCTAACGTTTCAAGGGTTGATACAGGCAAAACTGGCAAATCTGCACCAAAAGCCAGCCCTTGAACAATACCAAAGCCTACTCGTATGCCAGTAAAAGAACCTGGTCCTGATGTAAAGGCAATTACACTTATTTGGGATAGCTTTAAGCCGCCCTTGCCTAGCAAAGTGTCTACCATCGGAAGTATCAATTGAGTGTGATCCCGTTCAGCAATTTGACATTGTGTGATCAACTCACCGCCCATAAGTAGAGCGGCGGAGCAAGATGACGTTGTTGTATCTACTGCCAAGATATTCATCGTGTTAGTAAAGTCTTTTCTTGGCAATATCTGCAAGTGCGGATATGAATAATGGTGAGTCATTAACGCAGGAGATATAGCTATATTCTTTACCGCCAGCATCCAGAAATAATTCCCGATAAGAAATATTCAACTCTTCCAGTGTCTCAAGGCAGTCGGCAGTAAAAGCAGGACTTATAATATCAACGGACGTCACTCCTTCTTTTATACAGGCAAGCAATTGATCATCGATATAAGGTTGCAGCCATTTTTTGGGCCCAAATCGAGATTGAAATCCCATGGACCAATCTGATTCTTTTAGTTCTAAGTTTTTAGCTAGAGCATTAGCGGTAGCTATGCAGTGGTTTTCGTATGGGTCGCCTTTGTCAGCATATTCTTGTGGTATACCATGAAAAGACATCAGCAGTTTTTCTTTTTTGCCATTTTTTTGCCAGTGAGCTCTCACACTTTCTGCTAAGGAATCAATATATCCAGAGTCAGCCGAATATGACTTTATAGTAGTTATATCAGGAACGTCTCTAGCCCCATGAATTATATTAAATATTTGGTCATATATTGCGCCGGTGGTTGAACCAGAATATTGCGGATACATAGGCAACACAACAAAGTGCTCTATTCCTTTTCTTTTTAGATCATCAATAATAGCTTTAAGAGAAGGTTCGCCATATGTTACTGCGCTTAATACTAGGGGTGCATCATCATTTAAGCTCTCATTTAATTTAGCTTGTAGCGCTGAGACCTGACGTGAGGTAATTGCCCTTATTGGAGAACCTTTGCAGTTAATCCTGCATTCTTCATCGCATTTGACATCAGCTGTTTTGTAGCACCCTTCCCACCAAATTTCTTGATAAGCATTAGCTACTTTTTTTGCCCGCAAAGGAATTACAATACATCTTAGTATGGGCCACCATAAGAGCTTCGGAGCTTCTACAACACGACGATCAGATAGAAATAATTTCAAAAAACTTGAAATTCCCTTAGGAGTTGGTGTTTCAGGAGTCCCAAGATTTATTAGGATGACAGCGCTTTTTTTCATAATAGGTATATTTCCTTAGACCAATAAAAATGGGCTCAATGAGCCCATTTTGCATTGCTTGCTGGGTTGATATCAAGCTAATGCAGATTCTAATCTTTGCTGTACCTCATCAAGAGGGCCGACACCATCAATACGATTGCAGCTTAGAGTGCCGCCTGCCTGTTTTGATGCTAGACTTTGATAAAAATCAACCAAGGGCTTGGTTTGGTCATGATAAACTTCGAGGCGGTTACGTACGGTAGTTTCAGTATCGTCTGGGCGCTGAATCAATGCCTCGCCAGTAATGTCATCTAAGCCGTCTTTTTTTGGTGCATTGTACTTAATATGATAAACGCGACCAGAGCCTTCGTGAACACGACGACCACTTAGGCGAGCAATTATTTCTTCATCTATTACGTGAATCTCTATCACTTTATCTATCTCAATACCTTCAGCTACAAGCGCTTCAGCTTGTGGTATTGTTCTTGGAAATCCATCGAAAAGAAAACCGTTAATACAGTCCTTTTCTTGAATGCGCTCTTTCACTAAAGCAATAATTAAATCATCAGAAACTAATCCTCCTGATGTCATAATATCTTTGGCTTTTAATCCTAACTCTGACTCGGCTTTAACAGCTGCGCGCAGCATATCGCCAGTAGATATCTGGGGTATAGAAAATTTCTCTGTAATGTACGTTGCTTGTGTACCTTTTCCGGCACCTGGCGGTCCTAAAAGAATAATTCTCATCTAACGTCTCCATTTTCAGGGGAAAATAACAATAAATAAATTATTTGACGAACAATTTAAGGACGCAAACATTACACATAAACTCTTTAGATCACAAGAAAACAGCTGTTTATTAAGAGTTAATTTTGGTTTTCGCTTCATCCCAAAGACTTTTCAGTACTTCTGCGCTAACCTCGGGCATATCGTTATCACTAGTTTTGAGCTGGTCTTCGATATACTGAAATCTATGCTCAAACTTACAGGATGATTTGCGCATAGCTGTTTCTGCATCTACGCCTAGATGTCTGCAAAGATTGACCATTGTAAACATCGTATCCCCGAGCTCCTCCTCTATTCCTTTTTGGTCGGCTTTATCAATAGCTTCTTTTAGCTCTTGTGTTTCTTCATAGATTTTACTGAAGACTCCATCTATGGATGGCCAATCAAAGCCTTTGCTTGCTGCTCTTTTTTGTAGTTTTTGAGCGCGAATTAATGATGGAAGGCTGGCTGGTATATCGGATAAAACGGAATGCGCACCTTTACTTTTACGCTCTGCAGCCTTTAAGGACTCCCAATTTTTCTTTATGAATAGCTCATCATGAAAATTTATAGATTTGTCTCTCTTACTTTCTAGGGTTCCATCTGGAAAAACATGAGGGTGCCTTAATATGAGCTTCTGTGTTACCGAAGAAACAACATCATTGAAACTAAACAGAGATTTTTCATGCGCTAGTTGACTGTAAAATATTATCTGAAAAAGTAAATCTCCCAGTTCTTCTTTTAGATGAGAGAAGTCTTTGCTCTCTATGGCATCAATGACCTCATACGTCTCTTCTATGGTATGCGGGATAATCGTTTCGAACGACTGCTTTATATCCCAAGGGCAGCCGGAAACTGGGTCTCTTAGTCGCCCCATTAGATGCAGTAAGTCATTTATGTGCATATTTTTTCTAGACATAAACGCCTGATGAGAGGTAGCGATCGCCTCTATCGCATATAATGGCAACTATTACTGCAGACCGGACGATCTTTGATAACCTTAAGGCTGCAGCCACATTTCCACCAGAAGACACACCACAAAAAATGCCCTCCTGAGTTGCCATCAGTTTCATGCAATTTTCAGCTTCCTGTTGACCCATATCCATAGTTTTATCGACACGGGATGAATCATAAATGCTAGGCAGATATTCTTTTGGCCAGCGCCTAATACCAGGAATGCTGGCACCCTCTTCTGGCTGCAGTCCTATAATTTGAATGTCCGGATTTTTTGACTTTAGGTAACGGGAGACGCCCATTATAGTACCAGTAGTGCCCATAGAGCTCACAAAGTGGGTTATTTTTCCTCCAGTTTGCTCCCAGATTTCGGGGCCAGTATTCTCGAAATGAGCTAAAGGGTTATCAGTATTGCCAAATTGGTCGAGAACTTTGCCTTTTCCGTTTATCTCCATTGATTTTGCTAAATCTCTGGCCCCCTCCATGCTCGCTTCT
This sequence comes from Porticoccus sp. Uisw_050_02, assembly GCF_047729555.1. NCBI lineage: Bacteria > Pseudomonadati > Pseudomonadota > Gammaproteobacteria > Cellvibrionales > Porticoccaceae > Porticoccus > Porticoccus sp. Uisw_050_02. The sequence continues at coordinate 736,112 of NZ_CP159825.1, read as the reverse complement.
TTTGAAACTAATATGAGCTCTGCTCCATAAGCAAGCATCGCTGCTTTTCTCTCTTCAGTGTTGTTTTCTGGCATGATAAGCGTCATCTTATAGCCTTTAATAGCAGCGGCCATAGCAAGAGCAATACCAGTATTTCCTGAGGTAGCTTCAATAAGGGTGTCACCTGGACTGATGTCGCCGCGAGCTTCTGCATGCTGAATCATGCTAAGGGCCGGCCTGTCTTTAACAGACCCAGCAGGATTGTTCCCTTCAAGCTTCACAAGAATAGTGTTAGAGGTTTTTCCATGGATTCGCTGCAACTTAACCAGAGGTGTTTTACCTATGCAGGACTCAATAGTTGGATACGACATAAAATTTTTAACCTCGGTAAGATTGCTATCAAAAATGGCAGTATTATTTTGTCTAATAAATTATATCTTACATCTTCATCTATATTGTTGCCTTATTTTGAAGACTTTGTGGGTGATGAAACGTAATAGCGCCTAACTGGCTGGATGCTTGAAAGGCTAAGACAGCACGACAAAGGCTACAACATGGCTAACTTCGTCTGAAAGACTGACCAAGGACTGTGTTGCACCCAGCAACTCCATTCTTGCTTTAGCTGCACCTGATAATAATAAAATTGGAGCCCCTAAACTATTGTTTTTTATTTCAATGTCTTGCCAAGAAATTAAGCCGATACCTGTTCCCAAAGCTTTACTCGCGGCCTCTTTCGCTGCAAAACGTTTGGCTAAATAGCTGATTGATTCTTGTTTTTCTTGAAAAATATTGAGTTCAGCAGGGCACAGAATTTTTTCTGCAAATCGATTTTCATAGAGATCGTAGGCCCCTTTGATTCTTGATATTTTTACTATATCCGTGCCTATACCAACAATCATTAATTAATCAACTCCGTATTAGTTGCTTTTAGCTTACTAAACAAATTACGGCTTAGTAGCGGTTTTTCTCCAATATGAGGCTCTAGGGCTAGACGCATCAATCGTTTCGCGGTCAATGGAATTGCATTAAAGTCATGATTCTTGAATGCCAGAAGCTCCCCCCCCTTAAATAAGTTAGCAGATGCGCCTTTGCTGTAAATACCCTCTTTTAATGAAAATCCAATATTTGGTTCAAACCAATATTCTTTTTCAGGACTAATTTTCTCGCCAGTTTGAGCATCGGCATCTAAAACTAGCGCGTAACCTAGCTCTTCAAGAAGACTGAATTCAAAAGTACGCAAGCTGTGCTCTATTGGCTCATTGCCAGCTAGCTGAGCTAACACATGAGCGTAGTTATCATAAATTTCTTCATGTGGATCGTTTTCAGCTAATAAGCGTATTAGTATTTCATTTAAATAAAACCCGCAAAAGAGGCAATCGCCTTTTAGTGTAAGAGGACTTGATGATTGCTCTACATGAGTTAAGGTTTTAAGTTCAGTTTTGCCTGCCCAGCCAATCAACAACTGGGTATAAGGATTTAACTTTTTTGTCCCTATTTTTGCGGCTCTGGCACCTCTTGCTACAGCGCGAAAACGACCATAATTTCGTGTGAAAAAATCCACTAAGAGGCTTGTTTCTCTATAAGGGCGGGTATGAAGAACAAATGCTGGCTCAGGCTGCATAGAAATCAATAGCTGTAATTGAATTTAAAACTCATAACCAAGACTTTGAAGGGCTCTATCATCATCAGACCATCCTCGGCGAACTTTAACCCATAAGGATAACATAACTTTATTTTCTAAAAGTCGCTCCATGTCAAGACGGGCATCTTGACCTATCTTCTTCAAACGAGCGCCTTTGTCTCCAATGATGATCTTTTTTTGTCCTTCTCTCTCAACCAATATTAATGCATTTATGTGAATAATTTTTCCTTCATGCTTGAAACTTTCGATTTCAATCGTCGCCTCATAAGGGAGTTCTGCTCCAAGTTGCCGTGTTATTTTTTCACGGATTAGCTCGGCTACGAGAAATCGTTCGCTTTTATCAGTGACTTGCTCATCTGGAAAATAGTGCACTCCTGCCGGAATAAATTTCTTTATTTCCAGCTCAAGCTCTTTGAGTTGTTGTCCGTGTAGAGCCGAAATAGGAATTATTTGAGTATCAGGATATTGTTTAGCAAGACTCTGAATATGAGGAAATAAATCAGTTTTAGAGATTAATCTATCAAGCTTGTTGATGGCAATTATTACAGGAGAGCCAGCCTTAAAGACCTCTTCTGCTACCCTCTGATCTGTCTCATTCCATATATCTCGGTCAATAATAAAAACAATAACATCCACACCTTTTAGTGCGCTCTCAGCAGCCTGATTCATGTAACGGTTAAGTGCTTTTGTTTGATCAAAATGCAGACCTGGGGTGTCGACAAAAATGATTTGCGTATCACCTTCAGTTTTAATTCCTAGCAAGTTGTGCCTTGTTGTCTGAGGTTTTCTTGAGGTTATGCTAAGCTTCTGACCTAAGATATGATTAAGTAAGGTTGATTTTCCAACATTCGGTCTCCCGACGATAGCTGCATAGCCGCAGTACTGCTCAGTCTTGTCTTTTGTCATTTGAAAGCCCTATTAATGCTTTTGCAGCAGCTATTTTTTCAGCGTCTCTTCTGGTGGCGCCCTGCCCTCTTGTGGGGCTCTTTAGGCCTTCAGCTTTACATTCAACGGTAAATTTTTGATTATGTGCTTCGCCGGATATTTCAATTATTTTATAAAAAGGTAAAGGTTTGTTATGAGCCTGCATGAGTTCTTGAAGTTCTGTTTTAGAGTCTTTTCGACCGCTTATCTCTAAATTTTTGAGTCTAGAATCAAACCACCTGAGCACACAGATACTGCAGGACTCCATTCCATCGTCAAGATAAATAGCGCCAATGATAGCTTCAACAGAATTTGCCAGAATAGATGATCTAAAGCGGCCCCCGCTTTTCATTTCTCCTCCACCGAGCAGCAAGTGATCGCCAATTTGAAGTTCATTCGCTACTTCTGCGAGGGTTTTGCCTTTAACCAAGTCCGCCCTATATCTGCTAAGCTCACCTTCTTTGCTGTTGGGTAAAAGCCGGTATATTGCATGACCAATGATAAAATTAAGGGCTGAGTCACCCAAAAACTCTAATCGTTCGTTGTTGCTCGAACCAAGACTTCTGTGGGTTAGAGCAAGATCTAATAAGGAGAGATCTTTGAAGTCATGACCGATGCGTTTTAAGAAGCGTACTTTTTCCATCATCACTTTGAGTAATCAGCCATCATTTTATTTCCCCGACTCTTGAAAAACTTGGGATGCTATTAAGTGACTTCCAGTGCATCCAAGTTAGAATAGCCTTACCGACTATGTTTTCCTCTGGTACGGCGCCCCAAACTCGACTATCGCTACTGTTGTCTCTGTTGTCACCAATCATGAAATAATACCCCTGCGGTACTTGAGCTGAAAAGTTTTTTCCAAGCCTGCCCGCCAATTTTTTTCTTTGTATTGGGTGTAATACGCCGTTAAGATTTTCCTCTTCTACCGCGTAGCTTGAATTTTCTGGCAACTCGAAGTGCGGTGTATATGTGGCTATTTCTCCATTCACGTGAACAATATTATTTAAAATATGTATTTTGTCTCCAGGCAATCCAACTACACGCTTAATGAAATATCGATCATCATGTGGAGGAATAAAAACCATAACATCGCCTCTTTGTGGTGATCCGACGTCAAAAAATTTAAATCCTAAAACAGGAAATCTTAGCCCATAGCTAAATTTATTTACCAGAATGTAGTCGCCAATTTTTAATGTCGGAATCATAGACCCAGAAGGAATCTGAAATGGCTCAAAAATAAAAGATCGAAGAATAAAAACACAAAGCAACACCGGGAAAAAAGAACCAACCCATTTGATAAACGACGAGATAATGCTAGAGCCGCCTTGTTTGGGCAGTATTACTTTGTTTATCAGCATAGCACTTGCGCTTATGGTGACAAGCAATAAGAGCACTAAGGGAAAATCAATATCCATTCAAGCCTCAATTATCTGTTTTTAGTACAGCCAAAAAAGCCTCTTGGGGTATCTCAACATTACCCACGCGCTTCATCCTTTTTTTACCTTCTTTTTGCTTTTGAAGTAATTTTTTCTTACGAGAAATATCCCCACCATAGCATTTTGCAGTAACATTTTTGCGAAGAGCTTTAACTGTAGTCCTGGCAATAACATGACCACCAATTGCCGCCTGAATAGCCACATCAAACATTTGCCTAGGAATCAATTCTTTCATTTTTTCTGTCAGTTGGCGACCAATTCTTTGTGAGTTAGCACGATGAAGAATCAGAGCCAGTGCATCAACTCTATCATTATTAATTAAAACATCTAGTCGGACCAACGGTGCTGACTCAAATCTTGTAAAGCTATAGTCGAGAGATGCAAACCCCCGACTGACAGATTTCAGTCTATCAAAGAAGTCCATAACAACTTCACTCATGGGTATTTCATAAGATAGGGATACCTGTCCGCCAATAAATTGTAAGTCTTTTTGTATGCCTCTCTTCTCCACGCAAAGATTGATGACGTTGCCTACGTAATCCTTTGGCACTAGTATATTAGCCTCGCATAAGGGTTCACGCATTTCACTCACTTGGGCAGGATCTGGAAGATCAGTTGGATTGGAAATATAAATAATATCCCCATTAGCTTGCAAAATTTCATAGACAACCGTTGGCGCTGTAGTGATTAAATTGAGGTCGTATTCTCGTTCAAGTCGCTCCTGGATAATCTCCATATGTAGTAAGCCAAGAAATCCGCAACGAAAGCCAAAGCCTAATGCATCTGAATTTTCAGGCTCAAAAAAAAGTGACGCGTCATTTAGTGTGAGTTTTGCTAGAGCTCCCCTGAAGTTCTCAAAGTCATCTGAACTGACAGGAAACAGCCCGGCATAGACCTGGGGTTTTACCTTCTTAAAACCTGGCAAAGAAGGCGTCTCCGGAGTACTGAGGTGGGTAAAGGTGTCCCCCACAGGGGCTCCAAGAATATCTTTAATCCCGGCAACCATAAAACCTACGCTACCTGCGCTTAAAAGACCTGTTTCTTTTCTCTTAGGTGTGAAAATACCCACAATATCTACAGTATGAGATTTTCCTATAGATTTAGTAATGATTTTATCTTTGGCTTTTAGTGTTCCTGCGGTGACCCTTACCAAGGAGACAACTCCTAGGTAAGGGTCAAACCATGAGTCAATAATCAAGGCTTGTAATGGTGCGTCAATGTCTCCGACCGGGGATGGCACCTTGAGAATAAGCTGCTCCAAGACGTCCTCTATGCCCAGTCCCGTTTTAGCGCTGCAGTGAACTGCCTCTTTGGCGTCTATACCAATAATATTTTCAATTTCTTCGATGACGCGTTCTGGATCTGCTTGCGGTAAATCCATTTTGTTTAAGACAGGGATCACCTCAAGTCCTTGAGTGACAGCCGTATAGCAATTTGCTACCGATTGCGCCTCTACGCCTTGCCCAGCATCCACAACCAGCAGAGCCCCTTCGCAAGCGGCTAACGATCGAGAGACTTCATAAGAGAAATCTACATGCCCTGGTGTATCGATGAAGTTGAGCTGGTAGGTTGCTCCATCTTTGGCTTTATAGCTTAAGGTCACGCTTTGAGCCTTGATCGTAATTCCTCTTTCTCGCTCAATATCCATTGAATCTAAAACTTGCGCAGACATTTCTCTAGACTCGAGGCCCCCGCAATGCTGAATAAAACGATCAGCAATTGTAGATTTGCCGTGATCAATATGAGCAATAATAGAAAAATTTCGAATATGATTTAAGTCGGACAAGTGGCTCTTTTTCATTGTGAACAGTAATTTTTTAAGAAGAAATCTTTGGATGCGAATTCTAGCCTATTTGATTTGTAGACGCTACGAAATGCCTGAAATGAAGAGACCCTTGGTGATCTTTTATGGGGAGGTTTTATATTTGAGTTTTAATCTTTTAAGAAAAATGAAAAACTGCAAAGAGTAAGCCAGACCGGCTATCCAGCAGAGTATGTCTGCTCTAATAGTATCGGATGAATTTCATTATTATTGCGGTTTAAGTACGAGTAGATTCTTACAATGAGTCCTCCGGCACACAAGGCAATAATAGCGATCAAGGCAGTAATGATATCATTTGCCGAGAACTGACTAATAAACAACACCGCTAAGACCATTACTGTTAAGGGCAAAAAATATGTCAATAAAGTTCCAGTTACGATTACTTTTTCTGGAATTCCTATCACCACTTTGTCATGCATATGAACTTTCTTTAAGTCAAATAAGCCTGGTAAAACTCTAATTGCAGTAGTTTTTCCGGTCGCTTTTGCAATCAATCGTTGGCCGCAACCCTTTTCAGCCACACATGTCTGACATGTCGATTGTTGTATGGTTTCAACCCATAGTTCATTCTCTTGGATGGACACTACAGTCCCTGTTTCGTGGATCATATGATAGCTCTAGAAATTTTTTTATATAAAACAAAATTATATTATAGCTTCGATTTTTATAAAGCGAAGTTTTGTTTTATAAAAAGCATTTTTGACAGAAGAAAAACTGTTAGTTGGCCGTCATATCTTCAGTTTTTTGATAATGATTCAGCAGACCATCTAGGTACCTTTGAACTTGCTCACGCGTTAGCTCGTCGCCAGTGTTTGTACTCTGTAGGGTAATTTTTTTAGGCAAATCATGAAGCTTTTTTGATGTGTTTGAAGTGCTCACAGTTCGAGCAGATATGGGCGGAATACCAAATTCGGCTGCTGTACGTAGATTTGAAGTTACGAGATTGAGCTGAATGTTATCTGTGACTGCAAGTGATGGGGAAGTAATAGCTGGATGCTTGTCTTGCTGGACGCTTATCAATACAGCGGCAGCTACAGATGCAGCTACAGCAAAGCGCCCCAACGGCTTAATAAAATGATTAACTAATGCGGCGGATCTATAGGATTTTTCTGATGCTATAGCAGTATTAATTGCAATAGAAAAATCTATAACTTGTGATGGCAGTTCTTGATGCATTGTAGCGGCAGATATCTGGTGGCGGCGCCAAGAATCACGCAAGGTATCATCAGCAGGAATTGTTTTGAGAAGTCTGCGCACCTCAAGTGCACTTGCCTCACCATCCATCAAAGCCGAAAGAGCTTCTTTTATTTCGATATTGTTGGTGCTCATGTGTATAGTTTCCTTACTAAATTCTCAAGTGAACTTAATACTTATGACCTGCATGAAATGGAAAGGTTCCATTTTAATAAATTAATTTTCTAGTTCTTTGATTTTTTCTTCCAGCGATTCTCGAGCTCGGAATATTCTTGATCTCACTGTACCTACAGGGCAGTCCATTATGTCTGCAATTTCCTCGTAACTAAGACCTTCAAATTCACGAAGCATTAGAGCAGTACGAAGATCTTCAGGTAGGTTTTCTATTGCGACGTTAATAACAGATTGCAGCTCATCTCTGTAAAGAATATTTTCAGGTGAGTCAACATTATGGAGCTGCTTGTTTTCTTCAGAGTAGTCGGAATCATCAACGTTAATATCAAATGCTGGGGGGCGCCTGTTGCGTGCAATTAGATAATTCTTTGCAGTGTTGACTGCAATACGGTATAGCCATGTATAAAAAGCACTTTCCCCACGAAAATCCTCTAGTGCTCGATAGGCCTTTATAAAAGCTTCTTGCATCACATCATTAACTTCATCAATATCTTTTACGTATCTAAAAATAATTGCATGAACTTTGTATTGGTATTTTATTACAAGCAGGTCAAAGGCTCCCTTATCCCCTTTTTGAACTCGAGCTACTAGCTGCTTGTCAGTAACTTTTTCCTGCTCGCCTTTCATTGGAATTTCACTCTTTAGGTATTAATTTTGACCGATGTTTCAAGCGGTAAGATTGCTGACTTATGTGTAGCTTTTTAATATAAAATAGCAGAGAAATTTCTCATCGACTACTATAATAGTATCACTAGTTGTTAGTTTTATGACATAAGAGAAAATATGAATACCATTTGCACTCAGGAAATTCTAATAATAGGTAGCGGCGCCGCAGGAATGACTGTGGCTCTTGAACTTGCGGTTAAATATAAGGTCGGTATTCTGAGTAAAAGTGCTATCGAGTCTGGCTCTACCTGGTGGGCTCAAGGAGGTATTGCTGGGGTATTTGATCATCAGGACTCCACAGAGTCCCACTATCAAGATACATTAGAGGCGGGTGCTGGACTTTGCCATGAGGAAGCTGTGAGATATACCGTTGAAAGCGGCCCCAATGCTATCCATTGGTTGATCGAGCAAGGCGTAAAATTCACTCAAAGTGAAGACAAAAAATACCATTTAACCAAAGAAGCTGGCCATAGTCATCGTCGTATTTTTCATGCTGCAGACTCCACAGGAAAAGAAGTGTCCACCTCGTTAGCGGACAGAGTTAAAACTAACCCTAATATCCGGTTATATGAAAACCATGTTGTTGTGGACTTGATCACTCAGGCTGACAAAAACTCTAGTCGGGTTCGCTGTACTGGAGCCTATGTGTTGGATGTACAAAAAGATTGCGTGATAGTCTTTCAGGCTAAATCTGTTGTATTGGCAACAGGTGGTGCCAGCAAGGCATACCTTTATACAAGCAACCCTGATGGAGCAACTGGAGATGGAATTGCCCTCGCCTGGAGATCGGGGTGCAGGGTTGCAAATCTTGAGTTTAATCAATTTCACCCCACATGCCTTTATCACCCAAACGCAAAATCTTTTTTACTGACAGAGGCGCTTCGCGGAGAAGGAGCTTACCTTAGACTGCCTAATGGAGAGCGGTTTATGTCAAAGTTTCACCCCAAGGAGGAGCTAGCGCCAAGAGATGTGGTTGCTAGAGCAATGGATTATGAGATCAAAAGACTAGGCTGCGAATGCCTTTATCTAGATATTACACACAAGCCTGTTAGTTTTATCGACCAGCATTTTCCTTCAGTTAAGGCATATTGCCTTTCCTTCGGAATTGACATTAGCAAAGATCTTATTCCTGTTGTGCCCGCCGCTCACTATACATGCGGGGGTATTATGGTTAATAGTTTGGGCCAGACAGATCTTTGGAATCTTTATGCTGTTGGTGAGACCGCATTTACTGGCCTTCATGGTGCGAATAGAATGGCCAGTAACTCTCTTTTGGAATGTGTTGTCTATGGACGAGCAGCTGCGAAAGCTATAAGTGAGTCGATTTCCAGTATCCCAGAATTTGATATTGCTAATCCTTGGGATGAAAGCAGAGTTACCTACTCTGATGAAGATGTAATTATTTCACATAATTGGAATGAGCTACGACGCTTTATGTGGGATTATGTCGGCATTGTTAGATCACAAAAAAGGCTGGAGAGAGCTGAGCACAGAGTAAAATTACTTCAAAAAGAAATTCAAGAGTATTATAGCAATTATAAGATTGGGAAGAATTTAATAGAGCTTCGTAATCTCGTACTTGTGTCTGAGCTAATCATTAGGTGCGCCAAGCAGCGCAAAGAAAGTCGAGGCCTTCACTATACTTTGGATTATCCGGAGTTGTCCTCCATTGCAAAGGATACCATTATGGTCCCTATTAATTTTGCTGCTCAGAATATTGTAGTTAACAAAAATTAAAATGTTACCATTAACTAGGCTATATCTGGACGAGTTAAGGCCCTTGTATTCCTTATAATGCCAATAATTTTCTGTAAGTCCGGATCATCTGAAACTTTACTTTTAAGGAGCCAGCTCCATAAATCTTGGTCTTCACATTCAAGAAGCTTCCAATATCTTTTTTGATCATCCAAATCAAGGGTAGGGTAAATTTTTTCAAGGAAGGGTAAAAGCATTAAGTCTAATTCAAGCATGCCTCGTCGGCTTGCCCAAGAAAGTCTGTTTATATTCATCTGAAACTGCCCTTTTGTTTTAAGGTAATGGGAATGGATTATAGTGGAACTAGTTAAGTTTACCCACTAAGATATAATCCTCTTTTTTTTTTGGATTTATATGAATAATTGGCATTCTTTTTTGCAGCTGCAAGCCCCATCTTTTTTAGGCGGCCACAGCATATCATTCGATGAAGCTTCCTTTAATTATACTGCCGACCTGGAGGGGTGCTCATATTTTTCACCATTGGTGCATTTGGGTGCCATCTTGGTTGAAGGAAGTGATGCTAGGAAATTTCTTCAGGGGCAAGTAACTTGTGATTTAAATGAGCTATCTCAAGATAATAGTATTTGTGGTGCCTGTTGCAACCCTAAAGGGCGCACTCTTGTGAATTTTCAACTTCATGAGATTGACGACCAAAAATTATTGGTGGTTATGCATCACTCGCTTGTCATTTCCATGAAAGATGAGCTTTCCAAATATGCTGCTTTCTTTAAAGTTCAACTTGTAGACGTGAGTGATGCATATATATTTTTTGGTATTGCCTCCAATTACGCCATAACAAAAGATAAGGCACCTTTCTCCTGTTCAACTTTTCACTATAATGATGGAAGAATTTTAGCTGTCTGTACATTGGAGCAGGCGGAGAGTCAGTGGCTGGAGCTTAAGGGCAGCAGCAGCCCTATCGGAACAGATTCCTGGAGACTGCTAGACATACAGTCAGGGCTTGCGCTTTTGCAGGAAGAAACGTCGGGTATTTTTATACCGCAAATGCTTAACTTGGATTATCTAAACGCTATCAGCTTTAAGAAAGGGTGCTATACCGGTCAAGAAATTGTCGCCAGAATGAAATATTTAGGCACACTAAAGCGCAGAATGTATCGTGTTGCTATAACAGATGCAGCTTCTCTTTGCACTGGAATGCCTTGCTGTTTTCCTGGCACTGAGCAAAGTGTTGGTAGCGTGATATCTGCAGCATATGCTGGCAATGATACTCATCAGTTGCTATTGGTTCTTACTGATGATGCTGCTAACAAAACACAGCTGACGATAGGTTCTGGTAACATAAAAGAAATTGAGTATTTGTCGCTTCCTTATATAAAATAATTTAAATTAACTATTAGTATAGCTATACTTTTTAAATACTGGCCCTCTAGTCGAATATTGATCATATTGTACAAGGAGCTGCCTATGCTTGACTGGGTTTCTGCAAATCAATCGTTGTTTGTTTGGTTGAGTTCTTTATCAGTACTTACCTTTGTGGGGAGTATAGTGGCTTTACCCTGGCTGGCTGGAATGATTCCTGAGGATTACTTTTTAGATAGCAAGACAGCTCAAGAAAATACGAATAGATCCCCCTCTTTTTTAAGATTGCTAGCAGTGGCCGGGAAAAATCTATTCGGTTTACTGCTTCTGTGCGCAGGAATCCTGATGCTTTTTCTTCCAGGACAAGGACTGTTAACAATTATTGTAGGCTTGCTGCTGCTAGACTATCCTGGGAAAAAAATATTTGAGAGACGCATAGTGCGCTACAAGTCTATATTACAAGGCATCAACTGGATTAGAGTTAAAGGTGGGCACTCATCAATCAAGCTGGAGCGCTAGGCTACAGGAAGTACGACCCAATCGATTTCCTTCTGGCCATGCATATGAATATATTTGTTTGTTAAAGAAAAGTGTTTGCAGCCCAAGAACCCCCTGTAAGAGGATAATGGAGAAGGATGCGAGGCCTTAAGAATAAGATGTTTATTTGGGTCTATAAACGCGCATTTTTTTTGCGCTTCTTTACCCCACAACAAAAAAACTAAATTTTTTCGTTGTGCATTAAGCTCCTTTATTACCTTAGTCGTAAAAATATCCCAGCCTATCGTTTGGTGGCTTCCTGGAGCGCCCTGCTCTACTGTAAGAGATGTGTTTAACAACAAAACTCCTTGCTCAGACCAAGAGCTCAAACAGCCATGTAACGGCTTTGGTATGCCTATATCATTCTGGAGTTCTTTGTAGATATTGTATAATGATGGAGGGATATCTGCATCAGCTCTAACCGAAAAACTTAACCCATGAGCCTGTCCGGGACCATGATAGGGATCTTGGCCTAAGATAACTACCTTTACCTCCTGGGGTGTAAGCTTATTGAAAGCTTCAAACCAATTAAGCGCATCAGGATAGATAATCTTTCCTTTTGTTCTTTCGTTATCTAAAAAAAACTGCAGACTTATCATATATGGCTTATCAAACTCCGCCTCCAAAATATCCAGCCAAGATGAACTAAGATAGTCTTTTATTGGCAATAGTTTGGGTGGCGTTACCATTATGTATTTTCCGGCCAAAAGCTTAGAGAAGAAAAGTTAGATATTTAATCATGTTTTAAGCCGGGAGCAAGTTAATTTCTTTTTAATAACTCCATAATTGTTTGAGCTATGTGCTACATTTGGCTCACAAAGGTTGTCGGACAGGCAAAGTATCATGAAGATCTTTTCATTTTTTTTTGAAATTTTACCACTTGTGGGATTTTTTATTGGTTTCCACTATTACGGCATATATGCAGCAGGGGTGGTATCGGTAGTTACAGGAATATTCGTATTAGCCATATCCTGGTATCGCAATAAACGATTATCGTTGTTCCCTGTATATTTGATTTTGCTTTCTGCGGTGTTTACATTTGCAGCAATTTTTTTTGATGCTAGCGTGTTTATAAAAATTCAACCCACCATTACTAATGGATTTTTTGCTCTTATTTTGCTTGGAGGGTTGTGTTTTGGGCGACCCATGATGCAGGTATTTTTTTGCCAACAATTCAATCTTACTCGCGATACTTGGATTAAGCTTACTTATCGCTGGGGTTGTTTTTTCTTAATTCTGGCAATTGCCAATGAAATTGTATGGAGAAATAATCCAGAATCTGCTTGGGTTAGCTATAAGACTTTTATCGTGGCCCCGATGTCTCTTTTGTTCATGCTTTGTCAATTGCCATTGACGTTAAGAGGTCAAGATAAGACATCCAAGGAAAAATGAATAGACGGCTGTATATGCCTGAGTAATCTTCAAAATAAGCAATTCATTATTGCCTGATTATTTAATTCTATTAAAATAGATAAATATTTTTTCATGTAAAAAATCTCATGACTACACTTAAAGCTAATGCAACCCATAGTCGTCAAATTTACATTTGGCTACTTTTTTGTGCCGGCATGATTTTTTGTATGATCGTTTTAGGCGGGGTTACTCGTTTGACTCACTCTGGTCTTTCAATGGTTGAGTGGAAGCCATTAATGGGGATAATTCCACCATTAAGCGATCAGGATTGGCAAGATAGCTTCCAGAAATACCAACTATTTCCAGAATACCAGAAAGTTAACAAAGGGATGAGCATTGAAGAGTATAAGTATATTTTTATGTACGAATATCTTCATCGCATCTTAGGTCGAATTATAGGAATAATCTTTTTAATTCCTTTCTTATTTTTTTATTTTACAGGGCGTATTCAGGAGAAATTAACACCTAAGTTGTTAGCTATTTTTGCTTTAGGTGGCTTTCAGGGTTTGTTGGGCTGGTACATGGTGAAAAGCGGGCTCATTAACAATCCTTCGGTTAGCCAATACCGTCTTACAGCACACCTTGGTAATGCGGTTGTTATTTATTCGTACATTCTGTGGGTTGCATTTGGGTTAATGGGAGAAAGAAAGGCCTCTTTTATTAGATCGGTGTCTGATATTGGCAAGCTCTTAAGGGTCTCTGCCTACACCATCACGGCATTGTTGTTCCTTATGATCCTTTCTGGGGGCTTTGTAGCAGGAACTCGCGCAGGATTAGCCTACTCTACATTTCCGTTGATGGGTGAAACATTTATTCCCTCAGGATTGTACAGTATGATGCCTTTTTGGTTGGCTGCATTTGAAGACGTGACTACTATCCAGTTCAATCATCGCATTCTTGCGTATATATTATTCGTAATTGTGTGTAGTTTTTCTATTAACGCCTTATACAGGCTTAAATCAATAGAATTGCGAGCTGGCGTAGTTTGTATGGCTGTATTGCTGATTGCTCAGATTTGCTTAGGTATAGCGACTATATTAATGCATGTACCTGTTGTATTTGCAGCGGCTCATCAGGCGACTGCTGTAGCATTACTAACAGCTTCATTATTTTTGAGTCGCTCCTTCTGTGACATCAAAAAGATACTACAAACTACAGGTTAAGAATTATTGTATTTGTTTCTTGCTGTGCGTATAGATGGTGTCTAAATTTTTTAGGCCGTAACTTTTTATAATTTGGAGTTTTAAATGAAAAAAATTGTAGGTTTAGCAATTATTTTGGTTATAGCAGCAGCATCCCCAGCTTTTGCTGGAGATGCTGCTGCTGGAAAAGAAAAAGCAATGGTTTGCGCCGGCTGCCATGGCGCCGCTGGAATTAGTGCAAATCCCATGTGGCCAAATTTGGCAGGCCAGCAAGCTGGCTATCTAGCAGCGCAAATAAAGCACTTCAGAGATGGCAAGCGAATAAATGCGATGATGAACAATATGGTTAAAACGCTGTCTGATGAAGATGCTGACAATTTAGCAGCTTACTATTCTGGACTTTGATTAAGTCAGTATTAGTGGGAAATCCCCAGTAGCCAAGTAGTTATTGGGGATTTTCTAATCAAATTTTAATCTTTTGATGGGCTAATCAACAAACATTCTAGCATTACGAAATAACCGTAACCATGGGCCATCTTCCTTCCAATCACTTGGATGCCACGAGTTTGTAACTGCACGAAATACCCTTTCTGGGTGAGGCATCATAATGTTAGCTCGGCCATCAGTGCTGGTGACGCCCGTAATCCCCATCAATGAACCATTTGGATTTGAGGGGTAACGTTCTGTTGTTTGCTTAAGGTTATCTATGAATCGAAGTGTTACGCCACCTGAAGAGTTGTATTTTTTAGCTTCACTATTGTTTTTAAACTCCACTCTACCCTCACCGTGAGCAACTGCTACAGGCATGACTGAACCAGCCATACCTGATAGCAATACAGATGGGCTGGGTTCAATGCGAACTAGCGAAAACCTAGCTTCAAATTGCTCAGAAGTATTTCTGATAAACTTTGGCCAGCGCTCCGCCCCAGGAATCAGCTCCTTTAGGTTAGATAGCATCTGGCAGCCATTGCAAACCCCTAAAGAGAAGCTATCATTTCGATTAAAAAATGCTTGGAATTCTTCTTTTAATCTTTCATTGAATAAAATTGTTTTTGCCCACCCCTCTCCGGCCCCCAAAACATCTCCATAAGAAAAGCCACCACAGGCCACCAAGCCTTTAAAACTATTAAGCTTTACTCTTCCGCTCAGGAGATCGCTCATATGGACATCAATGGAATCAAATTCGGCTCGATCGAAGGCTGCAGCCATTTCAACTTGGCCATTTATACCTTGCTCTCGAAGTATTGCAATGCGAGGCCTTGCAGCGCTGTTGATATAAGATTTGGTGATGTTTTCATTTATATCGAAGGCTAAATCAACACTGATACCTGGATCGTGAATAAGTAGCCCATCAAACTCCTGTTTCGCGCACTCACTGTTGTCTCTTTTTGCTTGAACCTGAAAGCTTGTCTCGCTCCAGTCTCTCAGTAACTCAAGAAAGTTTTTGCTATACAACAGAACACTGTCGCGACTAATAGTAATTGCTTCTGAGCTGTTTAACTTTGCAATTGTAGTTGCGGAAATATTTATTTTAGAGAAATATTTTTTGACATACTCGGCGCTTTTTGTGGCGATTTGTATTACAGCGCCCAACTCTTCATTAAAAAGGATATTTAGTGAATCAGCCTTCTGTTCATCTAAGTTAATATCAATCCCAACATGCCCTGCAAAGGACATCTCGACCAAAGTTGTAAATAAACCACCATCTGATCGATCATGATAGGCAATAATGTTGCCATCGTTATTTAGCTCTTGAATAGCTTCGAAGAAAGCCTTAAGTATTCTAGTGTCGTCTACATCTGGACTGTTATTGCTGAGCGTATTGTATGTCTGAGCAAGTATGGATCCCCCCATACGATTTTTATTTTCACCCAAATCAATATAAAGAAGTATCGTGTCGCCTAGGTCATTTTTTAGCTGGGGTGTGAGAGTTTTTCTTACATCTCGGACTGGTGAAAATGCAGTAATTATGAGCGACAGAGGGGAAGTTACAGCTCTGTTTTCTCCTCTTTCTTTCCATGAGGTGCGCATAGACATAGAGTCTTTTCCTACTGGAATTGTGATGCCTAGTTCGGGACAAAAATTCATTCCTACTGCCTCAACAGTGCGATAAAGTTTTTCGTCCTCTCCTGGCTGCCCTGATGAAGACATCCAGTTTGCTGATAATTTAATATCTGAGATCTGCTTGATATTACAAGCAGCAATGTTTGTAATGGCTTCGCCAATTGCCATTCTTCCAGATGCCGGAGCATTCAATAGCGCAAGTGGCGAACGCTCCCCCATCGCCATAGCCTCGCCACTGTAGGAATCGTAACCGGAGGTAGTGACAGCGCAGTCTGCAACAGGCACCTGCCATGGCCCAACCATTTGGTCTCTTGCTACTGTCCCAGTAACGCTTCGATCACCTATAGTAATCAAGAAGCTTTTACTGGCAACGGTTGGATGCTTTAACACACGATCAATTGCTTCATTGATTGAGATCCCAGAGAAATCAAATGAGGTTAAAGCTGATCGCATGGATTGTATATTTTTGTGTATCTTAGGAGGGCTACCAAACAATACCGACATAGGTAAATCAATTGGATTGTCGCCAAAATGTTTATCGGAGAGCACTATTTGTTTATTTGTTGTTGATTCCCCAACAATGGCATACGGGCATCGCTCTCGTTGGCAGATTGCTTCAAATACAGCCATATTGTCAGGACTAATTGCCATCACATATCGTTCTTGTGCTTCATTGCACCAGATGGCAAGAGGAGACATGCCTAATTCATCGTTAGGTATATTTCTTAGTTCAAACTTCCCCCCACATCCCCCATCTTTAACTAGCTCCGGAAAAGCATTAGACAGACCGCCTGCTCCCACATCATGAATAAACGCAATTGGATTCAAGCTGCCAAGTTGCCAGCATTGATCAATCACTTCCTGACATCGGCGTTCCATCTCTGGATTTTGACGCTGCACGGAAGCAAAATCTAAGTCTTCAGCGCTCACTCCGGATGACATTGATGAGGCTGCTCCACCCCCCAGGCCAATAAGCATAGCGGAGCCACCAATTACGATAAGTTTACATCCCGCATCGAATTCAAACTGCTCAACATGCTCGGTTCGGATGTTGCCGTAACCGCCGGCAATCATTATCGGCTTGTGATAGCCGCGTCGCTCACCCTCGTGGTCCATTTCAAACACTCTAAAATACCCGCAAAGATTAGGTCGCCCGAATTCATTGTTGAATGCCGCTCCACCTAGGGGACCATTAATCATGACATCTAAAGCAGAAACAATCCGATCAGGCTTGCCATAGGGTGTTTCCCAGGGCTGAGTGAATTCTGGAATATTAAGATTGGAGACGGTAAATCCAGTTAGCCCAGCTTTGGGTTTTGACCCCCTACCTACAGCTCCTTCATCTCGTATTTCTCCTCCGGAGCCCGTGCCCGCACCGGAAAAAGGAGATATAGCGGTTGGATGATTATGAGTCTCAACTTTTATTAATATATTGACTGGCTCAAAGTACGACTCATAAGTCTTAGTTGTAGGATTTGGGAAAAATCTTCCAGCATCTGTACCGACTATAACTGCAGCATTGTCATCGTAGGCAGAAAGAACATTTTCATCGTTTTTCTTATAGGTATTCTTGATCATTTCAAAAAGAGAACTACCCTCATCTTTATTGTCAATAGTCCAGGAGGCATTAAATATTTTATGGCGACAGTGCTCTGAGTTAGCTTGCGCAAACATCATTAGCTCTACATCAGTGGGATCTCTTTGAAGATGAAAAAAGCTAGAGACTAAGTAGTCAATTTCATTGTCAGCCAAAGCTAAACCTAAATCCATATTAGCTTTCTGCATGGCGGCTTTTCCTTCAGTCAGCACAGGTATTGTCATTGTTTGGGCTGGATCATGGGCCACAAAAAAGAGACTCAACTTCACTCATAGCCAAGAAAATCGCTTCTGTCATACGGTCACAAATTAAAGAATGTAGAAGCTTGTTGGCAGTAATATTTGTATTACCTTCAAGATGGTACGCAATCCCCCTTTCTATGCGGCTAACTGATGATAATCCGGCGTTATGTGCGATATTTGTAGCTTTGGTTGACCATGGGGAAATGGTGCCAGGACGAGGTGTAACCAGCAAGAGGTCACCTTTTGGTTGAATAGCGGCAGCCCTAGGGCCATATTTTAGCAACGAAGCTATAATTAAGGATTCCTCGGCTGTTAGTGCTTTATTGACCTCAACAAAATGAATATATTCGACATAAAGAGCAGTTACAGAGGACTCTATATCCTGTATAGATGTAAGTAATTTCTGATTACGAAATTTAGAAAGCGCTGGCAAGCCTTGGAAAATAAGCATTTTTAATAAGTCTCGAAAGCAATCATAGATTTATATCTATTGTACTGGAAATGTCCCATGTTCGTCATGGGATGACGAATTGTTGCCTTATATAAATATGCAAAAGTTAACGTTTCAAGGGCTTTAGGTTAAAGATCTTTTATTTTTGAAAAAATTGCTTATTAGGGCGCCACACTCTTCGGCTATAACTCCGCCCTGAACATCAAGTCTATGATTGTAGTGAGGCAGGATGGGCAACTCCAGGTTACTAACAACCGCTCCCGCTCTTGGTTCAAGAGCCCCATAAACTAATCGTGCTATGCGAGCATGTATTATTGCTCCAATACACATTGTGCAGGGCTCTATTGTCACATACAGAGTCGCACCTGATAGCCTGTAATTTTTTATATTTAGTGCCGCATCTCTGAGGGCTGAAATTTCAGCATGCGCTGTAGGATCGCAACAAGAGATTGGTGAGTTGTAGCCTCTGCCAATCATTGTATGATCCTTCACTATTAATGCTCCAACAGGAACTTCACCTATACTTAAAGCTTTTTTTGCAAGACTTAAAGCTTTTTTCATCCATTCAGTATCTATAGAATTCAATTCTTTATTTTGCATTTATAATCCTTTTTCTATTTCGATATAACTAGAAAAAATTTACTGTATTTTCTTCGTGCATTCAAAGCATTCTTGCCTCAAAAATACACTTTAATCGCCAAAAATCATTAATAATAAATCTTTGAATCTACCCTTAGATATATTGCGAGTACTAATATATTTAACATGCTCACTAGCCTCAGCACTTTTGTTTAATTCTATTCCCCACAGGCCTGATATTTGGTTTGGCAGCAGAGAATATCTTATATCGATAATTTGATTTGGATGTTCGGGTGATGCAGCCAGATAATCCTGGCTGAACCAGTTGAATCGCTTTATATCATGCGCTTGTTGAGATGCATTATCTAACCATGCGAAGTCTCTTGAGATGTTAAGTTTGTTGACGCTGGTTCCCGGGAATATTTTTTTTCTTGGAAGCAGTCTTACCCCATCCGTATAAAATTTTCCGTTTGACTCATAGATGACTTTCCATAAAAATACATTAGCAAAAGTAGGTTTTGCGACAATACGATCAACTTGATGACCCCTGTCATCAGCTAGATCTTTACCGATATCAAGCGCCTTATCATTCAAGACTAGGCCGACCGCCAGGTAGAATAAAGCCCAAATAACAGCAAATCTTGCAAAAGATACCTTCGTTAAATAAATGCTTAAAAATACAAATATAATTAACGGGACAGTAAACAAAGGATCAATGATAGAGATGTTGTTCCAGCTGATGCGCTCATAACTAAAAGGCCAGAAAAGCAATGTCCCGTAACTTGTACATCCATCTAGAAGCCCATGAGTGCCATAGCCAATTGTTGAAGATATCCATACTTTTTTAAAGGAAATGGATTGGCGTATTTTGGAAAAAAGAAAAAATAATGATGCGCAAATCAGGCCGCCAAAAGGAATAAAAACGAGAGCATGGGTAAATTGTCTGTGGAATTCTAAAAAAAGAAGAGGGTCCTCATGGGATTGTATAAAAATATCTAGATCAGGAGCCATACCAGCCATGAAACCAATAAAACCCACAAGACCCAATAGCTTCTTATTTTGGACCGCTGATTGTGAAAAAGATGCGCCTAGAATGCCCTGGCTGACTGGATCCATTATCTGTCTTTTCCAGTGAGCCCAATATGTATTTTGGTCTGCTCTCCAGACAAACGGGATATAATCGTTGCACATACCATATCACCCCAGACATTAACGCTGGTGCGACACATGTCTAGCAATCGATCAAAGACCATTAAGACACCAATTGCCTCAACTGGCAGGCCAATACTGCCCAGGATGATAGCGATAGCCACCAAGGAGGCAGAGGGAACTCCTGCAACACCAATGGAGGTCAGCAAGGCAACAACTACAATTGTAAATTGAATTCCAAAACTTAACTCCAAACCGTATGCTTGCGCAAGAAACATTGCAGCTGCACACTCATACAAAGCAGTCCCATTCATGTTTACAGTTGCACCAAGCGGTAAAACAAAACTTGAGATACCGCTAGAGACTCCTACATTTTTTTCAAGGACCCTCATAGTCACTGGCAAAGTTGCAGATGAAGATGCTGTCGAGAAGCCAGTAAGCAGCGCCGGTGATGCCGCCTTGAGCATACTCAGCGGATTCACTTTTGCAATCAATCTTAACAACAAGGGCAGTACTATTAGGGCATGAGCGCACAGCGCAACAAATACCGTTAAAGAAAATATCGCGAGAGGCCTTACTGCGACGAAGCCTGTTTTTGCTATTACTCCTGCGACTAGGCCGAAAACACCTATAGGAGCAAACCTCATGATCCATTCAGTCATGCTCATCATTACCTGAAAAGTCGCACTCCAAAAGCGAAACAATGGATCCTTTAGGTCAACGGGTAGTTTTGTCATGAAGTACCCAAAAAGAATGGCAAAGAAGATCAATCCAAGCATTTGACCCTCTGCGGCTGCTTTTATAATATTCGGTGGCACCATTCGAGTAAAAATACCTGCTACGTCGCCTATACCCCTACCTTCTATCCGTTGCTCAATAACTACCACATCATGATCATTCAATGCAAGAAGCTCGCCCGCAGGCTGACCATTAACATAACCGGGGGATACGAGATTAATTAAACTTAATCCAATCAGTATGGCAAGTAGCGTGGTTGCTGCATAAAAGCTTAGTGTACGAATCCCAATTGACCTAAGATTCATGGAGACACCCATGCCGGCCACTCCAACAATTATAGAAGATACAATCAGCGGGACAATGATCATTTTTAGCGCGTTAAGAAAAAGATTTCCGATGTATTCAAAAATTGTGATGTACGCAATACCCAGAAATGCATCAGGGGGACCATTAGCTGACCCTTGCTTTAAAATTGAGCCCACCACTGCCGCTAAGGCTAGCGCAATCAGTATTTGCCAATGAAGTGATAATTTCTTCATTTAATACCCACTATTGCATCATTTTTCCATTCACCGCGATGTTCCTCGCCGTCAGCGTAAGTATAGATACCATACCCGCTTCTTGTGCTGTTCTCGAACCCCCCTACATATCGATCTCCGTTGGAGAAGCTGTAGGCTCCTTGCCCGTGCGGCATGTCATTCCTGAACTCACCAACATACTTGCTGCCATCGACAACAGTTAAAGTACCCTGTCCGTGATACTTATCATCCTTGAATTCACCGACATATTTGCTGCCATCCGCATCAATGTAAGTGTTTTTCCCGTTTTTCATTTAACTTCCATTTCAGTTTCCAATTCATTGCACACAGAAAAAACTACTTCCACTTAGTAGTAACGTGGTTTTTATATTATTTAATATCAATAACTTAAACTATAATAACTACTCCCACTCAATAGTTGCAGGCGGCTTACTAGAAACATCATAAACCACTCTAGATATCCCTTTAATTTCGTTAATTATTCTATTGGATACCTTTTCTAATAAATCATAGGGAAGGTGAGCCCATCTTGCAGTCATAAAATCAATTGTCTCTACGGCTCTTAGCGCAATCACATATTCATATCGACGAGCGTCCCCTACTACACCTACAGACTTTACGGGAAGAAAAACTACGAATGCCTGACTTGTTTTATGATACCAGTCTGAATTATGTAGCTCCTCGATAAAAATGGCGTCTGCTTCTCTCAGTAAATCGGCATACTCCTTCTTAACTTCCCCTAAAATTCTGACACCCAGCCCAGGCCCCGGAAATGGGTGCCGGTATACCATGTGATAAGGAAGCCCTAGCTCAACACCAATTTTCCGTACCTCATCCTTAAACAGTTCACGCAAAGGCTCAACTAGCGCCATTTTCATAGCTTTAGGAAGACCGCCCACATTGTGGTGAGATTTTATCACATGAGCCTTTCCGGTTTTAGAAGCAGCTGACTCAATAACGTCCGGATAAATGGTTCCCTGTGCCAGCCATTTAACGTCTTCAATAACTGTAGCTTCTTTGTCAAAAATGTCTATAAAGGTCTTACCAATGATTTTACGTTTTTGTTCAGGATCAACCTCTCCTGCAAGTCTTTTCAAAAAGAGCTCTTCCGCATCAACACGTATAACCTTTATCCCCATATTCTTGGCAAACATGTCCATAACCTGTGCACCTTCATTTTTTCTCAGCAATCCATTATCTACGAATACACAAGTTAACTGATCGCCAATCGCCTTGCTCAGCAAGGCGGCAACAACTGATGAATCAACGCCACCTGACAGTCCCAGTAAAACCTTATCAGCTCCAACTTGTGCACGAATGGACATTATGGCGTCTTCAGCAATCATAGCTGGAGTCCATGATTTTTCGCATTGACAGATGTCAACAATGAACTTCTCAAATATACCCATACCTTGAAGCGTATGGGTTACTTCAGGATGAAACTGCAAGCCATAAAATTGTCTAGATTGATCAAACATGCCTGCAATTGGACACGAGTCAGTTGAAGCCATCAGCCTAAAGCTCGATGGCATCTTTGCAACCTGATCACCATGGCTCATCCATACATCAAGCCAACTACAACCTTTTTGGTCAATTTGGTCTGCCAGATCTTCGAGCAGCAGGCTATCGCTATGAACTTTTATTCGGGCGGAACCAAATTCATGAGCATTTGAGCTTTGAACTTCACCGCCCAGTTGCTCTGCCATCGTTTGCATACCGTAGCAAATACCTAATACGGGAACCCCTATTTCAAATACCTGAGTGGGGGCTCTTGGAGACTTTCCTTCTGCCACAGATTCTGGGCCACCTGCTAATATTATCCCACTGGGATTATATTCAACGATTTCAGCATTACTCATATCAAATGCCCGAATCTCAGAATATACACCAACCTCTCTTACTCTTCTTGCAATAAGCTGGGTATATTGGGAGCCAAAATCAAGAATTAGAATTTTTTTAGATTTAATATTAACCATAGTGAATTATAAGGCCATCTGTCTGTTTATTAATAGAGAGCTAAAAAGGCTGCAATTCGCAGCCCCTTTATACATAAGTAAATTCTAAATAGAATAATTATCTTCGAGGATAATTCGGCGCTTCTTTGCTAACGGATACATCGTGCACATGGCTTTCATTCATTCCCGCCGTAGTAACACGAACAAAGGTTGGCTTTGTCCGCAATGTATTTATATCTACGCTACCGGTATAACCCATAGCAGACCTCACTCCGCCCATCATTTGGTGAATTATAGATGCTATCGGACCCTTGTAAGGAACACGCCCTTCGATGCCCTCTGGCACTAACTTTTCTGCACCTTTAGAAGAATCCTGAAAATAACGATCACTCGAACCAATTGTTTGGGACATGGCGCCCATAGATCCCATTCCGCGATAGGACTTATAGGTGCGTCCTTCGTAAAATTCTATCTCGCCTGGAGATTCTTCTGTTCCGGCGAACATTGAGCCCATCATGACAGAGTGCGCACCAGCCGCTAGGGCTTTAGCGACATCACCAGAAAAACGAATACCCCCATCAGCAATAATAGGGATATCTTTGTTCTTTAAGGCTTCAACAACATTAGCTATAGCTGTGATTTGAGGCACTCCGATACCGGTAACAATCCTAGTGGTACATATTGAACCAGGGCCAATCCCAACCTTTACACCGTCAGCACCTGCCTCAGCTAATGCTATTGCAGCTTCTGCAGAAGCAATATTCCCGGCGATTACATCTACTGATGGGTGTTGATTTTTAATTTGACGAACACGACTTATAACATTGAAAGAGTGTCCGTGGGCTGTATCTATGACGAGCACGTCAACTCCAGCCTTTATTAAAGCTGAGACTCTATCATCTGTATCTGGACTGGTGCCGATTGATGCCCCTACCCTCAGACGACCTTGATCGTCTTTGCAGGCATTCGGGAACTTTTCAGCTTTATCTATATCTTTTACAGTTATTAGGCCGCGCAATTGAAACGCTTTGTTAACAACTAATATTTTTTCTATTCGATGCTTGTGAAGCAAGCTTTTGATTGCTTCAGCATTAGCACCCTCAAGCACAGTAACTAGCCTTTCTTTGGGTGTCATTATCGCTGACACAGGTAAATCTAGACTAGGCTCAAAACGCACATCGCGACGCGTGACAATACCAACAAGTTCGCCATCCTCTAATACCGGGACCCCAGAAATGTTGTATTCCGCAGTTAGTTCCACCAGTTCTCTGACTGATGCAGAGGCATTAATGGTTATTGGATCCTTGACAACGCCACTCTCGTATTTCTTAACAGCCCGAACCTCTTGGGCTTGATGCGCGATACTCATGCTTTTATGAATAATACCAATACCGCCCTCTTGAGCTAATGCAATAGCAAGCCGAGACTCAGTAACTGTATCCATTGCAGCTGAAACAAGAGGTATATTTAGATCGATAGATCGGGACAAGCGGGTTTTAAGTGAAACATCTTTTGCGGTGACCTCGGAGTAGCCGGGGACCAATAGGACATCATCGAAGGTTAATGCTTCTTCAGCTATTCTTAGCATCTGTTTAGCTTACCTCATCATAAAATTTTTTTTAACACTGTTGGTTTCTGGCAAAATAAACAACAAACAGAGAGCGATTAAAGCAAGCGAGCTATTATAAGCCTACGGTCAACGAAAAACACTATTTTTAATCTATTGTCTAAATAAGACCTCGCAACAAATTTAAACTATGAATTTATTCGTTGACTCCAGGCGACAAGAATGGAGAATAAAGTAATGGAAAGATCACTTACCACATATACCGTTTCCCAGCTCAACAAAAGAGCTCGTCAGTTGCTGGAAGCTCAGTTTCCTTTAATTTGGGTAGAGGGAGAAATATCCAATTTATCTAAACCTGGGTCTGGTCACTGGTACTTTACGCTTAAAGACGAAGTTGCCCAAATAAGCTGCGCTATGTTTCGTAGCCAAAATTCTAAAAGTCGTTTTATGCCTGACAATGGAGCAAAGATATTAGCTCGATGTAGAGTGAGCATTTATGAAGGCCGCGGAGACTTCCAGCTTATTATCGAACATATTGAAAAAGCAGGATTCGGCGCCCTACAGAGACAATTTGATGAGCTAAAAGAACGCTTGTTGCAGCAGGGTATGTTTGATGCCAAACACAAACTAGCTCTGCCAGCCTACCCAAAAAGAATAGGACTTATAACGTCGCCTACAGGGGCAGCTGTGCAAGATATATTGTCGGTTCTAAAAAGGCGATACCCAGCAACAAGAGTCACTATTTATCCAAGCATAGTGCAAGGGAGTAACTCTCAGGGCAATAGTGCTGCATATGAGCTCGCTAATAGGATAACTTGCGCGAATACAGATAAAACTTGTGATGTTCTTATTCTTTCGCGTGGTGGTGGATCACTAGAGGACTTATGGGCATTTAACGAGGAAAAACTTGCTCAAACTATTTACGATAGCAGTATTCCCATCATCAGTGCTGTTGGCCATGAAACAGACTCAACGATCGCTGATTTTGTAGCTGATTGCAGAGCCGAAACCCCCTCCGCAGCTGCTGTGATTGTCAGTCCTGATGCTAACGCACTTATTCTTGATTTTGAGCGAAAAGAAGAGAACTTAAAAGAAATTATTTTTCGTCACTTGCAAGCAAAGGGGCAGCGTGTGGATGGCCTATATCGCAGAATACGAAACCCTGTCGATTTTCTTTTATACGTCAAATCTCAGCTAACAAACCTAAAGCTAAGGCTTCAGCAGAGCACCGCAGTAAAATTTCGGAATTACAGCATTGTCTTAAGAAATCTTGATGAAAAAGTTACGCGATCACATCCTAGTAATCAACTTTTTAGCCTTTGGGGTAAAACCGAACTCTTAGAGCAACAGCTGAAAAAAGGTATTCTGACGCTTTTGGCTCAAAAACAGCAGGAATGGGGAAATACGGCAAGACTTTTGCATACAATTAGCCCTCTGAATACTCTGCAAAGAGGTTATGCTATTGTTTTGAATAAGCAAGAAAAAGTGTTACAACATATTGCCAATATAGGGATTGGTGATCAAGTGTCCACCAGACTAATAGACGGCATGCTGCTTAGCACCATTGATGAAATAATACCGGAAAAAAATAATGACGCATAAATACAGTAGTTTTTTAGCAATAGCACTATTTTCTGTGTATTTGATTCAGCCAATACTGGCACAAAGCGCAAGTCCGGCAACAGAAAAATATACCTTAGAAGATAAATCTTTTGTTTGGGATCTGCATGATTTGTATCCAGACGTAAAAAGCTGGGAAGAGAAGCGTGTTAAAATATCTGCACGCATAACAAGACTCGGGGATTGCAAAGGTAGGCTGGGCGAAAATAGTGCAGTTCTAGCCTCTTGCATGAACAAGATTACCGGTGTCTACAAGGACCTACTGAAGCTCTATACGTACGCCTTTTTAGCAAAAGACACTGATTTGGCGAACTCCAAATTTCGTGAGCGATCCTCTTTAGCTCAAACACTGTTAGTCCAGTTTGGCGAAGCTGTAAGCTATGTAAATCCTGAACTGGTGTCCATTGAGAGCACAAAAATACACACCTACCTAAAAGAATCTTTGGCGCTCAAAGAGCATGATTTTTATATTTTAAATACTCTACGCCAATCAAAACACATTCTTTCTCCTAAAGAAGAATCAATTATTGCAGCTCTACAGGATACTATGAGCACTGCAGCTAGTGCCTACGAGGTACTAACTAACGCAGAGATTCCTTGGCCAGAGGTAACGCTATCAGATGGTAAAAAATACAGGTTAGACCCATCAGGATATGCTTCAAATAGGGGTTCTTCTCTTCGAGAAGATCGAGAGTTAGTATTTAATGAATTCTGGGAAACATTTCAGAATTACAAACAAACATTAGCTATCACTCTAGAGGGACAGGTAAAAAAAGATGCCATTATGGCAAAAATTAAGGGTTATAGCTCTTCGTTAGAACAAGCCTTGGCTGAGGATAACATCCCTAGAGAGGTCTACGAGGCCTTAGTTTCCACCGTTAGCACAAAGGTATCAAGCCTCCATAGACTTATAGGTCTTCGACAGCGAATGTTGGGTCTAGATCAAACAAAATATTACGATATTTATCCCTCTGTAATCTCAATAGATAAAAAATATAGTCTCGAAGAAACCAAATTGCTGACTATAGAGGCATTAAAGCCATTGGGTAAAGATTATATAAACACATTCACAGAAGCAGTTAATAAAAATTGGATGCATGTGCACCCAATTCAAGGAAAAAGAAGTGGCGCATATGTTATGGGAGCCGCTTACGATGTCCACCCCTACATATTATTAAATTTTGATAATACGCTGGAGTCAGTCAGTACTTTTGCCCATGAATGGGGTCATGCTATGCATTCTTTGATAGCTAATCAGTCTCAACCCTTCACAAAAGCAGACTATGCAACATTTATTGCCGAAATTGCATCTACTGCTAACGAAGTGCTGCTTTTTGATTACCTGCGAAGGAATGCAGTAGATGATCAGGAGCGCTTGTACTATTTATTTAAAGAGCTTTCGCAGATTAGAGGTACTTTTTTTCGACAAACACAGTTTGCAGAGTTTGAGTTAGCGATTCATACATTGATAGAAAATGGTGGCGCACTGTCGGGAGACAAGCTCAACAAAATATATGGCGATATACTTAAACGCTATTATGGTCACAACGAAGGGGTTATGGATATAGATGATCTTTATGCGGTTGAATGGGCCTATATTCCTCACTTCTATCGCAACTTTTATGTCTATCAATACGCCACCTCTATTTCTGCCGCATATTTTCTTACGGACAAAATATTAGATGGAAGTCCTGAAGCCCAACAGAATTTTCTAGGCATTCTTCAAGCGGGCGGCTCTGACTACCCTTACAAGATTCTTATGAATGCAGGTGTTGATATGGCATCCTCAGAAGTTTATGAAGCAGTAATTCGACGTATGGATATGCTTATGGATGAGGTGGAGCTTATTCTTGGCAAGTAGACTTGGCTGCCTTCAGTGCTGAAGATTAAAAACTGGTGGCTCCCCCTGCCAGCCGTATCCTGCACATAATTTAACTACTACCGTTGCTCCCTTCCGGGCCTGGCGGGGTTCGCAGCAAATTATTGCAAGGGACCAACAGGGGTCACCATAAACTATTAAAATCAATGAAGCTCTGGTAGTCAATCGACTCAGGGAAAATAGTCCCTGTTTATGCGCATTTTGATTTTACGGAGAAATGCCTCTAAGGTTAGCATTATGTGCGGTTCATTAATGTATTTCAATGAAGCTTTTTGTAAAACTATAATTCAGACTAGCGTTTCACTGGCTCTCTGCTTAACATGAAGAAAATAGTGGCTTTAAACAATCTGTATAATGGTATTAATATTTGGGCTAAATATGTTCAAGGATAAGAGCCTCAGAAGACAACTCGGTCCCCTCAGCCTATTATTGGCTTTGCTGATCTCCACAGCAGGATGCGGCAGCGGTGAAAATAACGTCACTGCTGGTAATAAAAATGGCATTTTGCACTGGGGAAACGGCACCGACCCTCAGGAGTTGGATCCTCATATTGTTACCGGCATCCCTGAGCACCATATTCTCACCGCTCTGCTAGAAGGGTTAGTTGCAAAAGACCCTAAAACATTAGAGCCAATTGCTGCAGTTGCAAAAGAATGGCAC
This sequence comes from Porticoccus sp. Uisw_050_02, assembly GCF_047729555.1. Taxonomy (NCBI): domain Bacteria; kingdom Pseudomonadati; phylum Pseudomonadota; class Gammaproteobacteria; order Cellvibrionales; family Porticoccaceae; genus Porticoccus; species Porticoccus sp. Uisw_050_02. Next base: position 707,068 of record NZ_CP159825.1, on the reverse strand, counting down.
ATTAGCGAAGATCGTAAAATTTACACATTCAAGTTACGACATAACGCATTATGGTCCAATGGCGACTCCTTAACAGCTCATGATTTTGTTTGGTCTTGGTGGCGCGCTTTGCAGCCAAAGCTAGGAAATCAATATGCCTACATGCTGTTTCCTATTGCTAACTCTGAAGCTTACGCTAAAGGCGAGATAGGCGATTTTTCTCAAGTTGGCGTGAAAGCTCTGGATGATTACACTCTCAAAATAACACTCACACATCCCACGCCATACTTTCTTCAGCTATTAGATCACTACAGTATGTTTCCCTTGCATAGGGCTACCATTGAGAAATTTGGTAAAGCGCATGAGCGCGGCACATTATGGACACGTCCGGGAAATTTTGTAGGCAATGGTCCGTTTTTATTAAAAGAATGGCGACTATTTCAATCTATCGATGTTACTAAAAATCCTTACTACTGGGATGTCGAAAATGTGGCTCTAAATGGTATAAAATTCCACCCAATAGAAAATGTAACAACAGAAGAAAGGATGTTTCGTTTGGGTCAGCTGCACAAAACATCAAGCATCCCTATTGATAAATTGCAGGTTTATAAAAACAACAAACCAAACCTTTTATACGCTCACCCATACCTTGGCAGCTATTTTTATCGATTTAACACAAAGCTCCCTCATCTGAGCGACAAGCGTGTGCGAAAAGCCTTAGCAATGAGCATTGATAGGAAGCAATTAACAAAAAGGGTAACAAAAGGCGGCGAATCTCCGGCTAGCACTTTTACCCCACCCGGCACACTTGGATATACCGCTAAATCTGGATTCAGCTTTGACCCCGCTAAAGCTCGCGATCTTATGGCTCGTGCTGGCTATCCCAATGGAGAAGGATTTCCTATGACTGAACTTTTGTATAACACATCAGAAGGCCACAGGAAAATTGCCGTAGCTATTCAGCAAATGTGGAAGGTACACCTAGGCGTTAACATTACTCTAAGTAATCAAGACTGGAAGGTCTACTTGGATTCAGTTAATAACGGCAACTATGCGATAGCTAGGGCTGGATGGATTGGGGATTATGTTGACCCAAACACATTTCTCGATATGTGGGTTTCTGAAGGCGGTAATAACCGTACGGGCTGGTCAAGCGCTCAATACGATGATTTAATTATAAAGCAGGCCCCTATCTCTTCAAACAAAGCAGAGAGATATCGAATCATGGCTAAAGCCGAAGCAATTCTACTTGAAGATATGCCTATACTTCCTATCTATATTTATAATAGTAAAAGCTTGGTGCATCCGAGTCTCAAGGGGCTTCAGCCAAATATTCTAGACTATGTTCTTTATAAAAAACTTTCCCTTGATCCGTTGTTTGACAGGGAGAAAGTAGACTAATGTTTCGTTTTATTTTAAGTAGATTACTTCAGTCAATCCCTGTGCTGCTAATTGTTATCGCCACAACTTTTTTTCTGGTGAGGGCTGCCCCTGGAGGCCCATTCAGTGCTGAAAAATCAGTTCCACCTGAGGTTGTTAAGGCGCTAGAAGCACAATACAACTTAGACCAGCCTGTTTGGCAGCAATACATTAGTTACATGAGCGATCTAATTCATGGCGATTTTGGACCCTCTTTTCGCTATCCTGGGCGAACTGTAAATGAACTGATCGCAGCCGGTTTGCCCGTTACTGCTGAATTGGCTTTTTATGCAATGTTGATAGCTGTCATTATTGGTATCAGTGCAGGCGCATATGCTGGCCTTAGGCCAAATACAATACACGACTATCTGCCCATGTCAGCCGCTATGATTGGTATTTGCATGCCTTCATTTTTAATGGGCCCTCTTTTAGTGTTAGTTTTTGGCATTGAGCTTGAATGGCTTCCTATTTCTGGCTGGGGAAATACTCCAGGTGATAAAATATTGCCTACTTTGACCCTAGGATTAGGATATGCGGCTTTTATTGCGCGTCTAAGTCGAGGGGGAATGCTGGAAGTGATGACACAAGACTATATTCGTACAGCTAAAGCAAAAGGCTTGCCTCCTACAACTATCGTCCTAAAACACGCTCTTCGTGGCGGCCTGACCCCTGTGATCGCCTTTCTTGGACCTGCCTTTGCTGGACTTCTAAGCGGTTCTTTTGTTGTAGAGACAATTTACCAGATCCCAGGGCTCGGTCGATTTTATGTGCAGGCTGCTTTTAATCGAGATTACACAATGATTTTAGGAACTACAGTCTTTTTTGCAGCGCTTATCATTTTCTTTAATTTGCTGTCAGATGTTATTGCTGTTTGGTGTAATCCAAAACTTCGCCATCAATACAGGTCGGACAACTAGATGCCCAGACCAATTCAGCATAACAAAAGTTCTTTAACCCAAATTCTTCCATCTATTGAAAAAAGCACTTCATTGTGGATGGATGGATGGATCCGTCTTAAAAAGAATACCTTAGCTATCGTCAGCCTAGGCATCCTAGTCCTTTTTTGCGCTGTTGCGCTCCTTACACCAATTATTGCTCCCTACGGTTACGAGGAACAAGATCTTCTGTTGGGCGCCGCAGGCCCTTCTCTAGCGCACCCATTGGGTACTGATATTTTTGGTCGAGATATGTTGACCCGAGTAATGTATGGAAGTCGAATTTCTCTAGCTGTTGGCTTCTTAGCTAGCTCTGTAGCAGTTTTTATTGGAGTTATCTGGGGTACTATTGCGGGATACTCCGGAGGTCGTATTGATGCGGCCATGATGAGACTAGTAGACATTCTTTATGCTATGCCTTTTATGATTTTTATAGTACTGCTTATGGTCGTCTTTGGTAGAAATATATTACTTTTATTTTTAGCCATTGGAGCCGTAGAGTGGCTCACAATGGCGCGCATTGTCCGCGGACAAGTGCTGACACTAAAGCAACAACAGTTCATCGAGGCCGCTTTGTCGCTTGGGTTGTCTCACTGGACAATTATCCGCCGATACTTAATTCCGAACATTCTTAGTCCTGTTATTGTTTATACAACCCTAACCATACCCAGTGTAATGCTGCTGGAAGCTTTTTTAAGCTTTCTTGGCTTAGGGATACAGCCTCCTGAGAGCTCCTGGGGACTACTAATCTCTTATGGTGTGGAAACTATGGAAGAATATCCGTGGCTTATTTTCTTTCCTGGTCTATTTTTATCGATAACGCTATTTGCACTAAATTTTCTAGGAGATGGCCTACGAGATGCACTGGATCCCAGGACATCAAAGGACTAAAACTACTAGATAATAAAACTTATAGTTATTTCTATAAAGTTTATTTAAATTACTAATAAATAAAAGATGTATATTAAAAATATGGCATTACTTTCGGTTAAAAATTTAACTATCCGCTTTCACACACGCAACGGTATTATTAAAGCGGTTGAAAATATTAGCTTTAGTGTAAATCGTGGAGAAACGCTAGCAATCGTTGGTGAATCCGGATCAGGGAAATCTGTTGCCTGTTATGGCCTGCTTGGGCTTGTTCCCATGCCACCTGGAAAAATAGAATCAGGTGCCGCCTACTTTAATGACATAGACTTAATTCAAGCCAAAGAACAGGATCTTCAAAAAATCCGCGGGAATGACATAGCTGTTATTTTTCAAGACCCAATGACAAGTCTTAACCCCTATCTAACAATAGGTGAGCAGCTTACTGAGCCATTAACAACCCATAAGGGTAAATCACGCAGTGAAGCAGTCATAATGGCTATCAAAATGCTTTGCGAGGTCGGCATCAAAGATCCGGAGCAAAAAATATACAGTTATCCTCATGAATTTTCTGGAGGGATGCAACAACGGGTAATGATTGCCATGGCTTTAATGGCCAAACCGAAACTGCTCATATGCGATGAACCAACCACTGCGCTAGATGTCACTACTCAGGCGCAGATACTCATTTTGATCAAAGAACTTCAAAAAAAATATGGTATTGCTGTGATTTTTATCAGTCATGATCTCGGTGTTGTGGCTGGCATAGCTGACAAAGTTGCCGTCATGAAAGAAGGATTAATTGTAGAAGAAGGGAATACCGAAGACATTTTCTACAACGCTAAAAACGCCTACACACAAAAATTACTTTCATCCATTCCTTGCGGAGAAAAACAACTAGCACTCTGTGATGAAAATATGATTTTTCTGAGAGTTAACAATTTAAAAGTATTTTTTCATAAATCTAACTCTTATAGCCCTTGGTCTTTTGCCAATATGTTCTCCGGAAAAGACAAGAAAATAAAGGTTATCAAGGCGGTTAATGATATCTCTTTTGAGATAAGACGCGGTGAAATACTTGGGTTAGTTGGGGAGTCCGGCTCAGGTAAGTCGACATTAGGTCGAGCAATACTGCAGCTTACGCCTATAGCTAGCGGAAATGTAGTCTTTGATGATATGGACCTTACTCTATTGCTTCCTAGCAAGAAGACATCTGTTCGTAAGCGCATGCAAATGATATTCCAGGATCCTTATTCTTCATTAAATCCTAGGATGAGCGTGTATGATACATTAGCAGAACCATTGCTATATCATCGATTGGTATCGCGCAAGGATGCGGCAAAAGAGGTTTTAAGATTGATGGATGATGTGGGGTTGGCGAGATCTGCTGCTAGAAAATACCCTCATGAGTTTTCTGGCGGGCAGCGCCAGCGTATTGCTATAGGCCGCGCTATCTCAACTAAGCCAGAATTCATAGTTGCCGATGAGCCCGTCTCAGCCCTTGACGTAACAGTACAAGCACAAATTCTCGAATTAATTTTATTTTTGGTTGATAAGCACAATCTAACCATGATGTTTATTTCCCACGATCTATCGGTAGTTCGTTACATAGCGGATCGTATTGCAGTGATGCGTCATGGGAGACTAGTGGAGATGGAATCTACTGCTGATATTTTCAAAACCCCATCTCAGGAGTACACCAAGCAGTTAATTGCAGCAGTCCCGCTTGCAGACCCTATAAAAGAAAAAGAAAGGCAGATTATTGCAGGAAACAAGTTGAAGTTTATGACCCGCGAATCAATCTGACCCTGAAAGACCGGCCTTTTAGCTTCCCGGTACCTAGCTTATGCAAAGCAACCTTGTATACATCAGAACTAACTGCAACAAAAGACCAGTTATCTGAAATATTGATTTTTCCTACCTGGGAACCATTAATCCCATTCTCTCCTGTTAAGGCTCCAAGAATATCGCCAGCACGTATTTTTTGTTTTTTTCCGCCATCAATCTGCAGGGTTTCCATTGGCGCCCTAGGTGGATTTTTTTCTAGAGCCTTAGTTCCCGGTAATTTTTCAGGGATAATAATTAGACTTAAATATGCCTCTAAAAGATTAACTCTATGACGCTCTTTTTCGCTAAAAAAGCTGTATGCGTTGCCGGTATTTCCCGCCCGACCCGTTCGACCAACACGATGAATATGCACTTCTACATCTCGTGCAAGTCTGTAGTTTATGACTGCAGCAAGAGCTTCAATATCTAGACCTCTGGCAGCCACATCAGTAGCAACAAGGATAGAGGCGCTTTTGTTGGCAAAGCGAATCAGAGTTTGATCTCTGTCTTTTTGTTCCATATCTCCATGCAAAGCCACCGAGCTAAATCCAAAACTTTCGAGCTGATCAGCAATCTCCTGAGTTTCTTTTTTAGTTTCACAAAAGATGATGGCTGATTCTGGGCGACTTTCAAGAAGCAATAAGCGCAATACTGCCAACCGGTGTGCCTCATCATTTATTTTATAGAAATGTTGCTTTATAGTACTTTTTTCTTCGGAAGCTGCGATTCGCACGATAACTGGATTGGACATTATACGTGAGGAAATAGACTGAATTTCGTCTGGATATGTGGCGCTAAAAAGCAACGTTTGGCGTTTTTCTGGAAGCTGATTCATTATGGCATCAAGTGAGGACTGAAAACCCATATCTAGCATACGATCAGCCTCATCAAGCACCAGCATAGTTACGCTATTCAGACTTAGAGTTGCCTTATTAAGATGATCAAGTATTCGTCCTGGTGTGCCAACAACAATATGAGCTCCATGCTCCAAAGATCCAACCTGAGGACCAAATGGCGTTCCGCCACAGAGGGTCAACACTTTAATATTGTGAATTGTGCGTCCAAGTTTCCGTATTTCGTTAGCGACCTGATCTGCCAGCTCACGAGTCGGACAAAGGACTATTGCCTGTATGCGGAAATTTTTTACATCGAGCCTACTTAAAAGGCCCAATGAAAATGCAGCTGTTTTTCCTGAACCAGTAATACCCTGACCGATAAGATCTAGGCCTTTCAAGATATCAGGCAAGCTTTTAGCTTGTATGGGCGTCATTTCAACATAACCCAAAGAAGAGATATTTTTAATCAAATCTTCATTTAAGTTAAGAGAGAGAAAGCTTGTGTCGCTCAAGGTATTTTCCCCTTAATTGTATTAGCAACTAACATCTGACCAGTTGATGGGAGAATGAAGGCTGAAAACTACCATAAGAAGCAGCAAGAAAGCTGGTAGTAAAAAAAATCCCAGCGGTCAATAACTCGCTGGGATTCAGTATTTTCTACACTAAAGAATAGCTTAAGAATTACTCTTCCTGTGAAAGAAGCCACATAGTGTGCTCTACACTGCCTTCCTCTATGCCTTCTGGTATTTCACGCAACTTAGGATTTTCAACAACACCCTCAAGCTCTCTATTCTTCATTACCTCACCTTTCTCGTTAACATACTCGCCAGGCTTCAAATTTTTTGAAATAGCAAATGCTGGAGCTGGTGCAGTTGAAGGATCGGACGAACTACCAAATTTTTCTGTATTGAATTTGCTGATATTATCATTTGTCGCTTCACCTGCTTCTGGTGCAGCGGCTTCTTCTGACTTTTCAGCACATGCGACCAAACCTAAAACTAGGACAGACACACCAAGTAACTTAATAAAATTCATGCTCATATTCCTCTTAAAAATTTACTTCAAAAATAAACCAAAGCAGTCAGAAAATAAGAACCTCTAACTGTCATTAACCCAAAAACTTACAACAATATTAAACAGTTTTTAGCAATTTTAAATCATTGTTAAGAATTGTCGAACGCCGATTTTAATGACCTTTGCTCAATAAATCTATAGGCAGAAGGCACCTTTATTGAAATTTTAACTAATATTACTGAATATTGAAAATATAACTATATATATCAATATTTTATAAAAAAGTCTCGCTTTAATTTTTTTATTAGATCAAAAGGCTTAAGCACTCTTAACTCCCGTACCCTTTAGTCCGCAATATCCATTAGGATTTTTTGCTAAATACTGTTGGTGATATTTTTCTGCATAATAAAAAATCGTGCTTGGTAGTATCTCTGTCGTTATGGCCGGATACCCTGACTGTTTTAAGTTTTCCTGATAAGCATTTTTACTGCTTAATGCTAAATTTAGTTGTTCATTTGTGTGACAATAAATCACGGAACGGTACTGCGTTCCTTGATCATTCCCTTGCCGCATACCTTCGGTAGGGTTATGCGATTCCCAAAAAATATTAAGTACCTCTTGCAAAGTTATCTGCGCGAAATCGAATACAACTTTTACAACCTCTGCATGTCCAGTTAAGCCAGAGCAAACTTCTTCATAGGTTGGGCTTTCAGTGTGACCACCAGCATACCCTACGGCCGTTGTATATACTCCTGGCTGGGACCAGAACCTTCTTTCGGCCCCCCAAAAGCAACCCAAACCTAAGACAATCTCGTGTAAATCATCTGGGAAAGGTGGGGTCAAAGTGCGTCCATGAATGCAATGAGTGTAATAGCTAGCCTCCTTCTGACCTTGTTCTGATAATGCATTTTTTGCATCAACTATTTCGTTCTTAATTAAATGACTAAACATATCCAACCTCAATCCGTCTAATATTTGTAAAAAATTAATTTCTTGCTCGGTCTTCATATGCTAACTTACACTAGATTGCCAAATAACCGCAGCTCGATGTAATGACTCAGCGAGGATTTTTATGATTGAACTATATACTGCAGCGACTCCCAATGGTCATAAAATCAGCATTGCGCTAGAAGAACTTGGGCTCACATATAAACTTAAAGAGTTGAAATTGAGCAAGAATCAGCAAAAAGAACCCGAGTATTTGAAGCTTAACCCAAATGGTAGAATTCCAACTATTGTCGATCATGATAATAATGATTTCACGGTTTTTGAATCCGGAGCTATTCTAATTTATTTGGCTGAAAAAACAGGTCGACTACTACCTAATGCTCCTGATGAGCGATCACGTGTTTTGCAATGGTTGATGTTTCAAATGGGAGGCATAGGGCCAATGATGGGGCAAGCAAATGTTTTTTTTCGATACTGGCACGAAACTTACCAGCCTGCTATTGATCGCTATCAGAATGAAATAAGACGCTTATTTGGGGTGCTGGATACTCACCTAAAGGGAAGAGAATATCTTTCAGAAGAACTAAGCATAGCTGATATATCAAGCTGGCCATGGGTGAGGATTCATGGGTGGTCTGGAGTTGAGATAGAGGACTTCCCTAGCCTGTCTTCTTGGGTTAATCGGCTTGGTGAGCGCCCTGCTTTCATAAAAGGCATTAACAATCCGCCCGCTGAATACGAAGATGATACCAAAAAAGATGATTTTGTTGAAGGTGCACAAAATATGCTCATAAAATGATTGGCATATTTTGCTAGCAAAATTTACAGGGCTTTCAGTCCTTGCAAGAGATCTTCTTTAAGATCATCAATATCTTCCAACCCAACAGCCACACGAATAAGGTTACCTGTAATTCCTGCCTCTTCTTTTTGCTCTAAGCTTAAACGCCCATGGGTCGTTGTAGCTGGATGAACTATCGTTGTTTTTGTGTCTCCAAGATTAGCGGTCAATGACATTAACTTCGTACTATCAATGACCTTCCATGCCTCTTTTCTGTCCCCCTTAACTTTAAATGATAAAACACCGCCAAAAGCAGTCTGTTGTCTAGAAGCCAGCTTGTGTCCTGGGTGACTTTCAAGACCTGCATAAAAAACCTCCTTCACTTTTGGTTGCTCCTGAAGCCAAATCGCTAATTCCATAGCGTTACTTGAATGAGCATGCATGCGTAGTTTCAGGGTTTCTAACCCTTTAAGAAATACCCATGCATTAAATGGGCTCATAGTGGGGCCTGCTGTTCGGATAAAAGTTAAAACTTGACCTATGAGTTCTTTGCTACCGGCAACTATACCGCCGAGGCAGCGGCCTTGACCATCTAGGTATTTTGTAGCTGAGTGGATAATCAGGTCAGCACCAAGTTTTAATGGTTGCTGTAATGCAGGGGTACAGAAGCAGTTATCTACCACCAACAATGCGTTATTTTTTCGGGCAATAGCGGCAACTGACTCCACATCAGCAACATCGCACAACGGGTTTGAAGGCGTTTCTAGATAGAGTATTCTGGTTTGTGGTCGCATAGCTTGATGCCACTGATCAAGATCGGTCAACGAAACAAAGGTTGTTTCTATTCCGAAGCGAGATAAGTATTTATCTAGCAAAACAGTAGTTGCCCCAAAAACACTACGAGAGCACACAATATGATCGCCCGCCTTAAGAAAGGTCATGCAGGTGCTCAAAATAGCCGCCATACCAGAAGAAGTCGCAACTGCTCTCTCAGCACACTCTAATGCAGCAATTCTTTTTTCAAGAATACTTACTGTTGGGTTTGTGTATCGTGAATAGACATTTCCTGACTGTTCGCCAGAGAATCTAGCAGCCGCTTCAGCCGAATCTGTAAAGACATAACTAGAGGTCAGAAACAAAGGTTCTCCGTGTTCGCCTTCATGTGTTCTAACATGGCCAGCCCTAATAGCTAATGTGTCAAACTTAAAATCAGAATGAGGATCATTGACATCATCTATATTCATTTATTTTTCTTCCAAAATTAGTCAATCTGCCATTTTGTACAAGATCAGTTTAATTAAAATTTTACTACGTATCTATGCCTGAATTATGCAAACCAATAGACTGGTTGATGTCTAATTCATTTTTATTGGAACCATTTTTTGCTGAATCATTTCTTTCGGTATCTATTTTTTTAAGGTAATCTTGATTAATATCTCCGGTAACATAGTGCCCATCAAATACTGCGCAATCAAATTTTTTGATATTTGGATTGCCTTCTTTGACGCTATCCACTAAATCATTTAGATCTTGATATACTAAAAAATCAGCTCCAATGAGAGAGGAAATTTCTTCTTCAGTTCGATCATGGGCTATCAGCTCTTGTGCGGACGGCATATCAATACCGTAGACGTTAGGATGGCGGACAGGGGGGGCTGACGATGCCATGTAAACTTTATTGGCGCCAGCATCTCTTGCCATTTCTATAATTTCTCTTGATGTTGTTCCGCGAACAATGGAATCATCAACGAGTAATACATTTTTACCCTCAAATTCAACCTTCACAGGATTTAGTTTCTGGCGAACAGATTTTTTTCTTTCTTTTTGTCCCGGCATAATAAAGGTTCGACCGATATAACGATTTTTCATGAAACCTTCACGAAATTTTACCCCTAACTCCTCAGCAATTGCCTGGGCAGAAACACGGCTTGTATCTGGGATTGGAATAATTACATCAATATCTTTATATATGGATAATTTTTTTATTTTTTGTGCAAGCTTCTTGCCCATCCTCAATCGAGCTTGGTACACAGATACCTTATCAATAATCGAATCAGGTCGAGCGAAGTAAACGTACTCAAAAATACATGGATTCAGTTGAGGGTTTTTAACACATTGTTTTAAATGTAATCCTCCTTCTTGATCAACATACAAAGCTTCACCAGGATCCAGATCTCGAATAACGGTGTAACCCAAAACATCCATAGCCACACTTTCAGATGCGACCATATACTCCATTCCTGTGCTTGTTTTGCGTTGGCCGTAAATAAGAGGACGTATACCATAAGGATCTCTAAAGGCCACCATTCCGTAATTAGCTATCATTCCTACCACTGCATAGGCGCCACGACACCGTTTATGAACGCGCCCAACAGCATCAAAAATGTCCTCTGTCGAGGGCTTGGTCATTTCTTGTGCAAGTAGTTCATGAGCAAATACATTGAGCAAGGCTTCAGAATCAGAGTCAGTATTAATGTGGCGTAGATCAGTACTGAAGAGTAATGCCATTAATTCATCTGTATTTGTCAAATTTCCATTATGAGCCATACAAATTCCATACGGAGAATTTACATAAAAGGGTTGCGCAAGCGCTGGGCTAGAGCTACCGGCTGTTGGGTAACGGACATGACCAATGCCGATATTACCCTGCAGTTCGTTCATATGACGGGAATGAAAGACATCTTTCACTAGCCCGACACCCTTTCTTTGATTAAATCGACCATTATGACAAGTCATGATCCCTGCAGCATCTTGGCCACGATGCTGCAACATAGTTAAAGCATCGTAAAGTTTGAGCTTTACGTCTGTTTTTCCATAAATTCCGACGATTCCACACATGGATTTTCTAGCCTCTTTCTGCAGATGTTAGTCAATTTAATTTAATTTACTTAAAACAGGTTTTTTAGGAAATTTAAAGCGAGCGATCCTATTTCTTGTGCCCAATCCTGATAGGGAATCAGGTATGGAATAAAGGTTGACTCAATCCACCACTGCGCATGTGCTGCAGGAAAAACTTTTGGGGTTATAATTAAAAACACCATGATAATAGTTAAAGCACGTGCAATCCCAAAGACTATACCTAGCAGTCTGTCAGTACCAGATAAACCTGAAACCTGAATTAATTTTCCTAGCAAATAATTTACAATACTCCCCGTTAGCAGGCAGACAATAAATAAGGCAATCCAAGCAACTAAAGTTCTTAGAAACGAAGTATCGATTAAGTTTACCATCAACACGGCAAAATCATCATGAAATATAGATGCAATAACTGCAGCTAACACCCATACAAAAAGGGACACAACCTCTTTTACAACGCCCCTGACTGCACTGATGATTGCAGAAATGCTTATTAGTCCCAAAATTATCCAGTCAGCTGAATTCATGATTTAGGCGCCATATTGCAATACATAGGTACGGGTAAAATTTTAAAAAAATAGAATTGTAACAGAGCTCTTGCATAACTTCAGGGCTCAAAATACATTAAATGTGAATCAAAGCCATATTGTTTATCCAAGACAGTTTTATCGTTAATCAGCGTTTGCTTTATAATTTTTGGTCCCACAAAAACACGACTGACAGTGCTCTTGCTATCTTTCAGGTCTCTGACAAAAGACCTATACCCATCAACTGAAAGTTTTTCAGAGAGGGCTATAGCAGATTTTTTTTCCGGGAAGCTACCGACTTGCAGCACCCAAGCTAAAGGAATTCCTTCGTGTGACAGTGATGGAGTTTTGTCGTCAAGAGAGCTGCCCGACTGACTTGATCTACTTTGTGGCTGGAATATTTTTTCATCGGACTTCGCCGATATGATATTCTTAGATCTAATCGGCATCGAAACAAGAGTGCCAATATTTCTATTTACTGGGATCACAGAAGTCTCATCTACTTTTTTAGACATGAGGCTTTCAATAAGCAATGGTACAAATATAACCGCCAAAGCAGACAATGTAGCAGCATACATTATGTATGATTTTACGGCGCCTCTCATAAATAACACTCCTGGTTGATGGTAACTTAAAAACTCAGCTAATTTATATTCTTTAGCCAATTAAGGACAGAGCCGACAACAACAAAAGAACCGAAAACAACTACAGTATCTGCAGGCTTTGCATTACTGATGGCCTCTTTAATGGCTTTTTCTGAAGACTCTCGCTCAAAAACTTCAATTTTTTCTGAACCAACATCAAGACTGCCTCCTGGCTTGGAGTGATTTCTATGCATTTGCTTGCAGATTCTCGCTTGCAAGTGATCATTATATATAGAAGCAGCGTTGCGAGCTCTAGATGCTCTAGAATTGCCGGGTATATCGCAAAAGTACCAAGTGTCAACTATTGGTATCATGGGCTCTAAAATACCCAAAATATCTTTATCTGACATCATTCCTGCTATTGCTACAATCCTACCTTTTGCTGAATGAGCTAATCGTTTAGATAGCAACTCCGATGCTTGCGGGTTATGCGCTACATCCAAAATAATGTTTACACCGTCTACACATAACCTCTGATAGCGACCATCCAGTCGTACAAGACTCAGAGCCTCTTCGAGCAAGGATGAACTTAGACTTGGATCTAAAAGTACTGCAGCCTGTAAGCCGCATGCCACGCTAGCAGCTGGAAGAAATGCAGGTGCTGGTACGCCAAATTGCTCGAAAGAAAAATCTTGTCCATTTATTAAAAGTTTCACCTGTAGGCTACCAGCAGTATCCAGAACTCCCTGAATAGGTTGCATGTCGCCATAAATCAGAGGAATCCCCTTCCTTCCTATGCCAGCTTTTTCAGCCCCTATGCCATCAAGATCATGGCCAAGCCAATCCTGATGGTCAAGCGCAATACTGGTGATAATTGACATGCATGGGTCCATAAAATTGATTGCATCCAGCCTCCCCCCAAGCCCAACTTCAAGTATTGCAAAATCTAATTTTTCAGAAGCCATAATTAGTAATGCTGCTAAAGTGGAGAATTCGAAATAACTTAAGCTAATAGGACCTCTTGCTAGCTCTATTTCCTCAAAGGCAGAGCAAATCTCCGCATCAGTTGCATGGCAGCCATTAATGCTTATTCGCTCATTGTATCTGATCAGATGCGGCGAAGTGTATGTGCCCACTTTGTGGCCGGCAGCTCTTAATATACCATCAAGGATTGCAACGCAAGAGCCCTTACCATTGGTGCCACCAACCATAATAATTTTTTTAGCGGGACTAACAAGATGTTTGACCCCAATCTTGGAGCTGTCTCCGCCATGCAGACGATTCTCTTCTTTTATGTTTGAGTTAGCTAATTTATCTATTTCAGAGGATGAAAAGCCGAGCTTCATCGCAACTCGGGCTATGCGATTTAACCCAAATTCAATTTCTGTTGGATGATTTACTTCTAGAAGACTTAACCACTCAGATAGAGTTTTTTGTGGCATCTGCACCGTCACTTTTAGTTGCATATGTGAGCTTAGCAAGCAAAGAGGCGAGTGTATCTCTCATCTTATGCCTAGCTATTATCATATCAATTGCGCCATGTTCGAGTAAAAATTCTGCACGCTGAAATCCTTTGGGTAATTTCTGGCGAATAGTTTGTTCAATAATATTTGGTCCAGCAAAACCAGCTCTAGCGTTTGGTTCCGCCGCATTAATATCGCCAAGCAACGCAAGACTTGCCGAAACACCGCCATAAACTGGGTCCGTCATAACAGAAATATATGGGATTCCATTATTCTTTAGTTTTTCTATTACAGCGCTAGTTTTTGCCATTTGCATAAGAGAAATTAAGGCCTCCTGCATCCGCGCACCGCCAGTTGCAGAAAAACAAACCACTGGAATATTATTCTCAAGAGCCAGATGAGCAGCACGGGTAAATCGCTCTCCAACCACATAACCCATAGATCCACCATGAAAAGAAAACTCAAAAGCCATAGCCACAACAGGCATACCTTTTAGCCTCCCTTTGATCGCAATTAAAGCATCATCCTCCCCTGTGGACCTTTGCGACTCAGTAATTCTATCTTTGTATTTTTTAATATCTTTAAATTTAAGTCGATCGATAGGCTGAACCTCAGTTGCTAGCTCCTGTCGGTCTTCTTTATCTAAAAATATGTCCAGCCTACGCCTTGCACTTATTCTTAGGTGATGCTCACACTTAGGGCAAACTTCTAGATTTTTTTCAAGCTCTGGACGATATAAAGGCGCACTGCATTTTGGGCACTTTGTCCATACTCCCTCAGGGACGTTTTGGGTGCGATCCCTTGTCTTGGTATCAGGACCTTTTGGACGAATTTTTTCCAGCCAACTCATAATATTTCTCGCTTAGTCATTTATTCGCAAGCTCAGTTGCTACTTATCAAGTGCATCGCGTATATCTTTAATAATAACTGAAACTGTTTCAGCGTATATTAAGGGGTCGAGTTCCCCCAGTTTTGCAAGATCAGCAATTTTATTAACTATAGCGCTTCCTACCACTACACCATCAGATACATCTGCCACCGCCCTTGCGGTCACGCCGTCCTTAATGCCAAATCCTACACAAATTGGGAGCTTAGTTAGCGCTCTAATACTACTAACATGATCTTTTACAGAATCAACATCTAAGTTGGCAGCGCCAGTAACACCATTTAATGAAACATAGTAAACAAAACCCCCGGCCATGTTGGTTACTTTCTTTTGTCTTATCTGACTGCTTGTGGGCGCCAAAAGGAATATATTCTCTATATTAGATGCCCTTAACTGTTCATTGAATACTTCTGCCTCTTCTGGTGGCAGATCGACTGTAAGAACTCCATCTACCCCAGAAACAACCATACGTTCTATAAATTTTTCATATCCCATTCTTTCAATCGGGTTCGTATAACCCATCAATATCACCGGAGTATTGACGTCAGTTTCTCTAAATTTCTTTACCAAAATTAAAGCTTCATCAAGACTGCTGCCATTCTCTAGTGCTCGCTCATGGGCACGCTGAATTACCGGGCCCTCTGCTGTTGGATCTGAAAAAGGAACCCCAATTTCGATAATATCACTTCCGCTGTCAACCAGAGCATGCATGACGGGAAGCGTCACATCTTTTGCGGGATCACCTAATACAACATAAGAAATAAGAGCCTTCTTGTTTTTTTGACTAAGACTCTCAAAACATTTGTTAATTCTATTCACAAACAGCGCTTCCTATTTAATTAATTCATTTTATTGAATATGATGCTAGCTCAATGCAGCAGACAAAAGCTTACAATGAAATACCATCAATCTCTGCAACTGTGAGTATGTCTTTGTCACCTCGACCAGAAAGATTAATGATGATGGTTTGATCTGAGTCCATTGTTTTTGCTAGTTTTTCTGCATATGCAATTGCATGGCTTGTTTCAAGGGCAGGAATAATCCCTTCTATTTGAGTTAGCGTGTAAAAAGCAGCCATAGCCTCATCATCGTTAACAGTAACGTAGTTTACTCGACCAAGATCTTTTAGCCAGGAATGCTCGGGGCCGACACCAGGATAATCCAAGCCAGCCGATATCGAGTGAGTTTCAATGATTTGTCCATTTTCATCTTCCATTAGATACGTGCGATTTCCATGGAGAACACCAGGAACTCCGTCATTTAATGGCGCGGCATGCTTTCCTGAGGCCACCCCAAATCCTCCAGCTTCAACGCCATACATAGCAACAGATTTATCGTTAAGAAAAGGGTGGAACAAGCCAATTGCATTTGAGCCGCCGCCAACACACGCAACCAGGGCATCTGGGAGCTTTCCTGTTTGAACCAGTGATTGCTGGCGAGCTTCACGCCCCATAACAGACTGAAAATTACGAACGATTTCTGGATATGGGTGCGGCCCACAACAGGTACCTATGATGTAAAAAGTATCATCTACATTGCTAACCCAATCTCTTAAGGCTTCATTGAGGGCATCTTTTAGGGTCTTTGACCCAGAAGTAACAGGAACTACTATAGCCCCAAGCAGCTTCATACGATAAACATTAAGTGATTGACGACGAATATCCTCCTCACCCATAAAGATATGGCATTCCAGCCCCAGTCTAGCAGCTACAGTCGCAGTAGCAACGCCATGCTGTCCTGCCCCGGTCTCTGCAATTATTCGCTTTTTTCCTGTGTATTTAGCCAACAAAGCTTGACCAATAGCACTGTTTATCTTGTGCGCACCAGTATGATTAAGGTCTTCTCTTTTTAAGTAAAGCTGAGCCCCTCCGATTTTTTTGGTCCATCGTTCTGCAAAATAAAGAGGGGAAGGTCTTCCAACATAATGGGCTAGATCATAGTCAATTTGAGCCTGGAACTCAGGGTCATCTTTTAGCCTTTCATACAAAGATGTAAGTTGATCCAATGCATAGACTAGTGTTTCAGAGACGAATCTACCTCCATAAGGTCCAAAATGGCCACTCTCATCTGGCATCTGATCGAAATTCACACTCATTACACACTTCTCCAAAAAAATAATCTATGAGAATAAAACACTTAAGCTTTAGAACAGCGATCAACAAACAGCTGGACTAATTTAGAAGATTTAATCCCAGGTGCTGCCTCCACGCCACCACTTACATCTAGCGCGTAAGGCTTTAGTGTCGAGACAGCCCTATCAATATTATCTGGACTTAATCCGCCTGCAAGAATTATAGGGCGACCCCGAAGAGAAGCGAGACGATTCCAGTCAAAAATTTCCCCTGTGCCGCCATATTTATCCTGAGACCACGAGTCAAATAAAAATCCTCGAGCGGAAGGATATTCTAAAATTGATTTATTTGGATTTAGATCATGATGCATTCGTATCGCCTTAATGTAAGGTCTAGAAAATTGATTACAATATGCTTCATCTTCATCGCCATGGAACTGTAAAATATCCAAGTCAACCAAACTAATTGTTTCTTTGACTTGCTCAACGGAAGCGTTAACAAAAAGTCCCACAACTGATACAAACGGACCAGCAGCGGCGGCTATTACAGCAGCAGTACCTATCTCTACGAATCTTGGACTTGCAGAATAAAATACGAGCCCTATAGCGTCTACGCCAAGGTTGACTGCCATAGTGGCATCTTCTAGCCGAGTTATTCCGCAGACTTTTACTCTAGTTCTATTCACAATAAACTCGATTCGCAAGATTGATGAAATACCAAAGATTTATTGTAGCAAAAAGGTATTCCCAAGCCTATGATTTTAGAGCAAACCTGTGTATGCCATGTACAGTTTTACATTTAGTCTTGAGATGAGATAATTTGAGGGCCTAAGTTAAATTTAGGAATCTTATATCTTGAAGGATAGTTTACCCCGCACAAGTATAATCCATTGCTAGGGGCGGTAGAAGAAGCCTTGGATCGATCACAATCTTTTAACAAACTGCCAAGCCATTCAGGCTCCTTCTCCCTCCTCCCGATAGAAATCAAACTACCTACTATATTTCTAACCATATGGTGAAGGAATGAATTAGCGATAATTTCAAAAATTACAAACTGAGATTCCCTCCAAACCTTCACAGAATATACGTCCCTGTTGGGGGATAATGACTGACAGCCAGCAGCCCGAAAAGAAGTGAAATCATGCTCGCCCAGTAATTTTTGAGCGGCAACTTCCATCAACTCTTCATCCAAATGAATTCTTTCCCATGTAAGCAGCCGATGGTAAAGGGCAGAACGATAAAACTGATTAGAAATAATATAGCGATACGTTCTTGCTGTTGCGCTAAAGCGAGCATGGAATTGAGCAGCTTTCTCTTCAGTCCAGTGAACACGAACACCTTTAGGTAAATTTGCATTTACCCCAAGAAGCCATTGCCGAGAAGATCTTTTTGCGCAGGTATCAAAATGTACGATTTGGTTAGTTCCGTGTACGCCAGTATCTGTTCGGCCAGCACAAACTATAGAAATAACCTCATCTCCTACAACTGAAAATGCTTTTTCAACTTCAGCTTGCACGCTTGGACTATGATTTTGTCTCTGCCAACCGCAATAATCACTTCCATCATACTCAATGGCAGCGGCAATCCGTGTTATCCCGTCTGGTAGATTCTCTCCATTTGGTACCTGACAATTTAGCGTATATACCCAAGTTTTATATTTAATAGAGTTAATTTATTTATATCCTATATTTAGAAAAATATTTTAAAAAAATTAGAATCTAAGCTGCATCTAACAATATTTTTAACATTCTCCGTAAAGGCTCTGCAGCCCCCCATAAAAGCTGATCTCCAACAGTAAAGGCTGCAAGATAATCATTTCCCATGTTCATTTTTCTCAATCTCCCTATAGGGATATGCAAGCTACCGGTTACAGCAGCAGGAGTTAACTCGGACAGCGTCGAGTCACGGTCATTTGGAATGACCTTAACCCAGTCATTCGCATTGTTTAAAATATCCTCGATTTCATCAATTGGGGCGTCTTTAGCGAGCTTAATTGTGAGTGCCTGACTATGACTTCTCATCGCACCAATTCGAACACAAATGCCATCGATTGGTATCAGGCTATCAGAAGAATAACCAAGAATTTTATTGGTTTCTGCCTGCCCTTTCCATTCTTCTTTGCTTTGACCAGTTTCAAGTTGGGTATCAATCCAGGGAAGAAGACTACCTGCTAGTGGCGCACTAAAGTTATGTATTGGAAAATTTTCACTAAGCATAATTTCAGATACCTTGCGGTCAATCTCTAAAATCTCTGATGAAGGGTCTATGAGTTCAGACTGCACCGATTGATATATCCCCCCCATTTGAGCGATAAGTTCTCTCATATTTTTTGCGCCGGCACCTGATGCTGCTTGGTAGGTCATAGATGAGGCCCATTCCACCAAACCCTCTCTAAAAAGACCTCCAAGTGACATCAACATTAAGCTAACAGTACAATTACCGCCCACAAAGTCTCTGACTCCATGAGTGATGGCATCTTTTATTAAACTTAAATTTACTGGGTCCAAGACAATTGCGGCACTTTGAGACATACGCAAATTAGAGGCTGCATCAATCCAATAGCCATCCCATCCAGCTTGTCGCAATAGCGTGTGCACGGCTTTCGTGTAATCACTGCCCTGACAGGTCACAATAATATCCAGCTTGGACAAAGACTCAATGTTGTTTGCATCTTGCAGCAACGTAGATTCCATCCCAATAACTGGACCTAAATTTCCAAGCTGAGAGGTAGTAAAAAAAATTGGCTCAATTTGGGAAAAATCATCTTCCTGAAGCATTCGATTTATTAATACCGAGCCAACCATTCCACGCCAACCAATAAATCCTACTTTTTTCATCTGATTTCAACCGTTAAGAATTCTTTTACGCAAGCAATTATTTTTTATACACCGAAGGCTATCTATAGCGCAGCCGCTACCGCGTCGCCCATGTCTGAAGTGTTTACTCTTATATTGCCCTGACTGCAAATATCTGGAGTACGCAGACCAGCATCCAAAACGTCACTTACTGCGTTCTCGATGGCGTTTGCCGCTTCATTTTCACCAAAAGAGTGGCGTAATAGCATGGCGGCAGATAGTATAGTTGCCAATGGGTTAGCAATTCCTTGACCGGCAATATCTGGAGCAGATCCGTGACAAGGCTCATAGAGCCCTTTGCCATTCTTGTTCAGTGATGCGGAAGGAAGCATCCCTATCGATCCTGTTAGCATTGCTGCAGCATCAGACAGAATGTCTCCAAACATGTTGCCTGTAACCACCACATCGAATTGCTTGGGTTCTTTCACTAACTGCATTGCTGCGTTATCTACATACATATGAGAAAGAGTGACCTCAGGATAGTCACTGGCAGTTTCTTCTATAATTTCTCGCCAGAGCATTGATGCCTCAAGAACATTTGCTTTGTCTACCGAGCAAACACGCTTATCTCTAAGCATAGCAGCATCAAAAGCTAGATGTCCGATACGGCGAATTTCAGACTCACAATACTTATATGTATTGAAACCTTCTTTTTCTCCATTTTCTAGAATACGAATGCCCCGTGGCTCTCCGAAGTAGATGCCGCCAGTGAGCTCTCTAACAATCAGAATATTAAGGCCTGAAACTATTTCAGGTTTAAGCGACGAAGCCGCTACAAGCTGCGGATACAAAATAGCTGGCCTTAAGTTACCAAAAAGCTCAAGGTCTGAACGCAATTTCAAGAGTCCAGTTTCCGGCCTGAAACGACGATCTAGGCCGTCCCAGATCGGTCCGCCTACAGACCCCATTAATATAGCATCACATTGATGTCCTTTTTCAAGAGTCTCTTCTGGGCAAGGATCTCCTGTCTCATCGTATGCTGCTCCACCAAGCAAGCCTTCGGTCATCTCGAAATCTATAGAGTATAGCTGAGAAATTTTACGAAGAACCTTTATTGCCTCATTGACGATCTCAGGACCTATACAATCTCCCTTAAGAATAAGTAACTTCTTGCCCATTTAAAAATTTCCTTTTTTCAATCAAAATAGTTGCGTGTTAACGACAAAAGCTACTTAATTGCACCAAAAATCCATGGGGCATTCTTCATGTGCTCCACTTCATAAGCGCAGATTAAATCACTTTCTTTTAGCGTTAATCCAATTTCATCCAAGCCCTCCAACAATGCACGCTTGCTAAATTCATCGATATCAAAGAAAAACTCATCGGAGGAAGGCGTAATAACAACCTGTTTCTGTAGATCTACAGACAACTGATAACCTTCAGTAATTTCTACCTGATCAAAAATATATTTAACTATTTTTTTACTTAAAACAATAGGTAATAATCCATTTTTAAGGCAATTTGTAAAGAATATGTCAGCAAAGCTTGGTGCAATAATCACTCTAAATCCATAGTCCTCTAAAGCCCAAGGTGCATGTTCGCGACTAGAGCCGCAACCAAAATTTTCTTGAGCTAAGAGAATCGAAGCACTAGTGTAGCGTGGGTAGTTAAGAGGAAAATCATCCCTTAGAATTCTAGATTTACAGTCCACTCCAGGTTTACCCTCGTCCATATAGCGTAACTCATCAAAAAGATTCTGACCAAACCCGCTACGTTTTATGGATTTCAGAAATTGCTTGGGGATAATCATATCGGTGTCAATATTAGGGCGATCTATTCCAACCACCAGCCCCTTGTGTAGCGTAAAAGTCTTCATTGGGCCGTCTCAGTATAAAAGCGAGCATCTATGATATGACCAGCTATAGCTGCAGCTGCAGCCATTGATGGGCTGAGCAGGTGTGTTCTTCCTCCGCTACCCTGTCTCCCCTCAAAATTACGGTTAGATGTTGACGCGCAATGCTCGCTAGGGGCCAATTTATCAGCATTCATTGCCAAGCACATGGAGCAACCAGGCTCCCTCCAGTCCATTCCAGAATCCATGAATATCTTATCCAAACCCTCTGCCTCTGCTTGCGCTTTGACCATCTGTGAGCCCGGGACTACCAAAGCATGCTTTATAGTGCTGGCAATCTTTCTGCCTTTAACAATAGAAGCTGCTGCGCGCATGTCCTCTATACGTGAATTTGTACAAGAGCCAATAAAAACAATATCTATAGGGATATCTGTTATGAGAGTGCCCCCCTTTAAGCCCATATAACTCAAGGCTTGTATTATTGCCTGTCTTTTCTGAGGGTCTTTTTCGTCATTTGGATCAGGGATAACTCCATCGACCGGAAGCACCATTTCCGGTGATGTACCCCAGGTAACTTGGGGTGCGATGTCTGCGCCATCTAGTTTAACTGTTGCATCAAATATAGCGTCTTTATCGCTTTGCAATAAATTCCAATGGCTAACTGCTTTAGTCCAAGTATCGCCGGTTGGAGCAAATTGACGATCTTTAAAATACTCAACAGTTTTACTATCAACGGCAACCATACCCACTCTAGCGCCAGCCTCTATTGCCATATTACATACCGTCATACGGCCCTCAATGGACATATCTGAAAATACTTGGCCTGCAAACTCAAGGGCATAGCCAGTTCCACCGGCAGTACCAATCTTCCCAATAATAGCTAGCACAACATCTTTTGGTGTAACACCTGAGCCCAAACTACCATCTACAGTAATAAGCATATTCTTCATTTTTTTTGTTACCAGACATTGTGTTGCCAGAACATGTTCTACTTCTGAAGTACCTATTCCGTGAGCTAGGCAGCCAAATGCTCCGTGTGTAGCCGTGTGGGAGTCCCCGCATACCACCGTCATGCCAGGCAATGAGGCTCCCAGCTCCGGGCCCATTACGTGTACTATTCCTTGGCCCATTTCATTCATTTTAAATTCACGAACACCAAAATAGTCGCAGTTATCATCAAGAGTTTTAACCTGAATCCGTGATGTCTCATCTGGGATAGCATCAACTCCAGCAGCTCTTTCATCGGAATCTGTAGAAATATTATGATCCGGAGTGGCAAGATTCATGTCGAGACGCCATGGCTTTCGACCTGCCAGCCTTAAGCCCTCAAAAGCTTGTGGTGAGGTAACTTCATGCAAAATATGTCTATCGATGTAAAGTAGCGCAGAGCCATCCTCTCTCTGGCTAACCAAATGAGACTGCCATAATTTATCGTATAGTGTCTTTCCAGTCATCTTCATTATCCGTGTTCTAGCTAGTTGTTATTTCAAATAAAAATTTCTTATTTCTTTTAAATGCTAACTCTTTTTAGAAATATTTCACATCCAGTGCCATTATACTCTTAGAGCCTGCCCTGATTGCTTCTAGGTAAGCAGTATTACGCGGCATTACCTGCTCTGCATAAAAAATAGCTGTTAATATTTTATTTTTGTTAAAAATAGCATTTCCTGAACTTTTATCATTGAGATTGCTTGCTACAATAGCGCTTTTTGCCAACATCGCTCCTGCTGCAGTTCCCCCCATTAGCATCATCACATTAAAAGCGGATGCACAAGGAATCGTCCAATCTTGTTTTCCCTCAGTCAGCAAGATGGTTATTGCCTCTTTGCAGGCTGCTAGCGAGGCCTCTAGACTATTTGCAAGGACCTCAAGCTTAGCGACTCTAGAATCTCGAACAATTAGAGAAAGATCCTCTAGAAGCTCTATTGCAGCCTTACCTTTATCTCTGGAAAGTTTGCGACCTACAAGATCTAGTGCCTGTATTCCATTGGTGCCTTCATAAATAGGTAGTATTCGAGCATCCCTCATATGCTGCGCTGCACCAGTCTCTTCAATAAACCCCATTCCGCCATGAATCTGCAATCCTAAAGATGTAATCTCAACGCTATTTTCTGTACACCAGCCTTTAACAAGCGGCGTAAGTAAATCGATACGTCGTTGATGGTATGTTTTCCGTTCTTTGTTGTCTGATTTATGCATGTAGTCTTCATGCATAAATGCAGAGTAGGTAAGAGCTCTGCCGCTTTCAATCAGAGCTCTCATTGTCATTAGCATACGACGGACATCTGGGTGATGGATAATAGTTGTGTTTTTGTTATCGGGGGTGCTTCCTTGAACTCTTTCTTTGGCAAAATATACTGCCTGCTGGTAGGCTCTCTCGCTAACTGAAATACCCTGCAAGCCAACAGCAAGTCTAGCTTCATTCATCATTGCAAACATATAAACTAGGCCCTGGTTTTCATCGCCAATAAGGTATCCTATAGCACCGTCTTTTTCTCCAAAAGATAAAGTACAGGTTGGGCTAGCATGTATACCAAGCTTATGCTCAATGCCAACACAACGGACGTCATTTCTTTCTCCAGCCTCTCCGTTGTCATTAATTAAAAATTTAGGCACTATAAATAAAGAAATTCCCTTTACGCCTTCGGGTGCACCTGGAGTACGTGCAAGCACCAAATGAATAATATTATCGGTAAAATCATGATCCCCCCAAGTAATATAGATTTTTTGACCACTAAGAAGATAGTGATCTCCATTGAGCGTGGCTTTCGTTTTTACAGCCGATAAGTCTGATCCAGCCTGAGGTTCAGTTAAGTTCATGGTGCCGGACCAGGCACCAGAAATAAGATTGCTTAAATACATCTTTTTTTGGTCACTGCTACCATAAATATTTAAAGCGGTTACCACCCCCTTAGTTAACATCGGGCAGAGACTAAACGCCATATTTGCTGATTGAGACATCTCGTCTACAGCCACAGACAACAGCATAGGTAATCCTTGTCCGCCAAAATCTCTGCTGCCTGTTAATCCTGGCCAGCCCGCATTAACAATTTGCTTATAGATGCCATCCAGAGCAGGGGCGGTAACCACCCTGTCGCCATCTAATCTTGACCCTTGAGAGTCAGCAAGCTTGTTGGTTGGCGCCAGAACTTCACCATAAAAACGCGCAGCTTCGTTGAGGATAGCATCCACCATATCTGGAGTGGCATCTTCGAATCCAGGAAGTTTTGATATGCTGGGCATCTCCAGCACATTGTTAAGTAAAAATTTAATATCATCTAATGGTGCGCTATAGGTGGTCATACCGTCATATCCTCTGAACAAATACTACTAATGCTGCATGACAACATATTAAATACATATGTGTCGCGACTTACCTAAAAAATATTTAATTTTTTAGGTAAAAAAGGTTGAATTATAAAAAATTAATCGTATCTTTGGTAAATTAATTAAGAGAACCCAAAGGGCTTTCGTAGCTAGTCATTATATATAAAAAGTATCTTTTTAGTGTAGTATGCAAAGCTTCTTAAATTTGCCTTCGCATAGCTACAATAAAAAAAGCTTATAAGGCAGATATCATCTTTTTCAGAAAATATAGAAATTTGAATTACGGAGTCCATGATGCTGGAAGTTAACAAATTGACAAGACTATATGGTGATCTTAAAGCAGTCGATGATGTCAGCTTCAAAATAGCTAAAGGTGAAATAGTCGGATTGCTTGGGCACAACGGTGCGGGTAAAACTACAATCATGAAAATGCTTAGTGGATTCATAGAATCAAATCATGGCACCATTAAAATCAACAATATCAACCTCAAAGATAATCCTAAAAAAGCACAGAAGGACATTGGGTACCTGTCTGAAAATTTACCTATCTACCCAGAAATGATTGTGGCTGATTATCTTGATTATGTTAGTGAGATTAAAGGGATAGATGAAAACCAAAAAATATCAGAAATAAAACGAGTAATTCAGGCAACGGATATAGAATCAAAGATTCTTTCTCCCATATCAACCCTATCTCGCGGCTACAAGCAACGTGTGGGTATCGCTCAGGCTATTCTAGGTAAGCCCAAACTATTAATTTTAGATGAGCCGACAAATGGCCTTGACCCTAAACAAACGAATCTTGTGAGGACATTGATTCGCGATCTCTCAAAAGATGCAACCGTGATTCTTTCGACACACATTATGCAAGAAGTTGATGCTTTGTGTAGTAGAGCGCTTATTATCCGAAATGGAAAAGTAGCTGTTGATGCAGAGCTAAAAGAGTTAAGAAAAAGTAACCACTTATTGCTCTCATCTTCGCTAACCAAGGATGAGATAATTACAGCACTTTTATCTATCGATAACATTAGTTCTGTTGATGAACTACTAACAGAAGATAATTCCGTTTTTTCTTACCGCATAGAGCTTAAAGATATAATCGAAGATGACGCAATTATTGGGCAAATCGCTAGATTAATTGTTTCTTCTGGAGCTAATCTTTATTCCATAAACAAAGAGGTCAAAGATCTAGAGGCTTTATTCAGAGAGGCTAATGACCTTTCCTCAAGCACAAATAGAATGGATACTTAAAATGAACAATTCATCAAAAAATATGAAGTTAATTTGGCGTATTGCATCAAAAGAAATAACCTTATTTTTTGCATCTCCTACTGCTTACTTATTTTTAGCAACATTTGCAGCAGTTTCTTTGTTTATATTTTTTTGGGGGGAGTCATTTTTTTCAAGAAACATAGCTGATATCCGGCCATTATTTGAATGGATGCCCATTCTTCTCTTGTTTCTTACAAGCACCTTGACAATGAGACTTTGGAGTGAAGAGCGAAGAACTGGTACTCTCGAGCATATTTTAACTCAACCACTACCTCTTTGGTATTTTGTAGTTGGAAAATTTGTTGGCTGCTTGGCATTGCTTGCGATCGCGCTTATTATCACCGTACCTCTACCTTTGACTATATCTCAGCTTGGTGAGCTTGACTGGGGACCAATAGTAGCAGGCTATTTAGCAGCCTTTTTTCTTGGCGCAGCATACCTCTCTATAGGTTTGTACGTATCGGCAAAAAGTGATAATCAGATAGTTAGCCTTATTTGTGCTGTTTCACTATCAGGATTATTTTATCTAATTGGAACAGCTACAATTACTGATTTTTTTGGAAATCAGGCTGGCGAATGGTTTAGGTTGCTTGGAACTGGGGCTCGTTTTGACTCTATTACTCGAGGAGTAATAGATATCAGAGATCTCTATTATTATTTAAGTATTATTTTTGTTTTTTTATCTCTTAATATATTCACGCTAGAAAAAGAGCGCTGGGCAGAAAATACTTCGACCCCACGCCATAAAATTTGGCGTAGCGTTATAATCCTCGCTGTCATTAACATAGTCAGTGTCAACTTATGGCTTGGTCAGATCTCATCTCTTCGGATTGACACAACCCAGGGCAAGCAATATTCCATCTCTTCCTCAACAAGAGAATACTTGAGTCAGCTAGAAGAGCCTTTACTGATACGGGGTTATTTTAGCGGGAAAACTCACCCCATGTTATCTCCCCTGGTTCCTCAAATAAAAGATCTAATTCGCGAATATAAGATTGCCGGCAAGGGTAAAATACGCATTGAATTCATAGACCCCGTGTCCAGTATAGAGACAGAAGAAGAGGCAAATCAGAAGTATGGTGTTAGGCCAATACCACTTCAGGTGGCCGATCGCTATCAATCAGCTATAGTTAATTCATATTTCCATATTTTAGTGGGCTACGGTGAAGAGTTTGAGGTCCTAGATTTTCAAGACTTGATCGAAACAAGAGCACAGGGA
The DNA here is from genome assembly GCF_047729555.1 of Porticoccus sp. Uisw_050_02. NCBI lineage: Bacteria > Pseudomonadati > Pseudomonadota > Gammaproteobacteria > Cellvibrionales > Porticoccaceae > Porticoccus > Porticoccus sp. Uisw_050_02. Next base: position 679,613 of record NZ_CP159825.1, on the reverse strand, counting down.
GATAAAAATTTTGAAATAGTTCTTCGTAATCCAGAGTATGATTTGACTCGGAGTATCAAAAAGGTGCTAAACACCTATCGAAGTGGTGGCAATATCTTCGACTCCATCGAGGGGAAGCTTGCACTGAACGCATATATTTCTAATGATAGCCTTTTACCGAACGACCTAACCCTGCATAAAAATGATGTTTTAGAGCTTTCAAAGGAGCTAACGCGAAACTCTAAGGGTCTATTCTCATTAAATATAATTGACCCCTATGAAAATAGTAGTTCTGGCGCCAAAAAACTATCTAAACTATATGGACTGCAGCCCTTGTCACTAAACAAGCAGTTTGCAGGTGATTTTTTCTACTTTCATCTCATTCTTGAAAAAGATGGAATGGCCATACAGGTTCCTTTGGAAGACAGGACTAAGGTTAGCCTTGAGCGAAATCTCAAGGCAGCCATAAAGCGCTTTGGGGAAGGCTTCGTAAAAACTATTGGCATAGTTCAACCTAAAGATGATCCAAAATTAGCCCAAATTGGCCTATCTGTTCCAAGATTTACAGAGCTGGCTGGCTTTTTGGGCACAGACCTAAATATTAGGGATGAGGATATCAGCGATGGGCGTGTTTCTGGAGAAATTGATATTCTTCTAGTTGCTGCACCAAACGGAATGAAACCCAAGGAAGTCTTTGCTGTCGATCAATTTTTAATGAAAGGGGGGTCAGTTGTTGTAATGTCTTCTCCTTACACTATGACTATAGGTCAAGGAGGGCTAGGTTTAGCGAAACTTGAGGGTGAATTCAAAGACTGGCTGAAACACCACGGTCTATTCATGGAAGAAACACTAGTTCTTGATATGCAAAACAAAGCATTTCCTTTACCTGTTATGCGGAAAGTTGGTGGTAACCAAGTCCAAGAAGTGAGAATGATTGAATACCCCTACTTTGCAGATATTCGCTCCAATGGATTCAATTCTGAAAATCCTATTACTGCAAATTTAGAGCAAGTCACAATGGCTTGGAGTTCACCCATCAGTATCGACGAAGAAAAAAACAGCCCAAGACAAGTCATTGAGCTAATAAGGAGCTCTGAAAAATCATGGCTTTCAGATGATACTGAAATCATGCCGGAAATTGATAATGAAGGTGTAATGCCCTTTAGTCGCACTGGTGATTTTGACTCGCACCTGCTAGGCGTTGCAATAAAAGGTGGATTTTCTTCCTATTTTTCTGGAAAAGAGTCCCCTCTTACTTTGGAAGAGGTCGACAAAACAGATATCATTACGCGAGATGTTTTGGAAAAATCACCAACGGCCTCTCAACTCATACTATTTAGTTCTAATGATTTTCTTAGGGATCAGACTCTAACAATTGCTAATTCCGCTATTGGTAGTGAGTACCGAGGAAGCATGGATCTTATTGCAAACACTATAGACTGGGCTCTTGAGGATGCCGGCCTTCTAAGCATTCGCTCACGCGGCCATTTCAATCGCACACTGCCTTCAATGGAATATGGCTCCCAGTTATTCTGGGAATACTTAAACTATGGGTTAATTGTTATGTCGCTACTAACAATAGCGCTGGTAAGAACACGTCGCAAAAAATTAAAACAACTTCGCTATACAACTTTACTGACTCGATAAAGGAGAGCGATAATGAAACAACTAAAATTCTGGCTAACAAGCCTATTGATGCTTCAGGTGCTAATTGCAGCAACTCTTCTGTGGAGCAACCATCTTGAATCTGTCGCACATAAGCCAAAACCAATTTTGGATATCGACTGGGCAAGTATTGACAAGTTCACCATTGAGGACACAGGTGGCGGGATCACTTTAGTAAAATCCAATAGCTCATGGTCGCTATCAAATCAACAACTGCCTGTAAGTACTGCATCTGTTAACGCTTTTTTTCGTAATCTAAAATCATTAAAGACTGGTTGGCCAGTTGCAACTCTACGCGATAGCCATGAAAGATTTAAGGTCTCGGACAGCAAATTTGTGAGGCGTGTAGAACTTTTCAAGAATAACACTTCTGTCGGGAAGTTGTTGTTCGGAAGCTCGATAGGGCTCCGCCAATCAAATGTTCGTCAAATTAACGACGACACTATATACAACGTCAAGCTGGATACTCTTGATATCAGTGCAAATGTTGGAGAATGGTTTAATAAATCCTTGATTGCGACAAATAATATCAACATGATAAAAGCTGCCGATTACAGGCTGAAAAGAACTGGTGCAAGTTGGGAATTTGACCGATCAGGGCCATCCATTCTTTTGGGGAAAGGCTCACCTAAAAGGCTAGATCAAAATAAAGCAGATGAATTGGATCAACTACTCTCCAGTCTAAAAATCCTAAAAATTTCTTCATTTAATCCAGATACCCAGCCAAATGCTTCTGAAAAATTACAAGTAGACGTTACTGATGATACAGGCAAATGGATCTACACATTCGTCAAATCCGACAATAGCTTTTATGTGACCCGGAGTGACAGAAATGAATATTTCACACTCGATCAAGCTGTGTATGAAAAAATTGCAGGCATTAAAAAAGTAGATTTAATTGTTAGCGAGACAGGATCGAACCCTAACGAAAAATAATCTTATAAATTAGAGAGAAATAACTGTTGGTAGTTATACGATGTTGTTTCGCAGACTTCATCTAAAGTAATTTCTTTGATCTCAGCAATCAGCTTGGCTACCTCTGATACATATTTTGGTTCATTGCTCTTGCCTCTATGAGGAATAGGCGCTAACCAAGGTGAGTCCGTTTCTATTAATATTCGATCCAAGGGAATTTTGCTTGCCACGTCTCTTAAAGAGGCCGCATTTTTAAAGGTAATAATTCCAGAAAATGAAATATAAAAATTTAACTCGATTGCCTCGCAAGCCATTTCTAATGTTTCAGTGAAGCAATGAAGCACTCCGGCAGATCTTATATTTGCATAATTGCGCAAAATCTCAATCGTTTTATTGTGCGCCTTTCTAGTATGGACAATTACTGGCTTCAGGAGCTCACTAGCAGCGCGCAAATGAACAATAAAACTTTCTTGCTGCCAGCCAGAAGACTTTTTGCCATAGTGATTATCTAAGCCTGTCTCACCTATAGCGACTACCTTAGGATGGCGAGCAAGAGCAACTAGATCACCAACACTAGGGATAACCGGAATAGAGTCTTGCAGAGGGTGGAGCCCAATTGACACATCGACATCACTGTATTTGGCAGCTAAATCAAGAATCTTTCTAGATGACTCGATATCAATACCAACGCTGAGAAAACGATGCACGCCTGCCTCTCTAGCAGCATCAAGTAGACGATCGAGGGATCCTCCATAGATGCTTAGGTCTAGACGGTCGAGATGACAATGCGAGTCTACAAACACTATAAAATCCTTACTTTTTGTTGCGGTCTGTTAACCATTTAACTCGGATAGCTTAAAAAGTTATTTAAGTACTTATTTATTTTTTTTAAATAGCTGCTGCCAGTTAATCAGTAGTTCTTCCCAAATCAATAATAAATTAAGATTGGCTGGGCTTTGTACTAATTTTTTCGATTGAATCAATCTATCCATATAGCGAAAAGACAGCACAGGAGAAGTGATTTTAGCTCCAGATCTAATCTCCAAGACTAGCTTATAATATAGCCAATCTAAAGCCATGTGAGGATCGTTTTCTTTACATGCTTCAGCAGCACTTATGGCTGAAATCTTATGTGTAGCCAGATCATCCAGCAATCTATCAAACTTACGACGAGATTCAAGAAGACCAGTTTCTGTAAGCTTGATGGCTAGAAGCGGGCTACCGCTAGCATATTGAATCAGTTCCTCTATGTCTTCTCTGGGCGCTAAATTCTTTGATAGCCATAATCTCATCTCCGGAAGTGAGGGAACTGGAAATCTTACTAGCCGGCATCTACTTTTTATAGTCACCAACAGTCTGCTTGGCTGATGACAGATCAATAGTATTAAGGTTTTTTCTCGGGGTTCTTCGAGATTTTTTAACAATGCATTTGCTGCGTTAAGATTCATGGATTCCGCGGGATTAATGATGACCACCTTCCATCCACCCTGCTGTGATGTTTTCGCAAAAAATTCACCCAGCTCACGAATACTATCAACACCTAGAGTTTTACTTTTGTTGTCTGGCTCCAGCCTCCTTAAATCAGGGTGATTGTCTGCAAAAATAAGCTTACATGCCTTACATTGACCGCAAGCATGGCCATCTAGCGAACTAAGACACAATATTCTCTGGGCAAACGATGCAGCGAATTGATATTTACCGACATGGCTTGGCCCCACCAGGTTAATGGCATGAGGGAGTCGGTCGTTCTCTATATCGAAATTCAACTTTTCCCATTGAGATTTTTGCCAAGAAAAATAAATATTAGGTGCATCTGGGTAAGAGTCAAGCATGATTTATTTTACCTCATGCAAAAATTCTTCCAAAGCAACCCCAAGCTCTAGTTGAACTTCTGACAAAGTATTTGAGGCGTCAATCACTCGATATTGCTGAGGGAAATCAGATGCCCTTGAGAGATAACTACCTCTGACCCTCTCAAAGAATTCTATTTTTTCTTGCTCAAATCGATCTGGCTTACTTCTACCTAGAGCCCTTTCAAGCCCTTGTGTGACAGGAATATCTAGCAATAAGGTTAAATCTGGACGTAAATCCCCTTGGACAAGGTGCTCTAAGGTGGAAATTTTTTCACTCGAAATACCGCGACCTCCGCCCTGATAGGCGTATGTAGCATCAGTGAATCGATCGCATAGCACCCACTCCCCTCGATTCAAACTTGGGATGATCACTTCAGCAAGATGTTGGGCTCGCGCAGCAAACATTAACAGCAGCTCTGTACTCTCATCCACTATTTCATTTCTGGGCACCAGCAATAGATCGCGAATACTTTCCGCGATAGGTGTACCTCCTGGCTCTCGGGTCAATATGTGTTTTATCTCTTTTTCATCTAACCATTTTTTAATAAACGCCATATTGGTCGTTTTTCCAACGCCCTCTGCCCCTTCAATAGTTATAAATTTTCCCAATTTTTTATTCATAAATAGCCAGTCTAAGCTCACGGGTTTGAATGGTAGTCTGATTTTCGGTTTAACTGATACTGCTTCACTGCGTTTAAGTGTTCATCTAGACTGGCGGAAAAAAAATGGCTTCCATCCCCCTTTGCAACAAAATACAGAGCATCAGTTTTCAGTGGATGGAGCGCTGCATAAATGGAATCTCTACCAGGCAGGGCAATTGGAGTGGGCGGAAGGCCTTTAATCACATAGGTATTGTATGGTGTGGCTTTCTTTAAGTGACGCCGTGTAATATTGCCCTGATACTTATCTCCCAAGCCATATATTACGGTGGGGTCTGCCTGCAAGCGCATCCCTTTTTTCAGCCTATTGACAAAAACAGCAGCAATATTTTTCTTTTCAGAGGTGGAACTGGCCTCTTTTTCTATGATTGAGGCCAATATCAAAGCCTCATAGGAAGATCTATAGGGTAAATCAGGGGCTCTTTGCTCCCACTCTTCCTTTAGCGTTCTGTTCATAGCATCATGCGCTAATTGAAGAATTTCAATGTCACTATCCCCCTTACTATATAAATATGTGTCAGGGAAAAAAGCCCCTTCAAACTGAGAAATTTTTCCACCAAGGGTGGCAATAATCTCTGCATCGCTCAAACCATTCAACTGATGAGATAGTTTTGGCTGTCTAGCCAGCAGATCCAAAAAGTCTCTAGAGCGTAGCCCTTCAGGTATAGTTAATTTGTATTTAACTACATCTCCATCAGTCAAGATTTTAAGAATATTTTTTAACGAAGAACCTGGGTAAATCAAGTATTCCCCGGCAAAAATAGATGTCTGGCTGCTGGCTTGAGCATAAGCTACATAAAGTTTTGGCCACGAAAGAAGCCCTTTTTTTGATAACTCATCTGATATAGCGCTTAATCCCCTACCTTTCGGAACAACTAGAACCAAGGGTTCTTTTAGTTCTGTAATTGGAGAATCAAGAAAAGAAGAAAGTCGTTCCATTGAAAATATAAAGCTGAGGCTTATCAAAAATGTCCATAATAACTTTTTACGCCTCACTGGTAGCATGGAAAAACCTTATATAGTTCTTTTTGTATCTTCTGGGTGTAATTGCCCCTAGGCCAGCTACAGTGACTATCAACAGATAACACCGGTAAAATTCCAGCAATAGAATTACAAATAAAAACCTCATCAGCAGACAGCAAATCATTCATAGCTAGCTTAACTTCTTTAACAATATATCCAGTGCTTGGAAATAAATCATCCATGAGGTATCTACGCATGACGCCAGCAACCCCGCATTCTGTAATCTCGGGGGTAATCCAGGTTCCTGATTTAAAAATAAAAATGTTGCTACTTACGCATTCAACCACATAGTCATCCTGATTTAACATCAGTCCATCATAAAATTCATCTTCCCATTCTGCTCGCGCAACAACCTGATCCAATCGATTTAGATGCTTAATGCCTGACAGCAAAGGGGAGATGGGCAGGCGATGCTGACAACACTTTAATGAAACTCCTTGTGCTCTAGGCAAAGAAAAGTTTGTATCAATGGGGTACCATTGTAAAATATAACAAGTGCTGTTTGGTTTGTTGTAAAAATATCCTCTTTTCCCGCTGCCGGCTGTAACAATAATTTTTACAACTCCGTCTTCAGGAATCATCTCCAAGAGCTGGTAAAAGTATTTTTTTAGGAGCGCTTCATTGCAAGCGATGCCAATAGCTCTAGCTCCTTCAGTTAACCGCTCAAGATGGTACCTTAAAAGTGGTGCTATCTTATTGGATATTTTGATGGTCTCAAATAATCCATGTCCATAAGACAGCCCCCGATCGCTAACCAAAATAGAGTCTGCTGGCTCGCCATTTATAAAACAAAGAAATTCATTATCACTGCTCATAAGTAATTAAACCAAATATATCGATTAATTGCAGGCAAAAAAAAAGCCGCTTAGTACAAGCGGCTCTCTAAAGGCTTCTAGCTTAAATTAAACAATGTTTGCATTAATATAGTCTATCGCATTTTGTACAGTTGCAATTTTTTCAGCATCTTCATCGGGAATCTCTGTGTCAAATTCCTCCTCTAAAGCCATAATTAACTCGACAGTATCTAATGAGTCAGCCCCAAGATCTTCAACAAAAGATGAAGATGTCTTAACATCTGCTTCTTTCACGCCAAGTTGCTCAGCAACCATTTTTGCTACACGTTCTTCGATGCTACTCATGAATCATCTCCCGTTTCTAAAAAATAACTAAATCGCTGAGTGAATATTTTTTAACATCACGATTGCAACCTAATAATAAATATTCTATAAAATGACTTTCGTCAGTCGCGCATTTTACATCGAAATAACACGCCTTGTAACTAATTTTGAAAAAATCATTATTTAACTATATAAAACAGTATCTTATGACATATACATGCCACCGTTTACATGGATATTCTCTCCTGTAATATAGGCTCCAGTATCTCCTGCTAGAAAATTTACAACTTCAGAAATCTCTTCTGGTTCACCCAATCGACCTAGCGGAACTTGAGATAAAATCATATCTCTATTTGCATCTGGAAGGTTTTTGGTCATGTCTGTGTTGATAAATCCTGGTGATATAGTATTAACAGTGATGTTGCGCGGGCCAAGCTCTTTGGCTAAGGAACGAGTAAACCCTCCAACACCAGCCTTTGTCGCAGAATAGTTTGTTTGTCCCGCATTACCCATAGAGCCAACCACAGAACCTATCGTGATGATTCTCCCCCAGCGAGCTTTTGTCATGCCCCGCAGGCAAGCTTTCGATAAACGATAAATAGCGTTAAGGTTAGTGTCCATAACGTCAAGCCATTCCTCATCCTTCATGCGCATCAAAATATTGTCCTTGGTTATACCTGCATTATTAACTAATATCAAAGGAGCCTCATAGTGACACTTTATTGACTCCATCATATGATCAATTGAATCTTTATCGCTAACGTTTAATATCATTCCTTGGCCTTTTATATTTTTACTTAAAAAGCGCTGCGATATACTCTTTACTCCTACGTCAGATGTCGCTGTAGCAATAACTGTGGCGCCGAGTAAACCTAACCCATCTGCAATAGCTGCACCTATCCCTCTGCTTGCGCCCGTTACAAGTGCTACTTTGTTCTCAAAACTCATAATAAAATCCTTTTTAATTTCATATTAAATCTCTGATAGGGCTAGATTTAGTGAAGTGATATCCTCAGTTGAATATATGCCGAGAGAGCTGTTAATTCGCTTACACAGCCCGCCCAACACTTTACCGGCACCACACTCAACTAAATCACTGATGCCTTTTTGAGCTGCGAAATTAATACAATCTACCCATAAAACAGGTCTCGAAATCTGCTCTATCATTAAATTTTTAATTTTCTGTGGGTTCAACTCAGTTTCAGCATTAACATTATGAACTATCAATACTCGAGGGGAAGAAAAGTTAGTTCTATCTATATCTTCACTCAACCTCTGAGCAGCCGGCTTCATCAAGCTGGTGTGAAAAGGTGCACTTACAGGTATAGATACAGCTCGCTTTGCACCAGCCTCTTTGCAGCTGATCATAGCTCTATTCACAGCGGCTAAATTCCCAGCAATAACAACCTGACCGGGTGAATTAAAGTTGACTGCCGTCACCTCTTGGTCCTGACAACTTTCCCTACAAATGGACTTAATGGTTTTATCATCAAGACCGATGACAGCAGCCATAGCGCCCTCACCTAACGGAACCGCCTCTTGCATATAAGCACCGCGGTTCCTAACAAGTCGGACAGCGTCCTTGAATTCCACCACTTCAGAACAAACAAGGGCCGACCACTCCCCTAAACTATGCCCGGCCATTATCTCAGGCAGGGGACCCCCCTCTTGTCTCCACACCTTCCATAAAGCAACACTGGCTGTGAGCAATAAAGGTTGGGTACGCTCAGTGAGCATAATCTCTTCTTTTGTTCCATTCTGTGAGAGATCCCAGAGGTCGTAAGACAACACATCTGAAGCCTCAGAATATGTTTCTATAATTACTGGATATTTTTTAGCTAATTCCGCAAGCATGCCAATTTTTTGTGACCCCTGGCCTGGAAAAATAAAACCCAAGCCCTTATGTACAGAATAGTTTTCCATAAAATAACCTCAATATTATCTTTGGCTAAAAATAGTGCCATTATTTTTAGAATATAAATTTTGATAGTTTATCTTTAATCTTCTGAGGCAGGTCCTCTTTGGCCTCAAGGATAGCTACAGCCAGTGCACAAGAGAATCCATCAATACCTGAGCTGCCATGACTTTTTACTACAACCCCGTTAAGGCCCAGCAAGCTAGCGCCATTATATAAAACAGGGTCTATTTTTTTATAGAACTTTTTTAATGAAGAGCGAGCCAAAAAAGCTCCAAATTTTCCTAGAAAACTACGTGATAGCTCCTGATTTAAATAATGCCGGGCTAATAAAGCAACGCCTTCGATAGTTTTTAAGGCAATATTTCCAGTAAATCCATCACATACAGCAATATCTGCCACCCCTTTCAGCAAAGAATCACCCTCAATAAAACCTATATAATTAAGATCGCTATCAGTTTCTAGCAACTTAGCTGCATCATGTATCTCTTGGCGACCCTTTGTGCCCTCAGTTCCAATATTCAACAGACCAACAGTAGCGTACTGAATGCCATTAACCACTAATGCTTTTTGTGACGCCATAAGTGAAAATTGGTGCAGTTGCTCGCCAGAACAGATGATATTCGCGCCCAAATCTAAAAGGTAGGTATAACCACTGATGGACAGGGAGGAGTTATTCAATGTAGGGACCTTTGTGCAGATTGCAGGACGACTTATGCCTGGCAAACAACCTAACTCCAAAATCGATATCGCCATAAGAGCACCAGTATTCCCCGCACTCACGCAGGCGCTTGCCTCGCCACCTGAAACCAATTCCAATGCTCGCCACATAGATGATTTTTGTTGGTTTCTAACAGAAAAAGACGGCTTTTCGCTCATTGAAATAGATGATGAGCAGTGATGAATAACAAAACGATCGACATCAATGTTACGTATATTTTGGTAGGCGTTAATCTGTTTCTGTATCTGGACTGAATCACCAAAGAAAGCAATTGATACCGAAGGATCCTCCATGAGGATATCAAGAGATGCAGGTACGGTAGCTTGAGGACCAAGATCCCCGCCCATCGCGTCAACAGCAAGACATAAGGAATCAGTCAAAAATCTACAGCTGATCTGAAGTGATTCTAGTCGTTGGAAACTTCAACGACTTTTTTCCCGCGATAAAAGCCTTCAGCAGAAACGTGATGTCTGTGATGCTTTTCACCGCTCACTGGGTCAGTTGAGATGGTTGGCGCTAATAGCGCATCATGCGACCGGCGCATACCACGCCTAGAACGGGTTACTTTGCTCTTTTGAACGGCCATGAATTACTCCTGATAAAACAATTTATTATTTGTCAAAAATACTATCTTTAAGTTCCCTTAATACTTCAAAAGGATTTTTTGGTGAATCTATTTTTTCATTAAACTCTTTTTCAGAAGACAGGCTACCTAAATTCACACTGCATGCAGTTTCATCATGATAAATCACAAAAGGCAACGCTAGCAACAGCTCATCTTCAAGCAACTCGGCTATATCACCCTCTTCTGCCACAATCCAGGGGTCCAACTCCTTCGGTAGTGTACCTGCTTCATCTTCCGTCCAAACAATGCCTATAATTGTATCACACTGAAGAGGTAACGACATTGCATCTAAGCAACGATGGCAACTTACTAGCACCGTAGTCGAAGACTTAATGTGGATCGCTTTGCGACCACTATCTTCTACATGAAACACCAAGCTAGATATGATCGGTTCACTAATTTTTATGACAGCCTCTGCGAGTCTGCTACATAGATCAGGGTCAATCTGACCAGTTAATGTCGCACCTTGTTTTGCTAGCTGCCTAGGGTCGATAAACTGGGGTAAAATATTTGCTTGGGGTACACTTAACATAAGGCCGCAATGATAGTGATGCTACCTGATCCTGTCAAAGAAAACTTCTTAAAAAATCAAGCATCTAGAGCTAATCAAGCGTAACTTTTTACCCAAGAAGAAAAAATCACTAAAAATTAACGCCTAAAAGCCACATAAAATAGTAAACTAATCTTTGAACTAAACACTGAAAGAGCTGCCCTGGATGTTGCCAAATATTGTTCTTGCATCATCATCAAAATATCGAAAAATGCTAATGGAAAGACTAGGTCTTTCTTTTGTTTGTGTACCCCCAAATATAAGCGAAATAAGAAAGGATAGAGAATCAGCTGACTCTCTCGTAAGGCGGCTATCTGAAGAAAAAGCTCGAGCATTATCGAAAACATATACTGAAAATTTAATTATTGGTTCAGATCAAGTTGCCGTATTGAATCCAGCGCCATTGAATACAAAAAAATTAAGCTTCCCTTATGCTAGCGACCCCTGTTTCAAAAGGGACGTAGAATTCCTATGCAAGCCCGGGACACAGGAAAAGGCAACCAGTCAACTAAAAGCCCAGTCAGGAAAAAGAGTGACATTTCTTACTGGAATATCAGTACTAAATACAACAAAAAATTTAATCGAAACTGATGTAATAATAACTGACGTTATATTTCGAAGGCTTCTCGAGACAGAAATTACCACCTACTTACAAAAAGAGCTACCATACGACTGCGCAGGAAGCTTCAAGGCAGAGGGCCTAGGTATCAGCCTTCTTGACGCTGTTTATAGCTGTGACCCAACAGCGCTAATTGGGCTTCCCCTTATACGACTAAGTAAAATGCTACGAAAAAATCAATTAAATTAGATTAAATATAAATCTTAAATTATTGATTTATATAATAATTTATTTCTATTAATTTATCTATACAGCCTAAGGGGTGGTATTTATCAAATCGACTCGGACAATGAGCGCCATAGCTGACGCCTATAGAGGAGACCCCTGCGCTAACCGCCATAGCTAGATCATACTCTGTATCTCCTACCATTATTGCATCACCTGGCAGTACGTTAAATTCACTAAGAAGCTGATTCAACATCAATGGATTTGGCTTGCCTGCAGTTTCATCAGCACATCTACTTCCATGAAAAAAATTAATCATCCCTCTCGCTTTTAATGTTCTATTGAGACCAACCCTGCTTTTGCCGGTTGCAACAGCCAAAAAATAACCTTTACTTTTGAGATCTTCAAGCACCCCTAGAGCTCCTTCAAAAAAAGGTGCCGGAGTTCTATCCGCCTCAACAAAGTGACGCGAATAAGCGCTACACATTAAGATTATTTGGCCTTTAGTAAGGCCAGGAAAAAGCCTACAAAAGCTCTCAGTCAGTCCCAACCCAACGATCTCTCTTATATCGCTGAAACTAGGGGGAGCAAGGCCTTGATCTTCTGCAGAAGAGCGCACGCAAGAAGCAATTTGTGACAAAGAGTCACACAACGTTCCATCCCAATCAAATATCAGTAATTTTGCCAAAATTTAGTGATCCAATTTTTGGAGATACCTGGAAAGCTCCGGTGGGATTGGAGCCTCAATAAGAATTTTTTTTCCGCAAGGCGAAAAAAATTGTATTTTTAATGCATGTAAAAACATACGGCCCAAGCCCAATCTTCTAGCATCGTCGTTATAGTCATCAGAGCCGTATTTCACATCTCCGGCCAACGAGCACCCTACATATTGAGCATGAACTCTAATTTGATGAGTTCGACCTGTCTCTAATGTCGCTTCCATCAACGTAGCGTTATCAAATCTCTGGACAACAGAAAAAACTGTTACTGAACTCTTGCCCTCCGAATCAACTCGAACAATTTTTTCTCCAGACTTCTGCTCAGAAGCAAGAAGGGGTGCATCAATTCGCCTTCGACCTCGAGGCCATCGACCTGAAGCTAGCGCATAGTAAACCTTAAGAATACGCCTAGCACGCATTTCATCTTGAAGAAACCTTAACGCAGAACGCTTTTTTGCTACAACTAAACATCCAGAAGTATCACGATCTATACGATGAACAAGCTCCAGGTAAGATTTATCTGAACGAGTAGCCCTAAGTGCCTCTATCAACCCAAGACTTATCCCGCTTCCACCATGTACAGCCAAACCAGAAGGCTTATTAATAACTAATAACAGATCATCTTCATATAAAATGCTAGCCTCCAGCGAATCCTGAAAACTTTGACTAGGAATAATTGGTGTGTCTCTTTGCGCTACACGCACAGGAGGAATTCTTACTTGGTCGCCTTCAGCTAACTTGTACTCAGGCTTAATGCGGCCCTTATTGACCCTAACTTCACCTTTTCGGATAATTCTATATATGCGCGACTTAGGAACGCCCTTGAGGGCTGTAAATAAAAAATTATCCAAACGCTGCCCTGCGTTATTAGGTGAAATCACAATCAGCTGAACAGCGACTTCGTTTGCAGTAATATTCATTTTCAGTAAAATTCTTCTAGTAAAATTTTTTAACTAAGATTGGCTAGACATTGTAGCAGTTAGGCTGCCTTTTAGTAAAAATAGCGTATAAAATCTATCTGTAAGATGTTTAGATTGCCGGTGATGCCTGCGGCTGATACAATAGGACGTAAGTTTAATTTTTAAAAAATTAAGTATATGATAGATTAAGTAGCTTGAGTAAAGAATAAAATAAAGTCTTTGTTTTTTAATTTAAAAGCGCTACAAACAAATTTTAGGGACTACTGCGCAAGCATAAATCTTCGCAGTATCCATTTTTATAACCACGCCAAAGGTGCATGGGTTATAGCATGAAGATCGGGTGGAAAATATTTTTTAAAGCGGTAGAAGCAAGAATACTAGTGAGGGAAATATCATATGACAACCCCTCCAAGAGAATTAACAGAGATGGTATTTACTGCCCTAACAAATAAAATGGTTCATAGCACATCAGGCCAAAACTCCGGAAGGAAGCAAATGACTGATAAATATCAAGAAATAACAAATAAAAAGACACTTACAATAGCTGGGTGATTCTTTTATATTCTTGATGTGCGTGTGCGCCAAATCCCCTCAATCGCTCCTGCGATGATTCCGCTGCCCGAAATACAGGACAGTAAAATAATGAAACGCATGCTTATTAATGCTACGCAACCTGAAGAGCTAAGAGTTGCTATGGTCGACGGTCAGCGCTTATATGATCTAGATCTAGAAAATCGAACTCGCGAACAACACAAAGCTAATATCTATAAAGGAAAAGTTACTCGAGTGGAGCCAAGTCTAGAGGCTGCATTTGTTGAATACGGAAATGAGAGGCATGGCTTTCTACCGTTGAAAGAAATTGCTAGGGAGTATCTTTCTGAGGGACCGATAAAGGAAGGCTCAGAAATTATAGTGCAAGTCGAAAAAGAGGAGCGCGGCAACAAGGGTGCTGCACTCACTACTTTTTTAAGTTTAGCTGGACGCTACCTTGTTTTAATGCCGAACAATCCAAGATCTGGCGGTATTTCAAGGCGAATAGAGGGAGAAGAAAGAAATGAGCTAAGAGAGGCTTTAAGGCAGATCACAATACCTAGCGGTATGGGTGTTATTGTCAGAACCGCTGGAATTGGTCGTACGGCTGAAGAGCTTCAATGGGATCTTGATTATCTTGTGCAGCTATGGGAAACCATCAACAAGGAGGCTACAGCAGCTAAAGCTCCTCAGTTTTTATTCCAAGAAAGCAACATCATTATTCGTGCAGTACGAGACTATCTTCGAGAAGATGTGCGTGAAGTGCTGATTGACAATAAAGAGGCATACGACCTCGCAGCTGCCTTTATATCACAAGTAATGCCAAACTTTTCTACCCGAGTAAAACTTTATGAGGAGGCCACTCCTTTGTTTACTCGCTATCAAGTTGAAAATCAAATTGAAACTGCCTTTGAGCGTGAAGTAAAGCTACCTTCTGGGGGTGCTATTGTAATAGATGTAACAGAAGCTCTTATTTCTATAGATGTCAATTCCGCTCGAGCTACTCGAGGTGTGGATATCGAGGAAACTGCTCTCCGTACTAATCTGGAGTCAGCAGATGAGGTTGCGCGTCAATTAAGGCTTCGAGATATGGGTGGACTGGTAGTCATTGACTTCATTGATATGTCATCACAAAAAAATCAACGGGATATCGAAAATCGTATGCGTGAGGCTCTTGAGGTTGACAGAGCAAGAGTGCAAGTCGGAAAGATATCTCGCTTTGGACTCTTGGAAATGTCACGCCAGCGTTTGCGGCCATCATTAAGTGAAACAACATCAAAACTATGCCCCAGATGTCTAGGGCAAGGTAGCATTAGAGGAACAAGATCGCTGTCACTTTCAATCTTGCGCATTGTAGAAGAAGAGGCGCAAAAAGAAAATAGTACAGAAATTCGCACTATAACCCCAGTATCTGTAGCAACTTTTTTGCTTAATGAAAAGCGCAAAGAAATCCTTGAAATAGAAAAGCGCCATAATATTAAAGTGGTTGTGATTCCAAATGAAAAGCTTGCAACACCGCACTATGAGGTTCAAAGAATTCGAGCACAGGATGATGCTAGAACCGAATACAGTTATAAGCTGACGGATACTATATCTACAGATCTTATTCCTCCTGATACGGACACTGTAAAACCAGTTCCTCCTGCTCTTCAGCCGGCAGTTAAGAATATTGCGCCATCGAAATTTACCCCACAGCATAAAGCTGCGTCTAGCAAAGGTGGGTCTAGCTTTCTAAGAGTTTTATTTAAAAAAGTTTTTGGATCATCAGAAAAAACAACCACGGAAAACGAGAAAGGATCCTCTTCAGGCACCGCTCAACGACGCCCCCAGAATAGAAACAGGCGACCGGACAATCGAGGGAAACCTCGAACCAGCCAGAATAACAGTAATCGCAATCGAGGCCGTGGTAATCAGCAAGCAGGTGGCGACAATCCTGAGTCAAAGCAAATTGCCAAGCCTGAGTCGATACAGAAAGGCTCAGTAGTGGAAACACCAAAGGTGGAAAGCGGTGCAGGCAATAATACAAGTACCCCTAAAAGTCACCCTCCAAAAAGAGAAGGAGGAAGACGCAGTCCTCGGCAACGACGCGAACGCCAAGATGTGCCCAATGAACTGTTAGAGGAAAACTCAATTCATCAAGCCGAAAAAACCGCGGAAAATCGTATTATATCTTCAGGGCCACAAAACCAAAAGAAAGCAGAGTCAACTACAATAGAGACTACAAGTTCAAATGATGAGAATCTAACTGAATCTCCAAAAATAGATATAATAGAAACAAAAACAGAAGAAGTTTCGGCAAAAGCAGAGCTAGAAGCAGATACCAGTAAAACAGCTGTGTCCAAAAAACCTAGGAAAATAGCTGCACAAAAGAAGACGGCAGCTAAGGAAATTAAAGAATCTACAACTAAAGAAGCAGAAGTTGAGCCTAAGAAAACTCCAAAGAAAGCGGCCCCAAAAAAAGCGGTCCCAAAGAAAACGGCCATAAATAAGACTACAAAGGCTGAAACAAAAGACAGTGATGCGACGCAAGCGCCGACGAGGGCTAGCAACGACCCAAGAAAGCAACCAAAACCAATAGCAAAGGTGGCCATAGAGACAGTGATCCTCGAGCCATCTAAACTGATATCATCGGATGCTGTTGCAACTACCCCCGCTCTTGCGACAACTAAAAATATCAAGCGACCCGCCAATGACCCAAGATTAAAGCGGAAAAACAAGAACTCAACTGAATCAAATGAAACTACATAGAGGTAAAGATATAATTGAAATTACTTTTATCTCGTCCTTGTATCGACAAAAAACAACGGTATAATTCCGCAACTTTTGGGATCTAGCGAGAAAATATAACTCAACTTCTCATAAATGAAGCATTTTTTCCCAAAAAAATCCAGGAGAGGTGGCAGAGTGGTCGAATGCACCGGTCTTGAAAACCGACGTACCGAAAGGTACCCAGGGTTCGAATCCCTGTCTCTCCGCCATTTATTACAAACCCCAGTATTCAAGGGGTTAAGAGCTTCGCTTACATAACAAGTGTAAGTAGAAATGTAAGTAAAATGTAAGTAAACTTACCCTCATGAAATATGTTAATCACATGAGCGGTAAGTGGTACTGCAGGATTAGACCTAAAGCTCACCTACGCCCTTTCCTTCCTATCAAAACTCTTGAGTACAGCAAGAAGCTAGATGCTACCTCTGCTAGTGAAGCTGAAACTCAGGCTATTCCTATCATTGCTAAATGGCTATATGAAATCCAAGTAGCTACAGAAGCCTATGAAGAAGCAGTAAATCCCTCGCCCGTTATTGCTGGCTCTCAAGAGAGAGAACTAGATGAAATCAAAAAGAAGGTATTCTTAAAAAAAGACGATGAAGTAATACACGAGGACGATATAGAGCAACTAGAAGACTGGGTAATGAATCAGTGGTCTGATGCAGATGACAACCCTTTTGGAAGCACACCCTCAAAAGACTTCTTATTTTTGCAAGAGATGTCAATCAGACGAAGTAAAGGCAGCAGAGATATGATGCCCACTGACTTTTATCTTAGAGAGTACAGAGCTTTCCTTGATGACCTGAGAGATAAGACAGCAGATTTATATATTAGTAGAATAGTGAATCAGTTTATTCCTAGGTTTCCTTATCTGTATAAGAAGGTGGTTACAACTCCCCTACTTCAAGATTGGATTGATAGCTACACCGAGTTACCGAGAGATGAGAGACCATCTAGTAAAACATTACGCCAATATCTTCACGCTATCAGAGGTTATATTGATTGGCTGAAGAGAAAGAACTACTTAAACCTAGATACTTCTGGTTTTCGTGAAGTGAAGATGCCTAGAGATACTAAGCTCAAGAAAGCAATAAAGGTATTATCATTTCAAGATACTGAACTGAAGCAACTATTATCAGCAAGTGAAGAAGATACCTGCCTAAATGATTTAATTAAATTGGCAATGTATACGGGTGCTAGGATAGAAGAGCTAATGCAGCTAAGGATTCAACACATTCGTAATGAAGCACTAGGTTTGGTTATCAGTATTGAGATTATTACTAGTGACGAAGGAAAAGAGATATCTGGCAAAAGCGATAATGCAGAAAGATTGATTCCTGTTCACCCAGAAGCACAAAGCATAGTTAAGGAACGAATCAAAAATAGTAAGGATACCTACCTGTTTAAAGCTACACCAGATAGAGAGGGTAAACGGGCTAATGCTATTGGTAAGCGATTTGGTCGTTTAAAGACGAAGTTAGGCTTTAAAAGAAACCAAGTTTTTCACTCCATCAGGCATACAGTCACAACAAAGCTAGACAGAACAGGGATACCTCAACCTGTTATTGCTGATATTATTGGACACGAGAAACAAAACATAACACAAGATACCTACTCTGACGGTATTACTCTAGAGTATAGATTTGAAGTTATTAATTTACTTGTGTATAAACTTTCTAAAAGCATATAAGTATGTATCTATATGCTTCCCTATTATTGCTAATTAAGTCATTGATTTAATTACTTTTTTAATAGCTAACGAACATACCTCTAGGAGCTTATATAAGGCGATTCTAGGGACTTTATGATGTAGTGCTATGATGGTATTAAAAGTCCTTTTATTTGTTCATTTAATACCTTTTAATTCGTTTAAAAACAATTAGTTATTGTAGTGATGAGTATGGATAAAATTGTAAGAAGCAACTCCAATTTGTTAGATAAACATTACTGGTCTGAACACAAAGGACTGTCATTGCTTTGTAATCACCTCTGGCAAGAATACTTCCATAATGACCAGCTCAATAAAGAAAACCAAAGGCATAAAGGGAAGTCTAAACCTAAGAATGTATTTAGAAATCTGTTAATCAATTTATATGTAGCATGGCTTGAAGATGAAGAGAAATCTATTGCTGTGTCTATGACAAAGAATACGTACAAAGTGAACTCACGCTATAACGCCATTAAGATTAGCTCCAAAATAATAGACATGGTGCATAAGCTAGAGAAGAAACAACTAATTGATACGAGACAAGGCTCAGAACAAAGTGGAAGGGTCACTAGAATCAGAGCAACCACCAGCTTAATGAAACAGTTTGCAGCGATAAACTTTTGTATGCTTGAAGATTTAGAACCTGCTTACACAATAAAAGAATTAGTGGTACTAAATAAGAAAGATGAGGACGATAAAAAGCAAGAGCTAGAGTATTACGATACATATCAAACAGAGAAAATGAGAGCTGAACTAAAGAGCTACAACAAGCTAATCAATGAATCACACATTGATATACCAACACTTAAGCAACCTGTCATCACCAGAACATTCTGGAATCCTAAGAAACAAAAGTATCAAAAGATACCAGTACAAATCACACACCAGCACAAACTATTAAGAAGGATATTCTACAGAGGCTCGTTTGATTATGGAGGTAGACTTCATGGTGCATGGTGGCAAAGTATAGGCAGCGACTACAGGTCTCAAATTTACATCAACGGAAAACCAACAGTAGAAGCAGATTACTCTGGGTTACACATTGCCCTACTCTATGGACTAAAAGGCAAACAACCACCCAAAGACCCATATATGCTAGATTATGCCCTTGAAGGCTTTAACAAAGACGAACAGAGAGCTGTAGTTAAAGGTCTGGTGCTTAACTCCATTAATGCAAGCACAGAGAAGTCTGCATTTGGAGCTTTTAGACAGAAACAACCCACTGGAACAAGAGAGAAGAAACTAAAGAATCAACAACTCAAACTATTACTAGATACTTTTTGTACCCAACATCCTTTAATCCAAGATAGTATCTGTAAAGATAAAGGTGTTGAGTTAATGCGTTTAGATGGTGAAATAGCAATAAAAGTAGTGAATCATTTTACTAGTCTTCATATACCTGTACTGACAATCTTTGATTCATTCATTGTAGAAACAGATAAAGAAGAGGAATTAAAGAATGTAATGAAACACGCTGTTAACTCTTCATTAGGCTTCAAGGTCAATATCAAACTAGAAGAAGGTGTAACAACACCAGACCATAAACTTAAACCAACACTAGAATATAAACGTAGACTACTTAAACACCAACAATGGATACAACAACTCACCCTATAAACATGTTAAATAAATAAAGAAGTGGTAGTAGCAGTCAGTTATCAAGAGTAAGACACTAAACAAGGAAGGTAGTGAATATAGACAAAGATATTTGGTTTCTAAGGAACTTATAATAAGGTAGTAATAGCAACAACAACTAATACATTACCCATACCTGTTAAATGTAGGCTATTAGTGGCTCTTAGAGTGATAGCTTCCCCCCAACAACAACACATACTGCAATAATGTATGCTTTGAAAACATAGATTGTATTCCTAAGGGTCATTATCTTGACCTTTAGGCACCCTTTAAAATTCAACCATTGATTACCCTTTAGGGTCTAATAGAGCATCTGTCTTATTTTGATAGAGTGCCTTTGTCTCCCCTTAGGGCAACTTATTGCAATTAAGGAGAGACATCTTGTCTACGTTCCGTCTTGGGCATGCTGTGCCCCACACCCTTACACGTCCACTGGTGATTGCCATAGCACTGATGCTGGCAACACCGACTTTTGCTGATGTTGTCACTATCGTAGATGGCCAAATTGTGACTACCCAGCAGACACCTGATGGTGATGATACTATTGTCATTGAGGCGGGAGGAACGTTGACTGTCGGTGGTGGACTTGATGCAATTAAAGCTGATGGCCCTAATAACATCATCACCAATAGCGGGGCCATTAATGGGGTCTACGGCATTTATTTAGACACCACCGCCACCAACGCCACCATCACCAACAGTGGGATCATTACTATTACTGGGGACGTCGCAAACAGTGACGGTATTCTATCACTCGGCGCTAAGGCCATCATCACCAACAGTGGGACCATCACTGGGGGCGATGCAGGCATTGATTCAAGGGGCAATAACGCCATCATCACCAACAGTGGGACCATTAATGCGGACGATGACGGCATTGATTCAAACGGCGCTAACTCCATCATCACCAACAGTGGGACCATTACTGCGGCCGATAACGGCATTCTTTCATACGGCATCAACACCATCATCACCAACAGTGGGACCATTACTAGCACGGGCAGTAGCGGCATTGAATCATACGGCGCTAACGCCACCATCACCAACAATGGGGGCATTACTGGGGACGGCGCAAACAGTGACGGCATTCATTCATACGGCATCAACACCATCATCACCAACAGTGGGACCATTAATGGGAGATACGGCATTTATTCAACCGGCGCTGACACCACCATCAACAACAGTGGCCATATTACCGGTACAAGCTACGACGCCGTGCGCGGTGTTTCTAATGACAATCTAACGCTTAATTTACTCAAAGGCTCACAGCTCATGGGGGCTATTGATTTAGGTGGTGCTGGGGATAACGATACGGTCAATATCCATGGCGGTAGTGTGTCGGCAACGCTCACTTTTGAAAACACTGAGAACATTAATCTGCTGGGACCGGGTCTCAAGCTCAGCGGGGATGTAGTAGCTGTCTCGGTTGATGGTACAGCTGAAGCTGCACGCAGTGTGGTGTTGTCAACGATCACCAGCGATATCCATGATCAGATCGCTCAACGTACCTACCTGCCTGCTGCGCCTCAACCGGTCAAAGCGGTTACATCAACGGTATTGCCAGGTCTGCAATTTAAGCAACACAAGCCAGTGGCTTGGATACAGGTTCTTGGGGGTGACTCCGATCGTGATGCTGAAGACAATGCTAGAGCCTATGAGCACGACTACGTGGGCATTAATGGGGGCTATGAGTGGGATCTTGGCCTACGCCGAGTGGGTCTAGTGGGAGGTGTTGTCAACAGTGACACCGACGGGAATGAGAACTCGTTTAAGAGTGATACTGAGCATTTTTACTTAGGGGCTTACACCAGTCAACAATTACAAGGCTTTACATTGACCACCTCGCTTTTGGGGGGCTATGGTCGCCATGATAATGAGCGTCTGGTTATTGATAACTTGAACGGTAGAGAGGTAGCTAAGTCAGACTTTAGCAGTCTCTTTATCAGTCCTTCTGTGACCATTGCCTCTGCGTACAAAATACATGAACGCATTGAGCTAAGACCGTCTGCCAGTGTTAACTACAGTATCGCTTGGTTGGATGATCACTCTGAGCGCGGGACCACTCAATCTAACCTGTCCGTTGATGATCGCAAGATACAAGCCTTATCCACCAAGCTACAAATAGCTGCAGCCTATGCTTATAGTGCAACCAGTGAGCTTGAGTTAAGAACAGGTGTCAACTCGCGTTATACCGATGATGATGATACCGAGATCAACATAGGCGGCAGTAAGTCTAAGTTTAGTAACGTGGGTGATGAGAACGTCTACAGTAGTTTTGTGGGTGCTCGTATACGAATAGCCAGCAGCGATCAGCTCAGTTTAGTAGCTGATGTTGAGTTAGGTGGTAACGGCGATGAAGACTATAAGGCCGGTCATTTAAGTGTTGAATACACCTTCCACTAGTCTGGCTAGGTGTTTGTATGGATAGACATTTGTATGGCAATACATAATTCTGTTGCTAACCCGGGCAGCAATGCATAAATCAATATATGGCGTTTTATTTATCGGCCATCAAACTCAAAAGGCGCCTTCATGAGACATTTATGTATTATATTGATAATTTCATTTTTATCAGGATGTTCTTCTTTTAAGGACATTACCAATCCATTAGAAAAAAAAATACCGAAGACAAATCTAAGTAGCACCAACCTAGAACCAATAAAGACAATTGATACAGAACTTTATTTTTACAGGCCAAAAAGCTTTTTAACTATAGGGCAAAGAGTTGAGCTTCATTTTGATGGCAAAAAAATTGGGACCCTTGGTCACAACAAAGGATTGCACTATAAGACTAAAACAGGTACGCATAATATAGCTACAAAAGTTGGTTTAAGCCTTGGTCTTCCTGTGACGGGTCTAGGTGGGGCATGTAAGTTTTCCAAAGATTTCTTATTCACTAAACCAAAACATTATTTTGTAATTAAATATCGTATGGGCTTGCTTTGTGGTGAGCATAGAATACTAGAATTAGAAGAAGAGGATTATAAAAAATTAATGTAATTTACTGATTTTTTTATTCCACCAACTTCATCAATTTTATATGTGTGAGCCTACTATAGATACGAACAAAGCAGTTTAGACCCCCCGCCCCCTATTTGATTTCTTAGAAATTCTAAGTAAAGAAAAGATTTAAAAAGCAGTAACAGCAAGCATTAGCTAGCGTATCTATAAGTGTACATACGAATACACTATATTCTTTAGTAAATGAATACAACCAAGCCCTTATGTTTTGGTAGTTAATTACATTACTCATCTAAGTCTAGATATGTGAATACAGTAGAGGTATAGTAGAAACAACTACACCGACTTGGAGAATGTAGGCAATGAGATTAGGTTATAAGAGAGTAAGTAGCGTAGACCAGAACACAACCAGGCAGTTAGATGGAGTTGAAGTTGATAAGGTCTATGAGGATAAGTGCAGCGGAAAAGATACAAATAGACCAGAGCTTCAACGCTTATTAGATAGCATGAGGACTGGTGACACTATTGTTGTACATGACATTAGTAGATTAGCTAGAAACCTTACTGACCTACTTCAGCTAATTGAAACCATAAACAGTGCAGGTTGTGAGCTACAGTTTACTAAAGAAGCCATAACCTACAACAGAGAAGATAAGAACCAGAAGCTAATGCTATCCATTATGGGTGCTGTTGCTACGTTTGAACGAGACATGATTAAGGAAAGACAAGCTGAAGGGATTGCTATAGCCAAAGCCAATGGAATCTACTTCAACAGAAAGCAGTCTAAAGCTATAGATAAAGAAGGCATAGTAGAGGCTATTAATGAAGGAATGTCAGTTAGGAAAGCTGCTAATAAGTTTAATGTAGCACCATCAACTGTATCAAGGATTAAGAAAAAAGTTGCTTAAAATGTAAGTAAAAATGTAAGTAGAATGGTCTGAGAAGCACATTATATATAACTTTTAATAACTTAAGTGCAGATGTCATCGTCTCCCTGTCTCTCCGCCATATTCTACCTCTGAAACTCTTGCTTCGTAAGAGTTTCAGAGGTAAGTCTAGGTTTATAATCTACGTTTAAGTTACCAAAACTCATGAATTGACAACAATGTCTTTTTTCGCAGTACGCGACACCCCGCCCCCTGAAACATGTTAACTAAATAAAGGAGAGTGAAGATCAATTGGCTGTCTAGAGTAAGACGCTAAACCAGACTATATTTAAAATTATTTATCGGGATCACGCATCCTCCCCTGTGCTATGATCTTGCATAAATAATCACCCTTATCATCGAAATCTCAAAGCACCATGAAGGAAAACTAGGTGACTAAGTTCTTCTGGGTCCTAAACTTGATTTTTGTTACTTCTTTTGCTGTCATTACCATTGGCGCGAATGATTTAAATATCTATAAATTTCTTAACTACAGGATAATTGAGCTGCTGAGCTGGCTCCCCCAAATGCAATAATTCAAAAAAGGAAAAGAGAGGATTCATGAGAGATATTGCTATTCACTGGTTTCGACAGGACCTGCGTTTGTCCGACAATCCAGCGCTCACTGCAGCATCGCAACATGAAGGCGTTTTCCCTATTTACATTCTAGATGAAGGTAACGCCGGCGAATACTCCATGGGCGCCGCAAGCAAATGGTGGCTAAACTCCTCACTAGAATCATTAAATACATCTTTAGACGGCACTTTGTCGTTATATAGCGGTAATCCTATCGATATTTTGATGGATATCATTAAGCGTCACAATGTTAATGCTGTGTACTGGAATCGTTGTTATGAGCCATGGAGAATTCAGCGTGACACACTAATAAAAAAAGATTTAAACGCGCAAGGTATAAAATCTGAAAGCTATAATGGTTCTTTGCTGTGGGAGCCATGGGCAATTAAAAAAAGTAACGGTGAATGCTATAGTGTATTTACACCTTTTTATCGAAAAGGATGTCTGCAGGGGGAAACGCCGCGTGAGCCTCTACCTGTTCTGAGCAACATCAAGTATTATTGTGACACGAAGAAAACTTTGAGCATAAATCAGTTGCAATTATTGCCATATACCCCATGGAATGAAAAACTTGACTCCCATTGGACTATTGGAGAAAAAGAGGCAAGAGTTCGTTTTCAAAAATTCATAGACGAAGATTTATCTCAATATAAAAATGGAAGAAATCTCCTCTCTAAACCTTATGTCTCTAGACTCTCACCTTACCTGCATTTTGGAGAAGTCTCGCCTAATCAGCTATGGCACAAGGTTCACAACACATCAAATGATACGAACAGTGATCATTTTTGCAGTGAGTTAGGGTGGCGTGAGTTCTCTTATAACCAACTATACCATTATCCTGATCTACCCAAGAAAAATCTACAGCCTAAATTTAACCACTTTCCATGGATAACTGACGAGACTGCACTTCAGGCATGGAAAAAAGGTCAAACCGGCATACCTATGGTAGATGCAGGTATGCGTGAACTGTGGCAAACAGGCTACATGCATAACCGTGCGCGGATGATCGCAGGCTCTTTTTTAGTCAAAAATCTTGGAATTCATTGGTGTCATGGCGAACGATGGTTTTGGGATACTCTAGTTGATGCTGATCTTGCAAATAATAGCGCAAGCTGGCAATGGATAAGTGGCTGCGGAAGAGACGCTGCTCCTTATTTCAGGATTTTTAATCCTGTCATACAAGGGCAGAAATTTGATCCCGAAGGCGACTATGTGCGGCGATTCATACCCGAAATCTCACCACTACCAAACAAGTACCTTTTCAATCCATGGGATGCACCCGATTCCATCCTAGAAGAGGCCAATATAAAACTTGGCAGTACATATCCAAAACCTATTATAGATCTAAAAATATCTCGCGATAATGCCCTTGAGAAATTTGCTCAACTTTCTTCGCTATCTGAGTAAGTAGGGGTGCCCAGCCCTCCCCCTTTAACGTTATACTACTTAGTACAAAATATAAGTCCCGTGTAACCATGTAATGAAAATACCAAAAAGAATTCAACCGTTGATTGACGATGGATTAGTCGATGAGGTAATCCGTTCAATTATGAGCGGCAAGGAGGCAACGTTATATGTGGTTAGATGTGGAGCCTCAATAAAATGCGCAAAAGTATACAAAGAGGCTAACAAGCGAAGTTTTAAAAAATCTGCACAGTATCAAGAAGGCCGAAAAGTCAGGAATACCCGTCGTGCCAGAGCTATGGAAAAGGGATCCAAGTACGGAAGACAGCAGCAAGAAGAAACATGGCAGAATGCTGAACTCGATTCACTTCGCAAGGTAAATGACTCGGGAGTTAGGGTGCCTGAAACTTTCGGCTGTTTTGACGGAGTTTTACTGATGGAGCTGATAACAGACCCGGAAAATCAAGTTGCTCCGAGGCTTGGTGATGTATCTATGTCTAATAAAGAGGCTCTTTTAGGGCATTCTGTTCTTATGGGGTTTATTGTTCGCATGCTGTGTGCAGGAATAATTCATGGCGACTTGTCAGAATTCAATGTATTAATAGGCAAAGATGGCCCCGTTATCATAGATCTCCCTCAAGCCGTAGATGCTTCGTCTAACAATAATGCTGAAATGATGCTGAAGCGAGATGTAAACAACATGACTCGGTATTATTCAAATTATGCTCCTGAGCTTTCAGACACAAAATATGCCGAAGAAATATGGAGTTTATACGAAGATGGGGAATTGCACCCAAATGCAGTACTTTCTGGTGCATTTAAAGAATGCTCTGAGCTAGCCAATGTCGACACTGTCATGCAGGAGATAAAGGCCGCCTTAGCAGAAGAAGAGGCTCGACTTGCTAGAGTTCAAGAAGCTGACTAAAAAAATTAATCTTTACTAGGGCTAGCTTTACTCGACGACATTGAAGCAATTCTCTATAGTGCTGTTTTTTTAAAATCATTCAATCAAAAACTTACTATTTATTTCCTGAAACCCAAAAGGTATTTACTTGATTACTGCTGCAAATATTACAATGCAATTCGGTCCCAAGCCCCTCTTTGAAAACATCTCCGTAAAATTTGGTCATGGCAATCGCTATGGTCTGATTGGGGCTAATGGCTGCGGAAAATCTACGTTCATGAAAATACTTGATGGCAGCCTTTCACCCACATCTGGAAATATATCAATAACGCCAAACGAACGAATAGGCGTGTTAAATCAAGATCAATTTTCTTTTGAGCAATATAGCGCTATAGATACTGTAATCATGGGGCACACAGAATTATGGGCTGTCAAACAGGAGCGTGAACGCATATACGGTCTCTCTGAAATGTCAGATGCAGACGGCATGAAGGTGGCCGACCTAGAGATACGCTTCTCTGAATTAGATGGCTATAGCGCTGAAAGTCGAGCTGGGGATTTTCTACTAGGGGCGGGCATCGAAAAAGAACTTCACTTTGGCATGATGTCTGAGATTCCTCCAGGCCGGAAACTAAGAGTACTGCTAGCTCAAGCACTTTTTTCAGATCCTGACATATTGTTACTAGATGAACCAACAAACAACTTAGATATTGCCACCATTAGATGGTTAGAGGCGCTCCTTAATGAAAAAAAGAGCACAATGATTATCGTCTCGCATGATCGTCATTTCCTTAATGCGGTATGTACGCATATGGCTGATATTGATTATGGGGAATTGAGGGTTTATCCGGGAAATTACGATGACTTTATGACTGCATCAACCCAAGCACGCGAACGCCTTTACTCAGAAAATGCCAAGAAATCTGCTCAAATTGCTGATCTTCAGCAGTTTGTAAGTCGCTTTTCAGCCAATGCATCTAAAGCTAAACAAGCCACTTCTCGGGCAAAGAAAATCACCAAAATACAACTTGATGATATTAAAGCTACCAGTCGAGTTTCACCATTTATTAGATTCAAACAGGCCAAAAAACTTCATCGACAGGCATTAATTTTAGAAAAAATTACTCACCAATATGATGAGATGTTATTTGAAAATGGTAGCTTGATCTTAGATGCGGGTTCTCGTTTAGCCATCATAGGAGAAAATGGTGTTGGAAAAACTACCCTACTTCGTTGCCTTATAGATGAAGTTTCTCCCACCAGCGGTGCTATTAAGTGGTCAGAAAATTCGGCACTCGGTTATTGCCCGCAAGACAGTACATCAGAATTTGAGAACAATTTAGATTTATTCAATTGGATGAGTCAGTGGCGAAAACCGAACCATGATGATCAAATTGTACGAGCTACGCTTGGTCGATTATTATTTTCTACTGATGCCTTCAAAAAGCCGGTTAAAGTTTGCTCTGGCGGGGAAAAGAATAGACTGTTATTTGGCAAACTCATGATGATGGACTCAAATGTCCTTATTATGGATGAACCAACCAACCACTTAGACATGGAGGCTATCGAATCACTGAATTTAGCTCTTGAAAATTATGATGGCACTTTGATTTTTGTCAGCCATGACAGAGAATTTGTTTCATCTCTAGCAAATCATATAATTGAAATTAAAGACAAAAAACTTGTACACTTTAAAGGCTCCTACGAAGAATACCTTGCTAGTCAAGAAACAATAAAAAATTCTTCTAATTTTTAACTAAAACATTTCAGAACTTCCTGATCATGAGGATTGCATATGCCCAGCTTACTCCCTAACACAGACCCAAATGGACTATTGGAGTACTCAGTAGTATTTACTGATCGCTCTCTAAATCATATGTCGAGGCGTTTCCAGGAAGTTATGGTTAATATCTCACGTACATTAAAAAATGTATATAACGCACGATCTGTTGTGGTGGTACCGGGTGGCGGAACATACGGCATGGAGGCAGTAGCCAGGCAGTTTGCTACTAACAAAAAATGTTTAGTTATAAGGAATGGTTGGTTTAGTTACCGCTGGAGTCAAATCCTTGAAATGGGTTCAATTGCCTCTGAAATAACTGTACTGAAGGCAAGACCTACTGATTCCGAAAAAATTAACGCTACCATGCAGTTAGCGATGACTCCGGCCCCAATAGAAGAGGTTGTTCGTCAAATAAAAGCCAGTAAACCCGCTATAGTCTTTGCCCCTCATGTGGAGACCTCAGCGGGTATGATTCTTCCTGATGGCTACATATCGTCTATCGCGGAGGCCATTCATTCAGTCGGGGGACTATTAGTCCTGGACTGTATTGCTTCTGGCGCTCTGTGGATCGATATGAAGCAGTGTGGAGTTGATGTTCTAATTAGCGCCCCTCAAAAAGGATGGAGTGCGTCACCTTGTAGCGCCCTTGTGATGCTAAGCGACAAGGCCAGAGAAGAAGTCGAAAAAACTACAAGTACTAGTTTTTCCTGTGATCTTCGTAAATGGCTACAAATCATGGAGACTTACGAGAATGGAGGTCATGCTTATCATGCAACTATGCCAACTGATGCATTACTTAAATTCAATGACGCTATGAAAGAAACAGAAGTCTATGGATTTGAAAAAGTCAGGCAAGAACAGCAAGATCTTGGAAGAAAAGTTAGAGAGCTGCTGGTGTCTCAAGGGTTCAAGAGTGTCGCTGCAGAAGGTTTTCAAGCGCCAACTGTTATTGTCAGCTATACCGATGACATAGACATCCATAACGGGAAAAAATTCATGGCTGAAGGTGTTCAAATAGCTGCTGGAGTTCCCCTACAGTGTGACGAAGGGAAAGATTACCAAACTTTCAGAATCGGCTTATTTGGTTTGGATAAACTGCATAATATAGAAAGGACCGTGGGTCATCTAGAGCTAGCCTTAGAGGGTGTCCTTCGCAGATAATTAAACGCAGTGTGGTTTCGATACAAATCTATATCGAGAAAATACCCTTTATTTTATCTCTATTCTGATCTTTTTTGATATGACTGGTTTTTTATGCGGGATATGAGAGTAATCACCGAGCATCAACTGCAAAGTATGGTGCCCAGGAGACAGGTTGATAACGGTCTCTGTTTGGCCTAAACCAAAATGCCGATGCTTCTCGTCACTAGGTATCGGTGTATTAAAATCTGGTAGTGTGTCTACGTCAATCAGCAAGTGATGATGGCCTGTATTGTTAACCTTGACCCCTGCTGGAGAGACACCCATTCCTGAAAGCCCAAATCTAACCCTGACTGGACTAGTGTTAACGGAACCATCGGCTGGAGATATAATGTAAACCTCGGTACCCGCATCAAGAGACTGACTGTCTGCATAAGCTAAAACTGAAAAAAAGAAAAAAATAAGTGCCAGTAGCCGATTTGTATGCTTCATCTATCTATACCCCAGTAGTAAAAATTTAATAATCTGAATACTTTTTATAAGAACCTCTAATCCGGCCAGCTCCCACCCATGCAGTTTGGAGAATCCATTGTCTTTTCAACAGACGTCCATTCTTGCGGTGTGTATGTATTCAAGGACAAGGCGTGCAGGCCAGACTGAAGCTCATGTGCAAGCAATGCATAAACTAACTGGTGACGCTGAACAGGAGATTTCTTGTCAAAATCACTGCTTACTATAACAACCTTAAAGTGTGTTTCTGAGTCCACTGGAACAGAATGCTTATGACTTTCATTCTCTATAATTAAAAATGAAGGGGTCAAAGACACCTCTAATTTGTTTTGGATGGCCTGATAAAATGTCATAAAATATATTAAATCGAGGTGGTTATTAATGATTATACTAAACGTAAATCACGATGAATACGAACTATAAACTATCCCCTAACCACAGATTTTAAAAGAAAGATTGATTCGAGCGCAACCTGTTCCACCACTTTAGCAATAATCTGTCGGCGCTGCCCTCTGCAGCCAACCCCATTTTCTCTGGCAAGCTCTTATGATGTATATATTTTACTTTATAAATTTCTGCATCAGACGCCCTATCCATAAGATACTCATCGCTAGTCATTATATCATCGACCAAGTTTTTCAGCTTAGCGTCGGTACCCAGCCAAACCTCACCAGTAGCTATAGTATTTATGTCAACCCCAGACCTATGCTCCGATACAAAGTTTTTGAACAATTCATGAGTTTTATCCAAATCCTCTACAAATTTCTCCCTATCTTCCGCAGTGTTCTCACCAAACATAGTGAGCGTTCGTTTGTATGCACCCGCTGTGTGAAGCTCCACATCAATATCATGTTTTTTTAACAAACGATTGAAGTTGGGTAGCTGTGCGACCACTCCTATCGAGCCAATAAAAGCAAAAGGTGCACAAAATATTTTATTTGCGACGCAGGCCATCATATATCCGCCACTTGCAGCGACCTTATCCACACAGATAGTTAGAGGTATAGATTTTTTCTTAATCCTGTGAAGCTGGCTCGACGCAAAGCCATAGCTATGGACCATTCCCCCCATACTTTCAAGTCGAACAACTACTTCATCTTCAGGTCTAGCTTGATTTAACACTGCAGTAACCTCTTCACGAAGATTTGTCGCTGCAGATGCTTTCACGTCACCATCAAAATCAAGTAAAAAAATTCTTTTCTTGGAGGTTTTTAATTTTTTTGATTTTTTAAGTATATTTTTTTTATACTTCTTGACCTCTTTTTTTTCAGAATCATTAAGTATAGATGCTGCCAAAATATTACTAGCTGCATCCATAGCTTCGTTCAAGTGAGTAACCTGCAACTGGCCCTTGTTATTTCGGCGGCCTTTGGACCCCAGACTCGCTACAGCAACCAACAAAACCAATCCGGCTATCACAAAAGTAACTGTTTTTGCCAGAAATATGGCGTATTCAAATAAAAAATCCAATTCTATTCCTCTCTTATTCTTGAAGCATACAAACCCAAAAAATTTTATTGAGTGTACCACTATGGTGGTAAAAAATTACATTAAGTAGTGCCCAAATTGACTGCTATCGTTTGAAATCCAGCAGATAAAACACAAAGTATTCATTATCCATCAAACTCTTTGGTAATTTCCATCAATGACTGCTATGGCATCAACCCACAAAAATGCTAATCTATCTATTATCTTAATAAAAAAAATTCATAATTATAAAAATAAAATTTGGGGGGTCATATGTCTCAATCAACACTGCAAGCCTATGGTAAAAATTTCTTAGGAGCTTCGCCAGATTGGTATAAATATACAATTTTAACCTTTTTAGTTGCAAACCCTATACTTCTTTTCAGCGTTGGAAGTTTCATCACTGGCTGGTGTTTAATAATAGAATTTATTTTTTGTTTAGCGATGGCATTAAAATGCTATCCGCTTCAACCAGGAGGCTTACTAGCCATAGAGGCTGTGGCATTAGGGATGACGAGCCCTGAAACAATTTACCATGAAGCTCATGGTAATTTTGAAGTGCTCTTATTGCTTATTTTCATGGTTGCAGGGATCTACTTCATGCGAGATCTGTTACTCTACACCTTCACAAAAATTCTCATTAAAGTAAAATCCAAAGCACTTTTATCGCTCTTGTTTTGTTTCGCAGGAGCTTTTTTGTCAGCTTTTTTGGATGCATTAACCGTAACTGCTGTGCTCATAAGTGTTGCAATTGGATTCTACTCTGTATACCACAAAGTGGCCTCTGGAAAAAATCTACAGCATAACGAAAAGCATGACCACTCCGACGATACGGTCGTGCTAGACAAAAATCAAGAGGATCTTGAAACATTTCGGAGCTTCCTGCGCAACTTGATTATGCATGGGGCGGTAGGAACTGCATTGGGTGGTGTGACTACATTGGTGGGAGAACCACAAAATCTACTGATAGCCGAAAAGGCTGGCTGGAATTTTATAGAATTTTTTATGGTTATGGCTCCTGTCACAATGCCCGTCTTAGTTTGCGGTCTTATTACATGTGTTCTTTTAGAGAAATTACGTTGGTTTAGTTATGGCGTTACACTTCCCAATACAGTAAGGACTGTGCTGGAAGAATTTGATATCGAAGAATCCAAAAAATTAACTCCGAAACATAAGGCCACATTGATAATCCAGGCCCTAGTTGCGCTGTTTCTAGTTGCATGCCTGGCGCTTCACTTAGCGCCTGTCGGCCTCATTGGTTTATCAGTTATCGTGCTACTTACGGCTTTTAACGGTATCGTTGAAGAACATCGCCTTGGTCATGCTTTCGAGGAAGCATTACCTTTTACAGCATTGCTTGTGGTGTTTTTTGCTATTGTTGCTGTCATACACGATCAGCACTTATTCAAACCAGTTATAGATGCTGTGCTTGCAATGGAGCTAAGCGTTCAACCGGTAATGTTTTTTGCGGCTAACGGTATACTCTCTGCAATTAGCGATAATGTCTTTGTAGCGACTGTCTATATCAACGAAGTTAGAGCCGCATTGGATGCAGGAACAATCACTAGAGAACACTTTGACCTGCTGACAGTAGCAATAAACACAGGGACAAATCTTCCTAGCGTCGCAACACCGAATGGTCAGGCTGCATTCTTGTTTTTACTAACATCAGCGCTAGCACCTCTTATTAGGCTCTCGTATGGGAGAATGGTAATGATGGCCCTACCTTACACTATAGTTCTGTCTACGGTTGGCTGCCTAGCAGTCATTTACCTGCTGTAAGGAAGAATGGATACAGCATACTAGAAGCTAGAGATGTCAGATAATATCTCTAGCTTCTAACCATAGGCATCTACCATTACTGGCTTCATTAATTCTAGATAATTTTTCATTATGGGCCACAACCTCACACTCGCTAGCCCGAATAACCTTGAGGGGGGATCGATCGGGATTTAATCGGCGTATATCATTTTCCACTATGCCTTCGCGTGCGCTTCCATGGCTACCTAAAACAAAATCAATCTGGCCTCCTGTCATCAGCAGGTAAACGTCTGCTAATATTTCCGCATCCAGTAAAGCACCGTGAAGCTCACGCTGCGAATTATCAACAAAATATCTCTTGCATAGAGCATCTAGGTTATTTCTTTGCCCAGGGTGTCGTTGGCGCGCCATTACTAACGTATCTACAACATCGCAAATATTAACAACAGATGTAATTTTTCCTTTTAGTTTCGCTAGCTCGTGATCAATAAACCCGACATCAAATGGTGCATTATGAATTATCAGTTCGGCGCCACTAATGAATTCTAAAAACTCATGGGATATCGATGAAAAAGTGGGTTTATCTGTGAGAAAATCAGTTGTTATTCCATGTACATTGACAGCGCCTTGGTCAATTTCTCTTTCAGGATTTATATACTGATGATAATGGCGGTCAGTCATTCTTCTGTCAATCAACTCAACGCAACCAATTTCAATAATTCGATGATTTTCGCTTGGTTCTAAACCGGTAGTCTCTGTATCTAATACAATCTGTCTTGTCATGGTGGTTACCCTCAACAGGCTTAAATAGATTAAACTTAAACTTAGCTACTTAGCTCGTCTATCCCCTGGTTTGCCAACTGATCTGCCATCTCGTTCTCTCGATGACCACTGTGCCCCTTAACCCACATCCATTCAACCTCATGAGAACTGGCTTCTTTCTCAAGACGCTGCCACAGGTCAACATTTTTAACTGGCTTCTTATTAGCCGTCTTCCACCCACGTCTCTTCCAGTTATCCATCCAGCTTGTTATTCCTTGGCGCACATATTGAGAATCTGTTGTCAGAACGACCCTCGAGGTCTCTTTTAGTGAGGCCAAAGCTTCTATTGCAGCCATCAGCTCCATTCTATTATTTGTTGTTAGGCGGTCGCCCCCATAAATTTTTTTTTCATTGTCGCCGTATCTTAATAGTGCCCCCCAGCCGCCAGGCCCCGGATTTCCTCTGCATGCACCATCAGTAAAAATTTCAACTTCCTTCAATTACCTTCTCCTGGAGTTTGCTATCAAAAATTATTTTCTCAAAGACGACAGCCAAATTCAGCATCTCATGCTGAAATCCTCAGGAATTCACTGAGGACTTTTTAGTGGAAGCCGTGACTGGAATGCTCAAAGATTCCCAACTTGTATTTTCAGAAAATATTGCTCGAGAAACATATTTTTTTGCAACAATAATATAGAACGCCCCAAAGAACATCTGATACTTATTTGAAATTCTAGCCAAGAGCCCATCTGCATTCCGGCGACTAGAATAACTGCAAGGGGGAGGACAATCCCTAGGCAATGGTTTAGTAGGCCTTATACTTAAGAGCTTCAGCCAATCTAATACTCGTCCTCGCCGAAGCCCATGATGGCGCCATACTGCATTAGAAGAAAACAGACGAACAGGGAATTTTAGCAAGCCAAACATACTTACAGGGTTAAAAATTATCATTACGATATAACCGGATGGCTTCAACACCCTGGACGCCTCCTTTAGAACCTCGTGGGGGTGCTGTGAAAACTCTAGTGCATGATGAAGAAAAACAGTATCAATCGTTTCCGACGGTAATGGAAGCGTATCAAAATCTGAAACAGCGCTATTTAAAATATTTGTATTTAGCGGGCCAAATGAAAAACTATGCAGATGGTTCGACCTCAAAGACAAGTTCAGCTGAGATACCAATCCTAATTGCATCATCCTGTGAGAGTTAATGTCTGGCAAAATATTTTTCAGCGCACTACTTTCTTCCTGAATAATATATTTCCCATATTTTGTTGCAGTCCAATTTTTAAAGTGATCTTGTGACTCAGGCAATGGAGGTATTTGCTTATTTTTGTCTAAAAATTTTCTGGCTACCTTTAATATGCTTAACATCTTAAACACTAAAAACCTCTTTGGGGGCCCGAGTTTATTTTATTTAAACTTACAATAAAGTCTAATTTTTTATTATTGCCTATAGTCATTTCTTTTAATAGTTTATTATGCAGATCCTATACAAATGAAAATAATGTTAGGGTCTAGTCATGTCGTTTCTCATTCACACCGTTCGGGCATTCAGAGATAATTATATTTGGTTTCTTCAACCAGAGGGCACCAAGTCTGCTTACGTTGTTGACCCTGGTGATTCAGCGCCAGTGCTAAAACAGCTTAATGTGCTAGGACTTTCATTGGATGGTATTTTAATTACACATCATCACCCAGATCATGTTGGTGGTGCAGACGAGCTACTAAATCACTACTCAGTGCCGGTTTATGGACCAGAAGGAATAAAGCAAGTAACCCGAGTAGTTCGGGACATGGATACCCTAAATATAGCTAACCACACATTCCAAGTCATAAGTATACCAGGCCATACGCTGGATCATGTCGCTTATTATTCTGCTGATGCAGCTATATTGTTTTGCGGGGATACACTATTTTCAAATGGATGTGGTAGATTATTTGAAGGCACTCCAAAACAAATGTTTAGATCTCTTTCCTTGCTGTCCTCCCTTCCTCCTGAAACAAAGATTTATTGTGGGCACGAATACACAGAAACTAACACGCGTTTTGCCATGACAGTGGAGCCAGAAAACAAATCCTTGCAAAAATATGCAGAAGAAATAAGGCTGTTGCGTATTCAGAATAAGCCGACAATACCATCAACAATAGGGCTAGAGCTGTCCACCAACCCTTTCTTAAGAGCCGCTGAAGAAACAATCCAAAATGCTGCAAAAAAATATAGCAAAAAGGCATATCTTTCTACAGAGGAGACATTTGCAGCTATCCGTAAATGGAAAGACAGCTACTAAGGGTTAATATTCTTATAGAGTAAAAATAAAGAGTCATATTAACATCAAGAATTGATTGATGTTGATATGACAGATACAATTAAAAATCATTCGCAATGCCTTTCATTTAAGTTTCACAAGTGACAATGCACTTAAAAATACCAACATTTACAGCATGTCTAATGCTTCTTATCTCAGGATGCGGTCATCATCAGCAGATAGAGGAAGTTAGCCGCCTTCCAGATACAAAAATTATTAGCGCTGAAGTTAAAATAGCACCCCCTACTTCAATCTTGCCAGCACAAAAAGATCTATGGGTTAGACTAAGACAAGGCTTAGATCTTCATCAGCACTACAGTCATCCGGAGCTAGGCAAAAAGAAGCACTGGAATCAAAACAAGCAAAATTACATTAACCAAATAACAGCAAATGGCAGCCGCTATATGCATCATATTATTGGTGAACTAGAAGCCAATAATATTCCACTGGAGCTTGCTCTCTTGCCGGCAATCGAAAGTGGGTACAATCCTTTATCTCATTCACACAAATATGCATCTGGTTTATGGCAATTTATTCCAGCTACAGCTAGACGATATGGATTAAAAAGAGATACTTGGTATGATGCTCGACTTGATCCTATTGCATCCACAAGTGCTGCAATAGCTTACCTGAAGTATTTATACCGGCGCTTTGATGGGGACTGGCTGCTGGCTATAGCGGCCTATAATGGCGGCGAAGGGAAAGTGAAAAAAGCTATAAAGAAAAATGAAAAAAAAGGAAGGCCTACTGACTTTTGGTCATTAGAACTACCAAAAGAAACGAAATCTTATGTCCCTCGACTATTAATGCTATCAAGAATGGTGGCTAATCCAAAAAAATACAATATTGATCTACCGCTCCTTATTGATCAGCCTTATTTTACAAGCATGGACTTAGTTAACCAGATAGACATCTCACAAGCAGCTAGGATGGCCGGTGTAGACGTTACCGAAATGCGCCTACTCAACCCAGGTTACAAGCTAGGAGTAACTCATCCAGAAAGCCCTCAGACACTCCTGCTACCTCTCCAGTCAAAAGAAATCTTTTTGATTTCTCTGGAAGAAACCCCTAAGGAAGAGTGGTACCCAATAAATATATACACAGTCAAAGAAGGGGATACTCTTTCGGAGATAGCTCTCAAAAATGGCCTGAGTACCGAGTCTTTAATTCGCAGCAACACCATTCGCAGACATATTATTCAAGTTGGCCAAAAGATAAAACTGCCTGGGACTGGACTTGATTCAAGTTCAGTCACCCATAGAGTGAAAAGTGGTGATTCTTTATGGAAAATTGCAAAAAAATACAACATCTCAGTAAAAAATATTACTGCATGGAACGACATAAATCTTAAAAAGCCGCTTAAAATTGGAAAAGAGCTAAAAATAAGCATCAACTAAACTGCTTGGCTGGCTGAATTTTATGGGATCAAAAATCTATTTTTCTTTAGCCTGACTGGAGGCATCGTAAGCCAGACTAATATCGCTATTTTTTGTTATCTTTTCTTTACTTTCTTGAAATAATTCATCGCATTTGTTTGGGTCATCTCCACACAAATCGCAGGTATAGTCACTTTCATTTAAAGCTGCACCTATGCCACCACAAGATCCCTTTAAGGGGGGTTTTCCCAGAACTACGCCAACAGCCATGCCTGCCATAATTAGCACCAAAACAAAAAATGCAAGTAACGACTCGAGCATAATTATTCTCCAAGTAAATAAGGGGAAAAAGCCGAAGAATAAACAACATCAAAACTATCTAACCTCTTCACCAAAAAATATGCTGGAATACTATTATCTTCAGCAAGAACAAGGGCCTTTTCGGGCCCCAAAACCATCATAACTGTAGCTAAGGCGTCTGCTTCAGCAGCACTTTTAGCAATAACGGTAGCTGAGGCTAGTTTATGTGTAATAGGGTAGCCTGTTCGTGGGTCGATAGTATGAGAGTACCTCTTGCCATTCTTTTCAAAGTAGTTTCGATAATCCCCAGAGGTTGCTACGCCAGAATCCTTTATCTGGATAACTTGCTGTACACCATCCTGCATAAAAGAGGGCTTTTCAATGGCAATACGCCAACTTTTACCATCTAATCTTTCTCCCTGGATTCGCAGCTCTCCACCTACCTCTATTAGGTAATTTTTTGCCCCCAATGAATTCAGTAATTCAGCGACAGTATCTGCAGCATAACCTTTTGCTATAGCTGAAAGATCAATTTTAATATCACCAAGTCGTGTTGCTAAATATTTTTTCTTATCTATAGCAAGCTTATCAAATCCAATGAGCGGAAGAAGGTTGTCGATCAGCTCGCGGGACGGAACAACATCCTTAGATTTTTGAGGACCAAATCCCCAAAGATCTACTAACGAGGACACAGTTGGATCAAAATATCCATCAGACAAAACAAAAATATCCTGAGCTATTGATAACACATATATCATTTCTGGAGAAACAGTTTGAGGTTGATTTATTAGAGAATCATTGAAAAGCATAAGCTCAGATTTTTTGTTATATGTTGTAAATATCTTATTAATTTTTTGCAACTGATCATCTATTAATTTTCTTGTATTTCTCGGAAGAAGTTTATCTGCTGTGACTATCTTGACTTGATAAGTTGTACCCATAACTTCGCCAGAATAGACTAATTCTTCTGGAGGATTAGCGCAGCCAACAAGGCCTATAAAAAAGAAAACTGGAAGTAAGAACATAGCTTGATTGTGGGGAATTTTTAAAAAAAACGAGGCGCTAAGCCCCGTTTTCACTAATTTTATAGTCCTTAGAAGCATTTTATGCACTAAATGGTCACCCACCAAAATCATCAAGGAATATATTATCTCTCTCAACCCCAAGATCAAGCAACATGGAGATGACAGCCGAGTTCATCATGGGCGGGCCACACATGTAATATTCGCAGTCCTCAGGTGCTGGATGCTCCTTTAAATAGTTCTCATAAAGGACTTGATGGATAAATCCTTTATGTCCGTCCCATTTGTCTTCTGGTTGCGCGTCAGAAAGAGCTAGATGCCATTCAAAATTATCATTTTCTCCGGCAAGAGTATCGTATTCATCATTATAAAAACATTCGCGCATTGAACGAGCGCCATACCAGAATGAAATCTTACGATCAGTTTTTAATCGACGAAGCTGATCAAACAAATGTGATCGCATTGGCGCCATTCCTGCGCCTCCCCCAATGAAAACCATTTCGGTTGAGGTCTCTTTAGCAAAGAATTCACCAAATGGGCCAAAGACATTAACCCTATCACCAGGCTTTAAGTTGAACGCCCATGAGGACATAACCCCGGGTGGAATACCCTCTGTTCCAGGAGGCGGCGTTGCACATCGAATATTAAATTTAACTATTCCTTTTTCTTCCGGATAGTTGGCCATTGAGTAAGCTCTGATCACAGACTCATTAACTATAGATTCATGTTTAAAAAATCCGAAACGATCCCAATCAGCTCGATATTCGTCCTCTATATCAAAATCACTGTATTTAACATGATGTGGGGGGCATTCTAGCTGGACATAACCGCCAGCTTTAAAGTCAACACTTTCACCATCAGGCAAGCGGAGGGTCAACTCTTTAATAAAAGTGGCAACATTAGGATTGGCTTCAACGGTACATTCCCACTGCTTAACACCAAAGACCTCTTCTGGAACAATAACTTTCATGTCCTGCTTTACAGCGGTCTGGCAAGACAACCGCCATCCCTCGCTAGCCTCACGTTTAGAAAAGTGAGACTCTTCAGTTGGCAGCATAGAACCGCCGCCTTCAGTAACAATACACTTGCACTGAGCACAAGTACCGCCGCCGCCACATGCAGATGCAAGAAATAAACCAGCATTAGAGAGGGTTAATAGTAATTTATCACCAGATGGAACAGTAATATCTTTTTCGCCATTAACATCAATTGTAACCAGCCCTGTACTGACCAACTTCTCTCGAGCAGCCAAAATAAAAGCAACCAGAGCTAATACAACAGCTGTGAACATTCCAACACCAAGCAAAATCTCTAAGTTCATAAATATTTTTTCTCCACAGCTATCAAAGGTCTATTCCACCAAAAGACATAAAGCCTAACGACATGAGGCCAACAGTTATAAAAGTAATTCCTAAGCCCTGAAGGCCTTCAGGCACATCGCTATATTTAAGTTTTTCGCGTATACCAGCAAGCGCCACAATTGCTAGCGCCCAACCAAAGCCAGCACCTAATCCGTATACTGTGCTCTCAGCTAAGTCATAGTCACGCTCAACCATAAACAAAGCCGCGCCTAAAATTGCACAATTAACGGTTATTAACGGCAAAAAGACACCGAGAGCGCTGTAAAGAGCCGGAACGTATTTATCTAAAAACATTTCCATAATTTGAACAATAGCAGCGATAACACCGATATAACTCAACAGCCCAAGAAAACTCAAATCCACCTTATCCATACCTTCTATACCAGTCCATGTTAAGGCACCTTCGGTTAGTAAGTATTTAAATATCAAATAGTTGGCAGGTACAGTTACCACTAAAACTACAATGACAGCAATACCAAGACCTATGGCAGCTTGAACCTTCTTAGAAATGGCTAAAAATGTACACATCCCCAGAAAAAAAGACAGAGCCATATTTTCAATAAAAACAGACCGGACAAATAAACTTAAATAATGCTCCATCAGGCAGCTTCCTCCTTAGACGAATTTGGCGCAATCTTGAAATCAGGAGCCTCAACTTGGCCTTTCTTCCAAACCCTTAAACCCCAAATAAAAAGACCAATTAAGAAAAAAGCACTTGGTGGCAAAAGAAGCAGCCCGTTTGGTACATACCAGCCTCCATTGCTAGCTAAAGAGAAGATCTCAAAGCCGTATAGATTGCCTGTTCCAAATAGCTCTCGGATAAACGCTAGCGCTAATAATATTACACTGTACCCAAGGCCATTTCCAATTCCATCCAAGAAGCTACTTACAGGCGGATTCTTCATTGCATAACCTTCAGCTCGCCCCATAACAATGCAATTAGTGATAATTAACCCAACAAATACAGAAAGCTGCTTGCTGATATCATAAGCTACGGCTTTAAGCACCTGGTCAACAAGAATAACCACAGAAGCTATGATGGTCATCTGTACGATGATTCTAATACTGCTTGGAATTTGATTTCTTATCAGCGATATCAGCATACATGAGATTGCTGTCACAACCGTTAAGCTAATACACATAACCATGGTAACCTTCAGGCTAGAGGTTACAGCCAGCGCAGAGCATATTCCCAAAATCTGAAGCGCAATTGGATTCTCATTAAAAATTGGTTTTAATAGGATGTCACTCATTTTACTAGCCAAGATTAAGCCTCCCCTGCGCGCAGATTGGAGAGAAACGGAGAAAATCCATTTTCACCCATCCAGAATTTTATTAGGTTATCTACCCCGCGGCTTGTTAAAGTTGCTCCAGATAAACCATCTATTTCATGTATTGATTCAGATCGACTCAGGTCTACCTTGCCTCTAACAACGGTCAATGCTTGCTTATTGTTTGCATCGTAACTTTTCTTACCTATCCATTGTGCTTTCCACAATGGATTATCGATCTCACCTCCCAGACCGGGGGTTTCAGCATGCTCATAGAAACCAAGCCCAGCAACAGTGTTTAAGTCAGCCTCTAAGGCAACAAACCCATACAATGTTGACCAAAGGCCGTATCCTTTTATAGGTAAAATAATTTTTTCTAAGCCTGCGTCTCCCTCTACAACATATACAATCATATACTTAGGAAGGCGACCAATCTTAGCAATATCAGCATCTCCAAGGTCAACAGATAACTCGGGATCCTTGGAGGCTTTTCGTTGGTTGTAGCTATCCAGATCTACTGCGTCGGTAAATTTTCCTGTGGCCAAGTCGACCGCTCGAGCAGTTATACTGGCAAATTTTGCATTAACGTCATCGCCTTTTTGCAACATTCCTGCAGCAGCAAGTACATTTGTTTTTCGATCAAGATCCTTGTTAGCTTGCTGAGCTGGTCGCAACAAGACAGCTGCTGTAGACACAATCACCGAACAAACAATACAAAGCACTAAGGCAACTTTAATAGTTTTTAAAGTAGAGTTATTGCTAGCCACGAGCTATTCTCCTTTTGATGTTAGCTTCAACCACAAAATGATCAATGAGAGGAGAAAATAAGTTAGCGAACAATATCGCCAGCATTATTCCTTCAGGGTAAGCAGGATTAACAACCCTAATCAATATAGTCATTACCCCAATCAACAGACCATACCAAATTTTCCCTGTATCTGTCATGGATGCTGACACAGGGTCTGTTGCCATAAAAACCAGCCCAAAAGCAAAACTGCCAACAACCAAATGCCAGTGCCAAGGAACACTAAACATTGGGTTTGTGTCTGAACCAATAAAATTAAACAACGTAGATAGGAAAATCATGCCAATAAGGACCCCCAGCATGATGCGCCAAGCTGCAATTCTTGTGAGAAGCAAAACGACAGCGCCGACAAGAATCGCGAGAGTGGATGTTTCACCAATTGAGCCCTGTTTATTACCAATGAATGCATCGAACCAAGTAAGGTTTTGTTGCACCGCTTCAATGCCATAGTTAGCGGCAACCGAAAGTGCTGTTGCGCCTGTATAACCATCAACAGCAGTCCAGACAGCATCCCCTGATAGCTCAGCAGGGTATGCGAAGAAAAGAAAGGCGCGTCCTGTTAACGCAGGATTGAGGAAATTTTTTCCTGTCCCTCCAAAAACTTCCTTACCAATAACAACACCAAAACTTATCCCTAAAGCTACTTGCCATAATGGTATATCTGGGGGGCAAATTAAAGCGAACAGAATAGAGGTTACAAAAAACCCTTCATTAATTTCATGGCCCCTCACAGAGGCAAAAACAACCTCCCAGAAACCTCCTGCTATAAACGTCACCATATAAATGGGGACAAAATAGACTGCGCCATAAAACATACAATCCCAGATACTCGAAGGATCATGTCCGGCAAATAATGTGATAATAGCTTCATGCCAGTCAGTTACATAGGTTGCTTCCGATGCAGCAAGAATTGTATTTGCCTGAAAACCAAGATTATACATTCCGTAAAACATTGCCGGAAATGCGGCAAGCCAAACAGTTATCATTACTCGTTTTAAGTCAATACCATCGCGAATATGCGAACCATTTTTCGTGACGGATCCTGGTGAATAAAAAATTGTATCGACAGCCTCATAAAGGGCGAACCAGCTTTCTAATTTTCCACCTTTATGAAAATGCGGTTCAATTCTATCTAGATAGTTACGCAATACTTTCACTATCAGCCCTCCTTCTCAATACGTGCCAGACTGTCTCTCAGGATTGGGCCATATTCATATTTCCCAACACAAACATAGCTGCAAAGAGCCAAATCTTCTTCTTCAAGCTCCAGGCAGCCGAGTTTTTGCGCCATTTCCGTATCACCAACAATTAAAGCGCGCAAGAGCTGTGTGGGAAGTATATCCAAAGGCATCACCTTTTCGTAATTACCAATAGGCACCATGGCTCTCTCGCTTCCATTTGTATTTGTGCTGAAACTCAAGTTTTTTTCTTGAACTGAACCCAAAGAAGAAAGGTAAATAGGCATGGCCGAATGTCGCTTAACGCCCAAAGAAAGATAGCGCAAAAATTCACGCTGATATCCTTCGAGGATTATAGCAACCTGAGTATGATAGCGGCCCAAAAAAGAAAGAGCCCCGCCGGCATGCCCGGTAGATGCAATACGACCTGATAACAAAGATCCGGAGATAACTCGATTGTCTCCCCCGTCGGTCTCGTTAACGATCAATTCATTGATATTTGCACCAATGCGGGTTTGCACTAAGCGCGGATTAACAGCTTGAGGGCCACACAAAGCTACCACTCTTCGAGTATCAATACGGCCAGTAGTAAATAATGCACCTATAGCCAACACATCCTGATAGCCTATCACCCATACAGTTTTTT
This sequence comes from Porticoccus sp. Uisw_050_02, assembly GCF_047729555.1. Lineage (NCBI taxonomy): Bacteria > Pseudomonadati > Pseudomonadota > Gammaproteobacteria > Cellvibrionales > Porticoccaceae > Porticoccus > Porticoccus sp. Uisw_050_02. The sequence goes on along the minus strand of NZ_CP159825.1, from coordinate 635,062 downwards.
TAGCGCTAACAGGATCTATAAAATGAATGTGTGTGCCAGCAAGCCCGGATGGATGAGGACCACTAAACCTTTGTGGTTGAATGCCATTCAGGTGTTCTCCAGAAATTGTTGCATCATCCGAAATACAAAGATGAATTGGCCCCTCTGTAAGGCGCTCCAACACCAGCAATCCATCTTCAAAGTCTTTTTCTCTCTCAGCAATAACCACATCAGGATTTACCGCTAATGGATTTGTATCAATAGCAGTAACAAAAATTGAGCTGGGTGGCCCAGAAAAGGGAGACGGAACCTTGGAATATGGTCGAGTCCGCAATGATGTCCATAGACCAGATGAAACCAAATTATCAACTACGCTACTCCTAGGTAAAGACGGTAGCTCCGCAGAGGCATACTGTGTAAATTTTTCCTGCTCATCTCCATCTACATCTACATCAATAACTATGGACTGAAAAACACGACGTTCTCCGCGATTAATAGAAGCAACAACACCGGAAGCAGGTGAGGTATAGAGCACACCTTCGGTTCTCTTGTCAGAGAAAAGTAGCTGGCCAAGTTTAACTCTATCACCGACCTTAACCGACATCGTAGGCTTCATACCAATATAATCATCGCCAATGACAGCAACAGATCTAATGATAGGCCCTTTGTGTATAACTTGTTCAGGGGCACCCGGTACAGGAATATCTAAACCCCGAGAAATATTAACCATAGAATAAAACCTAAAAAGCTATTTTTTTAATCAACTGGCGCTCTTAACTAATGTGAACCCCAAATAAAAGCCATGCAACCTTGCAAAAGGATACATTTTGAATACATTTCTTAGAATTTAAAGCCGCATTATTATACGTGATTATAAAAGTACGAACAATTTTTACTACGCACTAAATCGTACTTTTTACCATTAGATACAAAAATTTTGCTCTATGTATTTAGTGAGAAAGTTATCTCATAAATAAAAAATAGACCAAAAAAATTATTTGTTAGGCACCATTCGCCATGAAATCCCAGCCAGCTCCTCTAAACACCTGATCACCTGGCAGCTATAACCAAATTCATTATCATACCAGCAGTACAGAACAACACTGTTTCCATTAACAATTGTTGCTCCGGCATCATAAATGCAGGCATGACGAGAACCAACAAAATCAGACGACACGGCTTCTGAAGAAACAGTGTAATCAATTTGGTTTTGTAGGGCTGAATGTAGAGACATCTTGCGCACATAAGCGTTTATCTCTTCAAGGCTTGTTTCGCGGCCAAGCTGTAAATTAAGGATGGCCATGGAAACATTAGGCGTAGGCACTCTAATAGCGTTGCCTGTAAGTTTACCCTTAAGCCCAGGAAGAGCCTTAGCGACAGCTTCCGCAGCACCAGTTTCAGTCAGTACCATATTTAGTGCTGCACTGCGGCCACGTCTAGATCCTTTATGGTAATTATCAATTAAGTTTTGGTCATTAGTGTACGAGTGGACCGTTTCAACGTGCCCCCTTGTGATTCCAAACTCATCCTGTAAGGCCTTCAAAATTGGAACAATGGCATTAGTCGTACAAGAGGCTGCTGATATAATTTTTGATTTTTGTGTGATTTCATTATGGTTGATGCCATAAACAATATTTGGGATCGACCCTTTTCCAGGGGCGGTAAGTATAACTTTGGCGGCCCCTGGGCACTGCAAATGAAGATTTAAGCCATCTTCATCACGCCAGGCTCCTGTATTATCTATTAGTATGGCGTTATCTATACCAAATTTTTGATAATCTACGTCCCTAGGTGAATTTGCATAAATAACCTGAATAGGGTTTCCGTTACACACTAAAATATTTTCATCCTCTAAAACTCGGATAGTCCCCTCAAACGCACCATGGACAGAATCACGACGGAGTAAGCTTGCCCGTTTACACAAATCATTCTCACTGGAACCTTTGCGAACCACAATAGCCCGCAATCGAAGCATGTCTCCGCTACCAGTTTTTTCTATAAGCAGGCGAGCCAAAAGGCGGCCAATACGTCCGAATCCGTAAAGAACAACATCTTGTGGTTCAGGGATCGGTTTGCTCATATCCCCAAGATCATCACCAACTTCATTCTGCAGAAAATCTAATAAATCAAGCCCTTCTATGGATTCTTGGTATTTGACGGCTAACTTGCCTAGGTCGATATGGGCTGGCCCCAGATTCATTTTTGATAATGCTGTAATTAAGGGGAATGTTTCATATTCTGATAATTCATTTTTTTCAATTTGACGCACAAAGCGATGTGCTTTCATTAGCTCTATCACAGAACGGTTAAACATACTCTTGCCATACATATACAAAGAAATGTTCTTTTCTCGGTACAGTCTACCAATTAAGGGAATCATTGCCTCAGAAAGCGCTTCACGCTCTTTCCAGTCTGCAAAGAAGTCTGCGGGTATAGGACGAATATCTTCTGTCACTAGGTCAAGCCTCTTACTTTAACTATGGAAATATAAATATATGCGCCTTACCAAGGCACGCTATTATCAAGGGTCAACCTCTTGAGAGCAACCCAGTTAAACCAAAAAAATAGGCGGAAAAGACAATTCACCAGCTAAAAAAATTATACACTAGAACGGGAAAAATACTTTAGTGGCTACATTTTGAACGACAGTTTTGATCATTCGATTATTTTTTCCAGCCATAATTTTCGCCAGCATATCCTGTGTTGCTATCATTTTTCCGAACAATCGCTCATAACTCAGATTGTCCATCTCTCCATCTCTACTATTTGTTAAAATTAAGGGTTCTTTCGAACTATTTTTAAAAGTAGTAATGCGCCAAAGTGCAGTTTCTAGGTTGCGAGCACTCAGGTAAAGATCCTGCTCTTTTAGCCTGGTATAAACAAAGAATTCGTGTTGGTAGCCATAAGATCTTCTTATCATGTCAGTTAACCCAGCCATAAAAACAAAAACTCTATCTCCTTGATAGCTGTTATCAAGCGAGAACTCCATGGCTTCTATGCCGTTTTGTGGTATGCCTGGTATATCCAACCTTCCTGGTAATTCAAAGATTTTCTTCAGTCTATCCTCCGCTGTGTAAGTCTTTCTATTAGACCCATACCTAACACGAAGATATTTAGGATTTCTTTTATAAAGTTTAACTGTAAGCTCTCTAAGTAAAGACTCGATCTCCATATAATGGTGATCGGCAACTTCATCTACATCTGATTTCATCACATCTTTCAAATTAAAATTTTGGACGGAGCACCCGCCGAGTATTACCAAAAAGAGAAACGCGCATGAAGAAGTTGTTAAGTGAATAAACTTGTGCAACTGAAACCCCAAAAAATTAATTAAAGCGAACATCTGCAAAAAATTCTATTGTGCGACAATGGATTATATCAATATACGATAACCATCGCTAAAATAACCCCCCAAGGGATCTTGCAGCAACTACAGAAATCTCTTCGTCGGAGATATGTATCATAAATATCAACCCAACCAATTTAAAGTGCTAAACATGCTATGTCTATTTTAAATTTTCCATCACCTGTTTTGCCTGGCGACAGGGGCTTCTGGGGAGGTGCTTTTGGTTCAGGATTGTCACTCAGCGTTGCTGAAATTTCCCAGCAACGCCAAGGCTTAATTCTAGTGATTGCTGCATCCGCCAGGTCCGCCGCACAGATAAAGACTGAAATCGCTTTTTTCTTAGGGGATGACACTAAAGTATTTCATTTTCCTGACTGGGAGACGCTGCCATATGACCAATTCTCCCCTCATCAAGACATTACCTCTCAGCGGCTAAAAACATTATTTAGCTTGCCGCAAACACGTTGCGGCGTTGTAGTTGTACCAGTAACGACTATGATGCATCGAATACCGCCTGTAGAGTTCGTAGGTAGTCGTTCTTTTGATTATAGCGTGGGAGATCATCTAGATCCTCAAGACTTGCGAAATAAACTACAGCATAGTGGATACCGGCTTACAGAAACGGTTATTGAGCACGGCGAGTACAACATCCGTGGATCTATAATAGATATTTACCCGATGGGGGCCTCATTACCTTTTCGTATCGATCTTTTTGATAATGAAATTGAAAGTTTGAGGACTTTTGACCCAAATAGTCAGCTTACTCTAGAAAAAATCAATCGCCTTTTTTTGCTTCCCGCCAAAGAAATTCCTTTGGATGAAAAATCTATACAGTTATTTAAAAACAAGTGGCTTGAACGATTTGATATCGACCATCAAAAATGCTCTGTATATTTAGACATAGACAAGGGAATAACACCACAAGGGATTGAATACTATCTCCCATTATTTTTTGAAGAATGCGCAACTCTATTTAATTATCTTCCACAAGACTGTCTCGTTATTACTGAAAGTGATGTGGAGTCCAGTGCAGAAAACTTCTGGAGAAGTGTAAAAAATCGTTACGAGGAGTGTAACATTGATAGCACACATCCCCTTCTTTCTCCAAGTGAGATTTTTCTCCCAGTTAATGAGTTTTTTGGTGCCCTAAAGAAATACCCACGCACCGAAATATCAGAGCTAGCAACTAACGCAACTGAATCCACCAATAGCTTCACTTTAAATTTTCAACCCATGCCTCATATCGCTATTAATAACAAAGCAACGGATCCTCTCGAGCATCTTAATAAATTTTTAAGCTCTTCAGCTAGACGTGTTTTGTTTTGTGCTGAAACCAAGGGGCGCAGAGAAGCCTTAAGCTCATTATTAAATGGCGGGAAAATTGCCCACAAAGAAATCGACGACTGGGAAGATTTTATAGCCAGCGAGGATACTGTCTGCCTTACCGTCTACCCTATAGAGAGAGGATTATATTTAAATAATCCAAATATTTGCCTAATTACAGAATCTGAACTATTTGGCCTTCAGGTCATACAAAATCGGCGGCGAAGTATCCAGAAGTCTGAACCGGACCAGATTATAAAAAACCTTTCAGAGTTACATCTCGGAGCTCCTGTTGTTCATATAGAGCATGGTGTAGGGAGGTACCGAGGACTAAAAACCATACATTCAGAGAACTGGCCACAAGAGTTTCTTGCTCTAGAGTATGCTGAAGAAGCTAAGCTATATGTGCCAGTCTCGTCTCTTAATCTAATCAGCCGATATGGTGGAGGGGACGAAGAGTTAGCGCCACTACATAGACTTGGTACAGAGCAATGGCAAAAAGCAAAAGATAAAGCTCTCAAGCAAATCTCTGATACAGCTATAGAATTACTGGACATATATGCTGTAAGGGCCGCTAAAAAGGGTTTTGCCTGTACAGACCCATTAGAGGAATATCAGATATTTTGTTCTGACTTTCTCTACGAAGAAACTGCAGACCAACTAGAAGCAATTCAGGCAACAAAAAAAGATATGCTTTCGGAGAAACCCATGGATAGACTCGTCTGTGGTGATGTTGGTTTTGGCAAAACAGAGGTGGCGATGAGAGCTGCATTTATTGCAACATCAAGCAATAAGCAAGTTGTAATGCTTGTCCCCACTACCCTATTGGTGCATCAACATGTAGAAAATTTTCGCGATCGATTTGCTAATTGGCCCATAAAAATAGCTGAGCTATCCCGTTTTCGTACAGCAAAAGAACAGGAAGATATTTTAAAAGATGCAGCCCAAGGCAATATTGATATTTTAATTGGAACTCATAAGCTCTTACATGCAAAGGTTAATTATAAAAACTTAGGGTTACTGATTGTTGATGAAGAGCACCGATTTGGAGTAAAGCAAAAAGAAAAAATTAAATCTCTTCGAGCAGAGGTAGATATTTTAACCCTTACAGCGACACCAATTCCACGAACGCTAAATCTCTCAATGTCTGGGATTAGAGATCTTTCTATTATTGCAACACCTCCTGCAAAAAGATTGTCTGTAAAAACATTTATTCGCGAAAACCAGACTGAAGTTATTCGTGAGGCTATTTTGCGTGAAATTCTTCGAGGCGGCCAGGTTTTTTACTTGCACAATGAAGTGAAAAATATTGAGATAATAACCAAGCAACTTTCCGATCTTGTGCCCGAAGCAAGGATAAGTTTTGCGCATGGACAAATGAGAGAGAGAAATCTAGAAATGGTCATGTCTGATTTCTATCATCAACGTTTTAATGTTTTGGTCTGCACCACCATTATCGAAAATGGTATTGATATTCCTAGTGCAAATACTATTTTAATTAATCGAGCAGATAAGTTTGGTCTTGCGCAACTTCATCAGCTTCGCGGCAGGGTTGGCCGTTCTCATCATCAAGCATACGCATATCTATTAGTTCCTGAAAAAAAATCATTGACCCCTGACGCCCTAAAGCGTCTTGAAGCCATCAGGGATACCAATCAACTTGGATCGGGGTTTACAATAGCTACGCATGACCTAGAGATCCGCGGAGCAGGAGAGCTTCTGGGTAAAGGGCAAAGTGGCCATATACATTCTATTGGCTTTACCTTATATGCAGAGCTGCTAGAGAGAGCTATAGAGGCCATACGCAAAGGAAAGCTACCTGACTCAATCATGGTGCTTGACGAGGATGTCGAAATTAAGCTCAATATCCCCGCACTGATACCTGAAGAATACCTGCCTGATGTACACACTCGATTAATCATGTATAAGCGGGTAGCAAACGCTGTATCTGACGCTGAACTACATGAGCTTCAAGTTGAAATGATAGATCGGTTTGGATTGCTCAGCGACCACTTAAAAAATTTATTCCAGGTAACTTCTCTGAAACTTTATGCTCGATCAATAGGGATCAGCAGACTGGAGACTGGGCCTGAAGGTGGACGAATCGAATTTAGCCCTAATACCTCAGTGGAACCACTTGTTATAGTGGAGCTAGTTCAAGACCAACCAAATATTTATCGTCTTCAGGGTTCCAGCACTCTCAAATTTAAATATAAAATGGAAACAGCAGCACAGCGCATACAGCAAGCAACTGATCTGCTGTATCTGCTAGCCCCTGCTGTGAGCAGCCGCCAATGAAAATACTATCAAAATATACGATATTCTTGACTTTTTCTATGCTACCTTTCGCCGTTCTGGCAACACAACAAAGCTGGGCAGACTGGTACCAAGTTGAAGTTATTATCTTTAGTCAAACAGGTCCTGCAGATAAAGAACGGCATCCAAGCAAAATGAGTATCAATTATCCTAAAAATATTCGCGACCTAAAGGGCTTAACTGCTGCAAGCCGAGGTTTTGTTAATCTTGAAGTCCTTCAAGGCAATATCCCTTCTAAAGAAGAATCTTTTGTTGCTCTTGAAGAAAAAGACCTAATAATGAACCGCGAACACACAAAAATCATATCTTCTCAAAACTATAATATTCTTTACCATGAATCATGGCGCCAACCGAGCTTAAAGGAACAAGAAAGCCCATGGGTATCAATTAAAGGTGGGGAAAATTATGGTCAAAATCACGAATTAGAAGGCAATATTCGATTGATAAAAAACAATTATCTTCGTTTTGAGGCAGACATATGGGGGAAAATTTTTGAAAAATCAAAAGAAACCAAAAAAAGGTTTTCTTTTTTTAAAGAAAAGGCAGGCACGGCTGCAAATACATCCATTATAGAAATTTTTAGGCTTAATCAATCCACCAGAGTTTTTGCGAACAAAGCAACATACCTAGATCACCCAAAATTGGGAGTAATTGTCCTGGTAACTGAATATAAAAAATCAGAAGAAGCCGTCCAGATTCAAAATATCGAACATCCGTAAAGATTCAAATCAATAAAATCTGCAATCCTCAAGCGTCCATATTGCAAAAAATTATTTTCTTTGGTGTCGCTATAAACTAATAACAAAGCTAATTTGACTCATCATGAACAGCCGGATCAGACCTCATATGCAATGTTGAAGTTGGAAATGCTATTTCTGCATTATGCTTTACGATAATGCTAGCCACTTTTAGTAACACATCTTGTTTGATTTTATGATAAAGCACCCATTTGGTCGTTTTGGTAAAAGTGTAAATAAAGAAATCGGCCGAAGAAGCGGCGAAGGCATCAAAATTCACGATTAATATTTGGTTGCTATCAATATCTTTATGTTCAGACAGCATCTTATGAACGTCTGAGACAATTTCTTCCATTTTATCTAGATCATCATAACGAATGCCTACCGTTTCATATATACGGCGATTCAACATTCTCGATGGGTTTTCTAAAGATATGCTATTAAAAATAGAATTTGGTATGTATAGCGGCCTCTGGTCAAATGTTCTGATCCTAGTCAAACGCCACCCAATATCTTCCACAGTACCTTCGATTTCTTGATCTGGAGATCTAACCCAGTCTCCAACTTTAAATGGCTGATCAAAATAAAGCATCAGGCCACCAAAAAAATTAGCCAAGAGATCCTTGGCAGCAAAACCAATAGCCAGCCCCCCCACCCCACCGAATGCAAGCAATCCAGAAATACTGTACCCAAATAACTGCATCGCAATCAAAATTGCTGTGATAATGACTGAGGCGCGCAATAATTTGCTCACTATTTTAGCTGTGGCCGCGTCGAATGGCTCTATCGTATATTCAGGGTGAGACAAATTACGCTCCGCCCGTTTAATCAGGTTAACCAAAAATAAGGCGCAAAGAAAAATTATAGCGGCTCGATTAATCGAGCCAATAAACTCATGAATTTCTGAACCTGCAGCTTTTGAAGCTACAGACGCCGCTAAATTAAAACTGATAATCCATATAGCCCAAACAGCGGGGCGCCTAGAGGCCTCAATAATCGCATCGTCCCAAACTGTTTTAGACTTAGCGGCTTGACTCTCAAGAAAATTTATCAGCTTGTTAGCCATTTGCGCCATAACAAATGCAAGGATAACAAGCAAAAAAATCTCCAACACCCACAGATAATAGCCGCCTGTCAAATCAACTAGCCAATTTTCTAAAACTGCCATAACAACTATTCCTTATTAATTCTACGTTAAGCTTTACTTGCCTTTAGGTAAAGCTAAGAGCTTTGCATTCACTGATTTCCACCGATCATCTTCAATCAAGCTATCCCATGATAATGTTACCTGGCGACTCATTCTGGATAATCTTGCTGATGGCACCCAGTTGTAGGATTCTAAAAAATCTAGCACCTCAATAACACCCTTCCGATTATTGCAAACTAAAACCATATCACAGCCAGCCTGAAGTGCAGCTTTAGCTTTGTTTGTGTAACCACCAACAATATCTGCACCCTTCATAGATAAATCATCGCTAAAAATAATTCCATCAAATTTCAACTCTTGTCTTAAGATTTTCTTTAACCATAACTCTGAAAATCCTACAGCATTTAAATCAATCTTAGGATAAATAATATGCGCTGGCATTATTGCATCTAAGCTATCAGCTAGACTCGTAAAAGGGATAAGATCGTGACCACGTAGCTCCTCTAAAGACCTTTGATCCAAGGGAGTTTCATGGTGGCTATCAGCACTTACACCTCCGTGGCCTGGAAAATGTTTTCCAGTAGCAGCCATTCCAGCTTCATGCATGCCTTCAATAAACAATTTGGCCGCCTTCGTTGCCAGAACTGGGTTATCAGAAAAAGATCGGTCTGCAATTACCTGACATTTATCTTTATCTAAATCAAGGACGGGAGCAAAACTAAAGTCTATGCCGCATGCCACTATTTCGGAGGCCATCAACCATCCGCAATCCTTGATAAATTTCTCTGCATATTCTGACCTAGAACCTAGAATCTCCCCTAGAGTCTTCATCGGCGGAATTTTAGTGAACCCATCACGAAAACGCTGCACCCTCCCGCCCTCTTGATCGACACAAATCAAAAGATCTGGTCTTATCATTCTAATGTCAGAGGTCAGAGATGTTATCTGCTCTCTACTTTGAAAATTTCTTGAAAAAAAGATAACCCCACCAATATGTGGGTTTGTTAATAAATGCTGTTCGGGGGCACTTAGCGAAAGGCCGCTCAAGTCAATTATTAAAGACCCTAATAACATAACACCTTCCTTTGAAATCTAGCTCACTAGTATAAGCTCAATTATATGCTGTCAATAGTAAACCAGATATGGGTACATTTTTACTTAATAATAGATTAATTATTTTTTGAGTAAGCACTATAATTTAATATCCGGACCCTGTAGTAAAGAATAAAGAAGCTAGTCAGAAAACCAAGTCATCTAATTGTCCGAAAAAATCCTTTGATATTAATGTAGCTTTAAACATATACTGTTAATAATTACAGTCTATATTTATTAACAGCTATAAATTTAACATAAATAGTAAATTTCAGCGTAAAAAAGGAAACAATGATGCGTAATTCCTCTCTAACGGCAAGGCAAGAGCAAGTTCTCAACCTGGTCAAGACGCATATTCAGGCGACTGGTTATCCGCCTACTAGGGCTGAAATAGCTACTGAATTTGGTTTTAAATCGCCCAATGCAGCAGAAGAGCACTTAAGAGCGCTAGCCAAAAAGGGTGCAATTGAAATGATCTCTGGAACCTCTCGAGGAATTCGCCTGCTAGAGGAAGAGCATAGCGGATTGCCTTTGGTTGGACGCGTAGCAGCCGGGGAAGCTATTTTGGCAATTGAAAATATTGAAGACTATCTAAAGGTGGCTCCAGACATGTTCCACCCTAGAGCAGATTTTTTATTAAGAGTTCAGGGCCGAAGTATGAAAAATATCGGAATAATGGACGGCGATCTCCTTGCTGTCCATAAAACAAATACTGCAGAAAACGGAGCAATCGTAGTTGCAAGAATTGAGGACGAAGTGACTGTGAAGCGCCTAAAAGTAAGCCCTAACGCCTATGAGGTAATTTTAGTACCAGAAAACGAGGAATTGGATCCAATCCTCGTTGACTTGAGAGCACAAAATTTTACAATTGAGGGTGTTAGTGTAGGGGTGCTTAGGACAAAATTTTAGTTAAGCTAACTTAAATCTAATGGATCAGGCGAGATGTACCGGAAAAATTATTTTCCTCTTCTGCTGACTGCAGAATATCCAGATCCATCTTATCAAACAAATCAATTCCTGCTTCAATCATAACTTTAGCAAGATCAATTTTTGATTCATCCGAAAACCCTTCAACTTCCCTTGAAAAGGAAATACGAATTAACGGTTCATCAGTATCATTGCCTCTTTTGAGGGCAATATCGCCATTAGGTAGCACAACTATTTCAAAAAAAGACATTCAATCATTCCATCTATTAAATAATACAGAAAATTATAACAGAGGTGCTTGCGAATACTAAGCAGGCATTTACAAAAATACGCTAACAAACATCAACATTCATACATAAGCTCTCGATGCCTCTTAATCATTTCAACAAAATCTTGCCTCCAGGCTGCTAGCAACTGGTAACTTAAGTGTATGTCATCATCCAGCTGCTTAACTTCAAGCAAAGAAGAAGACTGGGTATGGCTTTTACCAACCTCTAAAGAAGGGGGCAACGACAACTGTTTAAAAGCAGCGAGAAGCTGAAAAAGCCAACTAGAGCTACTCTCTGTCAAGCTTTTAATTTCTTGGATTTCGCTCGGCTCTTTGTTGATGCCACGAAGCCCCGCATCCAAGCCCTGTACAGAAAAGATTGATTCAGCTAATTTATATTGATATGTAGCAGCAATCTCTCTCAAGTAATTGAGATAAGCGCATTCAATCTGATAAAGTGCTGACTGACATAAAACGATTTCGAATTGATGCGAGTTATTTTCCTCTAAATAATCTTTTTTTGAAGCACCTTGATTTAGTAAAATATCACAAAAAAGTATCTTTTGGTTCACCACAGAAAGATAAGGGTTCATGATGGTTTTTACTCCTTTCGGTTATCTCCGATAATTTTAGATTTAGTTTTTATGGCTATAAATTATTTTTTAGTCACTTTGCGACCATCCTCTATCTTCCAGCAGCCATCAGTATAACGCCCTTTCCACCCCGTAGGTTTTCCGCCTAATTCAGTCTGAACATAATGCACTTTGTTCTTTCTATCAAACCGCACAAGTGCTTGCAGGCCCTCTGGATCCTGCTGAGGAGCACTAAAAAGATACTTATACTTGGAGTCAATTGCATCTTTATATGGAATCAATTCAACTACAAGCGGCGCTCTTGTCTCTCGATGTTTAGGATATTGGCTTGCAGCAAGAAAAATACCTACAGCGCCATCTCGCAATATATAATGATCTTCTACTTTAACACACAGCAAATCTGGCATTGGTACTGGGTCCATCTTTGGTGGAGCAGCCTCTCCGCTTCTAAGAAGCTTGCGGGTGTTCTTGCAATCTTCCGAAGTGCAACCGAAATATTTTCCGAATCGACCATCTTTTAAGTGCATATCCATTCCACACTTATCACACGATAGAGATGGGCCCTCATAGCCTTTGAGCACAAAAACTCCTTTCTCAACCTCAAAGCCTGAACAACTAGGATTTTTTCCACAAATATGAAGCTTTCTGGTTGTATCAACAAGATAACTATCCATAGTTGTGTCGCAAATCCCACAACGATGCTTATGGATTAACTGTCGCGACTCTGCTTCATCATCATCAACATTGATGGCCTCATCGCCAGAAGTGAGATTAAGGGTACTTTTGCATCGCTCCTTAGGAGGTAAACTATAACCAGAGCAGCCCAAAAAGACTCCCGTGGCACCAGTTCTAATAGTCATTGGCCTCCGACAATCTTGTCGCGGGCAATCTAAATCAACTAATGTCGGCTCATTAAGCCGCATACCGCCCTCTTCGGACTCAGCTCTGGATAGGCTTGCAGAAAAATCAACATAAAAATGATTCAAAACATCTTTCCAATTGCGATCTCCGCTTGCTACATCATCAAGATGGGTTTCCATTGCAGCAGTAAAGCCATAATCCATAAGATCAGAAAAGCTTTCATTTAAACGAACTGTAACAATATCGCCTATTTTTTCTGCGTAGAAGCGCCGATTATCCACTCTTACGTAACCAGCCTCCTGAATTCTTGAAATAATTGCTGCATAGGTGGAAGGTCTACCAATTCCCAGTTTTTCCAGCTCCTTAACCAAGGCGGCTTCAGAAAAACGGGGCGGAGGCTTAGTGAAATGCTGCAAAGGTACCAAAATATTCAATTTCATTACATCGCCGACACAGAGGTCAGGCAGCTCGTCATCATCATCTTTTTTACGGAGCAATGGCAATGCTTTAAGGTATCCATCAAAGCGCATAACACGGCCCTTAGCTTTTAACTCATAGTCAGCCGCCCCAACCTTTACTGTGGTACTAGTAAATTCAGCAGGCATCATTTGACAGGCAAGAAATTGTTGCCAAATCAACTGATAGAGCTGTTTTGCGTCATCCATGTCAATCAAATCATCAGGCGCAATATCAACATTCGAGGGTCGAATAGCCTCATGTGCCTCTTGTGCGTCCGATTTGCTACTGTAAGTATTAGGTTTTTCTGGTAAATATTTCTTGCCAAAATGTTGTTCAATATAACCCCTGCATGCCGTGACAGCATCAGCACTGAGATTGGTTGAGTCTGTTCTCATGTATGTAATGTATCCCCCTGCGTAAAGGCGTTGAGCCATAGTCATAGTTTTTTTAACGCCATACCCAAGCCTAGTGCTAGCAGCCTGCTGTAGGGTTGATGTGATGAAAGGAGCAGAGGGCTTGCTCCCTGTAGGTTTGTCTTCACGCTTAATTATACTGTAGCTAGCAGGGTGCAAGGCTTCCATAGCTGCATGTGCTTGCTCTTTATTTTCAGGTAGAAAGTTTTCGCCCGAGAAGCTCTTTACTTCGAAACGAATTTTTTCGCCAGATCCGGACTCAAGGTCTGCATGCAATGTCCAATACTCATCTGGATCAAATGCCTTAATTTCTCTTTCTCGCTCTACAATTAGCTTAACTGCGACCGACTGAACTCGGCCAGCTGATAAGCCTCTAGCAACTTTGCTCCAAAGTAATGGAGAAACCATAAATCCCACCACACGATCCAAGAAGCGGCGAGCCTGCTGAGCATTTACGCGATCTAAATCAAGCTCAGTCGGTTTAGAAAAAGCTTCCTGAATGGCTTTTTTAGTAATTTCGTTAAATACCACTCTTTTGTAGCGATCTTCGCTGCCACCAATAATTTCTCTAAGATGCCAAGCTATTGCTTCACCCTCTCTATCCAGATCTGTGGCCAGATAAATAGTATCGGCATTTTTGGCTAATTTTTTAAGTTCAGCGACTACTTTTTCTTTTCCGGGCAAAATTTCGTATCGAGCCTGCCAATCTTTTTCTGGGTTGATTCCCATGGAGCTAAACAGCTTTTCCCTGGCTTTTTTTATTTTATGGATCATCTTCTCTTCAGTCGGCATACTGCGGGTGATAGCAGCAGCTCGAGATCGAGCCAAAGGATCAGTCGTCGGCACACCCTTTGATACATCGCGAATATGCCCAATACTTGACTTGACAATAAATTCTGAGCCCAAATATTTATTGATGGTCTTGGCTTTGGCTGGCGATTCAACAATAACTAATGATTTTCCCATTGAATTATATTACTCATTAAATTAAATTTAACTACGATAAAGCCTACCCATTGCCAATTTCTTTACCAAAAAGGACCACACGCCCTCTTTGAGGTCGCTTTATTGGTACAATGACTACTAAAAGCTTGAAGAATAACTTATTACGAAGAGCATCTATTTAGATTAAACAGAAAGTATCAACGAAGCATGAATATACATCGACAAGCAGTAGGTTGGCCAAGAAAATTTTACTTTTATTTATAAAAATTTACTTCTAAGCATTACTGCATATATTTTTTCTTAGCAAGAAAAGCAGCTTATAGACGGTAATCACATCTTCTAATCCTCCGTGCTCCTTCCAGTATATTATCAACCCATCACTCCTCGCCTCTAATCCAAAAATATCAGCCGGAAGGCCATCTAATACCAATCCGATAGCATCCATGATGAGGTCATTCGATTCTCTGCTCAACCATTGCCAGCGGAGCCAAGGAGATGGACTACCCCTTGAAACACCTTTCGCTAACAACCAGTCCTCCATTCGGGGTTTTTGTGATCGCGGTGAATCAGGTATCCACGGCAATCTATAGGTAACGCAATCCAGTCTCGTTTCCCCTTGCCGGGCATCAGGGGGCGCACTGAGACTTACGATTAAACCTAAACGCGTAGCCTCTTTTCGCATATTTATCATAAGATTTTGACGAGGCGATTGTCGAAACCACATGAGAGGTGAGAGAATAACCAATAATACGAATGCAATTAATAGATACGTCATTGTTTGCTAACACTTTAATTTATTTTTCAGGTATAAGGCTATAAAGCCGCTATATAAAAAAGCTTACATCAGCTCTTTTTTATATCAAATCTAGTAGCTATGATAGGCGCAAATACATGGAATCTTCTAGATTTAAAATCTATTCATTTTTTATAACAGACAATACATTTACATTTTTATGGAACGAAATAACGATACAGCTCTCTGCAAGAAATGGTTAATATTTTTTACGCCGCTATTGCTTCAATCATCATTGCTGGCATTAGTTCTTTTGCTACCTCTAAAATCATGGGCCTCCGAAAAGAAAATAACAGAAGCCTCTCTAGAAGCCCAGCGAGAAAGCTTTCATCTTGCTTATAACGCACTTCAGGTTAGGGACAAAAAAACCTACTTAGATCAGTACGCAAAACTGGACACCTATCCCCTGAAGCACTATTTGGAGGCTCTGGAGTTACTTCAAAGAATTCATAGCCTCCCAAAAGAGCATGTAAGGCAATTTTTAAAACGGCATAATGAAACAGCTATCGCAGACGACATACGCCATCACTGGCTGGAAACTTTACGCAAACGAAACAAATGGCAAGATTACTTAATCGACTATAAAAAAAGTGGGGCCTCAACAAAACAGCAGTGCTACTACCAGCTGGCAAGAATTAAACGCAACAGTGATGATAGAAATGATGCGATCTTAGGTGCAATCAAGCTATGGTCTGTTGGCAAATCTCAACCCAAAGAATGCGATAAACTGTTTTTAATCTTAGTTCAAGGCAACTATATTACTGAAAATATTGCATGGCAGCGCTACATTAAATCAATCCTAAATCGTCAATACCAATTATCAAGGTACTTGCTACGATTTATTGCTGACCCTGAGCATCAAAAACTAGCAGACAAAATTTATCGAATATATCGCTACAAAAATGCTGTGACCGACCGCAAGCTATTCACCAGCAATGAGCTGCAATTAAACAGCGCAGAGATACATGAGGCTCTTTCCTACGGGCTACGCCGACTAGCAAAAAAAGATGCGTCTCAAGCGCTTGAGTACTTTGATGCATATAAAACAACGCATCATTTCAGCGCCGAACAAACAAGCAAAGTTGTTGCCGCATTGGTCAAAGGATTTTATTTTCAAAATCAGTTAGAAGCTTCTGATCAGTACCTCACAGAGAACATCACCCTAGCAGATAGTAAACTTCTTGAATGGCGCACCCGACAATCTATTCGATCTGGAGACTGGGAAGATACGTTGCTCTGGATAAAAAGTATGCCTACAAACCTAAAAAATAAACAAGTTTGGAGGTATTGGGGCCAAAGAAGCAAAGATCTATCTGAACAAAAAATAGCTACCAGCAAAAGCAGCTCATCGATTACCCAAAGAAATTACACCCACTTGTCTCTTGAACGTAGCTTTTATGGATTTTTGAGCAGTCAGTGGTTAGGAATAGAGAATAGCATGAATCACAAAGACTCAGCTTTGGGCCTGCAAGAACTATTAAAACTAGAAGAACGGCCTGGGATGATTCGCACTAGAGAGTTGCTCCATCATAAGCAATATCTTTCTGCGCGTAGAGCGTGGAACCAGACCACGAGAAAATTCAACAAAACAGAATGGATATTAGCGGCTCATTTATGTAAAAAATGGCAATGGCATAATGGCGCTATAACCAGCATGATAAGGGCAGAATACTGGGATAATATTGAACTACGCTTTCCGGTTTCTTTTGAAGGTGAGTTTCAAGAACACTCAAGGTTAAATGGAATTCCGAAACATTGGTTAATTTCTCTCGCTCGCCAAGAAAGTGCTTTTTATGTGAAGGCGTTATCGCCTGCTGGGGCAAAAGGATTAATGCAGCTAATGCCATCAACAGCGCGCGCGGTGGCGCGCAAAAATTTCGCGCCCTACGAAGGTAGTGATGACCTATATGACCCTGAGAAAAATATTGCCCTAGGTAGTCTTTATTTTCGAGAGATGCTGGATCGCTTCAATAACAATCGTATCCTAGCAATAGCTGCTTACAATGCAGGCCCCAGCAGGGTACAACGCTGGAATAAAATAACTGCAGGAAAACTCCCATTTGACGCTTGGATTGAAGCTATTCCTTTTAAAGAAACCCGCAACTACGTACAAAATGTACTGGCTTTTTCGGCAATATATGCCAAGAAATTAGGCATCCATGAGCAAATGATAAGCGAGCAAGAGAAAATGCAGCGACTATGACTGATCTATATCGATGTGAAAGTCCGTTAATTGATATAGGGGTAAATCTTACTCACGCAGCCTTTGATAACAACTTAGTGTCTGTCTTGGACCGTGCGCAACAGGCTAATGTAAGCAAGCTAATCATCACCGGTACAGATGAGCGAGAAAGTGTACGTAGCTTAAATCTTTGTCAAGATGTGGCATTAGATTATCCTAATATGCTGTATACCACATGCGGCATACATCCTCACAATGCCAAAGAATTTAACACGGAAACCATAACCAACCTGAAGAGCCTAGCTGCCAACAAAGAAGTGGTTGCGATTGGAGAGGCGGGGCTTGACTTCCATCGCAACTTTTCACCTCCCAAGGATCAAGAAAAGGCGTTTGAAGCACAACTTGAGCTAGCAGTCGAATTGCAGCTACCTATGTTTTTGCATGAAAGAGATGCGCATCAACGCCAACTGGCAATATTGAAGCAATACCGCGATCATCTAACAAGCGCTGTAATTCACTGCTTTACAGGCGATCAAACTTCTTTATTTAACTATCTCGATCTAGATCTACATATCGGTATTACAGGGTGGATTTGCGACGAAAGGCGCGGTCAAGAACTACAAAGAATTGCTAAAGATATCCCATTAAATCGATTGATGCTAGAAACTGATGCGCCCTACCTTTTACCAAGAACGATGAATCACACAACCAAGAAAAAAATAAACGAACCGGCATTCTTGCCTTGGGTGTTAAGTGCTGTTGCCGATCAGCGGGCTGAGACCATGCTGGAAATTGCAGAGGAGACCACGCTAACATCAACCCTCTTTTTCAATCTATAACTGAGCTCAAAAAATGAAAGATGTTCATATAAACAGGGAGCCTGTTGAGCTCTATAAAATACTGAAATTTGAAGGAATGACTGAGAGTGGCGCTGAAGCTAAGATCGCTGTTGCTAGCGGCCTAGTAAAGGTAAATGGTGCTACTGAAACCAGAAAAAGGAAAAAAATTATTTCTGGGGATATTATTATGTACAACAATGAAAAAATGTATGTGCGGTTGGTGTAAAAAATTATTCAAACTTTATAGGTAAATATATGACTGCTTGCAAGAACAAACAAGTGCTGCTTATATCAAGACCTAAAGGTATTCCCACAGCTGATAATTTTCAAATTGTAGAATCGGTATTACCTGTCATTACCAGGGATCAAGTTCTTGTTCGCAACATATATCTATCTGTAGAGCCAGCAATGAAAGGATGGGTTAGTGCTACTGAAAATTACGCCGAACCAGTTGCATTAAACAGTGTTATGCGGTCTTTCGCTACAGGCGTGGTCATTGACTCACTCCACCCCAACTTTCTTCCAGGAGAGTTTGTTACAGGACTTTTTGGATGGCAAGAATATGCTCTAGTCGAAGCAGGTGTCATTGATCGAAAAATAGCTGCTCATTCGCTACCTATATCGACATCGCTTGGCGTTCTTGGTCTAAATGGAATGACAGCGTACTTTGGGCTTCTAGATATTGGGCAGCCTCTTTCAGAAGAGACTGTAGTTGTATCAACAGCTGCAGGAGCTGTTGGCTCATGTGTTGGTCAAATTGCCAAATTAAAAAACTGTCACACGATAGGGATCACCGGAAGCCAAGAAAAAGTAGATCTATGTAGGCAGCTGTATCAGTATGATCAAGCCATCAATTACAATGATGAGAAATTTGAGAAAGAGCTTGCCCAAGCCTGCCCTAAAGGTATTGATGTCTATTTTGACAACACCGGGGGTATAATTAGTGATGCCGTTTTGCAACTATTGAATATCGGCGGACGTATTGTAGTCTGTGGCACCTCATCGATAAGCAACTGGGAAGAGCACCCTATTGGGCCCAGGCAAGAACGAAAAATTCTAGTAAATCGAGCGCGTATGGAAGGATTTTTAGTCTTTGACTATAAAGAGCGATATCCAGAAGCATTAGCAGCTCTCACTGAATGGGTGAGCGCCGGGCTAATAAAGTATCGTGAAGAGATCTTATGTGGAATTGAAAAGGCGCCTTGTTCAATTTCATCTCTTTATCGAGGGAAAAATCTTGGCAAATGTCTTATTCAAATATACAAAATATAAGCATAGCTTGGGCTAGCATCCATCTATTAAAAATTATAAGTGATCCTTTGAAGCCATAAGGTGCTTTATTTGCCTTGCAGTAAAAGGCCACCCTTTTTCTTCGCCTTGCGGCGAAACAATCACAGGTATTCGAAGCCTATACTTTTCGTAAAGCAGATCATTGCTCGTAATACTAATCTCGTGAAGCATCCAGCCTGTGTCGTTCAAAACATCAGCTATAAGCGATTTCGCTTGCTCACAAAGATGACAACGGGAGCCAACATATAATATAAAAATTTTATTCATAGTGACGGATTAACCAGCAATTATGAATTTTTTGATTCCTCTGAAAGTCCGGATCAAGTGTTTTTTTGGTTATATTCTCAACCCTATAGTGTTCTTCGATGCTTGTAGACATAGAAAAATTTCTAAAGTTGTTAGAAAATACAAGAATCCCGTTAGGAGCAAGAATCAACATAGTATCCTTTATTAATTTCACGTGATCACGCTGTATATCCAACACTGAATCCATTTTTTTTGAATTAGAGAACGTTGGCGGATCGAGAAAAATTAAATCGAACTGCGTCTCTCTGTTATTTACCTTAGTCGCATTAGCGAGCCAACCAAGGCAATCTTCTTTGAGTAGCTGATGACAGTTAATATCCATTTTATTTAAAATAAAGTTTCGTTCCGCCCAATCAATATAGCTGCTCGACATATCTATACTTAGGCTAGATGTAGCGCCGCCTAAAGCAGCATGTACAGTAGCTGTCGCCGTATAGCAAAATAAATTAAGGAACCGTTTACCTTTAGCCATATCGCAAATCATTCGACGAACTGGTCGATGATCAAGAAATAAGCCTGTATCTAGATAAACCGCTAAGTTAACTTCGAATACAGCCTTCCCTTCCGTTACATTAAAGCTAGCGCTCTTCTCTTGATGGCCATCTTTTCGTTGGTACTGGCTGTCACCTTTTTGTCGTCGACGCTCCTTAAAGAATGCACGGGAAGTATTTCCCCTCAAATGTTGGCTGATGACTTCACGAACCTCACCTAAGTGTTTTTCTGCTTGGTGTGACTCTATGTCTGACGGGGGAGCATACTCTTGAACATGAATAGCCTGATCGTAGACATCAACAGCGACAGCATATTCGGGCATATCGGCATCATAAAGGCGATAACAGTTAACTTCAGATTGATTTATCCACGAATTCAATTTTCTAAAATTTTTCTTTAGGCGGTTAGCAAACATCTTTGCGCCTTCTGTCATTACAGTCTCATGATCCACTGGTGTCTCTTGAGGGGAGATCACATCTATCTTTTCAGCTTCGCTTCGAAGTTGGTATAAAAGAAATTGGCTGGGAATGGCACCATTAAATAACTTATATTTTTTATTTGCCCTAAGCCGCAACTCTCCAGCTAGCTCAGCATTGCTTGTCATTATCGCTAAGCGCCATCCGGGGCACTCTCGTTTAGCTAACTCCCCAAGACTCTGATAGAGGGGCCTCAATTCCTCAGCATCCCCCCAACGCTCGCCATAAGGGGGATTGCAAATCATCAGGCCATGTTCTATTTGAGTGTGGGTGGGTATTTTAAACGCCAACATAGGCTTAGGTGTTACTCGCACATGCTTATCAAGCCCAGCAGATGCTATGTTTTCCTGAGAGGACTTAATAGCCCTGGAGTCTTTGTCGTAACCACGTATTTCGGGCAGATTTCTTGCAAGCCCCAACTGACATCTATCTATAGCATCCTGTCTAACTCCACCCCATAAAACTTTGTCATGCTGCAACCAACCATGAAATCCAAATTTTTCTCGATTCAGATTTGGAGCAATATCTGCAGCCATCATGGCTCCCTCAATAAGCAAAGTGCCACTCCCGCACATAGGGTCAATAAGCGCTCCGCCTTGGGCTGAAATATCCAACCAACCAGCACGTAAAAGTAAAGCAGCGGCTAGGTTTTCCTTTAAGGGAGCTGCTACCATAGCTGCTCTATATCCACGTTTATGGAGGCTGTCACCTGACAAATCGAGGCTAACATTTACTTGATCTTTAGATAAACGCACATTGATACGAATATCTGGATTTTTTAGGTCAACATCAGATCGGTCGCCAAAATACTCTTGGAGGGCATCGACAATACCGTCTTTTACCCGCTGAGCTCCAAATTGAGTATGACGAATTGCATCATTGGATCCAGAAAAATCAACAGCAATACTTTCACGCGGAGTTAGATGCAAATGCCAAGGAACTTTTTTAATCCCTTGATGCAAGTCATTGTCATTGATCACTTTAAATTTAGCTAAAGGCAGCAGTATCCTGTTAGCAACACGAGACCAAAGGCAGGCCTTGTAAGCAAAACTTACAGCCCCTTCAGCAAAAACGCCAGCAACTGTTAGGCCGACTTTGTCTGCACCAAGGGATTTAAGCTCACTAGCGAGCAATTCTTCAAGACCTTTTGGGCAGGTAGCAAAAATTTTATTCATACATAAAGACCGCACTCTTAGAGGCTTTTAGAAACAATTTCATATGTATCTCTAGACAACTTTTTCGTTGAAATAATTCTATCCAGTTGTGCTCTCATAAGCTCACCGCGCGCTTGCGGAAAACTGCGCCAGCGAGTCAAGGGGGTCAATATTCTTGCAGAAATTTGCGGATTTATCTTATCTAGAGCAAGCACTTGATCAGCAAGAAAGTGATAGCCAGCGCCGCCTTCACAGTGGAAGTTAATTGGATTATTAGAGCAGAACACGCCAATCAATGATCTAACTTTATTAGGATTCTTAAAATCAAATGCAGAATGCGACATTAGAGCTTCTACCCTTTTCAGGCCCCCAGGCAAAGAACATGAGCCTTGGAGTTGAAACCACTGATTCAATACTAAAGGCTCATGCTTCCATTCTTCATAAAATTGATGCAAGGACTCCTTTGCAAGACCTATTGCGTCAGACCTAGAATCGTTAATTAGGGTGGCTAAGGATGAAAGTCGATCCGTCATATTATCAGCGCTATAAATTTGAGACTGAAGTAGCTGCAATGAGTCCTCTGTTTTTCCATTCGAGAGATAACGCAAAGCTAGGTTCTTCAAGCTACGTCGGGCAGCCTCATCCGCATTATAAACATACTCGCTAGAAGACAGATTACCTACATATAGATCTCTCCATTGATCAGCAAGACCTTCCCCTAGCTCATTCAGTATAAAGTTTCGGACCGCATGGATCGCCTCAACATCAATCTCCTCTGACAATTCAGCCATTATTAACTCTGAGGGCAATGTTAAAACTAATGCTTTCATTGCAAGATCATTACCAGGCTCTTCAATAACACTGGAGAATGCCTTACTTAAGCGAGGGTTGAGTGTTAGTTTGTTCTCGACACGATATTGACAAAGCATCGGCTTCATAAGGTTGATGGCCAGCTGCTGAGACGCGTTCCAACGATTAAACCCATCCTCGTCTCGTGACATGAGAGCAGCCAAATCATCCAGTGAGTACGGGTACTCTAACTTAACTGGGGCAGAGAAATCCTGCAGAAGCGACGGGACTGGATATTCGGAAATATTATCAAAGAAAAAGGTTTGCTCTTCTTCTGTTATCTCTAGAAGCACAGATGTATCTGCGTTACTAGAAAGAGGCAAGGCTCCCTGGCTTCCAACTAACCCCACCCTAACTGGTATATGATAAGTATCCTTCACGTTCGATTCGAATATTGAATTTTTCGCTGCTTGACATGACTGCTTAAAGCTCAGCTTGTATTGCTGGGTCTTTAAGTCATATTCACTGTTAACTGTTAATTTTGGGGTTCCTGACTTTCGATACCAGGTCATAAATTGACCAAAGTCACGGCCACTCACTTCAGCCATCACTGACACAAAGTCATCTATAGTCACAGCCTGGCCATCATATTTTGAAAAATAAAGATCCGATCCTCTGCGGAATAATTCAGGCCCCAGCAATGTACAAATCATTCTGACAATTTCGGCACCCTTTTCATAAATAGTGACCGTATAAAAATTTGAAATTTCTATATATGATAAAGGCTGCACAGGGTGCGCTGTCGGTCCTGAATCCTCTGAAAATTGAACTGTTCTAAGGAAATTAATATCTTCCACGCGTTTAACTGAAGGTGAGCCCATATATGCAGAAAATTCGGCATCCCTGAAAACTGTAAAACCCTCTTTTAGGCTCAGCTGAAACCAATCTCTACATGTCACCCTATTTCCAGACCAATTGTGAAAATACTCATGAGCAACAACAGCCTCCACTCTCTTAAAGGCATCATCCGTTGTTGTTTCTGAATGAGCCAAGACACATGAGGTATTAAAAATATTTAACCCCTTGTTCTCCATGGCGCCCATATTGAAATCATCTACAGCGACAATCATATAAAGATCTAGATCATATTCCCTGCCAAAAACCCGCTCATCCCAACTCATGGCATTCTTTAGCGACTGTATCGCATGGCTACATTTTCCTATATCTTTCGGCTCAACATACAATCGAATATCGACATGCTTACCAGAACAGGTTGCAAAGCTGTCTGTCACCATAGATAGATCGCCAGCGACTATAGCAAACAGGTAGGAGGGTTTTGGAAAAGGGTCATGCCAGGTGGCCCAATGGCGTCCTTTATTTAGATCTACTCCAGCGCTGTTGATAATGGGTGGCATATCGCCGGCGTCCACCAAGTTTCCATTAGACAGCAACACCGGGCAAACCAACCTATCTCCAATAATGGTTGTTGTAAATTCAGACATGACATCCGGGCGATCCAGATAATATGTAATACGACGAAACCCCTCAGCTTCGCATTGAGTGCAGTACATTGTACGAGACTTAAACAGTCCCTCCAACGAGGTGTTGTTCTTAGGAAATATGAGCACTTCTGTCGTGAGAACAAAATGATCAGGCACAGAATAAATAGTAATGTCATTTTCTGTCAAACTATAGTGTTCTGAAGTTAAAAAATCGCCGTTGATCGAGATGGATTGTAGCGTTAGCTCTTGACCAGCAAGCTGCAGGCTCTTTTTTAAACACTGGCTATTTGGATTATGCCTAATGGCCAATATTGCTAACACCTGAACTGAATCTTCTAAAATTTCGATACGTAATTCTGTTTTATCGATCAAGAAGCTTGGGGCTTCATAGTCACTCAAGTATGTCGTTTCTGGGAGAAAATTCTTGGTTTCCATTGGTTGCCTGCCTTAGAGTTAGCGGTATTTAGAGTATTGAGAGCAAAAAACTGCTTGCATGAAGACCTACAGAGAGATATCCACATGGTAAGCTGTATATTTTCTAACATTAATTACGCCATTATCCAGTATCAAGTACTGGCCTTTTATGCCCATCAAAGTGCCTTCAATTTGAGGATTTTTATCTACGTTATGAGAAACCACCTTAAGTGGATATTCTAGGACTGGGTACTTAATAGCCAAAGGTTCAACGCTTTCAGTTCGCTGGAGTGCTTCAAGACCAAACCGATTTTCAAGTTGCAGTAGATCTTGACAACAAAGCTCATAAAGAGAATCTCTAGCGCCAGCAAGGTCAATAGAAGGAATGGAACCCTTCAACATAGTGCGCCAATTAGTTCTATCTGATATGTGCTTGCGCAGAACATCTTCAACAAATCCAGATTGCTGGCGCGTTTTCACACGAAAAATTGGCAATGCTGCTATAGCTCCTTGATCAATCCAACGAGTCGGTAGTTGTGTTGCTCTTGTAATACCCACCTTAATGCCGGAAGAGTTCGCTAAGTAAACGATATGATCTACCATACAGTGATCCATACCCCAATCAGGCTCTCTGCAGGTGCCCGCATCGTAATGACATCTTTCTGGGCTCATGATACAAATATCACACTGAGCTAGACTGGCGAAACATGGGTAGCAATATCCTTGATTGAAGCTCTTGTTGCTACGCCGACCGCAATGGATGCAGTGAATCGACCCTGTAAACGAAAGCCTAATTACCTTACCCAGCTGCTCATTCAGAGAAATTAACTGGTCATCAACTGATAGCTGATAACGAACAGATTCTAATCCCGAAGAATCGGGTAATGTCGTCTTCATTTTTTTAAGATATCCAGAAAATTCAGGCAAAACCTAATCCTGCCACTTAATAGGCTGCTCAACATTTTCCTGCATGCTGCCGTTTCCTTCAGTAACGCCTGCATCACACAAATCTTTCTTTTTCTTTAAAGGGATATAACCCACACGATTTTCATGGGATTTATGCGCCGCGTCATAAGCTATCAAAACCTGCATGCTATACTCACGCTGCTCTTGGGTCAGCTTTAAGCCATTGGGCCATTTACCTAGCTCTACGGCAGACTGTATATTTTTATAAACTTCAGGAGAAATCGATTCAATGAGTTCTTCAAAATCCATGACTTACCTTAATCAATATCTTTTATTAAGCTTTCAGCAATATGAGATTATATCACTGCAAATAATTAGGTCTATTTCGACCATGAAGGACCCCTAAGGTAACACCACTAGCTAATCCGATGGCATGGGCTGCATTAGCAATGCTTACGTCCATAAAAAAATTTACAAGGCCGCTAATCCCTAAAATTAACCAAAAAAACATGAAGCCTATTAGGCCGCGGGGCACACTTAATTCTGAAACAGGTGATATTTTTTGACGAATCCAAATAAATCCTAGCAACCCATACACAACCCCAGACAAACCGCCAAACAATGCAGCGCCGCCCAGTAAATACTGCCCAATGTTAGAGCATGCTGCTATTAAGACTATGTACACAGCTAGCCTTGGACTGCCAAGAAAATATTCAATCTTTTGTCCTAAAACCCAAAACAATAAAGCATTAAAGATCAAATGAAAATACCCAAAATGTAAGAACACTGGGGTAACTAGCCTCCAGTATTCTGCATTATCAACACTGCTCGATATAGAGCTAAAAATAATAACATTATTATCCAAACTGTAGTCTTGTATTGTAAGCCAGTGGACCAAAAGGGGGAACCATTCAACAACTGAGGTCCCTATAACACTTAATAGTAAGACCATCACCACAATCGGAGCGTTGCTCAACTGCAGACTTAAACTGCGGCTATCAAACTGCAACATAGTATTTTTATCATCTGCCATTTACCAATAAACCCTTGTCATCTATTTCGATTACTTGAGCCCAGTCGACTACCCCAGCCTAACTTTGTGCGACAGGTTGCGTAAAAGCTATTGTCTGCTTGATGAATAAGCCTTAATGGCTGCATTTTTTTCTCAATACAAATGACATCGCCCGGCTGAGGGATGAGGTCATTTTGACCGTCACAAGTCACCATTGAGTGCTCATTACGCAACCCAAGCTTAATTTCTATGCTGCTATCTCCTCCCACTACAACAGGTCGACTGGACAATGTATGTGGATTCATGGGGACCAAGACAATGGCATCCAGGTTGGGGTGAAGAATAGGGCCACCGCCAGAAAGGGCATAAGCAGTAGAGCCAGTTGGTGTTGATACTATTAAACCATCAGATCGCTGACTATAAACAAACTGTTCATCTATGTATAACTCAAATTCCATCATCCGCAGGGAACTACCTGGATGTACCACAACATCATTGATTGCTTCGCCAGAATTTATTTTTTCACCTTTTCGAGAAAGTGAAATTTCAAGCAAGAAGCGGTTTGACACAATGTAATCGCCAGCTAAAACACGAATTAACTGATTTTCCATATCATCTGGCTGAATATCTGTTAAAAATCCCAACCTGCCCCTATTAACTCCGAGAAGCGGTATATTAAGCTCTGCCACACTTCTTCCTACACTTAGCATGCTGCCATCGCCGCCAACTACAACGACCAAATCCAACTTGAGCTCTTCGTCCAGATAATCAAAAACAGGTAATGTGTTGTTGGCAACTAACAACGCTGTCTTTGATTCCAAGGCAACTGAATAACCTTCTTTTTCTAAAAAACGACACAAGCGTTTTAAGGGCTCGGTTACCTCAGGAAGCTCCACATTAGCAATAAGTGCAATATGCTTAAAAGGTTTCATAATCAGCCGCCATAAAGTGAATTAAATGCTGCTTTCACCCCAAAGAGATTCAATGTAAGTATTATATAAAAAAGCCAAGTAGATTGTGCAGTTTGCGGTAAAAGGCTGCGTAGTTTAGGTAAATAATTGAGGATTTATGTATTATGAAAAAACAACATTAGCGCTAGCAGCAGCGTCAATTGTAGCTTATTTATCCGGACAGTATACGCTTAATGTTTTTATCACTATAGCACTCTAGGAATCTTTGATGTCAAGGGCTAAAAGCATAAATGGCGGACCGGACGGGACTCGAACCCGCGACCTCCGGCGTGACAGGCCGGCATTCTAACCAGCTGAACTACCGGTCCGTATATGCTTTCTTAGCTTGGTGGGTGGTACAGGGGTCGAACCTGTGACCTACGCCTTGTAAGGGCGTCGCTCTACCAACTGAGCTAACCACCCCCTTGAAAGAAGCCGCATTTTACCGGAATATGAGGTCTTGTCAAACATTTCAAGCTGTCTTGGTATATACATAAGAGAGACATCAACTTAAGATATAAAGCAATATATATTACAGAGAATTACATGGAAATTTTTAAAGATTTTACTTTTGAGGCTGCCCATTTTCTGCCCAATGTTCCTGATGAACATAAATGCAAAAGGCTGCACGGTCACTCATACCATGTGACTATACATATTGAAGGGGAAATAGATCCAACAAATGGTTGGGTGATGGATTTTAGTGAGCTAAAAAAGCATTTTAAACCAATACATGATCGGCTGGATCATCGCTTTTTAAACGACATAAGTGGGCTTGAAAACCCCACCAGTGAGAATCTGGCTCGATGGATATGGGGAGAAATGAAGTCAGAATTACCTACACTTTGTAAGGTTCAGGTAAGAGAAACTTGTACCTCCGGATGTATATATACGGGTAACTAGTCAGGTATCGAGCAAATTAATTTAATATATCATTCAAGGCTGACTGAATCTTTGGATATTGAAACTCGAATCCAGTTTCTAAGGCCTTCCTAGGTAAAGCTCGCTGCCCTGTCAGTAGAAGCTCTTGGGCCATTTCGCCAAATACAAAAAGCGCAATAACTGAAGGCATATTAAAAAATACAGGTCTTGATAATGTCTTGCCTAGCGCGCGAGTAAAATCTAAATTGGTTACAGGGTTTGGCGAGCAGGAATTTATACCCCCAACTATACCAGCATGATCAATGCAATGAAAAATAAGGTCAATTTGATCGTTTATATGAATCCATGGCATCCATTGCTTGCCGTCCCCCATCCTTCCACCTAGACCCGCCTTAAATGGCGGAACCATACGGGAAAGAGCGCCCTCTCCGTTGCCCAAAACTATACCAGTACGAAGATAGCAGACCCGAGACCCCAGTTCATCGAACTTGAAGGCGCTATCCTCCCATTTAGAACATAGATTATGACTATAGCCCTCACAGAAAGGAGTCTCTTCATCAAAAATTTTATCCCCGCCATGACCATAATATCCGACTGCAGAACCGCTAATAACAACTTCAGGCGCTAGACTCCTATCGCTAAAATATTTAAACAAATTATTGGTAACGCCAACACGACTATCAATAAATTTCTGTTTAAGACTCTTCGTCCACCTGCTAGAAACCAGTGGCTCGCCAGCTAAATTCAAAATACAGTGAATATTTTGACTTTCTGGCAATTCCTCCAAACTTTCTATTACCTTAACTTCAGGCAAACAGATTTTAGCTTTGTTAGCATTTCTAGATAATGCAATTATGGTGTAATGCTTTCTTACTGCTGATGCGCAAAAATTTCTTCCAATAAAGCCTGTAGCTCCCGTTACTAATATTGTTTTTTTTTCTATCATTGAGTGCACCAAGATAAGCTAGCCAGTAAATTAAAACTTATGCTGCATAATAATATGCTATAAAAAACGTAAGATTTCTTCGGTTTTGGATTCCATTAATTCACAAGTGATAGCTTCAACATTTAGCCTTACAACAGGTTCCGTATTGCTGCTTCTAAGATTAAATCTCCACCCCTCAAAAATCATACTTAATCCATCAAAATGATCCACCTCGACAGCTTTTTCATTATAGAAAATTTCTAAATCGTTCAGCTTTCCGGTTACATCTTTTATTTCACGGTTAATCTCACCGGAGCAAGGATATTTCTCCATTCTTGATTTTACCATTGAAGATAGACTCTTGCCTGAAACACCTAGCAGCTCAGCAGTTAGCAACCAAGGAATCATCCCGCTATCGCAATAAAAGAAATCACGAAAATAATGGTGTGCGCTCATTTCGCCACCATAAACCGCATCCTCCTTGCGCATTGCTTGCTTCATAAATGAATGCCCGCATTTGCTTTGCACTGGCGTACCACTAAAATCTTTACATATAGCCTGAGTGTTCCAAAACAAACGAGGATCATGAATAATTTTTTCATTTGGAAGTTTACGCAAGAAGGCTTCTGCTAGCAGACCAACCACATAATATCCTTCGATAAACTCTCCAGACTCATCAAACAAAAAACAACGATCAAAATCACCATCCCAGGCTATACCAAAATCTGCCTTATGCTTTCTTATCGCATTAGTTGTATGGTATCTATTTTCAAGCAAAAGGGGATTTGGTATTCCATTTGGAAAAGCGCCATCTGGTTCATGATGAATCTTAATAAATTCAAAAGGTAGGTGGGGCTCCAGAGCATCTAAAACTTTTCCAGCGCCACCATTACCAGAATTTATAACAATTTTTAGTGGCTTTAATTTAGAATCATCAATATAAGTGAGCAAATGAGCAACATAAGCGTCAAAACAGCTTGTTTTCTTATAGGATCCAAGAGCATCATCTTCAGGAGTAAGAAATATGCCTTCTTCGGCTATCTTTCGAATATCCAGCAATCCGGTATCACTGCTCACAGGTTTAGAGTGTTCCCTGACAAGCTTCAATCCGTTGTAGTCTATTGGGTTATGGCTAGCTGTCACCATAATGCCGCCATCTACTCCAAAGTAATTTGTAGCAAAGTAAATTTCCTCTGTGCCACAAAGTCCGATATCTATAACATGGACCCCCTCGTCTCTCAGACCATCAGTAAGAGCAGATTTCAAGGTAGCGCTTGAGTTTCTAACGTCCCCCCCCACAACCACTGCTGTTGGAGACAACCAGCGAGCATAAGCCCGACCAATTCGATAAACTATTTTTGGCGTCAGCTCATCATCTAGTTTTCCGCGAATATCGTATGCTTTAAAGCAATCTATTTTCATGGGTAATCCGAAAAAGAATTATCTAGCAATTTGATCTTAAGGTTATCTTATTATAAATAAGCGCACTGCATCCAAAAATACAATCAACGGGACTAAAGCTAAAAAATATAGCCAGCCTCAATAAGCAGATATTATTAGAAGTTGGTCGGGGCGGCCGGATTTGAACCGACGACCACTACACCCCCAGTGTAGTGCGCTACCAGGCTGCGCTACGCCCCGATGTTAAACCTAGAGTAGGCGCACATAATACAGAACGAGCAATGCAATTCAAGATGCCGTTACTATTTAGACTTTTTTAAATTTAACATGGCGTCTGTTAGGCTAGCTTTTGAGGTCTTGGAGGAGTGATTCAAGCTCACTAACTGTTTGATCAATAACTTGTCGAACTTGTGTCGCATCTTCTTTTGCTTCTCCGCCTGCTAATTTCTGGCGAGCTCCGTCAATAGTAAAGCCTTGCTGATAAAGCAGCGAGCGTATTTGACGAATCATTATCACATCTTGGCGCTGATAATAGCGTCGATTGCCACGCCTCTTAAGAGGGCTAAGACTAGGGAATTCTTGCTCCCAGTATCGCAATACATGGGGCTTAACTTTGCAAAGACCACCAGCCTCACCTATAGTGAAATAATTTTTACTAGGTATAGGCGGCAACTGCTCACTGCTAACTGATTCCAACATATCCTTCAACTCGGGATTTTAATTTTTGTCCTGACTTAAATGTGACGACTCGTCTGGCAGAAACAGCAACTGATTCTCCTGTCTTAGGATTGCGTCCTGGGCGACTTTTTTTATCGCGAATCTCAAAATTTCCAAAGCCAGACAACTTCACCTCTTTATTTTTTTCTAAAGATGATCTGATTTCCTCAAAAAACAACTCCACCATTTCCTTAGCCTCCCTTTTATTTAAACCAAGCTCGTTAAAGAGCATATCTGCAAGGTCAGCTTTAGTTAATGCCGTCATTATTGATCCCTAAGAATTCCTGAAAATTTTACTTCTATAGCTCTTGCAATAGAAGCAACAGCTTGATTTATCTCACTATCCTCAAGGGTGCGGGAAGTATCCCTAAAGGTCAAGCCCAAGGCAATACTTTTATTGTCAACCTTGATACCTTTTCCTTTATAAACATCAAATATTTTTATATCTATGAGTGTTTTCCCTGCCTCAGCCCTTACGGTCTTACATAAATCTCCCGCTGTAACATCTTCATGGACAATAAATGCCAAATCTCTTCTCACCTCAGGAAATTTGCTCACTTCAGCAAACCGAGGCAGCTTATCTTCAAGAATTGACTGCAGATGTACTTCAAATACAAAAATAGTTTGCGTGAGACCTAATATTTTTTGGACTGCAGGATGAACTTGTCCCAACCAGCCAACCAGATGTCCGTTACGCCTTATCTGTGCGCACTGACCAGAATGTAGGCAAGGGTGCTGCCCTTTGATGAATTCGAACTGCTCTGAGGCAGTATAAGGGCTTAATAATGACTGCACATCTCCTTTTAAATCAAAAAAATCTACCAATTCTGCATTAGTATGCCAGTTTTCTGGCATACGGTGTCCAGTGATGGCGCCGGCAATCATAGACTCTTGCTTTAAGCCGCTATCGCTAGGAGAAAAAACGAGCCCAGTTTCAAATAAACGAATCCTGCTCTGCTGTCGATTTAGGTTATGCCTGATAGCGGGCAGCAAACCAGACCATAGCGTTGTTCTCATCACAGACATATCACTAGAGATAGGATTAACTAAAGAGATCACTTCAGCGTCAGGTGTAAGTTGACGTTGTATTTCAGGGTCAACAAAGCAATATGTTATTGCCTCGTGGTAGCCACGAGCTATCAGCTGATTCCTTAAGCCTGGCAGCTCACGTCGAGTCTCTAAAAAACTTGTTATCGGAAGCTGAGCTGAGGGTGTCGCGACTGGTAAGTTTTCATAGCCATAGATCCTTGCCACCTCCTCAATCAGGTCAGCCTCAAGAGAAAGGTCAAAACGCCAACTGGGTGGACTGCAGTGCCAACCAATCCCTGATATTTTTCTTACAGCCAGCCCGAGCCTATTAAGTATATCCTCGACCTGGCTGCCTTCAATGGTCAGACCTAGCTGTTGTTCAAGTCTAGCATGCCTTAAAGTAATTTCAGTTTCTTGAAAAAGATCAGCCTTATTCTCAACAATGGAAATAGGACCAGCTCTACCTCCAGCGATCTCCAATAATAGAGCCGTGGCACGCTCAATAGCAACCTCTTGTAACCTTGGATCAACTCCACGCTCAAACCTGTGTGAAGCATCTGTATGCTTACCATAAGCTCGAGAACGGCCAGATATAGCAATTGGGTTGAAATAAGCGCTCTCGAGAAAAATATTACAAGTATTTGAGCTTACTGCCGTATTGTCACTACCCATAATTCCAGCCATGGCTACAACTTTATCTTTATCGGCAACGACAAGAGTATCCGGAGTTAATACTACTTTGGAGCCATCCAATAAACTTAGCATTTCTCCCTTTTTAGCCATCCGGACCAAGACCCCTCCATTAAGCTTATCCAAATCAAAAGCATGCATGGGCTGCCCTAGCTCAAGCATTACATAATTTGTAACATCTACGACTGCATCTGTACTACGCAGCCCACTTCGTCTAAGTTTTTCCTGAAGCCACAATGGTGAGCTTACGGTCATGTCTACATTTTTTATAATCCTTCCCGCATAGCGTGAGCAAGCCTCACTCTCATCTACCTGGATAGAAAAAGTATCAGTAATACTGGAGCTAACAGACAAAAAACAAGGCTCGGAAAAAGGGACTAAATTTAAGACAGCGGCTTCACGAGCAACACCTCGCACACTAAGGCAGTCGCCTCTATTGGGGGTAAGATCTATATCAATAATTTTATCATTCAGTTTTAAGTAGTCGCGAAGATTGAGACCTACAGGGGCGTCTAAAGGTAGCTCTAGTAGACCCTTTGATTTATCAGACAGGCCCAGTTCATCAGCACCACAAAGCATTCCAAATGACTCAACATCACGAAGTTTAGCCAGCTTTATCTTAACGCTACCTGGAAGTCTAGCGCCGACAACAGCAAAAGGAACTTTTATCCCTTGGCGTACATTGACCGCACCACAAACAACCTGTGTAACATCTTCCGGCTTGATTGAAACTTGGCATATTTTTAGATTGTCAGCATTAGGGTGCGGCTCTACCGACAAAACATGGCCAACTAATACATTTTGAAAATCAGGAGCAGCATCTTCAACAGCATCAACCTCCAATCCAGCCATAGTTAGCTGGGAAATTAGCTCTTCTGTATCGACAGGAAGATCAACCCATTCTCGTAACCAAGATTCACTCAATTTCATTGATTTGTTGCCTAAAATAATTTATTAAAAAATTTAAATTAAGAATGCTATGCTGGCAGACTATTTTTTAAAATTGCCGTAAAAATTGTAAGTCGCTTTCAAAAAATAAACGCAAATCTGTTACGCCATAACGGAGCATGGCCAACCTCTCAACACCCATTCCAAAAGCAAAACCAGAATATTTTTCGGGATCTACATTGCAATGAGACAATACTGTTGGGTGAACCATCCCGCAACCCATAACTTCTAGCCAGCCAGTATTTTTGCAGATACGGCACCCTTTTCCTTTACAGTTAGTACACTGCAGGTCAACTTCTGCAGAGGGCTCAGTAAAAGGAAAGTAAGAAGGACGAAAACGCACAGGTAAATCTTCCTCAAAGAATGCTTTTAAAAATTGATCAATTGTACCTTTCAGGTCTGCCATGCTGATATTTTCATCTAAAATCAAACCTTCGACTTGATGAAACATAGGAGTATGCGTCAAATCAGAATCACAACGATATACACGTCCTGGGCAAATAATGCGTATTGGAGGCTCTTGAGATTTCATAGTCCTCACCTGAACAGGAGAAGTATGAGTCCTTAAAACTTTATTCTGGCCAACATAAAATGTATCATGCATTGCCCGAGCAGGGTGATGCGCAGGTATGTTTAAAGCCTCAAAATTATGGTAATCATCTTCAATTTCCGGGCCCTTTTCGATTTTATAACCTATACGTAAGAAGAAAGACTCAATACGCTCCATGGTATGCGTAACAAGATGTAAAGAGCCTCTCTCATCACTCCGACCGGGCAACGTAATGTCTATCGATTCTTTTGCTAGCTGTGACTCAATGGCGTTATATTCAATAGCTTGTCGCTTCAAGTCAATTTCTGCCAAGATCCTCTGTTTTACAGCATTTATTCGAGCCCCCGCTTTAGGTCTTTCTTCGGGAGATAGGCTGCCCAGCTCCTTAAGAAGACTTGTAAGTAAACCTTTTTTACCCAGGTAATCCACTTTAGTCTGTTCAAGAGACTTAAGATCAGGCGCCCTATTCACAGCATTACTCGCTTCACTCTCAAGAATCTCGATATTTTTCATTCTCTACCTCAGTACAGGCTTAATTCTAAAAAAAAGGGAAAGAGCAAAAGCCCTTTCCCTTTTATATTGCCATTATTTTGCATTACTTAACATAGATGCTAGGCAAGAGCTGCCTTCGCTTGCTCCGCGACAGCAGCAAAAGCTATCTTGTCATGGATGGCAAGATCAGCCAAAACACGGCGATCAAGATCAATATTCGCTTTCTTGAGGCCGGCTATCAAGCGACTATAACTTATACCCTCAGAACGTGATTGCGCATTGATACGAGTAATCCAGAGTGCTCTAAATGTACGTTTTTTTACACGGCGATCACGGTATGCATACTGGCCTGCTTTAGTGACTGCCTGTGTCGCAACACGAAATACACGGCTACGAGCACCATAATACCCCTTAGCTAGTTTTAGAATTTTTTTATGACGACGGTGTGCTGTTACACCTCTTTTTACGCGTGGCATCTTTTATCCTCTCAATAAATTAATTAGCTAGTTCAGTCGCGAAGCATGCGCTGGATTAATGGAGCGTCTGAAACACCCATAATCGTTGTTCCACGCAAATTGCGTTTACGCTTTTGTGACATTTTTGTGAGGATATGACTTCTATTAGCATGCTTGTGCTTATAGCCTGCGCTCGTTTTTTTAAAGCGCTTAGCAGCGCCGCTATGTGTCTTTGCTTTTGGCATTTTAGTTCTCCGTTTAGACGGGGTTTAAATAAAAAGAAGCTCACTCCCGGACAGTCTGCCAAGGGCTGAACGCGGGTAATGCATGTATTGCTTCTTCAGTGTTTTTACTGTTAAATTTTATTTTTTCTTCGATCTTGGAGCTATAACCATAGTGAACTGCCTGCCCTCCATTTTAGGGAATTGTTCGACAGCGCCAATTTCATCGAGATCTGTCTCGATACGCTTAAGCATTTGCATTCCTAGCTCTTGATGGGCCATCTCTCTACCACGAAATCTAAGCGTTACTTTGGCTTTATCTCCATTTTCTAAAAATCGAGTCATATTTCGTAATTTTATTTCATAGTCGCCTACATCTGTTCCAGGTCGAAATTTCATCTCTTTAACTTGAGTTTGTTTTTGTTTTTTTCGCTGAACTGCTTGTTGTTTTTTGACTTCAAACAATTTTTTACCGTAATCCATAATCTTACAAACTGGTGGTTCAGCATCTGGAGAAATCTCCACCAAATCCAAGCCTGCAGTTTGGGCTTGCTTTAAGGCTTCGTCAATTGAAGCGATACCTGCTTGCTCACCATCGGCATCAATGAGACGGACTTCCTGAGCTTCTATTTCTTCATTCATAAGGGAGCGCTTCACTGAACCCTTTCCGTAAGCTTTCTTAATAATTTATTCTCCAAGCATTAATTTTCAAAATTCATACGTCCGCGAAGTGAAATATCTCTCTCCAGCAGCATAACAAAGCTAGAGATCTCCATAGCCCCGAGGTCTTTTCCGTTCGAAGAGCGAACAGTAACTGTCTGGGACTCGACCTCTTTATCGCCTATAACTAACAAATAGGGGATTTTCTGAATTGTGTGCTCGCGGATTTTAAAGCCGATCTTCTCGTTTCTCAAGTCATTTTCGATACGAAAGCCTTTGTTTTTCAAGGAATCGACTAAATCTATCACATATTTGGCCTGACTATCTGTAATATTCATCACTACAGCTTGGCAGGGAGACAGCCATACTGGGAAATTACCCTCATAGTGCTCTATTAAAATCCCTATGAATCTTTCAAAAGAACCTAGTATTGCCCTATGCAACATAACAGGTACTTTTCTGGATCCATCTTCTGACACATACTGTGCGCCTAGCCTCTCAGGCATAGAAAAATCCACCTGTATGGTTCCACACTGCCATATACGCCCAAGGCAGTCTTTAAGAGAGAATTCAATTTTTGGGCCATAAAATGCCCCTTCTCCTGGTAGCAGATCATAATCCAGATTTTTTGAACTCAAAGCTTTTATGAGAGAATCTTCGGCCTTATCCCAAACCTCGTCACTGCCCACTCTGCTTTCAGGGCGAGTTGAAAGCCTAATAATAATATCATCAAAACCAAAATCCCTGTAAACCGAAAATAGCAAGTCAGTAAACGTAGCCACTTCATCTAGAATTTGAGATTCGGTACAAAATATATGGGCGTCATCTTGGACAAAACCCCTGACTCGCATCAAACCCTGCAACGTACCTGAAGCTTCATCACGATGACAAGAGCCAAATTCAGCTAGCCTTAGAGGTAAATCGCGATAACTTTTTAGCCCCTGGTTAAAAATCTGTACATGACAAGGGCAGTTCATTGGCTTTACTGCAAAATCATCAGCTTCAGATTGCACGGTAAACATATTTTCACGAAATTTATCCCAATGCCCAGATTTTTCCCAAAGAGATCTAGCTACAATTAATGGGGTCCTAATCTCTTGGTAACCGTTCAAGCGCTGTATATCACGCATATAGCTTTCAATTACAGTATAGATGCTCCACCCCTTAGGGTGCCAGAAAATCATGCCTGGAGCTTCTTCCTGCAGATGAAATAAATTAAATTTCTTCGCTAACTTTCGATGATCTCTTTTTTCCGCCTCTTCAAGCTGATAAAGATAAGATTGTAATTCTTTTTTGCTTCTCCATGCTGTACCGTATATACGTTGTAACATCTGGTTTTTTGCGTCGCCCCGCCAATAGGCGCCAGCAACCTTCATTAGCTTAAAATGCTTCAACTTTCCTAATGACGGAACATGGGGACCACGACAAAGATCTTCAAACTCATTCTGCCTATACAGAGACAGCGTTTGATCAGAAGGGATATCTTCAATAATTTCTGCTTTAAATTTCTCACCAAGACTCAAAAAGTGACTTACAGCATCGTCACGTCCCAGTTCTCGCCTAACCACAATAGCGTCTTCGGCCACCAGGCTGCTCATTTTTTTTTCTATAGCATCTAAATCTTGTGGCGTAAAAGGTCTTTCATACGAAAAATCATAATAGAAACCGTTCTCTATAACAGGGCCAATTGTAACCTGAACCTCTGGAAATAAAATCTTTACTGCCTGTGCCATTAAATGAGCCGTACTATGACGAATTATTTCAAGCCCTTCTTCGGACTTGCTGGTGACAATTGATAGTTCTGCGTCAGATTCAATAACATGAGACAAATCAAACAACATACCATCAACTTTTCCTGCTAAAGCATCGCTAGCAAGACCTGGACCGATATCAGCTGCTACGTCATAAACGCTTATTGGAGATGGATAGCTGCGCTGACTGGAGTCAGGAAGAGTGATAATAAACATTACATGTGTCCTTTCCAGTGGTGACCGCTACCAAGGGTCACGTGGTAAATGCTATATCTTACACATATAGCATTCTATGAGAAAGTTGCCATTCTACCTGCTTAAAAGAGAGAATCAAGAGAGCTTATCCGTTTACGGGCTATTATGTAGAGAGTTGGAAATTTACTTGTCACGATGCCACTGCGCTGTTAAATTACGCGCCTCTTGCAGAATGACACATAGCAAGTGGGAAATAGCAGGCACGTAGCTCAGGGGTTAGAGCACCACCTTGACATGGTGGGGGTCGGTGGTTCGAATCCACTCGTGCCTACCAATGATTATTTAATAAATGCGCACTTTTTTCATCATCAAGCAAGCCCGTCAACTATTTCCTTTAAGCAAGCAACTTCGTCACGTATGCTTGCGGCAACTTCAAAATCCAAATTTTTTGCGCTTAAAAACATTTTTTCTTCTAACACAGTGATTTTTTTCCATATGTCGGACTCACTGTGAAGGCCTGACCTATCAAGCAAATTAACTTCATTCAAATCTGTGATCTTGCGTGGCTTCTTCCCAGGAATTACAGCTGCACCATCCATTATATCTGTTACTGATTTTACAATTCCCTTGGGGGTAATATCATGATCTTTATTGTACTGAATCTGCGCCGCACGACGATTTTCCGTTTCTTTTATAGCTCTATCCATTGAGCCGGTTATTTTGTCTGCATAAAGAATGGCTCTTCCTTCCACATGTCTTGCTGCTCGACCAATTGTCTGAATCATTGACTGCTCTGAACGCAAGAATCCTTCTTTGTCAGCATCAAAAATAGCCACTAAGGCCACTTCTGGAATGTCTAATCCTTCTCTCAGTAAGTTTATACCCACAAGAACATCGAATTTTCCTAAACGTAAATCCCTTATGATCTCTATTCTTTCTACGGTATCTATGTCTGAATGAAGGTAGCGCACTCGAACATTATGGTCACTAAGGTAATCAGTAAAATCTTCGGCCATACGCTTGGTTAATACAGTAATTAGTATTCTTTGTTGCTTCGCTACACATATATTAATCTCAGACAATACATCATCAACCTGAGAGACTGCCGGTCGCACAAAAATCTCAGGATCAAGCAGGCCAGTAGGTCGAACAACCTGACGAACTATTTGCCCTTCAGTAGCCGACTCATATCTGCTAGGAGTCGCAGAAACAAAGATCATCTGTGGAGCCAAATTTTCCCATTCATCAAACCTTAACGGCCGATTATCAAGCGCTGAGGGAAGACGAAAGCCATACTCTACCAATGTCTCCTTTCGTGAACGATCCCCTTTGTACATCGCCCCCAGCTGAGGAATGGTTACATGTGACTCGTCGACTACCAGCAAAGCATCATTAGGCAAGTAGTCGAACAATGTAGGAGGAGGGTCCCCTTGCTCCCTTCCAGAAAGATATCGAGAATAATTTTCAATACCATTACAGTAGCCAAGCTCAGACATCATCTCGATGTCGTAACAAGTCCGTTCTCGTAACCTCTGCTCCTCAACTAATTTATGAACAGACCTTAGTTGCTCCAGTCGCACTGCAAGCTCTTCTTTTATTTTATCAATAGAATCATGTATCACTTGTCGAGGTGTCACATAATGTGACTTTGGGTATACAGTTATTCGAGGTACGCGTCTTAAAACTTCACCAGTTAAAGGATCAAATAATGAGATATTTTCAACGACATCATCGAAAGTTTCTATTCTGACTGCCTCCTGCGCAGAATCAGCAGGATATATATCAATAACATCGCCGCGAACACGATAAGTTGAACGCTGAAAAACAGCATCATTTCTTGTGTATTGCAGCTCAGCTAGGCGACGCAAAATTGATCGCTGGTCTATTAAATCGCCCCTGACCAAGTGGAGCAACATTTTCATATAGGAAGCAGGGTCCCCTAATCCATAAATAGATGAAACTGTAGCCACAACAATAACATCCTTGCGCTCCAGCAAAGCTTTGGTCGCCGATAGTCGCATTTGCTCTATATGCTGATTGACGGAAGCATCTTTTTCAATAAAAGTACCAGACGATGGCACATAAGCTTCTGGCTGATAGTAATCATAATAAGATACGAAATATTCAACGGCATTATTAGGGAAAAAATCCCTAAACTCACCATAAAGCTGGGCAGCTAAAGTTTTATTGTGAGCAAGGACGATTGTAGGTCGCTGCACTTTATCTATGACATTCGCGATAGTAAAGGTCTTGCCTGACCCAGTAACACCTAGCAATGTTTGCGCTGCCAATCCTGACTCAAGACCTTCTATTAGCTGTTTAATCGCTAAAGGCTGGTCTCCTGCTGGAACATAAGAGCTTACCAAATTAAATAATTTTGACACTAATACAGCCTTATATTAAAAAGATAAAGAGTTAGCTCTATTATAGGCTATAAGTGCCTATAAGTTGATGTGGGATTAAGGTTGACTCACTCTTTGTCGATATATAAGATACCCGCGTCATAACGATCCGCCTTAGCTCAGTTGGTAGAGCAAATGACTGTTAATCATTGGGTCGCTGGTTCGAGCCCAGCAGGCGGAGCCAAACAAAAAACGTATGTAAATTTAGCTTCTACATGCACTTATAGGCGATCTTAGGATCGCCTTTTTATTTCTCCCATCATCGCTCTCTACCGACTGTGCTATATTTTATTTAGATTTTTGGAGTCTAGTTTAGAAAAGAGAGCCTCTAAAGAATACTTATGAGATCTCATCAATTATGAGCTTTAATGCTTCAGCAGGATTTAACGCCTGGGTAATTGGGCGGCCAACTACCAAATAACTACTTCCGCTAACCATAGCTTCGGAGGGCGTAAAAATTCGACGCTGGTCGTCTGACTTAGCTGCAATGGCGCGTATACCCGGAGTGACTAAGATAAAGTCTTCGCCGCAGGCCTTGCGCAATTCTTTAACTTCTCCAGCTGATGAAACCACACCGTCCATACCTGAATTTTTGGCAAGAGCAGCGAGTCGAAGTGCTTGTTCTCCAGGGGTCAAGGAAATGCCAACATCACTTAAATCATCACTAGAAAAACTAGTTAAAACTGTCACAGCGACAAGCAGCATGTCACTATTATTTTTTTCTAATGTATTTTTTGCTTCCTCCATCATCCTCTTTCCGCCAGAAGCATGAACATCTGTCATCCAGACACCCATATCTGCAGCAACACCAATAGCACCAGAGACCGTATTGGGGATATCATAGAATTTAAGATCAAGAAAGATATCAAAACCTTTTTTGATGAGATCTGAAACAACTTCTGGGCCGGCATGGGTAAACAGTTCTTTACCAACCTTGAGCCTGCAAAGTGATGGCGTAACTGAATCAGCGAACCTGATGACATCTTTGGTGTCGCTATAATCAAGAGCAACAATAATCTTTGGATCGCTAGTCTTCATTATTTTTCTTCCTTGATATCCGCTATGGAGGATTTTAACTTAACATACTGTCTATCAGCTCTTCGTAATCTATAATTTAATCTAATTAAGGTCGAAGAGGTGACTAGCAGTGAAGCTATACATCCCATTGAGAAGCTTCCAAGCAACCACAACCCAAGGGGTAAAGTGTTCGACGCAAAGCCAAAAATCTTGAAAGATGCCGGGTCTGGATTATCGATGACAATCCAGGCTCCCAAAGCGACAGAAATAAAAGTAATGAGCAACCATAAAATATTTTTTAGTGCTGACACGAGAACTCCAAGAAGAACCTAAAAGGAGAGCCTTTTCCTCTACTGCAACAAAGATATTTTTGGCTTTGCTTTAGGGTTAAAAAATAACTTGAGCGGAATTAAATTTTATACAGGAACGTTAACTCTTTCGCGTAGCTCCTTGCCAGGCTTAAAGTACGGTACTGATCTGCTAGCTAATTCTACCGCTGCTCCTGTCTTCGGGTTTCTCCCAATACGGGAAGCACGGTGATGCAGGCAAAAACTACCAAAACCTCTTATTTCGATTCTCTCATTCGCAGAAAGTGTTTGGATCATTTTCTCTAAGATCATCTTAATGGCGAGATCCACATCAACCGGAATAAGCTGATCCTGTTTACTTATAATAGATTCTATTAGTTCTGACTTTGTCATAAATTTCTATACGGTTAGTGATTACATTAATTGAATCAAAACAAGAGGTAGCAATTTCTACCACCCCTTGCCTTATAGCGTCAACTCTCTTTGTTTTCCATCTGAGCTTTAATTAAATCGCCTATAGTAGTTGGAGTTACGCTCTCTACTTCTGATTTTTTGTGCTCTTTTATTGCAGTTTTTTCCTCTTCTACATCCTTGGCTTTGACTGATAAAGAAATTATCCGATTCTTTCGATCTATATTAATAATTTTTGTCTCTATCTCATCACCCTCTTTCAGAATTTTAGATGCATCATCAACCTTTTCTCGCGACAGCTCTGATGCTTTCAGTTGCGCTTCAACACCGTCACTCAGAAGAATGACTGCTTCTTTGGCATCAACTTCCTTAATAGTGCCAAGAACAACTGCCCCTTTGTCATATTCAGACACGTAACGAGCAAAAGGATCATCAGCTAATTGCTTGATGCCCAAAGAAATGCGCTCTCTTTCAGAGTCTATAGACAAGATGACTGTTTCTACCTCGTCTCCTTTCTTATAATTACGGACAGCCTCTTCACCAGCTTCATCCCATGAGATATCAGAGAGATGGACCAGCCCATCAATGCCTCCATCTAAACCGATAAAGATACCAAAATCAGTTATGGACTTAATGTTTCCAATAATTTTGGCACCTTTTGCATGCGTTGTTCCAAACTCATCCCAAGGGTTCATAAAGCATTGCTTGACACCCAAAGAAATCCTACGGCGCTCTTGATCAATATCCAGAATCATAACTTCCACTGTGTCACCAAGCTGAACCACCTTAGATGGATGAATATTTTTATTAGTCCAATCCATTTCAGATACATGAACAAGACCCTCAACCCCATCTTCTAGCTCAGCAAAACAACCATAATCAGTAAGGTTGGTAACTGTAGCGGTGGTCCGAGCACCTTGCGGGTAACGACCTGTTATGTCAGCCCAAGGATCTTCGCCCATTTGCTTCATACCCAAGGATACACGATTGCGCTCACGATCAAATTTCAATATTTTTACATCAACATCATCACCAACATTTACTATTTCAGACGGATGTTTTATGCGCTTCCAAGACATATCAGTTATATGCAATAGGCCGTCTATTCCACCAAGATCAACAAAAGCACCGTAATCTGTAAGATTCTTTATCAAGCCTTTAACCGTGGCCCCTTCTTCAAGGTTAGCAAGCATCTCATCACGCTCAACAGTGTTAACTTGCTCCATAACGGCACGTCTAGACACCACAACATTATTGCGCTTCTGGTCAAGTTTTATGACCTTGAATTCTAGTGGCTTATTTTCTAAGTGCGAGGTATCACGAATTGGACGAACATCTATAAGAGACCCTGGCAAAAATGCACGCAAACCTTGAACTTCGACTGTAAACCCACCTTTCACTTTACCGCTTATAATTCCTATAACTGCCTCTTCTGCCTTCAGTGCAGCATCGAGGATAATCCAGGATTCAGCAGCTCGAGCCTTTTCTCTGGACAATTTAGTTGCACCAAACCCGTCTTCTACTGCCTCAAGAGAAACTTGTATTTCATCGCCAATAGCGATGGCGGTTTCACCGTTATCAT
This sequence comes from Porticoccus sp. Uisw_050_02, assembly GCF_047729555.1. Lineage (NCBI taxonomy): Bacteria > Pseudomonadati > Pseudomonadota > Gammaproteobacteria > Cellvibrionales > Porticoccaceae > Porticoccus > Porticoccus sp. Uisw_050_02. The sequence goes on along the minus strand of NZ_CP159825.1, from coordinate 590,915 downwards.
CAAAAAACTCTTCCTTGGGAATAACACCTTCAGATTTAAGACCGGTGTGGACAGTTACCCAGTCTTTATCAATATCAGTAATGACGCCGGTTATAATCGCGCCGGTATTCATCTCAACTGTTTTTAAACTTTCTTCAAATAATTCTGCAAAATTCGCGTTCATCGGGACACCTATAGGAAAAATAGAACCATTGGCTCTACAAGCCACATCACCAGTTATGTGGGTTATTAATAAAAAGTAATGTGGCTTTTCTGGTTATTTGCCGCAAATACTTGGCTATTTACTGAGGGTGTATGCCATTTTTTTTAGCAATTTCTAACCCCAGTTCTAATACTCCATTAATGCTCATATGTGAGCTATCAATGATTACAGCATCATGAGCAGGAACCATTGGCGAAGATTTGCGAGTCATATCTCGTTCATCTCGCTTTTTGACCTGCTCTATGAGACTGGCAAGACTAGCATCTTTACCCTTATCCATCAACTGCTTATGTCGTCTTTTAGCCCGAATTTCAGAGTTTGCCGTAAGGAAAATTTTAGCGCCCGCATCAGGAAATACAATAGTGCCCATATCACGCCCATCCGCAACAAGACCAGGATATTTGGCAAAAGCACGCTGTCTGCTCAGTAGCGCGGTCCTCACCTCCAGGTGGGCTGCAATAGTAGAGGCATCTGAACCAATATGCTCATCGCGGATAAGAGCGGATACGTCTTCACCCTCCAGTATCACCTGCGACTCAAATTCACTATTCATATTAAAAGAAATATCCATATGAGCAGCCAGTACAGCTAGCGATTCAACATTACTTAGATCTACAGCATGACGCATAGCGGCCAATACTAATAATCTATAAAGCGCGCCACTATCAAGATAATGAAACCCAAGCTTAATTGCTATTAACTGGCAAATAGTCCCTTTTCCTGCGCCACTTGGGCCATCTATAGTTATTACAGGCACGCAATTAATCATCTTTTTTCCTCACTGATACTCAATCCAGACTTGTTCGCTTGCTCGACAAAACCAGGAAATGATGTGGCAACATTATTGCAATTGTGTATTAAAATAATTTCTTTTGCTCTTAAGGCTGCAATACTAAATGCCATCGCAATACGGTGATCGTCTTTGCTGTCTATCTCTCCACCTAAAATTGAACCACCTTCGATCTCAATGCCATCTGGTGTGGTTGTTACATCTATTCCCAATACAGTCAAACCATCTGCCATAGACTGGATTCTATCACTTTCTTTGACTCGCAATTCTAAAGCGCCTCTGAGAATAGTCTTTCCAGTTGCACAAGCTGCTGCTACAAACAATACCGGAAACTCATCAATAGCTAAGGCAACCTGATCTACCGGAATTTCAATCCCGTGAAGTGGAGCATAGCGTACTTGAATATCAGCGACAGGCTCGCCGCTCACTTCTTTTTTATTGGAGAGCCTTATATCGGCCCCCATCATTTGCAAAATATTTATTACGCCAATTCTTGTTGGATTTACTCCAACATGAGGCAAGATAACATCTGAGCCTGGGGCAATAGAGGCGGCTACCATATAAAAAGCTGCTGATGAAATATCTGCAGGCACGTTAACTATAGTGGATTTTAATTCCCCCTTCCCTCTCAGGCTTGCAGAAAACTCTTTTCTATCAACATGGTAGCCAAAGCCTGCCAACATTCGCTCTGTGTGGTCACGCGTGGCAACTGACTCTATCGTGGAAGTCTGGCCCTTCGCATATAATCCTGCCAATAGAATGCATGATTTAACCTGAGCACTTGCCATTGGTAGCTTGTAATCTATGGCTTTAAGATCGACCCCACCCTTTATTTTCAAAGGTGGCAACCCATTTTTATTCATTGCAATTACTGCACCCATTTTTCTCAAAGGGCTTACTACGCGCTCCATCGGTCGCTTTGACAAAGACTCGTCGCCTGTTAAGACCACATCAAACGACTGAGCAGCCAGCAATCCAGAAAGTAACCTCATAGATGTGCCAGAATTACCTAAATATAAAGGTCCAGAAGGCGCCTGTAGTCCGTTTAATCCAACCCCGTGTACCTCAACGCATCCTTTGGCGGGTCGCTTTATCACAACGCCCATATCTCGAAATGCTTGCAGTGTAGCTAAACTGTCCTCTCCTTCCAAAAAGCCTGATATATTGGTAACACCGTTAGCGATGGAACCCAAAATAATAGCACGGTGAGAAATTGACTTATCTCCAGGCACCACAACCTTGCCTTTAATACAACCACCTGGGGACACTCTATAATCAACAGTCTGAGCTATGGGTTTCAAATAAGTCTTGTTTTCTCGCATTTGATCAAAATGGTTTCTTGTTTCTCGTGCGTGCGCAAAAACATCCAATAAATATTCGCTATCTCCAAGAGATATAGCTTGCTTGATGAAATCAATATGTTTGGTTAAGTCACCTAGAGCAGAAGTAATTGCTTTTTTGTTTGCCATCACTATGTCATGCCACATAACAGGATCGCTTGCAGCTATTCGAGTAAAGTCACCAAATCCTCCAGCGGCGTAACGAAAAACTTCTTGGTTTTTTCTCATGCTTGATAACATGTCCACCAAGGCATACGCCAATATATGGGGCAAATGACTAGTGGCCGCTAAAATTTCATCATGATCTACTACTTTCATCTCACTGACTGATGCGCCCACTCCAATCCATAATTTCTTGACCCTATCAATATGGTCACAACCAGTGGCAGAAGATGGAGTTAAAATTACTTGATGATTTTCAAATAAGAATGCATCAACTGCCCCAATACCGCTTTTCTCTGAGCCAGCAATAGGATGACCGGGAACAAATTGCGAAGGACTGCAACGATAAACTTCATTAACAGCTTCGACTACACTGCCTTTTACGCTTGCCACATCTGTAATTGTTACCAGCTCGCTCAGTAATGGCTGAAGCTGAGAGATAATAGCTGGGATTGCAAGTGTTGGGACAGCAATAACAACGAGATCTCCGTCTCCCATCTCTGTAGCGATATCTTCAATATCCTGTACCGCTTTATCTATAATGCCTGTTTTTATTGCCTCGTCTAACGTTTTGTAATCGCGAGAGCTTCCTATGATTTGATCGTACAGATTGCGATCTTTGGCAGCTTTTGCCAAGCTACCACCAATCAATCCTAACCCAATCACAAGCAAACGTTTTATTTTTTTTGCCATAGATCACACCTCTTTGGAGTCAAGAAAGTCTTTTAGACTACCAAGAAAACGTTCATTTTCTTCATGTGTTCCAATTGATACACGAAGGTGATCTGGCATTTCATATACATCTATAGTGCGAGTAATAACACCCTTTTTAAGTAGTCTTTTATGCAAACTATGGACATTTCCTGGGGTCTCTATCGCGATAAAGTTACCAACAGAGGGTATAAATTTAAGGCTTAATTCATTAATTCCGGCGATCAACTGCTGGTATCCATTGCGATTAATTTCAATACTTTTTTGTAGGTATTCATGATCATCAAGTATTGCTGTTGCTGCCGCCAAAGCCAAGCTATTTACATTAAACGGTTGCCGTACACGATTTAAAATCTCTGCGATACTTGAGTGCGAAACAGAGTAGCCAATGCGCAAAGAGGCTAACCCATAAGCCTTAGAAAAAGTACGTGTAACAAGCAAATTAGGATGCTCATTGATTAGCCCCAATACTGTTTCATACCCTGGAGCATCCACATACTCAAAATATGCCTCATCAACAACGACTAGCACATTTTCAGGAATACCCCCCATAAAGGTTTTAATTTCCGCGAGCCCAACACAAGTTCCTGTTGGGTTGTTAGGATTTGCTATAAAAATTAAACGAGTGTCGTCCTCAATGGCCTCAGACATAGCCTGCAGGTCGTGTCCCCAGTTTTTAGCTGGCACAATAATTGATTTAGCATTTTGAGCGGCAATTGCAAGCTTGTAGACTAAAAAAGCATGCTGGGAAAAAACAGCACTATGGTTTGACCCTAGAAAAGATTTTGCAACCAGCTCAAGCAGATCATTTGACCCATTACCAAGAGTTAGCTGGCTAGACTTCACCGATAGCTTCTCTGCCAGTTTTTGCTTCAGGTGATAGCCATTACTGTCAGGATAGCGAGCAATATCATCCAAAACATTAATGATGGCTGATTTAGCAATAAGACTGGCACCTGAGGGATTCTCGTTACTGCAAAGCTTAACCACGTCGGAAATACCAAGCTCTCGCTCCACCTCTTCAGCTGCCTTTCCACCTTGATATGGCATTAAATTCTGTATGCCCGGCAGCGCCAAGCTTTTAAAGTTCATGGTCATAATCTTACCAAATATCAATGTCTACTATAAAACTGCTTTCGGATAAGAGCCAAGAACACGTAAATCCATTACAATTTGGCTTACTTCAGCAAGAACTTTTATTATAGCGGGGTCATCCTTGTGGCCCCTAAAGTCAACAAAAAAAACATAAGTCCACTTACCTTCTCGAGAAGGACGAGTTTCAACACGTGTCAAATCCACCCCTTCTCTATAAAAAGGAGCCAATAAGTTGTACAAGGCACCGGGCTCATTTTTAGCCGCAATAATAATAGATGTCTTATCCTCCCCACTCTGTAAAATTTTCTCTCTTCCAATAATCAAAAAACGAGTTGAGTTATCTGGCCTATCTTCAATTTTTTCTGAAAGCTTTTCCAAATCATAGAGCTCGGCTGCCATATCGCCAGCAATTGCGGCTGAGCTCCATTCACCTTTAATTCGCTTTGCCGCTTCAGCATTACTGCTCACTGCAATTCTTTCTGCCTTAGGATAGTGAGCATCAAGCCATTGGCGGCACTGGGCTAATGATTGCGAATGAGAATACACTCGGGTGATTTTATCTTTATGTGTGCTCTGGCCAACCAGTAAGTTATGATGAATACGAAGTTCAACCTCACCACAAATATTTAAAGAGGACGCCAAAAAAGCATCCAGAGTGTGATTAATGACCCCTTCAGTAGAGTTTTCTACAGGGACAACCCCGTAGTTAGCTGCTCCGGCATCTACTTCTCGAAAAACCTCATCTATCGCATTCATCGAAACAGTCACTGCAGAATTCCCAAAATGCTTAATTGCTGCTTGCTGGGTAAAGGTACCCTCAGGGCCCAAAAAAGCTACCTTTATAGGCTGCTCTAAAGCCAAACAAGCTGACATAATTTCACGGAATAACCTTGCGACCTCCTCGTCCCCTAACGGTCCATTATTTTTTTTCATCACATTGCGCAGCACATTGGCTTCACGCTCAGGTCTAAAATAAACAATATCGCCCGAAATTTCCTTTACCTTTGCAACTTTTTTCGCACAACCTGCACGCTGATTAATTAATTCTAATAGCTGAGAATCTATAATATCTATAGATTTTCGCAATTGAGCGAGTTTCTTTTCATCTGACATGCCTACTACCTTTATGCATAATTATCAGTACTCTTTTTTTATTCTTCTGACTCAAATTTTTCAACATAATCCTGCTCTTCTATTCGAGCCAAGCCAACCATTATCTCCTCATCTTTAAGACGGATAACTCTAACACCCTGGGTGTTACGTCCCAATACTGAAATTTCATCACACCTTGTTCGCACCATAGTCCCTTGATCGGAAATTAGCATAACTTCATCTCGATCAAACAATTGCACTACTCCTACTAATGGACCATTTCTCTTGCTTGCCTGCATGGCAATCATTCCTTTGCCGCCACGCCCTTTGGTAGGAAACTCACCGAGTTTGGTTCGCTTGCCATATCCATTATCTGAGACAGTTAAGGCGTAACCATTTTCTTGAGGGATAATCATAGATAATACTTTGTGCTCAGACGGCAGGCGCATCCCGCGAACTCCTTTCGATACTCGACCAACAGACCTCACATCCGATTCTGCAAACCTAACAGCCTTGCCTTCACTACTAAAAAGCATCACATCAGAATTACCATCCGTGATAGCACTGCCAACAAGGTAGTCTCCGTCAACCAAATCAACCGCCCTTAGGCCAACAGATCTAGGTCGAGAATATTGAGTTAGCGCAGTCTTCTTAACCGTTCCATTTGCAGTGGCCATAATTATAAATTTATTTTTATCGTACTCTGAAACCGGCAAAATGCTACTTATACGCTCGTTTTCACTTAAGGGCAAAAGGTTTACCATAGGTCTTCCTCGTGCATTTCTTCCCGCCACAGGAATCTGGTAAACCTTTAACCAATAAACTTTGCCGAGGTTTGTGAAACATAAAATAGTGCTGTGCGTACTCACAATCAAAAGATGCTCAACAAAATCGTCATCCTTTACAGCAGTTGCGGACTTGCCTGTGCCTCCCCGGTGTTGAGACTGGTAATCACTCAATGGTTGAGTTTTAGCATAGCCGCCATGAGATATTGTAACCACCCTATCTTCTTCGGTAATTAAATCTTCTACTGTGAGATCATGCTGAGACTCTACTATCTCGGTACGCCTATCATCTCCAAACTCTTCACTAACAGCCTGTAATTCTTCTCGTATAAGCTGCATCAAAACTGTCGAGTCCCCGAGAATTTTTAAATACTCAACAATCTCATCTAGTTTTTCGTCATACTCAGCAAGTAACTTGTCATGTTCCATGCCGGTAAGTCGGTGTAATCTTAACTCTAGAATCGCTTGGGCCTGAGTAGGCGAAAGATAGTACTGGTCATCGCGCATACCACAATTTTCATCTAGATCTTCTGGTCGGCTGACTGCACCTGCTTTTTCCATAATCTTAGCAGCAACAACAGCATTCCAGCCTGTTGAAATTAGACGCTCTCTAGCCATAACTGGCGTAGAGGAGGATTTAATCAACTCAATAATCAGGTCAATATTAGCTATTGCAACCGCCAATCCCTCTAAGATATGGACTCGCGCACGGGCTTTACGAAGCAGATAAACTGTACGACGCGTAACCACCTCACGGCGATGACGAACAAACACCTCGATCATTTCTTTTAAATTAAGGGTCCTTGGTTGGCCGTCCACTAAGGCTACGACGTTAAAACTGAATCCATTTTGTAGCTGTGTTTGAGAGTAAAGATTATTTAAAACCACCTCACCCACTTCTCCACGCTTAGTTTCAACAACCACCCTTAATCCATCTTTATCAGACTCGTCACGAAGTTCTGATATGCCCTCAATTTTCTTTTCTTTAACCAGCTCAGCTATTCGCTCGATAAGACGAGCCTTGTTTAATTGATACGGAAGCTCAGTAATAACTATAGTTTCACGGCCTGTTTTTTCATTTACTTCAACAGTCGCTCTAGCCCGAATAGAAATACGTCCTCGTCCTGTACGATAAGCCTCTACTATTCCCGCTTTACCATTAATAATTGCAGCTGTCGGAAAATCAGGTCCCGGTATATGCTCCATAAGCTCATTTATTGATATTTCAGAATTATCAATAAATGCCAAACAACCGCTAATAATTTCCTTTAGATTATGCGGAGGTATGTTTGTCGCCATACCTACAGCAATACCAGAAGAGCCGTTCACCAGCAGATTAGGGACGCGGGTGGGCAGCACAATAGGGATTAATTCATTTCCATCGTAATTCTCCACGTAATCAACCGTTTCTTGATCTAGATCTGCCAGCAGCGAGTGGGCAATTTTAGCCATTCTAATTTCGGTATAGCGCATAGCAGCTGCAGAATCACCATCAACGGAACCAAAATTTCCCTGACCATCCACCAGCATATATCTAAGTGAAAAATCTTGAGCCATACGCACAATGGTGTCATAAACTGCAGAATCACCATGCGGATGATATTTGCCTATGACATCTCCAACAACTCTAGCTGATTTCTTATATGGCTTGTTCCACTCGTTTTTAAGGACGCTCATAGCGAACAAAACACGTCGATGGACTGGCTTTAGGCCGTCTCTTGCATCCGGAAGAGCCCTTCCGACGATAACGCTCATAGCATAATCAAGATAGGATTTTTGCAATTCATCTACAATATTTACAGATAGAATTTCTTGGGCTGATTCGCTCATAATGGAATATATTCCTTATCTGGTAGTCGATGATAAAATTACAAAAATAGACTTAATATTATAACATAAAAGATTTGATCTTTGTGCCTGCATATCGTTGTTTAACGATCCATTCTACAGAGGTATACTAGTAATCAACAATCAAAAAAATTTACTTAAACGAATATGGAATTTCATTAATGCCGGAACTTAATATCGATCATAGCGAAATTGAAAAATTCGAAGTATTGGCAAGTCGCTGGTGGGATAAAGAAAGTAAATTCAAACCTCTGCATGAAATTAATCCATTGCGTGCTAATTGGATTGACAGGCATTCTCCTGTATCAGGAATGAAATTGCTAGATGTGGGCTGCGGAGGCGGCATATTAACCGAATCTATGGCTCAAAGAGGTGCGATAGTTACTGGGATAGACATGGGCAAAGCACCTCTTGCCGTCGCCAAGCTTCATAGCCTAGAAACTGGTATTTCAGTTGACTATCAACAATGCACTGCAGAAGAGTTTTCTGTCGCTCAGTCTGAGCAGTTTGATATTGTTACCTGTCTTGAAATGCTGGAGCATGTGCCTGATCCCAGTTCTGTAATTAGAGCTTGTTCCAACCTAGTGAAGCCCGGCGGTCATCTGTACTTTTCAACTATAAATCGAAATATAAAATCCTATTTTTTTGCTGTTATAGGCGCTGAATACTTATTAAATATACTGGCAAAAGGAACCCACGATTACAGTAAATTTATTCGCCCATCTGAAATAAGCGGTTGGCTTAGAGACAGCAACTTAGAACAAAAATCGATAACAGGCTTAACTTACAACCCCTTTAGAAAGACCTACCGTTTAAACGAGAATGATATTGATGTTAACTACATGATCTATGCTAAAAAACCTTTCTAAAAAATCATATGACTAAAGCTGAAATCAAAAATGCATAAAAGAACAGCACGCTTTAAAGCAGTTTTATTTGACCTGGATGGTACTTTGCTTGACACGGCGCCAGATTTTACTATTGCTGCAAATATACTCCTGGCAGCAAAAATGCTACCTCTGACAACAGAAAAAAAAATCCGTCCATCGATCTCTGATGGTTCGGCAGGGATAATCTGTAATATTTTCATGATGAATCACTCTAGCCCATATTTTGAGGAGACACGACAGGAACTATTGGCTTTTTATAGGGAGCATCTAGCAGATAAGACTCAACCTTTCATAGGCATAAGCGTGCTATTGCTTGAGTTAAAAAAATACAAAATTCCATGGGGTATTGTGACTAATAAGCCTGAGGTCTACACCATGGCTATACTTGATAAGCTAAAACTGAATCCAAGCCCTGGGGCAATAATATGCCCCGATCATGTTCAACGAATCAAGCCAGATCCAGAATCTATTTTTTTAGCATGTAGGCAATTAGGAGTAAGGGCGGAAGATGCTGTATTTGTTGGGGATCACTACCGAGATATCAAAGCAGGAAAAAATGCCGGAGCATCAACTATAGCAGCTGCTTATGGGTATATCGATGAAAAAGAGACTATCTCTGACTGGGGTGCTGACTATGTCGCCGAGCACCCGGAAGATATATTGAGCTTAATTTTCTATCCATAATTCCTATCAAATGATTTTACAAAAATCAGCACTTATTCACAGACATCAATCTCACTTAAGAGCAGCCAACGTAATGGATTTCAAGAACTTTGTAGCACCAAAAGATCACCTAAAAGGAAAAATTATCGCTGTTACTGGAGCAAGCGACGGTATTGGTGCGATCGCGTCAACAACTTTCGCGTCTTACGGAGCAACAGTTATATTAGTTGGGCGGACAGTATCTAAACTAGAAAAAATATACGATGCAATAAAACTATCGGGTGGCGCAACACCAGGAATTTACCCTATTTGCCTGGAAGGAGCATCAGAGCAGGATTACCAAGACATGCATGACCGGTTCGAAGAAACATTTGGTCGTATTGACGGCCTGCTCCATAACGCAGGAGTTCTGGGCCAACGAACGCCTATAGCTAACTATAAAATGGAGTCATGGAAAACAGTCATGCAGGTGAACGTATCATCTCCATTTATGCTAACCAAAGCACTACTTCCACTTTTAGGAAAATCAGAAAATGCTTCGATAGTATTTACCACATCAGGGGTTGGTCGTATCGGAAAAGCTTATTGGGGGGCATACTCTATATCAAAGTTCGCAACTGAAGGATTCTCTCAGGTGCTAGCAAGCGAGCTAGAGGGGACAAGTAATATTAGGGTTAATTGCATCAATCCTGGTCCAGTCCGTACTCGCATGCGAGCAGCCGCTTTTCCTGCAGAAAATCCAATTACAATAAAAACTCCTGAAGAAATTATGCCCTCATATCTTTACTTAATGGGCAATAAAAGCATCGCAGTTTCAGGTTTTTCTTTGGATGCACAATAACTTTAAAAAAAAACAAGCTACTTGGCCCCACCTGAGCGGAGTCGCTTCACCTGCCTATTTCTCCTTTCCTTCTCGTTTAAAGGTATTGCTTTATTTTTTTTTGGAACAAACATTTTTACTGAAGCCAGCAAATCATTAAGCGGAACTTCGTCAAGCTCTATCCACTGCCCTTTGCCAACATAAGATGGCAAAAAAATTGGTCCAAAACGAACGCGTTTAAGCCTATTTACCTCTATATTTTGCGACTCCCATAATCTTTTAACTTCTCTATTGCGGCCCTCCATCAAAGCAACCGTATACCAGCCATTCGTTCCAACCCTTTCACCTACAGCAATGTCGCTAAATCTGGCAACTCCATCATCCAGCATCACTCCTTCGCGGAGTCGTTGCAACATATCATCATCAACTGCGCCATGAACCCTCACTATATATTCACGATCAATTTGCGATGAAGGATGCATTAATTTATGGGCTAAATCCCCATTATTGGTAAATAACAACAATCCAGTAGTGGCGATATCCAGTCGGCCCACAGCTATCCAGCGCTCCCCTTTTATCCTAGGAAGACAATCAAAAACAGTTTTTCGACCTTCGGGATCAGACCGGGTACAAACCTCCCCTTCAGGCTTATTATACAGAATCACTCTAACACGCTGATATGCAGGCAAATGAACAGGCTTGCCATCAATCAAAATAGCATCCTCAGTTGTGGCTCTATCACCAGTAGTGGCTATCTGGCCATTAATTGTAACGCGGCCTTCTGTTATCCAGCGTTCTAATTCTCGGCGTGAGCCATATCCTGCTCTTGCTAATATTTTTTGTAATTTTTCAGATATCATTCTTTGATGGCTCTAGGGGACTATAGGTTATTTGATTGTTATTATGTGTATCTTTTACAGTAGTTTTATTCTGGGTCACATCGCGGTCAGCTTTCTCTATTTGCAATACAGCGTCCAAAGCAAGCTCAGCATTCATCTCTCCAATATCTTTTATTTCGTTAAGAGCAGGTAGATCTTTTAGGTTTTTTAGATCAAAGTAATCTAAAAAAGAATTGGTGGTGGCATACAGTGCAGGTTGTCCTGGGATGTCCTTATGCCCTACCACCTTTATCCAGTCACGCTCAAGCAGCGATCTGATGGTGTCCGAACTAACTGAGACACCTCTAACCTCTTCTATCTCTCCGCGCGTTACTGGCTGCTTATACACAATAAGAGACAATGTCTCTAAAAATGCTCTAGAATATTTCCTTGGCTTTTCTTCCCAAAGGCGATTAATCCAAAAAGAAAACTCCTCTTTTACCTGGAAGCGATACCCGCTAGCAGTTTGCTTCAGCTCAAAGCCGCGACCATTACAGCTTAATCTAATTTCCTCAAGGGCTATATGAATATCTGCTAACAGGGGCCTTTGGTTGCCTTCCTTAAAATCAAGAACTTTAGAGTCCGATGGCTCAGGAGTAGCAACTTCTTGATTGAATAGTTTTTTTATCTGCTTGATATCTAAGGGGCGACCAGCAGCTAATAGGGCGCCTTCAATAATCATTTTTAATTGACTAACTTCCATTTTTTAACCTAAGTAAAAATTTCAACATTGGGTCTTAATATGAATTGGAGCATATGATTCGCTCTGTACAATTTCTATAAGAGACTCTTTGATTAACTCCATGATGGCCAAAAATGTAACAACCACTCCAGTCCTTCCCTCGTCCAAGTCAAATAAATCAACAAAAGGTACAAAATTTTCACCATTTAGCATACTCAACACTCTAGACATTCTTTCTCTGGTTGAAATTTTCTCTAAGTCAATTTTATGACTTTTGTTCATGTCGACCCGAAGAAAAACATTAGATAGCTCAACCAAAAGCTCTTGTATTGATACTTCAGGGTATGGGCGAACCTTCTTAAGATCTGGCTCCTGTGCTGAAGCCATGAATATATCTCTTCCGAGACGGGGCAGACTATCTATATCTTCAGCTGCCTGCTTAAACCGTTCATATTCTTGCAGGCGACGAATTAGTGCTGAACGAGGATCATCCTCCTCCTCAGCAGCTTCCTGTCTAGGCAATAGCATTCTAGACTTTATTTCAGCAAGCATTGCGGCCATGAGCAGGTATTCAGCCACTAGTTCGAGCTGCATCGCTTCCATCAAGTCAATGTAGCTCATATATTGACGAGTAATTTCAGCAACGTTTATCTCTAAAATATTTAAATTTTGTCGTTTTATCATGTATAAGAGGAGGTCTAGTGGCCCCTCAAAAGCCTCTAAAAAAACCTCTAAGGCATTCGGCGGAATATATAGATTTTTTGGCAAAGTTGTAATTTCAGCCCCCATCATGACAGCACAAGACGCGTCTTTATCTTGAGGGGACACAATAGTACCAATATCTTTATTTAGGGTTTTCAAGAAAAATCCATAAGCTTTTTTTAGACATAATTTTTGATGAAAAATAATTACTCATATTATACTGCGATTAATTGATTCAGCTAGCGAGCCAAAATGGCACAAAAAATTACAGATATTAAATTAAGCATGCTCAGGGCGCAAAGTCTTCAAATTTACCGATGCCTTGTCTCGTGATTTCAGGATACGCACCACTGAAATCTACTACAGTCGTAGACTCAAGACCACAATAACCGCCATCAATGATCAGATCAACGCTATGTTCTAGCATGGAGCGCATATCATGCGGATCAGTGAGCGGGTAATCATCTCCAGGCATGATCAAACTAACACTCATGATTGGTTCGCCAAGCTCCTCCAGAAGAGCCAGAGCGACCTGGCTTTTTGGGATTCTTAAGCCGATGGTTTTACGTTTTTGATGCAACAGCCTTCGAGGAACTTCAGATGTACCCTCAAGAATAAAAGTGTACGGACCCGGAGTGTGAGCCTTGAGAGACCGATACAACTGATTATCGATTTTAGCGTACAGCGATAATTCTGAGAGATCTCGACACATTAATGTGAAGTTATGCTCTTTGCTTAGCTGTCTAATCATACGAATTTTATCTAATGCTTTCTTGTCTCCGAGATGACAACCTAAAGCATAGGCAGAGTCTGTAGGAAAAATAATTAACCCTCCCTTTCGAACAATCTCTACAGACTGCCTAATCAGTCTTAACTGAGGGTTTTCTGGATGAATTGAAAAGAATTGACTCATCATTTGCCTCTGTTGCTAAAAATCGATTGTCTCATACGCAGTTATGTATGGGCAGAAAAAGCTTTAGTTTCAGCGCTAACAGACTAGATTCATTTTCAGCCCTCGATAAGTGACGTACAATGAAAAAGTAAAAATTCTTGCGATCTGCAAGCAATAATTTCATTAATAAGAATAGATCAATATATATGTCAAATAAGAGCGGTCAGAGCGATAGTCTTTTGTTGAATATTGCCTTTAATATCATTATTCCAACCTTAATACTTATAAATCTAAGCACTAGTGAATACCTAGGCACAAAGTTAGCAGTTGCGGTAGCGCTAGCATTTCCAATCATCTACGGCCTCAAAGACTTCATAATGATAAAAAAACTTAATGCTTTTTCGGCACTAGGCGTCATTAGCATCTTGTTGACGGGGGGCATCAGCCTACTGGAACTCAACCCTATATACATAGCTATAAAAGAAGCTGCTATACCTGCAATATTTGGCATCGCCACCCTGGTATCTTTGAAGACACCATATCCTTTGGTTAAAACATTCTTATATAACGACAAGGTCATACAAACTAAGCGGATATCAGCTATTATCAAAAAAAATGGATCTGCTGAATATTTAGAGACTTGTCTTACAAATGCCTCATGGATAGTTGCATGTTCATTCTTTCTTTCATCCTTACTAAATTATATTCTTGCCGTTTCAATAATCACAAGTCAGCCAGGAACAGTTGAATTCAATGAACAGTTGGGGACAATGACTGCTCTTAGTTTTCCTGTGATTGCTATCCCAGCAATGCTAGTTCTTCTAGGTGCATTATTTTATTTGTTTAGAGGGATCAAAAAATTAACAGGGCTTCAGTTGGAAGAAATTATTCAGCATAACGATAGTAAATAGAAGGATTAAATTGATGTGGTATGCAATATACAGCGAGGACAAGCCGGATAGCTTGAAAAAAAGAATGGGTGCGCGCCCTGCACATTTAGCCCGATTAGAAGAGCTAAAAAACCAAGGACGATTATTCGTTGCTGGACCACATCCAGCTATAGATAGCGAAGAGCCAGGCGATGCCGGATTTACAGGTAGTCTGATAATTGCAAAATTTGGCTCTCTTGTATCAGCTAAATTTTGGGCAGATAGCGATCCTTACGTAAAAGAAAAAATTTACTCCAAAGTAACCGTAAAGCCCTTCAAGAAGGTATTACCATGAATAACAAAAAATTTATCTCACAAAAATTTTTGATAAAAAAAATTCTTATCCTAGCTGCCACCCTTGTTGTTATAGCCCCTTTTCAGGCTACAGCTCAGACAAAAGAATCAACCTTGCACGCAGCAAGCGAGATTACAAAAAAACCTTATCAAGAATTAAGCGCCATCAATCAAACCACTGAAGTCACCATTTCGGCCAACGAGAAAATTCAGGTGCTAGTTAGGCAGAACGCTATACTTAAAAGTGAAAATGATATCTTAAGAGGGGTAAACAGCCGGCTCTCCAAAAGCCAAAGAAATACATGGTTTTTGTATGGAGCATTCGCGGTTTTATTGGGAGCATTACTGACATCCATCATCCCCACATTTGTTCGCAAAAAAAGTTATAATGAATGGAAGTAGAGAATGCAAGTCTAGCGTGAAAATTGCTTATCAACAGGGGTAAATCTATGTACAAAAAAATATCTATCATATTTTTTTCTATTTTTCTTGCACTGCCATGCTATGCGGAAAAAAATGTACCGCAAGTCACGTTAACGACAAATATGGGAGAAATATTACTAGAGCTATACCCAGAAAGTTCCCCTGTAACTGTAAAAAATTTCCTAACCTATGTTGAGAACAAATATTATAATGGACTGATTTTTCATCGAGTGATTAATAGATTTATGATCCAAGCAGGAGGATTTAATGAAAATTTAACTCGCGTGAATCCAACAGAAAAAAGCATCAAAAATGAATCATCTAATGGGTTAAAAAATAAGAAATTTACTGTTGCTATGGCAAGAACACAGGATCCAGATAGCGCCAAAGCTCAATTCTTTATAAATGTCGCAGACAATAGAAGTCTTGATGCGCAATCGAGCAAGCCTGGTTACGCAGTATTTGGTAAAGTTATTGGCGGAATGGATATAGCTGAAAAAATATCTAAACTGCCGACCCAGCGAGTCTCTGGAATGGCAGACGTCCCCACTGCAACTGTTAAAATCATAAAAGCACGCATTACAACTGATAAGTAAAATTTTGAATAAATCCCTTAGTGTTAATTTAAATAAAATTGCTCTTATTCGTAATTCGCGTGAAGGCGACTACCCAAGCATTCTGGCGCATGCAAACATATGTATTAATAGCGGAGCAGACGGAATTACAGTGCACCCAAGACCTGACTTGCGACACATAAAACCTCAAGATGTATATGACCTCAGTGCTCTGATTTCAAAATTAAAAGATCTAACTAAAAAATCTGTTGAATTCAACATTGAAGGCAACCCCTTTGCTGTTAAAAGAGGTAGCTTCCCAGGCTTTATCGAGCTAATCGACGAGACACAGCCAGATCAATGCACATTAGTCCCAGATACCGACTCGCAACTAACCTCGGATCATGGTTTCGACCTGAACCTGACTAGCGATAAATTATATCCAGTTATTAATCATTTAAGATCCTTAGGAGTTCGCGTAAGCCTATTTATGGACCCTGATGTAGGTCAGATAAAACTTGCTTCAGAATTAGGCGTAGAGCGCATCGAATTGTTTACTGGGCCATATGCAGCAGCATGGGGAACAGAGGAACTGGATAATGTTTTTGAGCGGTACTTCGAATCAGCACAGCTTGCTCATAAATTGGGCCTAGGGGTCAATGCCGGGCATGACTTGAATCTAAACAATCTTGCAAAATTTTCGACTATTCCTGCACTTCAGGAAGTTTCCATTGGTCATGCCTTAATTGTAGATGCTATTGCAATGGGACTTGAAAAAGCAGTTTTATCTTATAAAAATATTCTAACAACCTAAGACTTGTTTGTTACGATCGATTAACGCTAAAGGAAATAACTTGTGGCCGACACAAAAGAGCATCTAAAGCGTAAGCATTTTTATGACAAACTGCTGACTATTTATGGAAAAAAACCGGTCCTAGAAGCGCTGGAAGATCCAAGCATAAATTTTTTTCGACTACACCTAACAGAGACCAAGAAACCAGGAGACTTTGAAAAAAAAATCATCAATCTTGCAGAAAAACGCGGAATTGAAATAGCACGTCATACTCGTCAATCCCTCTCGCGTATATCTCGAAACATCAATCAAGATCAAGGAATAGCAGCTGATCTTGAATATCATAATTATCAGCTTTTTGATAACTTTATAATAAAAATTCCCAAAGGAAATTTTACTCTTATTGCGCTAGATGGGATCACAAATCCTCAAAATTTAGGGATGATTATTCGCTCTGTAGCAGCAAGTCCGTGCTACGGAATCCTTCTACCCAGTAAAGGAACAGCAGCTATTTCTCCCTTGGTTGTCAAGGCAAGCGCAGGCGCATTATTCAAGAGCACCCTAATACACTGCGACACTTTGGAGGAGGCGCTTCCGGAACTAAAAAACCTGGGAGTTGAGACTTGCACTTTGTCAGCTGACGGCAAAACACCAATCAATGAATTTAAAATTAAGTCACCAGTAGTATATGTCTTGGGGAATGAAACAACAGGTGTGTCTGAAGATATTAGAAATATTTGTTCTCGCCAGATAAGGATACCTATGAATAATGGTGTCGAGTCACTAAATGTAGCTGTAGCAGCCGCTTTGTTGGCATTTCATAGTTTATTTTAAAACTCTCTAGAGTAAATTATTTTGCCTAAACAGCTGCATTAAAGTGCTTTCATCTATCACTTTAATATTTAATTCATTTGCTTTTTTTAATTTCGAGCCTGCCGCAGCACCAACAACAACACAGTCAGTGTTAAGCGAGACACTTCCAGCCACCTTTGCACCTAAAATCTGAAGCTTTTCTTTAGCCTCGGGTCGCCCCATAGCCTCCATCCCTCCAGTAAGAACCCAGATTTGCCCGAATAAAGGCAAGGGTTTCTTTTTATCTAGTGTGGATTTAGGCCAGCATATGCCGATACCTAAAAGTTTTCTTACAACTTCTATATTTTCCATCTGTGAAAAAAATCTATGTATAAAGCCTGCTGCAACTGGCCCCACATCTGAAACATTCATGAGGCCCTCTAAACTTGAGTCCTGTAGTGCCTCGAGGTTCTTGAAATGTTGCGCCAAAGAAAGCGATGTCGCATCACCGATCTCTCTGATGCCCAATGAATACAAAAAGCGCGGGAAAGTGGTTATTTTTGATGCTTCTAGTGCACTTAGTAAATTCTCAGCAGACTTCTGTCCCATTCTCTCTAGTTTGCTCAGTTGATCAATATCCAGCCGATATAAGTCATCTACCGACGATATCAGCTCTTGATCGACTAGCTGATCGACTAATTTTTCCCCTAGTCCATCAACATCCATAGCCTTTCGTGATGCAAAGTGCTTAATAGCCTGTTTCCTTTGAGCGGAGCAAACAAGGCCGCCAGAACATCGTATGGTCGCCTCCCCATCAACCTGAATAGCAAGAGAATCGCATTCCGGGCAACGCACTGGGAAGATAATTTCTTTTGCTGAAATTGGACGTTTTTCAAGAATAACTTTTACAATCTGAGGGATTACATCACCAGCACGACGGACTATAACTGAATCCCCAATTCTAATATTCAGCCTTCTTATTTCATCTTGATTGTGAAGGCTTGCATTACTTACAGTGACTCCGCCAACAAACACAGGCTTAAGTCTTGCTACAGGAGTAATGGCCCCCGTGCGGCCGACCTGGAATTCAACAGCCTCCAGGCAGGTGATCTCTTCTTGAGCAGGAAATTTTCTAGCAATCGCCCAACGAGGTGCTTTGGCGATAGATCCCAGTCGCTGCTGGTAACTAAATGCATTTACTTTAAATACAATGCCATCAATCTCATAAGGTAGGCTGTCTCGAGCTTCAAAAATCTTGAGATAATAATCTGCACAGAGGTTTATACCTTCAACTACTTCGGTGTAGGGGTTTACAAGAAATCCCCAAGATTCAAGCATCTTTAAAGTTTTAATATGTGTAGCTGGGCAGTCCTGTCCTTCAATTTTACCCAGACTGTAAACTGACATCTCCAAGGGCCTGGAAGCAGTAATTTTCGAATCTAGCTGACGCAAACTGCCAGCCGCAGCATTCCGCGGATTAACAAAAATTTTCTCGTCATTCAATCTAGCTTCATGGTTTATTTTTTCGAAACCTATTTTTGGTAGATAAACTTCACCTCTTACTTCTAGTAGGTTTGGAGGTGTGTCTGTTTTCAACCTCAAGGGTACTGAATGAATAGTTCTTACATTATCTGTTATGTCTTCTCCAACCAAACCATCGCCACGAGTTCCTCCGCGCACTAAAATTCCATTTTTATAAAGCAAGCTAACTGCAACGCCATCCAGTTTCGGTTCACACACATAAGATAATTTTCCCTGATATTTTAGACGCTCAGTCACACGATGGTGAAAATCTACTAGCTCCTCATCATCAAAAGCATTATCTAAGGAAAGCATAGGAGCAATATGAAAAACTGCTTTAAATTCTTTTAGCGGCTCTCCTCCTATACGCTGTGTTGGCGAATCAATCTCTTGTAATTCAGGGTAAGCTCTTTCAATCTGCTGAAGTCTTCGAAGCAAACGATCGTATTCAACATCAGGAATGGATGGATTGTCTTGGGTATAATAAAGATAGTTATGCTGGCTGAGCTGCTTCCTCAAAAGAGCCGCTTCAAGGGTTGCCTCGTCAGCATCTATCATTTTAGATTCCAGAAATATGAGTTCGACTATAGTCCGCTATTCGCTGACGATAATGTTCTTCGGTTTGTCTAGTAAAAGCACTACGACTTTCATCCTTTAAGTCACCATTAAGCTCAATAGCAAGATTCTTTGCAGAGTTCAACAGGGCATCTAGCCCTGTCATGGGGCTTTTGATCTCATCCATTGCAAAAAAAAGACTAATACTTGGTGTTGCCATACGGGGCATCTCGTCTAGATCAAAAGTCCCGGGCTTAACGGAATTGGCAAGGCTAAAAATAATAGGCCCTGATCCGCCCTGCTCTGCATGAAAATGAAAAATCTTTTTAGAACCATAACGCAAACCTTGAGACAAGAACGCATCTAACAGAGACCCCCCTTGAAAAATAGAACCCTTTTTTGCCGCAATGTGTAACACAACAATACTGGGCACTGCAGTTTTTTTATTTGCACTTAGATTCCCAGTAGATCGGCCATCATCTTGAGCTACAGCAGGTTTTTGTAGATCTAAATTAGGCTGTTCGGGTGCTGGGGAATCTACTATAAAATCTGATTCATTAAACCCATCTATCTTCTTAGTTTTATGTTTCATTACATCTAAGCTACCATCATCCCGATATCCAACTACACGAGCGCCGCCGCTAGGGAACTCAGAACTAACTCCATCAACCTCTTCGGTGTATTTTTGGGCAAGAGCATGAGATTTTTGGGCAGGCATTTGTATATTATCATAGCGAGCATTACGGATACGGCGAATAACATGCAATATAACGGCCAGGAAAACCAAAGCACCTAAGGCTACTGTCATTTCTTGCGGGCCAAACTCAATCATAAAAAACCTATGATTTATCTAAAATAAAAAATATGCGTCTAACTAAAACTTAAGTTACTTTAATATAAGTTAGCTAGAAGTAACATTGTATTTTTATAGAAAAAATAAACGACTACTATTCGCTTACCAGGGTACTAGGCTCCAGCAGACTCTACTACTTGGTTAATATCAACACTTACAAGCCGAGAAACACCTGCTTCATGCATGGTCACGCCGATTAACTGGTTGGCCATCTCCATAGCATTTTTATTATGTGATATATAAACAATCTGCACTCTAGACGATATCTCTTTTACCATTTTCGCATAGCGATAAACATTTGAATCATCTAATGGCGCATCAACCTCATCCAGCATGCAAAAAGGGGCCGGGTTGAGATAAAAGATAGAGAACACCAAAGCGATTGCTGTCATTGCCTTTTCGCCACCAGAAAGTAGATGGACTGTTGTATTCTTCTTGCCTGGAGGTCTGGCCATTATAGCAACACCAGCCTCCAGTAAATCATCACTTGTTAGCTCAAGATAAGAGCGTCCTCCACCAAAGAGCTTAGGAAACAATTCCTGAAAAGAAGCATTAATCAAATCAAATGTTTCTTTAAATCTAACACGGGTTTCTCTATCTATTTTTCGAATAGCACTCTCAAGAGTTGCCAATGCTTCTTCTAGCTCGTCATTCTGTTTATCTAGATATTTTTTTCGCTCAGACCCAACACTATATTCGTCAATTGCAGCTAAATTAATTGGCCCCAGGCGCTGAATACGATTGGATATTTTTTCTAGAGCTTGCTCTAAATCAATAAGCTCTAATCCATTTGGCAATAAAATAAGCAAGTCTTTAAGATCAAAACCATATTCACTGATTTGCTCAACTATAGTCTGACTACGTGTCTCTAAATCTTGTGATGACAAGCGCTGCTGTTCAAGCAAAGATCGCTCCTGCTGAATATCAGCCTCTAGGGAATTTCTTTGCTGCTCAAGATCGCGCATTAAATACCCCAGCTCTTCAACCTCTCTTCTGGAGCCAAGCAACTCATTCTCGGCCTTAAGCCTTAGTTCTAACTGAATAGCCAGCCCCTCTTTTAGTTCTACGCTTGGATCCTGATCCTGATTGAAAGATTCACGCAATTGCTGTCTTTTCTCGCCCAAACGAGCTGTCTGGTTTTCTAGCCGTTCGATACCCTCAAGAATAGACTGCAATTTTGTGCTTACTGATTTCTCCCTCATTGCTAAATCATGTGCTTGGTCTCGATCAGCCTGAGACACTCGTCTGATATCATCTAAAATAATTCTTTTTGCGTCACGCTGAAGTAGCAACCTCTCTTTTTGTTGTACGTTATTTTTTATCGCATCTAAGGCTAAATCTAATCTTTCATGAGCATCTGATAAGTTTTTTTGTTCAATTTTTTTCTGCGTATTAGTTTCTTTTAGCTCATCTTTCATTCTTTTCGAGCGCACAGTAAAATGATTCATCTGTATTTCATTTGCATTAATTTTAGAGCGCAATTCTGCCTGTTTATTTTGCTTTACCGCTAAATCATTCCTATCAGTTTCTCTTTGAGACTCCAGCTCCCACAATTGTTGTTCATTTATATGTTTTTGTTGCTCAATTTTATCAGTTTGTACTCGGCAATCTACTAGTTCTTTTTCTAAAGATTCCAGCTCTATCTTTCTCTTTAGCGTCCCTTTAATTGAATCCTGATCTCGGGCAATTCGTAACCAGTTTTGCCCTAACCATAGCCCATCTGGGGTCACCACAGACTGGCCAGTCTTCAATTTACCTCTAAGTGCTAATGCAGAGTTCAAATCATCAACTGCATAAATATTATGAAGCATGACCGGAAGATAGTTATTCGAAGACCCACTCTTAATTTTACCTAAAAGAGATTTAGATATATCTAGCGAAATAGTGGCGTCTTGATCATAAGAAGAGCGCTCTATCAAAATTAATTCGCCCTGAGCTAGCGAGCCCATACTGATATCCAAACTATCGAGTGTTTCTACACATACTGCCTGCAAGTAGCCCCCTAAAACCACCTCAATTGCAGTCTCCCAACCAGATTCAACCTCAATTTTTTCAGCTAAACGCGGATTTTTCTCAAGATTTTTGCGTTCTAGCCAAAGTTGGCTTTTATCATCACCCAGTAACGATTTATCCAAAGCCTCTAGTGAAGATTTTCTGCCTGACATGTTTTGCAGGCTGGTTCGAGATTCATCTAGGCGGGCATCTAATAACTGCGCATTAATTCGGAAATTGTCAATTTTGACTGCTATCTGCTCCAGATTATATTTTTTTAAACTAAGCTCCGTTTCTGTTTCTGCTAACTTTTTTCCTAAAATATTCAGCTCTTTCTTCAAAGAAATATCGCTTAAACTCTGGTATTCACAAGTAATTTTATCTATTTTTTCAGTCAAGCCGCTCAGCAGCTGCTCCAAGAAATTAATCTTTGATTGCTGCACTTCGCCTTGCTGGGATGGACCTGAAGAATTTTGTATAAATTCATCCCAAGAAATATGCCAGGCTTTCATTTCTTCTTCGGCCCGCTGAAGCGAGGATCGCGACAAAATTTCTTTTGTACGAGTTTCTTCAAGCACGGGGAGTATTTCCTGTAACTCTAACTCCAAAGCTTTTCTTTTTTCACGATCTAAAAATAAATGCCTCTCAGTCTCAATAAAGCTCTGCTCTGTTTCTTCAAAGTCTTTTTTTAGCTTCTGCGCGCGATCCTGCATATATTGAATTGCCTGCTCAATTCGAGACACTTCAGAGCCTGCCGAATAGTACCTGTCCTGAATTAAATTTAACGAATCACTAAGCTCAGTGTAGTTAATACGGTGTTTTTCTAGAACACCATCACATTCAATACGACTAGCGACTGTTTTCTCTATTTTTAAATCATGCCCTGCAATAACCTTAAGGTGCTCAGCAACATGTTTCGCCATAAAGCGCCATTTTAAAGCTAGCAACTTGGCTTTATTTTGTCGCTCATCTTTTTTCAACTCTGTGTATTTTTCTGCAGCTCTAGCCTGGCGTTCAAGCCGATTCAGTTGATTTCTCAGCTCCTCGCGTATATCAGCAAGTCTTTCTAAGTTTTCCTTTGTTCTCTTAATCCGGCTTTCCGTATCTTTTCGGCGCTCTTTGTATTTAGAGATGCCTGCGGCCTCTTCAATATAAACACGAAGCTCTTCTGGCCTAGCGTCAATAAGGGTCGATATCATCCCTTGTTCAATAATTGCATAACTTCGTGGACCCAAGCCGGTGCCTAAAAAAATATCAGTAATATCTCTACGGCGACATTTATCACCATTTAGGTAATAGCTTGACTGACTATCTCTTGTAACTTTCCGCTTAATGGAGATCTCGCTCCAGCTAGCATATTCCCCGCCGAGACTCCCATCGGAATTATCAAAAACCAGTTCAACAGAGGCCTGGCCGACTGCTTTTCGGCTACCGGAACCATTAAAGATAACATCTGTTATCGATTCCCCACGCAATTGCTTCGCGGAACTCTCACCCATAACCCAGCGAACTGCATCTATGATGTTTGATTTTCCACACCCATTGGGCCCAACTATCGCACACAAACTACTGGGAAGCACAACTGTAGTGGCATCCACAAAGGACTTAAAGCCAGCCATTTTAATGCACTTTAAACGCATGAATATCTCTTCTCACGGTGTATTGCAATATGCTAAACGAGCTTACCTGTAGTCACAAGCCTATATCTTCTTATCAATCTGTATCTTTACAGTTCGTGACCCCTGCACCTTGATCTTTCCAGTTGACCCCTGGTAATCGCCATGAGAAGGAGTCGCAGAACCTGATACAGAAACTCTAGCAAAAATCTCTAAAAAATCGACTGAGGATAAAATTTTTCCACCCATCATAGACATAGTATCGTCCAAAATAACAGTTGCAGGGAAATCGCCCACAAGCAACTTTATTGCCGCCAAAGGCTTTGGTTCCCCTCCCCATTCTTTCGCATAAACATACATAACCTGACCCTTTGTAATTTTATACTCTGGAGATACCGAAATCTTTATAGATAGAGTGAAAATATCCTCCTTAAGCAGTTTTTGAGCATAGGAAATTCCTGATTTTAGTGCATCAGCCTCTGCGGTGTTTGCAGGAATGACCAACAATGCATTCTTCCAACTCTTAATGGCTAACTTGTAACTATTTGACTCAAAATAGCGGATCCCTTGAAGGCCCAAAGCTATTGGGTTGCTTGGGTTTAAACTTAATGCGTCGTCTAAAATAAGGTTTACCTTCTCGCTAAATTTTTTATCTTCTAAAAAATATGTTGCCTGCGCATATTCTGACATTAACTCGGAATCATTAGGTCTAGCATTTAAGGCCTCGAAATAAGATGACTGTGCGTCCCTGAAATTACCATCTTCCATTTGAAGTTGCGCCAATGTCACCAGATAAAATGGATGATCGGGCTCGCTCAGCAGCCTACTAGACATTTTTTTCTGTATTTTCTTACTTAAGGCTTT
Organism: Porticoccus sp. Uisw_050_02; assembly: GCF_047729555.1. Lineage (NCBI taxonomy): Bacteria > Pseudomonadati > Pseudomonadota > Gammaproteobacteria > Cellvibrionales > Porticoccaceae > Porticoccus > Porticoccus sp. Uisw_050_02. Next base: position 566,177 of record NZ_CP159825.1, on the reverse strand, counting down.
ACGGTCTATGTCGTTCATAGGAATAGAGGCACGTTTTTTTAACAAATCTGTAATATTAAGATCAGCGCTGGCACCCAAGTAATGGTATAGGCTAAACACAAATATAGGCGTCAGTAGCAAACTAAGGAGGATTATCCATGCACCCCTATCTGCATACTCTTTTTTTGGATACTTGGATTCATTTACCGCATCCAACAGCAAGATGCGTTTTTGCTCCAACAAAAGTTCAGAGTATTCTGTATCGTCAATTACACCCCCTGCCAATTGGAAGTCTAGCTCTGCTTGTTGATCTTTAAATGCAAGAATATTTTCTGCTATTTTGTCATCAGGGCGCAGGGTTGGGATTTCCTGCCGGATCCTACTTTTAAGCAAAGGAATAATAATAAAAATTGCAGCCAAAAGGGTAAGAAAAGCAAAAACTAGCCACATCACTTGCTGACCCCATCGGAATCAAGGTGTCTATTTTTATGGGTCTCCATCAAGAGCTCCTCTAAATGAAGCTGTTCACTGGCCTTAAATTTAACAACAGTTTGATTTTCAGCTAAACGAGAACGGCGTATAAAAAAAACAAAGGTGAGGCTAATTAAAAATAAGGCGCCCGGGGCAAACCAAAGAATAAAAGTCGTTGTCTTTAGGGGGGGGCGGTACATCACAAAGTCACCATAACGGGCCACCAAAAAGCTAACAATGTCGTTATCGGACTTGCCTGCTTCAAGCATAAAATAAACTTGGTCTCTTAAATCAACAGCTATAAGTGAATTTGAGTCAGCTAAATTTTGATTTTGACATTTCGGGCAACGCAGCTCATTGCTTAAAATATGGTAACGATGGCGAAGCTGCTCTGAAGAAAAAGATCTCGCCTCTAAAGCCAAAGCGGTCGAGCCAAATGGCATCATCAATAATAATATCATCAGAGTGATGTATAACCTTCTACTCACTTGTTTTTCCTTGATTTACAAATTAGCAACATGTAACGTTTTGCGTCTTATTCCTCAAATGCTTTTTCTGCAGCACGAAATGCTTCTTGCAAGGCAGGGGCTCCAATGTAGGGTGCTGTATGCAACAGTATTTCCTGTATTTCTTCTTTGGAGCAACCATTATTAATTGCGCCACGAATATGGCCTTTAAGCTCTATCGGGGATTTTAGTGCGGCCAATACTGCTATAGTGATAACGCTACGTATTTTTAATGGTAGCGTCTCTCTGCTCCAAATAGCCCCCCAGCAGTTCTCATTGATATAATCCTGCACAGGTTTGCTAAAATCTGTAACAGAATCCATTGCTTTATCAACAAATTTATCCCCCATAACTTGACGACGGGTGGCCATACCTTTTTGATAATTCTCATGAGCCATTCTTTTCCCCTTTTTAGGCATTTATGTAAGCATGTAAGCATGTAAGCATGTAAGCATGTAAGCATGTAAGCATGTAAGCATGTAAGCATGTAAGCATGTAAGCATGTAAGCATGTAAGCATGTAAGCATGTAAGCATGTAAGCATGTAAGCATGTAAGCATGTAAGCAAATTTTAAATCTTATTGATTTTTGTCAATTGTTTTAATAAATCTACTTAATGCTCTCCCAAACAGGAAGAAGATGGTCATACCAAATACGATCATCTATCACCCCAACATGCTTGTATCTAATTATACCCATTCCGTCTATCAAATAGGTCTCAGGGGCGCCAAAGACACCTAGATTCATAGCAAATCTACCAATGTTATCAATAATGCTTAAAGCATAAGGGTCCTTCATTTCAAGCAGCCAGTTCTTAGCTTTTTTCCCATTATCCTTATAGTTTAGACCAACAATACGGACGCCTTGCGAAGAAAGCTTGAGTAAATACGAGTGTTCAATTCTGCATGAAAAACACCAAGTAGCCCATACATTCAGTAATGACGGTTCGCCTAAAAAAATTTCCTGACCTACATATCGATCCTCGTCACCCAAAACACGTAAAGAGAATTCAGGAACAGAGCGATCCAGCAATGCAGAAGGCATAGCATTAGGATCACGACCTAATGCAACTACTAGGAATACAGCAACTATGATGAAGATCAACAGGGGTAGGAAAAGTTTCAGTCTATACACTAACTGCACCATATGAGTTTTATCATTTTGTGTGACTCCCGCCAAAGCATATTATTTTCTGTAATGTTATGCATGGACAGCCTTTCTTCGGTTAATCCTGTAACGCCGATCTAGCAATGCTATTAATGCCCCTAAAGCGATAAAAGCACTGCCAAGCCATATCCATATTACAAAAGGTTTTACATACACGCGGAGTGCCCAAGCTTCACCTTTGAGAGGTTCCCCTAAGGCTACGTATAGGTCGCGGAATATCCCGCTATCTATCGACGCCTCTGTCATAGTTTGACCGCTGGCTAAATACCGACGTTTCTGGGGATAAAGTACAGCAACAGCAGAATCATCTCTAGTGACAGCTATCTCTGCCTGATCAGCAATATAATTTGGACCCTTAAAGGGACCTATGGCTACAAATTTAAACTGGTAGCCGGCCACATTAACCTGATCTCCGGGCTCCATACGAATATCACGTTGTACGCTATATGTGCTTGTTAGACCAACACCAATGATGCATATAGCAACACCAATATGAGCAACAACCATCCCATAATAGCTTGCATTTAGCCGAATGAGTCCATGCAGGACTGATCTAGAGGTTTGTGCAGATTTCCTCCACACATCCCTAAGTGTAATAAAAATAATCCATAATGCTACCATTACTGTTACAGCAGCAATAGGTTCGTAACCTTCATAAAAAAATGGAAATAGTCCACCTAAAAAAATCGAACACACCAAGGGGCCATTAAAGTAATGGCGCACACTGACTGTAGTGCTTCTCTTCCAGCGCAACACAGAGCCAATCGGCATTAAAATCGCCAGAAGCAAGGTTAAAGGCACAAAAAATAAATTAAAGTAAGGGGGTCCAACAGAGATTTTCCCCCAGCCTAAAACGTCTGCAATTAACGGGTACAATGTGCCCAGAAGAATCACAACTGTTAGGCTCATTAAAAGTAGATTGTTAATAAGTATAAACATCTCTTTAGACAAATCAGAAAACCCTGAAGGAGCGTTCTTTGTTGGTCCCTTAAGGGCAAAAAGTAACAACGAGCCCCCAATCACAATAACAAGAAAGGTGAGAATAAAAACACCCCTAGTAGGATCTGAGGCAAAAGCATGAACTGACGTAAGCACCCCGGAGCGTACCAAAAAAGTACCTAGGAGGCTTAGAGAAAAAGCGATAATGGCAAGTAGTAATGTCCAGCTCCTAAACACCCCGCGCTTTTCGGTTGCAGAAAGGCTGTGGATTAAGGCTGTACAGACAAGCCATGGCATAAACGAAGCATTCTCTACTGGGTCCCAAAACCACCATCCGCCCCAACCAAGCTCATAATATGCCCACCAACTTCCCAGAGATATTCCTAGGGTCAAAAATATCCAGGAAACAAGAGTCCAGGGTCGGACCCAACGAGCCCATGCTGAATCAGTGTCGCCAGACAACAACGCAGCAATAGAAAAAGAAAAGGCAACAGATAGTCCGACATAGCCCATATAAAGCATAGGAGGATGAAATATCAAACCGACATCCTGCAATAAAGGGTTTAAGTCAGCCCCTTCACTGGGGAAAAAAGGTAAGCTTCTGTCAAATGGGTTTGAAGTGAACAGCAAAAAAAAGTAGAAACCTACACTAATAAAACCCATCACAGCTAGAACTCTCGCAACTAAGTGTGCAGGCAAGTTAGCGCTGAAAATTGATACAGCTGAACTCCAAAGGGCAAGGATAAAAACCCAGAGCAATAATGAACCCTCATGAGCGCCCCATACCGCACTTATCTTGTACCGATCAGGTAATAGTGTATTTGAGTTTTCAGCAACATATCTAACAGAAAAGTCATCATTGAGAAAAAGAAAGATTAGGCACCCAAAGCTGATCAACACAAATAGAGTCTGTGCTGCCACGAGAGGCCTGACGGTAGACATCCATAGGCGATTCCCTGCAAAGGCACCAATTTGTGGAATTATTGCCTGCATGAGAGCTAAAGCTAGCGCAAGTATTAATGCAAAATGGCCGTATTCAGCTATCATTATTTTATCCTATAGCTATACCCCTGTTTGTCGACAGGATTCAAGCGGAGTCTTAGTTATTGTTCAGGCTACCAGCCTCAGAATTTAATTTTTTAGTATGCAGACGAGCTTCATCCATGGCAAAAGTCACTTCTGGAGGCATGTAATTTTCATCATGTTTGGCCAAAACTGTAGATGCAATAAAGATAAAATTCTCATCAAGTTTTCCTGTCGCTACGGCGCCGCCGCCCTCAGCAAACATATCAGGAAGGATGCCTTCATGCTGCACTTTAACTTCTGAAACCCCATCTGTTACCTTGAAAATGCTTAGCAACGAGTCTTCGGCTCGGATCAAACTTCCCTCTACAACCATTCCGCCTACACGAATATTTACGTTTATCGGAGCCTCACCAAGAACTACACTTGAGGGGGTATAAAAAAGATTAATATTTTTCCGTAAAGCAAAACTCATCAAACCGACTGCAATAGAAGTCATCACAACAATAAAAATTACCATAGTTAGGCGATAACGTCTTAAGGGGTGCATAAGTTTCTCTCAAAATAGAACTGACAAATAGAGATTTTTTATCTATTCGAAAAAAATCAACAGGCATCAATACCTACGAATATCCAGTGGAATCATAATGACGCTGTTTCTTTATCTCTTTAATTATATTTTTTTTGCGAAAAAAGGGAGCGACAAGCAAAAAAGCCAGTACACCCAGTGATGAAAAATAAGCAACCCAGACATAGTAGCCGTGGCCCCCCATATACAAAAAATCGTTAAAATTCTCGAACTGAAACATTATTATCGCCTATAAACCGAGATTTCATAAGATTAAACCTTACGCATAGCTAGATTAAGGATCATTATTCTTATTCGTGAACACAAGATCTTGAACCCATTTGGTGCGACGCTCTCTATGGAGTATCTCAACACGAATACTGGCAACTAGGGCTATCGCATAAAGAAAATAAAACCCAACAATCATGACCAGCAAGGGCTGGAACATATCAGGGTGCATAGAGGGTGCTTCAGTAAATCTAATAGTAGCGGGTTGATGCAGTGTATACCACCAATCTACTGATTTATAAATAATAGGAATATTGACCGTCCCCACTAAAGCCAGTAAAGCTGCTGCTTTGCTAGATAATCCTTTATGTTCATATGAGCTCTGAAGAATAATCACCCCGAGATATAGAAAAAATAGGATCAACATAGATGTAATTCGTGCATCCCATATCCAGTAGGTTCCCCAAGTGGGTTTCCCCCAAATGGCACCTGTCAAAAGGGCCACAAAGGTAAAAGCTGCGCCAATTGGCGCAGCTGCCTTCATAACCATATCTGCAAGTTTTATCTTCCATATAATGGCAATTGCTCCTGCAGCTGCCATTATGTAATAACCCACCAAGGCGAGGAAAGACGATGGAACGTGAATATAAATAATACGGAAACTATTCCCCTGTTTGGCATCTTGGGGCGCGAAACCGAGACCCCAAACCAAACCTAGAGAGATAAAAAATAACCCCAACATGGAAATCCAAGGCAGGAATTTACCGCTAGCTTGATAAAACCAGCGGGGTGAAGCTAGTCGATGAAACCACTGCCACATATCTACGTTTAGCCTTTTTTGCTTAACATTTAAATCACCCCTGAATACTTAATCGCAATGCACCTGCAGTTACATAGGGCGCAACTATCAACGACAAAGCTAACAATGATCCTATTGTCGCTAACGGACCTATTACAGAAAATCCATTAATTGCGAGTTGAACTGAATTAGCTCCAAAAATTAATACTGGCATATAAAGAGGCATAACGATTAAAGGTAGTAAAAGCCCCTCTTTGCCCAAGGGTAGAGTTAAAGCGGCCCCAACAGCTCCAAGCAAACTTAAGATTGCAGTTCCCATCAAAAGACTCAACACTAAGGCTGGGTAACCTGCATCCGGCAATGACAACATCATACCTAAAATAGGCGCTAAAAGTGACAATGGCAAACCAGTGACAAGCCAGTGAACAATTATTTTCGCTAATACCATAAAGTATAAAGGCTGGGGCAAAATAATAATTTGTTCAAGAGTTCCGTCATCGTAGTCATTCTGAAACAAGCTATCTAACGATAAAAGCGATGCTAGCAAAGCCATCACCCAAAGAATACCCGGAGCAATTTCACTAAGCTTGCTTGACTCTGGCGTCAGCCCAAGAGGAACTAAAACTATCACTATAAAAAAGAAAATTACAGGATTAGCAAGATCGCCTCGATGACGTATTGCTACTAGCAAGTCACGTCGAAAAATTACCATAAAACCTGTATTCATTATCAACATGCCTGACGAGAAGAAACTAATGAAATGCGCTTCATATTTTTGATTTCTAAATCATGATGTGTTGAAAGAACCACAATGCCGCCCCTGTTTAAGTGATCAAGAATCAATATTTTTAATTCTCTCGAGCCCTCTTTATCAAGAGCAGAAAATGGCTCATCAAGGATCCATAGCTTGGCTTCGGCAACATGAAGTCTTGCTAATGCAGCTCGACGCACCTGACCAGCCGACAAGTGAGAACAAGCGATACTCTTATATTTAATCAAACCCGTACGTTTTAATGCATCAGAATCAGACAAAGAATTACTTTTATTTAACCTACGCCACCAAATTAAATTTTCCTCAGCAGACAATGATTCATTCAATCCTGGCTGGTGACCAAGAAACAGCACATTTTTTAGATACCTTTCGCGAATATAGGTTACATTTTCTCCCTGCCAGGTAATTTCCCCCAAGTAAGGACTTAAAGCCATAGTAATCAAGCGCAATAGTGTAGTTTTTCCGGAGCCATTTGGCCCTTCGATTTGCAAGATATCACCAAACTCGAGGCTCGCATTAATGCCTGAAAATAATAGATTTTCATTTCGATGAAACTCAATATCCCTAAGAGTGAGAATACCCATTAAAGATGAATTGGACGCAAAAGCATTTGTGTCAGACAACAGATTGTAGCCTAGCTGTAAGTTAAGTGTTTATTATGCCAAAAAATGCTGGCATGAAGAAGGCAAAAGACAACTAAAGAATTGAAGTGACCCTAAAAATGCCCTAAAAATTTACATATCAAAATGATAATCTTGAATAAATTTTTGTAGCCGCAATCCTTCTAGCTGATCCTCAAGTCTGCGCCTGACATCCGCTTCAAACGCAGCTGAGGTAATTATTGCTTTTGCTTCGGTAAAATAATCTTCTGCATCAAAGGTATCATCACTCAAGTCATTATCTTTACCCATGCCGAAATTTCTCTATCTCGACATAAAGCACCGTAGCGGTAAAAAACTACAACTTATATTTGCAATAAACAGGCTTAAAATTGCATATCGTCAAGAAAAATATTACTTTTTTATTTAAAAAAAATTAACAGCTACAAAAAATAATCATTAAGAATTTTAACCTAATAAGGCTCTATTTCTTGAAAAGAAAAAATGGTTTTTTTCTTTAAAAAATCTGCCAGCACTTGATTAATCTTATATTTTTGCCATATCCATTATTGCACACACATCATTGTTAGTCTTTTATCTGCTGCAGAATCAACATAATCGGTAGTGTGTGCAGGAAAAAATAGTCATAATCAGGCTCTAACTTCAACCATACAGACTATTTATGTATGCCCAAAAAATTCCTAAACCGCTGGCTTCCAGCTCCTCATAAAATTTTAAATAGCCGTGCTATTAAATGGATGGGGCCCTTGTTTATGGATCCTAATTTATTTCACATAAATAGAGTATCTATATCGACTTCATTTTTTATTGGCCTTTTTGTTGCTTTTTTGCCCATACCTGGCCAAACAATTCTTGTGGCCCTGCTTGCCTTTTTTTTTCGCAGCAACCTACCTGTGGCTGTTGCACTTGTATGGATTAGCAACCCTTTAACTATTGCACCATTATTTATGTTTACTTATGGTATTGGCGTTCTTCTGCTTGGGTTGGAATTTACAGCCTTTACCATTGAGCTATCATGGAGCTGGGCAATTGGTCAAGGCAAGTTGATATGGCTCCCTCTACTAACAGGCAGTCTTGTAGCTGGTTTTATTTGTGGTGGTTTAGGTTATATAGCTATACATCAGTTGTGGAAATGGAAAGTTCTTAGAAACTGGACGCTACGTCAAAAAAAGAGGAGTGATGTGCAGCCTAAAAATACCCAATAAGTATAAAATTATCTATTTATTCGTATCTTAGCTCATTCGCTGGCTTAATCTTAGCTGCCTGCAACGATGGGTAGATGGTGACAATCAGATTTAATGCTACTGCAACCAAAATTACTAAAAATACATCACTCCAGACCAGCTGAGATGGCAGGTAATCAATAGGATAAACCTCAGATTCAAGAAAATTAAATCCTAGCAATGATTCTAGTTTATTTACAACAACAGGGGCGTTCAGGGCGCCCAAGATGCCAATTATGGCGCCCAAAAAAGAACCCACTAGCCCAATAAGGAGGCCTTGGGTCATAAAAATCAAAGCAATTTCAAAATTTGTTGCGCCCTGAGTTTTTAATACTGATATAACAGAACGCTTATCTATCACCACCATCATAAGCATTGAGACTACATTAAAAACAGCAATGGCTAGAATGAAAAAAACTAGAAGTAATATCATCTTACGTGACATTTTTATCGCATGATAAATATTTCCATGTGTCTGGACCCAGTCAGAAAGTAAATATCCTGAAGGTAAGGCTCTGATAAGCCTGAATCCTGTCTCTCTTGCATCAAAAACATTATTTAACTTAATTTGAATGCCTTGAGGATCTTTCAGGCCGGCTATTTGTGTAACTGCTTTGAGCGGACCTAAGACTAGCTTTTGATCAAGAGGCGTATGAGTGTTAAAAATTCCTCCCACCCGAAAAGAAATAATTTTTGGTGCAAATTCATCATGATCGAATGTCTTGGCTTGAGGTGCTAGTAGCACAACCCTATCACCGGTCTCAACGAATAATTTATCTGCAACCCCTTTGGCTAATAAAAAGCTGTTCTCTCTCTCCTTAAATGAAGAAAGTAGTTCAGAAGACAGGAAGCCTCCAATAAAATCTTTGCTTTGAGGCGCCCCTATACCAAGCAGCTCTACAGGCAAAGCCCTGCCATTACTTGTCAGCATGCCATCCACTTTAGAAAAAGGTGTAGTTGCACGCACATTGGGGTCAGATTCTAGTAGCTGAGTTAACGCAGAGATGTTATTTACACCGTCCTCTTTAAAAATTTGCACATGAGGCACAGACCCGAGTATTGTCGACTCCATCTCCCTTTCAAAACCATTCATAACTGACATCACCAAAATAAGCAATGCCGTCCCTAAGGCCAGTCCTGAAATAGACAAAAAAGAAATGAAAGATACCAAATTACTATCGCTACCCGACGTGAAGCTCCTCCACCCAATAAAAATAGGAAAAAGTTTAAGCATTGCTAATCAGCCTGTGGTGACTTGTTATTTGAATTTTTTTCCAATAAAACTCCATGTTCCAGGGATAAGATTCGATCCATTTTTGATGCAACACTGCTGTCATGAGTAACAATAATAAAGCTAATTCCAAATTCAACATTCAGACCAAGAAGCGTATCAAGAACAGCCTCAGCAGCAAAACAATCGAGGTTTCCTGTAGGCTCATCCATTAACACGCATGCAGGATGTGCAACCAGCGCTCTTGCAATGGCCACTCTTTGTCGCTCTCCGCCTGAAAGGGCTGAAGGTTTATGCTCACACCGATGAGCTAAGCCTACTTGTGACAAAATTATTTTTGATCTTTGTCGCGCCTCTACTTTTCCGATCCCTCTGATCAATAAAGGCATAGATACATTTTCTATAGCAGTAAATTCTGCAAGAAGATGGTGAAATTGGTACACAAAACCTAAATATTTGTTTCGCCATAAGGCGCGTTTATTTTCGGTCATGGAGGCCCAGTCAGCACCCATCACTTCGATGGAGCCTTGTGATAGATCGTCTAAGCCGCCTAGTAGATTGAGTAGCGTTGTTTTTCCTGAGCCGGAGGTACCAATAATAGCAATTTTTTCACCTGCACGAACTTTTAATGAAATATTATTTAGTACTTTTACTTCAACATTAGATTCAATATATGACTTAGATAATTCTTGGCACTGCATTACCCATCGATGACTATCTATCATAGCGAAGCGCCTCTGCAGGGGAGACTTGAGATGCCCTTAAAGCAGGGTAAACTGTAGCTAAAATACTTAGAATTAAACTCATACAGCACACCAGCAGTACATCTGCCCACATCAATTTAGATGGAATTTGGCTAATAAAATAAACTGCTGGATCGAAAATATGAACTCCGGTCTGCTGTTCAATCCAACTCACAATATCTCCTATGTATACTGCCAATATACACCCTAAAGTTGCCCCTACAATCACCCCCAATATACCAATAATGCAACCTTGGATCATAAATATACCCGCTATCGTGCTTTCTTTCGCTCCAAGCGTTCTTAGTACAGCAATATCACGTCTTTTACTGGAAACCATCAATACAAGACTAGCTATGATATTAAATGCTGCTATGGCGATAATTACTGACAGCAGCATCCCAACAATTTTTTTCTCCATCTTTATAGCTTTAAATAAGCTACTCATCTCAGTAGTCCAAGTCTTTATGCGAAATGATGGGTTTATACTTTTCTTAATAAAAGGAATCAGGCTCATGACATGAAATGGATCCTCAACCTTTAGTTTTATTCCAGTGACACTCTTACCAAGACGATATAGTTTTTGAGCATCCACATAATGAATAAATGCCATGCCACCATCTACCTGCGCTCCTACTTGGTAAATTCCTCGTATATAAAAACGCTTATACCGCGGGAAAACACCAACTGGGGTAACATTCAGTTCAGGTAATGACAGAACCACTTTATCTCCAACAGTGACACCTAAAGAACCGGCTAGCATGCTACCAATCAGCATTCCATATTGACCAGGCTCAAGATCGTTGATTTCACCTGCAATCATATGGTCATTAATTGAGCTGGCGTTGACTTCATCTGGCGGTGAAATACCCTGCAATAGGACACCCTGACTTAAAGAAGAAGATGACAGCAAACCATAGCCTTCAACAAAAGGGGCGTACCCTTCAATATGATCAAATTTAAGCAATTTTTCGCCTACTGGACCCCAGTTTATTATTCCTGATGAGTTTGTTACTGAGATATGAGGCAGTACATTAAGAATGCGCTTTTTAATCTCATGCTCAAACCCGTTCATTACAGAAAGGACAACAACTAAAACCATAACTCCAAGAGACATAGCAACAAAAGATATCAGTGAAACAAAAGAGATGTAGGAGTTGTTCCGCTTGCTTCTGATATAGCGAAAACCGATACTCAGGGAAAGATTAGTTATCATAACAAATACCCTGAAATAGAATTTATTATGCCAATTAAAGCAAATTTTCCAATTTTACGCCCATTAATTGTCATTATCTTATTTGATTATTATCTAGCGATGTACTTTACACATATAAAATAATTATCAACTTATATTAAAAGCCAATTTTCTGGATTCACGACTCAACCTATTTATGCCATTAATAGCCGCTAATCTATAGGCTTCAGCCATCGTCGGATAGTTAAAGGTTGTGCTAATAAAATAATCTAAAGTGTTGGCATCTCCAGACTGATTCATGATTGCTTGTCCAATATGAATAATTTCTGCAGCTTCAGCACCAAAACAATGGACGCCAAGTATCGCCAAGGTTTTCTGATGAAATAAAATCTTTAGCACGCCCACCTCTTCTCCAGAAATATGCGCTCTTGCTATATTTTTAAAATATGCCCGTCCAATTTCATACGGGACCTGCTCCTTAGTTAACTCTGACTCTGTCTTCCCAACAAAGCTGATCTCAGGAATAGTCCATATTCCTGTTGCGACATCATCTACATGATATACCTTTAAGCCACACATATGTGCCGCAGCAGAACGACCTTGGTCGTAAGCTGCTCCAGCTAAAGCAGGCCATCCAACAACATCGCCGGCAGCATAAATATTAGCCAACGAGGTCTGATAGTCTTCATTCACTGCTATCTGTCCTCTTTTGTCTAGATCCAAGTCTATCTTATCTAAGCCCAGGTTTTTCGTATTGCCAGTCCGACCATTACACCAAAGAATAGCTTCTGCATGAATTCTTTTTCCTGACTTAAGCACCATCGTGACACCATTGTCGCGAGTCTCAATTTCGGCATATTCTTCTTTGTGCCGCACAGTGACATTTAAATCTCGCAACTGATAGCTCAAAGCATCAGAAATTTCATCATCAAGAAATTCTAATAGGCCTTCCCGAGTATTTACCAAATCAACTCGAGTGTCTAAACCAGAAAAAATGGAGGCATATTCACAACCTATTACCCCTGCCCCGTAGATAATAATATTACGGGGATTATGGTCTAGCTTTAAGATAGTATCGCTATCAAACATACAAGGATGATCAAAGTTAACGTCTTCGGGATGATAGGGGCTTGATCCGGTGGCAATTAAAAAATTTCGACTTTCAATTTTCTCATTGGTGCCATCTGCTTTTCTTACAATTATATTGTTTTTGTCGCAAAAAGTAGCCCGCCCAAAATGGAGCTTTACTCTATTCCGAGAGTATTCGTGTGACCTGATCTCTACTTGCTTGCGAATAACCTCTTCAGCTGACCTCATTACATCTGAAAAAGAAAATAATCGGGGTTCGCCTACTGCTCGAAACATCGGCATAGTATTAAATTGAACCATTCGCCTAACTGCATGACGAAGAGCCTTAGATGGAATTGTTCCTAGGTGCGTACAGTTTCCTCCGACCATAGGACGATCATCAACAACAGCTACTGACCAGCCCTGCTTGGCTGCAGACATAGCTGCACCTTCACCTGCAGGGCCACTGCCTATAATTACCAAATCATACTTGTAATCGGCCATTGATTGCCCCTCCAGAAAGCTAACGGCATTAGCTTTAACTAAGACATAAAATATTAAACATTAAACATAACCAAAAAATGCTCTAACTGATTCTTTGGCAATACTCTTGTGCGGAAATATACTCTTGCAACAAGACAGCTTTATTACTCTGAAGCAATGTCTGCGTTCTCATGCAACAAAGCAATATAGGCCTGATAGTCTCGACTAGAGTTAGCGGACGATCTGGAGGAAACCATTGCTTGTTTTTCTGTAAGACGAAGTGTCTCGTAATTGCCAAATGCAACCTTAGTTAAAGCTACCAACACATAGTCTCCATTTGGCATTATTATATAATCAACAGCAGGATCAACATCAGGCAATCTCATAGAGAAAACAGTAATTTTCCTAATATAGTCATCTTTATTCCCGCCATCAATCTTAGTGTTGAAGCTGACCTGCCAAGCAAGACCTTCAGCCCTAGCAACAGACTCGATACTCTCTCCAGACTTAACAAGCTCTTTCAACTTGGAGCCATAAGTCACAATATTTTCAGATGCTACTTCATATTGAATAGTTTTTTTAATTTGAATCTTAACGTCAGTTAATGGCTGTACTTTTGGGGCGGAACGTTCGCGTACAGATAACACTAAAACATGGTCATCGGAAAACTCAATCACTTCGCTAGCATAACCATTCTCTATGACCGAAGAACTAAAAGCAGCGTTTATGACTTTCTTGCTGGCGGCTACACCTTCTCCACCTGACCGTCCAAAAAAATCAGAGACACTTAAATCTAGCCCCATCGTACTGGAAACATCTTGTAGTGATGTGGCGTTATATGTCAGCTCTTTTAGCTCCTCTATTTTTTCAGGCATTAACTCTGCAGCGATCTGCAGTCGAATTTCTTCACGAATAGCAGGTTCTAATAGCTCTCTATTTGGTATTTCTATCTCTTTCTTTTCAGATAACTTTAAAAGATGAATTCCCGCTTTTGTTTCTATAATCTCCGAAATCTCTCCGACAGCAAGCCGCTCTAAGGCCAAATCCAGCTCAGAAGGAAGATCCCCTAAGCGAACATAACCAAGATCTCCGCCTTTTTCTGAAGTTAGAAAATCATCAGAGTATTCCTCTGCCAATAAGACGAAATCTTCATTATTTTTTAATTTTTCTTGTATAGCAGTCATCTTAGTTAAATGGCTATTATCTGCTTTTTTGTCTAAAAGAATATGTGCAGCACGGTATTGTGTGGCCAAAGAAGCGGCCTTAACTTTTTCTTGATAGCCTTCCTCTATGAGGCTAGCATCTACAGATATGTCTCCTAAAAGATCAGAAGACTTTAATTCTATATATTCAATCAGCACCTGCTCTTCTGTCATGAATTGTGGCATATGATTTTCATAGTAATTGCTAATATCCTCGTCTGAAGGCTGGACAGCATTTTTTTGCGCCTCAATAGGAATCGTTAGGTAATAATAATCGCGAGTCTGGCCTAAAACCGTCGCTATTAATTCCTGCTCTTTTTCTGTAGAAAATCCCGTTGCAACAACACCTTTAAAGAACTGCTCAGCCAGTAAGTCAGAGTAAATAGCCTTATAGTGGGAGGTTGGCGTATAGCCCATCTGTTTTACTACAAACTCGTAAAGTTCAGGATTAAATCTACCATTTGTTTGAAATTCAGGGACCTGGACCAGCAAAGAATTAATCTTTTTCTTAGATATAGCCATCCCCATGTCAGATGCAGTTTGTTCCTCTATCTTCTGCCTGATGAGGCGCTTTAGGACAGCTGGCCTCATGATTTTGTCATCCAAAAGGGATGGATCGATATCCTTCACTCTACTGCTAATTTGTTGCTTTCTAACAAGAATTGCTTGCTGAAGACTCAGCTCTGAGATGGAATCGCCATTAATATTAGCTACCTCCTTTGCAGTGGCCCTGGTCTCAAATAAGGCGTCAACACCAAAAAGCGCAAAAGGGATTATAATGATAACAACTAAAACACTTTTCGCTACACCACTGAGATTATCACGAAAATCTTGAAGCATAAGTTTCTCTTGGTAGTAAAATACAGTACGTCTTTACAGGAAAATTAATTAATTATATAAAAAAAGACGCATCACAGATACGTCTTTTAAATAAACCACCAGAATGCTAGCCGGCCTAAAAAGCACTACTAAGAATTTACAGCATCCTTAAGAGCTTTTCCTGCTTTGAAGCTAGGTACATAAGCAGCCTTAATTTGAATTTCTGCACCTGTCTGTGGATTACGTCCTGCACGTGCCGCACGGTGCTTCACAGCAAAAGTACCAAAACCTACAAGAGAAACTTGATCTTTCTTTGCTAGCGCACCAGAAACTGCTGAAATTGCAGCATCAAGAGCACGTCCAGCTGAGGCCTTAGACAGGTCTGCAGCATCAGCAATTGCATCAACTAATTCAGATTTATTCACAATAATTTCCTTTTTATTATGGTTATTTAAACTGCTCACCAGCGACACATAACCCCTTACATATACTAATCATATTCAACGGTTAATGTCGTCACATGAACTTTATACCAACCCACTGCCAGTGGGTCAAGCAATTTAATGAGTATTAATGCGGGGTTCAGACATATCTTTAGCCTTAATGGATTCTTTCTCTTCTTTTTTGTACTCCTCATCAGACAGAGGGGCCGGTTTTGCTAGCAGGGCTATGTCTAAAACCTCATCAATCCACTGTACAGGAACTATCTCAAGATCATCTTTTATATTATCAGGTATTTCTTTCAGATCGTGCTTATTCTCATAAGGTATAATTACTTTTTTGATGCCTCCGCGGTGGGCTGCAAGAAGTTTTTCTTTCAATCCTCCGATTTTCAAAACTTCGCCCCTCAAGGTAATTTCTCCGGTCATAGCAACATCAGCTCTCACTGGTATCCCTGTTAGGACCGACACAACAACTGTACACATAGCAATGCCGGCACTTGGGCCGTCTTTTGGGGTGGCACCTTCTGGGACATGAATATGGAGATCCAATTTTTGATGGAAGTCACGATGCACACCCAGTACCTGAGCTCGACTTCTCACCACAGTTAAAGCTGCTTGAATTGATTCCTGCATCACATCGCCCAAAGAACCGGTTTTTATAACTTTTCCGTTACCCGGTATTGCAGAAGACTCTATAGTTAAAAGCTCTCCGCCCACTTGAGTCCAAGCTAGACCTGTAACCTGACCAACTTGGCTTTCTTCTTCAGCGCGGCCAAAATTATATCTTTTTACGCCAAGCAGCTCTTCCAGCCCCTCAGTTGTAATTGAATAGGTTTTTTTTGTTTCTTCACGTACATGTTGGGTTACAACTTTCCTGCAGAGTCTTGCTAATTGTTTTTCAAGGCCACGGACACCAGCTTCTTTAGTGTAATAACGAATAATATCTATCATAGGTTTTTCTTGCAGGCATAATTCTTTTTCCGTCAAACCATTCGCTTTAAGTTGTTTTGGTAAAAGATATTTAAGTGCAATATTTAACTTCTCATCTTCGGTATATCCTGAAATACGAATTATCTCCATTCGATCTAATAATGGAGCAGGAATATCCATTGTGTTGGCGGTACATATAAACATCACCTCGGAAAGATCGTAGTCAACTTCAAGATAGTGATCGTTGAATCTATTATTTTGCTCTGGATCAAGAACTTCCAACATGGCAGAAGAGGGGTCGCCGCGATGATCGGTGCCCATTTTATCTATCTCATCAAGCAAAAAAAGAGGATTTTTCACCTCCACTTTAGATAATTTTTGTATTAATTTTCCAGGCAGTGAGCCTATATATGTACGCCGATGACCTCGAATTTCAGCTTCATCGCGAACACCACCAAGCGACATGCGTGCATACTTTCTACCAGTTGCCTTAGCAATTGACTCACCAAGAGATGTTTTCCCCACGCCGGGAGGGCCAACCAAGCAAAGCACTGGGCCTTTTAGTGTCTTCACGCGCTGTTGCACAGCAAGAAATTCTAAGATGCGTTCTTTCACTTCATCTAACCCGTAATGATCTTCATTAAGGATGTACTCTGCTCGCTTAAGATCGTGTCGAACTTTTGAGCGTTTTCTCCAGGGAACACTTACAAGCCAATCAATGTAACCTCGTAACACTGAAGCTTCAGCTGACATAGGAGACATAGCTTTAAGTTTCTTAAGCTCTGTTTTGGCTTTTGCTAACGCATGCTTTGTCATCCCAGCATTCTTAATTTTTCCAGCTAGTTGAGCTAAATCATCCTCTTCATCCGTATCACCAAGTTCTTTTTGAATAGCTTTCATTTGCTCATTTAAAAAATATTCCTTCTGACTCTTTTCCATTTGTTTTTTGACGCGGGTGCGTATCTTTTGTCCAATATCAAACAACTCGATCTCTGATTCCATTGAAACCAATAAGAGTTCAAATCGATCAATAAGGGCCATCATTTCTAAAATATTTTGTTTTTGCTCAAGAGGAAGAGGAAGATGATTGGCCAAAGAATCAGCCAAGCGACTTGCATCAGTTATAGCGGCAACGATACCCATAGTCTCAGTTGGTATTTTCTTGCTTAGGTTTCCATACTGTTCAAACTTGTCTAATGCCAACCGCATGATCGTCTCCACCTCAAGATCATCAAGCTTTCCAGCTGAAAATATTTCATACTCCGACAAAAGGTATTCATCTATATCTTCAATGGCCTTAATCTTGACCCTCTCAACCCCTTCGATTAAAACTTTCACAGTTCCATCTGGCAACTCAAGTATCTGCAAGATAGTCGCCAGTGTTCCCACACTGTAAAGATCACCTGCACATGGATCATCCTTTGAAGCTGATTTTTGCGTAACTACCAATATTTTTTTTTCTTGAGACATCGATTGATTTAGGGCTGCTATAGACTTCTCTCTACCCACGAATAACGGAATCACTGCATAGGGATAAACCACCACATCACGCAAAGGCAACACAGGTAATTTGTTAAGTACAGATAAATCTTCCATTCGTGAACCTCGTCTTGAGAAATTAAAAAATTAGACCAGTTAAGAGTATTGGGGCGCGTCAGCTAAAAGCAAGCCTGAGTAACAAATATAGTTTACCAATAAAAAAGGACCCACTGGGTCCTTTTTTAGGAAAAAGGGCAACAACTACTCCCCTGCTGCCAGCTTAGGGTCAGATCCCTCATATACCAAGAGAGGGTCAGATTCCCCGCGAACAACTGAAGCATCAATAACCACTTTGCTGACATTTTTTGCGGTCGGTATACTATACATAGTATCCAGTAGGATGCTCTCAATAATGGAGCGGAGACCCCTCGCTCCTGTTTTCCGAGCCAATGCTTTTTGGGCTATCTCTTCCGAAGCATCTCGACGCATGTCCAGCTCAACACCTTCCATTTCAAACATTGCGCTATATTGCTTAAGTAAAGAGTTTTTTGGTTCGGTAAGTATATTGACTAGAGCATCTAGATCTAATTCCTCTAAAGTAGCTATAACAGGAAGCCTCCCAACAAACTCAGGTATTAAACCATAACGCACTAAATCTTCAGGCTCTAGGTCAGCTAACGTCTGCCCTATATTTCTATTATCATCCTTAACCTTAACTGTTGCACTGAAACCAATACCAGTATTATCAGATCGATCCCTGATCACCTTTTCTAAGCCCGAGAAGGCCCCGCCACAAATAAACAGAATATTGGACGTATCAACTTGAATAAACTCCTGCTGGGGGTGTTTTCTTCCGCCCTGAGGTGGGATTGAAGCAACAGTTCCTTCGATCAACTTTAATAAGGCCTGCTGAACACCCTCTCCAGAGACATCGCGAGTAATAGAAGGATTATCCGACTTGCGAGAAATTTTATCAATTTCATCCAGGTATACTATACCTCGTTGAGCCTTATCTATGTCATAATCGCATTTTTGTAGGAGCTTCTGAATAATATTTTCAACGTCTTCGCCAACATAGCCAGCTTCAGTTAACGTCGTCGCATCAGCAATAGCAAAAGGGACATCAAGCAATCTTGCTAGAGTCTCAGCCAGAAGAGTTTTTCCACTTCCGGTAGGTCCCACTAACAATATATTACTTTTGCCGAGCTCAACATCAGAAGCTGAGGGAGACCCGCTACGCTGCAAGCGCTTATAATGATTATAAACAGCGACAGCTAATATTTTTTTTGCTTTGTCTTGACCAATGACATACTGATTCAGTATTTCTTTGATTTCAATAGGTTTTGGAAGGCTAGCAGGGCCATCCGGCCCAGCTTCAATCTCTTGAATTTCTTCCAAAATAATATCATTGCAGAGCTCAACGCATTCATCGCAAATAAAAACCAATGGGCCTGCTATCAGCTTACGCACTTCATGCTGGCTCTTATTGCAAAAAGAGCAATGAAGCAATTTATTTTCATCGCCACCATTATTTGTTGTCTCGTCTTTCATGGGCCCTTGTCTCCTAGTTAGAATATGAGGATCAAGAAAAATTTATAGCAATATCATTTATAAAGTACTAATTTTTTAATGGAATCAAAGGCTTTTTGGGCGCTTATCTAATACCTGATCTACCAAACCATAGGCCTTCGATTCTTCAGCGTTCATAAAATTATCACGTTCCGTATCTAACTCAATTTTTTCTATTGCTTGCCCTGTATGCTCAGCAAGACATTGATTAAGCCTATCTCTTATTTTTAATATTTCTTGGGCATGAATATGGATATCAGAAGCCTGCCCGTGAGCGCCTCCACTCGGCTGATGAATCATATTACGGGAGTTAGGAAGACAAAATCGTTTACCTGGGGCACCCGCTGCCAGCAAAAAAGCACCCATACTAGCGGCTTGTCCAATACACATAGTGCTGACATCTGGGCTAATAAACTGCATAGTGTCGTAAATAGACATTCCAGCAGTAACTGAGCCACCGGGAGAATTTATGTACAAATGAATATCTTTTTCTGGATTCTCCGATTCAAGGAACAGCAGCTGAGCAACTACAAGATTTGCCATATAATCTTCGACAGGGCCAACTAAAAATATAACCCTTTCTTTCAGTAAGCGCGAATAAATGTCATAAGAGCGCTCACCACGAGCAGTTTGCTCTACAACAATGGGCACCAGACCACCTGCATTTTTTATATTTAAGTCTGTTAAAGAAGAATCAAATTTCATATCTATCTCGCTTAAATCAATTATATTTCAACGTATTGTAACCGATAATTAATTTTTAGTTGCGACCTGGTCGGGGTCAGGCGCTATTGCTTTCTGGTAATCTTGCGGCTCATCTAAAACTTTTGCCTGCGATAAAACAAAATCAACCACTTGATCTTGCAAAACATTCGCCTCAATACTCTTAAGAAGCTCTGGGCTATTGTAGTGATATTTCATCACCTCTTCTGGCTGATCGTAAGACGCTGCTATATCCTGAATTCGGCTTTTTACTGCAGCTCCATCCACATCCATTTTATTAGATTGCACAATCTCATTCACTACTAAGCCAACAATAGCTCTACGCTTTGCTTGCTCTTCAAACATTTCATCAGGTAGCAGTGAGGGGTCAAAAGTATTTTCACCGCCATCACCTCCAAGATTTTTCGCCATTTGTTGTTTTAGGCTAGTAATCTCAGTTGCAATTCTTGTCAAAGGAACTTCAATGTCGCTATGCAGAGTGAACAACTCATGCATCACACGACTTTTGACTTTTCCCTCGAGGGCATTCTTAAGGTCACGTTGCATATTTTGTAGTACCGCAGAACGAAATACTGGCTCACCGCCAGCCTTCAGACCAAAAAGAGTAAAAAACTCATCATTCATCTCTGGCAATAACGGTTCTTTTAATACATTTAATTTAATTTTAAATTCTACTGATGCGCCACGAAGTTCTTCGGCTTGATAGTTTTCAGGGAAAGTTACAGGGATAGTCTTTTCATCCCCCACAGACATCCCGATTACGCCTTCTTCAAATCCAGCAACTGCAGTACCACCACCTATCTCTAGAGGATAATTTTCAGCAGAACCACCATCAAATTCTTTGCCATTTTTGAGCCCTACATAGTCGATGGTCGCCTCGTCATCTGCAACTGCAGCACGATCCACCTCTGACCATGTTGCATGCTGTTTACGTAATCCTTTAATCATTACATCAACATCGGAATCTTTTACCTCAGCCAACGGTTTGGCAATTTTTATCGTTGTCAAATCCGCCAAATCAAAATCTGGCAAAACTTCAAAAGTAGCAATAAATTCTAGATCCATACCTGGCTTGTCGATCTTTGGTTCTATAGCTGGAGCACTAGCTGGAGTAAGATTTTCTTGAGTCACCGCATCATAAAAGCAAGTTCTAACAGTTTCGCTAACAACCTCCTGGCGAATGCCTTGGCCATAATGTTGATTTACTACATTTAAAGGCACTCTACCCGCCCGAAAACCATCTATTCGAACAGTTTTAGCGGCTTTTTCAAGACGCTCTTTTACCTCATTTCCGATGCGTTCAGCTGGAACCACAATGGTCATTTTTCGCTCAAGACTAGAAATTGTTTCAACGGAAACCTGCATGATGCCCCTCAAATATAAATTGTTTCAAAACTATTAAATGGTGCGGACGGAGAGACTCGAACTCTCACACCTTGCGGCACTGGAACCTAAATCCAGCGTGTCTACCAATTCCACCACGTCCGCTAAATATCGAAATTTATAAAACCCAAGAAGGGATATTATCCCCTACAAACAAAGGGGGGGATTTTGCCACAGAGATATCGACCAATCAACAAAAAGAGATGAAAGTAACCGAAAAGAAAGGGTGTCATTTTCGATATATAGAAGAAGTTGGGGGGCAATACTGATCTGATATTAAACATTTTTAAGCTACCTTAGTCTTTCAAAAACTGTAGCTACTCCTTGCCCCATGCCAACACACATTGTCGCGAGGCCAAACGTAGCATCTTTTTGTTGAAGAATATTTAGCAACGTTCCAGAAATTCGAGCTCCAGATGCACCAAGCGGGTGACCTAGGGCAATAGCCCCGCCATTAATATTAACCTTTTGCTCGAAAACATCCAGCAAATCGAGATCCTTCAGTACAGGCAATGATTGTGCGGCAAACGCTTCGTTTAATTCAATGTAATCAATATCGCTAATCGTGAGGCCAGCCTTTTTTAACGCAAGCAGCGATGCAGGGACTGGAGCATAACCCATGACAGACGGATCAACACCCGCAATCGCCAATGAAACTATCTTTGCTACAGGTTTGAGTTCTAGTGATTTAGCCCTTTCTCCCGACATAACAAGCATAACTGCAGCACCATCAGTAATCTGTGAAGAAGTTCCGGCTGTAACAGTTCCGTTGACTGGATCAAATGCTGGCCGCAATCCAGATAAAATCTCAACCGTTGTCTCGGGCCTAATGGTCTCATCCTCTCTCATGAGATAAAGGCCCCCATTATTATTATGGCCTTTTATAGGGATGATTTCGTTTTTAAATAAGCCCTCATGTCGAGCTTGGGATGCCATTCTATGAGAACGCGCGCCAAATTCATCTTGCTGTTGCCGACTCACATCATGAATTCTTGCTAGGTAATCTGCTGTTACGCCCATCATGCCAGAAGCTTTTGCAACACCAAGAGATAAAGCTGGATTGGGATCTACACCAGACGTCATTGGCAGGTGGCCAAGGTGTTCAACCCCTCCCACTAAAAAAATATCACCCAAATCAGACATAATGTTTGCAGCAGCCATATGTAAAGCTGACATAGAGGAACCACAAAGTCGATTAACAGTAATTGCTGGGACTTCATGAGGAATCCGGGTGCGGAGGGCTGTCATTCTAGCAACATTAAAGCCCTGTTCTTTTTTTTGCATCACACAACCCCATATAACATCGTCAATCTCATTAGGGGCAACAGATGGATTGCGCTCAAGAAAACTTTCTATAAGGTCTGCGCCAATTTCATCAGCTCGACGATTGCGAAACGAACCGTCTTTTGACCTAGCCATAGGGGTCCGGGCAACATCAACTATCACAACATCTCTTGACTTAAAATTCACAACTTATTGTCCTCTGCTTGACCGAATATCGTCGAAAAAATTAATAACAAATAAATAGCTATCTGTCGTAGTATTTTTCTCCTTTTGTAGCCATTTCGCGCATCCTTAAAGTAGGCTCGTACAGTTTCCCTAAATGTTTAAACCTATCCGCCAATTGACAAAATACATCAAGACCGATCTCATCCATCCATCTAAATAAACCACCACGAAAGGCTGGAAATCCAAGACCGTAGATCACAGCCATATCTCCTTCTGATGGCGATCCTACAACACCCTCCTCCAAGCAAAGAGCAATCTCAACACACATAGGAACCATAAACCGAGTCAAAATAGAGTCATCACTAAATTCAATGGAGTTGACATCAGAACCATTAATACAAGTTTTTAGAAGCTCGTAGGTTTTACTATCTGCTATTTTTCTAGGCTTCCCTCGGACATCGTTTTCATACAAATAGTAGCCTTTTCCATTTTTTTGACCAAGACGATCATTTTCAAACAACAAACGAGTTGGCGATACATCATATATTTCTTTCATTCGGTCTGGGTACCCGTCCAAAATGGACGGAAAACAATGTACAGCTGTGTCAAGGCCAACAACATCAATTAGGTAGGCTGGGCCCATAGGCCAACCCCAGGACTCTATAGCTTTGTCTATTTGCTGAAAATCAGCACCATCAACCAGCATCATATCAAATCCAAAAACAGCAGGAAAAAGCACTCTATTAACCAAAAATCCTGGGCAGTCATTTACCACAATGGGCTTTTTTCCTAATGCAATCGTATGAGCCACCGCCAGTCCAATCGTTTCTTCAGAGGTTCTTGTTCCTCGGATAATCTCCACTAAGGGCATAGCATGGACTGGGTTAAAAAAGTGCATTCCACAAAACTGATCGGGGCGCCTCAGGTGGCTAGCCAAATAATCAATAGAAATTGTCGAAGTATTGGAAACCAATATTGCCTCAGCCGGAATTTTTTCTTCCATATCAGTTAATACAATAGATTTTATTTTGGCATTTTCAACTACAGCCTCAATAACAATTGAGGTATTTTCGGCACCCTGGTAAGCGAGTGACGGAATAATTCTAGAGAGAGCACCACCAGCACTTAATGCAGACATTTGACCCCTATCAACTCTTTTAGCCAGTAATTTATTGGCCTCATTCATACCCAGTGCTAATGAGTCACTATCTATATCTTTCATTAAAACAGGGAATCCCTTGAGAGCGTTCTGATAAGCAATTCCTCCACCCATAATACCGGCACCCAAGACTGTGACGTGCTCAACTAATTTGGAGGCTTTTTTCGCATATTTTTTAGCTACAGAATTAACGTATTGATCACTGGTGAATATGCCTACCAAGGATCGGCACTCTGCCGTTAAAGATAATTTACTAAAAGCCTGAAATTCTACCTCTAAAGCGGCATCTCGCTTCAATTTTGCTGCCTTAGATAAGACATCCAAGGCTACGATTGGCGCAGGATAACTGGCTCCAACCTTGGTAAGGATAACAGCACGAGAAGTATTTATAGCCATGGCTAGTTCATTATCATTAAGCTGCAAAGGCATTTTTTTTTGCTTGCGACGTTTTTTGTAATCAAGGCAGCCGTTTGCTGCAGCAGTCAACATTCTCAAAGCCTCTTCTCTCAACAGTTCAGGCTCAACTATTGCATCTACAGCGCCGTCTTCTAAAGCTTGCGCTGGTTTCTTGTGGCTACCTAAGGCAATCCACTCTATGGCATTATCAAATCCTATTAATCGAGGCAAGCGGACAGTTCCGCCCCAGCCTGGAATAATTCCAAGTTTTGTTTCCGGCAAACCTACAGAAGCCCTGCTCGACATCACACGAAAGTCGCAAGCAAGGCATAACTCAAAACCACCGCCTAGAGCGAAGCCATTAATTAAAGCGATCGTCGGATATGGTAAAGATTCAATTTTATTAAATGCATTGTTCGCCTTATCAAGAAAGGTTTTCAGATCTATCATATTACCTTTAAATACAGCGCTAAACTCAGTAATATCAGCCCCTGCAATAAAAACACTCTTGGTGCTAGTAAAAATAAGTCCTTTTGCATCAGGCTGATCGTTTAGGGCCAATAGCGCATCAAGAAGTTCATCTAACGCTGCTTGATTAAAAATATTCACAGATCTATTTATTGCATCAAAGCTCAATTCTAGAAAGCCGCTATCAAGCTGCTGTAGTTTTAAAAAATCACCTCGAAAAATATCCTTCTGCAACATGAATACCCCTTAGGAATAAAAAGCTATTTAAAAAAATATTCCATAAATGATTAACATATAGATAGAATACTGGAGTATATAATATAGACCTCTGTTTAATTTTTTTATCTTTTTCCCAATCAATCTAACCTTAAAGATGTAAGGGAATAAACGATTAATGCCTCCAATTTTATCGCCATCCATATTTTTAGTGGTTGTGGCTGCCATAAAAATTCGAGAAAAAAGTTCATTTATCCAGTCAACCAAAAAGAAACTTACTGGTCTTTTGACGTCCAGGAATAATACGATTCTATTGGTATCTGTTTTATTTTCAGCATAATGGATAAAGGTTTCGTCAAACATGACTGCCTCTCCGTCTTTCCAATAATATTTCTTACCATCTACAAAAATGAAGCAGTCTTCAGAATTTGGGGTTATCAATCCTAGGTGGTACCTAAAGGAGCCCGCATAAGGATCACGATGCTTGACCAATCTGGCCCCCGGAGGAAGCATAGCAAACATCGCACCTTTTATACTTGGGATAGAATTAATCAAATCTACAGTCTTTGGACAGAGCTTATTCGCTGAATAAAGAGAGGCGCCGTACCATTTTAAATAAAAGCGCTTCCATCCAGTTTTGAAAAATGAATTAAAACCTAAGTCATCTTTTTCTTTTGAAGACTTTATCTGAGTATCATCATTAAGCCTAACAGCCTCGTCTCTTATGACTTTCCAGTTATCTTTAAGTACTTTTAATTCAGGAAAATGGCCAACATCAATATATACGGATTTCTTTATCGTAGAAAAACCATAGAACAAACAATTTATCGGCCCAAAGATATTAGAATGATCACTTATTTTACGGATCAGCTTATTATGCTGAACGTCGCCTCTATTTTGCACATAAAATGCACAAATAATAAAAATAAAAAGTACTGTTAATCCCATATCAAAGTCCAAAAAAATGACCTAAGGTTCAATTTGAATCAAGACGTATAGTTTTATTTGATACTCTTGCGTTGCCATCATCAAAGTAAAGCATTTTCTTCGTGAAAAAATCCGCCTGTTGACCCCTCAGCTAAGCGATGGTCTAACAACCAAAACAACAAGAGTAAACATCAATATTAATGTAAAAAGGGTGCAAAAAGAAATTTAGTTGAAAATATAAGGAGTTTTAAATCAAATGGGGTGGCTGACGGGGCTCGAACCCGCGACCACCGGAATCACAATCCGGGGCTCTACCAACTGAGCTACAGCCACCACTGCTTGAATTGCTCGTGCTGGATGGCGCGCCCTGCAGGATTCGAACCTGCGACCTACGGCTTAGAAGGCCGTTGCTCTATCCAGCTGAGCTAAGGGCGCTCAACAACTTATCCAAAATAATGGTCGGGGATGAGGGATTCGAACCCCCGACATCCTGCTCCCAAAGCAGGCGCGCTACCAGACTGCGCTAATCCCCGTCGTCACTTTTACCCTCGAATCGAGAGGTAGGCATGATACTGACGACAGACGATCTAGTCAATTAAAAGCAATAGGTATTCTCTTCACAGAGACCGCTTGAAATGAGAAGATGGTTGCCTATCAAGACCTGTTCGTTCTTTTGATTTAGGAGTCTTTAATTTTATGAAAACCCAAATACTTGATGGGAAAGCTATCGCTTTAAAAACTGAAGCAGAGCTACATGAGAGGGTTGCTCGCATCAAAGATGCAGGTAATGGTAGGACGCCCATGCTTGCAACTGTTCTTGTAGGTAGCGACCCTGCTTCTGCCACGTATGTTCGCATGAAGCAAAATGCATGCAAACGAGTGGGCATGGATTCCATCGCGGTAGAATTGCCTGAAACTACAACTACAGAAGAACTCTTAACTAAGATCAAAGAATTAAATGCTAACTCTCTATGCCAAGGAATCCTTCTTCAGCATCCCGTGCCTCCTCAAATTGAGGAAAGAGTTTGCTTTGATAGCATTGCATTGAATAAAGACGTTGATGGAGTCACCTGTCTCGGCTTCGGGCGCATGGCAATGGGCGAAGAGGCTTATGGGTCAGCTACCCCTCAAGGTATAATGCGCCTTTTAAGCGCCTACAAGATTCCTGTTGAAGGAAAGCATGCTGTTATCGTTGGTCGTAGCCCTATTCTTGGTAAACCAATGGCAATGATGATGCTTAATCAAAACGCCACTATCACCGTCTGTCATTCGCGCACCAAAAATTTGCCTGATATTATTAAAAATGCTGATATTGTTGTCGGTGCCGTAGGGAGGCCTGAATTCATAAAGGCAAGCTGGATTAAAGATGGCGCAGTAGTTATCGATGCCGGCTACCACCCAGGCGGCATTGGTGATATCGAGCTCACTCCACTTTATGATCGTGTCTCTGCAATAACTCCAGTACCTGGTGGGGTGGGGCCAATGACAATTAACACGCTTATTTTTCAAGCTGTAGATGCCGCGGAAAAAAATAGTGTAAAAATTTAAGATTGACGGAAGATACGTATATTTTGCGCTACTAAAAGATTACCTATCCTCTTCTCCAAGAGGTGCCCTCACGAGAGTCTTCTAGCACAATACCTTGAGCAAGCAACTTCTCTCTTATGCGGTCAGCATCTAAAAAATCATGATTTTTCTTTGCCGTTATTCTTTCCGAAATCAGGGCCTCTATCTCGCTAGAGCTAATACTGTCAAGCGCATCCACAATAGTTCCACCTTGCATAAATACTTCTGGATTAGAATCTAAAATTCCAAATATATCTCCAAGAGTCTTCAGCTCGCCCACTAGTAAGCACGCCTCAGCTTTATCTGTTACAGCGAGAGTATTAATCTGACGAATCATGTCGTACATGACAGCCAAAGCCTCCCGTGTATTAAAGTCATCATTCATAGCTAAGATAAAGCACTTATAATATTTTCGGTTTTTGAGGTCGTTGAGCGGCAAGGACTGGACATCAGGAAACTGTCTAAGAGTCATATAGAATCTTTCTAATCCTGTTTTCGCTTCGATTAGGCTCTTTTCAGAATAATTTATAGGGCTACGATAATGGCTAGAAAGCAGAAAATAACGAATTATTTCTGGGTGATATTTTTTCAGCACCTCCTTAATAGTAAAAAAGTTTCCAAGCGATTTGGACATTTTTTCATCATCAACCCTTACAGCACCAGCATGCATCCAATAGTTTACGTATTTTTCTCCAGTTGCAGCTTCACTTTGAGCTATTTCATTCTCATGATGAGGAAACGGCAAATCTGGCCCTCCCCCATGAATATCAAAAGTAGCTCCAAGGCAACAAGTTGACATAGCAGAGCACTCAATGTGCCATCCAGGTCTTCCTGAGCCCCAAGGAGAATTCCAGCTAACCTCTTCAGTCTTTGCGCTTTTCCATAAAGCAAAATCACGCTGATCTTCCTTGCTTAAATTCATATCAATGCGTGCATCTATCAGCAAGTCTTCAGGGTTGCGCTTACTTAATTTACCGTAGTCAGAAAAACTGCTTACCCGATAATAAACATCGCCGTTTTCTGCAGCATAGGCATGATTTTTATCAATCAACACCCCAACCATAGCAATAATTTCATCAATATACGCGGTAGCCCTTGGCTCCATGTCTGGGGGCAAAATTCCCAATAATCTTTCATCTTCATGCATAGCGTCTATCATACGCTCAGTCAGAACTGAGTAGAGCTCAGCATTTTCATCTGCCCTATTTAAAATCTTATCGTCAATATCCGTGATATTCCGAACATAATTGAGATTCCAGCCCTGTGACCGTAAATACCTAGCAATTACATCAAATGCTACCAGTACCCTTGCATGTCCAATATGACACAAGTCATAAACGGTTACCCCGCAGACATACATATTGATATTGCCCTGAATTATCGGTCTGAAAACTTCTTTCTGGCGAGTCAAGGTGTTGTATATATGTAGCGTCATAATTTGATCAATTTAATGCCTAAAAAAAGAAAATAATTTTGTGAAATACTCTAATGTTAAGACAAAATATCCGTCCAACTAGATCGAAGCGCGATGGTCTGGTTAAATACAATTTTTTTCGAATCTCCGCTATGACTATCTTTACAGAAGTAGCCTTCCCTCTCAAACTGATAGGGTACACCTATCTCAACATCGGCTAAACTGCGTTCCGCCTTGCAGTTAGTCAGTATCTTCAGTGATTCTTTCTCGATCATCTCAAGAAAATCCTTATCACCTGAATCAGGCAAGGGATCGCTAAACAAACGATCATATAGGTAAACATCGCAATCAACACAATTTGTAGCGGACACCCAGTGAACCACCCCTTTAGGTTTAATACCATCAATAGGATCTTTTCCTAGCGTCTCAGAGACCAAAGTCGCATTGACTTGAATAACATCTCCTGTCTCATTTTTTAAGTAGTCGTCGGCCTCAATTACATAGCAATGACGCAATCTAACGCGCCTACCGGGAGAAAGTTTTTTATTAAGTTTTTTGCTGTATTCTTCCTTAAAGTCATTTGCATCAATGTAAATTTCTCGGGTAAAAGGAAGATTGCGATCGCCTAACTGCAACTCATGGTGACAAGGGGCCGGTAGTTGCTCTAAATGCCCCTCGGGGAGATTAGTAATGACTACTTTTAAAGGATGCAGAACTGCCATGGCACGAGGAGCATTCTTATTTAACTCATCACGAATAAAAAATTCAAACTGAGAGAGATCTACTAACCCGTCAGTTTTTGCTACTGCAAGACTATCGCAAAAATTACGAACGGCCACTGCTGGTACGCCACGACGACGCAACCCTGAAATTGTTGGTAAACGAGGATCGTCCCAGCCATCCACATAGTTCCCATCTACTAGCTGCTTAAGTTTTCTTTTGCTGGTCACACTGTAATTAAGATTCAATCTTCCAAATTCAAATTGACGCGGCTTAGAAGGCACAGGGAGGCTATTAATAAACCAATCATAAAGAGGCCTATTAGATGTAAACTCTAATGTACATACTGAATGACTAATACCTTCAATGGCATCTTCCAGGCAATGCGCAAAATCATATGCTGGATAAATATTCCATTTATCACCTGCGCGATGGTGCGGCATTTTCTTAATCCGATACATGACCGGATCACGGAGACTGATATTTGGTGAGGCCATATCAATCTTTGCCCTCAATGTCATGGATCCTTCTGCAACATCCCCATCTTTCATTTTTTCAAGAAGCTCTAAACTTTCTTCAACGGAACTTTCTCGAAATGGGCTATTTGTTCCCGGGGCAGTCAGAGTACCTCGATTTTTTCGCATTTCTTCGCTGCTTAATTGACAAACATAGGCTTTCTTTTCACAAACTAGATGTTGAGCCCAAGCATAAAATTGATCGAAGTAATCAGAAGCATAACGAACCTCTCCATGCCATTGAAATCCGAGCCATTGAACATCCTTAATAATAGCTTGAACGTATTCTTCGCTTTCTTTCTCTGGATTTGTATCATCAAACCGAAGATGGCAATTGCCACCAAACTGTTGCGCTAGACCAAAATTCAAACAAATAGACTTGGCGTGACCAATATGAAGATACCCATTAGGCTCTGGGGGAAACCTGGTGACAATCTTAGTGATAGCGCCCGTTCCTAGGTCGCCACTTATTGCCTGCTGAATAAAATTGAGTGGTTTATTATCGTCTGCCATACTGACGGCCCCAGTGAGGCTCTTCTCCATAATTAAGAGTAGGGTTAAAAAGAGCAACCATTATAGCCTCCAGAGTCTTGCGTATAAACCATTGACGTTAGAGTTTTGTAAGTTTCCATCCATCTAAAATTTTCAGAATAAGAAAACGGGCTATGATTAAATCAAATACACGCGCTATTCTCTATCTGCAGCTATGTCTTGTGTCTTTTTTGCTGGGAGACACCTTATTAAAAATGTTATTTAACAGTATTCCTACAGGTCAGTTAGTGTGGTTCAGAACACTAGCATCTATCCTAGCGCTACTAATCTTTATAGTCAGCACCGGGCGAATGCACTTACTCAGAACCTCTAACCCAGCCCAGCACGTATTCAGAAGTCTTTTTTTTGGATTAATTAGTGTTGGCTATTACCTATCAGTTAAATATTTCCCCCTTAGTGCCGTTGCGGCAGCTCTAGCAGGGGCGCCTATTTTAATTGCCGCTATATCACCATTTATTCTTGGAGAAAAAGCAAACAAAATACAATGGATAGCGACGATTTCCGGCTTTATTGGCGTTTGCTTTGTTCTTAGATTAGATGCTGAAGGCTTCAGCTGGGTTTACATATCACTACTTAGTCTTCCTTTTTCATACGCAGTGCTCATTCTGTGGGGTCGAAAATTATCGAAAACTGATTCAGATTGGGCCATTAATTTCTACCAATTTATACCTCTATTAATTGCTGCTAGTTTTTGGGAACAAGACCAATGGATCCCTATAAGTTCATTGCAATTAGCCGGCATGCTAGTATCTGGAACAGCTGGAGCCATTGGCTTCATGCTCTTAATAGCTGCATTTAGAATCGCCAAACCAGTCGTCATCGCTCCTTTTGAATACAGCTATATCTTGATGGCTTTAGCGGTAGATGTTTTATTTTG
This sequence comes from Porticoccus sp. Uisw_050_02, assembly GCF_047729555.1. Lineage (NCBI taxonomy): Bacteria > Pseudomonadati > Pseudomonadota > Gammaproteobacteria > Cellvibrionales > Porticoccaceae > Porticoccus > Porticoccus sp. Uisw_050_02. The sequence continues at coordinate 534,356 of NZ_CP159825.1, read as the reverse complement.
GCATCTAATCCCTGACACGCTTATATGTATTGGAATTACTTTGATTGTGCTTTGCGGTATAATACAAGGCTGGCAATCCAACATAGACAATACGGACAATACGGACAATACGGACAATACGGACAATACGGACAATACGGACAATACGGACAATACGGACAATACGGACAGTTAAAAATTCTAAACAGGATAAGTTTTTATAGGTCATAGAAGGTTTAATTCTATAAAAAAAAATGTAGAATGCCGCCCTAAAAATTATTTAACACAGGATTACTTACCATATGATTACCCTCCACACCAACTTTGGCGACATAACCATTGAACTGAACTTTGATAAAGCCCCGCTATCCGCAGCAAATTTTCTCCAATACTGTCGAGATGATTTTTATACCAACACTATCTTCCATCGTGTAATCGATGGCTTTATGGTCCAAGGTGGTGGCTTTAATGAAGAAATGAAACAAAAAGAAGGCCGAGACCCTATTCAAAACGAAGCGGACAATGGTCTCGTGAATGATATTGGAACTTTAGCGATGGCAAGAACCAATGATCCACATTCTGCAAGCTCTCAATTCTTCATTAATGTTGGCAGCAACGGTTTCTTAAACCACTCAGGGAAAAATTCCCAAGGTTGGGGTTATGCTGTATTTGGAAAAGTGACTGACGGTATGGATGTTGTGAACAAAATAAAATCTGTACCGACTGGCAATAAAGGGCCTCACGGGGATGTTCCTGTTGATACCGTATCCATAGAAAAAATTACCATAAGTGATGTCTACAGCGGCAAATAACCAACTATGTAAGACTGCCAGAGGCAATAATCTTTGGCAGTCTACTTAACTAACCATATTCAGATAATTAGGTTAAATGTCTACATTACTTATTTCTGATTTACACCTATCACCTCAATGTCCGGCAGTAAGCGAGGCATTTTTTGGTTTTTTAAAAAATGAAGCCGTACACTCTAATGCGCTCTATATTCTGGGAGATTTATTTGAAACTTGGATTGGCGATGATGATCCAGAACCTTTCTCTCGCCAAGTAATTTTAGCACTAAAAACAGTATCGGATAGCGGGGTATCTGTCTATTTCATGCAAGGCAATCGAGATTTTTTAATTGGTAAAAAATTCTCACATGACACCGGCTGCACTCTTCTTGATGATTACCATACATGCGAGCTTGAAGGCAAAAAAGTATTACTGCTTCATGGTGACACTCTCTGCACTCGCGACAAGCAATATCAGCGATACAGGCGTATAGCTAGGAGTCGTTTATTGCGCTGGGTGTTGATGCATCTACCCCTAAAAGTAAGACAGCGCATAGCGGCAAAATGGCGATCTCAAAGTATGGAGTCTAACAGCAACAAATCAGAAAATATCATGGATGTTTCGCCGCAAGAGGTTGAGCAAACCATGAAAAAATATTGTATTGATACAATAATACATGGGCATACACATAGGCCGAATCGACATAAGCATCTACATGGAGAAAGATTGGTCTTGGGTGACTGGGGTCAAAATGGGTGGTTTATACGCATTAAAGACAAGGGAGCAATCGATCTAGTATCTTTCAAAATAAAATAAATAGGCAGCTGTATTTATAGAGCTAATCTGAATTAATGATCTCATCAACTAAAGAAGGACCTCTGTAAATCAACCCAGTGTATATTTGGACAAGATCTGCACCACAGTCTAGTTTTCCTTGGAAATCACTAACACTCATAACACCCCCAGAAGCTATTATAGGGAAATTCTTTCCAGTTAGAGATCTTAAGGTAACTAAGACTTTAGATGATAGTTCTAATAAAGGTTTTCCGCTTATACCGCCCTTGCCAGAGAGGTGGTCATGAACATTTGAAGTATTGGTGCAGATTATTCCATCTATATTCTTTTCCAAAATGATTTCTACAAGCAACTTAAGATGAGAGCTATCTATGTTGGGAGATATTTTTAGAAATAAAGGAACATACTCATGCTCTTTCGACAACTCAATCTGTTTTAATTTTAAACTGGATATCAAATCAGAAAAGTACTCTTTATTGAAAAGATCTCTGAGGCCTTCAGTGTTTGGAGAAGAGATATTGATTGCTATATAGTCAGCATAAGGAAAGACTTTTTCCAAACATATCAAGTAGTCATCTTTTGCCTTTTCTAGAGGTGTATCAGAATTCTTGCCTATGCTAATCCCAAGAGGGATAGAAGATTTTCTTTTTGAAACATTTTCTACTAAATAATCAACTCCTTTATTATTAAAACCTAGACTATTTATCAAGGCTTCTTGAGAGCTGACCCTAAACAACCTTGGCTTTGGATTTCCCTTTTGAGGTCTTGGAGTGACAGTCCCTATCTCCAGAAAACCAAACCCCAAAGATGCCAAAGGATCAATATAGTCTCCATTCTTATCCAGCCCGGCCGCCAAACCTAGCTTATTAGCAAAAGTTATACCTTTTAAGGATGTTTTATTTAGAGTGCTTCTCTTTGGAATCTTAAACCCTACTAAATGCAGTAACTTTAGGGACCATAAACCTAAATCATGAGCAATTTCCTCTGGAAATAATCTCATCATTGAAGTGCAGAAAGTTAAAAAAAATAGTATTAGTTTCGTAAACATAAAATCATTATATGTTCGCTGTCATTAGAATAATAAGAAAAGTATTAAAAATAGTTTCTTTTTTATTAAAAAATAGAGCTAAAGGTACAAGCTTATGCATTTCAACTTGGGCTCAATGGGTATCCAGAATGAAAATAAAATGTATCGTCTGATGATTCAATTAATAATTGCTCCTGCTCACGAATAATTAAAACACGATCATCAAAAGATCTATCTGGAATGCTCTTCGCCAATGTCAGATAATCTTGGAAATGCCGCCCTTCCGATTTGAGCAAAGATAAATAAAATGTTTTTAGCTCATCGTCAAGAAATGGAGCCAGTTTCGCAAACCTCTCACAAGATCTAGCCTCAATGAATGCTCCCACTATAAGCGAGTCCATTAACCTCGCAGGTTCATGTGTTCTAATTTTTTTCCTTAATGCTGAAGCATACCTGGAAGCATCAATATTGTAATACTCTATGCCTCGAGCCTTCATAATAGTAATTACCTGTTCAAAGTGGCGCATTTCCTCACGAACCAAGCGAGACATTTTACTGATTAGCTCGTAGTTGTCGACGTAACGGTATATCAAATTGAGGGCTGAACTCGCTGCTTTTTTTTCACAATTAGCGTGATCAATTAATAAAATTTCTTGATTATTTAGTGCTTTTGACACCCAGCTTTCTGAGGTTTCGCATGCTAAAAAACCTATGACTTCTTTTGTATATTCAGGCATCACCAGACTTCATCCTCATTAAAATATTTTACTCAATCAAGATATAGCTGCTATTTGAGCTTAAGCGGCTATCTTATAGTAATCACTATCTTACCATTATGCCTTCAAGTAATTCGCGCACAAAAGACGTGCTGATGACAAAAATATAAACCCTTGGTTATCATCAAAAAATATAACTTTTACATGAAATTAATAATTCACCACTCCCCTTTAATAACTAATTTATAGTAGAATAATGCCCCGATACAAAAAGTGTCCAACAGAATTAAAGGGTTAGCTGCAAAAAAATTATCGGCCGCTAAAAACAGAAACATAATAAAATTGAGCTGGCTAAGCATCCATGTGAGACGAGGATTTAGATTGTGTTAGAAACATACCGTCAGCAAGTAATTGAACGCTCTACCGAAGGAGTTTCACCAAAGCTACTTTCCCCAGAATGGACAGCAGATCTAGTAGGGTTAATCAAAAACTCTCTTGCTGGGGAAGATTCGTTCTTGCTGGGCCTCATAGCAAACCGTGTTCCTCCTGGTGTAGATGAAGCAACTTACTGTGAGAAATTTGAATGAGCTTATATTTAGAGTATATGGATGAAATCGCCACCCGTAAAAAGGATCTAGGATTAAATCCAAAACCAATTGACAGCGCTGATTTGCTGGCAGAGATAATTGCCCAAATCAAAGATACCGGGAATGAGCGGCGTGAAGATTCCCTGAAGTTCTTTATTTATAATACGCTACCAGGCACAACCAGGGCTGCTGGCGTGAAAGCACAATTTCTGAAAGAAATCATTCTGGGTGAATCTGTCGTTGCAGAGATCACAGCAGAATTTGCCTTCGAACTGCTCTCGCACATGAAAGGCGGCCCCTCTATTGAAGTTCTGCTCAATCTTGCTCTGTCTGACGATGCAGTCGTTTCCAAACCAGCCGCTGACGTTCTGAAAACTCAGGTATTTTTGTACGAAGCCGATATCGATCGTCTGACCGCCGCTTTTAAAGCCGGCAATGCCATCGCTAAAGAGATCCTAGAGAGTTACGCACAAGCCGAGTTCTTTACCAAACTGCCTGAAATTGACGAGACCATTGAAATCGTCACTTATATTGCCGGTGAAGGCGACATCTCCACTGATTTGTTGTCTCCAGGTAATCAAGCGCACTCACGTGCCGACCGTGAATTGCATGGCCAGTGTATGGTGACCCCAAAAGCCCAACAGGAAATCGTTGGGTTGCAGAAAAAATACCCGAACGCCAAAGTGATGCTAATCGCTGAGAAAGGCACCATGGGAGTCGGCTCTTCACGTATGTCTGGCGTCAACAACGTTGCCCTGTGGGCCGGTAAGCAAGCTAGCCCATACGTGCCGTTCATCAACATCGCTCCAGTTGTTGCCGGTACCAACGGTATCTCTCCAATCTTTTTGACCACCGTTGACGTTACCGGTGGTATCGGTCTCGACCTGAAAAACTGGGTTAAAAAAGTAGACGTCAAAGGCAACACCGTTTTTAACGATAATGGTGATGCTGTGCTGGAAGAGGCTTACTCAGTGGCTACCGGTACTGTGCTTACCATCAACACCAAAGAGCACAAGCTCTACAACGGCGACATAGAGCTTGCAGACGTTTCTTCTGCGTTCACACCGCAAAAGATTGAATTCATGAAGGCTGGCGGTTCTTATGCTGTTGTCTTCGGTAAGAAGCTACAGACCATTGCAGCTGATGTTTTAGGGGTTAAACCCGCTCTGGTTTACGCGCCATCGAAAGAAATTTCTATTGAGGCTCAAGGCCTGACTGCTGTTGAGAAGATTTTCAACAGGAACGCTCTGGGCGTAGCTTCCAATACCCCGCTGCACGCCGGTTCTGACGTTCGCGTTAAAGTGAACATCGTCGGCTCCCAAGACACTACTGGTCCTATGACTTGTCAGGAACTGGAAGCCATGGCTGCTTCTGTGATATCGCCAAGTGTTGACGGTGCTTATCAGTCTGGCTGTCACACCGCATCTGTTTGGGACAGCAAGGCAAAAGCCAACATTCCTAAGCTGATGTCGTTCATGAATAATTTCGGTCTGATCACCGCGCGCGATCCTAAGAACGCTTACCACGCTATGACCGACGTAATCCACAAGGTGTTGAACGACATCACCGTGGACGACCGTGCCATCATCATCGGTGGTGACTCACACACCCGTATGTCTAAGGGCGTTGCTTTCGGCGCAGATTCGGGCACTGTAGCTGTCGCACTAGCTACCGGTGAATCAGCTATGCCGATTCCTGAGTCTGTGAAGGTTACCTTCAAGGGTGACATGAAGAGCCACATGGACTTCCGCGATGTAGTGCACGCCACTCAGGCGCAGATGCTCAAGCAGTTCAATGGCGAGAACGTGTTCCAGGGTCGTATCATCGAAGTACAGATCGGCACCCTACTAGCCGATCAAGCTTTCACTTTCACCGACTGGACTGCAGAGATGAAGGCGAAAGCCTCTATCTGTATCTCTAATGATGAAACCCTGGTCAAGTCGCTGGAACTGGCTAAGAGTCGCATCCAGATCATGATCGACAAGGGCATGGAAAACCATGTGGATATGCTGCAAGGCCTTATCGGTCTGGCTGACAAGCGTATCGCTGAAATCCAGTCGGGAGAGAACCCTGCTCTGGCTCCAGATAACAATGCTAAGTACTTCGCAGAAGTGGTGGTTGATCTGGACCAAATCGACGAGCCAATGATTGCTGACCCGGACGTAAACAACGAAGACCCCTCTAAGCGCTATACCCACGATACTATTCGTCCAGTGTCTTACTACGGCGGCAACAAAACCATTGACCTGGGCTTTGTCGGTTCTTGCATGGTGCACAAAGGCGACATGCAGATCATCGCTCAGATGTTACGCAACCTTGAAACTCAAGGCGAGATCAATTTCAAAGTACCGCTGATTATTGCGCCACCCACTTACAACATCGTTGATGAGTTGAAGGCCGAAGGCGACTGGGAACTGCTACAGAAATACGCCGGTTTCGAATTTGACGATGTCGATCCTAAAGGCGCCGCTCGTACGCAGTACCAGAACATTATGTACTTAGAGCGCCCGGGTTGTAACCTGTGCATGGGTAACCAAGAGAAGGCTGCTAAAGGCGATACGGTACTGGCTACCTCTACTCGCCTGTTCCAGGGCCGTGTGGTTGAAGATACTAACGAGAAGAAAGGTGAGTCACTGCTAGCCTCTACGCCAATGGTTGTACTGTCTAGCATATTGGGCCGTATCCCAACCATCGAAGAGTATAAAGCCGCCGTTGAGGGCCTTAACCTGACCGACTTCGTGCCACCTTCGGCAGACCTGAGTGTTGAGCCACAAGCTATGCCGGTGAGGCTTATCGGCTAGCTTCTGATTTTTAACTGGCTCAATATATTAAGCACTTGAATATTAAAAATTTACCTCTTATCTATATTGCGTTGCTTGTTTTTTAATTCTATTTTTTTCTGCCTGCGATTAGACGTTTGCGATTCTATTGAGGAGCCAAGATGTGCCTCCCCTCTTTTTTTAGACAAATTCATTTGCTTTTCTCTGTCTGCAAAACGCCTTATTTGCTCAACACTGTGCTCACCATAACAATAATGACAGCTAACTCCTTTTTTGTAGCTCTCATGTTGTATATTTTTTTGTGTTAACGGCATACGACATGCGTGGCATTGATCATAGCTACCTTTTTCTAATTTGTGATTGACCGTGACTCGGTTATCGAAAACAAAACATTCCCCCTGCCACCTGGAAGAAGATTCAGGGACATTTTCAAGATAGCTAAGTATCCCTCCTTTGAGATGATAAACCTCGTCAAAACCATTCTGTTTTAAGTAGGCAGTAGATTTTTCGCAACGAATACCGCCAGTGCAAAACATTGCTACTTTTTTATGTTTATTAGGGTTCAATGTATCAGTTATATAATTAGGAAAATCCCGAAATGTCTTGGTTTCTGGATTTATCGAATTTTTAAAAGTTCCAATTTCTACTTCATACTTATTTCTGGTGTCTAGGAGTAGCACTTCTGGATCATCAATAAAAGTATTCCAGTCACTAGGGTCAACATAAGTGCCAACCAGGGTATTAGGATCAATATTATCAACGCCCATTGTCACAATTTCTTTCTTTAACTTTACCTTTGTTCTATAGAATGGGAGTTCATTTACATAAGACTCTTTAATTTCTAAATCTGAAAAGCGACTGTCTTCTCCCAACCAAAATATAACCGCATCAATACCTTTTCTCGATCCAGCGATGGTGCCATTAATGCCCTCAGGGGCTAAAAGAAACGTACCCACCACTGACTCTTTAAGCATTAGACTATATAGAGGGGCTCGAAATGTCTCGAAATCAGGAAATTCTGCGAATCGGTACAATGAAGCAACTACAACACTCAAGTGGGTATTTTCCATATTCTTTCTCGTTGCCACCGTTATAAATGGCAGGGTGATACAAAAATTTGTACTATCATCAGCACTTTGTTAGGTGCATTTTAATTACATATAGCCTTGCACTCAAGGCCACCTAAAATCACTATCTCATCTATCGACAATTGCAATGTCACAAGCTATTGTCGTTACCTATAATAACCATTTAGGCAAAATACTATGGGTTTATTTTTAGCGCTTATGATTCTTGTAGCTATAGGCTATAAGTGCTGGGTAGGACTTAAAAGGTGTCCTCCTGAACAGCGCAGAAAACTTCTTATTAAAAGCGTCTTATTTGCTCTTATTACAATAATAATTGCACTGGCAATAACTGGAAGAGTTTCTTGGATAATGGCAGCTATAGCTGCCTTGGTACCTCTTGCAAAAATTTTTCTTGGTCTTGCTTGGCGAGGTTTTCCATTCATTCAGGCATGGATGCGAAGCCGGAAAAGCAAAACAGGCGAAAGCTTTTCTGCAAAGGTAAATACTACACTAACAGAAGCCGAGGCCTGGGAAATTCTTGGGCTCGAATCAGGGTCCAGCAACGAAGATATCATTCAGGCACATAGGGTGTTGATGCAAAAACTTCACCCTGATCGTGGAGGAAATAACTATATAGCCACAAAATTAAATCTTGCACGGGATTTGCTTATAGAGAGAAAAAATTAACTCTTACTGTTAGTGTCACGCAATAGCATCATGGAGAAAATTCTAGAGCCCATCAATTGCGACACGCCAATATGCCATATCCAAGGCATTTGCCAGCTCAAGCCTATTTTAATGCAGGCGCAGAGTGAGCATTTGAATCACTTAGATAAATATATTAGCGGATTTAATCAATCAAAAGATAATTGAGTGGATTGAATTTAGATATGTTTCCCCCGCCCCCTAACTGATTATCCAAGAACTTTTCAAGACACAAAACTTTTTAAACTGTATGAATAGACCAAACGATAGTAGAATTATAAATGTTAATTAGTTCACCCACACTACGCCCACAATCAGAGGTAGCACTAGGGGTATTTAATTGAAGTAGTAGGTTGCATGAAGCGATAATAGAAAAGCGATTGATACTGTATTTACTAGCTTTGAAAGAAATTAAAAATCACGTCCCGGTGGCACAGCTGGATAGCGCGGCCCCCTCCTAAGGGGCAGGTCAGAGGTTCGAATCCTCTTCGGGACGCCAATTAATACATGACTTACATCCAAATCAGTGAAACTGTAGTAGTGGAAAATTGACATTTGGGTGCAATTAGGGTGCAATGAAACTAAGGATTCATTAACTTAGTAAGGTTGCTATGGCTACCATCTACAAACGAAATGGCAAGTGGCGAGTCCAGATTCGTCAAGCAGGATTTAAAGACATATCTGAAGCATTCCCCTCAAAGAAAGATGCTGATGCCTTTGCAAAAATAACTGAAGCAAAAAGAATACAGGGAACTTACATTGACTCAAGCGTAGCTTCTGATACCAATTTCGGTGATTGCTTAGATAAGTACGAGCAAGAACAAACAGTAGCGAAACGAAGGTCTCTAAGACAACTAAAGTCCCAGCTTAATCTAATAAGACAGTCTGACTTAGTTAAGCTCAGCATCCTCAATATAAAGCCTCCTGAGATAGTAAAGTACAAAGAACAGCGAATGGCTCTTGGTATCTCATCTGCTACCTATATCAAAGACCACAACCTATTGCATAGGCTATTTGAAGTCATACAAAAGGACTGGGGTATTGAGCTACCTAATGGCAATCCTGTAGCAAAGGTCTCTACACCGAAACACACAAGCCCTACCAGCAGAAATAGAAGACTGGTTGGCAATGAAGAAGAGTTACTGCTTAGAGCCTTAGATAAAAGCTCCTATGAAACAGCTTTGGTTGTGAGGTTATGTCTTGCTACTGGTATGCGTAGAGGTGAACTGATGAATATCATGATTAGGGACATAGACCAAAAAAGAAAGTGCCTGGTGATTCCAAAAACCAAAACAGATCATGCTAGAGAAATCCTCCTTACAAATGAGGCTTTTGATGCTTTAGCTAAACAGTTTCTGGTTATAATTAATAGCGTGAGACAAATCTACCCTGAGGCTGTAGAAGTTAGTATTGCTAAACTTCAAGGCAAAGGTAAGGTTGTTAGCCTTGAGACTCCTAAGGATATAAGTAATAGTTTCATGGTATTCCATATGAAGCCTGATTCAATCACCAAGGCATTCTCTCGTGCTTGTAAGCTGACTGGCATTGAAGGTCTCACCTTTCATGACTTGAGGCATGAGGCAATATCAAGACTATTTGAACTGGGATTAGATATGATGGAGGTCAGTCATATATCTGGTCATAAAGATTTTGCTATGCTGAAGAAGTACACTCATTTGAAGCCTGAATCTATCCTTGAGAAGATGCAAAGGAAGCAAGCAGAACAATACAACTGACGATAATATCGCTCCTTGATTGTAAGGGGCTTGGTAGCAGGAACTTGAGATGGACTTAGATTTTGCTCTGAAGTTTATAGTGCTGTTCTCACTATATTGCTGGGTGTACATACTTGGCAGAAGAAAGATTGAAATGCTAATCAAACAGCCTGATACTCCAAAGATTATAAAAGACTGGGGATTGGGAGCGTGGCTTGTATCAGTGTCGGTACTGACTCTGGTAATCAGTGATGTGATCTTCTAGTTAATCGCCTTAAGTGGCTTCTTGGAGCTAACCTTGAACAAAAGCGAAACGCTATTGACTCAATTGAATACAAGATAGATTAGGATAAGAAAGTTGTTAAGTTGTTTGGCTGTATGGTTGACGCAATCACTGACTGGCATAGTGAGGCGCTATGCAAATACTTTTGTCACAATACAGCACGTTCGAAAAGACGTAGAAAAAACGCGCTGTTCGTCGTCTAGTTGAATCTATAGTATGAGGGTAATTCTTAATCAGCGAAGGTGAGAGATGAGCTCTAGGGTAGATAATTGCTTCGATGAAGTTCGTTTTATACTGGCTTTTATTGTCTTGGTTGCGCATACATCTGTCCTTGCGACTGCAGAACAGTTAGCTTGGTTTACAGGGTATTTTGATTCAAATTTTGCAGTAAAGGGATTTTTTGCAATCAGTGGCTATCTTGTAACGAAAAGTTATCTTTCAAGCGGCAGCTACATTCAATACTTTGAAAAGAGAATTAGACGAATATATCCCGCATATGTTCTTGTATTAATCTACTGCGTAATAGTTGGGTTTCTCACAACAGATTTAACCTTGACTGAGTTCGTTAGCAACTCACAATTTGTGAAATATTTGGGAGCTAATTTAGCATTCTTAAATTTTGTCCAGCCGAATCTTCCAGGTTCAATTCCACTCGCTGAAGTACAAGCACTGAACGGTTCTCTTTGGACAATTAAAGTAGAGTTAATGCTATATTTCACCGTTCCTGTATTGCTCATTTTGCATAAAAGGATTGGTGCATGCGCTTCTTTGTTCATCTGCTTTGGACTTGGTATAACGTGGTATCTATATTTTACCCAGTATTTTCCTCATCCTATTGGACAAACAATTTCTAGACAATTTCCTGGGCAGCTACCATTTTTTGCATTCGGTAGCATGCTGGGTTTCATTGCCCTAAATAAGGTTTCTACTGTTTCAGTAATCATTGTTAGCTTGATTTATTTCGTGCTTCTAAAGTCCAGTGTTGAGAATCCGCTTCGTGAAATTATGACTATGTTCATCTATCCGTTTTTTGTTCTGATGGTAGCCAAATCTCGACTATTATCGATTGGGATAGGAAAGTTTGGTGACTTGTCATATGGAATATACCTTTTCCATTTTCCTACTATACAGATGTTAGAACACTTAGGGCTTTACAAATTTAATCCGTATGTCGGCTTTCTCGCTAGTGTTGTAATTACAATAACGCTTGCTGCATTTTCTTGGCATGCGGTAGAAAAGCGCTTCTTAAAGCGTTCTTCACATTACATTACAGCGACAAAGATTGCTTAATTAATGAATGGTTCAATGGTCAAAAAAGCCAAGCGACGACTTTCGTAAGTTGTTGCAAGAGCGCATTGATAAAGTTAATCCACGTCGAGCACTTACTCCTGTATTACCATAAATTCTCCTTTCATATAAACTTCCTAAAAGTACATAAATATATGTCTATATGCTTCCCTATTATTGCTAATTAAGTAATTGATTTAATTACCTTTTTAATAGATAGCCGATATGGCTCTAGGAGCTTATATAAGGCGATTCTAGGGACTTTATGATGCAGTGCTATGATGGTATTAAAAGTCCTTTTATTTGTTCATTTAGTACCTTTTAATTCGTTTAAAAACAATAAGTTATTATAGTTTTAAGTATGGATAAAATTGATAGAAAACACTCAAGATTATTAGATGTTTATCTCTGGTCAGAGCATCAGGGATTATCCTCTCTTTGTGATGAGCTATGGGAAGAGAATTTCAAACACGACCAACTCAATAATACTAACAGCACCAAATACAAGAAGATGTTTAAGTTAGTCGTGCTTAATCTTTATGTTGTTTGGTTAGAAGATGAAACACTAGCAGTTGGTTTATCAATGTCACCTAACGAATATAAGCAAGGTTCTAGATACAGTCAGTTATTCATCAGTAGGAAAATAATCCCTATTGTTAGAAAGATGCACAAGAAAGGCTTGATTGAACTACTTAAAGGGTCTGAACAATCTGGTAAGACTACAAGAATCAGAGCTACCAGTATCTTGATAAAGGAGTTTGAAGCATTAAACCTGTGTCAGTTTAAGGACATCGTGCCTAGATTTATCCATAGTGAGCTCGTGGTATTACAAGAAACAATCAAAGTTAAAGGCACGAAAACGAAGAAGAAGATACTTCACGAATACGAAGACACCACTGCTACTAAGCAGATGAGGCAGTATATGAGGAGCTACAACGACCTACTTCATCACACCCACATAGATATACCAACACTAACTAAGCCTTATATAATCCACAAAGATAAGTTAATTAAAGTCTCTCATCTGAATAAATTGGTTAAGAGGATATTTTATAGAGGCTCGTTTGAACTGGGTGGCAGACTTCATGGAGGCTTCTGGCAACAAATAGGTTCTCAATGGCGTTCTCAAATCTATATGGATGGTGGGGCTACAGTAGAAGCAGATTACTCTGGTCTACATATCTCTCTACTATTTGGATTACAGGGAGAACAACCACCAGCAGACCCTTATACACTGGATTATAAGCTAGCAGGCTTTAATAAAGTAGAACAGAGAGCAGTGGTTAAACGCCTAATGCTCAACACAATTAATGCAAAAGAAGAAACTAAAGCATTTAATGCATTTAGAGATAAGGCTAAAACGACAAAAGAGAGAAAGCTAAAGAATATTCAGCTTAAAGAACTACTAGATGCATTCTGTACCCAGCATCCTTTAATCAAAGATAGTATCTGTAAAGATAAAGGTGTTGAGTTAATGCGTTTAGATGGTGAAATAGCAATGGCTGTTGTTAATTACTTCACTGAAAGAGGCATCCCTATTCTATCGGTACATGACTCTTTCATCATTCATTGTGAGAAATCCATAGAACTTAAAGAAGCAATGAATAAAGCAGTAAGTGATGCTGTTGGTTGTAAAATTAACATCACTCAAGAACATCAAGGTTTAGACGAAGTAGAAAAGATAAGAGATGGAGACCCAGAGTCTAATGTTTCTTTTACAAATATAATGAGTATAGACAAAATAACTAAAGAATATGAACAACGCTTACATGAACACGAAGAGTGGAGGATTAGTGGTATTAACTGTCTTAAAGGCTATATGGATATAGCTCTAGTACAACCTAATCTTTATCTAACGTTATCTAAGTCAGCAGAAGAACATATGAGGCTTACTAAGTTAGAACAAGAAGAAGCAGATACATCATCAAACAACTAACTGCTGTTGGTTAATATTAATAATTAATAGAAGAAGTAAGTTATATATAGAAACAATATCTACTATTAACAGCTAATCTCTCTTTTTTTTAATGGTTTAAGTAGTAGTAACAATAAGAAGCAGAAGCAGCAGCAACCATTAACCCATTACCTATACAGCTGTAAGCCAATGATTACATAGCTTGTAGAGAGGTGCTACTGCTGAAGATAAGTAGTAGTGGTGTGATTAGTGTTTTCATTTCGTATTAATCCTTGTTCTTATCTAATCAAACCAGCCTTTGGGTTTAAGTCCATGTTCAGCCAAATAAGTTATTTCAACCTGTCTAACATCCGCGTGAAAGTTATTTCATTGCAGTTATAACTTCTTTAACTATAAATTATGGTTATAATTCTCAGACAGCGCTCACTCTAAATTTTATTTAAATCCCGCTCAAGGAGAGAACTATAGATGTTAACCAGAATCGATGATTTCTTTGCCTTTTTGGGTTTAAGTAAAAATGAGACGGAATCAGGCATACAACTGTCAACAGAGTACGGTGAAAAAGCTATAGGTATGACACACACTAATGACTACAAAGCCCTTGGTGCGGTTGTACTTCATCACAAGCCTAAGCGAATTTTTGAAATTGGTACATATAAAGGGCTTACTTCGGATTTTTTTCTAAATTTAAACTCCGATTGCGAAGTGGTTTCGATAGCCTATAAAAATCCTTGGTGGAAAATATTCAGTGCAATATTCAATAATTCTGATCTGCCTAAAAAATTAATTGGATCTGAAGTCCAAGACAAGCATCGTTCTCGGTTTACACAAATATACGGAAACTCTCATGCTCTAAAAACAGAGTCTTTTATAAAAAAATACGGTCGGTTTGATGCGGTTCTGATTGATGGCGACCATTCCGGTAAAGGGGTTGCACTGGATACTATTTTTGCTAGGACTATTTTAAATGAGGCAGGAGTGATTCTGTGGCACGATGCCAACCCTAAATCTAAGTATATGGATGTAAGAAAATATCTTGAAAATGAATTAGAGCTAGATGCCATAGCGACTCGCGATGATTTCATCGGAGGTATTGCCTACTGGAGTTCTGAACTGGAAAGCCGCTTGAAGTCGGAGGCTGGAGTCACTTAGCAGATGTGAGTGGATCGTTAAGCTGGCAAGTGGCGTTTTAACACCTACTGCTATTAGATAATCCCCAGAGTGCCCGGATATTTTCGGGCATTTTTATGTTTGTTGGTTTTTCAAATCCAGCTATTTTGTATACGGGTGGGTACTATATACAAGCAGCAAACCATAAGCCCTCCCCCGCCCCCTGTCCTGTTGTTCAAGAATATTTATAAGTACGAGAAATTCTCTGTGCAATCTCTGTGCAGTGAAATACATCTGATAATACGCAGTAGATATAAGGTAGGTGTATAAGGAATAAGCTAAAACATAGGTATATATTGGTCTACAGGCTGTTATCAGTGAGGTATAAAAAGGATTAAATACTAGATACGTCTCCCTCCTAAGGGGCAGGTCAGAGGTTCGAATCCTCTTCGGGACGCCAATTAATACATGACTTACATCCAAATCAGTGAAATTATATGTAGTAGAAAATCAACCCTTAAACCACTTATAATAACTTCAAGCAACACATAAGAAAATTTAAGCCACCAAATAGAGATAGAGGTTTTTATGGAGATGAAGGAAATAAATTCAGATGCTGTATGCAACATTCTAAATGAAATAATGGAGTATGAGTTAGCAGGAGTCGTGAGATATACCCACTCTGCCATGATGGTAAGTGGACCATACAGACTACCAATTGTTACTTTTTTGAAAGATCAGGCCTCTGAATCTTTAGAGCACGCACAACATGCCGGAGAATTAATCGTTGGATTAGATGGCCACCCCAGTCAACGTATTGCGGAGATCAAAGAAACTCACAAACACTCAATAAAAGACATCCTTGAAGAAAGCTTGGCTCATGAGCAGGGTGCACTTGAGCTTTATAAGAAATTTTTAGGGAATGTTGCAGATAGATCTATTTATCTAGAGGAATATGTGCGTGGCCTAATAGGACAAGAGGAGCAGCATGCACTAGAACTAAAAGCAATGCTGAAAGATTTTGGGTAAAAAGAGATCTTAAATGATTCAATCTCTAAGGATAACCTAAATTTTAGACTACAATTGTATATTCTTTACCAAAGATGGAATTTAAACCCAATGTCAGCATTGGGTTTAAATGACTGTAAAATAGAAGTTATTAGCAATAAAGTAAGGATTTTTGCTGTGAATAGTTTCATCTTTTAATCTTTTTTTTTCAGGTTCGTGAGCTTGCGTATTCTTTGAGCCCTTCAAGGGAATATAGCTTTTGGGGCCATTTGAAGGTTCAATAGCAAGCCATCCAAAGCTAACTCTTCAGATTGACTGGCAATTTTAATTTCATTAATCTTACTTATGTTCCTTCTAGTGCAGAAGCCACAACAGCTAGAGTCTCCCTGTTAAATGTTTACTACTACTAATTCTTAGAGATTCTCTTTGCCAGTCAAACCAACTGCTTTTTTCCGTAATCTCTCTATCATGCAATCCTTTTAATACAAATGATAATGATAACTATTATCATTATCATTTGTATTAAAATAGGGTATAGTTCTGGAAATAGCGTACAGAGCAATTTGCGCGACTATAAATCAATTGCTCAAAAAAACTGAGCACAAGAGGTTTTAAAGATGACACAAAAAATCAACCAACAAACACGCAGAGCAAAAATAAAAGACCAGCCATTTGTAAATTTACTGATGCCAATAGGTTCAGATGCGGGAAGAGAAGATCTTGAAAAACAAAGAGCCCGTATAAGAAAGATCAATAGAACTGCAGCAAAGAAAATATTTGTGCCATTTTCAACAAATATGGAGCAACGAAAAGCTGCAATAGAGCTCCGAGCAAAGGGCAGGAAAATTGTATCAGGCTTGCCTGGTCAAGTTCCTGACTATGAAGACTTAGAGTGCTCGCTTCAACTGATTGAAATGGGCGGACAATTTATAGTAGTGCCGATCGAAAAGTAGGGCTTTAGACGGAACTTTATTAATTGAATTACTGAAAGGATTAAATAGGTACAAGTGCTTTTTATATTTATAGATTTTTTATTATTTAAGGTGTGCTTTTATTTATGAACCAAACCATTTTTTAGATAACCTTTTCTTCTATAAGTAGTTCTTCTCAATCTGTTTAGCGGCGTATGCAGTATTTTTACCTACTTTTTTAGCGCATCAAAATCAAGCAATGGTGGCTGTAGCTCAGTTGGTAGAGCACAATCTTGTAAAGGGGTCGCGGGTTCGAGTCCCGTCAGCCACACCATTTGACACCAAAAAGCTTTCCCTGCGATATATGAACAAAGCAGTTTAGACCCCCCCCGCCCCCTTGAAACATGTTCATTAAAATAAAGAAGAGTGGGAGTCAATTGGTTGTCTAGAGTAAGGCACTAAACAAGGAAGGGTAGTGAGTATAGACAACGCTATTTGGTTTCTAAGAAACTTATAATGAGGTAGTAATAGTAACGACGACGACGACAACTAATACATTACCCATACCTGTTAAATGTATACTAGTAGTGGATCTTAGAGCTTCCCCACCAATAACAACGCATGCTGCAATAATATATGTCTTGTATGTCTTTTATTTCTTTAAGTCACTCATTACAATGAGGTCAGTTTAATCATTGATTTACCCTTTAGGGTTGTCGCAAGAGGTTTTTAGTGTGAGTTTCAATAAATTATGCCCTTTATCGCTTTTTTTAATGTTGTCTATCGCTTGGACATCTCAAGTACAAGCAACTTGCAGTAGGACTGGTGCTGACGGCCTCAATGATAATGGCGTAATTGCTAATGGTAGCGGTGGGAATAGTTACATTGTTACAAATAATGGTCAGACCAATCAAACTAGTTGCGAAGAAGATCCTGATGAATATGGCCTAACATTTTTTAAACTTGCTATTTGTAAATCGAACCCGATTTCTGGAGATTATTCAACTTGCGCCGATCTGGGTGATGCTGATTTATCAGCAGGATTAGATCACACGATAGCGCCACCTGCTAAAACAGTTTTGAACACAGGATCTATTGATGTCCCTGCAGGCGATTACAATTATATGGTTGCGATTGTTTCTAATAAAATTTCGATTACGCATACTCAACAGTTTGCAAATGATTTGAGAGGTAGAACGGGTCAAGGAAAAACTTGCTGGACAGTTAGTAAAATCATAGCAAACACTGGGACCTTAGGAAGCGCAGGCTATGTTCATGATCTATATGGAAGCTTGTCAAATACTAATACCCGCCTCGGGATGTCATGGGAGTGTGGTGATGCTGGTAATGAAGATCCTGTCCCCTCAAATACAATTATTGCTTCATTTGATGGGTGTGATGCTTCGTTTTCTGCGACTAGTGAAGGGACAACATCAAATGGCACTGTTGGTGGAAGGTTACTGAAGGCTGATAATACCGATGCAACCGATTGTGAAAATGCAAGTCGTATCAGGTGGGTGATTAATTATTCATCACCGCTAATTGTTAAATCGACTTCAACCTTTGATTTATCTTTTAAGACTACCAATGCTTTTGAAATTTCACTTGGTGATAATAGTGGAGCTATAGCTTTTGCGGTAGCACCAGCGATAAATCCTCCTGAGGCGATTTTAGTAACGAAGCACTAAATATTCATAGTCAGATTTTTTATTATCTCTAAGAAATAAATATATATTATTAGTGAGCTCATTATGAACAATTAACTGTTGGATTCTTTTATCTTTAAAGTTGTTGCTTGGCTGTGACTGCCAAGCAACAAAACCTTCTTCAGTTATTCCCTCATCAAAACTATGTCTTCCTTGAGATGCTCCATAAGTGACTATAAAAACAAAGTCATTTTGCCTGTTATTGCATTCAAGTAAAAAACCACTTGGACATCTTGAAGAATTTATAAAATGTTTCTTGCAGATCACTGCTTATTAAAAATTTTAATTTAACCGCAGCCTTTATTTGATAATAATTTCTATAAGGTACATAGCCTTGATACCAGCTACTCCATTTTTATCTTTTTTTTATAATTTACTGTATATTTAAACAGTTAATTATATAATTAAGACTTTATTGTTCATATAACTCATATATCTTGCAAAATATTTATTAATTACAGCTATATGATTTTAACTTTATGTATTGATAGGCTGATCATTTGATGCAAGTAGTATGGTTTAAAAGGGATATTCGAATCTATGATAATGAGGCGCTTTATGAGGCTAGCAAGGTTGGAGCTATCTTACCGATTTATATATTCGAGCCTGAATTGTGGCATCAGGCTGATTTAAGTCACCGTCATTACGTGTTTCTTTGCGATTGTCTGGTTGAACTAAAGACAGCACTCCAAAAAATTGGACAAAATCTAGTCATAAAAACAGGTGCCGCTGTAGAAATTTTACATCAAATTCACGAGAACCATCAAATTGATACTCTTTGGTCTCATCAAGAAACTTGGAATGACTGGACATATCAGCGTGATCGAAAAATCAAGAAATGGGCTTCTCAAAATTCAATAAAATGGAATCAACCAACACAAAATGGAGTAGTTAGAAGCCTAAAAAACCGTAATGGATGGTCAAAGAATTGGTATGCCAAGATGCAGGAGCCCATTTATAGTGAACCAAGGAAACTTCGAAATCATATATATAATTCCGATGACACTCCAAGTGCAAAAGAACTAAGACTTAAAGATGATAACTGTTCGGTTATACAAAAAGGTGGTCGCTCAGAAGCATTAAAAATGCTGAATAGTTTTTTTTCTGAAAGAGGGTGCAACTATACAAAACATATGTCTTCGCCAGTTACAGCTTTCGATAACTGCTCAAGATTATCGACCCATCTTGCTTTTGGAACTATTTCAATACGTGAGGTTTTTCAAAAAACTGAAGCAGAAAAAAAAGCCCGTGTAGGTGCTTCAGTAAAAAGTAATGATTTATGGGGAAGATCGTTGCGTACTTTTTCTAGCAGGCTTCGTTGGCATTGTCATTTTATACAAAAGCTTGAGGATGAACCACGAATTGAATATGAAAACATGCACTCAGTTTACAACACACTAAGACAAGACCCTATTAATCGGACATACTTTGAAGCTTGGAAAATTGGTCGAACTGGGTTTCCAATGGTGGATGCTTGCATGAGAGCACTCATTTCAACCGGTTGGCTAAACTTTCGCATGAGAGCAATGTTAATCAGCTTTGCTAGTTACCATCTATGGCTACATTGGCAAGAGCCAGCAATTTATCTAGCTAGGCTTTTCACAGACTATGAACCAGGAATACATTATAGCCAAATCCAAATGCAATCAGGTACGACTGGAATTAACAGTATTCGTATATATAATCCAATCAAGCAAGGCATAGATCATGATCCAGAAGGAAAGTTTATTCGTAAATGGGTTCCCGAGTTATCCGCTCTTGATGCTAAATATATTCATAAGCCATGGGATAGTCCAATATCGGTAAATGAATACCCATTGCCTATTATCAACGAAAGATATGCGAGAGAAGCAGCTGCAAAAAATATCTATACGTTAAGATATAGCAGCATGCACAAAGAGGTTTCCAAAGACATCTTAAAAAAACATGGAAGTAGAAAAAATAAATACCATATAACTAAAATAAAAAAAAACAAGGGAAACTTATCCATCCAAAAAAACTTACAACAAGAAATGCCTTTTTAGCAAAAAAGATCAGGGTCATAAATCTATAATGAAATCTAACGATGTACTCAAAGAGTTTAAAGCAAAAAATATAATTATACCGAAAGAGCTAATCCCATGGATGAGATCTAACCATGCAGGTGAAACCGGTGCCGTATGGATTTATAAAGGTGCGAAGTGTGTATTTTGGTCAAAAAAAATTTACCAAATGGCACTAAATCATGAAAAATCTGAAATTAAACATCTCATTATTATGCAGCATCTTGTTGGCGACTCAGAAAGAAGTAAGCTGTTAATTTTATGGAAGATTATGGGATTTTTGCTTGGATTTTTTCCATCCTTATTAGGCCATAAAACCTTTTGTATTACTATTAACGCAGTGGAAACATTTGTAAGAAAACACTATGAAGAACAAATAAATTACCTCACAGGAAATGAACGTTACTCTGCACTTTTATATGTTCTTCAAAAATGTTGTTTTGATGAGATCGCTCATCAAAAAGATGCGGAAAAACAGATTGCTGGTCTAAAGTTTTCAAGTATCGCAAGAATATGGTTTTCAATTGTAGAGTTCGGATCTGCAGTTGCGGTTAAAGTTGCGAAAAAGATTTGATTTTTTAAATGTAAAAAAAATTATGGTGGCTGATACTAGATTTCAGGCCGATTGATCGCTAATTTCTTTTATTGCTTCAGTAAATTTTAATGTCGCCACAGAAATGCAAAAACTACCGCCATACGCATCAATCAAAGATAACACTACTTACAGATGTGGTTCTTGGAGATTCTCTTTGCTAGTTAAGGCAGCCTTTAGATTCTACGCCGCACATATAAGGGTCTGAGCTTTAGTTTAGATTTATATCACTCACCACAGATTGCTTTTAGAATTGCTTCTGATGATGAGTTAGATTGAGGATATTCCCATTCTTGGTTTTTAGGACTGTAATTATTCTCTCTATCCTCAGACCCAAGACCCATAGGTTCTTTATAGTTAATAAAGCTCAAATCCTGATAACGCATTAACATGCAATCAACTTTTTTATGAGTTTTTCCAGACAAATGGCCATGCATGCATGCTTCCGGGCTATCAGACAAAGTCCAAAAGTAAGAATGTCCACCTTGTTTTTTAATGCTTTCAAAATCGACATAGTAATCAGTTCCATCAGTAATTTTAGCCACTTTGGTCCATTCACTAAAAGAAAGTGATGGAAACACCAATGTGAGCACTAGTAGTAATAGTGTAAGTAGTGTTTTCATTTCGCACGATCACTTTTTATTTTCTATTTGAAAGGTCTGAGAATAAGTAAATAAACGGGGCCCATAAATAAGCCCCGCCTACGAAACTCCATAACCACATTTGACGTCTTTCGGTTTCAAACCTTTTAAGATAATAGTCTACCTCTAACTTAGAGTATTCTTCTCTATCGTTACTCTGCCAGGCCTCATACTCAAGCTTGAATCCTTTCATTTGCCAATAATAACAGCCGACCACACAGAGAAAATATAGGCCTATTCCCACAGAATTTCTCCTTAATTAATTACTTAAAGATTAATGCAACTAAAGATATTAGCGTATTATTTTGAAGCTATTAAAATATATAGGATTAATTAATTAGATCTTGTATTTTTATTTAGATTTTATTTATCTTGCCCATCTTTTTTATCATGGTCATCATGGTCATCATGGTCATCATGGTCATCATGGTCATCATGTGCCTTTTGATCTTTATCAGCGGCATGCACTTTATCAGCGGCATGATTTCCACCACAATGGCTGGCATAAACATTTGTCATTGCACTTAACATCAAAATAAAAAATGCTACTGTTAATTTTTTCATATCTTAGTCCTTTGTTTTTTTATTGTATTTATATCTTAACCTACAAGAATAAATTTTTGCTAATTATACCGGCTATTCATTTAAAAGACCGGCAGTGTGCGCGTTCAAGTGAAGGGGTTTTCAATTTCAGCTTTTAAAAGATTGAGTGGTTACTATATACAAGCAGCAAACCATAAGCCCTCCCCCGCCCCCCTTGAAACATGTTAAATAAATAAAGAAGTGGTAGCACCAGTCAGTTATCAAGAGCAAGACACTAAACAAAGAAGGGTAGTGAATATAGACAAAGATATTTGGCTTCTAAGAAACTTATAATAAGGTAGTAATAGCAACAACAACTAATACATTAACCATACCTGTTAAATGTAGGCTATTAGTGGCTCTTAGAGCTTCTCTTCACTAGTCAGGGAAATTACAATAGTACCCATCTTCACCTATTTTATTAATTAGAGGGTAGCCTAGAGATTCAAGGAAACTAATAATAGGTGCTGGATTATAAGACTCAACCTGTAGAATACATTTGTTGTTACGAAGCATATCTCGCATACCATGCAAAGCCTGAAGTTCATGTCCCTCAATATCTATTTTAATTGCGATAAAGCTGCCCACTACTGCTTCGATAATGTTATCTAGCCTATCAACATGAATTTTAGTCTCTTTAAATTGTTTTTTATTAGATTGAACATTAGCAGAAAAATCAGTCGCTTTAATTCGTGAGCGTCCAGTGCTGTTCCCTGTATTTTCCATAAAAGCGACTTCGCCAATTTCATCACTTAGTCCAATCATTTTGACTTCAACAAAATTATGAAGATTATTTAGCAATAAGTTTGCGCTCAACTGGCAAACATTCGAAGATACTGGCTCAAAAGCAATAATCTTTTCAATGGACTGCAGGCTGGAAACATTAAGTGAATACAATCCAATGTTAGCTCCAACATCAAAAAATATCGTACATCCAGCCTTATTGATTAGATTCAAAAAATAATCGAGCTGTTCTTTTTCGTAGCCGACTTCAGTAATAATCTTGCGGTCAACGCTATTCCTATAGTTTAGGAGGTATTTCAGCCCATCCCTATCAATGATTCGAAAAACATTACGCCTGAATCCTCCATACCAAAGACGGTATAGCTTGCTTAGTAACTTCATTGCTTAGAATCCATTTCTTAATCCTTCCTTGATTTTTTAAAATAATAATCCTAAAACTAAAGATTTCCTAATTTCAGCTTTTAAAAGTTTGGGCGGTTATGAGAGGAGTTTCTTGGAATGAGCTAAAGGTTTATGGAATAATTATTTAAGCGGGAGGGGAATATGGCTTGAGCATCCACCCAAGCCATTTCGATAATGCGACGTTTTTCAGTATTTTCATTTATTCCTTAAAGATATTCGATATCAATTTTTTGTATTGCGTAAAATTCTTTATACTTTCATTAAAATGGACAAGCAATTAAAAACTATACAGTTACATTTTTATAACCTTATAAATATTTGCTCTGTTGCCTTTTCTGTCTCTAGTATGATGAATTTTTTCAAGCCTGAGCTTCTTCATGGACTCCTTAATAGTTTCGCTATATTTTTTTTCGACAAGAATAATATAATCAAAATGAAGATAGCTGGTTAAAGTATTTGTTAAAGAATTTGAAGCGCAGGTATTAATTTTTTCGCCATTTTCTTTCTCTAGGTTGACGATAGTTTCGATATTTTTCCGACATATTATCGAAGATGATTCTTTAGTGTCAAAATAATATTCAATATAAATATTGTCTGTCATCAAAAGACTTTTACTTGGGACGTTCTGTGCAGACCAAACTGCGATATCCTTAATATAAGACTTACGATGTGACATCGTCAAAGTATCAATTAAGTTATAAAAAAGACATAGAGCAACAATAGACAGAGGTAGAATTTTCTTTTCAAGCCATAAAAACTCAATACCTAATACCAAACGGTGAGCAAGAAGTAGAAATAAGCCAATTAGCGCCATAACTAAATATCTAGAGGTAACAAAGTATTCCTTATATAAGAAAAAAATCAATATCAATATATTGACCAGAAAAAAATATATGAATAACTGTTGATATAATTTCGCAGAAGTATGATCACCCTTAGAGGCAGCCATAAAGTAAACTATAATGTAGCTAAGTGAAAACCCTTCAAATAATTTCAAAATTAGCATCAAGAACATGCCAGTTAAAAAAATAAAAGTGGCATAGTCCTTGGAGTATTTGTTTAAAATTTGACTTTCTATAATACCTGTAGCGTGAGTTAGCTTTTCAGTATAAAAACTTAAGTCAATGTAAGTTGAAATAGGTGCTCCATCAAATTTCGAATATGCAGCTACGACATCAAGCTGGCTTAGTAGAACTATCAAAATCGCAAGCACACCTATTATCGATAGATAGGAAGTCAGTAAAATTTCCTTGAAAGCTATGAAGTTTTTTTTCGTTTTAATCAGCAGCAAAAACAAAGGAAGAGCGAATAATATAACGCTACCTTCTATTCGAAAAAAAATAGCAGCTATCATAAAAATTTGCCAAAGCGATGCATTTTTTAAATTTGGCGACTTAAGGAAAAGCATAAATTGATAAAGAGCAAGGCTTGTAAAAGCCCAGTAACCGCTATCGCGAAATATATAGTCACGATATTCATTAAGCGGCATAAAGCAGGTGATCAAAAGAGCGGCAATTGCTAATTGTCTATGTGTCGACATAATAAGTCGGCATATCAGAACCAGCGCATCGGTTAGCAACACAAAGAAAAAACTATTTATAATGAGTGCAGAAGACTCCAAAGATATAGATGTTAGCTGGTGAAAATACGCGATGATAATTGAATATGTCGGCCAATTATAAAGTGCTACAGAGGATTGAATGCCTTCAACTAAAAATAACTCAGCTGCCTTTATATATAGAATCCCATCTTGATTGATTATGTCATCAAAAAGAATTACGAATAGCGAAATCAGGAGGCTTGCAAAAGCTGTGCAAATTCGAATTTGAATAACACTAAGATAAGATGGTTGGTTGTCAGTATTATGCATTTCTAAATTATCCTGATAAATCGAGATCAAAAGCACCAAATTTTCTCTATGATTTGGATAATTAATGATATTTACTCTTTATCTTAACAATTTAATGACACGATGATAAGTCCGCCTATATGTTTGTTAACCTGAGTGCGTATGGGTAAAATACTATATGCATGATACATAAGTGCTTCCTAGCTTAACTACTTTGTATGATTGTTATAAAAAGTAGGTAGTGAGTATAGACAAAGATGTTTGGCTTCTGGAGAACTTATAATAAAGCAGTAGTATAATAGCTAATATATTACTCATGCCTGTTGAATGTAGCCTGCTAGTGGCTCCTAGAACTTCTCTCCACTAGCCAAGGAAATTACAATAAACCCATCTTCACCTATTTTATTAATTAGAGGATAGCGATCATATGACGATCTCATTTGTAAAAAGAAAAATGGATGTCCTTGATAAATTTTTTACAATTACTAGGAGTCGACAGCTGCGTCGATAAAAAATATGGTACTTTTACTTTATGCTTTGATTGGAATTACTGCTGTTGGTATCTTGTGTTTCTTATTAAATGACTATCTAGATAAAAAGTTAGTAATCTTTATTTTTAGCATACTTTCTCTGGCTGGCTTGGTTCTATCGGTGCTGAATGATCAGCAAGACTTTACACCCTGGCTTATATGCTCATTACCACTCACTATTTATTTAATCTATATAGCTATCTTTAGGGGTAAGAAATAAAAGAAAAAAGATAAGCCTAGGTGACACTAAAAATTTTTCGAAGACCACAACAACCCGCACTTTCTGTTTTACAAAATCTGAGAAAATATTTCTAGCAAAAAATATCTACAACAAGCAATGCGAAAAAATACTAAGGAGGCAACGAAATGCACTCAGAAAAAGAATTAATGAAAAAAACAAAAGCAGAGTTAATTGGAATGATTAATGCAGATAGCAATGCGTATAAAGCCAGCGAAGAGTTGCCTGCGCTGAAAAAAAAACTTGTTCTGTGGCGGACCGGTTGTGCTTTTTTCGCCATATTGTATCTAATAAACTGGATTGCTCTTGCCATCCGCTAATCTACCTACCCTCACCAAGAAAAGCAGAAATAGAGCATGGGGGTTAATACTATGAAGAGGGGTAAGCAGTGGGTTATTTTGATATAGGAGTGTATATTTTCCTCGCCATTGCGGCGCTCATCTTGATGGGAGCAGCTGTAGTGGTTTATAGAAGCAAAAAAGAAAATAGCACTGGTGTAGAAACAGAAAGCACCACACCTTTGCTTGTCCCCCTTCTAGCTATCGCCACTTCTGGCTTGGCCTTAGTATTTATAAAATATGTATTATCCTCATTTTAATTTAATACCATTACTTCTCTGTAGCTATTTTTCTTAAGATGAAAAGTAATCAACATCGCCAAGTAATTTAATTAGATGCACCAGAAAACGACCGGCCTCTGCGCCGTTAATGGCGCGATGATCATAGGACAACGCTAGCGGTAACATAAGGCGCGGTACAAACACACTACCATCCCATGTTGATTTCATTTGTGATTTCGAAACACCCAGAATACCAATTTCTGGGGCATTAATAATGGGAGTGAATCCATTACCACCAATAGCGCCTAAGCTAGACAGAGTAAAGCAACCGCCCTTCATTTCTGCAGGGCTTAGCTTTCCATCGCGAGCTTTATTAGCCAGCATTGCAACATCTACGGAGATATCCCAGATATCCTTTTCATCAACATCGCGAATCACTGGCACAACTAGTCCGCGTGGCGTATCGACAGCCATACCGATATGGATATAATGCTTTTGTATAAAGTGCTTGCCGTCTACTGCAAGAGAACGATTGAATTCTGGGTTCGACTGAAGTAACGAGCCTATCGCTTTAATTAAAAAAGCCACTAGTGTAACGCGCTTTTCTTGCTTGACTTTGAGTGATTTTCGAAATACTTCTAGCTCGGTGATATCAGCCTCATCTAATTGGGTGACATGCGGGATGCTCCTCCAGTTGCGCTGCATATTAGCCGCGGTTAACTTTTGAATCTTGCTCATTTTGATTGTTTTAATGACACCAAACTGACTAAAGTCAACAATGGGTGCTGGCGATATTCCTATGTCGCCTGATACCTTTTCTGTTGTCGATACCCTGTCTTTCATTACTTTCTTGACGAAGTTATTGATATCGTCTTTTAAAATACGCCCCCTAGATCCGGTTCCAATAACCTCAATTAACGATACACCTAATTCACGAGCGAATTTACGCGCGACCGGACCAGCATAAATATCAGTCGCTATAGTTTTCCCAGAACCTAATTCGAAGTCCGCCATCTCAAACCGCTGTACAGTTGACACTGGTATAGATGCTTTCTCCATGACTGCTTCGGGTTTATTTTTTGCCATCACCACCGAAGAGGACGCTTCAATCGCTTTCTCTTCAGGCGGATTCTCAGCATCAGCTGGCGTTTCTTTCGCCATATCAATCTCAGCAATAGCATCACCGACGTGCACTATCGCACCTTCGGTAACAAGGTATTTTTTAAACACACCAGCCACAGGACTAGGCATGTCCATGGCCGCCTTATCAGACTCGAGTACCAAAAGTGAATCTTCTAAGGCAACAACATCGCCAGAGGCGAGACCCAGGTCAATTACCTCAACTGTCTCAGCCCCACCGAGATCTGGCACCATCACTATTTGTATTGGCACATTGATTCCTCTATTAGTCAGAGATTGGCGTTTAGTGACACACTGCTGGTGCACCCACGCTTAAACATACAGTGGATTCGGTTTTTCTGGGTCAATCCCAAATTTTTTCATCGCTTTAGCAAGTATCGAAGTTTTTATTTTTCCTTCGTCAGCTAGCATTTTCAGTCCTGCCAGTACTATAAAGTAGCGGTCAACCTCAAAGAAATTACGCAACGTAGCGCGGCTATCACTGCGACCAAAGCCATCTGTGCCAAGTACATAGAGTGGAAATTGGATATATTTACGTAACTGCTCCGCATGATTCTTCATGTAGTCAGTGGCAATAACGACGGGTCCAACGCTACCCTCCATCTGTTCTGTTATGTAGGATTTTTTAGGCTTACTCTCAGGATGCAGTAAATTCCATCGATCGATTTTCTGGCCATCGCGAGTCAGCTCATTAACGCTGGTTAAGCTCCAAATATCTGACTCAACAGAGAAAGACTCGCGTAGAATCGTTGCCGCTTCGCGCACTTCATTGAGAATAGCTCCAGATCCCATCAACTGTACTTTTAGCTCAGTATCGGCGCCCCTGAAAAACGAATACATACCCCTGACAATACCTTCTTCAGCGCCCTCTGGCATGACTGGCTGACTGTAATTTTCATTCATGGTGGTCAAGTAGTAGAAGCAGTTTTCTTTATTTTTGTACATGCGCCTAACACCATCTTGAATAACAACCGTCAGCTCATAACTATAGGATGCATCATAGCTTTTACAGTTTGGCACAGTGTTGGCAAGAATATGGCTATGGCCATCCTGATGCTGCAATCCTTCACCATTCAGTGTGGTTCTACCAGCCGTGGCGCCAATAAGGAAGCCTCGCGCCTGACTGTCTCCAGCCGCCCATATCAAGTCACCAACACGCTGAAAACCAAACATCGAATAGAAAATATAAAAAGGAATCATCGGGCGACTGCTTGTACTGTAAGCAGTCGCTAGAGCCAACCAGGCTGACATGGCACCCGCTTCATTTATGCCCTCTTCAAGAATGACGCCTTTTTTATCTTCTTTGTAATACATGATCTGCTGATGATCATGTGGTACATACTTCTGTCCAGAAGATGTATATATGCCCAGCTGGCGGAACATACCTTCCATACCAAAAGTGCGCGCCTCATCTGGTACAATTGGTACCACAAAACTACCGATGGTTTTGTCTTTAATTAATACCGAAAGGATCTGCATAAGCACCATGGTGGTTGAAACTTCACGCTCACCGCTGCCTTCTAACTGCTTTTTGAATGCCTTTAGTGTTGGTACATCCATAGCCTTAAAGCCAGACTTCCTCGAAGGCAGAGGGCCCCCTAGCTCCCTGCGGCAGCTGCGTAAGTATTTGAGCTCTGGGCTGTTTTTATCGGGACGATAGTAGGGAGCATTCTCTAGCTGTTTTTCTGGTATCGGAATACCAAAACGATCACGAAAACCGCGTAGACTATCTAAATCGAGTTTTTTTATCGAATGCGTATTATTAGCGGCTTCATCGGCACTTCCTAACCCGTAACCTTTCACTGTGTGCGCCAAAATAACTGTCGGTTGATTCTTATGAGCAACAGCTTCAGCATAGGCTGCATAAACTTTATAGGGGTCATGGCCGCCGCGATTAAGGTACATAATTTGCTCGTCGGTCATATCTTTCACCAACTCAAGTAACTCAGAATACTTGCCGAAGAAGTGTTCGCGAGTGTAGGCGCCGCCATTAAATCTGTAATTCTGTAACTCACCATCACAGACCTCATTCATGCGTCTAATCAGCAGACCGCTTTTATCTTTTTCTAGCAGTTCATCCCAGTGACGCCCCCATATAACTTTAATCACGTTCCAGCCAGCACCACGAAAAATCCCTTCAAGTTCTTGGATAATTTTACCATTACCTCTTACCGGCCCATCGAGCCTTTGCAAATTGCAGTTGACAACAAAAATTAGATTTTCAAGTTGCTCGCGCCCTGCTAATGAAATAGCACCTAAGCTTTCAGGCTCATCACATTCGCCGTCGCCCAAAAATGCCCAGACCTTGCGATCACGGCGTGCGACTATGCCGCGCGCCGAAAGGTAGCGCATGATATGGGCCTGATAGATCGCTTGAATGGGGCCAAGACCCATAGAAACTGTTGGAAACTGCCAGTATTCAGGCATTAACCAAGGGTGCGGATAAGAAGACAATCCGCCGCCGCCAACCTCACGACGGAAGTTATCCATTTGCGCTTCACTAATGCGGCCCTCTAGAAATGATCGCGCATACATGCCAGGAGAACTGTGGCCCTGAAAGAAAATAAGGTCACCGAGATCGTCGCCATCAGCACCGTGAAAGAAATAGTTAAAGCCAACATCATAGAGGGTCGCCGCAGAGGCAAAAGTGGCAATATGGCCGCCGATACCTTCGCTCTTTTTATTGGCGCGCATCACCATCACCAAAGCATTCCATCGCACTAGCGAACGAATACGGCGCTCCATAAGAAGGTCGCCAGGCATACGCTTTTCACGCGGAGGACTAATAGTATTGTGAAATGGAGTGGTAATCGAAGATGGCAGCTTTATGCTCTGGCTGCTAGCATGAGCCTGAAGTTCGTTGAGCAGAAAGGCTACCCTGTCTTCGCCGTGGACTTTGTATACCGAGTCGAAGGCTTCGAGCCACTCTTGCGTTTCAAAAGGGTCTACATCGTGGGTCATATTTCACCCATCAGTTACCAAAAAGGTGATACAAGACAATCTTACTCTCTATTTGTCGTAGCGCGCAACACTTCCTTATGTACCATAGGCAGGCACATCAGAAGAGGTAGATATGGATCCGCCCGCCGTCGAAAAATTATTTCATCTAATTAATTTTTTTATGAAAAGATTATAGAAAAGCCCCCAATACTACTGGAGGCTTTTCGAAGTGCTACTCTGCTATCATGATCTTCCTGAAAAAAAGCTTAGGGCGCCACATATCAGCAGTTTTTTTATTTATGCCATAGATTAAATATCATGCTTAAGGTCGAAGCGATCCAATCGCATAACCTTTATCCAGGCTTTTACAAAATCCTTAACAAATCGCTCTTTCGAGGTATCAAAGGCATAAGCTTCAGCAATAGCGCGCAGCTCGGAATTTGAGCCAAAGATTAAATCAACTGGTGTCGCGGTGTATTTTACCTCACCAGTTTTGCGATTTACTCCTTCATATACCCCTTCAATGTTTGCTTTGCGCCACTTAGTGGCCATATCCAAAAGATTCACAAAGAAGTCATTGCTAAGCACGCCAGGATTATTCGTAAACACGCCATGGCTGCTGCCATCTGCATTAGCGCCTAACATACGCATGCCGCCCAATAATACCGTCATTTCTGGCACAGTTAAAGTTAGCTGATCAGCCTTATCTATTAACATCTCTGTTGGAGGTCGATAGCTTTCATCTTTATTAAAATAATTGCGGAATGCATCTGCTTTTGGCTCTAACATAGCAAAAGAATTTACGTCTATTTGCGCTTGAGTTGTATCACCCCGGCCTGGAGTGAATGGCACTTCAATTGATATACCCCCATCTTGGGCTGCTCTCTCAATAGCCGTCGCCCCAGCAAGTACTATTAAGTCTGCCAAAGATACCTTGCGACCCAAAAATGAGTTATTAAGAAATGAGCTATTAAAGCCTTTTTGGATAGACTCCAGCTTTTCAAGCACCTTGGTCAATTTCGCTGAATTATTAATCTTCCAGGTATTTTGAGGAGCTAGTACGATTCGTGCACCATTAGCACCGCCACGCATGTCTGATGCACGAAAGCTCGAAGCTGAGGCCCAAGCAACAGCTACCAACTCTGAGTTACTCAGACCAGATTCAAGAATTTCTTCTTTTAAGCCAGCTATATCGCTGTCACTAACCATCTTGTAGTCTGGTTTTGGCACAGGATCCTGCCAAATTAATTTCTCTTCTGGTACTTCTTTACCCAAGAAGCGTGCGCTTGGACCCATATCGCGATGAGTTAACTTGTACCATGCTTTGGCAAAAGCCTTTTGATATTCTGCTGGATCCGCCAAAAAACGTTCGGCGATCTTTTTGTATTCAGGATCAAATTTCAATGCAAGGTCAGCTGTAGTCATCACAGGTGCATGAAATTTTCCTTTTATATGCGCATCTGGCACAGAGCTCTCTAAACCTTTGTTCTTTGGTACCCACTGAATCGCACCTGCAGGACTCCGAGTTTCCTCCCATTCGTTATTAAGCAAGTTCTCTAAATACAAACTAGTCCACTGTATTGGTGCTTGCGTCCAAGCCCCTTCAAGACCGCTAGTGGTTGTATCTTCAGAGTGACCTTTGCCGCATTTATTTTTCCAGCCTAATCCTTGGTTTTCAATAGGGGCTGCTGCTGGTTCTGGCCCAACGCAGTCCTTGGGTTTGTGAGCACCATGCATCTTGCCAAACGTATGGCCGCCTGCAATTAAGGCAAGTGTCTCTTCATCATTCATTGCCATACGCCCAAAGGTTATACGGATATTTTTTGCAGAACCTATCGGGTCAGGTTTACCTTTCGGGCCTTCAGGATTCACATAAATCAGACCCATATGAGTTGCACCTAAAGGCTGCTGAAGTTTCCCATCTCGCCCCTCGCGATCACTTGCTAACATTTCAACCTCTGGACCCCAATAAACTAAATCAGGCTCCCAGTCATCAGAACGCCCCCCTGCAAAACCATAGGTTTCAAAACCCATATTTTCAAGAGCAACGTTACCCGCAAGAATCATTAAATCAGCCCAAGAAAGAGCCTCGCCATATTTTTGTTTTACCGGCCAAAGCAACCGGCGCGCCTTATCAAGATTGCCATTATCCGGCCAGCTGTTAAGAGGGTCGAAACGTTGCTGTCCACCACCACCACCACCTCGGCCGTCAAATGTGCGGTATGTGCCTGCACTATGCCAAGTCATACGAATAAAGAATGGTCCATAATTTCCATAATCTGCCGGCCACCAATCTTGTGAGGTCGTCAGTAATACGTCGATGTCTTTCTTGGCAGCATCAAGATCGAGTGACTCAAAAGCTTTTGCATAATTAAATTCTTCACCAAGTGGATTAGAGCGAATGTCATGATCACGCAAAGGAGACAAATCGAGCTGATCAGGCCACCAAAATTGATTAGATTTCGTTTTAATCGAATTCTCAGCTATAACTATCTGAGAAGCTGCAATAAAAGATACTAAAGCTGCCAAAAAAACACCTAATAATTTATACCTTCGCATAATGTCACTCTCTCTATTTAAATCGTCTGACATGATTAGAGCTAACTATAATATCTTAGTCGCTAATAGTTAAATTCTGTTTTTTTATACCTCTAATAGCTTACCTCAATAGTCTGGCTGGGAGACCTTTTTATCTCCAGCGGCTTCTAAGGCTTTTAAGTGCGACCCTTCTTCATAACTATAGAAAATATAATCAATGGTTTTACTTTGGTCTGACAACAATTTTTTTGAAATTGAAATTGAATTTTTAGGCAGGATAGATTCTATTTAACTACGAAGGTGGGAGTCTTGAGTGCAGCATGATTGTATCTTTTGCGATAACTATACTTGTACAGATCTTCAGGGCTTTCGAATACCTCTCTATGGCCCGCAAGATCATAAACTATCCAGTAAGTATTTCTACTCACAAGAGTATAGCCTATTTCCATTAACTTCATTTCAGACTTTTCAATCAGTTTTGATTGTTTATCAGCAAAAGTTTTCTCTTCACTCCAACTGAGGGCTTTTATATTGCACTTCACAAATTAACTCAATCAATATCTAAAACGGCAATCTAATTTATCTTCTTCAAAGAAAAAAGTAAAGGTATCTACCCCTTATGAACATAAAGGCTTCTGAGATTCAGGAAATATTCAATATATTGTGCGTCTGCAGATTCAGTCGCCACTTGGGGTTATTCAAGCAAAATTTGATTGTTTTTTGCGTAATATCATCTTGATTTGGGTATATCGCCTCTTTAGTTGAAATTAATGCCATCGGTGTCAAATAAAAATAATCAGCCTTAATATGTAAAAAACTGTCCGGCATAGCATCCGCTTGGGGGAAGACCAGCTTAAGTTCATCACATTGATTGATCACAACCTTTGACGTCCCCTTGGGGCTACAACATACCCAATCGATGCCTGCAGGTAGTGGCAATGTGCCGTTTGTCTCTATCGCAACTTCAAATCCAGCTTGGTGAAAATGCCTAACAAGATCATCATCCATTTGAAGAGCTGGCTCCCCTCCAGTACATACCACAAAAGGTTTTCCGCCTGTTTTTTTTGGCCAGAGGTCGCTCACTTTTGATGTTAAATCAGCTGCAGTCTTGTACTCTCCACCATTTTCGCCATCAGTACCCAGGATATCAGTATCGCAGAAATTACAAATAGCTTCAGCTCGACTTTCTTCTCTACCATTCCATAGATTGCACTTGCTGAATCTGCAAAAAATAGCCGGTCGGCCAGATTGAGCACCCTCTCCTTGTAGCGTATAGAAGATTTCTTTTATCTTGTAGGTTTTCTTCATTGCTCATACCCCGAAGGATCGCTCATGCTATTGCAAGCAAAAGCCTCCATTCTCTCAAAACAGGCGCCACATTTACCACAAGCCGTGTCTTTTCCGTTATAACAACTCCAGGTTTTAGTGTAATCCAAACCCATCAAGAGACCATCTTTTACAATCTCCCCTTTGTCGTAATTTAAATAAGGGGTAACAATTTCAATAGGCTGATAATTTGCAACAGCGCACACATTATTCATTTTTTCTACAAACTCTGGCCGACAATCCGGATAAATCGCATGATCACCAGAGTGGGCACCATAAAAAACTTTCTTTGCTCCAATAGAAATTGCATAACCAACTGCAAGAGATAGCAGGATCATATTTCGATTTGGGACAATAGTGGACTTCATGGTTTCATCGGCATAATGGCCTTCAGGAATATCAATATTTGAGGTAAGCGAGGAGCCCTGAAGGAGCTCGTTAATAGCAGTGATATCAATTATTTTATGTGGGATATCTAGCTCTACGCACGCAGAAGCGGCGTATTCAATCTCTTTGGCATGTCTTTGGCCATAATTAAATGTCACAGCTGATACTTGGAGGTCATTTTTGAGAGCACGGTTCAAGAGGGTGTAAGAATCCATTCCGCCGGAAAAGATCACAACAATTATTTCTGACATAAAATTATTTCTACCTAAAAACTAACATCGATCGATCAATATGACTGCTCATTAACCCCTAGGGCCAATTCAACGGCCTTCACAACTTTATTAGAGAGAGGGCTGGTTACAGAGGAATAAGCGGTAATCAGTTCGCCCTGGTCATTTAATAAGTATTTATGAAAGTTCCATCGAGGGGCTCCAGATTGTTGTTTTGCCCAGAGATAAAACGGGTGAACATCTTTTCCTTTTACATGAACTTTTGATGTCATCGGAAAATTAACATTGAAGTTAACTGTGCAAAAAGTCTTGATTTCGTCTTCCGACCCAGGCTCTTGGCTCATAAAGTCGTTTGATGGTACCCCGAGCACAACTAAGCCTTGATCTTGATACTTTTCCCATAAACTTTGCAGTCCTGCATATTGTGACGTAAATCCACAGCGTGATGCTGTATTCACCACCAATAGGGTTTTGCCGGCAAAACTAGATAATGGCAACAGCTCTCCATCAATGGAAGTAAACTCAAATTGATGCGCACTACTACCTTTGCTTAACTCTTTTTTCCCCATATTACCTGATCCCCCTTCAGTTACCTCTGCGCAGACAAAAGACTGGCATAAAAGAAAACAGCAAACTATAAACAATCTCATCATGCTACCTTTACGTTCTACGTTTATACTAGTTGGCTTATACCGCAGTATTATAGCAAGGACCGGCAAAAAACTTAATTTCTGAATACAAAAAATATGATTATAGCCCTAAAAAAATATTTTCTTTGTCTCTTGACCATAGCGATATTGTCCGTCAATGCCTCAGCAGAGAAGCTAATGGATATTATACCCTCACCTACATCACTACCCTCTATGTCTTTTGATGATGGAAATCAATCTGTAGGAATAGAAAAATTTTTAGGCCGCTATGTTTTGGTTAACTTTTGGGCAACATGGTGTGTTCCGTGTATAAAGGAAATGCCGGCCCTGGATCGATTAGCTGAAAGCTTCTATGAAAAAGATCTTACTATTATCGCTATTAGCCAGGATGCGGGCGGATTCAATGAAGTGAAGCCCTTCCTGAAATCTATGGCACTGAAAAAAATTCTAGTTTGGTATGATAAAAAGAATGAAGGCTTTCGCGACCTGAACTTCAAAGGTTTACCTACAACTGTACTGATAAATCCAAAAGGATTTATGGTGGCAAAATTAGAAGGAAGCGCTGAATGGGACCAAGGTTTACTTGTGGAGCAAATAAAAAATATAGTCGCAGAAGAAGTCCAATAAATAAATGCATAAATTTCTAGCGCGCACGCGAATCAGATTTTTATTTCTTTATTTTTATATATCGATCATTCTTTTTTCGATCCTAGCAGGCTGTGCGCCGACTTCTCAAATTGCTAAAGGCAGCAGCCATGAAGTACATGTTGAGCGTAACTGAGAACTCATAGAGGCGGAAAAAAGGCAATTATTGGTTAGGTGGCATTGTAAACATTGTGGCTGCTGACTATGGCATCAATACCCAGGGAATATTTGGGAAAACTACATCCAGCCTATTCAGCCAAGAGTTTGAAAGAGGCGCCGACTATGTTGGAATGTACTATCTCGCAAATGCTGGAATCGATACCACTCATGTTGCTGGATTCTGGCGAAGAATGGCCATTGAACACCCCTCAGGAATCAAAGAGAATCATGGCGCTAGCCACCCCTCAACAGCTGAGAGATGGGTAAATTTGGGTGCTGCGCACAATGAAATTCAAAGCAAAATACTGAATGAGCTACCTCTTTTGCCGGAAAGAAAATAGATTCCATGATGTATGGTCAAAAAAAACCCTAGCATTCTAGACAATGAATAGGGTCATCAAAAAATGCAATCCAACTACAAGACAGGTAAGCCTTAATCGCATCTTCCGATACGATAATGATATTTCAGAGGCTGAAAAAAATACTGCATCAGTCTTAAGTCCTGCCAAATGGATCGCGCCTAAAGTAATCACCGCAAAAGGTAAAGGAAGAAATAACAATCCAGCCCAAGCCATTACAGGTGCCACAGTGCTTACCACAAACCTTGCACGAGAACGATGATTGTAGGTCAACGCCATGCCCCAATGAATTCCACTCATAAATGAAATAATAACAGCGGAGTAAATCGAAAATCCCCGAATTGAAATGTCCTGGAAATCTTCCATATAGTTTGCTGTCAACAACGATACTACGAAAGGAGCTAACCCAAAATATCCAAGATATATGGCTATCCTCTGGTCATGATTTTTTTTATCGTTCATTTCCACCTCATGTACTGCAAGTAACTAAAATCAAACATTTCTTCATTGATAGCTTTAACTAAGTAGCTCATAAAAACCATATCATTCTTTAAATGATCATTAAACTCCCACTAACTCTAGATAGCAGACCAACCCTGTGTCAAACTAGTTCAATGCTAATGAAAAATTTTATTTTCGCTACTATATTAAGCCTCGCTAGTTGTATTGTAATTGCAGATGAAATTAAGCCAGTCGACAATTTTAATATTGCCCGGTATTTAGGAAAGTGGCATGAAATTGCTAGACTTGACCACTCATTTGAACGAGGTATGAGCAATGTTTCTGCCGAATACTCCATGCGCGATGACGGAGGACTCAAAGTGCTCAATCGAGGGCTCAAAAAAAATAATCAATGGAAAGATGCGGAAGGTAAGGCTTATTTTGTTGGTGCCGAAAATAAAGGTCATCTAAAAGTATCATTTTTCTGGCCTTTTTATAGCTCATATATAGTTTTTGAGCTGGGTAATAATTATCAATATGCCTTTGTTACAAGTGACAGTAAATCCTACTTATGGTTACTCTCAAGAACTCCTTGTGTAGCGAATAGCTTAAAGGAGCATTTTGAAAAAAAGATTGGCAGCCTAGGATTCGATAAAACTGAACTTATTTATGTCGATAATAGCTGCGATAACCTAAAAACCTTTAGCACTAAGGCTGAAAATCTCAATGAATAAAAAAGAACACGCAAAAAGACTACCCTGCAGGGGATGCTTACCAGACTGTAAGTATTATTCTAAATGCAACGGCTACCCATGGAATATGCCCGATAGATCTATCTTGGGGCTCATAAAAAATCTATACGCTAAGTGGTTTCACAGATAAGGTTAGTCACTAGCTTTGATGCTAGCTTCTAGGGACTGAATTTTTTGAAGAATCTGATCGGCCTCCCGAGTGAGTTCGGAATATTTAAATATATCCCCCGAACGTTGTGCCTCCATACCTTCTTTTAATTTACTCATATATTCAGCATTTAATTTTTTTAACGGATCCTTCTTAAACAGTCCAAACATAATATTTTATCCATATAAATAAATATAATAATTGAGTGGTTTTCATATAAATCAGCCTACTTTCGACTTTTTTAAACGTTAACTACTGTTATTTTAAACGAGCTCTGATTTTCCTCATCAACCAGAAATAAACTGAATACGGCAGCAAACTAAGCAACTTCAAGCAGTTGGCGAACAAAAACGGGAACCTTACCTCAAAATGCTTGCTCTCAATTGCTTTCACGATATGCTTAGCCGCCTGCTCAGTTGACATCAATGAAGGCATCCTGAAATTATTAAGATCAGTAAGTCTGGTTCTAACAAATCCGGGGCTAATAAGTTGTACTTTTATGCCATATTCAGATAAATCACAATTTAGATTTTCTGCTAAATGAATAAGGCCAGACT
This sequence comes from Porticoccus sp. Uisw_050_02, assembly GCF_047729555.1. Classification (NCBI taxonomy): domain Bacteria; kingdom Pseudomonadati; phylum Pseudomonadota; class Gammaproteobacteria; order Cellvibrionales; family Porticoccaceae; genus Porticoccus; species Porticoccus sp. Uisw_050_02. The sequence continues at coordinate 495,525 of NZ_CP159825.1, read as the reverse complement.
TGCTGGACCCGTAGCCTGTGTCATTTGGCAGGCCACGATAACCAGCAATGCTAGAAATTAGGACAATATGCCCACTTTTTTTACCTATAAACTCCGGTACAGCTTGACTTAGCACCCTAACCGCGCCAACTAAATTTACATTAATCATTTTTTCTATCTGGGCCACATCAATATTCTCTGCGGTCATTGGCGCATAATAGCCAGCACAGTAAATAATAGTATCAATCGTTGTTTTTTTATTGACTATTTCTTTCCAGCAGTCCTCTACAGACTGGCTGTCGCCGACATCTAATGGACATATTATTGAGCTTGCTTCTAACTCAGAAGATAAATCAAGGAGTCGTTCTTCATTTCTAGCAGACAAGATTAAAGAATTATCGACATTTTTCCCTAGCTCCCGAGCAACAGCTCTGCCAATTCCTTCACTTGCCCCAATGAGCCAAATTTTCTTCATTATTTCTTCTTCATGACCAAAACAATCTCACCCACTTTAAAACCAAATTTTTTCATTGAGGTGCGATTAACAATTGTATTTTTTTCTGTAAGATACATCCAATCATCCATATCTAAGTTCATGGTTGAATCTTTGTAGGGTATGTTCAGGACATAATTTAAATTGACTGCGTTGCCATTCACCCGCCCCTTGGCTTCTCCCACCACATCCTCGGCAGAACCGACGAATGTAGACTCATCAGAGAAAACAATCTTCCATGTTCTTTGAGTTTTTTCTCCATCATCAAAAATAAACCATTCTTCCAGGATACCAACATCTCCGTCCCATGTGCCCTTAAGAGTGACCGTGAAACTTCTTGTTTGTCTGCCCTGAAAATCAAATAAACTGCCCCAGCCCTCCACATCTCCGTCAAAAAATGTTTTCAGGTCTATCTTTTTAGCCTTGTCTCCATAATAGTCTAAGGAGTTGTTAGTGCAGCCAGAAAAAATAAAGCACAAAATACCCATTACCAATAGTTTAATTTTTTTCATACAAAGCCTATGATTCCATAAAGTTAAAGAAAAGCTATTAACAGATATCTATTTAATTCATTATTTCAACTTGCATAACGCTTGTTCTACCTGAGTTAAAGCCTGCAATACAAATGCTGAGATAAAACTCCCAAGATCGAAGAAAAGACTCTGAGCACCCACCAATTAGTAGCTGATCTTTTTGTGCCATGAAATTTTTCTTCCATTTCTGTAGCGTCCAAGCGTAGTCTTTGCCAAATTCAAATACTTCGCCGACTCCTAATTTTGAATCTTTCACCCTTTTGCAAAAAACCTTTTTGGAAGGTAGCATGCCTCCGGGAAAGACGTGATGCCTAATATAATCACTTTTTTTACGATAACTGGAAAACACCTCATCATCAATGGTGATCGTCTGTATCATTGCCTTGCCATCTTTCTTGAGTAATCTCTTTATTTGATCAAAATACAGTTTCCAATACTTTTCACCGACTGCCTCAAACATTTCAATAGACACTATACGATCGTATTTTCCTTCTATTTCTCGATAGTCCTTCATTAGAATATCAGCATTTCCATTTAATCTTTTTTTAGCATAATCGTGCTGTTTATTAGATATAGTGAGGCCGGTTAATTTAGCGCCCGCGCTCGCTGCCTCCTCGGCAAAACCTCCCCATCCACAACCAATTTCTAAAACTTTTGCATCCTTTATGTCCAGATTCTGAATTATACGTTGATACTTATTGATTTGAGCCTCTTTTAGGCTATCAGTAGGATTTTTACATATAGCTGAAGAATAGGTCATTGTAGAATCCAGCCAAGACTCATAGAAATCATTTCCTATATCATAGTGTTCTAGTATATTTCTTTTGCTGCCATAGATGGTGTTTGCCCGAACCCATTGGTGATGCAAATAAAAGAATAATTTATTAAAAAAACTGGCTTGTCCGCGGTTCTTAATGTTGCCTAAATTGAAACTGCAATAAGTCAAAAATTCTGCAACATCCGAGCTGTCCCAAAATCCTAAATGATAGGCCTCACCCAGGCCTATGTCCCCCCTCTTCGCTATCATACTCATCACGACCCAATCGTTTATTCTCAAATCGCACTGGGGTCCTGAGCTGTCTCCAGAAAAAACTATTTCTTGAGAGTCAGGCAAGTAAATAGTTAACTGGCCGACATTGGCTGCCTCAAAAAATCTCTTTAAGGTGTTGATGTATTTGACGCTCATAATTTTTTAACCTTAAGTAATATCGATATCTGGTTTTTTGGGTGTTGGCCTAAATGGAATTTTTTTGAACCAAAGACGAAATGCATGAAAATGAATAAAAAATAGTACCTTAAATGTTATAAACGGTAACGAGAGAAAATATGCAGCCAGATTCCTGTCATTAAATTTTATGATTTCTCCATGTATGGCTGTCGAGATCAACCTCTCACCCTCATCAAAATAATCTATATCTATTTTCATATTGGCTTCATTGATATCAAATTTAAAATCATAGTGCCCCCTGACCTGGCAAAAAGGCGAAACATGAAATACTTTTGGTTGGCTAATTGTAGTCAAGCGAGTAATTGGTTCCATTTTTGGGTTAAAACACAAATATCCATGTCTTTCATTGAAGGTATTGTTCACTTCAGCCAAAACTATGCGCAAAGCACCTTGCAAATCAAAGCATAGCCAGAAACTAATGGGGTTAAAGCCCCAGCCTAAAGCCTTCGGAATTGTTAGCAGATAAACACTATCGATGCAGCCGGAATCGATAGCCTGCTTGTCGAGTATCTCGGTGATATAAAATCTAGGGTCGGCAAACTTTTTAAAGCCATAATCCTTCCAGAAGATACTAAAAAAATTAAACCCTTCCACTGAAAAAAATCTGGTCTTTATAGCCGAAAAAGTTGCGCTTAACTTCAAGCAAACATACAACATTTTATGAGAAAACTCGTACTCCTTTGGACGGTGTCTTTTATGAAAGATCTTCATTTTTACGAGAGAGGAAGATTTCAACATAGCTTTCTTTCGGTCATTTTTTCAAAAATGCTGGTTGCGCTCCATACGCCATCTTCATGAAAACCATAGCGTAGATATGCCCCGCAAAACCAGGTATGGCGATCGCCCTGTATTGCATTTAGCTCTAACTGGCCTGCAATAGCGGCTTCATTAAACACTGGGTGATAAAACTCATGGACATCGTAGATCTTTTCTTTAGGAATGACTTTGACCGGATTGAGGGTCACAAATACAGGTGCTAGCGGATCTATATGCTGCAATTTATTCATCCAATAAGTCACGGCAACGCTGTGATCTTCTTTCTCTTTCTTGTAAAGATAGTTCCAGCTACTCCAGCATTTTCGTTGTTTTGGCATTTGATCGAAATCACAATGAGTAAATGCGATATTTTTTTGTTTGGAAAATTTCTCCAAAATCATTTTTTCTTTTGAGGTCACAGATCTCAAAATATCAAGCGTCTCAGTTGGGTGGCAGGCAAATATCACTTCATCATAAATTTTTGCTTCCTGGTCATGCTCCTTTATCTCGACAGAGTCACTTGAGCAATCAACATATTGAATGGAGGCATTATTAACCAAACACCCTTTTTCTTGAATCAAGGCAACTAGGGCCTCCACATAAGTCCTACTTTTGTGCTTTATCGTGTGCCACTGCGGTCGGTTCCTAAGACTCAGCAAGCCATGATTATCAAAGAAATTGACGAACGTGGCTGCAGGAAAATCCAACATCGCTGCTGATGAGCAGCTCCAAATTGCACCGCCCATCGGCAGAATATAATAATCACGGAACCATGACTTGAGTTTCATTTTTTTAATTAATTCGCCCAAAGAAAGATGGGGAAATTTTTTAACAAACCTCTTCGCGCTAGCATTGAATCTTATGATATCCAGCACCCCTCTGAGCATCTGAAGGTTCAATAAATTTTTTCGCTGGGCGAAGAGCGCATCAAGAGAGGTTCCAGCCCACTCTAAAGCGCCATCATCAACTGAAATAGCAAAAGACATCTCTGTATCTTTAATTTCAATCCCAATGTCTTGCAATAACTGATTTAGCTTAGGGTAGGTCCTATCATTTAGTACAATAAAACCTGTATCTACCTCTAAGGTTTTACCATCCCCTGTCGTTATTGCAATTGTCCTACTATGGCCCCCAAATACTTTATTTTTTTCATAGACAGTTACTTCGCAGGAATCCTTAAGGAAATAAGCAGCACTTAGTCCGGCAATACCAGAACCGATAACCGCTATTTTTTTCTTTTTTGTCATAAAGGGTTCAATCTTGTCGTCTTTAAAATAATTGTCTATATAGCGTCAAACTATAGCTGATATAGCATGCCTTAATCTCTATATAGCTGAGGATGAAGCAACATCACACTAACAAAATAATATCATTTAAAAGTAAAGAAAATAAGGAAATAAGGAAATAAGGAAATAAAATAAGGAAATAAGGAAATAAGGAAATAAGGAAATAAGGAAATAAGGAAATAAGGAAATAAGGAATGTTGTAGAAATAAGAAAATTAAGTATGTTATAATTAGAGCTTAATATATAAATTAAGCGCACATTATTATATGAAAAATATTAAGTTTATTGCCCTGGTTGTATTAATGTTTTCGCCCGTCAGCGCATATGCAGACACTCTGACTAGCAGCCCTTTTTCACTACTTCCTGCAGGAAAGCAGATTCTAGCTGGTGGAGGTCCGCCGGACCTAACCCTCAACGACCTTAAATCTCTCAAGGGCATGGCGACTCAAACGAGCTCGCTTAGTGCTGAATCACTAAAAAGCGATGCGCTTAACGCGCTTAACAACAAAGGCGCTGAAATCTCCAAATCTTATTTAGAAAAATACTTCCCAACGGTTGAGCTAGAGCTCGATATGATGAACGGATCAAATCCCACATCAAGCATCTTAATTGTAGCCCCTCTCTCGGATCCCAGTGATTCTATCAATACATTTTTTACGCAAGACAGCATCTATTACTCAGATAATCGAACCACAGTCAACCTAGGTGTTGGGTATCGTCGTCTCATGTTAGATAAAAAACTGATGCTAGGGATAAACGCGTTTTATGATCATGAATTTCCTTACAATCATCAGCGCACGAGTCTTGGTTTCGAGGCTAGAACCACTGTCGGTGAGATAAATGCAAACGTCTACAATAGTCTAACAGACTGGCGAGATGGGAGAGATGGCTTAGATGAAAGAGGTCTAGACGGGCGTGATATTGAAATCGGTATGCCTTTACCTTATATGAATTGGGCGCACATTTTTGCTAAAGCGTTCACCTGGGATAGTGAGCTCAGCGGCGTTAAAGATATCTCTGGCACCAGCCTATCTATTCGTGCAATACCGCCTGGATTACGCGGAGTGGAAGTTGAGTTTGGTAGGGTTAACTACGGTAATACCTCAAGCAATGCTCAGAAAGATGCCAATTTTTTCAAAATCAGCGTGAACTTAACAGAGCTGTTCAAAACACCGGCCGATGCTGCACCGCTGATCAGCAAATATGCTTATCAGCTTGATGACATGGAAGCAAAGCGCTACGAGAAAGTACGTCGTGAAAATAAAATTTTTAAACAGATGAAAAGCCAGGGTGGTCAGCAGGTGCAAGTTTCAGGATACTAGCGGTAAAAATAACCGAACTAGATCTGTTTAATAAATTGACAGTTTAAGGAAAATAAACATGACAAATACACGCAAGTGGCTAATGATTTTAATACTTCCGTTCATTTTCGCTTCATCTTCTGCCTTGGCAGCATTTGCTGACAATCTTAGCCACGTCTGCGAGAAATCTTCTGGTAGCATCATCAAGGTATATGCAGGACTCGGGGCTCCAGCTGGCAGTAGCCCCTTCAAACAGGCGGCAGATACAAGCAACGATGGCGATCAGTGCTCGGAAATTCCTGATGCTTACCGTATTAATATATATAAATTTGGTACATGTACAGCAGACCCGTTTGCAGCTAATGACTTTTCAACTTGTTCATATTTCATTGACTCTGAGGCACCGGTGGTTCATACCATTCAAGGAGTTGGCGCACCAACACCTTTAGCTACGACTGGTGTTATCGCCCCAGGAACCTACGGTTATGGATTCATGATACTCGACAACTCCCTCGAGGTTAAGCATACACAAACATACGATACAGCTATGTTTTCAAACCCTGATGGTGGAGGTATAGTGTCAGGAACTACCTGCTGGTCCATAGCATACACCACTACTTATGGTGGTTTTGATCCTGCCTTGCGCGACAATGGGTCAGTCACAAGCACCGGAATAGAATGTGGTACAGCCGCAGATGCTGCCCCAGCATTCACTAAGGAAATATTTGATTCAATGGGGGGAGGATTCGGCGAAGAAGCCTTTACGGCTACCGATGCAACCTCTTACACACAGCCGAGTGGCGACTCTATGAAAGCCAAGTTGCTGCAAGCTGACAACATAAGTGTTGCGACTGGTTTTGGTGACGCAAAAAGAATTTTTGCCAGAGTTGATTTCGCAACAGATAAGGTTGTAACAGCATCAAGCAAATTCGAAATCAAATTCAAGCTTACAGATGCAGTCTCTGTTGACTCAGGCTTTGACGGTGCCAATCAATACATTGTTAAAATGGGCGCAGACCCCTTTCAAGTGGACGTCGTAGTCACTGATTAAAGCCATCACTCTTAGTTGCGATGCTCCTCAGAAAAACCCCTTAAAATCTAAGGGGTTTTTTTATTCAAGCGTTAAAAAAATCAATTCTACCACGGCAGCTCTTCGCCATCCCAGTTCCAAAATCGGCCACTTTTTTGCGGATTCAGCCCATGGATCACCTCTAACAATAATCCAGCTGTATGGTTTGTAGTGAACAGCTTATGTTCGGGAACGTTTGTTTGAAACGGCATAGACAGCTGCGTATCCGTTGTCCCTGGATGCAATGCTGCCACACAACAATTTGGCAGCTTCAGGCGCCACTCCAGCGATAAAGTTTTTAATGCCATATTCAGTGCTGCTTTTGATGCCCTGTAGCTGTACCAACCACCTAGCCTATTATCCTGAATGCTTCCAACCTTTGCTGAAACTACAGCAAAGACGGTTGGTGACGAGGCAAGTATAGATCTAAAAAAATACTTGGCTAACAATAAAGATGGGAGAGTGTTGATACGGAAACTGTCCATAAAAAAATCTGGCTCGATAGAACGAATTGCTTTTTCTGGTCCTTTTTCTTTTGTATGAAGCATCCCTACACAGTTAATAATCCAATCCACTTCCTTCACTTCGGATGCAAGTTTTTTGAAACTCTCTTCATGGGTCACATCCAGTTGGTGCCAATTCAGTCGATCATGTGTAAACGAGGGCAGTGCTTGTCGATAAGTCGCATGTACGATAGCGTCATCATTTGACTCCAGTATGGCATTTACTAATCCCGCGCCTATACCCCCATTCCCTCCCACGACAAGGACTTTCAATTATCGTCACCAGCACAGGTATCGCAGCCATAAAGACGCTCGTATCGTCGTTCTGCCCACAACTTATAAATATAATTTGTTACGTCGCTAAAGAGAGGCCATAGCAGCGGCTTAAATAACCAGCCCCAACGGGTGTGAGACCAGGCTCTAACAGTTGCCGGAATTCCCTTAAGCCAGTCCCCCTCAGCGGTCATCAGATGCAGCACTTTTAGCATCTCCAGCTTTGTGGGCATATGTTGGTCAACTTCACATCCGTGAACATCCACAAAGGATAGGCCGCCGCCATTCAAACGCCTCAATGCTTTTATTTCTTTAGTGCACATGGGGCAAGAGCCATCAAAATACAACACATCTTGGGTGTTATCTTTGTCAAAAAAATTTGTCATAATGCGCTCTTTATTTTACGATTGTCGTGTTTAAGGCAATGATGTGAAGATCTGGAATGAAAAGACTGACTGCTTGGTCGCTTCTATTTCTTCGTGCTGATTTTTATATTATGTCGAGATTGCTAGATTAGACCTCAGTTATTAAAAAAACTAAAAATTTATGACGAAAAAAGAATAGAGATTTTCAAAAATTCCTTGCCTGCAATCCTCATTATACTAAAATTCCAAAACAAACTAAACAGTGGAGATATTCTTAGTGGTTAGAGTCATGGACAGCACATCCCCGAAATTAAAGACTAAAACTGTTGGTATTATTGGCGCTGGGATTGCAGGGCTCTCTTGCGCCAAGACTCTCGCGCAAGCAGGTTATATCGTTGAAGTATTTGACAAAGGGCGTAATCTATCTGGACGAATGGCCACTAGGCGAAATGATTTCTCAGAATTTGACCATGGAGCCCAATATTTCACTACAACGGATCCTGATTTCAAAAAAGAGGCTGCCGGCTGGATTGGTGTAGGTGTTGCGCAGTTGTGGTCCCCGAGAATATCAGTTTTGGGTGATCCGGGGCCCGTGAAAGCTACCACAAGTCACGCAAAACGTTTTGCCAACTGGGTGAGTGCAAATATCGCGCAGTTGCGCTCTCCAAACACCACCAATGTGGAACGTTTTGTTGGCGTTCCAAAAATGACAACACCGGCTGCACTTATGGCCAGGGGACTTTCTGTTAATTTAAACACAACCATAGGGTCTGTATTTATTAGACCTCAAAGCTACCCTAGATGGTCACTAAAAAGCAAGGAAAATGGCGTTATAAAAGGTAGCTTCAATATTGTGATCGCGGCTATTCCTGCACCTCAAGCAGTCGAGCTATTTAAAGAAGTCTCACCCGCGCTCACTACGATTGCTCAAGATATAAAGATGTCTGGATCCTGGGCTGTCATGCTCAATTTCAATGAAAAAATAGACTTAAAGTTTGACGCTGCCTTCGTCAACAAGGGCCCACTAAGGTGGATTGCCAGAAACAGCAGCAAGCCAGAAAGAGGTGGCCATGAAGCCTGGGTGCTTCACGCAACATCAGAATGGAGCGAATCACACATCGATGCTTCCGCAGAGGAGGCTGCACAACTGTTAATCAAAGAGTTCTTGGCTCTCGGGGGCTCTCCTCCTGATCAATATCAAGCTCATCTTTGGCGCTATGCAGAAGCAACGCCTCCATTAGATATGACTTTTGCTTGGGACAAAGAAAATAATCTAGGTATGTGTGCCGACTGGTTGAATCAAGGCAAGGTTGAAGGTGCATGGTTAAGCGGAAGAAGGCTTGCAGAAAATATCATTCAATCCTTATCAGACAGAGATCCGCTCAAGAACTACTATAGCGTATAGTCGCTAGCTAAAATTATACCGAAGTGCCACTCCTGTGTAATAATCAATTTATTCAGATTACGTGGTTATGCAAAATTTAACTAGATTCTTGATAGTGTTGATTGTCTTCGCCCTACCCTATGCTAACTGCCTGCCTGATAACATAGTCAAAAAGAGTAAGCGTGCTATATGTCATGGCGCAGCGAGTCCGTACTACTCAAATATTAAACACTTTCAGCCATTCGCCTCTCTTGAGGGCTGTATTAAAAGCGGAGGAAAGTTGCCTAAAATCTCTGCTGACCACTCCCAGTCATTTCGCACTAAAACGGCTAAAGAGCAAGATTCGCAAAAATATCATCGCTCTATGTTTGGTGGATGGATTGATAAAGATCAAGACTGTCAAAATACACGCCATGAGATATTGATAAAGTTATCCGTTAGTCGGGTGGACATGAAGGCTAACGGTTGTACGGTTAGTCGGGGTCTCTGGAATGACCCCTACACAGGAATGGTTATTCATCGGGCCAAGGAGATGGATATTGACCACCTAGTCCCATTAAAATGGGCTTGGATTCATGGAGCATCGTTGTGGCCACCCGAGAAAAGATCTGCTTTCGTTAACGATGAAAATAATCTGTTTGCTGTGACAAAAAAAGTAAATCAAGAAAAAGGAGCTAAGGGGCCTCTGGAATGGCTGCCGCCCAATGAAAAATTTCACTGCTCTTATGTTCGCGCTTTTAACCAAGTAATAGAAAATTATACTCTTGCGCTATCAAATACAGAGGCAAATCATCTCCAATCTTTACAATTATCTTCCTGCGGGGACTAACTGGACCCTATAAACCACTCAACGTTAGGCTTTATGTTTGATATAGTTAAGTCTCACACCAAAGCGAAAAACCTCCTGCCAACAAAAGCACTTAAAGCCCAGGCAATCACTCATGAATTTGATGCTTTTAGAACATACGGACTTTATAGGTGAAGGAGTGGTCAAGCTATCTGATCGTCGACTCAAGCACATGCTAGAGATACAAAAAGTCAGCGTTGGCAGCTGTATAAAGGCTGGGGTTATCAACGGTCAACTAGGCACCGCAACGATTACAAGAATTCAATCAAATTCCGCATTCTTGCAGGTATCATTAACAGAGGATCCACCGAAAGCATTGCCTCTAATTCTTGTCCTTGCCCTGCCGCGCCCTAAGATGCTTAAAAGAATTCTTCAAACTATAGCCACATTGGGAGTTAAAGAGCTTTATTTAATTAATACCTGGAAGGTAGAAAAAAGCTACTGGCAAACGCCCTGTCTAAACAAACTTTCTATCAAAAAAGAGTTGCTGTTAGGTCTAGAGCAAGGCTGCGACACCCTGCTCCCAAGGGTGACTATAAAAAAACGCTTTAAGCCGTTTATAGAGGATGAATTGGCCGAAATGGCTAGTAATACCTATTCTTTAGTCGCACACCCTAATGGTGACACCTCTTGCCCTGTCGGTGTAACTCAACCCACAATACTAGCCATTGGCCCTGAAGGCGGGTTCATCGAATATGAAGTAGATAAATTTACAAAGATTGGCTTTCAGCCTATTTCCATGGGAAGTAGAATCCAGCGAGTAGAGACCATTATCCCATCGTTGCTAGGGAAAATTTTTCTATAAATAAAAGGAACCATTTTGAAGCTCGTTCTTTACAATAAAAATTTCAAACACACATAAAAAAGTGTACTCTTTTGATCTGAAGAAAATATAAATTTGTACTATCTCTCTGTAAAAAAAGGATATCAATGGCTATGATACTTTACGACTGCGCTGTAGCGCCTAATCCAAGACGAGCACGTATGTTTATTGCTGAAAAAGGCTTAGACATCCAGAAAATCGAAGTCGATATTATTGGCGGGGAAAACCTTAAAGATGCGTTCCTATCCATCAATCCGCGTGGATTACTTCCTGTCTTAGAGCTAGACGATGGCACTAGATTTGATGAAGTTATGGCTATTTGCAAGTATCTTGAAGAGGTCTATCCGGAAACCCCCTTGCTAGGAAAAACTCCACTAGAGAGAGCAACAGTCGAGTGCCTGCAACGCAAGATGGAGTTTGATGGGATGATCGCTGTCTCAGAGGCTTTTCGTAACAACAAAAAAAATGAAAACTTCACATACCGGAGTCTTCCAGGAAATGATGCTGTTGGAGCCATAGAGGGTCTGGTAGATAGAGGGCAGAATACGCTCAACAATTTTTACGCCTGGCTGGAGCGCTACCTAACGGAGAATACGTTTGTTGCCGGTGATTCGTTTACAATGGCTGACATTACTGCTTTCTGTGCTGTTGATTTTGCCAAATGGGCTGAAAGAGAAATTCCAGAAGGTAATGCTCGATCTCTTGAGTGGTACAATACAGTCTCTATGAGAGACAGCGCAAAAGCTTGAGCTTGATCGATAATAACAAATAACAGAGATCATCAAATAAATGTTAAGCGTAACTGGACTATTTTTTTCAAAAAAAATGGATGATCTTCCACGTCTTGCTAAGCAGTTTATCGTGCTTGCTACAGATGCAAGTCTTTGTGTGCTGGCAGTTTGGATCGCCTTTTATCTCAGACTAGGTCAGCCTATCTCTTATTCTGAAGAGTCCATCTTAGCAGCAACAATATTTTCTATAATCTTCGCCCTGCCCATCTTATTTTTCTCGGGCATATACCTCAGCATCTTTCGTTCTTCAGGAAGCGGAGGGATATTTTTAATTATCCGGGCAATCGGACTATATGCTTTTGTATATGCAGGCCTCATTACTGGCATTGGGGTTCTAGGAATCCCAAAAACCATAGGGTTAATTCAGCCGCTGTTATTGACAATTTTTATCACAGGGTCCAGATGGCTAGCTTTTGTCTGCCTAAGCTCGCGATATCACGGTCCATTACCAAAAGCCCTGATCTATGGCGCTGGTAAAGCGGGTCAGGAGTTAATCGCCGCTCTCGATATAAACAACCAGATGAAAATAGTTGGATTTCTGGATGATGATAAAGAACTACATGGCCACACAATCAATGGCAAACCGATTTTTTCGCAAGAAGAACTGCCAAATCTAATTTCATCTAAAGGTATCACGCGGATATTGTTAGCGATACCATCCGCTAGCCGACGACACCGAAATGACATCATAAAACGTATTGAAAATTACCGGATTTCTATTCACACCATACCCAGCTTACTGGATCTAACAGAGGGCCGAGTGACGGTTTCTAATCTACAGGAGCTTGATATAAACGATCTATTGGGTCGCGAAACAGTCAAGCCTGATGGTCTTCTGCTGACAAAAAACATTACTGGTAAAGTTATGCTGGTAACAGGGGCAGGAGGATCAATAGGAAGCGAGCTCTGCCGACAAATCATTCAATATAATCCAAGTAAGTTATTGTTGCTAGAAATCAACGAGTTTGCCTTGTATTCCATTCATGCTGAACTCGAAGAATTCCAAGCCAGTAAAAATTCTGATATTGAATTAATTCCATTACTTGCCTCTGTGCAAGATAAAGATCGTATGCAAGCAATCATATCCACCTGGAAACCTAACACCATTTATCATGCAGCTGCTTATAAACATGTGCCGCTAGTGGAATATAACCTAACAGAAGGGATCAAAAACAATATTATCGGAACACTGGTAACCGCACAAGCGGCCGTTAAAAACGAGGTTTCAAACTTTATACTTATATCTACCGACAAAGCAGTTCGTCCAACTAATGCCATGGGTGCCAGCAAGCGCCTTGCTGAATTATGCCTGCAATCTTTGTTTGCACATCAAAAGCATTCCAAAAAAACACAATTCTCTATGGTGAGGTTTGGGAATGTAATAAATTCATCAGGGTCTGTAATTCCAAAATTTCGCAAACAAATACAGGCTGGCGGACCCATCACTCTAACTCATCCGGATATCACTCGTTACTTTATGACCATCAGAGAAGCAGCGCAATTAGTCATCCAGGCCGGCTCCATGGCAACTGGTGGGGATGTGTTTATCTTGGATATGGGTGAACCGATTAGGATTGCTGATCTAGCTCAACGAATGGTTAGATTGTCGGGACTGACTATTCAGGATAATCTTAATCCCGATGGGGATATAAAAATTAGCATCACTGGTATCCGACCAGGAGAAAAACTTTACGAGGAACTGTTGCTTGGCAAAGATCCTCGACCGACATCCCATCCCAAGATTCAACAGGCGCATGATGCGTTTATTAGCTGGGAGAAGTTAGAGGTTGACATTAATTTACTACAAAATGCATTTATTCAAAATAACTTGCTTTTAACGCTCAGTATTCTCGAAAAACTTGTCACAGACTACAAGCCAAGCACTACAATAGTCGACTGCATGCATTTAGCGCTAGAGCGACAAAAGTAACACTGGTGACACTATGAAGAATTGCTTGGCGTTTCCGCCAGCCTTTACTATAGTTAAATTCATTCTTACTATCGAGAGAATCTTAAGATATGACCCACAGCGCCCCACAATCAATATTTGACTTAAAACTTGCTGTTGTTGGTCTTGGTTATGTTGGCCTGCCACTTGCTGTGGAATTTGGGAAAAAATTTCCCCTTATCGGTTTTGATATTAATATCAGTCGCATTGAAGAGTTAAAAAAAGGCATTGATAAAACACTAGAGGTTACAGATAAAGAAATTAAACAAGCAAGTTATGTGACCTATACAGCAAACCATGACAACCTAAAGAATGCTAATTGCTACATAGTCACCGTCCCGACTCCGATCAATAAGGATAAGCGGCCCAATTTAATGCCGTTACTTAAAGCAAGTGAGACAATCGGCAAGGTCTTAAAAAAAGGTGATATCGTAATCTATGAGTCAACAGTTTATCCCGGCGCAACCGAAGAAGATTGTGTGCCAGTGCTTGAGAAATACTCAAACCTTAAATTTAATGAAGACTTCTTTTGTGGCTATAGCCCTGAACGTATTAACCCCGGCGATAAAGAACATCGTATCACCAGCATCAAAAAGGTCACCTCCGGCTCGACGCCAGAAATTGCTGACCTTATCGACACTCTTTATAATGAAATCATTACCGCCGGGACACATAAAGCGAAGAGCATAAAAATTGCTGAGGCTGCCAAGGTTATCGAAAACACCCAGCGTGATCTCAACATCGCTCTTATTAACGAGCTTGCTATCATTTTCAACAAGATGGACATCGACACCCAAGCAGTACTCGAGGCTGCTGGCAGCAAGTGGAATTTCCTTCCCTTCCGACCCGGCCTTGTAGGCGGACACTGCATCGGTGTAGACCCATACTATCTGACACATAAAGCTCAGGCGATCGGCTACACTCCTGAAATAATTCTTGCCGGCAGGCGAATGAACGATAACATGGGGGCTTATGTTGCCTCACAATTAATTGGGGCGATGAGCAAGAAAAAAATTCAGATCGAGGGATCAAAAATTTTAATCATGGGGTTGACCTTTAAAGAAAACTGTCCAGATTTACGCAACACTAAGATTATAGACATCATTCATGAATTAGGAGTATATAACGCTCAGATCGATGTTTACGACCCCTGGGCAGACAAACATGAAGCACAGGTAGAATATGGGCTCACAATGACAATGGAGCCTTTACCTGGCGCCTATGATGCTATCATCATTGCTGTTGCGCACGATAGATTCAAGGTAATGGGTGTCGAAAAAATTCGACGTTTTGCCTCTCCCGAGCATATTATTTATGACTTAAAATACCTGCTAGATGAAGCATCATCGGATCTGCGTTTATGAGCGAATTGAATCAAAAAATTCTACGTTCGATGGATTTATTCTTTTCTTTTTCTGGTTTAATGCTATTTTTTCCATTGCTACTTCCTATATTAGTTTTTGACAGCATTGGTTCTCGCACGCTCTTGTTTAAACAAGAGCGTATAGGTCGCAACCAAAAACCTTTTATTCTAATAAAATTTCGCACCATGCTGCCAGGCACGCCATCTATTGCTTCACATCTTTCCAGCGCATCTGCGGTAACATCGGTCGGGAAAATTTTACGTCGAACAAAACTAGATGAATTGCCGCAACTATGGAATGTACTCAAAGGTGAGATGAGTCTTGTTGGCCCGAGGCCCTGCTTGACCAATCAGAATGAGCTGATTCAGGAGCGTGAGACACTCGGGGTCTACGACATCCGTCCTGGTATTACAGGTCTAGCGCAAATTCAAGGAATAGACATGTCCAACCCACAGCTGCTAGCGGAGGTTGATGCAAGGATGTTGACAACACTCAATCTGAAGAATTATTTTCGGTACATTTTTTTAACGCTTATGGGCAAGGGTTTGGGTGACAAAATAAATCTAAACTAAAGGAATAATAGCCAAAAATTGATTAATATATGGCGGTGAGAGAGGGATTCGAACCCTCGGTACGTTACCGTACACACGCTTTCCAAGCGTGCGCCTTAAACCACTCGGCCACCTCACCATAAAATAATTTTTTTCTTAGACAGTGGGCCATATGGCCGCCACACAGCAATATCTCTTGCACTAAAAAATCCAAGCTTCTAGCGCAAATTAAAGCGATTGAACTCTACACAACCACTCCTTAAATAGCAATCGTCAAGGCCAAGATTGAAAATAATCTTTGGTGTTCATTTTGGGGGCCTTGGCTTCACAGCCAGGGGAAGCAGTCCCTAGGTACAAAAAACCAACGATTGTCTCACTCATTGTTAAGCCTAGTTCGGCAGAAAATTTACTATCGTAAGCTAAATCACCAGTGCGCCAAACAGCTCCTATTCCCTGCGCATAAGCCGCCGTCAACATATTTTGTGCTGCTGCTCCAGCTGAAATAATTTGCTCTATTCGCGGGACCCTGGAGTGATCTTTAATGCATGCAATCACAATCACAATAGTTGGAGCTCTCATGGCCTTATTAGCAGCCAGCTCACATTTTTTTTCTGACAGATTGTCTGTTTTTTGTTTTTCAGCCGCAATAAATAATTCACCTAATTTTTTTCGACCGTCCCCCTCGATCATCAAAAACCTCCACGGGCGCAAGCGACCATGATCGGCAGCCCTAAGTGCTGATTTTTGTATATTCTCAAGAACCTGAATCGTAGGACCAGGGGCAACCAGTCTTGTGCTAGACGCCCTATTCTGCAAAGCAACTAATGCATCCATTTTTCACCTATACAAAAAATAAGTATTTCTCATTATAGCAGGTCGCCTGCCTGAAAAATAAGTAGTCTCTCTGTTCACTGACAAGATATGCGAATTAATGGTGGATGTATTTTTCTCGAACTACGATAAGGATTAATATCTAAACCACCTCGACGAGAGTATCTAGCATAAACTTCCAATTCTACAGGTCGACAACGGGCATATATCTCCGAATATATACGCTCAACGCATTGCTCATGAAAATCTTGATGGTGGCGGTAAGAAATAATGTATTTGAGGGCGCCCACAGCATTAATCGGGTGTCCTGTATATCTAATCATAATACTAGCCCAATCAGGCTGATTGGTGACGGGGCAGTTGGTCTTCAGCAGATGACTATAGAGTGTTTCTGTGATTATCCCACCACTTTCTTCTGCGGATAATAACGAAGGATCTGGCTTATAAGAATCAACGACAACATCTAGATCATCCAGTAATATACCTGAGAATGAAGGGAGTCCGCGAATATGGAAATCACCCAGGCTATACATATGGACATCTACCCGGCCCTCTACGCAGCTTTCGATATCTTTTTTCATTAGCGCTGAAATACCATTACTAGACTCACACTTCATTTGGTTCAAGGAGTTCAGGTATAACTTTAAAGACTTGGATTCCACTATATTCTTTGTTTTACATGATACAGTGATCTCAGCGATAGCAAACTTAGGCTTACCCTTTAAATCCAACCAAGAAATCTCGTAGGCTGTCCAAATATCCACCCCATGAAAGGGGTAATTATCATCAATTTTGATTGCTTGTCGCCCATTTTTTCTGAGGATAGGACACAATAAACCTGAATCATAATCTGACGGATATGGAGTATTAGCGCCTAAAATAAAATTATTATCAGTGGCCATAAGCACCTATTTTTTATGTCAATTTACGTTCTAAGACGTTTTCCTTGATTAAGCAGATATGAAGCATAGCAAAATAAAACAACACAAAGAGCAGCCACCATAAAAAATGCCCAGCCTACACTAATGTCAGATACCCCCAAAAGGCCATATCTGAACGCATTAACCATATAAAGAATAGGGTTTATCATTGAAATATCCTGCCAAAATTTAGGCAACATCTCCATGGAATAAAAAACCCCGCCTAAGTATGTAAGTGGCGTCAAAATAAAAACTGGAATGATGGATATATCATCAAAACTATTTGCATAAATAGCGTTAATGAAGCCGGTTAGCGAAAATAGTACTGATGTAAGAAAAACAATAGTAACAGTAATAGTAATATTATGGACCTGAAGGTCAGTAAAGAATAGAGACAAGCATGTCACGATAGATCCTACAGCCAACCCCCTAATCACGCCCCCAATTACATATCCAGACAAAAGAACATAACTTGGGACAGGGGAAACTAACACCTCTTCAATAGACTTCTGAAATTTGGCACCAAAAAAGGATGAGACAACATTACCGTATGAGTTAGTGATAACAGACATCATGATTAATCCAGGAACGACAAATTCAATATAAGAAAACCCTGCCATACGCCCAATACGAGGGCCTATCAAAGTGCCAAAGATTACAAAATACAAAGCAATAGTGATTGCCGGGGGTAATAATGTCTGCGGCCAGATACGAGTAAATCTTCTAATCTCTTTTACCAAAATGGTAACAAAAGCTATCCACTGCTCTCTAACATTCATCCTGATACCTCTTCAGTTTTCTCTTCATGAGGCTGGACAAGCGAAATAAATAATTCTTCTAATCTATTAGTCTTGTTTTTCATGCTCAGAATCTGAATATCTTGAGCGGTCAGGTTCGCAAATAGCGCATTCAGGGACTGATGCTTTTCAATCTCGACTTCAAAGCTATTGGAATTAATCAGATGCCCTTTATAGCCGTCCATTCTCGGTAATTCAATTAATTTTTCATGTGTATCAAAAATAAAGAACTCCGTGTTGAGCTGTCGTAACAACTCACGCATTGAAGTATTCTGAATAATTTTTCCACGATCAATAATTGCGACATTTCGACACAAACTTTCAGCTTCTTCCAGATAATGAGTAGTTAGGATTATTGTTGTCCCGCCCTCGTTGATTTTCCTAAGAAACTCCCACATAGATCGTCTTAACTCTATATCGACACCAGCTGTAGGCTCATCCAGAATAAGTAATTTTGGCTCATGGATAAGAGCTCTTGCTATCATAAGTCGCCTTTTCATTCCTCCTGAAAGCATTCGCGGGGTCTGGTCACGTTTGTCCCACAAACCTAAAAGTTTTAGGTATTTTTCTGCTCTTTTTTCAGACAATTTTCCTGGAAGGCCAAAATATCCACCCTGAGTCCTGACGATATCAAAAATCTTTTCAAACTGATTAAAATTAAACTCTTGCGGAACAACCCCAATATTTTTTTTAACTAATGAGAAATCATCGTCTATATTTGCCTCAAATACGCTAACCTTGCCAGAAGTTTTTTTAACTAAAGAGCAAATAATACCTAAAATTGTTGACTTTCCAGCTCCATTTGGCCCCAAAAGTGCAAAAAAATCCCCTTGCTGAACCTCAATATCAACGCCTCTTAATGCCTGGAATCCATTACCGTACTCCTTGTGCAGACTTGTAATACATAAAGCTAACTTATTCATAGTTTAATATTCTATTTTTAACTGTGACTTGAGGTTTAATCATAAATGGTTGTCTGCATAAAAAATTTAACGGTCTAAGAGCGCACCTTAAGTATTTAATTAAAAAGATCAGCCTAGTATGCGCAAAAAAAGAATAGACATTATTTTCTGTATGGTGTGGAAAAATAACAACTATAAAATATGAGCCAAAAAAAAATGTAATACCTAATTTGATATTACACTTCTTAATTGGAGCGGGAAACCGGGTTCGAACCGGCGACCTCAACCTTGGCAAGGTTGCGCTCTACCAACTGAGCTATTCCCGCGTTTTCTTTGTCATAAAAAACAAAGTAACGAAAAATGGCGTCCCGTAGGGGAGTCGAACCCCTGTTACCGCCGTGAAAGGGCGGTGTCCTAGGCCTCTAGACGAACGGGACCAAAATTTTCCCATAAAGACAATATGTCTTCTTTAAAAAAAGGGAGGCGCGCATTCTATGAAGCAGGCTCTATGCTGTCAAGCCCACTCTTTAACTTAATCAACTTAATCTAAGTTGAAAAAAAATATGCAAACTTAAACGCAATCTACGTTTTATGTTTTGACTAAATTAAGGGAAAGAGAATTTATGCAATATCGCAAACCTGTTGGTTTTGGTCCATCTGTAAACACGTGGCCCAGATGAGCCCCGCAGTTAGCGCATAGTGCTTCCGTACGAACCATTCCATGACTATGGTCTGAGTTTTCATTAACCGCATGCTTATCAATTACATCAAAAAAACTAGGCCATCCAGAACCAGAATCATACTTTTTTTCTGAATGAAACAAAGGCTTACTACAACAACAACATGCATAAATTCCTGCAGCTTTTTCATCGTTGAGTTGCCCAGAAAAAGCTCGCTCTGTTCCTTTTTCCCAGCAAATATTAAATTCCTCAGAAGTCAGTTTTTTTCGCCAAATTTCTTTACTAGTATTTTTGTCATTCATAACATCTATCTCCTACTTTTCTTAGCTATAGAATCAATTTGATATACAATAGATGAATTATCATCACACGACAGCTTTCAATAAGATTTATATGCAACATATTAAGAAATCAAGCAAACTAAACAATGTCTGTTACGATATTCGCGGTCCAATTCATGATCATGCCAATCGTCTAGAAGAAGATGGCCATCGTATTCTCAAATTAAATATCGGCAACCCTAGCGCTTTCGGTTTTGAAGCGCCGGATGAAATTATACAGGATGTCATTCACAATTTAGCAAAAGCTCAGGGTTACTGTCACTCAAAAGGCATATACAGTGCTAGAAAGGCTGTAATGCAACGCTGTCAAATCATGGGAATTTCTAATGTCGAAATTGACGATGTTTTTTTAGGGAACGGTGTCAGCGAGCTGATAGTGATGGCAATGCAGGCCTTGTTGAATAACGATGATGAGATTCTTATTCCTGCCCCAGACTACCCTTTATGGACAGCAGCTGTAACTCTGGCTGGAGGAAAGGCTGTTCATTACCTGTGCGATGAAACAGAAGATTGGCAACCAAATATTGACGACATAGCCAGTAAAATTACAGCAAAAACTCGAGGTATCGTTGTAATAAACCCAAATAACCCAACGGGAGCAGTCTATAGTGAGTCCGTTTTACGACAAATAATTTCACTGGCTCGGAAACACCAACTAATAATCTACGCCGATGAAATTTATGACCGTATTTTATTTGATGAAGCAAAACATATTCCGCTTGCTAGTTTAGCGAATGATGTATTATGTATTACGTTAAACGGCTTATCTAAAACCTATAGGTTGGCAGGCTTTCGTTCTGGCTGGTTAGTGGTAAGCGGAGCTAAAGATATCGCTCAAAGCTACATAGAAGGCCTTGAAATGCTTTCTTCTGTTAGGCTGTGCGCCAATGTACCCGCAATGTATGCCATACAAACTGCCTTAGGTGGATATCAAAGCATTAATGATCTGACTTGTCCTGGTGGAAGATTGCTACTTCAGCGAGACAAGGCATGGTCGTTACTCAATGAAATACCAGGTGTAAGCTGCGTAAAACCAAAAGCTGCCATGTACTTATTTCCGCGTCTCGACCCCAAAATATACCCAATAGTCGATGATGAGAAATTTGTCTTGGATTTACTATTAGAGCAAAAAATTCTTTTGGTTCAAGGTACAGCGTTTAACTGGCCGAATTCTGATCATTTCCGTATTGTCTTTTTACCCAGAGAGGACGATATAGTTGAAGCTATTGACAGGCTATCCAAGTTTCTTCTAGATTATCGCATCAAACATGGCACTAATTGAAAACTGATTCGACATAAAAATTAATTAAACAAAACTGCTAAGCTGACTTGAATCCGAGTATTGATAAACTTTTAGCTAGAAGCTCATCACTATTTTTTGCCAAACAGTAGTGCTGGAACTCAAATCTTTGCGGGAAATTTTTCCTCAAACGATCAAACTCCTGTGGATGGCAGGCCTCTTTTTTGAGCAAAGACTCTCTCATAAGATGATCTATTTTTTTTACATCAAAAGTTTCTAGCACGGCCTCCGCAAGAGAACTAGATGTCAATTCAAAAATTTCATCCCTAACAATTGGAATTGGAGTGTCAAACCCATAACTAGAACAAAAAGCATCAAAAATCATTTGAGTGCCCTTAATTTTTCCATCATAACTATAACCTGCTATATGCGGAGAGCATATATCAACTAGCTTCAGCAGCCCCAATGAAATATCGGGCTCACCTTCCCATACGTCAAGCACCAACTGCCAAGACTTCTCCGAAAAACAGCGCAGTGCTGACTGGTTATCCAAAACAGCACCCCTGCTAGTGTTAATCAATAAAACGTTTGGCGCAAGATTACGCAAAACTTGTTCATTGAATAAATGATAGGTGGGGTAAAAGCCTGAGTCCGTCAAAGGTACATGGAGAGACAAAATATCTGATTCTAAGACTGCCTCGAAAGTAACTAGATGAGGATTACTTGCTGCCGCAAGAAAAGGATCATAGCAGCGGCATTCTACTCCTAGGGCACGCAAGATTTTATATAGTTTTCCCCCAATAGCTCCACACCCAATGATCCCGATAGTTTGCTCCATCCAGTTAGAGCGAAGAGTGCTCAAAACTGAAAGAACATACTGCACTACTGCGTTGGCATTACATCCAGGAGCATTGGCAAATTTAACGCCTTTGTGTTGAAGATAACTTTGATCTATATGGTCAGCACCGATGGTTGACGATCCGACAAACCTTACCTTGCTGCCCCCTAAAAGGCTTTCGTTTACTTGTGTTACTGATCTGACCAGCAACACATCAGCTTGCTGCACATCATCAGCCGTAATGTCACGTCCAGGAAGCATTGTTATCTCACCATAAGGAGAAAATAACTCTTGGACTAAAGGCATATTATCGTCAGCTATAATCTTCATTGAGCGCCATCCTTTCTTGCAAATCTTATTATAACGACTTAATTTCAAGAAAACTGATAGAGGGAAGAACTAAATGGTTGTGTTTTAAAAAAGTGCGACAAAGCCTTTGCGAATAAGAGTCCTCGTTCTGGCATAGGTTCCCGACACCAAATATGGGTCTGCTCAAGAACTGATTGTAAAAAATAATGACTAGTATCAATTTCGCCCAATAGATTATCGGTGCTGACAGTGAATGAGTGTGACGCAGCAACAGAAAAAATCCACTCTAGCGCCTGAGGTCGAACCTCAACTTTCTCAAATATTTTTTGCTGAATCTCTGATCTTCCATCTGGGTGATACCAATATCCATAATCTATTAAATTTCGTCTTTTTTCACCAGCAAGACACCAATGAGCAATTTCATGCAAAGCACTAGAAATGTAGTCCTGACAAAAAATAAGTCTATTGTGCTTACAGCTATAACTTGCCGGCAGATAAAGCGGTTCGTCTGCCCCGCCCTCCAGATGAGTATTCAAGGAATCAGAAAATAAGTCATTAAAAATAGCAGTTAATTCCTCTACTTTTAATTTTTTTGGAATTTTTATAACCCGAGGAGCACTTATATCAGATATCAATGTACGGTCACCTTTTCTGCTAAAAAATAGCATCATACTATCCAATGGAAAGGCAATAAATATAGAATTTGCACGTTGGGATGAGGCTTTCTAAAAAAATTACACTATATGTTGTACTTTTATCTTATCAGTAGTACCTTATATTGTGTATTGGGTATATAATCAGTACACCATAATAACTGTTATGGAAAAATAATTTTTTTGTTGCCATTGCCTTATTATTAGACAATATTGGGGAAGTATTATGACCACCTCAACATCCAACAGCAATCATAACAAAGATAATGTTATTGATATCTTTACTCAAAAACCTTACTCCTCATCTTGCAATCACCGCATTATACGCCTTGCACCAGAACTTGATGGTCTTGAAATGATTTATTCGAATGAGACGAGCCCCGAAAAATTATTTAGTGTCAAGATTCTCTGTTGGGCCCTGAGGGCTGATGGTGAAGTTGTTGGCTTAACTCCTTGGCTGGACGAGATAGTATCCTGCCCTCTGATAAGCGACCCTGTTAACGGTTATTGGGAAGGCTATTTTAATCCAGATAGCGATGAGGTTTTTCATGAGGCTCCTATCCACAAAATTATAGAGCTAGAGACTGCTGCTGAATACTATGAAAGAGATCTTCAAACTGATGAAGATATAGTGCAGGAAATACCTGACGTAATCGGCACACATGCTGTTCTCTCAAGCGATGGTTTTAAAAATTTAACGCTAAAAGAAGTGGTGAGCTGGAGACTATTAAGCAGTGGCGCCATAGAATGCATGCTCATAGATGATGCAAAAGTTGTCAATACGCCAGTTTTGCCTGGTGACGACTGCCTTTATCCTTGCAAAACAGAAGAAGCATTTCGATACTTCTTCCAGCATCATATTGCAAATAAGATTAAGGCGCGCGATCCTGAAGCCCTTGAGGCTATTTCAATGCTTGTTGATTCTTAATTAGTCAAAATTAACAGGACTCTATCCATTCTAATTTACAATTTTTGGGTAATTTCTATAAAATCATTTTTGCTCAGAAGGTTGCAGCTTTCCGTCTCTTGATCGAATGTTAGGATTACGTCACCTTGTGATATTTTTATTCTTGCATGTTCAATCTTTTCCTTTAAGCTAACCTCTCTGTCCCCATAATCAGTTCCATCCCTGTTAATAAATTCCTCTATAACAGATGTAAGTAAATCTGCTGGAAGTTTATGCGATGGTATCTCAATCATTTTCTGCTGCCCCCTTATACCAATACATGAAACTACACTTATGCTAATACAGCCTAGTATCAATATCGCTCATTCTAATTGTATGCACTATAATACATGCATATCGATATAGGTCTTACAATGAATCACTATCTCACACTCACTATAATTTCTGATGATCGCCCTGGTGTTGTCGAAAAAGTCGCAACAATAGTTGCATCTCATGGTGGAAACTGGCTCGAAAGCAACATGTCTAGATTGGCTGGGAAGTTTGCTGGGATACTTCTAGTAAATGTCGGAACAAGGCAGCAACCAAAGCTACTACAGGAGCTTGGGGCACTTAGCACAGAAGGCATTAAGATTATAGCGGAACCAACTACCGAGAGTGATCAAGAACTAGGTGAGCATTTATTATTAACCTTGGTAGGTAACGATAGGCCTGGAATTATCGGCGAACTCTCATCAATACTGACTCGACTTGATGTCAATGTAGAAGAGCTCTGTACAAATTGCGAGGATGCACCTATGAGTTCAGAAACTTTATTCAAAGCCTCTGCAGTCATTAGCTTTTTAAATTCGAACATCCAAAGAGAAGAGCTTCGATATGAGCTAGAATTATTATCTGATGATTTGATAGTGGAATTAGAAGTATTGAGTGATTAGCCTAGTCTTAAAGACTGCTAATGGCTACGTTAACCTAGCAAATTTTTCAAAATTGACCCCACCCCGTAAGCCATAGCAGCAGCAATACCGCCAACAGCAACTGTTTCCATACCAGAAAGTAACCAATAGTGTGATACAAATCTTCCTTTTAGTGCGCCCACCCAGAAAAATGCAATACCTGTCATAAAGGCAGCCCAGCCAAAGGCGTCATCAACAAGGCCAGGGGACATCCAGTTAGTGACATAGGTTATTAGCGGAATAAAGCCAACCAAACAAAAAGCACTGAAGGTTGCAAGGCCAGACTTTATAGGATCATGGGCCTGTAAAGACATCCCGTGCTCATCCTGAAGCATAGCATTTACCCAGGCTTCTTTGTCAGAAGTTATCACTTTAACTGTATCTTCCAACAGCTGCCCCTCAAACCCTTTTCTAGCAAAAATTTGCCTGACTTCTTCTTTCTCCCCTTCAGGGTGCCTATCTATTTCATCATATTCTATCTGACGAATTTTGGCTCGATGCTGATTTTCTGCGCGAACCCCTAGAAAATTACTGGCAGCCATACTAAACCCGTCTGCTAGCAAGTTAGCCAAACCCAGTATAATAATAACTTCTGCTGACATCCCGGCACCGGCGACACCAGCAACAATAGCAAATGTTGTAACAGCGCCATCCACTGACCCATATATGAACTCCTTAACGTAAAAAGAATCAGGGCCTTCATCAAGTCTTTGTGCAATCAGGTCTGGTCTATGGTGATCCTTGTAATGATCCATACCGCCTTCCTTGCTATATTTATCCACAAATACCTCTGGTGCTTAATAAATAATGCTACTAGCTCATGATTCCGTATAATATAGCAATAAAATTAGCGGCATGGCTATTTTCCACTCAAGCCGCACAATACCTTAGAAAAGCAACATGTGTACCGCACTAATAACCACATAACTCCGAAAATCATGCTAAACATAGTTTTATTTGAACCTGAAATTCCGCCAAATACTGGTAACATTATCAGACTCTCAGCCAATACAGGCTTTGCGCTTCATTTAATTGAGCCTCTGGGTTTTGAGCTAGACGATAAACGTCTCAGGCGCGCAGGCCTAGACTATGCCGAATGGCAAGAAGCCAAAATACATTCCAGCTGGTTTGAGTTTATAAAGAATCAGGCTCCTGAGCGAATATTTGCGATCAGCACAAAAGGTTCGACTTGCTATACCAGTGTAAAATTCAAAGCTGGGGATACTTTGGTATTTGGTCCAGAGACAAGAGGCCTAACACAAGAATTTCGCGAAGATCTGCCGTTAGAGCACATACTGCGTGTCCCTATGCAGCCAAAAAGTCGAAGTCTTAACTTATCTAATACTGTCGCATTGGTTGTTTACGAAGCATGGCGACAGTTAGATTTTCAAGGTGCTATCTAGTAAAAATTGCCCAAAGGGGAAAGAACCATGACGAGTCCGCTGAAGATTAGCCCCGCCATCAACAATAATCATATGACTATTGGTTTGTTTTACGGTACTTCGACCTGCTATACAGAAATGGTTGCTGAAAAAATAGCAGCTAACCTGAACAGATCAGATAACAATAAAACTACAGTAGACCTTTATAACATTACCGAGGAGCCTATTTCGTCTATGGAATTGTATGACTACCTAATCATAGGAATACCCACCTGGGATTATGGTGAGCTTCAGGAGGATTGGGAGAAGGTGTGGGATGAAATTGATACTCTAAATCTAAGTGATAAGACTATCGCGCTATTTGGCCTAGGTGATCAAATAGGCTACCCAGAATGGTTCCTTGATGCTATGGGTTATTTGTGGGCAAAAGTCTGTGCTCAAGGTGCCATAACTGTAGGTTATTGGCCTGTATCAGAATTTAAATTTAATCAATCCAAGGCTATGACTGCAGACCAGCAATATTTTGTCGGTCTGGCAATAGATGATGAGAATCAGTTCGAACTAACAGATAAGCGTATTTCCAGCTGGTGTGCACAAGTTTACAAGGAATTCCAACTAAAAACTAACCTCCATCAATCTATTAAAATTTAATCTTGCCTGAGCAAGCGATCATGCATCCCAAAAAAATTACTGCACTCGAAGCAGAACTTACCTGGAGCAACAGCATAAGTGCTACCTCTTTGTTATTTGATAGCCTATATTTTGATGGCTATGCTGGTATCAAGAAAATCCGACATACCTTTTTAGAGCAGAGCCCTCTCATAGCCCAATGGAAATCACACAATAAAGATTTATTCTCTATCGGTGAAACAGGATTTGGGGCTGGATTAAATTTTCTAATAACGGCAAAAGCATGGCTGGAATATTGTGATACGCAAAAAAATAAAAAAATCCTTCATTTTGTCTCTGTGGAAAAATTTCCTTTATCAAAAGAAGACTTAAAGCGAATTTTATCCTTAGTACCGGAACTTTTTGAGTTAGGGCAAGAACTACTTGACGTCTACCCACCTCCAATTTCTGGAATCCATAAACTATACCTGGCAAAGAAGCGCATAGTCTTAACTCTCATGTATGGTGACGGATACGATATGTTTTCATCAATCAAAAATAGCGACCACCCATTTTTTGAACGGCAAAATAATCCTGTTTTCGATACATGGTTTTTAGATGGATTCTCTCCCACTAAAAATAAACACATGTGGTCAATTAAGCTCCTCAAGGTAATCGCTGATCTGAGCCGACTGGGTACTACTATTATTGCTTCTACCTCCGAAGAGATTATAAGGCAGAGGCTAGAAAAAGTTGGTTTTTCTATCGGAATCACACCGAAGCTTAGTTGTATAAATAATACACTGGTGGGTATATTTAAAAGTCCCATCTTGCTACATATATCCAAAGAAAGCTGGGTTCCTTCTCGGTTTCATTCACCACATAAAGCTCCTTGGTATCTAACACCGGAGGCAAAAAAACCAAAAACAGCTATCGTTATAGGTGGAGGGATTGCAGGCTGCTCTACGGCTCGATCATTAGCAGAGCGAGGAATTTCTGTAATCTTGATAGAGCGTCATGAAAAAATAGGGCAAGAGGCCTCTGGGAACCCACAAGGGATTCTCTACCCTAAGCTTTCTTCAAGTATTTCACAGATTTCTCGTTTTGGAGTCACAGCCTTACTTGCCGCTAGCAGATATTACAATAATCTCCTCGATAGCGACGTAAGTCACTATTTAGGAGATAGATGCGGGGTATTGATTTTACCAAAATCGACCCATGATAAGAAAAATTTTAAGAAAATAGCCTCTCTATTTCCTAGTAGTTTTGTTCAGCTACTTAAAGATAGGGTGCTTGATCGGCAAGCTGGGCTGCCTTTAGTGAACAGACTCGGGTTATTTTTCCCTAAGCTTGGATGGATATGCCCTCCAAAAGCATGCGAGTCCCTCATAAAACACCGGCTGATTACAGTCCACAAAGCAGAAGTTAAGGACATTAATCTAAGAAGTGAGCCAGAAAAAGATTGTCAGTCTTGGAACGCATTGGATCACGAAAACAGAGTCATAGCATCTGCTCCAGTCATGATTATTGCTTGCGCATTCAACAGTAGTAAGTTTAACCAGACAGCTCATCTCCCTATAAATAAGGTTCGAGGGCAAACTACAATGACACCCCCAACGACAAGAAGCTCATCACTTAAAACTATTCTCTGTGGCAAAGGTTATATGCTTCCAGTGCTGGATGGAACGCATACCCTGGGAGCAACTTACAATTTAAATGAAAATGAAACAGATACTCGCATAGAAGACCATAAAGCCAACATTAATCAACTAGAAATGATAGATCCGGCATTAGTGCAAAATTTTGAAGAAATCGATGTAACTACACTTAATGGCAGAGCTTCATTTCGATGCACTACGCCTGATTTTTTGCCTATTGCGGGACCGGCACCTAGGCTCAATGACTATGTCATAAATTACAAATTGATGAGGGAGGCAGGGCGTGCGCATATACCTATCCCAGGATCCTGCTGGGAAGGATTGTACCTAAACATCGGTCATGGATCACGAGGGCTAAGCTACGCTCCAATATGTGCCGATCTTGTTGCCAGTCAAATATGCGGAGAGGTTCCGCCCTTAGAGCTAGATTTACGGCAAGCAATACATCCAGGTCGCTTTATTATTCGAGATATAAAAAAAGGTAAGCTATAGAATTACTTTCTCTCAAAAAATTCTAACTCCATCTCTTTTTAAAATAGCTAGACAACGTCTCCACATGTAGAATACTCACTATGTTCAATACACCCAATTATTTAGGTCTTTTATGAGCGCACATGCGAGTCTAGCAACATGTACTGCCTTTGAGTTGTTGCGCAAAGAGCGTATTGATTCTCTTAATATCGAAGTATCTGAATATCGGCATAGTAAAACAGGCGCCCAACACATCCATATAGCAGCAGAAAATACCGAGAACGTATTTTTAGTGGCACTCAGAACTGTACCCACAGACTCTACTGGAATTGCTCATGTCTTAGAGCACACGGCACTATGTGGCAGTGAAAAATATCAAGTACGCGATCCATTTTTTATGATGGTGCGTCGATCTCTAAATACTTTTATGAATGCCTTTACTAGCTCTGACTGGACAGCATACCCATTCGCAAGTCAAAACAAGAAGGATTTCAACAACCTGCTAGACGTATACCTGGATGCCGTCTTCTTTTCTCGATTAAATGAACTGGATTTTGCACAAGAGGGTCATCGCATAGAATTTAAAGACCCAAATAATACTGAGTCAGAGCTTGTTTTTAAAGGCGTCGTGTTTAATGAAATGAAAGGTGCCATGAGCTCAATTACCTCTATTTTATGGCATACGCTTTGTAAATATCTTTACCCTACAACTACTTACCAATTTAACAGCGGCGGCGCTCCAGAGTGCATTCCAGATCTTACCCATGATCAATTAAAAGCCTTTTACAAAACTCACTACCATCCTTCTAATGCTATATTTATGACCTTTGGGGACATTCCTGTAGATGAACTACAGACTAACTTTGAAGATAAAGTACTGCATAGATTCGAGCCACTAGACATAAAAATTTCTGTCCCAGATGAAAAACGTTACTCTAAGCCTATCGCCATTCAAGAAAACTACGCCTTCGATGGAGAAGAAGGCATAAAAAATAAGACTCATATCATAATAAGCTGGTTGCTTGGAAATACTACTAATCTTGAAGAAAATATGGAGGCTCAGCTATTGTCCAGCATCTTACTGGACAATAGCGCCTCGCCTTTACAAAAGGCTCTCGAGACCAACAACATAGGACTGTCACCCTCCCCATTGTGCGGCCTTGATGACTCACAACGAGAACTTTGTTTTGTCTGTGGCATTGAAGGCAGCGAGCCAAAACATGCAGATGCACTAGAAGAGCTGGTGATGGGCGTATTGAGAGATGTGGCGGAGAATGGCGTGCCCAAAGAAGAAGCAGAAGCATCGTTACACCAAATGGAACTCGGTCAGCGTGAAATTGGCGGTGATGGGTACCCTTATGGTTTGCAGCTTATATTGACGGCTCTAACAAATGCAACACATAGAGGCGACCCAATTGCCTTGCTGGATATTGACTCAACCCTGCAAAAACTACAACGTAGCATTCAAAATCCTGATTATATCAAGCAGCTTGTTCGTCGGCTTCTTTTAGAGAATACCCATAGAGTCAGACTTACCTTGGCCCCCGACACCCAGTTATCAAAAAAGACAGAAGCCCTTGAAGCTGAACGTTTGGCTGCCATAAAAGAAAGCCTAGATGAAGCCGGTAAGCAAGCTGTGGTCAATAAATCGATGCAATTAAGTGAGCGCCAACAACAAAAAGATGATGAATCAGTACTGCCCAAAGTTGGATTAAAAGACATCCCGAAAAAAATGTCGCGCTCTACCGCTTCAAAAAAACATCAAGGATCACCACTGCTTAATATTTACAATACTGGAACTAATGGTCTTGTGTACCAGCAAGCAATTATTCAGCTGCCCAAGCTAACCGAAGAGCAGATCAATCTTCTACCGATTTATAGCCATGGTCTTACTGAGCTAGGTGTTGGTGATAAAAGCTACCTTGATACGCAGCGCTGGCAATCTCAAATCAGCGGAGGGGTCAGCGGATTTTTGAGCGCCAAAGGACTTCCTCATGATGCACAATCATTATCAGGCCACTTGATTCTCTCAACTAAAGGTCTAGCAAAAAATCAATCCAAGTTGACGGACTTGATGCAGGCAACGATAGAGGAGCCGAGATTTGATGAATTACCCCGAATCCAAGAGTTAATTGCGCAAACTCGGGCACGACAGGAATCGAGTATTACCGGTGTTGGTCATCGGTTAGCTATGACTGCAGCTTCACGCGGAGCAACGCCAGGAGCAAAACTAGCCCACCAGTGGGGAGGCCTGGAATCAATCCGGCATATCAAACAACTAGATGCCTCTTTAAAAAGCAGCCAGGACTTACTTGGGCTTGGAGAACAGCTAACTGAGTTGCATAGACTGGTATTGACTGCTCCACGAAAATATTTATTGATAGGAGAGACTGACAAGTTCGACTATAAGAGCTTAGAAAGCAATCCCTGTTTTGCGGAATTAAAAAAATTGGGCTTCAAGGCCTTTAGTCCTACTCATACGACTTGCCGTGTCTCAGAATTTTGGAAACTAAATACACAAGTTAATTTCTGTGCCAAATCTTATTCAACTGTTTCTGTAGCACATCCAGATGCCGCCGCCCTTCAAGTATTAGGTGAGTTTCTTCGCAATGGATATTTACATAGAACGATTCGAGAGCAAGGCGGGGCTTATGGTGGTGGAGCCACACAAGACAATACTACCGCAACTTTTAAATTCTTCTCTTACAGGGATCCTCGCCTAGCAGCCACATTGGATGACTTTGATCTGTCTTTGGATTGGTTGCAAAATGAAAAACATGAACGGATCCAAGTAGAAGAATCAATTCTGGGGGTCATTAGCTCTATTGATAAACCATCCTCTCCTGCTGGGGAAATTAAACATGCCTTTCATGCCGAGCTTTATGGTAGAAACCGAGAAGTTTTAGAGCTGTTCAGAAACCAAGTCCGAGAAGTAACCTTAGAGGATTTGCAGAGAGTTGCAGACAGGTATCTCAAAAAAGAAAGTGCCAGCATCGCGGTAATTGGCAGCAACGAGAACTCTGCTGTCGCAGATACATTAAACCTTTCATTAATGACTCTTTAGGAGGCCATGTATGTTTCAAACAACACTAGAACCTCGTTTTTCGGAAACAGACATTTTAGGCCATATCAATAACACTGTATTTCCGGTGTGGTTTGAGGTCGCTCGACAAGACATATTTAAACTGGTCCATCCAACGCTAACTCATAATGACTGGCCCATGGTGATCGCCCGCATTGACGTAGACTTCATCCGCCAAACTCAATACGGGAGCACGGTTTCCATTAATACCTATATTGCAAGAATAGGTCATAAATCTTTCACGGTCTCTCATGAAGCCTGGCAAGATGGCTCTTTGGTTGCTAAAGGAGAAGCTGTTCTAGTCTGGTTCAATTATACTCAAGAATGCAGCTGCCCTATTCCTGAAGATATTTGTTTGTTGCTCAAAAAACATTTGCAAACTGCTCACAATAATTAAAACTATGAACCTCCCCAAACAATCAATCATCAATTTTTCAAGCTTTATTGATGTAATTTCTAAGGGGCCTTTATCTTCTTGGGCAAAAATACTCCCCGAGCAAATTGAAAAAACTATGTCAACGGGACGTTGGGGTGATATGCCGGCTTGGGAGCTAGCCCTCAAAAATCTTCCTCAGATTACCCCCTCGACAGTAGATTTAAAAAATGGTGTGCTAATAGGGAGTCCTAACGATTGTAATGACGAAACGCTTACCCGTCTCAGAACGCAACTCATGGGCCTCCACCCATGGCGAAAAGGGCCTTTTTATCTGTGCGGTCTTGATATCGATACGGAATGGCGCTCAGATTGGAAATGGAACCGAGTGCTGCCTCACATTTCTCCACTTGCAGACCGTCTGATACTAGATGTGGGATGCGGAAATGGCTATCACTGTTTGAGAATGCAGGGTGAAGGTGCCAAAAGAGTCATAGGTATTGATCCATCCGTCAAGTTTGTTTACCAATTTTACGCCATCAAGCATTTCATCAATCAAGCCATGAATCAAAATAAACCTGCTGCAGGGCTCCCTGTTGATGTCCTGCCAGTTGGCATTGAACACATGCCCGCTGCACTAAAATTCTTTGATACAGTTTTTTCTATGGGGGTACTGTACCACCGCCGATCTCCCATTGATCATCTAGGTGAATTGCAAAATCTACTTCGACCTGGAGGCCAGGTTGTGATTGAGACTCTAATAATAAATGGCGGGGCTGGCGATGTATTCGTTCCCAAAGGTCGTTATGCCAAGATGGCTAACGTTTGGTCGCTGCCCAGCGAGGAAACAATGTTATCCTGGATGAAGCAGTGTCAGTTCAAGAACGCTCGGATGGTGGATGTTTCTACCACAAGCCTCCAAGAACAGAGGTCTTCAGACTGGATGCAGTTTGAATCTCTAGTAAATTTTTTAGACCCAGATAACCCCAAGCTAACAATAGAGGGCCATCCAGCCCCAATGAGGGCGGTATTCATCGCCGAAAACTGAGAGCAAGAGTGAACAACTAGTCATTGATCTCAGCAAAATTTGAGTGGAGATTAAACTCAGCATGTATTTGCAAACACCATCGGTTAAGTCGGTCAGAAGACAGCTCCGACTGCTGATCTTCATCAAGCGCCAATCCCACAAAATGTCTTCCAGCATGGTTCTTTAGCTTGATTTCTGCTTTTGAGGCAGAGTAATCATAGCCATCTGTGGGCCAATAACCCACTATATGGGCTGCTGTTTTGCTAACCACCTCATAAAGTAAACCCATGGCATCCAAGAAAAAATCAGCGTAACCAAACTGATCACCGAGACCAACAAATGCTACAGTCTTGCCAGAAAAATCTACGGCCTCTATATCATCCCAAAACTCTTCCCAATCTGATTGAATTTGACCAAAATCCCAAGTAGGAATACCAAGGATTAACTTGTCGTAATCAAGAAAATTTAGTTGGGTAACTTCTCCAATGTCATGGACATCAACTACTTCTTCTCCAAGCCTTCGTGCAATGCGATAGGCTGTAGATTCAGTGTTTCCATCATCACTTCCAAAAAATATTGCAATTTTTTTCACTATTATCTCGGCTTCTTATGTCCTAAAGAATAACTCTTTAAAAGAATCGGTTAATCTGTAATTGAATGTAATTATCTCTGCTAAATGGATGGAACGACTCGCCTGGCTCTGAATGCGCTATTAATCTTACCTGTAGCTCTAACACGACGTCTTCTTTAAGACGACTCTCTGCCTCAATGCTATAAAAAGCTTCTGACGTTTTATTATCAACGACAACTCCAGCTAGAATTGATCCATCTTGCATATTATTTAGTACCCACCTAGCACCTATAAAGACATCATTATCAGCACTAGTAGCTGCTTCGTAAGAAGAGCGATTATCATACTGGTACTCCAAAAGCACCCCAACATCACCTGCGCCTTCAAAAACCTGATAAAAGGTATACTCAAATCCTGCTATGCTAGCAAAAAATGACTCCTCATATCCATCTCGAACAAAAGACTCCAACTTCCAGAGCCAAGAACCCCTGGTGTACTGCAGGTCAAGCCCAATCTGCTCCATTTGATCATAATTGAGAACCACATCTGAATTATTAGCACCCACCCCTAGCCTAGGATCTCGATTTGTTCCATTAAAGTAGTGCAACCCCAAGTCTATATCACCGAAGTAATGACTGTATCGCAAAGCAAAATCAAGATGCTTTCTTTTATTTCCTGATTCATATTTAGCGTTATCAGCATCGACAGGAGATGCAGCTCGTAAACGACCATTTACCCCAGGAAAAGATCGCTCACGAAAATAAGGCAGCAAATAAAAACTGAGCAGCCCCCAGTCTTTTTGAAGTGCCAAGCTGATCATTGGCTGCCCAAGTTTATCTTCCTGGTCAAGATCTTCGACTAAGTCTGTTTGATTGATAACATCCACAAGGTGCACAGATTCAGTAACACCCCAAAAAATTCTATTGACCCCAAAAAGAAGTTCTATTTCTCCGTTTTTGTAGGCCCAATAAGCTTCTTTTAGGTCGAAATGAGAGCGTTTGTCATCATTTTCATCCCATCGAGCAAAGGGTATGAAGGATACGCGCTGGCTATTATCTTCACTACGCCAGCGCACCTCCCATTCACCAGAAATTGAAGATTCAACATCGCTAGAATTTTGATCTGCCCATAACGCATCTTGAGTAAATCCTCGAAGCTGAAACGCAACATTACCGCTAATGTCTAATTCTTGGTTGTCAGAAATCGCATTATTTGCAATCAACAAGGCGAAGAGCCCGGCAAGACCCAGTACTAAATATTTTGATAATAGACAGGAAGAATCTTTCAAGTGGTCTACCTCAGTCCAGGAAGTCGACCTTTAACAAAATCAATATCAGTCAAGCCAACTTTAAATTTATATTCACCATAGATCAAATCACTACTTTTTTTTGTCTGCAAATTTTTCATTACCAGGCGATGAGGTCGCCAATACTTTTCTTCATATATACGATAATCTTCAAAGATAAGTTCTTTTAATAAGCTTTCTTTGCGGTCATAAAATTCTATCTTGCGAAGCTGATAGTCAGCACTATCAACCCATGCTATTTGCTTGGTGTACCCAGAATTTTCATAAAGAGGAATACGCTCAATAACATCACACGTTAGGCTTCCACACGCCTCTTGTTTTAGATAGTTATATTTGAATTTATTTAGCTCACTAGCAGTAAAATCCTCAAATGCGAACTCAGAACCAACAAACGGGCCAGACTTATTCCTTGAAGAGATCCTCTTTACTCTTTTTAAAGCCGGAAGATACAGCCACTGGTCGTCTGATTCCAGCATTTTTGCGTGAGAAAGCAGCGCGGTACCCTCTATATCTCTTGGGGTTGAAAACAATATTAAGCTTTTATCTCCAATAGACTCATCAGGCACTTCAAGTGTTGTAAATCGCAACGTTCTAGATGCTGACTTACCTGCAGCATTACGTAAAATCATTGTCATTTCAGTCTCGCTGTCACCAAAACCTCGATCAGACCGATCAGACCTGGCGGCAAGATTAAAGCCTTTTTCATCGAGACTTTCTGCTAGAACAGCATCTATATCTAGCTGTATCCCTAGAAGAACGCTGATAAAAAATATTGATCTGATATCTACAACATATTTTTTGATTAAGTTCACTTTTAGCATCCCTCAATAGTTTACGTCAGTACCGCCATTGCTTAATACAAGTATAATTTACTTATAACTCAAATCTTTAGGGTCGCTTTCTCTCTATATCAATAACCAAGAGGAGGGCCGGCAGCAATAGAAAATCAAGCAGCAAAGCAAATAATATTGAAAAAATCGTCATTAGCCCCAGATCAACATTCATCTTAAAGGCCGAAGCAGTCAAAACAAGAAAGCCGCTTATCAAAATGATCGTATTAACAACAATAGCCATACCAACACTAGAAAATGCATAACGAATGGACTCTTCTACAGAGAGGCCTTTTTCATTTTTAGCGCGAACATATTTAGACAAAAAATGCACAGTGTCATCAACAATAATTCCCAAAGAAATAGAAGCAACGGTGGCAACAGAGAACCCCACTTCCCCAAAAAGTAACGCCCAAGCACCAAAGGTCATCAGTAGCGGCAAAGTATTAGGCATCATGCTCAATAATCCTAATCGCAAACTCCTCAGTGCAATCATCATAATCAGGGCTATGGCTAGAATTGCGACGCCAGTCCCAAATATCATGTTATGTATATTGCGTTCTGTAATATAGGTAAACATAACTTGTGCACTAGTAGGTTGAGACTGCATATATTCTGGCAAATTTTGAGCCATCCATTTACGAGAACTGTCTAAGAAATTTTTTGTCTCGCTAGTACTGGCTTTTTGTAGCATAGCTGTGACTCGAGTTGCAGACTTATCAACATTTATACGATCATTTAAATCAAGCCCATAAGGCAAAGATAGCTCATATAACAATAAGTACTGGGCAGACAGCTCACGACTATCGGGTATGCGATAAAAATCCTCATCATCGCCATGCATATTTTTGTTTAAACGCTTCATGACATCAGTGATAGAGTAGACGTGAAGAACTTCAGGTTGCGTGCTCAGAAAATCAGTGAACTCTTCAAGATAATTTAGGTACTCGGGCTCACTAACGCCCCCAGTATTTAGTGCAGGAACAGAGAACTCAATAGGATACAAACCAAAGTTCTTAAGCGCCTGGTCTGACTCCCTACGAAACTCGATACTTGTATCAAAATATTCCACCCATTGATCATTGAATGAAATCGTCGGTATAAATCCAGAAAAAACAAGTACTATCAAGCTTGAGCCAACCAATATTTTTCGGAAATTTGATATCACAAAATCAGCTAACGAGCCCATCACTCTTTGTGTCCATTCTGTCTCTTTAGTCATTTTTATGCTCACCGGCAACAAACTAATCATTGCCGGAAGCAACGTAATGGAAAACAGCCAGGCTGCCAAAATACCTACAGCCGTGATGTTGCCTAAATGCCAAAAAGGAGGCGAATCAGAAAAATTGAGCGCAAGAAAACCAACAATGGTGGTGATTGAAGTGATAGCAACTGGCATAAAGTTAAGACGTACAGCTTCTGATATTGCTTCAGATTTTGTCAGCCCCTCTCGCATAAGAGTACGAAGAGATATTAGTATATGAACAGAGTCTGCGACTGCCAAGGTAAGTATCACTGTAGAGGCGCTCATGGATATCGGTGTGAGTTGGACGCCAAAAAAACCTGCTGCACCCATACCTACAACAGTAGAAAAAGCAACTATTAAGAAAATTACAATAGTTCCAGCAAAAAACCTGAGTATCAACCATGACATCGTCAGTATTACCAAAAACATCAAAGGAGTGAGACTTCCTGCATCCTGTAAGCCTACCTCTGAAAAAGCATTATTAAGCATTGAAACGCCTGTAAGAGAAATATTGACTCCGCTAAACTCTGTCTCTATACGTTCGCGTAGCTCTCTTGCCGCAAGTACCGCTTCAGGTACCTCTAGCACGCTAGCTTCTGGATACTGCAATACAACATTAACAGCCGTCACACCGCCTGAAGGTGTGACTAGGTTATTTACTAACAATGGCTCATCTAAGGATATTTCTTTACGAAGAAGCAGTTCAGATGGAGACAAATTTTTGGCATCAATGACAAGATCTGAAACTATTAGCTCATCGCCAATTGCCCTGGTATATTGAAAATTGGTAACGGAGTCTACGCGAATCGCATAGGGTATTTTCCAAGCTTCAGCTGTCAGTTTCTCTACCGCATCCAAAGTGGTGTTTGTGAATGCAGTCTGTTTCTCTACACCTAAAAAAGGTTCAACAACAAACAAAATATTGTCATTTTTTGTGTATGTAGCCTGCAGGTCTTCAAAGGCAGAAAGCTCAGGATTTTCATCAGAAAAGAAAGTGCGGTAATTGGAGGCAAACTCCAATTCCCCCATTCCTCTGCCAAAGCCAGCAGTGATAATAATGGCAAGCAATAAAACGGCCCAACGGTACCTAATAACGCTATCAGTGAATCGTAATGAGAATTCGTCTATTGCTTTAAAATAGCGCTCCATCAATTTGCCCCATACTGTGTGCGACTAGTGATTTACTGATCTCAATCGAAAGAATCAAAAAAATTCTTAGTCATCTTATACCAGACATATTAGGGATCATATAAAACTGAAAAAACCCACCAAAAAAATTTAGGGGTAACGCTCTATGGCTAGCATGCAGAAGTAGGATATTATTTTGTAAGATGGCGCACCCGGAAGGATTCGAACCTTCGACCGCTCGGTTCGAAGCCGAGTACTCTATCCAGCTGAGCTACGGGTGCGTTAAGGCAAACAATCGATCAACTACTAACTAAATGGTATCTTATACTAAGCACATTACGGATCATATAAAACTCAAATAAACCACTTAGCTTAAAACTAGACCTTTCATATCAAAATAAAAAAGCTTGCCATTACTGGAAAGCTTTTAATTTGAATGGCGCACTCGGAAGGATTCGAACCTTCGACCGCTCGGTTCGTAGCCGAGTACTCTATCCAGCTGAGCTACGAGTGCATCAAGGGCGCGTAATATAAGAAAGTAGCGCTTTTTAGTCAAGCTGAAAGGTTGCAACCCGTATAATTAGTCTACTTAATCATTGAGCCTAATGGGCCAATAAAAGCTTTAAGGTGCTAATCATCAATTACCCTCAAATTAATGATAACCTGCAATCTTTGCTTTAAACTCTAGATCTAGAATTATTCTGATGATATCGGACAGCTTGGAGCTTTAATCTTGGCAAATAATCACTTTGACGTAAATCCCACCACTCTTCCCGCATGGCAAGAGCTAACAAAGCATGCGTCATTATTGAAAGAAAAGCGCATAGAGACTTTATTTGCTGAAAACAAGCTGAGAAATAGCAACTTTTCGATTAAACACAAAGGCTTTTTGTTAGATTATTCAAAAAATTTAGTCACCGAAGAGGTGCTACTCTCGCTTTTCTCGTTGGCGGACCAAGCTTTACTCAAAGATCATACGGCTGCTTTTTTTGCTGGCGAAAAAATTAATACTTCAGAAAAAAAATCTGCGGTTCATATGGCCCTCAGGGGACATAAAAAAGATAACTACAGAAGCGAAGGCGAGCTCATTTATGGACAAATCGCCTACAGTCTTAGTAAGGTCAAAGATATAAGCTCAAAAGTCAGAAATGGTACTTGGTTGGGCTCCACAGGAAGGGCCATAACAGATGTTATACACATTGGCGTTGGGGGCTCTGATTTAGGGCCAAGAATGGCCTGCCAAGCCCTCAGGGCTCATGCGCATGAATCAATCAATATACATTTTATCTCAAATGCCGACGGCTCTGAAATATTAGCAACCATCAAGACTCTTGATCCAGAGACCACCCTTGTAATTATTGCGAGTAAGTCATTTTCAACACTGGAAACAATGCTGAATGCAGACACTACCATGAGATGGCTGCAAAAATCTTTAGGCTTAAAAAACCCACAGTCCTCCACCCATGTGATCGCTGTAACAGCGAACAAACAAAAAGCCGCATCATATGGCATTGACCCCTCAAGAACTCTTGAATTTGAGGAATGGGTAGGCGGACGATTCTCTTTATGGTCTAGCGTTGGGTTATCAGTGTCTATTTATATAGGGCATGATAATTTCACTCATATGCTAGACGGTGCACGTGAAATGGATATCCATTTCAATACCGCCCCCTACGAGCATAATTTGCCTGTTATGCTCGCATTAATAAGTATCTGGAATAACAACTTTCTAAATGCACATACGTGTGCAGTTATCCCCTACTGCGAGCGTTTATCACTGTTTCCAGCATATCTTCAACAGCTTGAAATGGAGAGTAATGGGAAATCTGTCTCCCTTAATAACGAATCATTAGAGTATGCAACAAGCCCAATAATATGGGGCAAGACGGGGTCAGACGCACAGCATGCATTTTTCCAACTATTGCACCAAGGCAGCCATTTTGTACCTGTAAATTTTATTGGCTTTATTAACGATAAAACGAGCAATAAAAAACATCATGATTTTCTATTAGGTAACCTCATTGCCCAGTCATCTGCATTAATGATAGGAAGGTCAAATGAAGAACTACCTATGTATCAGAAACAGCCAGGCAACAATCCATCCAATACGCTTTTAATTGATGAGCTGACGCCCTCAAGTTTTGGTGCGTTAATAGCGCTTTATGAGCATAAAACCTTTATCCAGGGCAGTATATGGAACATAAACTCCTTTGATCAATGGGGCGTAGAGTTAGGGAAAAAAATGACAGAAAACCTGCTAGATACCAACAAGAGCCTTGAATTTATTGATACCTCAGCACAATATCTTTCCCTCTATATAAAAGAACACACATCATCATGAGACCGCTTTTGTCCAGCGAATACTGACTGTATTTCATAATGATTAATCAGCAATACACTAACACTTGGATGCCCTGACCTATTAAGTTATCGACCAATGCATGACCTACAAACCCAGTAGCCCTAGTGACTAGTGCCCGCATCCGTACCACCTTAAAAAATAAACAGAACGAGACAAATCGCCAGCCCTAAACGGTCAATGAAGCGTCGCCTCGACTCGCTTAAGAGGCAAAGCAACTTAAGATTTGATAGAATTGAGGGCTTGGCCACCAAGCAAGCGATGGTGTTCAGTTGAGGGTCTTGGTTGATTGAAGCGCAGACCTGACTAACTTTGGCGACTGCACCGTGATACCAGCCCTGCTGTAGTTGAATTAACCGTGTCCACTTGGCGAGCATACCGCTGTTGGCATCCACTACGTTTAACGTATGCTGGCGACTACCAAGCTTGAGAGTGTTTTACCAGTGCCTAACACTAACTCGCACACCAATAACCAAGGAATCATGCCGCTATCGCAGTATGCAAAATCTCTAAAATAATAATGGGCGCTCATTTCATCCCTATAAATGGCGTTTTCTTTACGCATATGCTCTTTAATATTTGAGCATGCTCAGAAATCCCTCGTTAACGCTTACTGGTGGCTTCCATCCGAGCAACGTTAAATTTCTTGAAATATCGACTTGAAGCGTACCATTTAACCGATCAAAAAAAGAACGCTTACCGATCAATATCAATATAAACTTAAGCGACAATGGGTGTACATAAAACAACCTATCGGCCTTACCCATCGCCTTCGACAATCGCTCTATCAGGACTTTTGTTGACATGTCATCTCCATCACTCACCAAAAAAGTTTGTCCAGCCGCCGCCGGATGCTCAATGCAAGTCTGGATAAAGCTAACCAGATTACCAATACCCACAAAACTTCTTCTGTTACCTGATAGGCCGCCAAATGGCAAAGGAAAACCCAGTCTAATAAAACGAATAAGTGCCGCAAAGTTTGCTT
Source organism: Porticoccus sp. Uisw_050_02 (assembly GCF_047729555.1). Classification (NCBI taxonomy): domain Bacteria; kingdom Pseudomonadati; phylum Pseudomonadota; class Gammaproteobacteria; order Cellvibrionales; family Porticoccaceae; genus Porticoccus; species Porticoccus sp. Uisw_050_02. The sequence continues at coordinate 453,633 of NZ_CP159825.1, read as the reverse complement.
TTACGCCAGGGCCATAAACCAATGGGGATCGAATGATGACAACTTCCATGCCCGTCTCTTTAGAAATCTCGCCCAAGGCTACCTCAGCCTCCATCTTAGACACCCCATAAGCGTCCATCGGATGCATCTCTGATTTATAGGTAAGCGGGGAACCAATCATCGAGGTCTCTGCACAACTCTTCACCGAGCTAAGATAAATAAATCGCTTTACGCCAGAAGACGCAGCCTGCCTTGCAAGGTTTTTAGTGCCCTCAACATTTACCATTCTAAAAGCTTCAAGCGGGTTCTGACTTGATTCGTTCATCACATGTACTCGTGCTGCCACATGCACAACCACCGAACAGCTCTGCAAGGATTCATCCCAATCAGTGAATGCACCAATACCATCAATCTCATGAAAATCAACGCAATTAAGCAAAACTTGAGCTCTAGGCCGAACAGGGCAGCTAACGTAAATACCATCCTTAACCAGGGCGCTAACCAATGCACGGCCCACGAACCCAGAAGCACCGGTCACCATCATTTTTAAATGACTCACGACTTAATTGGCCCTAGAATGACCATTAACATACACATCACTAAAAAAAGTAACTGATCCCTAAACCTTCTACGGCAGGAAAAAGCGTTAAACATCAGCCTTAGATACCCTAAACGTGTTTCAGTAAACCAATCACGTACAGGCGCCTTTTTAGCTAAACCTAAGGTATCCGCAATAAGTGCTGCCTGACTTATCGCCCAGCCACTCAAAATATTCTTAAGGCGCGATTTAAAAGCGCTAAAGCCAGAATTAACACCAACCTGATTCTTTGCGTGCTGACGGTAATGCATCCCTGAAGTCTCATCGATGATCCAACGATAACCCCTCGACCGAGCAAAGGCATAAGTAAACCAATCATGCAGTGCAATTTTTTGCATTTTTTGATGATGCTCAATAATGAAAGCTTGCAGCTCAAACGCGAGCTTAGCCGAGATAACATAGGTACAACCAGGACCAGCCGCCTCGAACAAGAAGTCCCAGCGCACCTGCGGCTGTGACTTGTTAACGAATACCTGACGACCATCAGGCCAGAACGCGGTCACGTTACTCGAGTAGCCATCAGCACCAGATCTTGTTAATGCCTCACAGGCCCTCAAGAGTTTATTCGGAAACCAAATATCATCCTGATCAGAAAAGGCAACATAGTCGAACCCAGAGAAGTTGACCTCCTGGATTAACCGGTAGAAGTTGGGGCCAGCACCACCAAAGCCTTTACCGTGAGGCAGGATACGGATACGACCCTCGCCCAACGAGAGCTGGTCAATGAACTGCTCGGTACCGTCATCTGAGCGGTCGACACTCACAAATAAGGAAACATCGACCGAGTTCTGGGCGAGGATCGAGCTGATCTGATAGTCAATCAAAGCTCTACCATTGTACGCAGCAAGAAGAACCGCAATTTTAGCATCCATAAAGTTAGCCCTCTCTCCATAGCTGATTATAGTGACGCCAAAGTATTAAAGATAACGGGAACACAATTAAGCTCTGAACAACGAGCATCACTAGCACCACCCCAGATGATGTTGAATGGGCCTGCAGTATCGATCCAGGTAAAATCAGCAATGCTCCTACGACCGAAACCCAGACCAATGGCTCACGCCTAAACGACCTTAACTGGGCGGATAGCGCACCATTGATATGATAAAAAAACACAAAAACCAATAACCCAACAAACTCCCAGAATGGGAGCAGCCGACTAATATAAGGGGTATCCATCAGTAGCAAAAATATAATGACTAACGCCATCGCACCTAATAAAAAAACACATACGGATTGAATAAAATCACGCCTGAAGATATGATCAAGGATTAGCCATTCACGTCTTGCAACCGCCTGTGACATCATGGGAACATGTCTCGCAATCCATGATTGAGCAATGATTCCCAACATATGTGCAACGGTCAGCGACAAACCCATTCGACCTGCGACAACTGGATCTTGATAGTAGAAAAGTATAGGAGTTGCCAGCTGAGACATAAAAAAAACGCAGACCCAATGCAGCCCCAGCCGCCATTGGTGTGGCCATATAGTGGAGAGCCAATCAAATTCATCTCCGCTGAGCGTCCGGATCACCGTCCAAATTAAGCCAACCCTTCTAAATAGCAACCAACAACACACCACCAAAAACCCCGCAAATGGCATCATGACCGCAGCCCATAGCCATGCTCCTGAAGATAAGGCTACCCAAGTAAGTAGGGCGCCCAAGATACCCTGAACGAGTCTAACCTTATACACCTCGGAAACCTCTCCCGTGCCCTCCACAATCGCCAGGAATGGAAGGGTCATCATGTTGGCACCCGTAAGCAGGATAAGCGCAACCCAAGGCCCCATCCACATCAGTATACTCATGCCTGGCGACTGACGCTGACTAAATAAATGATTACCCACCAGGAACGCCAGGACTACAAATAAAAGCGCCATGAATAGGTACATCCTGGCCGAACTTGATAAGAAGGATTGAAACCTATCGGACCCATCGCCCCCAACACGGCCGCCATCTAGCCAATGGAGGTTAACGAACATGTGAGCGCTAAGCTGAAGTAACGCTGCCGAGAGGCCCATCTCAAAGATTGAGTAGAGTGCCGCGATACTGATGAATGTATAGTACCAACCCTGCTGCTCATGGCTCAGGGTTGAGGTAATCACCGCTACGGTTACCAGGCCAGCACAGCCTTGCCAGAGCCTTTGACCGACTACTAATGTGAGAGGACTTCGCATTATTGTTTATCTTGGAGCTTGAGCGTCCAACGCGAGTAAATGCAGTACTGCCTAATTGTCTGACTTAGAAGTACTGACTTAATGAACGGGGTGTACAGAAATTCTTCAATGGTGAAGCCTAACCTGTCTGCTAATTCAGTTAGGCTATCTTCGTTGTAGTAGACCTTATGGTCAGAGTCGCAGAGCTGTCCATACAGACCTGGAACACCGATCACCAGGAAGCCATCGGGGTGCATCACGCGCTTAATCTCATTAAGGAGGGGCACCGGATCGAGGATGTGCTCGAGCACATTATCAAGCAGCAGCGAGTCAAAACTAGCCGTATCAAATGGTAACTGATCAAATGGCATCAATTGAGCCGCTAAGCCACGCCACCTACAAAACTCAATATTAAACTCGTTGACATCGACCCCGACAGAGCCCGGCCGGTATTTAAGCATGTCGCCGATACCACAACCAACGTCCAAGACTCGCCCCTTGAGCAGACTGTTGATCCTTGGATATAAGAAAAAACGACGATAGAGCCTCCCCATAAGGGATCTCTTTTTTAGATATTCAAAATACGCTTGATTGTTGACCATGTCTAAGCTTGCAGAAATTCAAGCCATGATGTAACCATAGTTTGGAATATGGCGCAACACCAACTACAACTTATTAAAGAAGGCCGCCAAATAAAGACTAAAGGTTCCACGCCAGGTCTGACGGTACAATCCGCAGACCTCGAGCTTCTTAATCCGCTGAAGGAAGCTCCCGCCCCTCAATCTAATAAATAGCGCTAGTGCTTTTTGCTGAACTCATCTGATCCAAACCCAATAGCTTAATTTTTCAAAAGTCATGCAACAAAAGACTTCCATCTGCGATAGGTGCGATAAAGAAAACGTCTAATTGCACCTACACAAGAAACTTGATTTGAAATATCCAGCGCCTGCTGTAAATTGTCTGGGGTATAGCCCTCATACAAAGGGGGTGCCGCTAAGGGGGCAGCATCTTCGGCTAGTGCGTTTTTAAGGATATCTTCACTATAAAAGTCCAAATATCTGCTCCTTGCCATCTTACCGAGGTTTTTCAATGTAGCTACATTAACATGTTGAACAAAATCGCATATCTCATTTGGATTTCTCCATACCAATGCACTTTCGTAAGCCATATCAAAAGTCCCCAGCAATCTGGATGTGCAGTGACTATGAATAGCAACAGGTACACCAGCGCCCATTGCTTCTATTAGAGTGCGTGCGCCTCCATATGGAAAAGATGTAATGTATAGATCAACATGATACTCATGCAATGCTTTCCACACACTAGGAACAAAAGGAATATACACAAAATTTGATTCAGGCACCCCTAATCGACGCAAGTTACTACGAATTCGCCTCAATGCCATGGCGGTTAATCGACCAATATGAATATGCTTTCCACCAAAGGCATGCAGCAGTTCGGGTATTACATCAACGTACTGAATAAAATAAGGAACCTCAACTTTATTAAAACCAGCAGCCGTACAAGTCACTAGGTTTGAACCATATTTAAACTGCAATGACTCAGGGCGCATGCCCATATCCTTAACTGCCATAGGTAAATAACGATTACCTTTTATATCTAACTTATCTCTACAGTAATGAAAGCCCATAGGATGAATGTCAACATGGTCCGCATAACTTAAATGCACACCAAGACATAAATGATGATCGCCATGATGATAAAAATGCAATTGGTACCCAGCATCAGGTTGAACAGCTGCTACAGCAACACTATCTTGGTGATGATTGAAAAGCCATACACCAGTTGGTTTTAACGCTAAAATTTTTCGTTGTAGCCAATCAAGTTTGTCGATATATTTACCACGAGGAGCATATTCAAAGGACACATTTTGAATAGAATCGAATCGGTGCTGAATAGACTCTTGGTCAGTTAGGCCGCCAACTCCAGTGACCAATATGACGCTTCGTGTTGAAGGTGCCAAACGAATAATATCTGCAAGAACTGCCGTATGCCCCCCAGATGCTTGGAGTTTACTAACCACATAAACAACTACATTTTCTGAGTTATCAGCTTGCTTATCATTATCTGGCAACGGAAATTTACCGTTTCTCAATCTATACAAATTAACAGCACCAACTTCTTGACATAAATCATCTAGTAATTTAGAACCAAAAATTTGAGCAGTGTTAATCGGTTCGCAAAAAATTTGATCAACCAAACGATGTATCGAATACAAAGCTGCATCAAGATTACCTGCAGATACATGTGCTTTTATCTTATCTTGAAATTGAGCGATTGAATGCATGGGTGCCATGATGAAAATAAATACCTCTAAAGTAATTGGCTAGTGCATTTTTTAAGAGATATATTATCCATCAGTACATTACGTATATCATCTGGTGAATTCCACATCATGACATCTAATACTGAAAGATGTGGCTCGTATTGATATGGCTTTGTTATATATTTAAAGTCTGAGAACTCAGCAAAATATAACGCTATTTCTCTTTTTTTAAAATCTGCCACATTAAATATCTCTTTTCCACCAAGCGGATTAACATACCCACTCGCGCCTAATTTCTGACAAATATGGGGAGCCCAATCGCCAGCTTTTAAATTTAGTGGATATTCTAAATTTAAGTGAGAGCAGATTTGAAATGAGAACTTTATGTTCAAATAGTCACAAACAGCACTTAACGCACTTACATTTAAATTAACAAGTAAATCGTCAATTGCGTTATCAAATGTCCTATTAACCAATTCAAATACTTGATTAAAGTATGGTGCTTTTTTCTTATAATGCGCTAATTTAGCAAGTGTTGTTTGTTTTGCATTCTGCAAGTTTAATACCTTGGCCTCAGAAGTTTTGATTGAGATAGAAGAATTAGAAAGTGGCACTGTTACATACTGCCAGCCAGCATTAGGATGAAGTATGCGATTCCGATTCATCCATGTCTTAGGGGTATATTGTGTAATATCAAATACAACCCACTGATCAACCGCATTAATCAGTGCAAAATGCCCCAAATACGGAAAGAAATAGGGCTGCATAATCCCTAATCTCATTATTTACGCCTCTCAAAATAAGACTTTAAAGCATGGGCGTGATGATGTGCCCTATCCACAATCTCACAAATACTCTCAACTGCATCTTCATCCACTATTGCACCAACAGGCAACTGAATGCAGGCCGCGCAAAGATAATCTGTTGCAGGTAAGTTTTGATTGTATTTCGCATGGTTATATTCAATACTACGATGTGTACCTGGATAGAAATATCGTCTTGCATTCACATTTTCCGCTTTAAGCACAGCAATGAGAGAATCTCTTGATAGCCCGAAAACACTTTCATCTACCTCACAAACAATATACTGATAATTTGAAAATGTTACCCCTGCTGGTTTCACCAACTTAATGCCTGGAATATGCTTTAATTTTTTCTCATAGAGATCGAACAGCAGCTTATTTTTTTGTTGATTTTCAGGGAAGTCTTCTAAACTCATCAATGCAATAGCGGCTTGAGCTTCAGACATTCTACCATTTGACGTTTTAACCACAGGCACAGGAACACCTGCACCATAGCTACTTCTAATATTTCGCAAGCGAGCGGCTAAAAAGTCATCGTTCGTACACAAACATCCCCCTTCTGTAGCGCTTAAAACTTTAGTAGCATGGAATGAGAAAACTTCAAGGCTGCCAAAATTCGCAATGCGAGTATCGCCAACTTTACAACCAAAAGCTTGCGCAGAATCAAAATATAGCTTTAAATTACGTGACGAAGCAAATGCCTCTAAGGCCACAGGGTTGCAAGCGCCGCCCCATAAATTAACCCCCATAATACCAGTGACATCATCATCCACAAGGACATCTATCTGTTCAATTGCAATTTGATGTGTTATTGGATCAACGTCACAAAATACTGGTTCTATTCCTGTCCAACTAAGTGACTGTGCAGATGCGATAAAAGTAAACGAGGGCATTATCACTTTACCTTTTAACTCTAAGGCTTCTGCCGCCATCATCAATCCTATCGTGGCATTAGTGACACAAATAACATGTTTCACATTTAAATATGATTCAAGCTTTTTCTCTAACTCCTGAGCAAGCGGCCCTTGATTTGTATAATAATGGCGATCAAAAATTCCGCGCATTGCACTTTTGTACCGATCCCACGATGGAAAATAAAGCTGTCCAACAGGTAAAGACTTAGAAAAAACAGGCGAAGCACCTAGTATGGCAAAACTATCAATTTGTATGATTAATGTCCTCTTTTCTTTCTATATTTTTTTTAATTTCATCTTGCTTAACGTGAATAAAAGCCAGCAACTCCACAATATCATCAATATCGTCCGTGGTCACAAAATCACCACATGGTAAAAGCATAAATCGTGAAGAAATTTGATCTGTATCCTTTAATGTGGCGGGCACGAATGGGTAGCTCATAGGTTTTTGATGCAATGGTGGATAGTAATAAACTCTAGCGAGAATGTTCTCACCATTAAGCAACGCTACAGTTTTATTTCTATCTAAAGACCAATCCTCTAGTAGTTCTACAACAATATTTTTATAGCTCGTCTTATACTTCTCATCAAACTCCAATAGTCGTATGCTTGGTATCCTTGAAAGTTGCTTACGATACTGCATATAACGTTTTTTATTATCAACTACCACTTGCTCTATTACATCCAAATTAGCTAAAGCCATCGCCGCATGCACTTCATTCAGCTTAGCGTTGAGTCCTCCAGGAATAGTACAATTATCTGGTCCCTCAAACCCGAAGGTACGTAATCGTTTCAATTTATGCGTAAGCTTACTATCATTAGTTGTAATGTAGCCACCCTCAAAGCCATTCAGTAATTTACTCGCGTGCATAGAAAAACACTCTGCGTCACCAAATTTACCAACTTTCCCTATATTTTCAGATTCATACATTGACTCCACGGAGTCAAAAAGCACCGGTATTTCATGCTCAACACCCAACTGCACAATACCTTCAATATCACAACAATTTACTATAGGATGAACTGCTAATACAAGTGCAGTTTGATCGTTAATACAGGCACTGACGGTATTGCTACTTACAGCTAAAGTTTGCGGATCCACCTCACAAAACCTTGGTTTTAAGCATGCCCATGCAGCAATATCTGCCATTCTGCGATAAGTCAAAGATGGCATAATAATTTCCTGCTTTCCTTTAATGGCAAGGGAGGTCATTGCTAATGCCAGTGCCCAAAATCCACTACAAACAGTAATACAAAACTCTGCCTGATGAAATTCAGCAAGGCGTTTTTCTAACAACTGCACTAAAACACCATTATTTGTATAGAATTGTCGATTAAAAAACTGTTTCGAGTATTGTAAAAAATTATCATAATCAGGTTGCACTAAACTTGAGGTTGATTTTGGCTCACTAAGAAGCTTGCTTCCCCCAAAATATGCTAAGTCTTGCACAGATTCTTTAATTTTAATATTCATAGATTTGATAATTTATTAAATAATATTGCTATATAAACTGCTCTAACTCAGTACCTTCAATCTCATTCAAACACTCTTGAACAATTTTTGAATCTAGCTGGCCTCTCCAATTTTCTATTAGCTGAGGTTTTTTAAATACCGAGTGTTGATGATTGTCATGCTTGCTTCGAGAAAGTTTTATAAAATCTATAGTTGAATCCTGCAATGGCAGATTAAAAAAATCAAACATTTCTTCAACATAAAGTGTAGTGTTAGCCACAATATTTTCATACCTAATGATTTTATGCCTATCTGGATATTGCTCTGTTAATCTCAATGCGTTGGTCGTAACTTTCTTCCAGTCATCAAATCCCCAAAATTCACCTACTCCCACTTTTCTGCACGCACCTGACTTCCACTCTTCTAACGGATTAGCTGCACTAGGAAACTCATTTGGATTACTAAGCCAAGAATACAATGTTGCGCATGGGTGGCGGGCAACATAAATGGATCGCACTTGACTGTTCAGTTTTAAAATAAATGGCGTTAACTGATGGAATCTATTGGACTTAATCACTAAATGTGATGGTTTTTCAATCTTTTCTTGGAAAGATGGAATTAAGCCACGTTTACGAAGATGTTCCTGATCGAGAAATTCCGAGTTTGTACTATATACCGCTCTAAATAATCGCTCCCAATCTTCCGTCGTACTATTTTCGTCTAAAGAATTTTTAAATTCATATGAAAATAGAGGGCAAAACTTCAATCTTACATCAGGTGAAGATGAAAAGATTTGTGAAAGCCAAGTTGTTCCAGAACGTGGCATACCAGAAATCCATCCTACCTGTAGCTCCATACTAATTTTCTTTAGCTCCATACTCATTTTGTCAAAATAACATCATAACGATAATGTGCAGCATAATATTGTGTAGGCATTCTACGAATAGTCGCATGCCAACCAGTATGCTCAGCCAATAGAATAAACTCCTCTTGGGTGCGCCATATTCCTATGGGAGAGTCTGGATCACTAATAACAGCAGCCTCGTACGCGCGCTCCCCGTAGAATGTATCTACTAAATCTTTATCTGGGCAATTGCCAATAAAAATACGCTCTAAATTTGGGAATTTTGTATTTAACAAACTAAGCATCTGTTCCGCCGCATCAAAATCAACATACGGAAAAGATCCATAACACACCATTTTTGTGAATTTGTATGGAGTGGTTGGTGATTTACAAAAGTCCAGCGCATCTTGAAACAGATAAATTTGACTATCAGGATTAGCAAAATATGTGTTCGCAATAGATATTAGATATTCCGAAAAATCAACGCCAACACCACCACTACAAGAGTTAATTAACAAAGTGCTTAAGGCGCCGTTGCCACAACACAAATCAAGCAAAACATCATTTGACTTCAACTCTAATCCGTTCGTCACAGCATTAACAATCATGTCAATTTGCTCCTGAGAAACAGGAGTGCCATTTACTGTGCGTTTAACCTGCCCCCAAAAATCATCAGGGCTACAGTTTTTTGGATGCTCTTTATAAAAAGAAAATCGTTCTTTATTCATTCACTGGCCCTAAAATAAACTTTCTCATCACTTTTGAATGGTGCCTAAGCCCCTGCAAAGCGATATGCATCCTGTATTTAAAAGGTATTGATTTTTTGATGCTATCCATCAGCCTAGCATTTGCTGCCGCTTGATGCTCTTCAGACTTACTTGTCCAAACGCCCCGACCTGTAACACGATAGCAACTCATTACCTCTTGTATGTTATGCACTTTACAACCACTAGCAAGCATCATATGCATCAACACCACATCACCATGAGCATATTTATTTTTAAATGTAGGCGGGAGAAAAAAACCATGGCCTAAATATACATTTCTCCAAACAAGGCTAGTCGTGTGTACATAAAAAGCATATCGTTGTTTAAGTAAAATTAAATCAAGTAAATTAAATGTATGTCTATCAGGCTTAATAATACTTTCTTCCTTGGTAGTTTCATTTCGCATAACAGTATTACAGCTGCACCCAGTAAAATCCGTATTCTCATCCAAAAATGCTATTTGCTTAGCTAGCTTATCGTTAGTGGTCCAATAATCATCCCCAGCCAATAAGCACCAGTATCTGCCACGCGCATCGGGTTTATTATGATAAAAAGATTTTTTACCTGATCCTTGATTAACTCTACTTGTATAAGCTTTAATTTTATCAGGATACCTTTGAACATAATCATTCAATATCTCTGCACTTTTATCTGTGGAAGCATCATTTAAACAATAAATCATGCTTGAGTATGGCATCACTTGCATTAAAGCACTGTCTAGCGCATCTGCCAATGTCGCCTCATGATTGTAAATAGCCATTACAATGCTAATATCTTCTGGTTCAGCTAACTGTGGAATCTGAACTTTTAAAGTTAATGGTTTTGCTTTAGGTATGTTTTTCATATGCGTTTTATATTTCAAAGTATAGTTGTTTTACTTAGAAATTTTAGCGTCCAATAGATTTTCAAGCGTCTTTTTAGTGTACCAGCATGACGGGATCATGTACTAAAAATGCAAATTTTTTATTCACCTCTATCTCACAAATTTCAGTTTAATTGGCTCTTAAAACTACGCATAACATCAACTACTGTAACAATTTCTTTTTCTGTTACAGCGGATGACATAGGAATACTGAGCACCTCATTAGCCAAGGTTTCTGCAATAGGCAAATTAAATTTTGAGAACTCTGTATAACAAGCTTGCAGGTGAGGTGGGATAGGGTAATGAATAACGGTAGCTATACCCTGTTTATCTAAATAATCGCGTAAAGCATCCCTATTTTTACTGCGAATAACATATAAATGCCAGACAGGTTCGGCCCATTCAGGAACATTAGGTACTTCTAAGCCCACATTTTCTAGGTTTAGATTTTGAAGTTGTGCTGTATAACTGTTAGCCACTGCACGCCGACTCTCATTCCACTTATCAAGCACCCCAAGTTTTACCCTTAAAAATGCTGCTTGCATTTCATCCAACCTAGTGTTGTAACCAGCAACTTCATGCTTATATTTCACTTGTGACCCGTAATTGCGAAGAGTGCGGACTTTATCTGCAATGGCTTTATCATTGGTTAATATTGCACCTGCATCACCTAATGCGCCGAGGTTTTTACCTGGGTAGAAGCTGGTTGCCGCGGCGTGACCTAGCGAACCCACTCGGCGACCTTTGTAACGTGCACCTTGTGCTTGGGCAGCATCTTCAATAACAACCAAGCCATACTGCTTGGCAATTGCATTAATTGGATCCATATCTACTGGCTGACCGTATAAATGCACCGGGATAATGGCTCGCGTTCTAGGTGTAATAGCCGCAACCAAAGCATCGGGATTAATATTGTGTGTATTAATGTCTGGTTCAACTGGAACTGGTGTGGCGCCGCATTGACTCACTGCCAGCCAAGTTGCAATGAAGGTGTTTGATGGCACCAAAACTTCATCTCCAGGACCAATTTCATAAGCTCTTAGTAATAAATGAATTGCATCCAATCCATTACCTAGACCAACACAATGCTTTACTTCACTATAAGTAGCAAATTCAGATTCAAACGCCTCAACTTCAGGGCCAGTGATAAACCAGCCAGAATCAAGCACGCGCTTAAAAGCGGCTTCAAGAGGCTCACGAATTTCTTCATGAAGTCGTTTAAGATCAAGAAAAGGAACAACCATCATGCAGCTCCATGCACATCAGATATAAATTTAGAATAATCGCGATAATAATCATCTTCATCAAAATAATTTGATGCTAATACCATACATACCGCACCAGATGAAAAATTATCAATTTCTCGCCACATCATTGGGCATACATAAAGCCCATAATAATTACAATTCATGTGAATCGTTTTTTTCTCGTGCCGATCATCAAGATGAATATCAAAAGAACCCGACATGGCTATAATCAATTGGTGTAATGCTTTGTGTGCGTGCCCACCGCGCTCTGACCCGCCAGGAACGTCATAAAGGTAATACACACGTTTAATATCAAAAGGAACATGACGCCCTCCGCCCTCTATAAAAGTCAGGTTTCCTCTTGGATCATTTATTCTTGGTAAGTCAATTATTTTGCAGTGTTCAATCATAACTCTACCTTCCGTCTAATCTGCTGTATCTGGCACATATATTTCAGCTTCACCATTTATAACAGTTTTGCCTTTTACCTTGCATATTGTTTTAAAAAACACTCTTGATTTTTCTTTGTCAATTTTAAAAATCTCAACTGAAGCTTTAACCGTATCGCCAATATACACTGGCCTCCTAAAATTCAAGTTCTGTGAAACGTAAACACAACCATATCCTGGCAACTTGGTTCCAAACAATGCCGAAAAAAAACCAGCACTCAAGAGTCCGTGAGCAATTCTTTTCTTAAATCTAGATGTTTCCGCATATTCTTCGCTCATGTGCACAGGATTATTATCTCCCGATAAACCTGCAAATGCCTTTATATCCGCATCAGTAATAGTTTGTTCATAACTTTCTATCATGCCAATTTCAAGACGTTCAATTTGACTATTTATCATTTTCATTACTCCACATATTCACAACATCTTCAGGGTATCCCCTAAAGAAATGCGCTGTCCATGGATATGCTGGACGCCGAGTTCCATCTTGCAGTCTAATTTTAGTTGTACTGCAAACTTTCTCCGCAGGAGAACCCATATATAACATATTTGGCTCAGCATCTGATTTTAAAGATGAATGCGCTGCAATGAGTGCACCTGAGCCAATTTTTACACCAGGTGAAATAACACTCATTGTTGCTATAACGGCATAACTACCAACCGTAACGCCTTTTAGAACATTACTTGGAGGATGTGGATCATTTGTGAGTACTACATATGGAAATATCCAAACAAAATTTTCAATAACTGACATTTTTCCAATATGGACATTTGAATGGAATCGCACAAAATCACCAATAACACAATCGCCTTGTATATCTCCTAGAGTTCCTATTTGTAAATTCTTTCCTGCTCTTGTGTCTTCGCGCACAGTTACGCGATGCCCGGTAATTAAACCAGCACCAAAGCTAGAAGATTCATAAAAAATAGAATGTGAGCGAATAGTGGCGTTTTCTCCAAAAACCAAAGGGGATCCATCGCCAAGTGCTGTCTTAATACCTATCTCACAATATGCTCCAATTTCACAACCGGTAGGAATCACTACATTTTCATGAATAATACTAAATGGCCCCACTCTAACGTCATCAGCAATTTTGGCTAGTGGATGAACAATTGCTGTACTATGAACATATTGCCTCATTGTCAACTTCCTTATTTTATTGATGCCATCAAATCATTCAAATCAACACTAAAGTCAGCATGGACATCATCTCTACTATTTTGGGTAACGCCTAACACATAAGTCACCCGATTATCCACTGTACAAGCCATATTCTGCCAATACCCATAACTTGTATCCTTTAATTCTGAAATTAAAATAATAATTTTTGTTTCTGGTTTACAAAAAATCAAGTTTGCAAAAGCCGCACCAGTTGCACCAACAATCATATCTGCATTAGAAAAAATGGTCACCTGCTCAACAAAGCTTAATTTTTCTGGCTCTATTACCATAAAACCTTGTGTAATCAATGCGCTTTGAATTTCGTCCGTATTACTTACATTTCTATAAGTAGAATTACGTTTAATCCATATTTTTTTATGCGTTACATTAGCTTCTGTATTGGATGATAGCGTAGCGACTTTACTTTTAATTAAATCACGCATACCTAACAATACTGATGGGCTAAAAATACCATGCGAATGATCAGAGAAATGATTAGTATGCGGTCTGCGCCCAAATGGCACATAACCGCATGAAGAAACCACTTGCAAAGATTTCACCTGCAATGGCTCCCCTTTTTCTAAACCTATCAGTTGTGCGTCTTCACCTACGACCATTTCTAATGCTTGCATTAAATTGATATGTAATTCATAGTCAATTATTAAGGGGGTGGCTTTGTTGGGATGCGATTGCGTATAAACAAAAACTTTGGGTAGAAGTTCTGTCATAAAGTGTGCGTAATTTGTACTCACTGCATCAGTGAATAAAGCCCCTTGATCTATTGTCATATCTGTTTCAATGCTAGAAAGCCGAGTAACTAACTGCTTTTTTGCATTAACATATAAGCGCCCATGTAGCTCTTCACTCGTATAATCATGGCTGATGCGAAAAAGATTGTGCCCAATAATCGCTTGATTAGTGTGCACAAAATTGCTGGAGCCTATCACCATAGCATCAGCTATCGTTGTAACAAATATCTCAGGAAACTCATAGCTTGCTGATATTTTAATGTTACTTGATTTCTCATTAGGATAAACACTTGGCTTACCTAGCGAAACTTTTTGTTTTGGATGCACCAACAACCGATTATGAACAATCGCAGTGAGTTGCTTAAATTTTAAAGGCTTAAATTTTAAATGAATAAATTTAATTAAGTGCTTCCAACCCCATATCGCTGTCTTACGAATGGGAGCATACTGGCGCAAACGCCGCAAATAAAACTTGCCTATAGTGCTTCTTCTAAATAAATTTAAAACACTTACATCATCAGCTTGTGAAGCACCGTGCTGACCATGAGCAACACGGTGTACTTGAATCATTTATTTTTACCTGATTGTAAATAATGATCGATCACTATATTTGATTCGCCATCTTCTTTAATCTGTCCATGATCCATCCAGATGACTCGGTTACAAAAGGTTCTTAGTAATATTGGGTTATGTGAAACGAGCACCATGATTTTAGATTGATCAACGATGTGCTTCATTCTATCTGTGGCTTTTTGCACAAAGCCTGCATCTCCGCCAGCAAACATTTCATCAAGTATAAGCACTTCTGGTTGTACGGCTGTTGCTAAAGAAAATGCTAACCTAAGGTACATTCCAGTAGAGTAATATTTAACTGGCGTATCAATAAAATCTTCAAGCTCTGCAAAAGCAATAATCTCGGGTTCTAATATTTTTAATTGATCTTTGCTATATCCAAGTATGGTGCCATTTAAATAAATATTTTCTCTTCCTGTAAATTCAGGATGAAAGCCTGCGCCGATTTCAAGTAATGGGGCTACGCGCCCACTAACACTTACATGGCCTGTAGATGGTTCATAAATTCTACATAATGCTTTTAATAACGTGCTTTTACCTGCGCCATTGCGCCCTACAATACCAACACGCTCACCTTGTTTAATATCAAAAGAAACATTTTTTACCGCAAAAAAATCTGAAAAACCAGATTTTTTTTGGGATTTAAAGAATCCAGAAATATAGTCTTTTAACGACGGGGAACGGTCATGATAAATATGAAACTTGATAGATAAATTATTAACAGAAATTTTTGACATTATGTTCACAGCCTAAAGACAACTTTCTTTTCGTATCGGATAAATATAGTCACACCAAAAGCCATTGATAACACCGCAAAAAATATTGCATTTGTGATTACTGGCAACGAGGGAAGCACTGTTTCTACCAAAGGTGCCCTAAAGAGCTCTATATAAGATGCTACTGGGTTCATGGTAACTAGCCAAGCAATTTTACCAGCCAGCATCTGTTTGTTGTATAAAATAGGTGTAAGGAAAAACAACGCTTGCATTGCAACTGTCATGATGTATTGCAAGTCTCGGAAAAACACTGTTGCAACAGAAACAATAAGCGCTAAACCAAAAGCAAAGAAAAATAGTAGCATAAAGGCAATTGGCAAGAAGATAAGAGACCAAGACAAAGCCCCCCCTAACAAAATTATTATTAAAAACAATGCAATAAACGATAAGAAGCTATCAATTAGCATCCCTAACGACACACTTAATGGAAATAGCAATTTAGGGAGATATATCTTCTTGATTAGACTCTCGTTACTGATAAACGCAGAACTAGATTGCACTACTGCTGAATTAAAAAAATTCCACGGTATCATTCCCGCGAATAAAAATATGGCAAAAGTTTTTAGTTCTACTTTAAAAAGACTCGCAAAAACAATTGCAGTCACTGACATCATCAGCAATGGGTTAATTAAGGTCCACAAATAGCCTAAAGCTGTGCGGCGATAACGCAATATCAATTGTTGCCGCACTAATTGTCGTAAAACTGGCGCAAACTTTTGCAACTCCAGCCAATGCATATAAATAGTTTTAATCATAATTTTTATTAAATCAGCTCAATACGCTTGTAAATCAGGCGCTGTGTCAAAGTGGAGCCCACAAATACCATGATGCACTATTACTTTTTCCACCTGTTGCACACAAGTACTTAAAGATTCAGCACCCGTACTTAAATGTAGCTCTGGTGCTTCAGGTGCTTGATATGGGGATGAGATGCCTGTGAATTCTGCAATTTTACCAGCGCGGGCTTTTTTGTATAGACCTTTTACATCCCGTGTTTCACATACCTCGATAGGCGCGTCGCAATAAATTTCGATAAAGTCACCGCGCTCGACCATGCCGCGCACACGTTCACGCTCGGCACGATAAGGTGATATAAATGCAGTTAAAACTATTATACCCGCCTCCATAAAAAGTTTGGCCATTTCACCAATGCGTCTTATGTTTTCTTGTCGATCTTTTTCAGAAAAGCCCAAGTCACCACATAGCCCATGGCGTACATTGTCACCATCTAATACAATGGTTTTGCAGCCCTGTTGATGCAGGGTCTCTTCAACTGCATGTGCAAGTGTAGATTTACCCGAACCTGATAAGCCAGTAAACCAGATAATTGCACCACGATGACCGTTTTGCCCTTCACGCCGCGCACGGGTGACGGTGGCATTATGCCAAACAACGTTAGCTGAGGTTTGTTCTGTCAGATTAGAGGACATCCGCAAACCCTTTTCTGGTTTTTTGGAATAAAGCATAACCCGCCCAAGCTAAACCCATGGCCGAACCTTTGTAGCGACCGACGACTTCACACTTAGTCATTTGCACAATGAGCTGGCGGTTGCGCCAAAGACTCTTAGCCAAGACTACGAATGATGTGGGTTGAGCTGCATGCGGGTTAATTGTTGTTGATGCGTGGGTCATGCAAAGTGTTCCTCTGTTGCTAAAGTTTTGGCTTGTTGATCTTTTGCGGACAAGATGGGTTCACCGTTAATCGGCCATTTTATATCCATAGTAGGGTCATTCCAAATAATACTGCGCTCAAATTCTGAGGCATAGTAATCGGTCGTTTTATATAGGAACTCTGCGGTATCCGAGAGCACCAAGAATCCATGCGCAAAACCTTCAGGCACCCATATTTGTTTATTATTGTCGGCAGATAAGACTTCACCCACCCACCTGCCAAAGGTAGGTGAACTTTTGCGAATATCCACTGCTACGTCGAACACTTCACCTTGCACCACACGCACCAACTTACCCTGAACCTGCTGAATCTGGTAGTGCAAACCTCGCAATACATTTTTAGCTGACTTACTGTGATTATCCTGCACAAACTTAACTTGCCTGCCGATAGCTGCCTCAAACTTCGCATGGCTAAAGCTTTCAAAAAAGAAGCCACGCTCATCACCAAATACTTTAGGCTCTATTAGGAACACATCTGGAATGGCTGTCGGGGTGATATTCAAGGCTAAAACCCTTCTTTAAGCAGGCGCTGTAAGTATTGTCCGTAGCCATTTTTAGAAAGTGGCTGCGCCAGTTTTTCCAATTGCTCGGCGTTAATAAAGCCATTGCGGTAGGCGATTTCTTCAGGACACGACACTTTTAAGCCTTGTCTATGCTCGATGGTTTGAATAAAATTACTCGCTTCAATTAAGCTCTCATGGGTGCCTGTGTCTAGCCAAGCATAGCCACGACCCATGACCTCTACTGTGAGCTGTTGATTCTCAAGGTAAATACGGTTCAAGTCAGTAATTTCTAACTCACCACGAGCCGAGGGTTTAAGGTTGGCGGCCATGTCTACCACCTGGTTGTCATAAAAATACAGCCCCGTCACCGCATAATTGCTTTTAGGGATTGTAGGTTTTTCTTCCAAAGTGGTCGCCCTGCCGTTCTTATCAAAACTTACCACACCATAGCGCTCAGGGTCTTGCACGTGATAGGCAAACACCGTTGCGCCCTGATCTTGCGTCATGGCTTTTTCAAGTTGGGGTTGCAAATCATGGCCATAAAAAATATTATCGCCCAGCACTAAGGCACTAGGGTCGTTGCCAATAAAATCTTTACCAATAATAAACGCTTGAGCGAGGCCATCAGGGCTCGGCTGTACCGCATACTGCAGGTTAAGGCCCCATTCGCTACCATCGCCAAGAAGCCGCTCGTAGAGTGGGATATCTTGTGGCGTAGATATAATTAAAATATCCCGCATTCCCGCCAACATCAACGTGCTCAGCGGATAATAAACCATCGGCTTGTCGTAAATGGGTAGCAGCTGCTTGGAGACCACCTTTGTCACAGGATAGAGCCGGGTGCCGGAGCCACCTGCGAGGATAATACCTTTGCGTTGTGTCATTATTATTTTCCCAGAGATTCATTAAGCATGCGACTGACGCCAGTTTGCCAGTGCGGCAATTTAAGATCAAAGGTATTCTGCAGCCTTGTGGTATCTAAGCGTGAATTCATTGGGCGTTTGGCAACCGTTGGGAAGGCGCTGGTGGGCACAGCCTGAATTGCCTCTGGTGACACCTTAATCTCAACACCCGCCTGACGTGCGCAGTCAATGACGAAGCTTGCATATGCGTGCCAGGAGGTTTGACCGCCGGCGGTGAGGTGATAGAGCCCAGCGACCTCAGGCCGTTGCATTGCCGTACGGATAGCGTGGGCGGTAACGTCGGCCAATAAATCAGCGCCTGTGGGGGCGCCGACCTGATCATCGATGACCTTGAGACTGTCACGTTCCTGCGCCAGCTTAAGCATGGTTTTGGCAAAGTTACCGCCACGCGCCGCATACACCCAGCTAGTACGAAGTATCAGGTGCCTGCAGGCAGCTGAACGGATAGCCTCCTCACCTGCCAGCTTCGTTTTTCCGTAGACGCTTAAGGGGTCGGTCATGTCGACTTCCAGCCACGGCCTGTCGCCACCCCCATCAAACACATAGTCCGTTGAATAATGCACAAGCCATGCACCTAGGCGTTCAGCTTCCTGCGCCAAAACACCTGGCGCAAGTGCATTAATAGTGCGGGCTAATTCTGGCTCACTTTCAGCCTTATCAACCGCAGTATGCGCCGCCGCATTCACGATCACATCCGGCGCAACGTCACGAATAGATTCGGCAAGTCCGCCAAGGTTAGTGAAGTCACCACAAAATTCTTGGCTATCGAAATCAAGCGCGATTAAATCACCTAATGGTGCGAGACTGCGCTGCAACTCCCAGCCCACTTGACCATTTTTACCGAAGAGGAGGATCGTAATTGGCTTCACTCAACTCGTTCCACATAATTTTTTTCGAGCCAGTCACGGTAGCTACCGGAGAGGACGTTATTCACCCAGTCTTGATGCTCAAGGTACCAGACCACCGTCTTGCGAATCCCTGTCTCGAAGGTTTCCGTAGGCTTCCAGCCGAGCTCACGCTCGATCTTAACCGCGTCGATCGCGTAACGCCTGTCGTGGCCAGGTCGGTCGGTCACATAGGTCACTTGCTCGAGGTAGCTTTTGCCATCCGCACGCGGGTTCATCTCGTCAAGAAGCGCACAGACACGCTGCACGATCTCGATGTTCGGTTTCTCGTTCCAGCCACCGACGTTGTAGACCTCACCCAGCTTACCTGCCTCGAGGACACGGCGGATCGCACTGCAGTGATCCTTAACATAGAGCCAGTCACGGATTTGCTGGCCGTCACCGTACACGGGCAATGGCTTGCCAGCCTGGGCGTTGACGATCATGAGCGGAATCAATTTTTCTGGGAAGTGGTGCGGCCCGTAGTTGTTCGAGCAGTTGGTCGTTAGCACGGGCAAGCCGTAGGTGTGATGGTAGGCTCGTACCAGATGGTCGGAGGCTGCCTTGGAGGCTGAGTATGGGCTGTTAGGCTGATACCTATTTTCTTCAGTGAATGCAGGGCCATCCTGACCTAGTGAACCGTAGACCTCGTCGGTCGAGACATGCAGAAAACGGAAGCTGGACTTAGCATCTTCACCCAAGGCACCCCAGTAGGCCCGAACTGACTCGAGTAAATGACATGTGCCAACAACGTTGGTTTGAACGAAGTCCTCGGGACCGTGGATAGAGCGGTCGACGTGGCTCTCGGCTGCGAAGTTGACCACAGCACGAGGTTTATACTTGTTAAGGAGTTCAGGAACTAGCTTGATATCGCCAATATCGCCGCGAACAAAAATGTGGCGCGGGTCGTTCTCGAGGGAAGACAGATTGGCAAGGTTGCCTGCATAAGTCAGCAGGTCAAGGTTGACCACAGACTCGTCACAGAGAGCGAGCCAATCCAACAAAAAATTGGAGCCAATAAAACCTGCACCACCAGTGATGAGAATCATAATGCCGAGACTTTCATTAGTTTTAAAATATATTCAGTCGCCATTTTATATCGATTAAAATAAAAGTCTAAATAGACTAGAAAAAAAATTAAAACCCCTAGTCGATAGTACAGTCACTGAATATAACATATATAATAATTAATTTTTGTATGTTGCGGGTAAAAACGCGCACCTAAACCCGCAACAGGAAACATGGCCTTGGTAATTTTTTGCATGAATAACCAACCTTTTTTATGCAGTACTGACTGACTGCATTAAGCTAAAAAAATATATCTTAATTGGTAATCTGAAATCAATAAACTAATTAATCAATAAAAAAGGCCCTTTCAGGCCTTTTTTATTGATTAGCAATGTCAATGGTATTTGCTTATCTGTCTTCCCTAAAGATAAATTTAGGCTTGAAGATATAAGCCATCGAAGGCATTAAGAACAATGCACTCAGTGCTGATACACATAACCATAGCCCAATCAACATTCCCATTTCTGCTTGGAAGCGAAGAGAGGAGAACAACCATACACCGACACTAGCAATCAATACAAAGGCCGTTACCAGCACGCCGCGTCCAGCACAATGCAAAGACAGGCTGATTGCTTCAGGAACAGACTTACCAGAGTCAAATTCCATCTTCATACGGTCACAAATGTACAGCGCATAGTCGACGCCTAAGCCAATTCCTAATGCGGCTACAGGAACAGTATTGATATTCATACCGATATTCTGCCAAGCCATGAATGCAAAGGTAACCATGTTCGCTAGCACTACAGGAACCATGAAGAACATACCTGCAATACTTGAACGATAAACAAGGATACACATCATCACAAGAATGAAGAGCGCAAGTGCGATTGACTGGATTTGACCAGATAGAATCACTTCGTTAACCGCTGCAATTACACCGATTGTCCCGCCAGCTAGGCTAAAATTAACATCTGGATTAGACGCTTGGAATTTCTTAACCCTTGCAACGGCAGTCTGAATAGTAGGTCCACGACGATCCGCAAAGAACATAGTGATCGATGCATTCATGCGATTCACATCTGTAAAGCGGTTAAGGTCGCCAGGTTCAGCGGCCCTTTCGTACATATAGATTAACTCAGCATTATTGGTTGTAGTGGAACCCAGCTCTGTGTATCTAAAGTTACCCTCACGAAGGGTTTCATTCACAGAGGGAAGAATGTCCGAGAGCGAAATACTTCCGCCGATTTCATCTTGCTGCTCCATATAACGCTGGAAGCGCAACATAGTATCCAAAACATGGACATTTTTGATCTGATTCTTTTCTTCACGACCAACAACAACAAACATCCGATCAGCACCAGGAAACTGGGTGTTAATCTTAGCGGAGTCATCATTATACAAGTGAGATGGCCACAAAATCGGTGATCCAGGATTCGCATCGCCAATAGTTAAGTCAACCGCCCGATAAGTACATCCAATGAACACTACTGCCGCAATTGTGACGACAACATACCTAGCTTTTGTTGATGCAATACTTACACAAAAACTAAGAAAAGGGCGAATGATCAACTTATCAAGATTTAACGGGTGAGCGTAAGCCTTTGGTTTTTTAACATACGACAACAGGATAGGAGTAAGTACGATGGAGCTTACTGCAACCGTTCCAACCCAAACTACTGCAAGCACTACTAGTTTTTGTAGTAGAGGTATAGGGCTAATAGCAACAACAGTCACACAACCTGCATCCGTACCAATGCCTAATAATCCAGGTCTCAACAAGTCTTTCAATGTTACCTTGGCAGCGGTATAGGAATCAGCATTATCCCCTTGATTCTCGATCTCCTCATGGAAGCGAGTGATCATTTGAACGGAATGGGATACCGCTCTTGCCGTAATAAGCATGGCTACTACGACCACTAGTGGGTCAAAGTGTATTCCGACTATTTGTGCTACGCCTAAGGCCCAGATTGCACTGATGGCACCCGCCAATAATGGCAAAAGCGTACCGCGCCAGGTCCTGTTAATCAAAAACAAAAGGATTAGGAATATTAATCCAGCGTAAGTAACCAGCTCCATAGTTTCAGGCAGAAAATGATCTACCCAACCATAAAGAATAGGGTTACCTACCAGAGAAATATCTACTGCATCATTATCGAGTCTTCTTACAAGCTCGTAGGCTTGCTTATAGACAAGATTAGGGTCAAGCAAGCTATCAAAGAAATCTACTGTGATCAGCGTCGCAGAAAGATCTTTTGAAACATAAGGCCCATACACTAGAGGACTACGTAGGATAGCCTCTTTAATACGGTCAATATCCGCTTGGGTTTCTGGAAGGTGTGGCCACATATACGGGAAGCTTTGAATTCCCTCCGTTGAAGCACGCACTTCTTTCAGCTTCTTACCAGCAATTGAGTAAATCTGGAACTCATTAATGGCATCAACCTTGTACAATCCATTCGTCAATGCATGAATCTGCTCAAGGACGGGCATCTGAAAGATATCACCTTCTGTCGACTGAATCATGAAGGTGATAATACTTGTCCCACCAAAAGTCTTCTTAAACTCTTCGTGAATTTTAATATAAGGATGGGTTCCAGGTTGCAGGTCCTCGAAGACCGTCTTTACATCTATGCGTACTGCAAATGTAGCAAGAATAGCAGTCAAGGCAAGCACTGTTGCCAAAACTATTTTTCTTTGCTTTATACAGAAAAGTGCGAAATTCTCTAACATTCTATTCTCCAACAATCCAATTTAGCCCGAATAGGCAGACCCAAGCAGTTAATTTTTTATTAATCGTGCAAAAGAGTCCACTCGCGAGTTTTCAAATCTAGCGAACCTACTGTTGCGCCGACCGCTAAGCCTTTGTCACCGACAATAACCATCTCCGAGTGAGATGTGTAGTCAGTAGCGGATATATTCATTGGCTCGAAATCGGTAAGGTCGCTGGTAAATGTCATCCATTTACCCTTATTGCCGATGGCAACCCATCTATCGATTGCATCAGACCATTGCACATCCATCATATGCTCTGTCATGCCTGATTGCTGTGGAGCTATATAAGTCCATGTTTCCCCAGCATCTCTAGTACTGACAGTTACGCCAGCTAGGCCCACGATAGTGATTTCATCATTATTTTTTGCATCGATAGCACCGAAGCTGTTGGGGCTATCAGACTGAATCTCTTCCCATGCAACTCCATCATCACGCGTAATAAAGATACGCCCAAATTCAGCAGCAACGTAATAGGTGCCGTCAGGTGTCTTAACAACATCATTCATAAAGATATCATCTAGCTCGCAACCACATTCAGCCTTAAGTCTAGCCCAGGTCTTGCCGTAATCTTTTGAGCGTAAAACTGCACCCATTTCACCAACAGTGACAGCTTCACCGCCTGCATAGGTATGCACTTTTAGTAATTTGTTTGCTATATCAGATTTTGGTGAATCAACGGTTGTCCAATTTTCTCCGCCATCTTCTGTGACGACAATGACGCCGTCATTACCAACTGCAACCGCACGATTTGGTTCATCTTTCCATGCAGAAATATCTTGAAAGTGGACCATAGTAGTTGAGTCTTGCACCTTCCAAGAAACTCCGTTATCGGCAGATGAAAGCATAAGCCCGTAATTGCCCGCAGCTAACCAGTTCTGATCGCCTTGGTGAGCCAAGCCGTACACTCTGTCTCTAACATTAATCGAAGCCGGAACTACTTCATTAATAATTACCGTAGGCTTAACGAACAGTCCTGCATACAGCAGCGTTCCAACAATTGCCCAAGGCATAATTCCTATAATTGTGAGTACAAACCGTTCTAATCCAGTTTTCTCGTGTACAGCAGCGTTCATAAAACCCCCAAAAATAAACATACATGACATTCGAATGAAGTCATAAAAATTCTGTAAAAGCCGATCTTAATATATTTTGCTGTTCTATTTCTTATTGTTCTTGTTCTTGTTCTTGTTCTTTGTAGCTTAAAAAAAACATCCCGGAGGGATAGTTAGCAAACTCACTAACAACCCCTCGCGGAATGGTCTAGATTGATACTAACGTGCTAACTGAATAAGAGTTTTCAGTGTTACGTCTTCTTCTTGCACAGAGTCAGGGTTAGCTTTCATGTTAGAAGACCAAGTAGTAGAGAACTCAGCTTTCCAATCAATGATGTGACCAACAACTGGCATCAATGCTTGGTAACCGTCATCACCATAATCGATACGATTTTGGAAGATAAAGGTTTTCCAGAATTTACCGTTTTTATCGTACGCTTCACCCAAGTAAGGACGTGGGTAATCGATTTCCATATAAACGATTTTCTTGCTGTACGGATGCTCGTCAGGAGGAGTTCCCTCAATAACGTACACTTCACGTGGTTCCCATTGAACTTGTTCGTTAGGGAAGAAGTGAGGAGGAGTATCCATATCTACAGCAGGGAATTCCTTAATAGTATTTTTGAACGCAAGGTCAACAGTAACTAGTGGAGCGTGAGCAATAGCCCAGATCCAACGCTTACCGTTCAACTTAACTTCTTTATACTTAGTAGGAACCGCATCCCAGATATCCCAATCATCGTACAACTGTACTGTACCACCGATTGGATCCATCCATGCGTTACCTGAAAGACGACGTGCACGACGCACAGACTTTAGGTATGCATAAACGTCATCAGGCTTCTGTGAAGTCGGATCGTTGTAGCGTACAGAGAAGATACCAATACCTTTAATGTCTTGTGGATAAATTGCCACAAGTACAGTTTTTTGCAAGATAGTGCCGTCACCTTCAGATACTGGACCACCGTCTAAACGGCCTTCCATGTAGTAACGACGAGCCCACCAACGCTGAATACGTTCCATGCCTGAATGAGCATCCAAGAACACCCAAGAGATGTGACGTAGATCCATTGTTGCACCATAAGTAGGTGAACGTAGGTTCCAGATTAGTTTACAACCTGCAGCAGGATCATCCATGCTTACTTTTTGCGGATCGAAAAACATACCTGCTTTCCAACCAGAAACAACACCACAGTTACTACCATTAGCTGGAGCACCGTAAACAACATCGGCCGCACCATCTATTGTAGCTTGCATGTATTGTGGATCCATTTCGATAAACTCTGAATGACGAGTGTTAATCATCAGGGCTTTCTCACGAATCATCCATTCAACGTTGTCAGTAATCATGCTGCCAACAGTTTTTCCTTCAAAACAAAGACCTTTAACAGCGTCAAGGTTTGAAGCCTGGATCACAACACCTGCTTCCATTGCCTCACCAGTACAACCACCTAGTGCTTCAATAGGAGAAGGACCGCCATCCCAGCGACCTGCTGCGGGTGGTTCACCGTAAAATAATGCGTTTGGCGCAGTGCCGTCAGCAGTTTTAGCTACGTAGCCTTTAGGCTTGCTAGCATCATCCGCCCAATCTGCTTTAGCAAAGGCTTGAGATGCCCCTACTAGCAGTCCTAGCGATACTACCGAAGTAGTAATTAGCTTCATATACATAATAATACTCCAAGTTTTATTTAGTGATGTTTGCACAACTCATACATCGTACTCATTGTGCAAACATACTCAAACGAACTGTCAATCTTATCTTAGAACTGTCTAGTCAACTTAAATACAAGCTGATTGTCGCCAGCGAAGTAATCCATAAAGCCAGCGCTGTTTTCTCTCTTACCTAAGAGAGCATCACCGCCGCCATTATATGCTGCTCTTGCTCCACCTCCGCTGCCACAACCAGTGTTGCCAGATAGTTCTTCGTGTCCATATGCATCAGCAGACACGTTACAGGTTTTCTTCGCATCACCGTCGTTGAACCAAAGATCGGCTTCAACTTTTAGACGCCAATCATCACCCCAAACAAACTCTACCGCAGGAATAGCGAAACCGCCGCCTTTAGTCAAGTCAGTACCAGCCACGAATGACGGGTTAATGGTGTCACGATGGAAGTTCATTAATGTAAAGATAGTCAAGTAAGCAGTATGTTCTTTCTTTTGTGCACCGAAAGAAGCAAATTCTACGATCTGATCTTTATCATCATGAGACAAAATCCAAGTGTCAAACAACTGAATACTAGACAATGAAGGACGATGTGTTCCTAGAGACTCCATCCACTTAAATTCCTTATCGATACGGAACATCATATTGATGGTATCTTTCTCGATTACACCGTTCCAACCAGGTAGATCCGAATAAGGAGAACCGAAGTTGTATGGTTTATTAGGAATGAAAGCAATTTCCATACTCATGGTTGCATCCAGTGGTTGATTAAATCCGGTCATAGTGAAGCCGAAAATATCAATCTCAGGGTACATCCAATCACCTAACAGATTTCCGGTAGTCGCTTCATCGTTACCATAGGAATTAGTCGCACCCTGAATACCGTAGTAGTCGTAAAAACCACCATCTAAGTAACCATTAGAGCCTGGAGATGAAAGCGTACGAGCACCATTAGTACCAGTTGAGCTGTGTGGGCTCATGATAGGTGCTGGATTGAAGGTTTTCATATAAGCAAATGAATAGCCTATTGAACCCCATTCTCCATTCCAACGAATACCGTAGGTCATGTCAGACCAGTCGCCTGATTTATGATCGGTGCGATATGAATCAGTGAACTGCGTGAAATCGACTCCGCGATAAGGATGTGGAATCCAACGTCCGCCTTCGATGTTGTAGTTGCTACCCATGTCCTCTGCGCGATCCCAACCTGGACGAATGTACCAGTTTAAGCTACCACCAAGTTCATAGAAGTCTAACCTGAAGTTAAACAACATTAAGGGCTTGCGCCATTCTTCATTATTCTCATAGAACAAACGACCACGGTAATCGTAGCCATGCACCACGTCCATAGCTTGGAAGAAATCACTTTCACCCCAAACTAATTGTTGGCGTCCAACACGAACCATCAATCGATCATCGAATAAGTTAACGTCGAAATAAATTTCACGCAAAATATCCATGGCGTCGTCAACGGTATCGTATTGATCCATGAAGGATCCATCTTTACCATTCTGGCCTGGGTAGCCGCCTATAGCACTTCCGCCGCCCTCACCATTTTGTTGACTATAGTTACCCTGAAGACCGAACTGGTTAGCCGTAGCTCCCATTCTATTTTCTAGGTCATCTAGGTAGTCAGTTTGCATTTCTTTATCAAAACGCGTAACGATTTTCCAATTCAAAGGACCCGTTTTCACATCGAAATCCAAATGCAGAACTGCTTCTGCTTGGTTCATGCGATATTTGTCATCTGCATTTGTTTCATCGTTATCTTGCAACATCACGCCTACTGTTGTTCTCAGATAGCCGCTCCAGTTAAAGTTATAGAAGGGTTCATTGTCCCCTCCGTAGCCATACGCAGAGAAAGCATTGCTGCTTCCCATGAGAAGGCCCCCAAATCCCAGCAGAAGGCCGCCGACCTTCAAAATGCTGGTGGTTGTTGTTCTCACCATTTTCTTCTCCCACTTATTACATTGGATACAATTGAACACCGTTAAATAACCACGGCTTTGCACAATATATGCCCGTTGCGCAGCAGTATCAAGCATGTTTAGGTCTAAAGATGACATTTTTGTGAAAAAAAAATGAAGAAAAAATATATTTTTTCGAAAAAAAAAATAAAAATATAAAATAAAGTACTTTAAAAACAGTTATTTAAACTAACATATAAGAAAATGTGATGGGTGACATAACGCTGATTACTCATAATGAAAAAAGTTCAATTTAATGCCTATTATGTGAAAAATAACTTATATCTTAGTAATTCTGCACCAAATTATGGCTCAAATTACACAGAATGTCCTTTTAGCACCCATAAACTCCTGCATTCTGCTCAGCTCTGCTCAGCTCAGCTCATCTCAACATTCAATCTCACACCCGGAGAACAACAGCCCCATAAAAGCCGCCTTTCTCTACAAGCTCATGTGCCGTGGCTGCAGCATCTAAAGGCAACCGATGGGCAATCCTGTGTTTGAGTAAATGCCCATCAAGACTGGATGAAATGTCACGCACGGCTTCTTGCTTGGCCTCTTCAGGCATTGCATAGACAAGTATCAAGCGGAGGGTGAGATCAAGAAACATCATCTTTCTGAATGGAAGCGACGGTTCTGGAACCTGCATAGAGCCGTAAGTAGCAATAACGCCACCCACACCTATCAAATCGAGCACACCCTGCAGATTTTCGCCAAACTCTCCATCGATCACACGATCCACACCCTTTCCGGATGTCATGCTTAAAACAGCCTGAGAGAGGTCAGGTCCACTATAAGTACAGACCTTGTCAGCACCTGCTGCCAAGCTGTCCTCTTTGGCTTTCAGGCTTCCAGCTGTAGCAATCACCTGGGCGCCTGCTTGTTTAGCCCACTGAATAGCGTAATTGCCGACTCTTCCGGCTCCGCCCGTCACAAGTACAGTCTTTCCTGCTACAGGTCCATCTGAAAAAACACACCGATGTGCTGTCATGGCAGGAATCCCCATACAGGCACCCTCATCAAAACTAGTGGCTGCTGGCAAAGTCACCGCACGATTTGATGGCATGGAAACATATTCAGCGGCAGTGCCAAAACGTCGGCTGTATTGGCACTGATAAAGCCACACTCGCTCACCCACCCTAGATGCTGAAACTCCAAGACCGACCGCTTCAATAACACCAGCGCCATCACTATGAGGGACAATAAATCCATGATCCAGCAATCCAGGTGACGGGCCAGCGCGTTTTTTAACATCTGAAGGATTCACTGCAGATGAATAGATACGAATCAAAACCTCGCCACTGCCAGGCGAAGGCTTCTCTATATTGGAGACTACCAAGACATCTAACGGGGAACCTAAAGTATTAAATGTTATGGCTTTCATTAGTCCGCATCCTCCTTTAAGGATCTACTGAATTCTTCTCAATACAGACACACAATTGGTGACGCCAGATCCACCAATATTGGCTGTCATGGCTATTTCAGCGTTCTCTTTGGCTGCTATGCCAATGGGCTGGCCTGTCAACTGCTTATAGGCTAACGCATGCATCGAGGCACCGGTAGCTCCCACTGGGTGTCCTTTTGCCTTCAGTCCTCCAGATAGATTAATAGGGCAATCGCCCTCTGGATCAAACTTGCCTTCCATTAAATCAAACCCAGCACGCCCAGGCTCGGATAATCCAATCGCCTCAGCACATAGCAATTCATTTATTGTGAAACAATCATGCACCTCTGCAAAATCCAAATCAGCTACACCAATACCAGCCTCCGTGCAGGCAAGCTCAACAGCGCGACGTGTTGCCTGTAGTTCATGCAATCGACCCTTGCGACCATTAAGCATCATTCGATCAGTAGTATGTCCAACGCCGCTCAGCTCAACTGCATGCTTGAAATTACTTTTAGCATTGTCGGATGAAGTCAGTACAACTGCCGCCGCACCATCAGTAATCAAAGAGCAATCATGCAGTCTTAGTGGTGGTGCGATCATAGGGTTGCTGCCTTTACCCTCATCCGGTAAATTAAGAATAGCCTCTGCTGTAACCAATTGGTTCTTGTCTGGCAGGCTACCCGCACCAAAGTGCGCCAAAGGATTTTGGATTCCATTACGATAATTAAGGGCAGAAACATGGGCTAACATAACTCTCAGTTGATCATCGGTCAGTTTGTGTTTTTGTTGGTAGGCTAACCCAAGCTCTGCAAACAACCCAGGGAACGTCATACCGTGCTTCCCTTCTTCCGGCCAATAGGAGCAACATGACAAAGCATGTGTCACTCCAGGCGTGTTGAGAAGACTCATTTTTTCAACACCCAGAGCAAGGACATGCTTGAAACGTCCAGAAGCCACCGCATAAGCAGCATTGTAAATGGCCAAAGAGGAAGTGGCGCAAGCCCCCTCTGTCCTTGTGGTTGGCTTAAATAACAGCCCTTCCGGATCAATCTCTAGTGCTAAGGGGCCAACATGCTCTTGGTTAACGAACAATGATGGGGAGCAGGACCCAACCCAAATCGCATCGATATCTTTTGCCTCAAGACCTGCATCTGAAATTGCACCCGATCCAGCTTCAATTAATAGCTCATAAAAAGTCTTAAGATCTTCCACTGTACCAGCGTCGCGATCGCGCTTAACAAACGCACCAAATTTTGTATTATATGCACCAACTATACTGACATTCACAATGAGAACCCCTCTAATTAATTACAAGTATTTTATATACCAACGAGAGCGCCCTGTCTTTACGGCCAATAATCAGCCAGCACAGGTGACACTTCAATTAAATCTTTCTTTTCTGGTCATCCCAAAACATTGCACGTAACTCTTTTTTAAGGACTTTCCCTACGGGACTTCTAGGCAGCTCATCGAAAATAAGAACCTGCTTGGGCGTCTTAATGCTGCCTAATTTTTCCTTACAGCACCGAATGATCTCTTCCTTGTCGGGAATCACACTGGCATCTTTCAATTCAATCACCGCGGTAACCTGTTCGCCCCATTTCTCGTCAGGCAGCCCAATCACAGCGCAATCTTTGATACCCGGCATACCCCATATCAGTTGCTCTATTTCGCCAGGATAAACATTAAACCCTCCGGAGATAATCATGTCACCCTTTCTGTCTAGAATTGAAAGGTAGCCACATTTATCTAGCACACCTATATCGCCAGTTAACTGCCAGCCATCAACCCTAATAGCATTAGTAGCCTCGAAGCTTCTATGGTAACCCTTCATCAGTAAGTTTCCTTTTACAGCGATCTCTCCCTGCAGTCCCTGAGGAAGCATGCATCCGCTATCATCGACAATAGCGAATGTAATTCCAGGGGATGCTTTACCACAAGAGCCTAATATCGAATTATTTTCTGATGCTAAAGCACTAACATGATCCTGGGTCGATAAGAATGCGCATATCATCGGGGCTTCGGCCTGGCCATAAGTCTGGACCATGACTGGACCGAATATAGACATCGCCTCCTTGAGTTTTTTGGTAGACATAGGTGCCGCGGCATACCAAAAATAGCGTAGGCTAGCGTAGTCGTAATAATTAACTCCACTAAAAGCGAGCAGCATATAAATAGCTGTCGGGGGAAGGAACAGACTTGTTACTTTGTGTGCCTCTATAGCGGCAAGTAGTTTTTCTGGCGAAAACCCGTCCATCACGACAATGGAGCCACCTTCAAGTATGGTTGCAAAAGAGCCAATTCCTGCCGCATGGGTCATTGCTGCAGCAACAAGATAGCAAGGCGGAATATCAGTGACTGGCATTAGCTGGCGTTGAATATTAACGATTGCCCCCCAAACAACATGGTCCCACTCTGCAAGCTTAGAATCTCCAGTTGTACCTCCGGTAGCAAATAAAGAGACAAGCGCGCCTTTGGACAATTCAAGGGGTTGGACGTCTTCCGAATTTTTCTGATGTAGGTTGCTGTCATATGAGCGGCCATACTCAGCTGTTTGCCTAAGGAAAGAAAAATCAAAATCGGCGATTTTTTTTCCGTCCAGCCAGGCCAACTGCTCTAAACTAAAGCGCTCGAAGATCTCTGGATGGTCAATAGAAATCGTCTCATCAGCAAACAAGAATTTGGCATCCGATAAATCAATCAGCTTAAGATTGGCATTAAAAGTATTTCTGATATTCAGAGGCAACCAAATTGCACCTATACGAGAAATAGCAAAGATACAACAATAGGCAGCAACAGAATTTGGCGCATAGGTTGCCACTACATCTTGAGATTTAACTCCTCTTCGTACTAAAAATGCAGCGAGATGAATCGACGCATTAACCATTTCTTGATAGCTGAGAGACAACTGACTATCTAAATCAAAAAATCTAGCGTCTTGGTCTCCAGCATCAGAAAGAGCCGTGCTTTGATCTAAAAAATCAACAAGGCGCATATTGTATTGCCTTATTTACATTTTAAGTGAAGAGAGGGTCTCCAGAACTTTTTCAGGGTTGACGTCAGCAGGAATAGACAGGTATAGAAAACCCTTGGATTCCTGGGTGCCGCCATTCGTCCAGAGCGACTGAGAGATATCAACGCCAAGTGATTCAGCAGAGGCGACTGACTGCTCAGGGATAATAGTAAAATCAATCTCGACTGGTGCGCTAAATCCGCCATCCAGGAAGGGTAATTGCAAGCCAACAGACCAGCGATAATGTTTCGCCACATTAAATACAGGCTGATACCAAGATATTTCCTCAGTACTTTCTGGCATAAAGCTTGGATCTTCCACCAACAGGATGCCAGATAGGTTTGTTTCGCTGAAATATCGTAGGAAATCTGCCATATACATGGAGGCAGTGTCTATAGCCATCTCATCAGGCTGAAGATCGTTTCCTGTCGCACGCTTATGGGCCCTAACTAGCAAAGTTCTTGGGGATGGGATAACTAGAACAATGGGTGCTGAATTACCGTAATTGTTATCGACTGCAGTCAAGACTTCAGCAAGAAGCTCTCTAGGTGCATAGGCCTCCAATAGCGTCTTTAAGGCAAAAGTAGCGCGAGTTTTTTCAGCCATGGAAGAAACTGCGCTAGCGTCCTCCTCCATCCAGTGATGAAAGAGATCCCAAATATCCAATACCACTACGTCTGCTTTTACTAAAGAGTGAGCTTGCGTGTAATATGCCAAATAAGAAGCTGGAGTAACCCAAGGGTTACTGTCATTTCCAAGCAACAGCGTTTTTGCATACTCATTAAAATTTACCCAAAGTCGAGGAGAACCCTCCCCCGACGATAGGTAATTTACCAGATCAACGGCCATTGTTATGTCCTGTTATTTGTAGCAACAATCCCTGCCTTTTTTCTCACTACTTCAAGTTCTTTCTCTAGCTCACCAATTCGTACATCTTTCGGATTGATCATGTAGTTTGCACCAGGATTGTTAGCATCCCTTAGATCGTCATTGCTACCGCAATACACTTGCTCGTTGTTTCCATTCCATGAACCATAAAAAGGTACGTCATCTGGCGGAATGTCTCTTACATGCTTCTTAACAAACTCCGCATAAGGCACACCCTGCTTTTTTCTTTGTTCGCGATATTCATCACGCATTTTTTTCGTTGCAGCTTCATCAACAGCAAGTGTTTTTTCGTCAAATACCACCTTGTAGAGTTTTTTGGCCCAATCCGGAGATATAAGCGACTCCTCTATATCCATGATCACCAGAGCTGGATCACGCTCGAGTAGATCTCCATACCCACCACCAGAGCCCTGAGAAATCATATAAAGCTCACCGCGCTTAGATATTTCAAAACCTAACCCTAAATGCTGGGTGGTATAAATAGCATTTTCAAATGGCTGCTCATTCATAATTTCAGGTATAGAGTGTCTCATCCTTTGAGGATCGTTAAGCATAACGTCATATACATCGGTGCCTGAAACCCTGCACAACGGCATTGCACCTGCCGCATAACCACCAAATAAACCCTGAATGGTTGGAGCCTTCGAACCTTGACAGGACGTCATAAAGCCCCACGCATCGCTATCTTTTGTTGAAGCGATTTGAGTATACCCCATGCCACCTCGATATTTACCTGGAGCCTGAGTATCCATAGTCATTTTTTTAGAAACAAGCTGAAGGAAAGGAACATCTTCTTCGTTCATCTCCTGCTCGCCAATATCTGCCATAGTTGCAAATATTGGAGAAAGCGCATGCTCTCCATCTCTATCCATCCGAGCACCACCACCCATTCCATTAAGGTCTGCACACAAGTTACCCAAGGTTTCCCCGTGCTGATTCACGCCACCCCAGATAAAGGTATTAATCATATTATGCCAAGGAGCCAGTACGCGTGTAAATTTCTCAGGAGCACTATAAAGAATCTTTGCAGTTGCATGCTGAGCTACAGTGAAGCTATGGAAGATTGACATCAAGCTCTGAGAGTTTGGCGCAGCATAAGTACAGTCAACTATTGACCCCAGCGTAGTCTTAAATTCAACAGGAGACAAACCAGCTTGCCCTCGAGGTAGATCAGGCCAGATGTGATTCATGAATGCTTGGCCAACCATTCCC
Organism: Porticoccus sp. Uisw_050_02; assembly: GCF_047729555.1. Lineage (NCBI taxonomy): Bacteria > Pseudomonadati > Pseudomonadota > Gammaproteobacteria > Cellvibrionales > Porticoccaceae > Porticoccus > Porticoccus sp. Uisw_050_02. The sequence goes on along the minus strand of NZ_CP159825.1, from coordinate 419,071 downwards.
TTCATACCGGGAAGTTGGGTATTAATAGCACGATTAGTGAACTCTGGGCTGCTGCCAGAAAAATCAAAAATTAACCTATCTCCTTTCTTTACGAGAGTTAGGTTCATTTTAATAAGCGCATTTTCACGCAATGTGCTATCCATGATCGTATGTGTGCGGACAGTCATATCCGGCCACCCACTGATCCTACGTCGAACCTCTTCAACTACACTCTCATTCGTATATCTCAAGCAGGCTGTAAGGGCATCAGGGCCTTCAGAGGCAAAAACCTCCTTAATTCTCTGCTCTAGACGCATACAGGCAAATAGTTTCACCTTCATATCTTCGTATTGTAATTTTGGCTCACGAACAGAATTCTGCAAGAAAGTCAGCAGATCTCTTTTAATTTTATAATTCTCCACCACTTTGAAAGGAGACATTTTCAAGCCTTCATCAAAAGATGTCTCAGCCATAGTAGGCATACCACCAGGTTCGATAGCACCACATTCTCCCTCATGGACAGTGGAGGCGGCCCAACAAATTAACTTGCCTTCATGAAAAACAGGCAGAATCATGCTTTGATCGGTATTATGCACATTGCCGTATCGAGAATCATTATGAATGAATCCGTCACCTTCATTAACACCAACTGTTTCTTCGTCTATCCAGTTTTTAATAATAAACTTGATAGGGTGATGCACTAGGGCAGAAAAAATCAACACGCCACCAGCACTACCAATGGTTAAATCACCAGAAGCCGAATATATGCCAGTGATGATGTCGCCCCATTTTGCTCCAGGAGCTGCACCCATCTGCTCTACCATTTCGAATCCCTCTTCGCACGCAGACTGAAGGCGGTCACGAATGGAAGCAATTTGGTTTAAATCGGTGTATTCGTCCATACACCTTTCTTCTGTTTCAGTCCTAGGCATAATGCGATGATCTCGCATGATCTCAGGATCTGGGCCAAGAAATAATGTTGTATCCTTAAGAAATTTTTTGATTAATTTCTGATCTTGAACATCAAGTTCAATATTTGCATCCTTATTCATGATATATCCACCTCTTTAATTCTTGTCTTCTGTACGAAGAAACCAAACTGCACCTTGTTCAGCAGAAACATATTTCCAGCCTGGCTCGATCAGATAAGTTGTTACCTCTGACGATACAAGACCGGGGCCGACAATCTCTGTTCCTGGTGGAATATTTGCCTTATCCCAAACAGGTGTTTTAACAGGTTTTCCGTCACCCACAAAGTAGCACACACGGGTAGCTGTTGGGGCAGGTGGAGCAATACGCTCGCTCTGCGCTATCGGTTTAATGTGATCGAATTTGACTGTGTCATGCTCCACATAAGAAGCTACACGTATTGTATTGATGCGAATGCCAGCTTCCGGAGCCTGGCTGCCCTCACCGAAACGCTTACCATAGTCGCTTGAAAACTGATCAAGAATATTCATCACATCCATGACAGACTCAAGAGAATGCTTTGAAACCACTACTGTAGTTTGAACCAATTGGTTTCCATAGCGCATATCTAGCTCTAGTGAGTGCTTGATATCGCTAACAGGCTGACCTTGTCTGACAAGGTCAGCCTGGCCGCGCTTGCTTAGCTCAACAACAAGATCATTGAACCGAACATAATTATCGAACACTTTTCGAGCAGTAGAGTCATACAGCACCATGAACAACGATGTTTCATGAATGTGCATTTGATGCATATTACCTGCACCCACTGCAGAAAAAACAGAGCTCATTGGGGTAGCAAGAATCTTGTTGATTTTTAACTTAGAAGCAATACCACAGCAATGCAGAGGCCCGTTACCACCATAAGCTAGCATGGTAAAATCTTTCGGATCGTAACCGCGGACTCTTAGTTCTGTATTGACGCCATTAGCCATATTGCTGTCTACTTTTTCTTTGATCAGCAATGCAGCTGCGATTGGTTCCACATCCAAATCGTCACATAAGGCTTCTTCAATGGCAAACATTGAACGCTTAGGGTTAAGGGGTATGCTGCCGCCTGCATAATTTTCCGCATCAAGGTAACCTAAGGCTAAATCCGCATCTGTCACCGTGGGATTCATTCCGCCTCGGTCGTAACAAGCTGGACCAGGGTCGGAGCCGGCACTTTTGGGACCAACCGCAACAGCGTTGTACATACGATCAAACGAAGCAATGGAGCCTCCACCTGCACCTAGAGTAACTAGGTGAACCATAGGGACTGATACTAGCCATCTGTCAATAACGGGATTGAAGTCATAATGCTTAATTCCCCCCTCAACGACGATACCAATATCGTAACTTGTTCCTCCCATATCTGTGGCGATCACACTTCCCAGATCCGCCTCTTTAGCGAGATGTTCTGCAGCACTAATACCAGATACTGGGCCAGAATGAATGGTCTGCAGCGCATCTGTAGAATTCAACTGAGCCATGCCACCCGAGTTGTGAATGACGAGCATAGGCTTGGAGTATGAGTTTGCTCGGAGATTTTGTTCAAGCTGGCTCATAGCGTGGTACATAGTAGAATGCAAATAGCCATCCACAATTGCTGAGGTAGCACGCACATATTCACCCTTACGACCTGCAACACGATGAGAAAGAATAACAGGAATAGAGCCAAGCAAATGCGTGGGATACTCTTCCAGCAAAATTTCCTCTACTCGTTTTTCATGTGCAGGGTTTACTACCGAATTAACCAAACATACTACGATGACTTGCGCGCCTTTATCTACCAAGGTTCTTATCTTACGACGAACATCGTCTTCATCAACGGGCATGACTAGCTCGCCCTCAAAACCTAAACGTTCGCGTACACCTTCAATCATACTTGGCAGTACAAGAGGTGCTGGTCTTTGTGCATCAGGAAGATTTTGTTTGCCTAGATCATCCAAACCTTCGCCGTATCCACGCGCCCTACTCAAGGGCACCATTGCCTCATAACCAGCCGTTACTAGCATGCCCATACGAGGACCCTTATGCTCAATCAAGGCATTAGTGCCTAACGTGGTTGCATAACGAACCGAGTCAACACCTGCTAGAAGTTCCTCCATACCCACACCAAGTTCTTGATAGGCCTTTTCAAGAGCCTCATTAAAACCCAACGCAAGGTTTTGATGTGTCGTCAACGCTTTAGTTTCGATGTACTTGTTGTCCCACACTACAAAGCAGTCAGTAAAAGTACCACCGATATCTACAGATATACGTTTCATAATTTTATTTCCTAAAACTTTAAAGCTTATGGATTATCTTCCTGTAAGAGAATAAGTCCGCTGCATTAATGATTATGGCCGTGAGTCCTGTCTACTAGAACATTAGGGCCTGTCGTAGGCTCCGTAAGTTCCTCTCTTGTGCTCCACTGCTCTTTAAGAGCATCTACATCCACTTCCATATCATAAAGTGGCATATGCCCAGGGAAGGTGTATTCAACCTCCACCTGAGTAGCGCAGGACGGGCAGTAAAATTCATAGATGCTCACCCAGTCTTTATCAGGGCAAAAAGTGAAGTTATATTTTTCTGGATCGATAACAGAAGGATGGATATCTTCTGGATCTCTCTTGTACACCAATAAACCTTCTTTATAATTTCCGCGGGCCGGACCGACCGTATGATCACATACACGGCATTCCCAGTTCTCTGAATCTAAATCTATTCGAAGATATTCAGTCATTAATACTTTCATTATTTGGCTCCCTTTGTTAAACAAATGTCGCCCAATTCAGTTACAACAAAACTCCATCCTTGACGAACCAAGCATGTAAAGTATTCCTCTTCAATAACTGCTGGACCAGCACCATGATCGCCAGGCTTCATGCTACTCACACCATAAACTGGTAAGTCGCTCCACTCTCCGTTATCTCCAAAAATGGATCGAACGTTATCTTTTTTTGCCACAGCACCCTTGGACACTTTGGCCTGTAATTGACTCTCTGCTCTGAGTATTTTTCTAGCAGAGAACTCTAATATGACCGAGTCTGAACCAGACAAAGATTTAGGAAATGCAATCTCATTAGCCAGCACATGAACAACCTCGCTATCCTTGCTTGTGCCAACAAGCTGAGCGGTAATTTGATAATCACCTTCAGAATAACCCTCTGCAAACATATCTCGACCAGCCTTCTCTGCCAAGCCGGTATATGCTAACTTTAATGTCTCATTTTTATAGTCAGCTAGAACAACTGCATAGCTTTGCCCTATGTCACAAGATCCGATACCGTAAGCGCTGAACACTGCCGCAGTTTTTGGAATAAACACAGTTCTAATGCCAGACTTATCGGCTACACCACAAGCACTCATTGGGCCGGCCCCACCAAATGCTAGCAAGACAGTCTCATCAGAAACAGTAGCGAAACCAGTTAGCTCATCAGCAACTTTTTGATCATAAGCATCACGTAATTTAAGAAGGGCTTCGTCAGAAGAAACGCCCAAAGGAGTAGCAATATTTTCTTCTATAGCAGCATGAGCTCTGTCAATATCAAGCTTCAATCCGCCGCCAAAAAAAGTTTGAGGATCAAGCAGTCCCGTCAAAAGATTGACATCTGTCATCGTAGATTCTTTGCCGCCACGACCAAAACTTGCTGGTCCAGGTACCGCGCCTACGCTTTCTGGTCCCACCTTAATATCTTTCCCGTTAACGGATAAGATAGAACTTCCGCCAACACCCGGGCTTGCTATCTCACAAAGACCGAACGAAATAGGCACCCCTTCCACATTGCCATGACGTGATTCTTGTACGGTATGATTTACTATATGCCCGATATCTGTGGTGGTCCCACCAATATCCATAGAGACCACATTAGGAAGTTTGTACTGCTTGCTAAATTCTTTAACGCCCTCCATTCCGCCACGAGGCCCAGAACTATATGTTTTTAATGCAATAGTTTTAGCAACTCGAGATGCATCGCCATCATTACGAAAAATAAGTAATGGATTTTTTGTTCGATATTCACGTAAACGATTTTCTGCGTTATACAAGAAACTTTCCATCGCAGGATGCAAAAAAGAGTTAACCAGCGCTGTCCAACCACGACGGCTAGGAGAAATATCTTCAGCTAGCTCACTAGCAAACAGCATAGGAACAGCACCCAGAAGGTGCCGAGGGTAATTATCAAAGGCAATTCTTTTAAACTGAGACTCATATTGAGTTGCTTTATCAACATCAAAACAGACCACAACCCGATTTGCTCCCCTTGCAGTCAATCGGGTAATAGCAGTTGTAGTTTCAGTTGCGCGCTCTGCGTCCTGCAAATCAGTTAGCTCTATTTCTTCCACACGATCGCCCACAAGAAAATCAAACAAATCTTGATCTTGCTTTCTCATCAGACTAATTAAATCTGTATGCCCCTTATTGATAACGATTCCTAGCTTGGGGCCCTTGCGTTCCACAATAGCATTAGTACCTTGAGTAGTTGAATATCTTATATGATCAACTTCAGCGAGTAATCGAGCAACGTTTTCTTCACCATATATGGCTTTTGAGACATCCTTTAGTCCATCAAAGAAGCACTTGCTTAAATCATAAGGTGTAGTGAGTGTCTTTGTTTTATAAAAATCATTATCTTTCAGCACACATATATCTGTGAGGGTGCCGCCGTTATCGATATTAATGAGCATTCCCATATCGAGCTACCTTCGTTCTTAAATTGCTAAATCAGGTCTCTATTTATTGTGACCCATGAGGACAAATATTTATTCTACGAGCATCTGCAAAAGTTAGCAATAACTGTAACTTTTCCAGAAAACAACCAACCACTCGAATTATAAAAAATTTGCTTCTTTTGCTTTTTTTTAAACTATAGTCACTATAGTAATCAATAAAATTGAAACAAGGTCTAATTTTATCCAATAAACTCACTAATTGTTTCAATAAAGTATAATTTTTTAGTGGTCAAAAAAACAGGTGTTAGGATTAGTCTACTTTTTTCTGCTATTTTTTATTTGCTGAGCCACTCTTAGGCGAGCTATTTAAGCTATCACTTGAGTCATCTTCCGAAACTTCTTCAGACAAGATAAATATTTCACGGGAATAAAAGTCCTTTTTACTCACAATCTTGCTCATAAAAAAAGGGTTTAGCTAACAGCCTAAACCCTTTAGTGTTACTTACCTTTGTAAGTGGCGGAGAGAGAGGGATTCGAACCCTCGATAGGGTATTAGCCTATACACCCTTAGCAGGGGCGCGCCTTCAGCCACTCGGCCACCTCTCCAAAATATGCAGCTCTCAATAACTGATAAATCCAAAAAGAGCATCTAAATTCGAGGCGGCATAATAACAACACCTCTTCAAAAATCAAAGCTGATCAAACAACTTTGGTTTTATTTTTTGTATGCTTAGGATAGTCAACCTAAAAAATTATTTTAAAGGCCTAGCATCGTCATCTAACTCAAACACACTGTGCAATGATCTCACCGCCAAATCTAAAAAATCCTCAGCAATCACAACCGTGATTTTAATTTCTGATGTGCTAATCATCTGAATATTAATATTTTCTCTACCTAGCGTAGAAAACATAGTCGCAGCGACGCCTGCATGAGAACGCATTCCCACGCCAACCAAAGCTAGCTTGGCAATATTGGCATCAGCTTCCACTGAAGTTGCACCTAATTCCATTGCAACCTTGTTCAATACAACTTCTGCATTCTTCATTTCATCTCTGTGGACGGTAAATGTTAAAGATGCTGTCTTATCTTGGGCGACGTTCTGTACAATTACATCAACCTCGATATTGGCTCGGCCAACTGCACCTAGAATTCGAGCGGCGCTCCCAGGAACATCAGGAATCCCTCGCACTGTAAGCTTAGCTTCATCACGATTAAAAGCGATGCCAGAAACAACAGGCTTTTCCATATTGTCATCATCCTCAAGTGTAATTAAAGTGCCAGGGCCCTCTTTGAAGCTAGATAGAACCCTGAGAGGAATTTTGTATTTCCCAGCGAATTCTACGGCTCTTATCTGCAATACCTTAGAGCCTTGACTGGCCATTTCGAGCATTTCTTCAAAAGTAATATGATCCAGACGTCGAGCATTTTTAACCACCCGAGGATCTGTTGTATAAACACCGTCTACATCCGTATAAATTTGACACTCATCTGCTTTCAATGCAGCAGCTAAAGCCACAGCAGTAGTATCAGAGCCGCCCCGCCCTAATGTTGTGATATTTCCGCGCTCATCAACGCCTTGAAAGCCAGCAACTACGATTACCTTTCCTTCATCAAGGTCTTGCTCCATACGATGGGAGTCAATGGCTTCAATCCGAGCCTTAGAGTGCGCGCTATCTGTAAGAATACGCACCTGTGATCCAATATAGGACTTGGCTGCACAACCACGTTTATGCAGCGCCATACACAGCAAAGCAATTGTGACTTGCTCCCCAGTGGATACCAATACATCCATTTCGCGAGAACTGGGATTTTTTTGGATACCATTTGCTAGTGCAATCAGCCGATTAGTTTCGCCGCTCATAGCAGAGACCACTATAGCTATATCGTCGCCACGCTTCCGAGCGTCGCAAATTTTTTCAGCTACAGCCTCAATCTTTTCAACAGTCCCAATTGAAGTGCCACCAAATTTTTGAACCAGTAAACTCATGTATAACCTAAACTCTAAGATATTATTTTTTGCAGATTGAATGTCGAGCTAAATCTCTCACAATAAGCTAAAAGCAACTTACAAAAAGGTGGGCAATTAAACAACAAAACACTATAAAAGTTAAGGTATATCACTCACACAAAGCCAGCCATTGATCAACCCAAGGTTTCAACTATTCAGTTTTTCTTCGACCCAGCCAAAAACGGAGTTAACTGCTTCTGGTAGCGCCTTAATATTTGTACCTCCCCCTTGAGCCATATCATGACGACCTCCACCTTTACCATCTAACTGGGAGGCGACAAAACCCATTAAATCACCGGCATGGATCTGCCTAGAGATATCTTGGGTAATACCAGAAACTAGGAAAATTTTATCTTTATCGATTGCTGCCAGTATCACCACGCTTTTACCCAGTTTGTACTTTAACTGGTCTACTGTATCACGAAGTGTTTTGGGATCTATTCCGTCAATGATCGCCGACAGCACCTGAATACCTTTTATTTCCTTAGCTGCAGAAAGCAGTTCAACACCGGCCAGGTTAGCCATTTTTCCTTTCAATCGAGCATTTTGTTTTTCTAATTCTTTAGATTCAAGCAATAAAGCCGTCACTTTTTGCGCAATATTATCAGGACTGGCTTTGAGAGTATGACATACAGCCTCCAAATCGTACTCTAACTTATTAACGTAAGTTAACGCCTGTTCACCGGTCACTGCTTCAATGCGACGAATGCCTGCAGCAATGCCTATCTCAGAAACAATCTTGAACAGGCCGATATCGCCGGTACTTAGAGCATGAGTTCCGCCACACAATTCTACAGAAAAGCTATCCCCGATAGTCAGCATTCTCACCTCATTGCCATATTTTTCACCAAACAAAGACATAGCACCTTTATTTTGAGCTGTTTTCATATCGCAGATATCAATTTTCACTACTGTATTTCGACGAATTTCTGCGTTGATAACACCTTCTATGGATTTCCGTTGTTCGGGCGAAATGCCTTCAGTATGACTAAAATCAAAACGAAGACGTCTGCTGTCCACTAGCGATCCTTTTTGCATAACATGTTCACCTAAGGTTTGCCTTAAAGCTGCATGCAACAAATGAGTAGCGGAATGATTAAGCCCCGTAGCTAAACGATCGCTAGCATCAACCAATGAATAAAGTTTTTGTCCCACATCAATAGACCCTGAAACCACTGTACCAATATGCAAAAAATGCAAGTCCTTTTTTTGACAATCCTTGACCTTAAACTCGCTAGAATCAGCTCGCAAACACCCATGATCTCCAGTCTGTCCACCAGACTCAGCATAGAAAGAAGTACTATTGAGCACAATGGTAGCCTCATCACCCTCGGAAACGCGATCAACTAACTCTCCCCTCAGAATCAATGCTATAACGTTGCCTTCGCCTAAAGTAGAATCATAGCCAGTGAAATCAGTCTCTCCATCAAGTTTTAGCTGCTGTATGTAGTCAGTATTAAATTTTCCAGCAGCTCGAGCCCGCTTGCGTTGAGCTGCCATAGATTTCTCATAGCCCAGCATATCCAATGACAAGCCCTTTTCTCTCGCAATATCATTAGTTAAGTCAACAGGGAATCCATATGTATCGTAGAGTGCAAAAACGACATCTCCGGAAATAACATCGCCCTCCAGTTCACTTAAAACAGAACTCAATAATGACATGCCCTTATCTAAAGTTTTTTCAAATTGCCGCTCCTCTTTTAGCAGCACTTCCTCAACATGCGCGCGAGCCCCAATGAGCTCTGGGTAAGCATCCCCCATTATATCGACCAGGTCTGATACCAGGTCATGAAAAAATGGTTGATTCTGACCCAGCTGGTTACCATGGCGAATCGCTCGACGAATAATACGACGCAATACATAGCCTCGACCCTCGTTAGATGGCAACACCCCATCTACGATTAAAAAACTACAAGAACGAATATGATCAGCTATCACCCTTAATGATTTATTTTCTAAATCACTAGTCCCTGTTGCCTTAGCTGCAGCTTTCAATAATGCCTGAAAAAGATCTATATCATAATTATTGTGCACGCCCTGCATAACTGCAGTGATACGCTCAAGTCCCATTCCAGTATCAATAGAGGGTTTTGGTAAAGGCTCCATGGTGCCGTCAGCTTTTCGGTCATACTGCATAAAAACTAAATTCCATATCTCAATATAGCGATCAAGCTCATCATTATGGCTACCAGGCGGTCCGCCAGGAATATCCTCCCCATGATCGTAAAAAATCTCAGAGCAGGGACCACAGGGTCCTGTATCTGCCATCTGCCAGAAATTATCTTCGCCTAATCTAGAAAAACGGTCTGGGCTTACCCCTATCTCGTCCAGCCATATACTTGCCGCCTCATCGTCTGATTCATGAACAGTAATCCACAGGCGCTCCTTAGGTAACTGCAATTCTTCTGTCAAAAACTGCCAAGCAAGCCTGATTGCGTCACGTTTGAAGTAGTCCCCAAAGCTAAAGTTTCCCAGCATTTCAAAAAAAGTATGGTGTCGTGCTGTGTATCCGACATTCTCTAGATCGTTATGCTTTCCTCCAGCCCTCACGCAACGCTGGGATGAAGTGGCGCGCACATAATTACAGTTTTCGTTCCCTAAAAAAACATCTTTAAACGGAACCATGCCAGCATTTGTAAACAATAACGTTGGGTCATTTGCAGGAATCAAACTACTGCTAGCCACTAACTCGTGGTTCTGGCGTTCAAAATATTTCAGGAATGCATTACGAATTTCAGCAGTTTTCATAACTAGTTAAACCCTACAGCTTTATTCAGGCTGCTTTAGAATGATAATGTCACGCAGCCAAATATGGCTGGCATTTATTCAAAAGTTACATTACAGACATCAAGGCTTCATCAGAAGCTCAAGTTATTTTCAACGAACTTTTTATTGCCAAGCAAGTGCAGGTGCAAATGGAAAACCGTTTGTCCGGCCCCTGCACCATTGTTTATTACTACGCGAAAGGCTTCATCAATACCAGTTTTCTTGGCCATATCATTAGCTACCGTCAGCAAGTGTCCCAGTAACTCTTTATCATCAAGATCGGCTTTTGCTAACATAGAAATAGGCTTTCTCGGAATGATTAGCAAATGCGTGGGCGCCTGAGGAACAGCGTCTTTTATAACAACACAATACTCATCCTCATACATGATATCAGCAGGAATATCGCCAACCATGATTTTCTCAAACAGTGTTTTATCTGCCATTTTTCACTACAACCTTACGCTTGGTTCTAATTTTTTAACTGCTGCTTATCCTAATTTCTCATCAGCGGTTAACTGACGTGCTTCTATTTCAAGCATAATCGGGATACCGTCTCGTACGGGATAAGCCAGTCCACTAAGGCGACAAATCAGCTCATTATGTTCTTTGTCATACTCTAATGGCCCTTTGCTCATGGGGCACACCAAAATATCTAGTAATTTCTTATCAATCATGGCGCTCTCCGAAATAAATTATTACTACCAGTAAGACAAGTTTAAGCCAAAGACAGCCCCAACACTATGCCTCTAGAGCAGACAAAAGATATGGGTCTAAAGAATTACTTTCTTAGCCTGATAGTTACGAAATTAAGTCCACGGTTAATTAAAAATAATTAATCATCCGCAGACGGTAAGCGCTTTAACACCAACTCTGGGTCTAACCTTACCTCGAACCAGTTAATGCGCCAATCTAAATGAGGCCCAGTTGCCCTTCCTGTAGCACCAACTTTAGCTATTAAATCACCTTTTTTGACTCTTTGGCCGACAGACAACAACACCTCGCTCAAATGGATAAACGTTGAGCTAACACCGTAGCCATGATTAATGATTAATGTTCCACCAGAATAGAACATATCATGATGAACCAACTCGACTATTCCCGGCGCCGGCGCATAAACGTTGGCACCCACTGGGGCTGCAATATCTAAGCCATAATGAGGATTACCCGAGGATCCGTTATAGACTCTACGACTACCATAAACCCCTGTAATTCTTCCCTCCAAAGGCATCCTAAACCCCGACAAAAAATCCAAAATTTTTGTGTCCTTGCTTCTAGCAAGTCTAACTTCAGCTGCCTCTTTACGAATTCTGTTAAGCGCTCCAATAGGCGGTGTAACTGTTTTTTGAGGAACACCAAATACCTGTTCTTCCTTATATTTTCGTTGCAATACTGGAAATATATAGTTTTTTTGCTTGTCACCGAGAGTACTGGAAGTAGTTAAAGTAATCTCTGGTGGCGCATTACGCCCGAGCCCAAAAACATACAGACCGTTATCGTCAACCCGTATCTTTCGACCCATAAATTCTAGCTTTAAGCCTGGAGCAATATGACCAACCACCAAAGATCCCTGAGTTAGAGTGTCTTGCAATTTAAACCCATAGGCGCTGGATACCAAACAAAAAACTGTCGCTATCAGCGTACATCGAAAGCAAGCCGCTCCCACATGAAAATAATTATATTTTAAGTATTCTTTCAATTGGCTTGCTCGTCATCATTTAAAACATGCGGATATATGATCTGACTTAAATCCGCGATATTGCAGAAAATTGCTACGTTTTACTTTATCGGAAAATTCATCGCAAGTATCAGATCCATATTTTTTACTCAATGCCTCTTTTGCTAGGCAGAGCCAATTCGCCCCGCTTTTAATCAAAGCTAACTCAATAATATTTTTGCTTACGCCGCGAGATTTTAGTTCGGCTTGGATGCGGATAGGGCCATATCCTCGCCTTATTCGGCTAGTCACAAGCATCTCAGCAAACCTCTGGTCGGATTGGAGATTTTGCTGTTTCAGTGTGACTACGATTCCCTCGACTAAATCAGGGTTATCTGGCAATTTGTCAGTTAACTTGCTTAATAATTCAACAAAAGAATACTCTCGACGAGCAAGCAAAGATAGCGCTCGATATCTAATAATGCTTAACGGGTTATCATTATTTAACTTTGTCATGGGTAATATGGTTGAACTTCCTGCCTCATATATTAATGATCATTTTTGATTTTATGGTAAGTCATAAAAAAACCGTATCTTGAGAATAAAGTACGGTTTATTTTATGTAAAAGAATACTTAGTAAAATATAATCTTAAGTTTCTATTTTACCTTTTGCACTGTCATCTTTTTCTACTTTACTTTTCTTCTCTACTATAGGCATTAACTGAGCTCGAATCTTTTGTTCTATCTCGCTTGCCACGTTAGGATTTTCACGTAAATACTCACACGCATTTGATTTACCTTGGCCGATCTTATCACCATTATAGGCATACCATGAGCCGGCTTTTTCAACCAAACCGCACTGGACCCCAAGATCTATAACTTCACCCAGTTGGTTGATTCCCTGGCCGTAAAGAATCTGAAATTCACACTGCTTAAATGGGGGGGCAATTTTGTTTTTAACAACTTTAACCCGCGTTTCATTTCCAATAATTTCGTCGCCTTCTTTTACCGCTCCTATTCGACGAATGTCCAAGCGTACAGATGAATAAAATTTTAATGCATTTCCACCTGTGGTGGTTTCTGGATTTCCAAACATTACGCCTATTTTCATGCGAATTTGATTAATGAAAATTACAAGGCAGTTTGCATTTTTTATATTCCCAGTTAACTTCCTCAATGCTTGCGACATTAATCTTGCCTGTAAGCCTACATGATGGTCCCCCATATCTCCTTCAATTTCAGCACGAGGAGTTAGTGCGGCCACCGAGTCTATTACTAGTACATCAACAGTTCCAGACCTAACCAGCATGTCAGTAACTTCTAATGCTTGTTCTCCTGTATCTGGCTGTGAGACAAAAAGATCGTCAACCTTAACACCTAATTTTTCTGCATAAATAGGGTCTAAAGCATGCTCTGCATCAATAAAAGCACAGGTTCCTCCAACCTTTTGCGCCTCAGCAATAACCTGCAAGGTTAATGTAGTTTTTCCCGAGGATTCAGGTCCGTATATTTCCACTATTCGGCCTTTGGGTAATCCTCCTATTCCTAGACATACGTCCAAGCCCAGAGATCCTGTGGAAATCGCTGGCACAGCTTGATGCTCTTTGTCACCCATCCGCATCACTGTTCCTTTACCGAACTGTCGTTCGATTTGCGCCAGTGCAGCCTGTAGAGCTTTTTCTTTGTTAGGGTCCATGATTACTTCCTTTAGCCTTTTGAAGATTGAATAATTGCTACTTGATTTATAAACTTTTAAGTAGCTTAACTTAAATTTTTTATACTGTATAGTCATACAGTAGTCTATTTTGGACCCTCAATCTAGGATCAATGGCACCTATAATATTTCAATCAAAATTATTACTGATTTGCAGTCTTTTTCTAATCATTTTTTAAGTCACGCATGAGCTGTTCGACTAAGTTAAAGAAAGCGTTATAACTGTTTCGTAATGATAGGTTCCTGGAAATAAATCAATTAAATGGATTTTCTTAATTGTGTATTTATGCACCAATTTCTGCAAATCTCTAACCATGGTTGCCGCATTACAACTCACGTAAATTATCTGCTTAGGATTAAAAGTGTTCGCCCATTGCTGTAAACCAGTGAATCCTTTTCTTGGCGGATCGACGATAAACATATCATATTTTGAATATTCCGAGCGAGCCCTGAATGTCCTCAATGCGGTCTCAGAGAATAAATCTAAATGCACAAAATTCAATTTCTCTAAGTTAACTCGGTCTGGGGCGAAATCAACCATCACTCTTTCAACTAACGGATTGTCCGTAACAATCATATTTGAAAGATTTCCATTTCCGGAAAATAAATCTAATAATGTATTTTTTGCACCTTCTCGTGCCTTGTTGTCTCCTATCTCATTGAAAACAGCAGTTTTTAGCACTTCATTCATAGCGTTATTAACTTGACTAAACCCCCCATGAGCATATGGTTTGTTCCACTCAATTCTAGCGCCGCTCTCAGTTAAAAATAATTCACAATGACCTTCAGCTGCATGATTCTCAGTCCAGCTCTTATCATTATAAAGTTTATCAAGCTCAGTCTTTAACTCTTTACTTAATAATAAACATTTTGGTACTTCAATCACATTGTTTGTTGTGCCGTCTATCATGCCTATATATTTATGCCGGTAATGTAGCTGTACACGATTACGATACCCTAAGCGCTTTTGGGCTGGGCTGACCATTATCTCAGGAATGTCGACATCAAAACGCTGCAAGTGATGCTTTAAGGCTTGTGTTTTATAGCCTAACTCACTCTCGTAATCTGTGTGCAGATAATGGCATCCAGGACAGCTATCGAAGTGTTCACATTCTGAGCTCTTTCGGTTATCGGCTGTCACGTCCAGCGTCTCTAGCCTCGCAAATTTTACCCCCTTGCTCGCCTTGGTCAAAGTTGCAGTTCCTGTCTCCCCAGGCAAAGTCTTTGAAATAAAACATGGTTTTTTATCAACGATTGCAACACCCTGGCCAAGCGGATCCATGCTATTAATCTCAAACTTAATAGCAGACTGAGTTATTTTACGTTTAAGCTTTATGTTATTTTTTTTGTATTTCAAAGGAACGCCTAATGTTAGGAGAGTTGTAGGACAAATAATCTGTTAGATATCTTATCATTCTTTCAATTATCCTTCCCGTATATGCTGCTATTTTGGCTATTATGGCTAGCTAAACTTGCAAGGATCTACTTAATATTTATTAAATTAAATAATATTGAGTAGATATTGTTTAAACACAGGATTTGATTTCTGTATAATGCGGCGCTGATCAACGTCCAAGTCTTAGGGAGAATTACACAATGACATTTATCGTCGGCGAAAATTGTATTAAGTGCAAATACACAGATTGTGTGGAAGTATGCCCTGTAGACTGCTTTTATGAAGGCCCTAATTTTTTAGTCATTCACCCCGATGAGTGCATCGATTGCGCGCTCTGCGAACCAGAATGTCCTGCAGGGGCTATATTTTCTGAAGATGAATTACCTGATGACCAACAAGTATACCTAGAGCTAAACACTGAACTAGCTCAAGTTTGGCCAAATATAACCGAGAGAAAAGAACCCTCGGTGGATGCTGAAGAATGGGATGGGGTTACAGGGAAGCTTCAATATCTAGAACGCTAAAATCCAACACATAAAGCTACATACTTTTAAAAATCGGCTTCATTTTAATAATTTAGCTGGTTTTTTTACCTCTAAAAAATAACTATTCAGCGCACTCAAAGCAACTTAAATATATTCCTCTCGGGTCATTTAATTCTGTCATCAGAATAAGTTTTTTAGCGAATCCTTTAAGTTTGGCTGTCAAGCTTAAAGGATTCCATTTTTCAGGAAATGCGCCGACTAAAAATCCAAAATTAACCCCATCAATCTCTTGTAAAATTTTCTCACGAAAGTCTAAAGGACGAGTCAACTTTAATATTTCATAACCATCAAGATTTGCAGATTTTGCTGCAGAATCCAAAGATTGCGCTAAGCTGCCTAATTGATCGACTAATCCTAAGTCTAGAGCTTTTTTTCCTGTCCAAACACGACCCTGTGCGATCAAATCTACTCCTTCAATACTACTGTTCCTTGCTTCAGCAACAATGGCTAAAAATTGACTGTAAGTGTGATCCACCCCTGCCTGAATAATTTTTTTTGCATGATTAGACATAGGTCTAGATAACTGAAAAATATCAGACAAGGCTGTGGTTCCTAAGCCATCACTTTGAACTCCCAGATCTTGCAAGGTATCTTCAAATGTAGGAATAATGCCAAAAACACCAATAGAGCCAGTAATCGTAGTTGGGCTAGCCCAGACCTCACTGGCGCCCATGGCTATCCAGTATCCTCCAGAGGCTGCAACTGAACCCATAGAAACTACTACAGGTTTTCCGGAATTCTTTAAAGATACCATCTCTTGGCGAATCACTTCTGAAGCGAAAGCACTACCACCAGGACTATCTATGCGTATCACTGCAGCTTTTATCTTGTCGTCTTCACGAGCCTGCCTTAACAATTTAGACAAACTCTCGCTGCCTATTAGGCCATCAGGTTGGTCGCCCTCACTAATAACGCCTTTGGCTACAATTAGGGCGACCTGATTCATGCTAATTTTACTGCCCGAGGGTTTTGATTGCTGCTCTATATACTTTAGATAATCCGAAGAGTCTATATGTTGATAGCCGCCGTTATCTGCTAAACCTGAAAGTAATATCAGCCGAGCCATAACCTCCTGTCTACTCGATAACTTATCTATTAAACCAGTATCCAACGCTAGTTTCGCAGCATTACCTTGATGCTTTAATAATTTTTTTCCTAAATTATTAGCATAGTCATTAATAGACCCTTTGCTCAACCCTCTTAAGCCCTCTACTCTAGTCGTATAGGTATTCCAGATTTCATGGATCCATTGAGAGGTATGCTTTCGTGAAGCCTCAGACATGCTTGAGCGAGTAAATGGCTCTATCGCGTCCTTATATGTTCCTACGCGGAAAACATTAACCTTAATACGTAATTTATCTAGAGCTTCTTTTAGATAAATAGTATACCTACCATAGCCTTCTATTATTACTGAACCCATGGGGTGAAGGTGTATTTCATCAGCATAACTTGCCAAATAATACTGCTCTTGGGAGTAACTGTCTCCGATGGCAACAATAGGTTTGCCACTGGATTTAAATCGCATCAAAGCTTCCCCCACTTCCTCTAATTTGCTAATGCTTCCGCTCGTAAGATAATCTAATTGCAGAACTAAGCTGGTAATACGGGGATCGGTGGCTGCATAGTCAATAGCATCGATTAGCTCAAAGATTGACGTTTCAGCTGCAGTATCACTTTCATCTAGAAATTTTTTAATTGGAGAAATAAAGGTTTTTTGGTCTACCAAAATACCATTCGGGGAGATCTTTAGGGCGGCGCTCTCTGGCAAAAATTCGGTTTCATTATCAAAAGAGATTCCAATAAAGGAAACAATTATGAGTACTATAATCAGACTTACTAGTCCTTGGGTTAAAAAAATTAATCCTTTGAAAAGCTGTATTAAGGGGCCTAAAAATCTTCTTTTAATGCTCATTCAGAATCACTCTGATAAAGCGAATATTGCTTCCATCTACTATGCATCATAGCAACGCTAAACATAATCACCAATATGATTATTTCCAGCACATCGACGTAGTTAGAGCTAGGTGAAAAGAAGTTATCTACCGCTACTATAAAATACAGCAACACCACAAAGCATAATATTGAGATAGTCTTATATTTCTCTTTATACAACCCAGGCAAAAGAATAATTAAGGGTACAAATGTAAAAATTGTCAAACTAAGGGGAATTGACCGGATAAAACTATTAGCAAGCAAGGCTAAGCCAAAAAGCATTATGCTTCCCCACGTTAACCTACGACAGACATGTAATTTTTTACCCAGACCAGAAATAACTTTCATATCGATAATATTTCCTAGTTAAGAATGAGGGGCTAGTCGTTTCGCCAGTCTAGCAATTCGTTTACCCAGAGCAATACATAATTCTGATTCCTCTGGGGCAATGTCGTCAAAATCTTTACCTGTTTGGCAGGATGCACCATACGGGGTTCCACCCCTAGTGGTACTATGGAGAGCTTTCTCGCTATACGGCAGACCAACTAAAATCATTCCTTGATGCATTAGAGGCAACATCATGGTCAAGAGGGTTGTTTCTTGTCCGCCATGAAGAGAGCCGGTGGAAGTAAACACGCCGGCCGGTTTTCCGATTAGATCTCCATTCAACCAAATATCTCCCGTCATATCCAAAAAATACTTAAGTGGAGCAGCCATATTTCCAAAACGCGTAGGGCTTCCCAGTATTAAACCAGCACTATCTCTTAGATCTTCCTGGGTGCAATAAAGATGTCCTGTTGTTGGGATATCTGGCTCAGTGCTCTCGCAAACAGTCGATATAGCTGGGACCGTTCTGATTCTGGCCTCTAGGCCAGCCCGCTCAATCCCACTCCCTATCTTTTCAGCCATGATCTTAGTGTTACCAGAACGTGAATAATAAAGAACCAAAATATATGCCATTAGATAATCTCCAATACTTGTTCGGGTGGCCGCCCAATCACTGCTTTATCGCCATTAACTACTATGGGCCGCTGTATAAGCTTTGGATGTCTAGCCATTGCATCAATAAGCTGGCTTTCTGTTTTTTCTTTATCTGACAATTTTTCTTCTCTATAGATATCTTCATTTGTCCTTAGCAGCTGGCGAGCCGGAATCCCAAGTTTTTTTAAAAGATCCCTTAATACTTTTACTGTTGGTGGTTTTTCAAGGTACATCAAAATATCTACAGCAAGTCCTTTTTTCTCCAAAAGGGCCAAGGCTTGTCGAGATTTAGAGCAACGGGGATTGTGATAGATGCTAATCATGGTCTTTGTAAGAAGAACCTCTGTATAATTGAATAAGCTAGCCATACATTTTAGCTGAAAACTGGTCATTAGGGCTACCTGGGTTTACACATAAGAGACCAAAGGATGTATTTTATGCACCCAAGACAACGAATGATTGTGCATTTTCTTCGGCACCTTTCTGGTCGTTTCGTTGGTGATGCTTGTGGCCAAAGCGCCTCAGCCTTAACCTATATGACTCTTTTTGCAGTCGTCCCCATAATGACTCTAATGTTTTCAATGTTTTCCTTGGTGCCAGCATTTCAAGGCCTTGAAAATAAAATTCAAGCATTGATTTTCAGCCATTTTTTACCGCAAAGCGGGGCAGAAATACAACAATATCTGACTGAATTTTCAAATCAAGCACGAAAATTATCAATCTTGGGGGCAGTAATCCTTTTGGCAACGTCTTATTTAATGCTAGCAAATATAGAAAAAACTTTTAATAAAATCTGGGGCAACACAAGTTGTCGTCGAGGCCTGTATAGCTTTCTTTTATATTGGGGGGTTCTCAGTATTGGTCCCCTATTGATCGGTATTGGCCTGGCGATCCACGCATATCTTCTTTCTTTTCAGCTGACAACCAATGAGACTGACACTCTAGGCATTATTGGCTCAATGCTTAAAATTTTACCATTGCTATTTACATGGGGAGCTTTTAGTTTTCTCTTTATTGCCATCCCTAACTGCAAAGTATCTTACCGATATGCCCTTATCGGTGGCTTAATTACCTCTATGCTTTTTGAGTTAGCCAAAATTGGTTTTGGCATATTTATATCCTACTCTAGCTATACTAATATTTATGGGGTCTTTGCAATATTTCCTATATTTCTCATCTGGATCTATTTGATGTGGATTATTGTTCTTGCTGGAGCAGAACTGGTTCGATCGCTAGAAACCTTCAAATCTGTTTGGGGTGAGGATCGTTTTTCTGACTTCGTCGCAGTTTTGATAATACTATGGGAGTGCTGGAACAAACAGCAAGAAAACAAAACTCTTTCTAATAAAAATATGCTCACAGCAGGATTTGAAGAACAGCATTGGATGAAGCTACGAGATCAATTGCTTAAAGAGCATATTTTAAAAGAAACCAATAACGGCCATTATGTTTTAATAAGAGATCTTGCACATATCAAGCTTACCCATCTTGCATCTTTGTCTAACAATGGATCTGTCACTATCCCTAAACACACAAATACTGAAACACTCGTCATTTATCCGTGGCAACGACAACTAACTGACATTTTAGATCAAACAAACATGGCGGTTGACGACACTTTTTCCTCGACAGTTTTTGAATTATTCTCCAATGAGTCTCGTCAGTGCAAGTAACTACGGATAACAAACTGCGCGCTTCTTTAATTGTTTTATGGTTGGGGTTATTACTCTTATGTTTTTTAATCGCCTCTTGTCAAAAAAATGATACTGTCTACACACTTACTGACGGACAAAAATTAAACTTTTACGATTTCCGCGGACGCATAGTGCTGATTAATTATTGGGCCATATGGTGCAAGCCCTGCCGAACAGAAATACCCGAACTTAATGCTTTGCAGAAAAAATGGGGTAATGATGTTGTTGTTCTTGGGGTGAACTATGACGGCATACAGGGAGATGAATTAAAGATGCAAGCGAAAAATATGGGCATCAATTTTCCTATATTAACGAGAGACCCAAGAGAACAGTTCGGCGTCGCGCCAAGCGGAGTGCTTCCAGAAACGCTAGTCATTGACAAGCAAGGTGCGCTGCAAGCTGTTCTATTGGGACCGCAAACTACTGAAAATTTATTAACTATAATTAATAGCAGCTCCGCTACCAACTAAATATCTTCTTTACGAAAGGTATACTGAGTTTTCGCTGCGCTTGCAATGAAGTTTCTTCAAGTACATCAAGGCAATGCATTAGGGATTTCATTTCTCTTGAAGCCCTAACAATCATATATTTAGCCACATCATCATTCAGCTTCATTCCTCTGCGTAGAGCACGAAATTGGAGAATTTTTAATTTATCGCTATCGTCCAACATCGAAAGTTGAAATATAGGGGCTGAGCTGCAGCGAGACTGCAAATCAGGGAGCTTTAATGAAAGCTCTCGGACAGGGCAACTCGAACCCAGCAATAAAAATTCACTTGAGTCTCTAATACGGTTGTATAGATTAAACAACGCCTTCTCCCAGCCAATTTTTCCTGAAATTGCCTGAATGTTATCAAGACAAACTAGCGATACGCCTTCCAGCTTACCCAGCAACTCCTCAGGCGAGTAATCTAAAAATTCAGACAATGATAAATATTGAGATGACAACCCTTGCGAAAAAGCCTTATGACAACTGGCTTGCAGTAAATGGGAAACGCCACTCCCGTGGGCGCCCCAAAGATAAACAAAAGGATTATCATGGGAAAGAAGCTGGTTTCTAAGGACTTCAACTGCAGTATAATTGTAGCTATTGTCCTTTAAAAAAAAGTTCTCAAAGGTAGCGTCATCATTCAGTTGAACATTTAAAATAAGCTGCTTTGACACTAACGACCCTGCCATATAAATTGCAATTGCGGTTTGGGTAAAAATGTCGCTCCCCGTTTTTCAATATCAACAAGGATAGGACCTTTAAAATTATTAACATTCTCTTTTATTCGTCGATCCCTTCGAAAAGTTTCCAGCAATAGAAGCTCCTCACCCCCCGTATGAAGCTCCAAACTAACTCTGTCCTGGTCAATAATTTTTACCCTCAAGTCCCGAACCATCTCCAAAGACTCCAGGTAACTTATTGCCTCTCTAAGTGAGGCGTAATCATTTATATTCTGGAGCTGGAGGACTATTTTCTCAGTATTTTCTTTGGGAATATAGGAATATCGAGAAGCCATCGTATCGACAATATGAGGTACAATTTCGTCGAACAATTTCGGCAAGCTGTTCGCCATTGTATGCTTTAATTCAATAGAATTATTCGCTGAAAAATCCCAGGAGGCGTTCCACTGACCAGAAGACCCCTGGAATAGGCGCACTGCGACCCAATATTTGGCAGTATAGCGATCGGAGGCGATCGAAAGTTTCTTTTGGTCAAGATTCCAAACATCCACTTCAAAAAAATTTTTGGTATCCTTTAAGTCCAGTAGGGGGAAAACTAATGGCGCACCCCTGTTATCCATAAGTCTCCGTAATGCTTCTGTCGTCTCAGGAAATTCTTCCTGTGTCATAAAGCGAATTCCTTCTACTGGATCTTCAATTACAATCCAAGCGAGCAAAAAATGTCGGTCAGCCGGCCAAATTTTTAATCGATATTTTTGTATCAATTTTCCAACCTCAGAGGGGTCATAATTGAAGCTAATACCAAGCCCCGAATTTGCGCTCTTAATTTGCAGCGGATCGACATAACCCACATAAGAAAAATCTGCCACAAAGCTTTCAGGGCTAGGGTGGACTAGGCCTTTCAAGGGTTGGCTTTCACCTGTAATTTTTACTAATATCGACTCCAAGCCAATACTCATAGCTTTCAATCTTTCCTTGTCGCCTTGATTGGCCACAGGCACTATAACTTCATGGAGATTAGCTACGATATCAGCACCCACATAAGCAGAAAAAAAGACCGTCATAGAAAGCCAGGCTAGCGTATTTTTGAAAAAAGAAAAAAAATTCATAACATAATTGTATCAGTAGAGTGCAGATA
This sequence comes from Porticoccus sp. Uisw_050_02, assembly GCF_047729555.1. NCBI lineage: Bacteria > Pseudomonadati > Pseudomonadota > Gammaproteobacteria > Cellvibrionales > Porticoccaceae > Porticoccus > Porticoccus sp. Uisw_050_02. The sequence continues at coordinate 396,491 of NZ_CP159825.1, read as the reverse complement.
GACGCATTATCTGACTGTCAGTTCCCTTGTTTTAATATAAAATAACCTATCTGCTAATTCTTTTTACTGAAAAAATTAGTAAAAACTAGGTGCTGAACAGCAACACAACCAACTTAAGGTGGTCAGAAGCAATGCATGACGAAAATACTCCCTCTCTGAGCTACAAAGATGCCGGTGTAGATATAGATGCTGGAAATACTCTTGTGGAGCGCATTAAACACGTTGCAAAAGATACTCGACGACCAGAGGTTTTGTCAGGACTAGGTGGGTTTGGCGCTCTATTCAACCTACCAAGCGGGTACAGAGAGCCTGTTCTTGCTTCTGGAACCGACGGTGTCGGAACCAAGCTAAAGCTGGCTGTGGACCTCGATATCCACAACACTATTGGTATTGACTTGGTTGCAATGTGCGTAAACGATCTCTTGGTTTGCGGGGCTGAACCGCTATTTTTTCTCGACTACTATGCTACTGGAAAATTAAACATTGATGTAGCCGCGTCTGTAGTCTCCGGTATAGGTGAAGGATGCAAACTTGCTGGTTGCTCGCTAGTAGGTGGGGAAACTGCAGAGATGCCAGGAATGTATAAAGAAGGAGATTATGATCTTGCTGGCTTCTGTGTTGGCATAGTAGAAAAATCTGAAATCATTGATGGTGCCAATACTTGCGAGGGTGACACTTTAATCGGACTTGCTTCTAGTGGTCTTCACTCCAACGGCTACTCTTTAGTTCGAAAAATTATTGAAATTTCGAATACCGATATTAAAAACGAATTCATTGGCGGAGTTCCATTGGGAGAGGTGCTGCTAGCTCCAACTCATATCTATGTAAAATCGATTTTAGCTTTAGTAAAAAATGCCCATATGAAAGTTCATGCTATTGCGCATATAACTGGTGGAGGGCTTCTAGAAAATATTCCCAGAGTGTTGCCAAAAAATACTAAAGCAATTATTAACACTAAAAGCTGGAAGCAAGCGTCTGTGTTTGATTGGCTTCAAAAAAATGGCAATGTTGACCCTATAGAAATGTATCGCACCTTTAACTGCGGCATTGGAATGATTATCTGCGTATCAAGCGCAGAAAGTCGAACAGCACTAGATATACTTCATGCTGCAGGGGAAGAGGCATTTATTATTGGCAGTATAGTTCACGCTGAAGATGATGATAAAAAAGTCGTGCTAAAGGGGCTCTAGAGCATGACTACAACGCGCAGATCTAGATTGGTTATTTTGTTATCTGGCAGCGGCAGCAATTTGCAGGCACTTATAGATGCAATAAATGGTGGAGTGATTGAGGCTGATATAGCTGCGGTCATTAGCAATAAGCCTGAGGCTCTAGGACTAAAGCGCGCTGACGATGCGGGCATCAAGCATGCGGTCATAGACAATCTGCAATTTTCAAGTAGAGAAAATTTTGATCAAGCATTGTGCAGAGAGATTCAAATTTATAAGCCAGATCTGGTTATTTTGGCAGGCTTTATGCGTATCCTTACATCAAAATTTGTTGAGAATTTTGATGGACGCATCCTGAACATACACCCATCTTTACTACCTAAATACCCCGGCCTTCATTCGCACCAAAAAGCAATTGATGCTGGTGATTTAAATGCTGGAGCTACAGTGCATTTTGTCACAAGCAAGCTCGATGGAGGACCCTCCGTTCTGCAGGCAGAAGTACCCATCTATCAGGATGACAGTGCAGAGGTATTGGCTCGCCGTGTTCTAACAAAAGAGCATCAAATTTACCCCTTGGCAGTCCAGTGGTTCTGCGCAGGACGACTTTCTTTAGTTGATGGAAAAACTTATCTAGACTCAGTGGTATTACCTAAATATGGCCTAACTTTCACTGACACTACAACGGAGAAGTAATATTGTATGCTGAGATCGTTTCTTACTTGTGTTCTGCAAAAATCTACGCATTTAATTAAAAATCAGAGGTTGATTGGCCAAGTTAAATCTAGGCTTTATTTTGCCTTAAAGAAACGTAATCTCAGCATATGCATATTATGCTGCGTTAGTCTGTATTCCGCCGCATATACTAAAGCTGATACGGGGGAGATTAATCTTCTTGCGTTGACACCCTACAATCTCATTTATTCTGGCTCATACAATGGGATGGATGTGAAGATCAGCCGAAATTTAACAGGCAAAGCAACGGCCTACACGCTAAGTACAACGGCAAACAACATGGTTAGCGATATCAGCGAACAAGCAATTTTTGAAATGAATGCTCATGGCGCTATTGTTGAATTGAAATATCGAGCCACGCGCAACATGTTCGGCCTAAAGAAAAAAGAGCTATTGCTCTATGATCAAACTACCGGTATTGCTAGCTATGAAAGCAAAAAGAAGAAGCGTCAAATTTTATTAAGTGATGCTCATTTTAACCAGCTCACTTACCAGATAAAACTACAAAGTGACTTGATTAATGGCGCCACTTTTTTGAATTATCCTATAATCAAAAAAGGTAAAGTGAGAATTTATCGTTTTGAAATTCTGGGAAAAGAGACACTTAAGACGCCCTTAGGAGAAATCAATACACTAAAAATTAGAAAAATACGGGAGGGGAGCGATAGAGAAACGTTTTTATGGTTTGCTCCTCGCTGGAATTTCATGTTAATTCAACTATGGCAGCATGAAGCAGGTGGAGGTGACTATAGAATGTTATTAGAAAACGGCACGCTAGCAGGAAAGGAACTAGGTAGCCTCACTACGCTTTAGGTAAGGTAACTCCAGTCTGTCCCTGATATTTTCCTCCCCGGTCCGCATAAGAAACCTCGCAAATTTCATCGGACTCAAAAAACAACATTTGAGCCACCCCTTCATTTGCATAAATTTTTGCGGGCAAACTGGTTGTGTTGGAAAACTCTAGAGTGACATGACCCTCCCACTCTGGCTCCAAAGGGGTCACATTAACTATAATTCCACAGCGTGCATAGGTAGATTTACCTAAGCATACTGTCAACACATTTCTCGGAATCCGAAAGTACTCTATCGTGCGCGCTAGCGCAAAAGAATTAGGAGGTATGATGCAGTAGTCGCCTTTTATATCAACAAATGCATCTTCATCAAAATGCTTCGGATCAACTGTCTTTGAGTGAACATTTGTAAAAATTTTAAACTCATCAGCACACCGAACGTCATATCCATAGCTCGAGACACCATAAGAAATCACCTTCTCGCCACTGGGGTTAGGTTGACGCACTTGTCTACCAACAAATGGCTCAATCATTCCCTCTTTTAACGACATTTGTGTGATCCATTTATCGGACTTAATGCTCATAGTACTTAACTTCCCAAAATTATTTGATAACAAAAGTTCTGCATAATACCTTTTTGGTCGGCTTGATCAAAGTACGCAGCTAAAAGTTACTCAATAATAATTTCTGGACCATTATGAGATACGGTATTTGCCAGCACAGTGGTTATTTTAAGTGAAATATTTCGATACACATGACTCTCAGAACATTCAGGATCAAAGTACACAGAAGGCTTCCCATCGTCGGCCCGCTGGCGAATATCCATGGAAAGAGGCAACACACCTAAAATCTCCGCACTATATTCAGACGCGACTATCTGGGCCCCATCTTTCCCAAAAATATGTTCGTGGTGCCCACATTGACTGCAAACATGAACTGCCATATTTTCAATAATACCAAGCACGGGGATGTTGACCTTATCAAACATCTCAATAGCTCTTCGAGCATCCAACAGAGCAACATCCTGAGGCGTGGTAACAATCACTGCGCCAGACAGCTGCGCTTTTTGCGCCAATGTCAGCTGAATATCTCCTGTGCCAGGTGGCATATCTACTACCAGGTAATCCAATTCACCCCAAATGGTTTGGGTCAGAATTTGCAACAAAGCGCCACTAGCCATTGGGCCTCTCCAAACTACTGGCGTGTCTTTTGTCATCAGGTACCCTATAGACATAGACTTTAAACCTAATGTCTCTAAAGGTGCAAAGAATTTTTCTTGAACTATTTCAGGTCTTACATTTTCTGAAACACCAAGCATTAATGGCAAACTGGGGCCATAGATATCAGCATCAACAATACCAACTCTATTTCCAGCTGCCGATAACGCAAGGGCTAGATTAACTGCTGTAGTCGACTTGCCAACGCCTCCTTTACCAGATGCAACAGCAATCACATGCTTGACCCCTATAAGGCCTTCCTGAATATCACCTTCAGCCATATCAAATCCTCGTAAAACTAATGAAAATCTAGGGGAAAACCGTTACAATTAACCTCCTAAATAACATAGTGCACTTTAATTATACAGGTATGCACAACTTGCTAAGTCAATAAATTTTTAGCCTGCATACAAATGACAAAAAATAACAGTCAAGCATGATGCCAAAACAAACAACTAAATGTCGAAAAATTCTTGTTACAAGCGCGCTACCCTATGCCAATGGGCCAATACATCTTGGGCACCTAGTAGAGTATATCCAAACAGACATCTGGACGCGCTTTCAAAAAATGCGCGGCCACGAATGTTATTATGTCTGTGCTGATGATGCCCATGGTACAGCCATAATGCTCAAGGCTGAAGAGCTGGGTGTTACTGCTGAAGAATTAATCGCCCAAGTTCACACTGAACATGAGGAAGACTTTCAGGGCTTCTTGGTTCAGTTTGATAACTATTACTCTACTCACACAAAAGAGAATAGAGAGCTTTCAGCGCTTATATATAATCGTTTACGCGACAGCGGGCATATTGCTGTTCGTGAAATTATCCAAGCATTCGACCCAGAGAAAAACCTGTTTCTTTCGGATCGCTACATTAAAGGATCATGCCCAAAATGCAAAATAGAGGGCCAGTACGGAGATAACTGTGAAGCATGCGGGGCAACTTATTCGCCTCTTGATTTAATAAATCCAGTTTCAACTATTTCTGGGGCAACCCCCATAGAAAAAACATCTATGCACTATTTTTTTAAGCTTCCAGAATTTTCAGAATTTTTGAAAAAATGGACTCGTGATGGGCATCTTCAGAGCGAAGTAGCCAACAAACTAAATGAATGGCTCGTTTCAGGCTTACACGAATGGGATATAAGTCGTGATGCACCTTACTTTGGGTTTGAGATCCCTGGTGCACCAGGGAAGTATTTTTATGTTTGGTTGGATGCACCAATTGGCTATATGGCCAGTTTTAAAAACTTATGTGATCGATCAAATCTTAAATTTGAAGATTTTTGGGATAAGGAATCTAGCGCTGAGCTATATCATTTTATCGGTAAGGATATTATTAATTTTCATGCTTTGTTCTGGCCTGCGATGCTGCATGGCGCAAATTTTCGAACTCCTACCAAAATTTGCGTCCATGGATTCTTAACGATAAATGGTAAAAAAATGTCCAAATCTCGAGGTACATTTATTACAGCCCAAAGCTACCTTCAGAACTTAAATCCAGAATATTTACGTTATTATTTCGCATCCAAATTTTCTGCTGGAGTAGATGACCTTGACTTAAATTTAGATGATTTTATGCAGAAGGTTAACAGCGACCTAATAGGAAAGATAGTAAACATAGCTAGCCGCTGTTCAAACTTTATTACCAAAGGAAATGACGGGGTGCTTTCTACTACAATTGAAGATGAATCGCTATGGCTTCAAATAACTGGCGCAGCAGAAAGTATCGCCAACCACTACGAAAATCGTGAATTTGGTAAAGCTATGAGGGCAATCATGGCCCAAGCAGACGCAGCCAACGAATATATTGCTTTTAAGGAGCCATGGAAGCTAGCTAAGGACCCTGAGCAAAGACAAGCGGTATTGGATATCTGCTCTCTTGGGATCAACATGTTTAGGGTTTTAATGGTCTATCTTAAGCCTGTATTGCCAGCCATGTCTGAAGTTGTTGAGGGATTTCTCAATGAAAAACTGAGTTGGAGTGGGCTATCTCAACCGCTCATTAATCATAAAATAAATGCTTTTGAACCCCTAATGCAAAGAATTGAGCAGAGCCAAATAAACTCTATGCTTACAGCGAATAATGCGCTTGTTACAGCTCATCTGGATCAACACAAAAAGGTATCAGAACATATGACTTTAGAGGCAAAATTTGAACCAGCGCCAATAGAAAAAATAGCGGCTGAAATTAATTTTGATGACTTTATAAAAGTTGATCTAAGAGTAGCGCTTATCACCAAAGCGGGCTATGTTGAAGGAGCCGACAGATTACTTCGACTTACCATAAGCATTGGCAGCGAAACAAGAAGCATTCTCTCTGGTATAAGGTCATGCTACGAACCTAAAGATCTGGAGGGTAGACTGACAGTTATAGTTGCAAATCTAGCGCCACGAAAAATGCGTTTTGGTGTATCTGAAGGGATGGTTCTAGCGGCTGGCGACAATGACGGGATATACCTGCTATCGCCCGACAGTGGAGCAAAACCAGGGCAAAGAATTACGTAAATTACATCTTGGTACAAAATAACTACAGCTTATGACTAATATATACTAGGAAAATTATTGTTTTATGCTTATTGCACACTACGTGAAGCTATAATATATAACCTCTTGAGATGAGACAAAATGCAAGAATTTGCTGTTATTTTAATTAGCGCTATATTTGTGAACAATTTTGTTCTGGTTCAGTTTTTGGGCCTATGTCCTTTTATGGGCGTATCAAGCAAGCTTGAGACAGCAATTGGTATGGCTGGAGCGACAACCTTTGTGCTCACAATTGCTGCTATGTCTAGCTATATGGTGAATAATTGGATCTTGGTGCCATTGAATATCGAGTATCTTAAAACTATCTCATTTATTTTAGTCATTGCTGTTGTGGTCCAGTTCACTAAAATGTTTATTGAAAAAAGTAGTCCTTTGCTTTATCGAGTGCTTGGGGTTTTTTTACCGCTAATTACCACTAACTGTGCTGTATTAGGGGTGGCATTACAGAACACCACCAAAGCACATACATTGTCAGAGTCAACACTATACGGTTTCGGTGCAGCAATAGGCTTTTCTTTAGTGTTGATATTGTTTTCGGCCATGCGCGAACGTCTTACTGTAGCTGATGTTCCTGAGCCATTCAAAGGCGCTGCTATAGCCATGATTACTGCTGGATTGATGTCTTTAGCTTTCATGGGTTTTGGTGGATTGGCATAAAGGGGGAGGAATGTACGATATTATTATCCAGCACCCTTTGTACTCAGCACTGTTAGCTCTAGCGGGCCTTTCAGTTATTTTTGGCGGAATATTAGGTTATGCCGCCATTAAATTTAAAGTAGAGGGAGATCCAATTGTCCAACAAATCGATAAGCTTCTCCCTCAAACGCAGTGTGGTCAATGCGGCTACCCAGGCTGCAAGCCTTATGCGCAAGCTATAGCGGATGGGGATACTATAAATAAATGCCCACCTGGCGGACAGACAACCATTAATGCTATTGCTGACCTGCTAGATGTTGATGCACCCAGCCTAGATTCTGAGCATGGAGAAGAAAGTGACACCAGAACTATTGCTTATATCCGTGAAGACGAATGCATAGGGTGCACTAAATGTATTCAGGCATGCCCAGTAGATGCAATTCTGGGTGCCGCAAAATTAATGCACACAGTTATTGTAAGTGAATGTACAGGCTGTGATCTTTGTGTCGATCCATGCCCTGTAGACTGCATAGACATGCTTCCAGTAAGGAAAGGCCTGTCTGACTGGAAATGGGGCCTGCCCCCATCAGTTAGGGAGCAACTAACACCATCTAAGCTTAGTGATATTATTGCATCGGACACCAACGGAGCAAATACTCCATGAGAAAAATATGGAATCTTATTGGAGGAGTGCATCCCCCAGAAAATAAGCACCAGTCTGTGAAAGACTCTGTGGGCTCCCTCCCTTTGCCAGAAAAATTAATCATACCTCTTAATCAACATATTGGAGCACCATCTAAAGCAATCGTTGCTATTGGAGACAAAGTTCTTAAGGGACAGGTGTTGGCAAACCCAAAGGGAGTCTTAAGCGCAGGCGTCCATGCTCCAACATCAGGCCTGGTGTCCGACATAGGCGACCACCCTATCCCCCATCCATCGGGCATGTCAGCACACTGCATCACGCTAATACCTGATGGAGAAGATCAATGGATAGCCCATGAAGGATTAAGCAACTACCGAGATCATGTCCCTGAAAAATTATTAGAGATAATAAGGCTTTCAGGAGTGGCTGGACTTGGAGGAGCAGGTTTTCCGACAGCCGTAAAATTAAACCCACAAAAGCCTATCTCCACATTAATCCTTAATGGTACAGAGTGTGAGCCCTACATAACTTCAGACGATATGCTGATGAGGGAGCATCCAGAAGACATTGTTCAGGGTATCGAAATATTATCCTATATCCTTGGTGATCCGAAGGAAGTTGTAATAGGGGTTGAGGATAATAAGCCTGAGGCTTATGCAGCCCTAAAATCTTACTTGAAGAATACTACTATTGAACTAGCGACATTTGAAACTCGCTATCCCTCAGGTGGCGAAAAACAATTAATACAAATTCTTACTGGAACAGAAGTACCCGCTAAAGGACTTCCATCAGATATTGGAATTGCATGCCTAAATGTGGGCACAGCCTATGCTGTATATCGAGCAATTGTATTTGGAGAGCCTTTGATCTCTCGTATCACGACAGTGACTGGTAAGGCTTGTACAATCAACAGAAATTACGAAATCTTAATTGGAACTCCTATTAGCCACCTGCTTAAACATAACGCCTTTAATAAAAAAAATTGTTCTCGATTAATTGTTGGCGGCCCCATGATGGGCTTTGCATTAGAAAATCTAGACATCCCTGTCATCAAAACAACTAACTGTATTCTTGCTCCCAGCGAAGAAGAATTTCCCTCTCCTCAACCAGCCCAGGCCTGTATTCGCTGTGGCATGTGCGCAGAAGCCTGCCCAGCAAGCCTGCTACCCCAGCAACTTTTATGGTATGCGCAGTCAAAGAATTATGAAAAACTTGAAGTACAAAACCTTGCAGACTGCATTGAGTGTGGAGCTTGTTCTTATGTCTGTCCTAGTAATATCCCTTTGGTTCAATACTACCGCGCTAGCAAAGGAGAAATGAAAAAACAAGCTGAAGAAAAGGTAAGTGCTGATAGAGCCAGGCAGCGTTTTGAATTTCAAAAAAATCGTAAAGAAAAGGAAATTTTTGCAAAAAAAGTCCAGCGAGATGTTCGTCTAAAAGCTGCAGCGCAGGCTAATAAAACTTCTGGGACCGAAGGGATAATTCAGGCGGCCCTGGATCGAGCTGAAGCCAAAAAATCTTCTCCGGAAGATCAGCACTCTAGATCCACTCGCCGTATTGCGAGATTTGAAGACCAACTACGCTCTGCACAGGAAAAACTAGAGTCGCTAAAAGAGGGTGTTACTAGTGATCAGCACGAGCAAGCCAAGGCAGCTGTTGAGGACGCCAAAATCCGACTCGCTGAAGCCATTTCTAGCCATGGACTGAGTATGCCTATATCGAATCCTTCAGAAACACCTGATTCTGCCTCCGAGGCTATTACAAGGGCTCAAGCCAAAGTTACCATTCAGGCTGGTCTTTCTGATGAAGAAAAATTATGTAATACGATAGTCTCTTTGACTGCTCGACTAGAAAAAGCAACCACTAGATTAGAAATTGCCAAGACTGAAGGGTCAGAACATATTGACGCTTTTACTGTTGCGGCTGACAAACTAAAAGAGAAATTGGCGACAGCTGAAGCTGATCTGTCAAAAATCAGAACGTAACGGATATTAGTCATGGCTTTGCTGAAACTCACATCACCACATGCACATAGCGCTCAAAATACAGCGCGTGTAATGCAGCTGGTAATACTGGCAACCATCCCCGGATTATTCGCACTCACATTATTTTTTGGCTGGGGCTCCCTAATAAATGTCACTCTCTCATGCATGGTGGCGGTAGGCTCCGAAGCACTTGTAATAAGACTGCGAAAGCGTCCTATTATGTTTTACCTAAAAGACTACAGTGCTATTCTGACAGCTGTACTTTTGGGTATATCATTGCCCCCGCTAGCACCCTGGTGGATAGCTGTAGTTGGCACCTCTTTTGCCATTATTATTGCCAAAAACCTTTATGGTGGGCTTGGCTATAATCCGTTCAATCCTGCAATGATTGGCTATGTAGTTCTGTTGATATCTTTTCCAGTGCAAATGACTGCATGGCCGGCACCAGCAGAGCTCTACCCTTCAGATATGCAAGTTCCAGGATTATGGCATTCAATACAAATTGTTCTACCTTTACTGAATCCTGATACCTTATCAGGCGTATCTGAAACTGCATCTGGAACCATAGACGCATATACAGCAGCAACGCCGCTAGACACCTTTAAGCAAAATACTGGTCTACTGGTAGACCAATTCTATAAAAAGGAGCTCTTTTTTAGCCAAGGAACATGGGCAGGTCTTGGTTGGGAATGGGTGAATATTGGATTTCTACTCGGTGGATTATTTTTACTTTATCGAAAAATATTTACTTGGCATGCACCACTGGGAATGCTGCTGTCGCTAGCCTTGTGCTCGGTTATTTTCTATGACAGCGGAAGCTCTTCAAGTCTTGGTTCGCCATTATTTCACCTGCTGAGTGGCGCAACCATGTTTGGTGCTTTTTTTATCATCACAGATCCAGTCACATCAGCTACTAGCAATAAAGGCAGGCTCATCTATGGGGCGCTTATCGGTGTATTGATTTTTATCATTCGCAGCTGGGGAAGTTATCCAGACGCTATTGCGTTCGCTGTACTTCTAATGAATTTTGCTGCGCCACTGATAGATAACTACACTATGCCGCGAACTTATGGGTATAGTAAGTCTGGAGTTAAATCTAACAAAAAACGGAAAGAGGACCAAAGTGATGCTAGGTAAATCTATCCGATTTAACAGTCTTGTTCTGGGTATTTTTGCCTTAACAACAGCGACACTTCTCTCATTTACTTATGAGGGCACTAAAGATCGCATTGCCGAAGCTAAGCGAGAGGTTGCCAAACGAGCGCTACTTGAAATTGTTCCACTAGCAAGGCATGACAACGATATTTTAACAGATATCATCAAGGTTCCTGAAGAATATCTATCTACCCTGGGAATAAAGGATGGGGAGATAAATCTTGCGCGTAGCAACGATAAGCTTACTGCAATTATCATTCCTGCTATTGCACCAGATGGTTATAGTGGAAAGATTCAAATGTTAGTCGGCATAAATATAGATGGAACTATCGCGGGCGTCAGGGTAATTTCTCACAATGAAACACCGGGGCTTGGTGATAAAATAGATCTCAAAAAAAATGATTGGATTCTTGGTTTTGATGGAAAATCTTTAATCAACCCAAAACCAGAATTCTGGAAAGTAAAAAAAGACAAAGGCAACTTCGATCAACTTACTGGAGCAACTATTACCCCCCGTGCAGTCATTACACAAGTATTAAAAACGCTCCAATACTTTAAGCAAGACAAGGCGAGACTCTTAGAAGCAGCCAAGCTAGACAGCTCAAAACAAGATGCAATACTAATAGAGGCGATAATTAATGGCTGATATCTCCTACAAGGAAATAACTACCAACGGACTTTGGAAAAATAATCCTGCTCTTGTGCAGCTTTTAGGGCTGTGTCCGCTTCTAGCTGTGACAGGCAGCGTAGTAAACGCCTTAGGATTGGGTCTTGCCACCATGCTAGTCCTAGTTGGCTCAAATGCAGCCGTTTCCTTAATAAGAAAGCAAGTATCAGACGCTGTAAAAATTCCAGCTTTCGTAATGATCATAGCGACATTTACAACCTGTACCGAGTTGCTCATGAAGGCGTTTACCTATGAGCTTTATTTGATACTAGGCATATTTATTCCCTTAATCGTCACTAATTGTGCCATTCTGGGAAGAGCTGAAGCTTTTGCAAGCAAAAATACCATTGCATCATCAGTATTAGATGGGCTAATGATGGGGTCGGGCTTTGCAATAGTATTACTTGTTATTGGAGCAATACGTGAAATTTTTGGGGTAGGAACAATTTTCGCTAACATGGATTTGCTGTTTGGTCCTATTGCAGCCAACTGGAACATCAACTTATTTGGTGAAGGATATGGATTTTTAATACTAGTGTTGCCGCCAGGTGCCTTTATTGTTACAGGAATGTTAATTGCATTAAAAAATCTTATTGATAGCAAGCTAGCGCAATTAAATGCGACCAAGAAAGAGCCCCTAAAGAAAGGCGCAAAAAGAATGAGGACTACAGGGACTATTGCATAAATATAACGCTACCCCTGTAAAATTCATCCATCATACTGCGTCATGACCCACAAAAATCCTTTCTCCCTCAAAAGGATAGGCGTATACTCGCACATCTTACTTAATCTCACTTTCTGTTCCTGGAATTCACAGCAACACAGGTTTCATTTATATGCTACCCCCCGATTTCGAATCATTGGGCATTGCCGACTCAGTGCTTAAAGCCGTCAAGCAATTAGGTTACGAACAGCCATCTCCAATTCAAGCACAAAGTATTCCGATATTACTCAATGGAGAAAATTTACTTGGTGTTGCTCAAACAGGTACTGGGAAAACTGGTGCTTTTGCCCTACCTTTATTAAGCCGCCTCAATAGCGATCAGAAGACTCCTCAAGTTCTAGTATTAACACCCACTCGCGAACTTGCAATTCAAGTGGCTGAGGCATTTCAAACCTATGCTAGGCATCTAAAGAAATTTCATGTGTTGCCTATCTACGGCGGCCAAGATATGAGCACTCAACTACGTGGACTAAAGCGAGGAGCGCAGGTAATTGTAGGTACTCCCGGAAGGATACTCGATCATATTCGACGACGCAGCTTAGTGTTAAATCAGCTTAATGCTCTAGTTTTAGACGAAGCTGACGAAATGCTCCGGATGGGCTTCATTGATGATGTTGAAACTATTCTAGCTGAGACCCCTGATGCATGCCAAAGAGCCTTGTTCTCAGCCACAATGCCCCCAACTATACGCAGAGTTGTCAAAAAATATCTTGGTGATGCCAAAGAAGTCAGCATTGTTTCAAAAACAAAAACTGTTGAGCGCATTACGCAATTTTATCTTACAGTCAAGGGCCACCAAAAAATGGAGGCCCTTACACGCATACTAGAGGTAGAAGAATTTGATGGTATGTTGATTTTTGTCCGGACAAAATCTGCCACACTGGAAGTAGCTGAGAAACTTGCGGCTAGGGGATTTTCAGCTGCCGCTCTTAATGGTGACCTCAGTCAAATACTACGTGAACGTACTGTAAATCGTTTAAAAAAAGGTCAAGTAGACATTGTTGTAGCCACTGATGTGGCTGCTAGAGGTCTAGATGTTGAACGTATAAGCCACGTAATCAATTATGACATTCCGTATGATAACGAAGCTTATGTCCATCGTATCGGTCGGACCGGAAGAGCTGGACGTGATGGTAAGGCAATCTTATTTGTTGCGCCCAAAGAGAGCCGTCTTCTTTATTCGATAGAAAAATCGACAAACCAAAAAATCACCCTGATGAGACTTCCGACCGGAGATCAGGTTAGCGGTCAGCGTATACAGCAATTTCAGGAACGGGTTTTACAAAGCTTGAATGCCAAGGATCTTGAGCGCTTCAAGGGAATTTTGCATAAGTTATGCGAAGATAATGCTATATCAATATCTGATATAGCTGCAGGCCTTGCATCTCAACTGCAGCAAGAACGCCCACTTTTTCCAGATATGCCTTCCTTAGATACCACATTTAACGACAGGCAGACGCATGCCAAACCTAATCGCTCCAGGCCTGAACGCTCTGAGAAATTCAAGAAACGAGTAGATTCTGGAAAAAATCGTAGCTCAAATAGCGGTATAGCAATGGTGACTTACCGGATAGAAGTGGGTAAAAATCAAGGTGTTATGCCAAAAGATATCGTTGGGGCCATTGCAAGCGAATCAGGTATTGAAGGACAAAATATCGGACGTATTAAGTTGCATGATGAACATAGCACCGTTGAGCTACCAGAAGGTATGCCAAATGATATATTCCAACACTTAAAGCATAAGGTGCGTGTAAAACAACAACCTATGAGGCTAAGTCTTGATGGCCCAGGTGGTCCAGCAAAGGAGTCTGCAGGAAAAAGAAGGCCTAAAAATTCTCCCAATCTCTGATTTAGCGAAAAATATAAATATAGGCCTAGTATCAAGCAAAAAACTTCACGAGATCCCTAACTCTATTTCAATCAACTCGCAAAGAATATGCCCGATCAGAATATGTGACTCTTGAATCCTAGCTGTTGTGTCTGACGGGACAACTAAAGCATGGTCAATGTGAGCCAAAGCATCGCCACCACCTTTGCCCAGCAAGCCAATCGTAGCGATACCCATATCTTTTGCAGTTTTAAGCGCTTTCAATATATTTTCGCTTTGACCTGAAGTGCTAATCCCTACTAATATATCTCCAGAACGGCCATGCGCTTCGAGCTGTCTAGAAAAAATATTTTCATATGAAAAATCATTTGCTACACACGTAAGAACTGATGTATCAGCATTAAGAGCCATTGAGCGCAATGGGCGCCTATTCCTCTTAAACCTACCAACCAGCTCTGCAGCCATATGCTGACTATCTGAAGCGCTGCCACCATTTCCGCACCAGAAAACTGTACCCCCGTTCAATAAGGACTGTGCGAGAACTTTACTAACTATTAAGATAAGCTCAGAAAGAGCACCTTTGGTAGCTTCCACTGATTGAGTATGCTCTAAAAAATTACGCTGAATTACCTGACTGCTCGTCATGAGATTTCCTTCGATTACTTGATATAAATACTACTACACGATTCAAGCTATTCATGTATATTTATAATATTGGTGGGGAGACTAAAAATTGCTCTACCTCTCTTAAACTGTTGTTCGTTAAAAGCAGGTCCTGGGCTGTTGTCCAGCTGTAAGGAATATCCAGATCCAACCACTAGAGAATCATACAGTCCGAGAACTTCAGCATAGGTTAACTGCTTCACGGCAAACATCAGAGCATCTCGATGACTAAAGCTGTAATCATGCATATTTATGCTCCCCCAGAGCCTAGATGAATGCTCAACTAAACTCTTGGGTTTTTCTCGCAGCCTCAAAAGTACTGCTTCCTTATGTCTCTCAAACTCTTCTCGAGGCGTAACTTTAAGCTTCCTAAAAAAGCTTAGCAAGAAATCATCAATCGATTTCTCCAAATCAGGAATTATAGCTTTAGGGGACTGTACCAATAACCCAATACCAGGGACTCTACCAACTGTTCTGTCCACTACAGCTACTATATAGCCAAGCTGTTGCTCAGTACGTAATTCATGGAAAAAATCTGAACTCATTAGCTGCTTTAGCAAAATCATCCCAGCAGCTTCTTTTACGCTGTCGTTGCGGCCTTGGTAGTAACGAAGAATGGCAAAATCGTCGTGCTCCATTGCGAGATGTACTTGCAATTTTTCTCCGGCGACAACCTTAAAAACCTTTTGATTCAGCCAACCATCAGGGTTCTTTACTTCGAAATACTGTCCTATATTGCTAGCAATTGATTTAGCATGAGCTAAATCAATATTACCGCTTGCAAGAAGCTCAATAGTAGATCCTACGTATAGCTGATCAATAAATTCAATAAATTTACCTTCATTGAAGTTTGATAGAGCATCGGCAAGCTGCTCCGGTCCCCATGATGCCGGATCAAGCAGATCGCCTGCCTTTAAAAGTAACTGTTTATACGGTGATTGCTTTTCATTATTTCGCCATTCTCGAATTAACTCTTTCCTTAATCGCGTCAATAAAGGACTTTCAGGTCTGGCGTGATCACCCTGAAGCCTCGTATGCATTGGCTGTTTAAGTTTTTTTTCTTCATGTACTGGTGCCAATAAATCTTTAGCGATCTCTTCCACTAGAAAAGATAGCTTATTATCAAAACCACTAACAAAAAAATCTACGCTATCAGCCTGCCTATAAACGCCGTAACGCAAACCTGTAAGGGTTGCGGCATAATTAGACTCGTTAAGTCTTTCGTTTACCAGTCGTAAGTACAAATCTACCATTGCGGCCTCAGATGCACTTTTTATTGTTCGTGTTTTCACCGAAGCATGAAATTGAGCTTTGGGTACCTGATAATGAGAATCCAGATAATACCAAAGACGATAATTTTCTGCGTCAAATAGCACTGGGTTGCCTGCAGGTGATGTTTTATCTGATGATCTAATTTCAAAGCTGCTAGGAATAAATTTGTTTGGCGACGGGAGTTGCAGAGACTTCAAAACGTCTTTTTTCTTTATATTCGGAAGAGCTTCTAGCTTATATGGCGCCTGATAAAGCATCGAAGCTTTTTCGATTGCAGCCTCCGGAGCCATCAAAGTAACTAGCGCATTGCGAGGCGTCATCATTTTCAATATTCGAGAAATAAGATCAGGATTATAGATATTATTAAGATAAGGGCCACGTATCACCTCCTCGGGGGGGTATTCATGTAGCTGTTTGGATAATCGACTAACACGATGCATCGAACTACCCAGCTCTTCATAGCGAAAGGCGACATTAGATAAGACGCTCTGCTCTAACCAGCGCCACTCCTCTACCCCTTTCTGAGAAATTAACTCTATCTCCTGGAAAATTAATTCAACCACCTGCTGCCAGCTTGATACTCCTTTGGGTGTCAATCCGACCGTGATATCAAAAGAGGTGCCGCTTGTATCAGAAAGACCCTCTCCTGAACTCAATGCTTCCGCCCATCCATTTCCTTTTAGCAAAGACAATAGGCTACCTTTCCCCTCATCACCAATAAGGTTAGCAATATAGCTCAGCGGCTTTTCTCGATAATAGCCGTGCATAGCAGGCAAAGGGATCGTAACGGTTAGCTCTCGTAACTCTTGAATAGGTCGAAGAGAAAGAAGTAGGGGAAGGGAGTCCACCCCAAATAATGGTTGCCCGTGCTTTGGCTGCAAAGTCTTATAGTTATTTACTTCTTCAAACTTAGATCTAACCATCAGCTCCATCTCATCTAATGTTTGAGGAGCAAGAACCACTAAAGCCATTCGATTTGCAGAATAATGTTCTTTGTAAAAAGCTAGCAAATCATCTCGTACAAGATTGTCTTTGGTATCGGATAAAGTTTTCAAATTGCCCACACTAAA
Organism: Porticoccus sp. Uisw_050_02; assembly: GCF_047729555.1. NCBI lineage: Bacteria > Pseudomonadati > Pseudomonadota > Gammaproteobacteria > Cellvibrionales > Porticoccaceae > Porticoccus > Porticoccus sp. Uisw_050_02. The sequence goes on along the minus strand of NZ_CP159825.1, from coordinate 379,391 downwards.
TTTTGCTGCAGGATGGTCAGGATTTACTATTTGAGAAAAGACATCTCTTTGACGACGATAATCATTTTTTATCCGTGCCATATATTCTGAATGCACAGCATTCATCTCTCGATTAATGTATTCAGCATCAAAGGAAGGGGCTACAAAGAAGCGTGCGAAACGATCCAGTGCTGATTCAAACTTGGTAGGGTTTATATCAAAAAAGTAATTAGTGTGCTCAAACGAAGTATAAGCATTGTGCTGACCTCCGTGCTGATTAATATAAGATTGATACTCATCAGGGTCCGGGTACTTGTCTGTCCCCAAAAATAGCATGTGCTCTAGAAAATGTGCCAACCCTTGACGTCCTATTGGGTCATGCGAGCTTCCTACAAATACGTCAAGAGAAGCTGCCGCCTTATCAGACCTGCTATCAGCAATCAACAATACCTGCATCTGGTTGGGTAGTGTTATATAGCGATACTCAGACTCATCAGTTTCACTTTTTTCGATCTCAACTTGATGAGCTTGCGTTCCACCAGTCAGACCACTAAAAGAAAGTGGCAACCCTAACGCCTGATTGTGAAAAAGCATTAGTAGCATGCTGCATACGTATGTTAATAATATATTTTTCATCGAAATCCATAAAAAACTGCATAACTTATAGCTGCTATGACTTAGGAGTTTAGTTGCTATGACTTAGGAGTTGCTGATGTAACGCAAGGCCATGCACTATACAGCGCTTTCACTAAAGTCGCCAAAGGGATTGCAAAAAATACGCCCCAAAATCCCCAAAATCCTCCGAATACTATCACAGCCAGTATAATTGCTACTGGATGTAAGTTAACGGCTTCTGAAAACAACAAAGGAACCAGCACGTTTCCATCTAACCCCTGGATGATTGCATAGACCCCCAGCAATAAAAATAAATCACCGCCCCAACCCCATTGAAAGTAAGCCACCATTGCGACTGGTATTGTCACCAGTAAAGCGCCAATAAAAGGCACGACGACAGACAAACCAACCAACAAGGCTAGCAAGGCAGCATAATTCAAACCAAGAGCCAAAAATGAAGCATAGCTAACAAACCCAATAATTAATATCTCAATAGCTTTTCCGCGTACATAATTAGCCATTTGAGCGTTCATCTCATGCCAAATTTTCCACATCATAGGGCGTTCAGAAGGCAAAAGACTAGACATAAATTCTAAAAGTTTATCTTTATCTTTCAGCATAAAAAAAACTAATAAAGGGACTAAAATTGCATACAAAACAAGGGCAAGAATATTAGGAAAAGTGTTTAATGAGAAACCCATCAGGTGCTGAGCGATACCACCCAATTCTTTCGAGATCTGGCTTAGTATATCCTTTATTTGACTTGCAGAAAAAATTTCCGGAAATTGCTCAGACAGCACTAGTAGCATGCTTTGCCAATGTTCAAACATGACGGGAACTTTGTTTGCTAAATTTAGGGCCTGACGACCTATTAGAGGTAAAAGAACAACTAAAACAGCAGAAAAAATACCTACAAAAAGCAAAAAAATGACAACCACCGCAACTCTTCTAGAAACACGACAAAGAACCAAGCGGTTAACCCCTCCTTGCAACAGAAATGCAAATATAAGGGCTGCAATAAAAGGCGCGAGTATTTCACCCAAGGTTATTAGCACAACAAAGATAATAGCCAGTAACGCAGTCAATAAAACCGCTTCTTCTTCTCCAAAGTAGCGATTCACCCAATTTCCAAGTACTTTTAACATTCAGAACTCCAAGCTTGTCGATAGATGCTAGTCAACATAGATTACGAGATCAATGATCAAGCCACAAGAGTATTGAATAAAATTTTCGACACCTTTATGTTCTTAAGGCTAAAATGTACCCAATGTTATCCATTTAATCTTAAACTTACAGCGGCACTATAAAATACCGGACATAAAAAAATTCCAATGATCCAACTATCGCTATTGATTAAAAATTTACGCTATTCAGTGCTAACTTTATTAGCCCTAATGTTCATGAGCACACCTATTAAAAGTGCCGACATAAAACTTCCGCTGCTAGGCGACACTTCCTCTGGTAGCATTTCTCAACAAAAAGAATATGAGCTTGGTCGAGCCTGGCTTAAAGCCTATCGCAGCAGGATCAATGAACACCATGATCCCCTGTTGACCGATTATTTAGAACAACTCATTTACAGGTTAGCATTTCGAAGTCAGCTGCAAGATCATCGATTAGAGTTAATAGTTGTCGATAACCCTACATTGAACGCTTTCGCTGTACCTGGGGGAGTAATTGGAGTTCATACAGGCTTATTTCTCTTTGCAAAATCAGAGGCCCAACTGTCTTCGGTCCTTGCGCATGAAATCGCTCATCTTAGCCAAAGGCATTTTGCGCGCCGCCTAGAAAGTCGAAAAAAAAATCAAGTAGCCAACATGGCAGGTTTACTCGCCAGCCTAGTCTTAGCAGCAACAATAGGCAGTGATGCCGGCATGGCCGGCCTCACTGCAACTCAAGCTATGGGGAGAAATGAAAGCTTACGTTATAGCCGGCAAAATGAGCGTGAGGCCGACAGACTTGGTTTAAAAACAATGCTTGCAGCTGGAATCGATCCAGAAGCCATGTCTACTATGTTTGAGGCGATGCTTAAGCTTACAAGATATACTGGGAGTCAAGTTCCGGAATTCTTACGAAGTCACCCTCTCACTGAAAACCGCGTTACAGACGCCAAGAATAAGTTAAGTCAGCTACCAAAAAAAGAGTATTCTGATAGCTTTGAATTTCACTTAATACGCGCTAGAGCAATTATTGCCATAAACAATAACCCCAGCCTATCTATTGATCATTTTAAAAATGAATTAATTCTTTCAAAAAATAGCCAGGCTGCACTCTACGGAGCATCGCTTGCCTATATCAGCCTAGGCAAATATTCAGAAGCCAAAGATGCAATCGATCAATTACTCAAGGCTCTACCAGATCAACTGCACTACAAAATGGCTGAAATTGAACTTTACCGCCATCAAAAAAAATATGATCTTGCTATTGAAAAAACTAACCAGCTATTAAGGTATCAACCAAACAGCTATCCATTAAGAATGTCTCTTGCTGAAACATATCTAAAATCCAATCATTTTCTTAAATCAGAAACATTGCTAGATTCACTGGCAGCAACTCATTCAGAGAACCCTGAGGTATGGTTTTTGCTTGCAGAAATTCGAGGACTGGCAGGCAACATACCTGGAGTTCACATGGCTAGAGCTCAATACTTTATTTTAACCGGGGTGTTTGACCAAGCCAGAGATCAACTATCTTATGCCAAGAAGTTGCTAATTCATGATTACAAAAAAATATTAGTTATCGACCAGCAACTTAAAAACTTAAACATACTAGAAGAGAGGATAAAAGCTCTATGATGATTCTCTTGCAGAGCAGCTAACTACAACTGTTGCTTGTGGAAATCCAGCATCCGCTGTAAAGAGGCCATTGCTTTTCGGCTAATATTTTTCTCTACGGAGATTTCGTTGTGATTGAATTTCAGTGATTCCATAAGGTTTTTAAGGTCATTCATTCCCATCCAGGGGCAACTGGCACAGCTACGACAAGTAGCTCCCTCTCCTGCTGTCGGCGCTATAATTAACTCTTTTCCAGGACACGCCTGTTGCATTTTATAAAAAATTCCAACATCAGTAGCTACGATCATCTGTTTGTTTGGCAGAACACCTGACGCCTTAATAAGCTGCGAAGTCGAACCAACAACATCAGCAATCTCAACTATGGCTTCAGGTGATTCCGGATGAACAAGTAGTGCTGCATCAGGATATATTTTCTTTAGCCTGGCTATACCTTGAAACTTGAACTCTTCATGCACAATACAGCTTCCATCCCACAACAACATGTCAGCGCCAGTTTTTTTCTGAATATAGCTGCCTAAGTATTTATCTGGAGCCCAAAGAATTTTTTTTCCACAGGCATCAAGGTAGTCAACAACATCTAGCGCAATACTAGAAGTGACGACCCAGTCTGCGCGGGCTTTCACAGCAGCGGAAGTATTTGCATAGACAACAACTGTGCGATCCGGATACTGGTCACAAAAATTACTGAAATCCTCAACAGGGCAGCCAATATCAAGCGAACATGTTGCCTCAAGAGTAGGCATCAAGACTGTTTTTTCTGGTGTCAAGATTTTAGCTGTCTCACCCATGAATTTAACGCCTGCTACAACAAGCGTAGAGGCTGTATGACTGTTGCCAAATCTTGCCATTTCCAAGGAGTCAGATACAAGGCCGCCTGTTTCTTCTGCCAGCTCCTGAATCAAAGGGTCGGTATAATAGTGAGCAACTATGACTGCATTCTTATCATCAAGTAACTGCTTAATATCTTTCTTGTATGTCGCTGCTTCCTCAGATGTACATTCAACTTGTTGTTGAATTTTACCCAGATGCATCTCAACCGCACGATCGCTCCTGGGCTTGTCAATAAGGTCTAGTCTTGAAAAATTTGAGTTTAGATGTGAGTCCATAACGAATTTTCAGTCGATACTCTCTATTGGATTTTAACACATATTATTTGTATATCGAAAAACAGAGTTAGGCAGAAAAAAATTATAACTTCTTAAGATATGGTGGGTCGTGTTGGGTTCGAACCAACGACCAATTCCTTAAAAGGGAACTGCTCTACCAACTGAGCTAACGACCCGCTTGAAGAGGTGCATATCTTACCCATGAAGAATGAAAAATCAAGTTTTAATTCAACAGCAACCACTCAACCTAAAGCTAACGTTTTGATATAGCTAGGGGAGACCTAGGGCTAGAAATTTTCATCAAGATATCTCCTCGCCAACAAGGTGGCGTTACTATCGCTTGATGCAATACTCTCAAGCAGTTTCTTTGCTTTGATCATATCCCCCAGCATGAAATATACCTGCCCTAATTTAAACTTAGCATCTGAGTATTTTTCATGCGCAGGGTGATCTTCATGGATTACAGAAAACGACTGGCGAGCCAAATCTAGCTCGCTTTGAAGTAAATATATCTCGCCAAGCCAATAATATGCATTAGCAACATATCCACCTTTGGGGTATGCAACAATATGTACTTTAAATCCAGATATGGCTTTATTTATATCGCCTGATTTTAGGTAAGCATAAGCTTCATGGTAATGATCTCTCTCTTTCTCTTCACTCAACGGTAGTATTACTGGTTGAGTGTTATCTGGGACCTGCTTGGATAATATATCCAGAGTTTTACCAGCAGCTATACTTAAAGTTGATCCAGGCTTATTGGTCTGTTCGGAAAGCCGACGATCCAAATTAAGATAATTTTCTATTTGTCTTTTTGAAAGCAGTTCTACCTCATTCCTTAACTCTTCCACCATACCTCGGAGCACTTTAACCTCTTCTTTTAGAAGCTGCCCTTGATAGTGAGGGTCATACTGAAGAGATTGCGAGTCCGCACTTAAATCAACGGAGTTATTAGTAGTTTCCAGTTTTTTGCCAATCTCTGAAACTGGGGCAGCGGCAATAACAGACATTGAAAAAATAGCCAAACAAACTACAACATAATTATATGGGGGCATACAACAAGGTGCTCCTAACAATGACTGATTAAGGTTTTTTGGGTGCCAGCAGGCTATCACCTAAATATATGTCGAATTGAACTTTTAACACCAGACGCTGTATATTTTAATTTTACGCTTGTTAAGCTATCATTTTAATTCTACTCGACGATTTAGCGCCCAAGAGCCTTCCTCGCTTCCTGAGACAGCAGCTTGCTCTTCTCCATAGCTAACCACTTCGATCAATGACCTATTAACTCCTTCTTGAATTAAAAAGTCACGGACAGCGTTCCCTCTGCTTTCTCCTAGCGCCATATTATATTCGCGGCTACCGCGTTCATCAGCATGGCCCAGCAAGCGAATATTAATTCGGTTGGATTGAAGATTTTGAGCATGAAGACGCAATGCAGATCGCGCTTCAGCATTCAGTACAACCTTATCAAACTCAAAGTAAAATACACGGGAAACTCTACTGTCCGTTCCTATTGAAGAGCCTCTTATGGAACTATCATCAACCGATCCTGTCGTTATATTATCACTTGGCATTGTTGCTACAGAAGAGCAGCCCGCTAATAAAACAGAGGAGATTAAGGCTATTGCACTATATTTGTAAGTTGTAATTTTCATTATATTTTCCTATTAGGAGATGATTATATTTCTCTGATTGTGCCTGATGATCTTTGTTCTAATTTTTTATTTTGGGGACCAAGCAGGCTCACGAACATCCCCCTGGCGACTTGGTAGAAAAAACTTAACCCCTGCATCTAGCGAAACTGCCGCTAGGACCCCTTTATTATTTTTCTTTGTCGCATAAAGTAGCATAGCACTATTTGGTGCTACTGTCGGCGACTCGTCTAGGCTCGTGTTAGTTAAAACCCTTAAATCTCCAGTCACCAAGTCTTGCGTTGCAATATGAAACTGCTTCTCGCTCTTATGGATCATAACCAAAGTTCTTCCATCTGCAGCAAGTCTTGGTCTTGCATTGTATGCGCCATGAAATGTTAAACGATTTACTTTGCCTGTCTTGAGTTCTAATTTGTATACTTGTGGCGACCCACCCCTGTCTGATGTAAAAATTAGAAACTTACTGTCTGGTGACCAACATGGCTCGGTATCTATTGCAAAATGATTTGTGTGTCGAGCAAATTTATGACTCCTCAGGTCAAAGGTATAAATTTCAGGATTCCCGTCTTTTGAAAGAACTAGTGCTAATTTTCTCCCATCTGGAGACCAAGATGGGGCTCCATTTAATCCCTTAAAATTAGTTAACTGCTCTCTGTTAGCATTAGATAATTTTTGACGAAAAATGGCAGGTCGACCTGTCTCGAATGAGACATAAACTAATTCTTTTGCATCAGGAGACCACGAGGGTGACATTATAGGATGATTGGATTCCAGCAACAGTTTTTCTCTAGCGCCGTCTGCATCTGCAACCATTAGTTTAAATCTAGTTTTTCCATTTAACGCCACAGCAGTCACATAGGCTATGCGAGTTGAGAACGCTCCGGGGATGCCTGTTACAGCCAGATATACTTCATCGCTAATATGATGAGCCAGATCACGCAATTGCCCTATAGAGCCTTTCGCAACCTTTGTGAAAGCCACTCTAGAACTATGCACCTCTATAAGGCTAAAGGTAATTTGATAAACTCCATTATGTAGCAAGGCGTTCCCAACAAGAAGGTATTCCACACCCAGGATTAACCAGTCACGCGCATACACTTCTTTGACTGACCTGGGAAAAGACAACATATCCTTCCTGGGAATAGGACCAAAAAGGCCGCTTCTCCTAAGGTTCTCCTCTATAATATCGCCTATGTCTTCTGGTAAAATTGCGCCATCTTGGGTGATGGGAGAGATTCCAATTTTAGTAGGATTGTCTACTCCTTTTGTAATCTCAATCGTTAAGCTTGCAGTTGTTGCAACTGGATAAGCTAAAGCCAACAAAAAAAATACTGAAATAACACTAATTTTTTTCACTTTTTATAACCTCAAGTCATCTGGCCTGAAAACTAGACGTAACTTTCTAAAATTTTTCTCAAATGCCTGGGCATCTAGCTGCTGTAATCTCTCAAACCTACCTACCTTATGAACTGCTTGTTGTGCGGAACGATCAAAAGCCTCGCTACCACTAGATTTAACCATTGTTACATTAATTACCTGGCCAGTTGGCACCAACTGAATAATTAGAGCAACCTCCATCCCTCTTCTAGCACTTGGGGGTCTATTCCAATTAGCTTCAATTCTTTCCATGATGTAAGCGGAATAACTAGCAGTTAATTTTTCATTATCTTGATCTAACGCTAACTGTTTTTCTGCCTCCAGTGCATCAGGTACATGCCTTTTGATTTCTTCACGGTCTTCTTGCAGTTTTGGTTTAGATACTTTTTTAGGCTTTGGCTTTGGTTTTGATTTAGATGCTTTTTTAGGCTTTGGCTTTGGTTTTGGTTTAGATGCTTTTTTAGGCTTTGGTTTTACCGCATTATCTAAATTCACAAGTTTGGCTTGTATATATTTCGGAGATATGACTTTACTAGGCTTAGTTGTCTCTCCCCATTTGCCAACCAAAAAATAGATTACCAAGCTATGCAGAATGAAGCTAAAGAGAACGGCTAAAAACAACGAAATAGGTCTTTCAGATAACATGGTAGTTAGTTTTTTCTAAGCGGTTCGGTTACAAGGCCGACAGACGGCGCTCCAGCATTCTGCAAATCACTCATCAGTCTCACGACAGAACCATAGCGAACACTGGCATCCCCCCAAACTAAAACAGATGTTTTGGGTTCTTGGCGCAATACTTTTTTCACCTTTTTTATAATCGATGTTAATGGTTCCTCCATATTTCTCCCATTACCCAAATCAAGATAAAAGGTACCGTCAGCCTTAATTGAAACAATTAAGGGGTCTCTATCATTTTTACCTAAAGGCGCAGATGGGGCATTCGGCAACTCAACTTTAACACCCTGCATGAGCAATGGGGCGGTCACCATAAAAACTATCAACAGCACTAGCATTACATCGATATAAGGAACAACATTGATTTCAGCAACCAATCGACGCTTATGCTTTGAAGCCTTTATAGTCACTTACTATAAATCCTGCGGTGTAAAATCGTGGACAATTCTTCTGCAAATGTCTCATAGCTATTAAAAGTAGTGTCGGCAGCTGAAGAGTATCTGTTATAAGCGAGTACTGCCGGAATTGCTGCAAAAAGACCCATAGCAGTTGCTATCAATGCTTCCGATATTCCAGGAGCAACTACTGCTAATGTGGCCTGATGCACATTAGCAAGCCCGCGGAATGAATTCATAATACCCCAAACAGTCCCAAATAAACCAATATACGGACTCACAGAGGCAACGCTGGCGAGGAATGGTAAATGCTGATTTAGCTTTTCCTCTTCACGCGATAAAGCTACCCGCATCGACCTTTCAGCTCCCTCCATAACCGCATCTGGCTCAACACCGGCTTGTTGCGATAGCTTACTAAATTCGCGAAATCCGGCTCGGAATATACTGGCGAGACCCTCTCCACCATCCCTGCCTCTAATATCATCGTATAGCTGATTAAGATCTATTCCTGACCAAAAATCATCTTCAAATTGACGCAAATTATGTGCCGCATTTCTTAAATACAATCCTCTCTGAATAATCACCACCCAAGATACAACTGATGCAAAAAAAAGTAACAGCATAACAAACTGTACTAACAAGGAAGCATTAACAATCAAGCTCCATAAAGATAACTGTTCAGTCATTCGCCGCGCTCTCCTTTCTCATTTTTTATTTCAGCTTTCAACTTTTTCAACATATCCTCCGGTATTACCTGAGGTTTCTTTTTCTCGCGATCGATGCACGCCACTTTGACCTCCGCCCTCACTAAGACATCATTTCCTCTGAGCACGCCCTGAGTGACAACAAACGAGGTTCGCGACACATCTTTTAGTTGTGCTGTTGCGGTAATTTGATCATCCAAAACTGCTGATTGAATATATTTAATATTTACAGAGTGAACAACAAACTGCAGGCTGCCAAACAATGCTGGCTTATCGAAACCTAAAGTGCGTATTAATTCTGTTCTAGCCCGTTCAATATACTTAAGATAGTTGGCGTAATATACTATGCCTCCGGCATCAGTATCTTCAACATACACGCGGATAGGTAAACAATATTTTTGCGTCATTTATCCATGAACTCCAAATTATTAGCTATTTTTTTGGCTCTTTTAAACCAAAATGCTCATAGGCTCGACGCGTTACTATTCGCCCTCTCTGTGTGCGCAGCAGATAACCCTGTTGTATTAAATAAGGCTCTATAACATCCTCTAAGGTATCTCTTTCTTCGCTAATCGCAGCTGCTATACTATCTATTCCCACAGGTCCGCCATCAAATTTTTCAATTATCGCAAGCATTACCCGACGATCCATATGGTCAAAACCAGCGGCATCTACATTCAACATATTTAACGCCATATCAGCTATATTTGATGTAACAACCCCGTCAGCCTTTACATCGGCATAATCTCTAACTCGACGCAAAAGACGATTTGCTATACGCGGCGTTCCCCTTGAGCGACAAGCAATCTCCTGAGTACCCCTATCATCTGTCGTCACACCAAGAATTTTAGCTGAGCGAGAGACTATTGAACTCAACTCCTCATCAGAGTAAAACTCCAGTCGTTGAACAATGCCAAAGCGATCTCTCAAAGGAGAAGTTAGCAGACCAGCCCTAGTGGTAGCGCCAACAAGCGTAAAGGGCGGTATATCAAGCTTAATTGATCGAGCTGCTGGTCCTTCGCCAATCATAATATCTAACTGATAATCTTCCATAGCAGGATAAATAACTTCTTCAACCACAGGACTCAGGCGATGAATCTCGTCGATAAAAAGCACATCTCCTGGCTCAAGATTTGTCATCAATGCGGCAAGATCTCCAGCTTTTTCAAGAACTGGACCGGAGGTGGTCTTTAATCCAACACCCATTTCATGGGCAATAATATGAGCTAAAGTTGTTTTTCCAAGGCCAGGGGGGCCAAAAATCAAAGTATGGTCTAAAGGCTCACTTCTTTTGCGTGCTGCACTAATAAAAATTTCCATCTGCTCTCGCACTACCCGTTGTCCCACATAATCATTAAGACTCAAGGGCCGAATGGCGCGATCAAAACGCTCTTCCCGAGCATCAGCTTCAGGAGATATTAGTCGGTCAGTTTCTATCATATTTTAATTATATCTTTATATAAGGAAGAGATCCTATGAGAACCGTTCAAAAAATTATCTTCTGTTAGCGCTTTCTCTATAAGACAAAGTCAGATTTTCACCATACTCTTGAGGGCCAATCGAATTAATTTTTCACTGACTTGCTCGCTATTGCTATCTTTTTCTTCATCAAAACTTCGTGCAGCAGCACCAATCATTCGAGATGCTTCTTGAGGCTTATATCCTAACGCAATTAACACGCTTTCAGCTTCCTCTTGGGCGTCCAACCTACCACGGAACGACACTCCACCAGAAACATTTTCCGAGGCAGCTGCATCCCCAAAAGAAGCAGGCAAGCGATCACGCACCTCAATTATTAAACGCTCTGCAGTCTTTTTTCCAACGCCCGGAAGCTTAACTAATCTTTCTGTATCATTCGCCTGCACTGATTCATAAAAATCTTTAGTTGTCATACCCGACAGTATAGTTAAAGCCATCTTTGGCCCAACACCATTAACTTTTATGAGCATACGAAATAACTCACGTTCACTAAATTCACTAAATCCATATAGCTGCTGGACATCTTCTCTAACAACCATATGAGCGTAAAGGGTAGTCTTTTCACCGCAATTTGGCAGCGCAAAAAAAGTAGTTAGAGAAACCAGCAACTCATAACCAACACCCTGTACATCAACCAGCAATTCTGGTGCTTTCTTCTCTAGCAAGATCCCTGAAATTCTACCAATCAAATAAATATCCTCATAAAATCAACCAAGTGGAGTGGCGACTCGTTTAAGTCTTCCCTTCGAATAACGATACGATCCACCTAAAGCCAATCCCATCGAATTAGTTTGAGCATGGCAAAGCGCCACTGCAAGAGCGTCGGCTGCATCCTCAGCAGGCGCAGACGGCAGTCCTAATATATGCTTAACCATATGCTGAACTTGCTCTTTGCTGGCTGCCCCGCTTCCAACAACTGACTTCTTTACTGTGCGAGCAGCATATTCCCCTATAGCCAGTCCTGCTGCAGCACCAGCCACGATAGCCGCCCCTCTAGCTTGACCTAGTTTTAGGGCAGCACTGGGGTCGCGAGCAAGAAAAACTTCCTCTATAGCCATTTCTTCTGGTTGGTACTGTTGAATTAACTGGGAGATACTATCAAAAATTATCTTTAAGCGGGCAGGCAATGCTCCGGATGGTAGGCGAACGATTCCGCTGGTAACGTATTCAATTTTAGAGCCAGCCTGAGCCCCTGTCTTGATAATACCAAAGCCAGTTTTACGAGAGCCAGGATCCACACCTAAAATCAAAGACATACAACCGCCATCATTCGAATACTGTATATTGTCACAGTATCTTAAAAAATAAAAAAAACAACCCTAATTTTTTCAAGACAGTTTTTATTTTTGTAAATTCATAGATTTTTTGGTAAAAAAAAGCGGCCTAAAAGCCGCTTAAGAAAAACTCTGTATGTCTAAATACATTACTCTTTTTTTGTAGCTGGTTTTTTTATAGCTGGTTTTTTTATAGCTGGTTTTTTTATAGCTGGTTTTTTTGCAACCACTTCTTCAGCAACCACTTCTTCAGCAACCACTTCTTCAGCAACCACTTCTTCAGCAACCACTTCTTCAGCAACCACTTCTTCAACAACCACTTCTTCAGCAACCACTTCTTCAGCAACCACTTCTTCAGCAACCACTTCTTCAGCAACCACTTCTTCAGCAACCACTTCTTCAGCAACCACTTCTTCAGCAACCACTTCTTCAGCAACCACTTCTTCAGCAACCACTTCTTCAGCAACCACTTCTTCAGCAACCACTTCTTCAGCAACCACTTCTTCAGCAACCACTTCTTCAGCAACCACTTCTTCAGCAACAACAACAGCCTGCTTAATTATTCCAGCTTCTACAAGAACATTTACTTTATCTATTCCATTTATAATCTTTTTAAAAGCATCTTCTACCGCGTAACGTCCAGAACGCTTTTGATAAATAGTGTACTCATCAGTCTTTTTTAATACTTTCATCTTTCTCTCCTTAGATTACTCGTTGGTTTTTAAGTGCATCTTTCTTTAATTTAATTTAGTCCTACCAATATAGATAAGCGAACCGGTCAACCTATTAAACTCAAGCTACTAGAGATTTAAACTACTTTTTTCTTTTCTTTGAGTTGTATATTCATCTCTCTTAGTTGCTTGACATCAGCATATCCTGGGGCATCAGTTAGGAGACAAGCGGCTGTTTGAGTCTTAGGAAAAGCAATAACATCACGAATAGAATCGCTGCCTGTCATAAGCATAACAAGTCGGTCTAAGCCAAAGGCCAAGCCACCATGAGGGGGGCACCCATAACTTAATGCCTCCAAGAGAAATCCAAATTTTTCTTGGGCATCCTTATCGTTAATCCCAAGAATATCAAATACTGACTTCTGCATCTCTAGGTTATGAATACGTATAGACCCACCACCAAGCTCAGTGCCATTTATTACCATATCATAAGCTGCTGATAGGGCTTCCCCCGGATTGCTTGCTAACTCCTGAGGAGTGCAAGATGGTCGAGTAAACGGATGATGTAATGATGTCCAGCCGCCCTCTTCAGTTTCTTCAAACATAGGGAAATCAACGACCCATAGAGGCGCCCATCCACAGGTATACAAATCTAAATCTTCACCCAGCTTGCACCGCAAAGCACCCAAAGCGTCAGAAACAATTTTCTCTTTATCTGCACCAAAGAAAATTAAATCACCATTTTCTGCTTCTGTGCGCTCAAGTATTGCTGCACGCACCTCGGAAGGAAGGAATTTAACAATTGGTGATTGTAGGCCTTCTTCTAGGTCATCCTTATTGTTCACCTTAATGTAGGCTAAACCTCTGGCACCATATATACCTACAAATGAGGTATAGTCATCGATTTGTTTTCGGCTAATAGTGCTTCCTCCGGGAACACGTAAAGCGGTAACGCGGCCTTTCGGATCTTTGGCTGGACCAGAAAAAACTTTAAACTCCACACCAATCATTAGATCTTTAATTTCTACTAGCTCAAGAGGTATTCTCAAATCTGGCTTATCGCTGCCATACCTAATCATTGCCTCGCTATATGGCATACGAGGGAAATCTCCTAGGTCGGCGCCCAGTAGCTCTTGAAAAACAGAGCGAATCATTCCCTCACTAACTTCCATAACCTCCTCTTCGCTAATAAAAGAGCCTTCAATATCTATCTGGGTAAACTCAGGCTGACGGTCAGCACGTAAATCTTCGTCACGAAAGCATTTTGCGATCTGATAGTACTTGTCTACGCCAGCAACCATAAGGAGCTGCTTAAACAATTGTGGGGATTGAGGTAAAGCAAAAAACTTTCCTACATGGGTGCGACTAGGAACAAGGTAATCTCTAGCTCCTTCAGGAGTAGCTCGAGTCAAAATAGGGGTCTCAATATCCAGAAAACCTTTTCCATCAAGATGATTTCGCATTGTAGCGGTCACCTTAGAACGAAAAAGCAGATTCTTTAACATTTCAGGACGACGCAAATCCATATAACGATACTTTAAACGAACATCTTCCCCTACTTTACTATGCTCATCTAGCGGGAAAGGTGGCGTCTCAGAAGCATTTAATATTTCTAACTCTAGCCCATATACCTCTATTTCGCCCGTTGGCATCTCAGAATTAACTGTCTCTGAGGAGCGGGCCCGGACTTTACCTTTTACCTTAAGCACATACTCACTACGCACCGTATCGGCAGAACTAAAATGCTCGCCTCCATCTGAATCAAAAACTACCTGAACGATCCCTTCACGATCACGAAGGTCAATAAAAATAACACCGCCATGGTCCCTTCGGCGATGCACCCAACCACAAATTGTGATTTCTTGATTAATGTTCTTGGAAGTAAGAGCACCGCAATAAATTGTACGCATTATTTTTCCCATATTAATACAAGCTCTGCTGAAGAGCCTGTCCATACCTATAGAGTTATAGCCCTATAGGTATGGATCTCAAAAATTCTGGCATTATACATCATGAAAACGGGCGCTAGAAGAACAGATCTTGTCTCATGATCGCGAGCCGAAGATCTGCAACGATAGATTAGCGCACATCTTTCAGATTGGGCGCTCGATAAAACTAAAGTCTTTTCCGGCAAGAGACAGGCCCATTGACTTAATTCGAAGCTGCAGTTTATCTTTTTTGTATTCAGTCTGAGGCGCAGCAGCCCATACCGGATTCGGCCAAGAAGCATCGTTCTTATAGCGAGCAACATGATGCACATGCAACTGAGGAACCATGTTACCTAAAGCTGCAATGTTAATCTTGTCAGGCGCAAACAATTTCGCCATCGTTTCAGCCAATAAACAAGATTCTTTTATTAGCTGCATTCTTTCTTGATTCGACAAATGGTAAATTTCTGTAATATCAGGTTTTTTTGGCACCAAAATAAACCAAGGATAACTTGCATCTCGATGAATAAGAAGATTTGATAGCTCAAATTCACCAACAGGTATACTATCCTGAATTAACCGGGGGTGGAGCTTAAACATTTAAATACCTCCCTACTTTATATCAATACATACGGGCATCGTAAAATACTCTCTTTTGCGTTAACCGCCAAGATAAAGAATAGATTATGCGCGCTAGCAAATTTCTCATTACCACAAAGAAAGAAATCCCTTCTGATGCAGAAGTCATTAGCCATCAGCTAATGTTGCGAGCAGGAATGATTCGAAAGTTAACCTCAGGCCTATATACCTGGCTTCCCATAGGATTACGCGTGCTACGCAAAGTGGAAGCTATCATTAGAGAAGAAATGGATAGATCTGGGGCGCAAGAAGTCCTGATGCCTATAACCCAACCTGCCGAAATTTGGAAAAAATCAGGTCGCTGGAAAGAGTACGGCCCAGAGCTTCTTCGAATAAAAGATAGGCATGATCGATCTTTTTGCCTAGGCCCAACTCACGAAGAGGTCATCACTGACTTGGTTGGGCACGAAATTCAAAGCTACAAACAACTACCCGTTACTTTTTATCAAATACAAACTAAGTTTCGGGACGAAAGACGTCCTCGTTTTGGCGTTATGCGATCTAGAGAATTTTTAATGAAAGATGCTTATTCTTTTCATGCCTCTGAAGAAAGTCTTCGCCACACATACGAGTTGATGCATCAAACCTATACTAATATTTTCAAACGAATAGGCTTAGATTTTAGGTCTGTTATTGCTGACACTGGTAGCATTGGCGGAAATCATTCACATGAATTTCACGTTTTGGCCGCATCCGGTGAAGATGCTATTGCTTTTTCAACTAAAAGTGATTTTGCAGCGAACATTGAGACAACTAAAGCGGTTAACCTAGAGAAAAAGACCTCAAACAACAGACAGCAACTACAAAAAATTGAAATATCACACCAACATAGTACTGTAGGGACAAATAAGCTCCCAGATACAGATAAAGTCCAAACAATTAAGATAATAATTGTGCTGGCTGAGCCCGATATAATACTATCTAACGATGATCAGGCTATTTCGATCAATCCATTAGCGGCGTTGATCTTGCGTGATGATCATGAGCTCAATACTGTTAAATCTCAAAAAATTAGTGGCATCAAATCACCACTGACTTTAGCGAGCCAAGAGATCATCAAAAAACAATTCGGTTGTGATATCAGCTTCTTGGGACCGGTAGGTCTTAACATCCCTGTGATTGCTGACCATGCTGCTAGCCAGTTAATTGACTTTACATGTGGAGCTAACAAAGATGGTTTCTATCTTACAGGAGTCAACTGGGAGCGCGACTGCCCAGATGTAAGAGTCGAAGATATTAGGAATGCCGTCCAAGGAGACCCTAGTCCAGATGGTCGAGGAGTATTAGATATCAAGCGTGGTATAGAGGTTGGGCATATCTTTCAACTGGGGGCTAAATATAGTAAAACTATGAACGCAACAGTGCTCAACGAAGAAGGTAAGGAACAGACGATGTTTATGGGTTGCTATGGAATCGGGGTCAGTAGAATTGTAGCTGCTGCTATTGAGCAAAATAATGATGCCAGCGGTATTGTATGGCCAGATGCATTGGCGCCTTTTCAAATTGCATTGATCCCTATCAATATGCAAAAATCTGAGCAAGTAAAAATAGTTTGCGAAAAAATTCACTCTGAGCTTGTAGGTTTAGGGTTCGATGTTCTCTTTATGGATCAAGACAAATCGCGCCTAGGCGTCATGTTATCAACCGTTGAGCTTATCGGCCTACCTCATTGCATAGTGGTTGGGGAAAGAAGTTTAGAGCAAGGAGTCGTTGAATACCGCAATCGCCGATATTCAGAAAACCAGAATATCTCTCTCACAGATCTCAATCAATTTTTACTCCAGAATATAAAACGCTAAGCCATTAATCAGATCAATAAGCGCCGCTTTATTTAGCTAGGGTAGCTCATTTATCTCTGCGTCCTCTTTTTCAGAAGGCATTAAATCTTCTCGCTGTAGGCCTAAGGTAAGAAGCATGTTTGATGCCACATAAATTGACGAGTAAGTTCCAATAAAAACACCCACTATTAACGCAATAGCAAAATTATGAATCAACTCTCCACCAAATAAGAATAATGACACTAGCACCAGCAGTGTAGTCAGGGATGTTACTAAGGTGCGACCAAGAGTTTGGGTTAATGATTTGTTAATTACTGTTTCGATATTAGAAATACGCAACAATCGTAAATTTTCTCGAATCCTGTCAGATACAACTATGGTGTCATTCAGCGAATATCCTATAACTGCTAATACTGCAGCTAAAACAGTAAGATCAAATTCCAAGCCGGTAACGGAGAAAAATCCAAGGGTGATAATTACATCGTGAGCCAGCGCAACGACCGCACCTAAAGAAAACTTATATTGAAACCGAATAGCGATATACATCATAACAACCAGCAAGGCTACAAGCATGCCAAGGCCACCATCCTCTCGTAGCTCTTCCCCTACCTGAGGCCCCACAAAGTCGACTCGACGTAAAACAACATTAGGCTGGTTGGTTTGAAGTGCTTGTAGGACCGCATCAGACAAGCCTGATTCAGGCTTTCCCTGCATGCGAATAAGGACATCTCTCTCAGACCCAAAGTGGACAACAACGGGAGCCTCAAAGCCGGCTTTAGTTAGCTGGGCTCGGATATCTATCAAATTAGCTGACTCTTGATAGCCCACTTCAATCTGAGTGCCACCAGTAAAATCTAACCCTAGAACCAACCCTTTGGTGCCAAAAGAAACAATAGATCCAATAATTAGAAAAATAGAAAGAATGAACGCTACTTTCCGCTGACCCATAAAATTAACAACACTATCAGTGATCATATCAGCTTTCCTAAATCCAGATTTTTTCTATGGTGCGATTACCATAACTCAAGTTAACTAACGCTCTGGTGACAATAATAGCCGTAAACATGGACACTAAAATACCGATGGAAAGAGTCACCGCAAACCCCTGTACGGGGCCAGACCCAATAACAAAAAGAATAATAGCAACTATAAGAGTTGTTACATTAGCATCTACAATTGAAACAAAGGCTCGATCGTATCCAGCATTAATAGCAGACTGAGCAGGTAAACCGGAGGCTAGCTCTTCTTTGATTCGCGAAAATATAAGCACATTTGCATCTACCGCTATCCCTACTGTCAAAACAATGCCGGCAATACCAGGTAATGTTAAAGTTGCCTCAAGCAGTGACATGAAGGCCATCAAAATCAATAAGTTTAAAGTCAAAGCGATATTAGCAAAAAGACCGAATAGCTTGTAATAAATTAACATAAAAGCAATTACAAGAAGCATACCAATCGTTACAGATTTGACACCCAAAGAAATATTTTCAGCTCCCAGCGATGGACCAATAGTCCTCTCTTCTACAAAATACATTGGGGCGGCCATAGCGCCCGCCCTCAAAAATAATGCTAACTCAGAAGCTTCACGCGGACTAGTCAAGCCGGTAATTTGAAAACCAACACCCAGGGCGCTCTGAATAGTCGCCAAATTGATAATTTTCTTATCGACATAGCGCTCAGAAACGGCTACCCGCTTACCAGTGTCATCAGTGTCATATTTTCTTCCTACCTTGTATTCAATAAACAGGACCCCCAGACGACGTCCAATATTATTTCTAGATATGCGGTGCATTCTGGCGCCACCTTTACTATTTAAGGTAATACTCACATTGGGAGTTCCTTGCTCGTCAAAACCGGCAGAAGCCTTGGACACATGATCACCTGTAATTACCACCGTGCGCTTTAAAAAAGCGTCTTTAATCCCTCTGTCGCGGACATAGTTTTCACTGAATTCAAATCTTTCGCGATTGGTAGATCCAGCTTCCGCCTCTAACCTGAACTCTAAATTTGCCGTTTTACCAATAATTCGTTTAGCCTCGGCAGTATCCTGCACGCCAGGTAGCTCGACAACAACTCTATTTCTTCCCTGGCGCTGAACAACTGGCTCTGACACTCCTAATTCATTCACACGATTACGCAATGTCGTTAAATTTTGGTTAATAGCGTAGTCTTCAATTTTTTTAATTTCTGATTCCAGCATTTCAGAGTGAATGATAAAAAAACCGTTTTCTTCAGTGCTCTTTCTAGTTATGCCTCTAAATTTATTACGCAAAATACTGCTTGCTTTCTCTGCCTCAGCCTTAGTTTTAAAAACACTGACTATTAACCTCCCATTCACTATTTTTACAGACTCGTAACGTAGTTTTTCTTCTCGCATAGCAGCACGCACTTGGGTAACCGTGGTCTCCATTTGCTTTTCTACAACCTCATCAGTATTTACTTCAAGCAAAAAGTGGACTCCTCCTCGAAGATCAAGGCCGAGCTTCATTGGAGAGGCTCCAAATTTAGACAACCATTCTGGAGTTGTTGGAGCCAAATTTAATGCAACAATATAATCAGGGCCAAGCTTATCCTGAATAACTCGCTTTGCAGGCAACTGCTGATCAATATCTTTTAAGCGAAGGAGGCCGTTTTCTCCACTTACTTCTTCACCAAAATATTCAATATTCGCCACTCTTAATGCATTTGTAATTTTATCCATCACCGGCTGGTCAATTACCATTTCTCCGTTCTGCCCAGAGATTTGTAATGCAGGGTCTGCCGCAAAAAGATTAGGTAAGGCATAAACAACACTCATAACTATGGTTACAAGAATAAAAAGATAAGTCTTTAAAGGATAATTATTCATAAAATTGTTCTTTGTGTGGCATAAAAATGATCAAGGCTCGCATTATAGGCTGAAAACAGTCTTCTTGTGAGGCCTGCTAAAGATTATTTTTAGGCTTTTAAAGTAAGAGTCTCTGAAAAACTACTCTTTTTTTCAATGCTACACTTAATAAAATAAAATCAATCAGCTCTTACTGAAAAAGCAGCAGGCAGCTGCCATTGGTTGTCCTTTAATTAATTAAAGTCCTTGTTCCTGATAAAATTGTGCTGAAAAATCATCTAATCGATGCTCTTTTATCGCTTGGCGTACATCTGTCATGAAATTCTGATAATAACGTAGGTTATGAATAGTATTTAACTGCGCTCCAAGCATTTCTCCACATTTCTCTAAATGATGGAGGTATGCGCGGCTAAAATTTTTACAGGTGTAGCAATCACATTTTTTGTCTAACGGCCCAACATCATATCGATATTGTGCATTTTTAATTTTAACCACACCACAACTAGTAAATAAATGGCCATTACGTGCATTACGTGTAGGCATAACGCAGTCAAACATATCAATACCGTGCTTTACTGCCTCCAGAATATCCAATGGTTTCCCCACACCCATCAAATAACGGGGCTTATTGTTGGGCATTTTAGGTGTCAGTGCATCCAACACCCTAAGCATGTCTTCTTTGGGCTCGCCCACAGAAAGGCCACCAACGGCATAACCATCAAACTCTAACTTTTCAAGACCCGTTAAAGATAATTCGCGTAAATTTTCATACATGCCACCTTGGACAATTCCGAATAATGCGGAAGAACTATCGTCATGTGCTTTCTTACTGCGCTCTGCCCAACGTAAAGATAGCTCCATAGAGGCTCGCGCGTCTTTCTCTGATGCAGGATAAGGCGTGCACTCATCAAAGATCATTACAATATCAGCTCCCAGGTCCTTTTGGACCTGCATTGAGGTCTCTGGGTCCAAAAACACTGGGCTGCCATCAACAGGAGAGCGGAAAGAGACGCCTTTATCAGTAATTTTTCGAATCGATCCCAAGCTGAAAACTTGAAAGCCTCCAGAGTCAGTAAGGATTGGACCATGCCACTGCATAAAATCATGCAAATCTCCATGAGATTTGATTACCTCTGTTCCAGGCCTCAACATCAAATGAAAAGTATTACCTAAAACTATTTGGGCGCCAATATCTTTAATATCTCGTGGCAACATACCTTTCACTGTGCCGCACGTCCCAACAGGCATAAAAGCGGGTGTTTCTACATTGCCTCGAGGAAACTTAAGTCTACCTCTCCGAGCATTGCCGTCTGTAGCGTCCAACTCAAAAGACATTAAGCACTTACGTCTCATTTAAAATATCCCTTGAATACACTTTGGTGATCGGTAGTTCGTTGACTGCATTTAAGTTACGAGTTAAAAACATGGCATCGCCATAACTAAAGAATCTGTATTTTTTGTCAATAGCTTGATGGTAAGCGTTCATTATCTCAGAATATCCTGAAAATGCGCTAACTAGCATTAATAGTGTAGACTCAGGCAAATGAAAGTTTGTCACCATGGCATCCACCACCTGAAATTCATAGCCGGGATAAATAAATATATCTGTTTCACCCTTCATGGGCCTAAGGACTCCATCAGCAGCTGCACTTTCTAGGCAGCGGACACTAGTCGTTCCAACAGCAATTACACGCCCTCCTCGCTGGCGTGTTGCTACTACTTTTTCGCAAACACTCAAAGGTACATCTATCACTTCTGAGTGCATTACATGCTCATGAATGCTATCAACGCGCACAGGCTGAAATGTTCCAGCACCGACATGCAATGTGACATATGCCATGTCAACACCCAAGAGGGACAGTTGTTCTAGTATCTCTAAATCAAAATGCAGTCCTGCAGTTGGTGCAGCTACTGCGCCAGGTGTTCTAGCATACACCGTCTGATAACGCTCCCTATCAACAGCTTGGTCAGCTCGTTCTATATAAGGAGGAAGAGGTGTATGGCCTGTAGATTCAAGTATGTTCATCACGGATTGGTCGCTAAGAAATCTAACCATAAATAAACTTTCTTGACGGGTTTCAACTATAGCTTCAATTCCACCATCAAATATGATTACTGTGCCAACTTTAGGCGACTTGCTGGCACGCAAATGAGCTAAAACTCTTTGGTCGTCAACCAGTCTTTCTACCAACATTTCTATCTTGCCGCCAGTATCTTTTAATCCAAATAATCTTGCAGGTATAACCTTAGTGTCATTAAAAACCATCAAGTCTCCAGGCTTCACTAAAGAGACAATTTCATAAAATGATTTATGCTTAATTTGCCCATCCTGAGACCCCAGAATCAGCATTCTGCTTCCTCTGCGCTCAACGCTTGGCTCATGGGCTATTAGGTCGACTGGTAATTCGTAGTTAAAATATTCTCGTCGCATAACAGGTTGTATGTCGCTCTCATTGAATGCAAAGTCCGCAAGGGTAATAGAAATAGGAGTCCATAGCTAGCGTCTCTGAGATTAAGCGCTCCGTTAGGCGAGCGGTATATTCTCACTTGCTTCTACGAAGGTCACTGCTATAATCGTGCTCCGTGCCAGAGTGGTGAAATTGGTATACACAGGGGATTCAAAATCCCCCGCCCTTAAAAGCGTGCCGGTTCGAGTCCGGCCTCTGGTACCACTCCTTATTTTTCTTTAGTCCAAGCCTGTCCATATGGCTCTTTAGTAAATTTTAACTTTAAAGTAAGTATATGATTTAATTAATTAATAATACAGCTGTCTAGTATTAGACTTTGTCATACATTGGCAGCCTGAAATAATTGTTGGTATATTTTTTGGTATCGTTTTTAAAATAACCTATTAGATAGCAAGATACCCGAAAAATATCCGGGCACTTTTGAAGCAATCTGGTGGCAATAGGTGCTAAAAGCCATATGTCAACTCAGAAGTCACTCATCAAATCCTCTCTGAGGCTGGCCGCAAAGGCGCTCTATCAAGACTTGGCGCCTGCCTAATATTTAGCTACAACCGCTAATGTCTGATGTGCTTGGATTAAAAAGGAGAGTTGAGCAACCGTCTTCTTGAACTCGCCTAGTTCTACTAATTCCTCACGAAGAGAACTTATAGCTTTCTCGGCCTTATCAGCCCTATCCTTGCTAGCAGACGTCCTTTTTTTAGCTTAGAAATCTGGAAGTTCACCTGTGAATATCTAGTAGAATCTTTTGTGCTAGTTTTTTGGGTGGGCACAGAAGATCGATGGGACTTTCCAAATTGATAATTCAATCCTGCCCTAAAGACCACTGAAGGAAGACTACAAAGGACTAGAAGCTTTATATGCTTCAAATTATAAGAGCTTCTTTGTGCAGCAAAAAGCCAACTATTTTTTATATGAAGATAACTTGTGTAAGATAGGCTATGATTTGAGTTGTTGTAAAAAAATACTGGGATTTAGCCATCATCCATGTGTCAACCAAGCTAATGCCTACATCATGAGACATAATTTTTATGAACAAATTTGCACTGATTGTGCTGTCTAGTCTTTTCTTTTTTACGGCGAACTCTTACGCCAATGATGGAGAACTTTACACTTGCCCCGTGAAGGAAGTATACAAAACCGGGGCTGGCAGATCTATCGATATGCCTGGAGGCACTGTCAAATTTACAATTAATGGGGAAAAAATTGTTGTAACTAACCCTAGCGTTAACGGTTTCGGTTCGATCCCATTAACTATAATACAAAGAAATGGAAATCAAATTAAAGCAAGAAGCGACACCGTCATGTTTACATATAAGGTCGTATCTCGGGAATTTGTGATTCATACCGGCATTGCCCCTATGAAATTTGATGTAGACGTGGGCCATAAAGGTAGGCAAATGAGGATTTTTGGGGTATGTAATCCGCAATAGATTTTTCTTTTTGTACCAAGAAAGAGATTATTTATGTAATGTAATCATCCAAATAACTATTTATCTCTAACTCTATTTTTCCCCTGATCGCGCTCATTAGAAGTCCTAGCTTAACCTCAACTTTTACCATGGACTTATCAAAACTTATTTTAGCGTCTGCCCCGTGATAAGCATAATGAGCCAAATTGCTCTCTAGCTGATAATCTCCACCAAATTTATCTTTGAGTTTTTTGCCGAGCCTTTCAATTAGATCCTGTAGCTGTAGCTCATCCATATTATGATTTTTTTCAATTAAAATTTTGCTCATATTTCAGCCTTATGATTTTATAACCTACCCAAGTAAAAGGTACATTCAGTGCAAATGCAATACTAAGAAAGTCCAAATGATGTCAATGTATTTATTGCTCACAAGAGATACAATTATACTCGACCTAAAGAGTGTTAAACATGAACAAAGAGACCACTAAATTAAAAATATCCGCAAATCTTTTTCGGCGACTCATGGCTATGCTGTACGACTCTTTATTGCTTGTAGGTATTATTTTTGCTTTTGGAATTATTGTTTTTATCTTAAGGCGCTTAGCGGGAGACGACACATTACAGGCGCCGAGTGATGTTGCCCAAAGCATCATCACTCTGGGTATGTGGCTAAGCTGTGCATCATTTTATGTATGGTGCTGGCATCGCAACGGACAAACATTAGGGATGAAGTCATGGAGGCTTCAACTGCAAGATTATGACCAGAAACCTCTTTCTTGGGAAAGATGTTGGTTGCGCTGTATTCTTGCGCATATTTCATTGGTATCTCTTGGGGTCGGCTATTTGTGGTGCATAATTGACAAGAAAGGAAGGTGTTTTCATGATATTTATAGCCAAACTAGAGTCATAGTTTTAGCTAAAAAATAACGCAGCCTAAGCATTCAATCAAAGCTTATGTGGCGATGAGGCTAATTATCTGGAGTCATTCTTAGGAGGCTCGTCTCAATAATATAATCCCTATAAAGGTGCACACCATTGCAGGAAAAATAACTGCGATAAAAGGAGAGAGCCCAAACACAATACTAGCAGGACCAAGTAGATCTTGACTGATTCTAAATACAATTCCCACCACTACTCCAGCAAAGATACGATAGCCCATAGAGACTTGGCGTAATGGCCCAAAGATAAACGAACTTGCGATCAGGATCAAACTGATCACTGTCAGTGGTTGTAAAGCTTTTCGCCAAAAATCTAACTCATACCTAGAGGCATCCTGCCCTTGATGTCTTAAATAATTGCTATGTTTGTTAAGATCTCGCATGGAAAGAGAATCAGAAGGCAGTGAAGCTATATTCAGCAACTCTGGTGATAACTCAGTGCTCCAATCTTGTGTTACAAACGTTTCTACTCGAGTGCTATTTCCTTCAAAATAGGTTACTGCTCCAAGCTCTTCTACCCAGGTTTCACCTTGAAATGAAGCTCTACCTGCAAAGCTAGCCTTCTTTAAAACGTGATTATCATCAAACTGATAGCGAGTTACCCCAAATAATATCCCGCCAGGATAAATTGCATCAAAATGCATAAATTCATTGCCTTCTTTATTCCAAAGACCGCTAGCAGATCCTTGGGATAATTTTCCTTTAGTTAAAAGCATCCGTCGGCTCTCAGCATACTTCTCGGAATAAGGAACAACATATTCACCAAACATCGCACCAAGTAAAACTAGCACCATAATTGGACGAAGAACTATCCACACAATACGAAGCAATGGTACACCAGCAGCACGAATTACGATCAATTCAGAATTATTTGCCAAGCCGCCCAGACCAACAAGGCATCCAATCAAAGAGGCTGTAGGAAGAAATTCATAAATTCTAGCGGGTATAGTTAACGCAACATAAACAACCATCTGGGCAAAAGTATACTCTATGGTGATGTCCCCCACCCCGTCAATCATGGCGCCGATGGCATCAAGAATAACTATAATTAATAACACTAGGCCTATGGAGCCAATAACCGAAATTGCTATGTAAGTCGACAGCCTTTTCATCGACTTAAAATCCCTTAGTACAAAGGCACGCAATTTCTCCCATCTATGAAAAAAACTAACTTCAAATACTTCTTGATTTCGAAAATATTTTGCTGCGTATGTCGGTAGTTTTTTATTCGATACAAAAGTAGATAATTTTCCTACAAGGCGCAAAAAGAAATTCCGATTCATCACTTGGCTACCAAGATATTACGCTGTTTTATCTTTAGCTTAATAGATTGAAAGAACAGCAAAAATAAAGCAATCAATACAAACAATGCGTGGACAACCCATAACCCAACCGCAGGCAGGAGAGCCCCTTCTTCTACCGCACCGCGGGCACTATTTAGCATCACCAAGTAAACCATATAAAGCAATACTGCTGGTATTATCTTAGAAAAGCTTCCTTGTCTTTGGTTTGTTTTACTTAAGGGAACAGCTATCAGACTCATCACCAGCACTAAAATGGGAACAGAAAAACGCCACTGCAAAGCGGCTATATGCGGTAACTCTTTAGAGGCCATTAACTCCGAGGTAGAAAGCGTATCAGTTTTTTTTCTAACACGGCGACTCGAATCCTGCTTTTGCATAGATTGCCCGTATTCCTCAAAACGGGTCATCTGATAATCTGCTTGTCCGGGCATCCCCTGAATGCGATAACCATCCCGAAGAACAAGGTAGTCTACGCCATCATCATCACTCTTTTGTTCACCAGTTTCGGAAACAATTAGGACCAGCTGTTTTCCATCTTCAGCATCAGGGTGATGCTCAGCAAGAAAGACGTCAAGCATCACGCCATCCTCATTTATTTTTTCAGCATAAGTCACTCCTTTTCCCTTTTGGAGTGGGTAAAAATGATTAGCAGCCATGCCATCCAAGTTTCCGCGAGCATTTTGATCCGAAATAAGTATTCCAGCCGCCCGTGTGCCATTAGGCGTAGCATAAAGGCTCAGATAGGACACCAGGAGCGCCACTATTAGCGCCGGGGCCAATGTATAAGCCGCTAATCTGTTTTCACTCATACCGCATGCAATCATGACTGTCATTTCATTTTGAACATATAGGCGCCCATAGGCCAAAAGGATTCCCAAAAAGCACGCAAGAGGTATAATTAATTCCAAAAAACCAGGAAGACGGGCGCCAATAAGAGAAAAAAGGATTCCTGCGTCCATGTCACCCGCAGCAGCCTCTGCAAGATATTTAACAAAACGGCCGCTCATGACGATCATCAGGAGTACCGCGGAAACTGCAAATGCAGACGCTAAAAAGTCACGCGCAAGATAACGAAAAATGAGCAATATAAAAATTCCTGTTATGTTTTAATATAAACTTATATTCCGACGGTCTTTGATACTCAAAGGGGCTCATCTTGCTAAGTGTACGTCGATTTAAACCTCTCACCAACTAAACTTTGGAGAAACAATGCAACTTACTGCCGCTGCCTGCGACCTTCTTACCAAAAAAACTGACTGCCTAGTGCTAGTTCTTGGGAATCAACAAGATGATCCCCCCTTGCAGTCACCAAAACATATAGACACCACAATAGAGGATTTGATCAAAAAATTAAAAGAAAGCGGTGATATTAAGGAAACTATAGGCAGCTCAATCGTAATTAATAATCCTGATGGACTACAAGCGAAAAGGTTACTAATATTTAGCAGTGGCGAGAAATCACTTAATGAGCAGTCATTTATTAAGCTTGCGACAAGTGTTGGAAGTAAACTTATTGGTTTACCTATCAAGGATGCATTGATATCACTAGAAGACATAGCTATTTGCGGACGAGAAAAGACATGGGAGGCACAACAATTTTCTCGAATTCTGGGCGAACAAAACTATTCTTCTGGCTCTCTTAAAACTAGTATCAAAAAAATTCCATCCCTAAAAAAAGTTACTCTTGCCCTATCATCGGCGGTAGATTTACAAAAAATTAAGCAAGCATGTATTTTAGGTTCGTCGATAGCAAAGGGGGTAAATCTGTCTCGATATCTGGGTGATCTACCAGGGAATATATGTACGCCTTCCTATCTAGCCACAGAGGCAGAAAAACTTGCAGCCCAACATCCTCAGGTTGCCTGTAAAATATTAAATGAAAAAGAAATGACAACTCTTGGAATGGGGTCTCTGCTATCAGTCACTGCGGGTACTCAGCAGCCTGCTAAAATGATTATTTTGCAATACTTTGGGGCTAATAAAAAAGATAGTCCTGTCGCACTTGTCGGGAAAGGAGTTACTTTTGATTCCGGAGGAATAAGCCTAAAGTCTGGCGCTGGCATGGATGAAATGAAATATGACATGTGTGGTGCAGCTAGCGTTCTAGGGATTTTTTCTATGCTAATTGACATGAATCTTCGCCTGAATGTAGTTGGTATAATACCTGCCGTAGAAAATATGCCGGGAGGTAGCGCAATCAAACCTGGTGATATCGTTACAAGTATGTCTGGTCAAACTATTGAGATCTTAAATACTGATGCAGAAGGACGACTAATTTTATGTGATGCACTCACATATGCGAACCGATATAAACCAAAAATCATGATAGATATTGCAACCTTGACAGGCGCATGTGTAATGACTTTAGGCGGTCATGCTAGCGCCCTACTCAGCAATAATGATGCGCTCGCAGAGAGTCTAGAAATTGCTGGTAACTCTAGTGGCGACAGGGTTTGGCGGTTACCTCTTTGGGGTGAATACGACAAGCAGCTAAAAAGTAACTTTGCTGATATGGCTAACATCGGGGGGCGAACAGCCGGTACAATTACTGCTGCTTGCTTTCTTGCTCGTTTCATCAAGAATGGTGCCTGGGCTCACCTAGATATCGCTGGGACAGCATGGAAAAGTGGAGCTGACAAAGGCTCCACTGGCAGGCCTGTGCCTTTATTGGCTGAATTTCTAATAAAAGAAGCTAGCAATGACTAATATTATTTTTTATCGCATTACGGGAGACTATGATGCAGCCATATTGCTTGCTTGCAAATTAACTGAAAAAGCTTTTCAGCAAGACCTGCCCGTACTTATTCATTCACCGGAAGAAGCTATATCGGAAAAAATTAATGAAGAGCTGTGGGGTTTCAAGGCGACTGCTTTTCTTCCCCATCAGATTGAAGAATCTCCATCTGCTCCTATTTCTATTAGTCATCATTTAGATCCAGGAAACCATGACGCACTACTTATTAATATGTCCAGTCATGTTACGCCTGACTGGTTTTCTCGCTTTCGAAAAGTGGTAGAAATTGTGTATGATGATGCGCAAGTAATTGAAAAAAAACGTCAGCGTTACAGTTTTTATCAGGGCCGAGGATACCCTATTAAGTACCATGACTTAACTCGAACCGGCTAGCTAAAAAGTAATATTGAACATAAGTTCATCGACGTAGTCATATCTATCCCTTTATAATTTACGCCTTTTACAGATACGGTATTAGTTTCTTCAGCAAGCGAAAATGAAACAAATCACACCATTTTTTTAATAATGAAACGAGCACCCATGGAAAAAACTTACTGTCCTAAAGATATTGAAATCCAGTGGTATCAAATCTGGGAAAAAAATGGTTATTTTAAGCCTTCAGGCCATGGGGCTTCGCCATATTGCATAATGATACCGCCGCCAAACGTCACCGGCAGTCTACACATGGGTCATGGTTTTCAAGAAGCCATCATAGATGCCTTGATACGCTACCAGCGAATGAAGGGTAACGATACTCTTTGGCAGGTTGGCACAGATCACGCTGGAATAGCCACCCAAATGGTAGTGGAACGACTACTCAATAGCGAGGATGTAACTCGCCATGATTTAGGTCGGGAAAAGTTTATTGAGAAAATTTGGGATTGGAAAGAAGAATCAGGCGGGGCAATCACCAAACAACTTCGCCGATTAGGTGCCTCACCAGACTGGTCAAGCGAACGCTTTACTATGGATGACGGTTTTTATAAAGCCGTTCAAGAAGCTTTTATTAGAATGTATGAAGACGATCTCATCTATCGGGGAAAAAGACTCGTAAATTGGGACCCTAAATTACATACCGCTATCTCTGATCTTGAAGTAATTTCCAAAGAAGAAGATGGAAATTTGTGGCACTTTAAATACCCATTATCAGATGGCAGTGGATCTCTAACTGTGGCCACTACTCGTCCAGAAACCATGCTAGGGGATACTGCTGTCGCTGTACACCCCGAGGACCAGCGATACAAAAAACTTATTGGTAAGCATATTACACTGCCTCTCACCAACCGAAAAATTCCAATAATTGCTGATGACTATGTTGACCAAGATTTTGGTACGGGTTGCGTAAAAATTACTCCAGCACACGACTTCAACGACTACGAAATGGGACGGCGTCACAACTTACCCATAATCAATATATTTAACCATGATGCTGAATTAAATGAAAATGTACCCGCTGTATATGTAGGAATGGACAGATTTGCCGCTAGAGAAAAAATTATAACCGACTTAGATAGTCTAGGATTGCTTGATAAAATTGATGCCCACAAACTAAAAATACCTCGTGGCGATCGTTCTGGGGTTGTCATAGAGCCATATCTTACAGATCAGTGGTATGTAAAAACATCTCCTCTAGCAAAAAAAGCGGTTGCTGTAGTTGAAAGCGGTGACATCGAGTTTGTACCAAAACAATATGAAAATATGTACTTTTCTTGGATGCGAGACATTCAAGACTGGTGTATATCTCGTCAACTTTGGTGGGGACATCGTATTCCCGCTTGGTATGACGATAAAGAAAATGTTTATGTTGGCCGGTCTGAACAAGAGGTGCGCAATAAAAATAATCTTAGCGATATAGCACTCACACAAGATAACGATGTTTTAGACACTTGGTTTTCATCGAGTCTATGGACTTTTGGTACTCTTGGCTGGCCAGAGACTACCGAGCTTCTAAAAAAATATCACCCCACAAGCGTCCTGGTAACTGGATTCGATATTATTTTCTTTTGGGTTGCCAGAATGATCATGATGAGTCTCTACTTCATGAATGATGTTCCGTTTAAAACAGTCTTCGTTCATGGCTTAGTGCGTGACAGTCATGGCGAAAAAATGTCTAAATCTAAAGGAAATGTGATTGATCCTATTGATCTGATTGACGGCATTGAATTAGAGCCCTTGGTCGCCAAACGCACATCAGGGATGATGCTACCCCAGCTATGTGAAAAGGTTGACAAGCAAACGCGCAAAGAATTTTCGAATGGCATAGAGGCCTATGGCACAGACGCACTTCGCTTTACCTATTACTCCCTGGCATCAACCGGGCGAGACATTAATTTTGATGTAGGAAGAATTGCAGGTTTTCGTAATTTCTGTAACAAGATATGGAATGCTGCGCGCTATGTGCTAATGAATACAGAGGATCAGGACTGCGGTCAAAATAATCATGATAACTATGAGCTCTCCCTTCCAGATCGATGGATTATTAGTCGCTTACAACAGGCTGAAAGCACAGTTGCAGAGGCAATTGCCGACTACAGGTTTGATCTGGCCTCTCAAGCTATTTATGAATTTATATGGAATGAGTACTGTGATTGGTATCTGGAGCTATCGAAACCTGTTTTATGGGATGATACCTCTAATCCCCGCCTTCAGGTGGGAACTCGTCGTACACTCGTTCGAGTTTTAGAGGCCACCCTTAGAATGACTCATCCATTTATGCCATTTATTACGGAGGAAATTTGGCAACAGATAAAAACTTTAGCAGGGGCTAAAGGCGATACTATTATGCTTCAGTCATACCCTGTTTCAGATAATACGCTCATAGATGATGAAGCTATTATGAACATCGAATGGCTTAAAAATGCTGTTATTGGCATTCGCAATATACGCGGTGAAATGAATATATCTCCAGCTAAGATGCTAACAGTTTATTTGCGCAACGGATCAAAAGAAGACAAATGCCGCTTAGATGAAAACAGGCCTTTCTTGATGAAACTCACGCGCCTAGAGACAATAACATGGCTTTCTCCTGGGGAAACCGTCCCAGCGTCTGTAACAGCACTAGTGGGTGCAATGGAAATTCTTGTACCAATGACTGGATTAATTGACAAAGCAGCAGAAACTATACGACTTGGCAAAGAGCTAGAGAAAATTCAAAAAGAAGCAAAAAATATAAAAGGGAAATTGAACAACGAATCATTCGTCGAAAAGGCTCCTCCAGCAATTGTCGCAAAAGAAAGGGATCGACTGGATGAGCTAGAAGCAACTTCTGCAAAACTTGTACAACAGAAAGAAAATATTGCTAATCTTTGAAAAACCCGTTTTCAGCCTACAAGCGAGTATTTTAAATCTATTCTGGGCGCATATGCGGAAATAATAAAACATCCCGTATCGATGGAGAGTCGGTTAAGAGCATCACTAAACGATCAATACCAATTCCTTCTCCAGCAGTCGGCGGTAACCCGTACTCTAGCGCTCTAATATAATCCGAATCATAGTGCATAGCCTCGTCATCTCCAGCATCTTTTTCGGCTACCTGCTGATGGAACCTTTCTGCTTGATCTTCTGCATCATTGAGCTCAGAAAAACCATTAGCTATCTCTCTTCCACCCACAAAAAATTCAAATCGATCGGTTACAAACGGATTAGTATCACTACGACGCGCAAGAGGCGAAACCTCTGTTGGATATGCTGTAATAAAAGTTGGCTCATCCAGTAAGTGCTCTACAGTTTTTTCAAAAATCTCGATCTGCACCTTACCCAAACCCCAGATATCTTTTAGGGGAATGTCTAAAGCTACTGCTATTTTTCGAGCTTGAACATCATCGTCTAGATCTTCTTTGGAAATATCAGGGTTAAATTTCAAGATAGAGTCAAAAACTGAAATTCTTTGGAATGGTTTAGAGAAGTCATAGATCTTCTCCTGAATCACCTCGCCTTCCTTATTCTTGAGTGTATTGCCAACTTTGGAGCTCCCCAATACTGCAAGAGCTAGTTTACGCAACATATCTTCTGTCATATCCATTAAGTCAATATAGTCTGAATAAGCTTGATAAAATTCAAGCATAGTGAATTCAGGATTGTGACGAGTAGACAGCCCCTCATTACGGAAATTACGATTAATCTCGTATACTCTCTCGAAACCTCCAACTACCAATCTCTTGAGATATAATTCTGGCGCTATACGCAAATACATATCAAGATCTAAAGCATTATGGTGTGTAACAAAAGGACGAGCGGCGGCGCCACCAGGGATCGTTTGAAGCATTGGTGTTTCTACTTCCATAAAATGGTTATCATTCAGATAACAACGGATGAAATTAATCACTTGCGAGCGAATTTTAAACACATCGCGGGATTCAGAATTAACAATCAAATCAACATAACGTTGTCGATACCTCGTCTCTTGGTCTGATAGGCCATGATGTTTATCGGGAAGAGGTCTCAATGATTTTGTTAGCAGAAAATTTTTATCCATGCTAACGTACAAATCACCTTTGCCAGATCTTTGTAGCGCCCCGCTCACACCCACAATATCACCAAGATCCAGGCTTTTGGCGAAAGGGCGCGCTTCCTTGGCCACATAAAGCTGTATCATTCCAGACATATCCTGGATCACCATAAAAGCACCGCGATTCCTAGTCACCCGACCAGCGACACTCACTTGATGCCCTTTGGCCTCAAGAGCTTCCTTGGATTCGCACGCATACCGGTCTTGCAGATCACCAGCTAAATATGTACGCCGAAAATCATTAGGGAAAGAACTAACATTATTGGCGGCAGCCTGTTCACGAATTAGCGCCAATTTAGCCCTTCTTTCGGCAATCAATCTATTCTCATCTTGTGGTGATTCGTTGCTCATATGTTTTCCGGTCGATTCAATTCTGAATTATTATGTCTGCAAAATTTGTATTTTCAATCAAGACCTGTTTATTTACAAACCTGCTTTTAGTGAAGCTTCTATAAATTGGTCTAAGTTTCCATCCAGAACTGAATTGCAGTTACTAGTCTGGACGTTAGTCCTTAAGTCTTTTATTCTTTGGTCGTCTAAAACATAAGAACGGATCTGACTGCCCCATCCGATGTCTGACTTAGAGTCTTCTAATGCTTGGGCGGCCTCGCTTCGTTTAAACATTTCCTGCTCATAGAGTCTTGCTCTAAGCATTTTCCAGCAATTATCTCGATTTTGGTGCTGAGAGCGCTCACTCTGGCACTGAACTACCACCCCTGTCGGTAGGTGTGTCAACCGTACTGCTGAGTCTGTCTTGTTGATATGCTGACCCCCAGCGCCACTGGCTCGATACGTGTCCGTTCTTACATCTGCTGGATTGATATCAATCTCAACATCATCATCTATTTCTGGAGACGCAAAAACAGAACAAAACGAAGTATGCCTGCGATTTCCTGAATCAAACGGAGACTTTCGAACCAATCGATGCACCCCTGTTTCTGTGCGTAGCCACCCAAAAGCATACTCGCCCTCAAAATGTATTGTGGCGCTTTTGATGCCAGCGACTTCCCCAGGAGAAGCCTCTTCCAAGATTGTCGTAAAGCCTTTAGCTTCACCCCAGCGAAGATACATACGCAAAACCATCTCCGCCCAATCTTGAGCTTCAGTTCCACCAGAACCTGACTGAATGTCCAAATAAGCATTATTTTGATCCATTGGACCAGAGAACATTCGACGGAACTCGAGTTTAGCCAGCTGGTCTGACAGGACAACCAGCTCGGACTCTATCGACTGAATGGCGTCAGCATCTTTTTCCTCAAACGCTATTTCTAGAAACTCCCAAGCATCAGAAACACCTAAATCTAATGCATCTATGGTTTTGACTACCAGCTCAAGGGCCGATCGCTCACGGCCAAGATTTTGAGCGCGAGTAGCATCGCTCCAAACATCAGAATCCCCTAACTCTAACTCAACCTCAACAAGACGATCTTTTTTGTTGGTATAGTCAAAGATACCCCCTGAGCGTATCAGTTCTTAACTGAAGATCCTTGAGGGTATTTTTAATAGGATTGATTTCCATTAAATACTGACACCTGAAAATTAGAACAGGAAGCGAATTCTATCGGAATCCTAGCTCCTTCTCTACCTACTTAGGCATTCAAACAAACGACAAGGCTAAAAAATCACCCAATAACAACCTTAGGCACAACTATTCTCATAGATTGCACGTACATTGGCACGAAAATCAAAAACTCTGTTAAAATTCGCGTTTATTAATATCACCAATCACATAAGCATTAGAGTTAATTATGAGTTTAATCCGTCTCGATGATATATCTATTGAATTTGGCGATTTGCCATTACTCAATAATACCAGTTTTTCCGTAGAACCAGGAGAGAGAATCTGCTTAATCGGGAGAAACGGAGCTGGAAAATCGACTTTACTTAAAATTATCAATAGAGAAGTTAAACCTGATTCTGGTGAACTCCACTATAAGCAACACTTACGCATTAGTCAGCTAGAGCAAGCTCTGCCGACAGCTGTTGATCGCAAAGTTTTTGATGTCATTAAGGATGGTCTAGCCGATCAGCAAGCACTAATTGATCAATTTAATCAGCTTGCGGTACAGGCTCTGGATAAGCGAGGACTAAGTGAACTGGAGCAACTACAGGCACAAATTGATGCCGGCGGAGGCTGGCAGATTGATCAGCAAGTTGAGACTATTATTAGCCAGCTAGATCTTCCTGCTAATAAAACACTAGCTGAGCTTTCTGGAGGCTGGCGGCGTCGGGTTGCTCTAGGCAAAGCGCTGGTTTCCAGCCCGGATCTATTACTGCTAGACGAGCCAACCAACCATTTAGATATTAGTACAATTGAATGGCTGGAGCATAAAGTGAGGGGATACCAAGGCAGCGTCATCTTTATTACTCATGATCGAAATTTTCTACAGAAGCTAGCAACGCGCATCGTGGAAATAGAGCTTGGCCGACTGATCAGCTGGCCTGGGACCTTTAATAATTACTTGCTTCTCAAAGAAAAAGCAATAGAGCATGAGCAGACTCGTAATGCTCTATTTGACAAACGTTTAGCAGAAGAAGAGGTTTGGATCCGTCAAGGTATTAAAGCTAGGCGCACACGAAATGAGGGGCGTGTACGCGCACTGCTAACAATGCGAGAAGAGCGTATGCAAAGATCTAGCCGCCAAGGGAAAGCTAAAATTAGTGTCGAAACATCAGATCAATCTGGTCGAAAGGTAGTTGAGGCACGTAGTCTTTGTCATGGGTATAACGGTGAGATCCTCATGGATAATATCAATATCAAGATACGGCGAGGCGATCGGATAGGTCTGATTGGCAATAATGGCGTAGGGAAATCTACTCTACTTAAAATTCTTTTAGGACAAATAATTCCTGACAAAGGCTCCGTGAAGCTAGGCACCAACCTAGAAATAGGTTATTTCGATCAAATACATCGAGAGCTAGATACCGAGAAAACTATTGCCGAAAATGTAGGTAACGGCAAAGAATACATAAAAATTAACGGCAAAGAGCGTCATATTATAGGCTATTTGCGTAACTTCTTGTTCTCCCCCAAACGCGCCATGACTCCAGTAAAAGCACTCTCTGGAGGCGAACGCAATCGAGTTCTTCTGGCTAAGCTGTTCACGCAACCCAGCAATCTGCTAATACTAGATGAACCAACAAATGACCTTGATATAGAAATGCTTGAGGTGCTTGAAGAACAACTGGTAGAGTACGAAGGAACGCTGATTATTGTTAGTCATGACCGTAAATTTCTTGATAACGTTGTCACAAGCGTATTAGTTTTTGAAGAAGAAGGACAAATCCAAGAATATCTAGGAGGCTATAGTGACTGGGAAAATCACGGCAAAGTGCTAAAAATTGCTGACAATGAAAATACTAAAACAAAGCTCGATGATAATCCCAGCAACTCAACCAGCATCAATGCAAAAAAAATAATGCCAACCAAGCTAAGTTACAAGCTACAGCGTGAACTTGACATGCTACCGACGCTTATCGAAAAACTAGAAGAAGAGATAGCTGCCATACAGAAGCAAACTACCACACCGGAATTTTACCTTAAGCCATTCATAGAAACACAATCTGTATTGGATGGCATGGCAAAAAAACAAGGGGCTCTATATGCTGCCTCAGAACGATGGCTCGAACTTGAAGTTGGTAAAAACTAAGCATTGAGCTCAATCAAGTATAATTACAAAATGAAAGATTCGACTATTAACTGCAATGATTCTCTTCCTTGCCAAAAATTAATGTCCATCTTGTAAACGATCTGCACTTTTTCTTTTTTTTCGTCAGGCCAGCTATTCATATCTACATTAAATGCGATGGCATCAATTAGCTGACGTTGATTGCTGTCTACTGATAGTAGCAGCTTAAGGTGTTTTTCACCCACAATACGCTGACTAGCAATATAGAATGTTCCTTGAAATAACGGCTCTGGAAATTGTTGCCCCCAGGGGCCAGATTCTCTTATTAGGAGCCCATTCTGTAGATTCAATTCTTCCGGTGTTAGCTCACCGTCTACGAATATTTCAGCCTCTAGATCAGAAGGCGTCAATTGGCGCCTAACTTCTAGATCAAAGGCCTCAGAAAAGGTACTATAATCTTTCGCTTTAATACTCAAACCTGCTGCCATCGCATGCCCTCCAAACTTGCTTACTAGCCCTGGATGCTTTGTTGCTACTGCCTCTAAAGCATCACGAATATGCAATCCAAGAATTGAACGCGCAGATCCCTTATATTCTTTTGTATCATCATTCCCGCCGGCATCAGCAAAAATAATGACTGGACGATGCACGCGATCTTTAATTCTAGATGCAAGCAGGCCGATCACTCCTTGGTGCCAATTGCTGTCAAATAAGCATAGTCCCCAGGGTAGTGTCTTCTGGTCTATTTCGAGATGATTGAGAATTGCAACCCCCTCTTCCTGCATGCCTGCTTCAATCTTTCTTCTCTCAAGATTAAGCTGATCAAGCTGCAGCGCATACTCTGTTGCGGTACTAGGGTCATTTTCTAGGAGACATGCAATGCCAATACTCATGTCATCTAGCCGGCCAGCGGCATTCAGTCGTGGCCCTACGATAAAGCCTAAGTCAGTAGCAACTAACTTTTTGGGGTCTTTGTCTGCCAAAGCTAATAATGCCTGCAACCCCGGCCTCGATCTCCCAGAACGTATACGTAACAACCCCTGATGCACTAGTATTCTGTTGGTGTGGTCAAGAGGAACAACGTCCGCTACAGTCCCAAGTGCAACTAAGTCAAGCCACTCTGCCATATTTGGAGGAACAATATCATTGCCCTCGAACCAGCCAGTCTCACGCAACCTTCTTCTCAGGGCACTTAACAGGTAAAACACTACTCCAACGCCAGCAAGATTTTTGCATGGAAAATCGCAGCCATGTTGATTTGGATTTAAGATGGCATCTGCAGCTGGCAACTGAGGTCCTGGCAAATGATGGTCAGTTATCAGTATCTTGATCTCGGCCTCCTTCGCTGCAATGACACCTTCAATGCTAGATATGCCATTATCTACTGTAATGATAAGGTCGGGATTTCGTTGCTTTGCTATATCAACAATCTCAGGAGTCAAGCCATAACCAAACTCAAAACGATTAGGAACGATGAAATCTACATATTTCATTCCCATAGCACGAAGAGCCAACATAGCAAGCGCCGTACTGGTGGCCCCATCAGTATCGAAATCACCCACTATTAATACGCGCTGCTGCTGCTCTAGCGCCTCCTCCA
Source organism: Porticoccus sp. Uisw_050_02 (assembly GCF_047729555.1). NCBI lineage: Bacteria > Pseudomonadati > Pseudomonadota > Gammaproteobacteria > Cellvibrionales > Porticoccaceae > Porticoccus > Porticoccus sp. Uisw_050_02. Next base: position 340,902 of record NZ_CP159825.1, on the reverse strand, counting down.
GAAGCCCTATGCTTTCTTCTAGCCCTTTCAGGCTGTTGGGTAGAAATAAACCTGCTAGAGAGCGATCTAACTCTTCTTCTCTGAAAATCTGACGACCTAAATATATTTTTCTCAGCAAGCTGGGCAATTTGTTGTCAAAATGGCCAAGCTCTAGATCTACTTGACGATGCCTGATATTTGGTTTTATGCGCGCAGGTTGTATCAATACTTCCCCTCACAAAACATTTTATTTAACTTCAATCGACTATAAGAATTTATAGTTTTTAGTAGCAAGCCTAGCCAACCAAGCGACTGATCATTCATAAACACAGGTAGATTTCAGATCAGCAACTACCCCTTTAATCCAAACTCTATCTTCTTCTCCAAGATGTTTTCTCTTCGAGATACCAAATTGACGGATCGGTTGTATTATTTTAGAAACCATTTTCCTTATTTCCTCAAGTTCGGCATCCTGATACATAAGGATAGAGAAGTTTTCTAATTCGTTCTGCGTATAACTGTCATCCAGTACTTTCAGCAAAGAACTTAAAAGATGCTTGCGCGCCTCATTTCTTATATCCATAATTTTTATCTTTTGTTAATTTTAAGTCTATAAAGCAATGCAGGATCTATTTTGTTAACAAAAAAAACCTATTTCAAAATTAAGGCTTCAGCCTCAAATTTAACCCCTACTCATCCATATTGCATAAAATTTCTTATATTTTGATGGGTGTCTGCGAAAGGGGTTTCCAGCACACCTTTTCGATAAAAATCACCAAAACATTGCAGTACTTGATTTTCAGTCAGTCCACTAAGATGGCCAAATGCGAATATCTTACAAGAGCTACTATTCTCCCCTTTATTATTCACAGCCTCGCCATTTGAAAACGCAGTTTCTTTGAAGTGGTAATATGTATCGATAATAGAAATAGTATCATGAAAGAATATCTTATCTGGGGAACTCTTTAATAACTGAAAATACGCATCTAAGTTCATCTAATCTCACCTGAGTAGAGGCTTGTCAACACTCTTTTTTCTTAAGTTGTCAAATTATGGAGATTTATCATATTTTTTTAAACTAATCACAAAAATATAGGTCATGAATTATAGCCAGAGACATTCTCTCTATTCAGCCACCAGAACGTCACATCTAAAAAGAGCGTTGTCCGCAGTACTCAATGATTTTGATAGCCTTGGTAAAATTGTAGCCATTTTCCCAAAAAGCCGCCATGGCGGGTTGATCACGAACATACCAGAAGAAGTCATGCCTCTTGTATCAGAATCTTGATCAATGCCAACCTCAAAGCGCTGAATATTGTTAATTCCACTTTTAATAAATTTCTTTTCCAGTCGATCAATTTTGTCTCTGCTCACCACTGGGTACCAAACTACATAAATTCCCGTTGAGAATTTTTTATAAGCCTTGCTAGTGATTTCGTAAACCCTCTCATAATCAACTTTAACTTCGTATGAAGGGTCAATCAAAATCAGTCCTCTACGCGAAATAGGTGGCAGTAAAGCTAGCAACCCGGAAAAGCCATCTTGATCATATATTCTTACACGACGATCATGCGCTATATTGGCCTCCAGTAGTTGAAAATCCCTTGGGTGAAGCTCATAGAGCCAAGCCTTATCTTGTGCCCTCAAAAAATACTGAGCAATCAATGGCGACCCCGGATAAAGAGTCGCCGATGGAAAGTTATTGCAAGCATCAATGACTTCAAAGTATTTAGAAAGTTCTGGCCAATCCTTTCTGTGAATCTTATCGATTCCCTGGATGTGCTCCTCTAATTTTGTCGCATGACTTGAGTTGAGGTTAAACAAGCCAGCTCCCGCATGTGTGTCAACATAATCAAAAGATTTATCTTTTTTAGTCAGGTAATCAAATATTTCAACGAGAACAATATGTTTCAGCACATCGGCAAAATTTCCAGCATGATATGAGTGCCTATAGCTCAACAAAACAAAATCCTATCTTGCTTGAAGGGATGCTCACAAAGGGAAAATAACTGTCTTTAACAATCAACGGATGTTATCAGCAATGAATTGTTGCACTACCTCTATATTATTAGGCTGCACAGAATAACTTTCTTTCCTGTCAAATAAATCTGCCATATATCGAGGCAATTCAGGTTCATTAGAGAATCCCGCTTTACGTATCGATTCAGGAAATTTTGCAGGGTGGGCTGTAGAAAGACAGACTACGGGAATATCTTGCCGATAAAGTGTTTTACGTGCTGCTTCAACACCAATAGCGGTATGGGGGTCCAAAAGGTACCCAGTGGCTTCCCAAAAGTGAGTCATCACCTGAGTCATGGTTTTATCATCCAACCGATAGCTTGTAAATACTGCTCGAGCCTTAGTTAATGCTAGATCGCTTAAGATTAATTTGCCCGTTGTTTTAAAATTCAACATTAAGTTGTTAATAGCCCCGCCATCTTGATCATAAAGATCGAACAGCATTCGTTCAAAGTTGCTAGACACCATGATATCCATAGATGGTGAAAGGCTTTGCACTAAAGTCTCAAGGCTATGGTCATTATTACTAATACATCGGTGCAAAATATCATTAGCATTTGTAGCAATAACTAGCCGATCTATCGGTAGACCCATTTTTTTTGCCAGATAACCTGCAAAGATATCTCCAAAATTTCCAGTGGGAACTGAAAATGATACAGCGCGGTGAGGAGCGTCTAATGCCAAACCTGCATAAAAATAATACACAATCTGGGCCATAATTCTTACCCAGTTAATCGAATTAACTGCTACAAGTTGGCGATCAGGTGGCAGAAATGATTGATCTCCGAAGCTACTCTTTACCATATTCTGGCAATCGTCAAAATTTCCCTCTAGGGCTAGATTGAAAACATTTTTCTGAAGAACTGTCGTCATTTGTCTGCGTTGTACTTCAGAGACCCTATTGTGAGGATGTAAAATAAAGATATCTACATTATCACTATGGCGACATCCTTCAATTGCTGCTGAACCAGTATCACCAGAAGTGGCACCCATAATAACTACACGTTGATCCTTTTTTTTCAAAACATAATCCAGCAGATTGCCGAGAAATTGCAAAGCAAAGTCCTTAAACGCTAGAGTGGGACCATGAAATAACTCAAGAATAAACTCGTTATGGGCAGTCTGTACGAGAGGGGCGATAGCATCGTGACGAAAAGTACTATAAGTTTTTTGAATCAACTCTCTTAATTCATCGTCTGGGACTTCTCCATCCACAAACGGTGACATTACCTTGAAGGCCAGCTCCTGATAAGATAAAGAAGCCCACGAAGCGATTTCTTCTTTGGAGAACTGAGGAATTTTTTCTGGCACATACAAACCCCCGTCACTCGCAAGGCCTGCCAACATTGCATCCTCAAATGATAATGCGGGGGATTGCCCACGCGTACTAATATATTTCAAGATAACCACCTACCTGACTGACCTTCGCTTACTATCTTTAATTTAGCTGCTTGCCGAGATGCTTTACAGTTGCTCAAATCAATGACTCAACCCTTATCCTGACGACATCACCCGCTATCACTTCTAGAGCCTGGATTTTTTCCACAGCCTTATCTAGATATTTCTCCAGAGTGCTATTAGTCAGAAGAATCAATTGAGCGTGATCCTTGCCTGCTGCAGGCTCTTTTTGAATCACAGCCTCAATACTTATATTTTCTTCACTCAAAGCCTTGGTGATTTGAGTCAGCACCCCCGGAACATCTAGAGCAGTAATCCTCATATAACTGGCAGTTTCTATCTCACTAATAGGCAGCACATTGATTTGCCTCAACTGATCCGACTGAAAGCCATAATGTGGGGTACGCTGCTCTGGTCCAGCCCCCAATGTTCGAGCAATATCACAAATATCAGCAATTACTGCAGAAGCAGTTGCCTCGGCACCAGCTCCAGAGCCATAGTACATGCTAGGCCCAACTGCATTACCTTTGACTAATACTGCATTCATAACTCCATCTACATTAGCTATTAAACGCTTCTCAGGTATTAATGCTGGGTGGACACGTAATTCGATTGCGTCGTTTCTTTTTCTAGTCACGCCTAGGTGTTTAATTCGATATCCAAGCTGCTCGGCATATACGACGTCTTGGGGTTCAATTTTGGCAATTCCTTCAGTAAAAATCTTATCAAACTGTAAAGGGCACCCAAATGCCAAGGAGGCTAAAATAGCTAGTTTATGTGCTGCGTCGATACCCTCAACATCAAAGGTAGGGTCAGCTTCAGCATAACCAAGTTTTTGAGCTTCTTGCAAAACATCCATAAACTCACGATTCTTATCTCTAATTTCAGTCAAAATGAAATTAGAAGTTCCATTAATTATTCCTACAATCCATTCAATATCATTAGCAATCAACCCCTCTCGAATAGCTTTCACGATCGGAATACCTCCAGCTACTGCGGCTTCAAATGCAACGGTAACGCCTTTCTCTACAGCGGCGGCAAAAATTTCATTACCAGACTCAGCGATTAAAGCCTTGTTGGCAGTAACGACATGCTTCCCGTTAGCAATAGCTCTTAACACCAAATCCCTGGCAACTGTAGTTCCACCAATAAGCTCTACTAAAATATCAACATCAGGGTTATCTGCCACAGAGAATATGTCTCGAGAGATGTCTATTCCTGTTAAATCACAATCCGCGTTATCACGTCTGGCTCCAACCTGGCACACAACAATCTCACGACCCACACGAGCGCTAATCTCTTTGAGATTTCGACTTAGCACATTAATTGTGCCGCTTCCTACAGTACCTAAACCACAAATACCGATATTTACAGAATTCAATGTATTCGCCCTGATTTTAAAGTTAGTTTTTACGCCTAAAATAAAAAATAATCATCACAAGCATAGGTTCAATATAACGCTTTAACCTCTACATGAAAAACTAAGGGCTTGCGCCCAACAAGAGGTTCGCAACCATAATAGTCGGCAATGTAACTGTCAATGGTAGTGGCAAAGTTTAAGCACAAACTACTGAACCACCAATCCCCTAGGTTACTCAATCCCCATGACTACCAATAGCTCTTTAGCCGGACGGTAGCCCATCAATAGCGTTCCATCCCCCAAAAGCATCGTAGGTGTGCCTGTAATACCTATTTCTTGACCGAGATCATATTGATCAGCAATAGGATTTTCGTTACAAATATTCTCAGGGATAGTTTCACGATTCTTTAAAGCTGACAATGCTTGTTTTTTATCACTAGCGCACCAAGCAGAAGTCATTTTCTTATATGAGTCAGAACCAATACCCGCTCTCGGGAAGGCCAGATACCTGACCTCTACGCCCCGCGCAGAAAGGTCAGACAAGGTTTCATTATGAAATTTTCGACAAAAATGGCAATCCACATCAGTAAAAACATAAAGGATTGCTTTAGTCTTGCCTGTTAATGAAGGAAATATGATCACATCATCCAAGGGAATAACATCCATTTTATTTTTACGCATCTCTGTAATATGTTGAGCTACAACAGGTACAAACTCTCCGGGCCGAGCATGGTACATCTCTCCCGCTATTGCATATTCTCCTGCTTCTCCGACATAAAGAAACTGTGTAGTATTAACTCTAATCAGATAAAGGCCTTGAATTTGTGTCTTTTCTACATTTCCAAAGTTTAAATCTGGGCGAGATGCTTTAAGTGTATCTGTAATTTTTTTAGCAACCTCCACAGACACACCTTCGGCAGCTACTGGTATAGCAAAACATAGTAGGCAAAATGCCACCAAAATATAGGATCTTATTGTTAACAAATTCATATTTTCTTCACCATAAATATTTATTTTTTTGTGCAGTCTAGCCCCTAGGGTGATGCTCGGCATGCAACGCTTTCATGCGACTATTAGCTACATGAGTATAGATTTGGGTGGTCGAAAGATCACTATGCCCCAACAATAATTGAACCACTCTGAGATCAGCACCATGGTTTAATAAATGAGTTGCAAAAGCATGGCGGAGTGTATGTGGTGAAATAGGCTTTTCTATTCCTGCATCTTTAGCATGCCGCTTCAATCGATGCCAAAACGTTTGTCGTGTCATCTGTTGAGCTCTAGTGCTAACAAATAGAACATCACTTTGAACCTGATTTAACAACATGGGTCTTGAACACTTAAGATACCTGTCCAGCCAACTCATTGCTTCTTCCCCTAAAGGCACAAGTCTTTCTTTGCTGCCTTTACCAAATACCCTGACAACTCCTTGACGTAAATTTATCTCATGTAACCTTAAGCTTATCAGCTCTGTTATCCTCAACCCAGAAGCATAAAGAACTTCTAGCATAGTTCTGTCGCGTAACCCCAAAATATCTTCAACATTTGGAGTGGCTAGTAATATTTCGATATCATCTTCAGACAAGCTCTTAGGAAGTGGGCGCCCTAATTTTGGATTACCCACTAACGCTGTAGGGTCTATTTGTATCTTTTTTTCTCGTAAAAAGTGGCGATAAAATCCGCGCAAACATGACAATTGCCTTGCTGTGGTTCTTGCAGATAAGCCTTGCTCAAAGCGATGCGATAGAAATATTTGTAAGTTTTGGCGCACAACTGCTAGCAGTTTGATGCCTTGAGGATCGAGCCATTTAGCAAAGCTCCTCAAATCACGACCATAAGATTCCAGACTATTTCGACTTAACCCTTTTTCCATCCATATGGAATCAAGGTAGCTATCAATAAGAAGCTGATTGGCATTGCTAATAACAGTCATATTTTATTCTAAATACCCGAAACTTCAGCACTGAGCACAATAGTACATATTACAACCTATAGTGCTCAAGAGGCTACTCCGTCAACTGATATCTCAATAATTTTATTCAACAAAAAAGGCGCTAGCAAATAGCACCTTTCTTTTTGAGCCAACCTTGCTCACGAGAGCTAAGTTATATTTAGCCTAATTTTTCTTTAATACGCGCCTTACGACCTGACAGTTCACGTAGGTAATATAACTTAGCTTGTCGCACATCCCCACGACGAGAGACAGCTATACTTTCAACCTGCGGACTATAGGTTTGAAAAGTACGCTCCACGCCAATACCGTTTGATATCTTACGCACAGTAAAGGCAGAATTGAGGGCACGATTGCGTTTAGCAATCACAACACCTTCAAAAGCCTGAAGGCGCTCACGCGTACCTTCGATAACCTTCACCTGCACCACAACAGTATCACCAGGTGAAAATTGCGGGAGTTCTTTACCCATCTGTTCCGCTTCGATTGCTGCTATAATTGAATTTTTACCGCTCATGGTTTGCTCCTCAGCTTTTATAATTTGGTGCTATTCACCTTTTTTTGAGTAGCGTCGAACAGAGAGGAAAGCAACCTACTTGCTTTCGTCAGTCGACTCTTCTGAAACACTATGTTTAGCTAGACTATCAAGTATTTCTTGTTGCTCTTCATTAAGCGTCATACCTTCTAACAAGTCTGGTCGTCTCTGCCAAGTTCGTTTTAGTGACTCTCTTAGCCGCCATTGCTTAATATCTTTATGGTTTCCTGACAATAATACATCCGGAACTTTCAAATTTTCGTAACATTCAGGTCTCGTGTAGTGAGGGTGATCCAGTAAACCCTCTGAGAATGAATCCTGCTGTGCAGACTCTTCATGACCTAGGGCTCCAGGAAGCTGACGCACTATTGTATCCATTATCACCATAGCAGCCAACTCTCCACCGCTAAGCACGTAGTCACCAATAGACCATTCTTCATCAACTTCTAGCTCAATCAACCTCTCGTCTACACCTTCATATCGTCCAGCGATCAATATAAGATTCTGATCGACAACCAATGACTTTGCACCCTCTTGGTCTAACACCCTTCCTTGAGGAGATAAGTAAATAACCTTAGCTTCACCTCCTATCCACTCTCGTGCTTCTCTGATTGATTGACGCAATGGCCCAACCATAAAAACCATTCCGGGGCCGCCACCATATGGCCTATGGTCTACCGTCTGATGGCGATCAACAGTATGCGTTCTGGGGTTGAACGTCTCAACATCAACAAGACCAAGTTTAACAGCGCGGCCACTTACACCATAATTAAGTACCGCATCAAACATTTCAGGAAATAGCGTGACCAAAGCTATCTTCATTGCCGCGCCCCCATGACTTATTTGATGACTCCAGCGTTCTACTTAAGTGCTTTTAAAATTCAGCATCCCAGTCCACTTCAATCTTTTTAGAAATAAGATTTACAGTCAAAACAACCTGCTTCGTGTAAGGGATCAGCCTCTCTTTAAAGTCCAAGCTATCGATATCACCTTTTACCTCAAGCACGTCATTTGCACCGGTTTCCATTAAACCGGCCACAACACCGAGATCAATTCCGTCTTGAATTGAGATAACTCTCAATCCTTCAAGTTGATGCCAATAATACTCATTTGAATCTAATTCCGGAAACTCTGATCGCTCTACTGCAATATTTTTTTGGCATAACTCTTGTCGAGCAATATCTCTATCATCAAAATCTAATATTTGAACAATCAAATTTTGACTTGCCACCTTGTACTGGACAACTTGAATCTCTTTCCAGCCTTGATCTGTTTGTAGCCACCAAGGCTTATAGTCAAAAATATTTTCTGGTTCATCAGTATATGGATGAATTTTAACCCATCCTTTAACGCCATGAATAGTTGTGATTCGCGCCACCACCACAAGATCTGGCGGGCTAGATGGCCCTGAAACAACAGATATCCGGCTCACTTCAGTCAAAAAGTCTTATCAGCATCAGGCTGCAGCAGATTCTTTTATCAAGCGAGAAACGCGATCACTCATACCTGCACCGAGTCCAACCCAGTGCTGAACTCGATCAGCGTCTACGCGGAGACGCTCTTCCTGTCCTCGTGCCACAGGATTAAAGAATCCAATTCTTTCTATATACTTACTATCACGCGCCCGACGACTGTCAGTAACATGAATATGATAAAAAGGGCGTTTTTTGGAGCCCCCACGAGCTAAACGAATTGTTACCATGAAGCTTCTCTTTTTATTAACTATTTCAACTTACCGGCCATGAATTGCATTATTAAAATATAATCAAATGCAATGCAAAAACCGAGGATATTCAAAGGCGCGAAATTATAACCAAAAGATCTCAGCGAGTACAGTTTTAGCTTAACCTGCGAAAAATAAACAGATCTATCAAGCTGTTATCAGAAAGGACTTTTTCCGCTCCCCCCCGGAAAAATACCTCCTCCAGGCGAGGGCATACCTCCAGACATTCCCTGCATCATTCGCTGCAACCCTTTACCTTTCATTTTTTTCATCATCATCCCCATCTGCTTGTGCTGCTTTAACAAACGGTTTAGGTCTTGAAGCGTTGTACCGGAACCTTGAGTAATTCGGCGTTTACGAGAACCATTTAAAATTTCTGGCTTACTACGCTCCAGAGAGGTCATTGAATCAATAATAAATTCCATTCGAGAGAAATTTTCTGCCATATCTGGTTTTGTGGGCATTTGCGGCATATTTCCCAGCCCAGGCAATTTCTCCATCATTCCCGATAGTCCACCCATATTTTTCATTTGCTGCAACTGATCCTTTAAATCATTTAAATCAAATCTTTTGCCCTGTGAAACTTTCTTTGCTAGCTGCTCTGCTTTTTTATGATCAACCTTCTGCTCAACCTCTTCGATCAGCGACATAACATCGCCCATTCCGAGTATGCGAGATGCTATTCGCTCTGGATAAAAAGGCTCTAGTGCGTCTGTTTTTTCTCCAGTCCCTAAAAATTTGATTGGTTTTCCTGTCACCTGCCGGACAGAAAGCGCCGCGCCGCCACGAGCATCTCCATCTATTTTGGTAAGAATAATCCCAGTTAAAGGCAAAGCATCGCTAAAGGCTTTGGCGGTAACAACTGCATCCTGTCCAATCATAGCGTCAACGACAAATAGTGTTTCTACTGGATTAACTGCTGCATGTATGCACTGAATTTCATCCATCAAATCACTATCAACGTGAAGACGTCCGGCTGTATCAATTAGCAGGACATCCATAAACTTTATCTTGGCAGATTTAAGGGCGCCCGAAACAATATCGACAGGGTTTTGCGAGGGCTCGCTGGGATAGAAATCAATACCGACTTCATTCGCTAATACCTCTAGCTGCTTTATTGCGGCCGGCCGATAAATATCGGCACTTACAACCATCACTTTTTTCTTTTTCTGCTCGACGAAAAATTTTGCCAGTTTTGCAACAGAAGTAGTTTTACCAGCCCCTTGTAAACCGGCCACCAAAACAACAGCTGGGGCTTGGGCAGCAAGATTCAGCTCCTCGTTGCTATCGCCCATCACATGCTCTAGCTCAGCTTGAACAATTTTTAAGAGCTGCTGACTCGGGGTAAGGCTCTTAGCGACATCTTGCCCTAGAGCGCGCTGTTTGACGGCTTCAACAAAGTTTTTTACTACTGGTAAAGCAACATCTGCCTCAAGAAGGGCCATTCGAACTTCTTTTAACGTAGCCTGAATATTTTCTTCAGTAAGATTTGCTTTGCCGGAAATTTTTTTAAAGGAGCTAGCTAAGCGATTGCTAAGATTCTCAAAAATTGCCATAGTCAGTTTTCCATCATAGGGTTAATCAATTGGGTTCTTTTTTATCATATCTTAAATATTTTTACGTATAGCCTCGATAAACCTTATCTAAATTTTTGTAATTTATATTGCCATTCAGTTTCTTGGGCCAAGTTCCTGCAAAATGTATTCAGAGTTTTTTCTACTAGTCCTCAGGGTCTTTTTTTTAAAACTAACAGGCGTGCGCCAGTCCTTTTCGCTGAACCATATCTATGGCACACTTTGATATTATTGTAACACCGACATAAATAACAAAAGAACAAAACATACTATGTTTACCGCTACCGCTTCAATTGCACTTTATCTGATCTCAAGCTTTTATCTGGCTTTACAGCTTAGCAAGGGCGGAGCACAAAGAACTACTGTTTTCTTCTTAATCGCAACTTTAGCTATAGCTGCCAATGGCTACGCAAGCTTCCAATGGCTTATCACTGATCAAGGAATAAACTTTGGCCTACTCCCGATGACAACTGTCATTGCGTTTACAGTTAATTTCATTGTGCTAGGTAGTCGCCATCGAAAACAGCTCCAAAATTTGTTTTTGGTTTTATTTCCCCTAAGCGCGCTAATAATTTTTTTGGCTATGACGGCCAAGGATGCTGAAATAACCTCTTCTGAAGTTTCAATCCAGATGGGCTTTCATGTCTTGACTTCAATTTTATCATACAGTTTACTGACCCTTGCCGCCTTTCAGGCATTATTTTTATCTCTTCAAGAATGGAGATTGCGCCATAAGCATTTTGGAATTTTTTCACAAATTTTTCCGTCCATTCAGACAATGGAGTCTCTCTTATTTGAAGCACTCTGGGTTGGTTTTGGCTTATTGACGCTATCGCTAGCAACAGGTTTGATATTTTTTGAAGATTTCTTTGCACAGCATCTTGCTCATAAAACATTTTTCTCGATTTTTTCTTGGATATTTTTTGCTATTTTGCTTTGGGGTAGGCACACACAAGGCTGGAGAGGAAAAACTGCCGTACGCTGGACGCTGTCTGGATTCATCACCTTAGCTGTTGCTTACTGGGGCACCAAATTCGTTTTAGAGGTACTGCTTTCCAGCTAACTAATTAATACAGTTTATAAAAATAAACGTCTCAATCATCAATAACATTATTGATATATCCATAGAATGCTTGCCAATCTGCGCAAAAATCTTCAACATACATCCTCTATAAGAAAAAAAGGTTCCACATTCTTTGAACGACGCTCCCATAGGGTTGCTATTTTCTATTCTCGGCGGCCTGTTAATACTATCAGCATTTTTTTCTAGCTCAGAAACCGCGATGATGTCTCTCAACCGGTATCGGTTGGATCATCTCAAAAAAAATCATCGTGGAGCCCGGAAAGCCCACAAACTCTTAATGCGCCCAGATAGGTTGATTGGGATCATTTTAATCGGTAACAATCTTACCCATATCCTTTGCTCAGCAATTGCAACGGTCATAGCGATTCGACTCTATGGCGATGCTGGTATATTTTTCGGCACACTACTGTTGACATTGGTAGTGCTCATATTTGCCGAAGTCACCCCAAAAACGGTGGCAGCGCTACATCCAGAAGGTATCGCTTTTTTCTCTAGCCACATACTTAGACCACTCCTAATAGTATTTTATCCTTTTGTATGGCTGGTAAATCAACTTTCGAATGGACTATTAAGGATTTTTGGAATTAATCCAGACAAAAGTCGAGATGATAGCCTAAGCAAAGATGAACTTCGGACTGTGGTGGGGATATCAAGCGAAAAAACACCAGAGCATGAAAATATGCTCATTAATATCTTGGACCTGGAGGAGATAACCGTCAATGACATCATGGTGCCTCGTAATGAAATTGTGGGACTAAATCTAGATGATGATACGGGAATTCTTTTAGATATCATCATCAATTGTGGTTATACGCGTGTGCCAATTTATAGAGGAGATATCAATCATATTGAGGGTTTTCTTCATATGAAAAACGTTTCTAGATTACTGCGTGCTGGAGGCGAAGGATTTACTCAAAAAGCCCTTAAGCGGTTTGCCCGTGAACCCTATTTCGTTCCAAAAAATACCCCCCTGAACAAGCAGTTGCTGAACTTCAGGCTTGATCGACGACGAATCGGCCTGGTGGTAGACGAATATGGTGAAATTGAGGGTCTTGTGACGCTAGAAGACATCCTGGAAGAGATTGTGGGAAACTTTACCACCAATAAGGCCGAAGATGAAAAATTGGGTATAGTTAAACTCAAGCACAACATCTTTGAAATCGACGGATCAGAAACCATTAGGGATATAAATAAAAGAGCCAACTGGGATCTGCCTACAGGTGGTCCAAAAACTTTGAGTGGCGTGGTTTTAGAGCATCTTGAAAACATTCCGGATGGCAACGTTTCTTTGGAGCTTGAGAGCTATCGTATCGAAACAATAGAGTTAAGCGACAAGAGTGTGTCCAAGCTCCAGGTTAAGAAGCTATTAATAAAAAATAAGCACGAAACAGACAATGAAAGCTAGGGCTATCTGTCGCTCAAGCAAAGGGATTATTTTTTTGAGAACGCTGAAAAGCGTTTTCTATTACCTTAAGACGATCTCGGTCCTCCATTAACATCCATTCTCTAATTTCTCGTGATGTACGATAGCAGCCCACACAAATATCTTCTTCGCTCATAGCGCAGACTGAGACACAAGGCGACGGAACAATGTTAGCCATTTTGAAACCAATAAATAAATAAATGAAGAGACTGTTTTCATGGAATTATTGAATAAATTTTCGTTTGTTGCAACTCTTGAAATTTAGACACATTGAGCACGATATTTTTCCATGACACTTATATATAATAGAATCATATTAACAATTATTTCCATACAACCCATATAACAAGACAATCTTATGAAATTTTGTAGTGAGTGTGGTCATGCCACAAGTCTGGAGACCCCCATTGGAGATAACCGAAAGCGTGACGTATGCATTAACTGTGATGCCATTCATTACCAAAATCCAAAAATTATAACTGGTTGCATTCCAGTCTTCGAGGACCGAGTTTTGTTGTGTCGCAGAGCTATTGAGCCGCGCCTAGGTTTTTGGACTCTACCAGCTGGATTTATGGAAAATAATGAGACTTGCCTAGAAGCGGCACTTCGAGAGTGCGCAGAAGAAGCGAACGCCCATATAGATAATCCGGTTTTTTGTGGCTTATTCGACCTCCCTCATATCAATCAAGTCTACCTATTTTATCGAGGCTATATTAGTAACGGGTCGTTTAGCCCCGGCATTGAATCCCTTGAAGTTAGTTTATTCAAAGAGCATGAGATTCCATGGCAAGATCTAGCTTTTCCTGTCATTGAGCTCATGCTTAAACATCATTTCGAAGATATGAAGATCAGCCATGCGGGAATACAAACAGGTACAATAAATAGCTCTTGGAAAAGCTAGCGCACCCAGCCACTATAATTACCAAAAAAGATCGGATTACCTCTATTTTTATTGCTTATAGCTTATATTTGATTGATAATCATTATCATCTACACTTTAAAAAAGTATTTTAGCTATCAAATGAACATATCCTTTAATCAGCTTGCAGTTGGCGATAATGCTCGAGTTAGCAATCTTGTCAACGTAACTCCATCCTATAGGAACAGACTCATGAGTCTTGGTTTAACACCAGGAACTCTCTTTGTCGTTCAGCATAGAGCGCCCCTTGGAGATCCCATAGCAATAATGGTAAGAGGTTTTCGTCTAAGCATTAGAAGCCAAGAAGCAGAAGGCTTAATGGTAGTAAAGTTATGAATCATGACTTTACTATAGCCCTTGTAGGGAATCCAAATTGCGGAAAAACGACTCTCTTTAATGCACTTACAGGCTCCAATCAAAAAGTAGGAAACTGGCCTGGCGTTACCGTAGAGCAAAAAGTTGGGCATTTTAAGCATGCAAGCGCTAATTTTAAGCTGGTTGATCTTCCTGGAACATATTCGCTACATATTTCATGTGAGGCTGACTCTATAGATCAGCAACTTGCACAACACTTTATATTGGAAGGTAGTGCTGACCTAATAATTAATATAATTGATGCTTCTAGTCTTGAGCGAGGTCTCTATTTAACCACACAGTTAATGGAGGCTGGCACGCCTCTGGTTATCGCATTAAATATGATAGATGTAGCCGATCAAAATGGTGTGCATATAGACCCCTATGACCTGTCAGAAAAAATTGGTTTTCCCGTAGTACCTATGATCGCTAGTCGAAGCGAAGGCACGGGCACATTAGTAGATGTAGCCAGCAACCATCTTTATAAGAATAACCATAAGTCTCAACCTGTTATTGTTTCTAAGCCGCTTGAAGATACAGCAAATAAAATTCTTTCTTTGATGAACCAATATTCGCCAGGGTCAAGTAGACTTAAAGTCACTGCTGTTATGGAGCAAGATGATTCAGTATTGAGCGGCTTCCCAAAAGATCTGCAAGAGGAAGTAAAGGCAGAGGTGAACTTGCTTGAGTCAAAACTCACAATCAGTGTATCGGATACCTTAATTACAGATCGCTATAAATGGATCGAAGAAATTACTGCAGATTCAGTCCATCATGAAACCAAAATAAAAAAAACCTTCTCTGATTATCTTGATGCAATACTGCTTAACCGTTTTTTTGCATTCCCTATATTTCTGGGAATAATGTATTTAATGTTTATGGTGGCCATCAATTTTGGCGGGGCTTTCATTGATGTTTTTGATATGACTGCCGGAGCAATATTTGTTGAAGCTCCAAGACAAATGCTCACAGCTGCAAATTTCCCACTATGGCTGGTAACATTTATATCAGATGGGGCAGGCGGAGGGATTCAACTAGTTGCCAGCTTTATACCAGTTATAGGAACTTTGTTCCTCTTTCAGACATTCTTGGAAGACTCTGGTTACATGGCCCGTGCGGCGTTTATTCTTGATCGATTGATGAGAAGTCTTGGACTGCCTGGAAAATCTTTTGTCCCACTAGTGATAGGTTTTGGATGCAACGTTCCGTCAGTAATGGGAAGCCGGACCTTGGACAGCAATCAAGATCGTCTAATTACAACCTTAATGGCGCCGTTCATGTCTTGCGGTGCAAGGCTAACTGTATACATTCTCTTTGCTACAGCTTTTTTTGCTGAAAATGGGCACAACGTGGTTTTTGGTTTATACCTCATCGGGATTATACTTGCTCTACTAACAGGATTACTGGTTCGTCAAAAAATTCTAAGTCGGGATATATCCCCATTCATTATGGAGCTACCCAACTATCATATCCCAACTCTCAGGGGTCTCTTCACTCATACCTGGCATCGACTGCACGGATTCATAGTTCGAGCAGGAAAAGCTATTGTTTTGGTTGTCATTGTCTTAAATTTCGTAAATTCTATCAGTCTAGACGGAACTTTCAATAATGAAAATACTAGCAAATCACTACTTTCAGTAATCGGTAAAACCATCACACCTGTGTTTTCTCCCCTTGGCATCAAAGAAGAGAATTGGCCTGCCACTGTGGGACTTTTTAGTGGGATTTTTGCAAAAGAAGTGGTTGTTGGCACCCTGGATGCACTTTACTCAAATATGGCTAAAGATAAAAACAATACACCAAAAGAAGCGCCTATGGCCATAGGCGATAGAATTTCAGAAGCCTTTGCTACCATTCCAGAGAATTTAGCTAAAGTGAACTCAATGTGGAAAGACCCGTTTGGGCTAAGCATGGGCAATCTGGAAGATGAACAAAGTTCTGCAAAAGATCAAAACATAGAAGTTTCCACCATTACTCTTATGCAGGAATTATTTGATGGCCCGGTAGCTGCTTTCAGTTATATCCTTTTTATTCTTCTTTATATGCCCTGTGTTGCAACTTTAGGTGCGATTTACAAAGAAGCAGGAAAAGCATGGGCAATTTTTTCGGCCACATGGAACACTCTGCTTGCGTACGGAGTGTCTGTTATTGTCTATCAGGTGGGTACTTTTGCTGCGCATCCGCAACAATCAATGCTATGGATCGCTAGCATGGCGTTAATGCTATTTTGCAGCTATCTATTGCTTATAGCATACGGAAAAACAACAGCCAAAAATGAAAACTTAATACCGATTGTTAATTTACACTGAAAACTATACGTCATGCTGCAAAAAGTATTACTCAAATGGATGACGAACTACAATAGTCTCTACTCTGTCAGGCCCAGTAGAAACAATATCTACAGGGGTATCCAGCAAGTCTTCAATGCGCCTAATATAACTTCTAGCATTAACAGGAAGCTCACTTAACGACTTAGCTGCTACCGTAGACTCGACCCAACCAGGCATTTCCTCATATACAGGGATTAGGTCTTCATAGTCATCAGCGTGACAAGGAATTCCTGTTTTTTTACCCTCAGTGTCTTGATATGAAACACAGATCTTAATGACTTTAAGTCCATCCAACACATCCAATTTCGTCAAACAAATTCCAGACACTGAGTTGATGCGAATAGCTTGCTGAAGAGCTGCAGCATCGAACCAGCCACAGCGGCGCTCTCTTCCTGTAGTAGCACCAAGTTCATGGCCTTTGATACTAAGATGTTTCCCTATATCGCAAAATAATTCTGTCGGAAAAGGTCCAGAGCCAACCCTTGTAGTGTAAGCCTTAGTGATACCCAAAACATAGTCTAGGTATAATGGTCCAAATCCACTCCCTGTTGCTGTAGAACCAGCAGTAGTGTTGGAAGAGGTTACAAAGGGGTACGTACCGTGGTCAATATCTAATAGTGACCCTTGTGCGCCTTCAAACATTATATTGTCGCCACGCTTTCTAGCTAAATGCAGGATATTAGTGACATCGTCAACCATAGGTTGTAGTTCATCCGCCCAAATTAAAGCTTTAGAGAGAGTATCTTTATAGCTCACAGCCTCTGCTCCATAAAAAGAGGTAAGCATAAAATTATGGTAGTCCATCAACTCTTTTAGCTTTAATGCAAACTTGTCTCGATTAAATATATCGCCTAAACGAAGACCTCGACGAGCCACCTTGTCTTCATAAGCAGGGCCAATACCTCTACCAGTAGTACCTATTTTGGCTTCACCTCTAGCTTTCTCGCGCGCTTGGTCAAGAGCAATATGTACCGGCAATATTAATGGGCAGGAGGAAGAAATGCGCAATCTTTTTCTTACTGGAACGCCCTGTTGGTGAAGCTCCTCCATTTCTACCAACAAAGCATCAGGAGATAAAACAACTCCATTTCCAATCAAGCATAAGACGCCCTCACGAAGAACTCCTGAAGGAATGAGATGCAATATTGTTTTTTTGCCATCAATAACAAGCGTATGGCCTGCATTATGACCGCCCTGAAACCTAGCAACCAAAGTGGCCTGATCTGTCAATAAATCGACAATTTTACCCTTGCCCTCGTCTCCCCATTGGGTGCCAAGGACTACTACATTTTTACCCATTTGATCTCTCTAGATTCATTAAAAAATTTGGTTACACAGGAAGGATTTGAAATTTTCCATCAACTAAGATCAACTGTCGATCGCAGCCCAACTCATCGTAATCTGGCTCTTGATCAGGAAACCCAAGAATGACTCGATCGCCACTTAGTCGCAGGTTTTGTATCGCTTTATACTGATCGTGGCTATCTGTGACTGGCGAAAAGATCCCTGAAGATGGATCTTTTTGATTTTGAGTAAACTGAATCAGCGTGTGCAGGCTCATATTGAAACCAGTTGCTGCGCGAGATCTGCCAAAATTTTTACCCACATGATCATATCTGCCGCCATTACCAACAGCCTGCCCCACATCTGGGGCGTATGCAGCAAAAACTAGCCCAGTATGATAATGATAGCCCCGCAACTCGCTTAGATCAAAGCATAGTTCAAGCTCAGGATTGCTTACCTTTAAGGCATCAGCGACTGATTGCAGTTCGTCTAATGCAAGTTCAACCTCTGCTGGAGCTTCAGCGAGAAATTCTCGCGCCTGATCCAACACAGAGATATCTCCTGCCAGATCAACCAAGGATCGTAACATTTCTGCATGCGTGCCATCTTGTATATTTTTAGAAATCCAAAAATTAAGCTCTGGGATGGATTTTCGCTGAACCAAATCAAATAGCTCTTTTTCTTTATGATCTGGCAGGCTTAGCACTTCAAGAAAGCTCTCATAAATACCGACATGGCCAAGATCTAATCGCGGATTTTTTAAGCCAGCCAACGCCAATGTTTCGATCATTAACCGAATAACTTCGATGTCTGCGGAAAGTCTTGACTCGCCATAAAGTTCCACCCCGATTTGAATTGGTGATCGACTTTCTAGCGGATATCGGGGTTTCGTATAGAGCACAGGCCCCACATAACTCAAACGACTGGGACCTTTTCGTTTCAGGCTGTGTGAGTCCATACGACTTGTTTGTGGTGTGATATCAGCACGCACGCCCATCATCCTTCCGCTTACCTGATCGGTTAGCTTGAACGTCATCAAATCAAGATCTGAACCAGTTCCACTCAAAAGAGACTCAGTAAACTCCACCAATGGCGGGATTACCAAGTCATAACCCCAAGAATAATATAGATCTAAAGCCTGTCGACGCAATTTCTCCATTTTAAGAGCTTGCTCAGGCAATACATCCTCAATACCATCTGGCAATAACCACTGATTAACTACAGCCATTACATCTACCTGCTTGATCTAAATTTGCTCATAGGTCACAAAAAATTCCAATCATCCCATTCTTAAATTATTCACCTTTTTGGCTGTTCAAGTAACGAAAGAAGTCACTCTTTGGGTCCACCAAAAGTACATCACCTTTATTCGCAAAGGATTTTCTGTAAGCAGACAAGCTGCGGATGAAGGCGTAAAATTCTGGATTTTTTGTATATGCAGCAGCATAAGTAGAGGTTGCAGTTGCATCACCCTGGCCTCGGGTTTCCTCAGCGATCCTATACGCGTTGGCCAGCAAAATTGTCTTCTGACGGTCCGCATCTGCGCGTATTTTTTCAGCCGATTCGCGCCCCTCAGAACGCAATATTCTAGCCTCTTTTTCACGCTCGGCTTTCATTCTCCTATAAACTTGCTCGCTTACTTCTGGCGGTAAATCAATTCCCTTAACGCGAACATCCACCACCTCGACCCCTAAGGATTGACCAAGAGTTAAATTGAGCTTATCTGCTAAGTGTTTCATTAGCTGATCACGCTCACCAGACACCACCTCGTGTAGTGTTCTTGCGCCAAACTGATTACGCAGGCCATCATTCACACGGCTAGCTAAGCGCTCCTGAGCTACAGCCTGATTGCCGCCAGTTGCCCTGTAGTAAACATCTACATCAATGATTCGCCACTTAGAAAAAGCATCAACAATTAGCCTCTTCTTTTCTATGGTAAAAAAGCTAGCAGGATCTGCATCCAACGTTAGAACTCTGCCATCAAATTTTCTAACCTGATCAACAAAGGGAATTTTATAGTGCAATCCTGGTTGAATATCAGTTTCTATAAGGCGACCAAACCTTAATTTGACACCTAGTTCTGTTTCTTGAATGACATATAAGGAACTGCTGCCAACTAGGGCCAACACCAAAAGAAGTACTAAGGATAAAGAACGACTAGTCATCTAACGACCCTCCCTTGATCTGGCTGAATTCTGGCGACTTGAGTTGCTATCATATTTTTCATTAGAATTACTTGACCCATATGCCGGTAGTTTTACTTGCGATGAACTTGATTGCATAATTTTATCCAGAGGCAGATAAAGCATATTATTGCCGCCCTCAACATCAACTAGCACCTTTGTGCTGCTACTCATAACTTCTTCCATTGCATCCAAATAAATTCGTTGGCGTGTTACTTCTGGTGCTTTATTGTATTCCGACAACAACAGCTCAAATCTCTTCGATTCACCCTGCGCCTCCGCAACCACTTGCTCTAGATAGCCGTTAGATTCTTCAATCAATCGCTGGGCTTGGCCTCTGGCTTCAGGAATAATGCCATTCGAATAAGTCTGAGCTTCATTAACAAGCCTCTCTTTGTCTTCTCGAGCTTTAATCACATCATCGTAAGCAGCCTTGACTTGGCTAGGCGGTTTAGCTTCCTGTATATTGATTTTACGAACCTTTATTCCCGTGCCATAGTTATCGAGATAAGTCTGTAATCTAAGCTGAACCTCATCACCAATTTTTAAGCGCCCTGTAGAAACTACCTCATCTAGCTTGCTGCTGCCCACCACATGGCGTAATGCACTATCAGAAGCTTGACGTAAGCTCAGTTCAGGATCTTTTACATTAAGTACAAAAGATTTTACATCGTTAATGTTGTATTGCACGGTGAGTGGCAACTCTACAATATTTTCATCTTCTGTCAGCATTTGACCTTGACTTGAGTACTGGCGTTCCTCAGTAACGCGAACCTTCGTAACGCTATCTACTAAAGGGGGATTCCAGTGAAGTCCAGGCCCCATAGTGTCCAAGAATTTCCCTAGGCGCAAAACAACTGCCTGTTCTTTTTCATCAACTTGATAAAAGCCTGTTATGCTCCATCCAATAATTAGAACAGTCAGGATGAGTCCAACCAAACTCTTGTTGCCACTTCCGCCGCTTGATTTTTTTCCACCGCCACCGCCAGAACCGAAGATGCTCTCTATACGAGATCGGATTTTTTTCAACGCCTCGTCAATATCTGGAGGGCCATCACTGCTGTTATTGGCGCCCCAAGGGTCTTTGCCGCCTCCAGGTTCATTCCAAGCCATAATAATCTCCAAGTTTTTTATATTTTGCGTAGTTTTACCAATTGTACCCTGCCACCAATTAAATACTATTACTTCAAGACCAAAATATACTATTTAAAAAAATATAAATATTTAATTAATCTCAGTTAACTGAGTAGGATTTATGCTCAAATCCTTTAGTATCCGAAGATAGTCTATCCTGGGAATTCTGACTTTTAATAAAGAATCACCGTTATCCCTTAAGGTCTCAGCTATGACTGCATTATTTTGATAAAAAATAGCTCTCAATTTTCCCATACCTGGGGTGATCTTCAGCTGCTCACAAATCATATCCTTAGACAACAACTCAGACATTGCTTGCAATAATAGTTCACACCCAATTCCAGTTTGAGCTGACAGCCAAACCGCAATCGGCCTGCCGCTTGCATCTCGGTCTATCTTTTGGTCAGTTTGGTCCAGTAGGTCTATTTTATTAAAAATAATCAGTGTTGGAAGTTTTAGGGCACCAATTTCTGACAACACATCATTAACATGTTTGATATTAATCTGCCGCATTTCAGAAGGTGCATCTACCACATGCAAAAGCAACGTAGCACTTGCAGTTTCTTCTAGTGTAGCCTTAAAAGCTTCTATTAGTTTATGCGGTAAGTGGCTAATAAAGCCCACCGTATCCGCCAGAATGGTGGAGCCAACATCATCTAGATCTATATGGCGCATAGTCGGATCTAATGTTGCAAAAAGCTGGTCAGCGACATAAACGCTTGATGCCGAAAGTCTATTAAATAACGTTGATTTACCTGCATTCGTGTACCCAACCAAAGAGACAGTAGGTACTTCTGCTCGCTCACGAGAACGACGACTCTGATTTCGTTGACTTCGTACCTTCTCCAGCCGCTTAAGAATAGACTTAATTCGAGCACGTAATAATCTTCGATCGGTTTCCAGCTGAGTTTCTCCTGGACCTCGTAATCCTATACCTCCTTTTTGTCGCTCTAGATGAGTCCATCCACGAACCAGTCTTGTTGACATATGTTGCAATTGCGCTAGCTCGACCTGCAATTTACCCTCGTGTGTGCGAGCTCGCTGTGCAAAAATATCGAGGATTAGCGCTGTCCTATCCAATACGCGACATTCAAGTTCGCCCTCTAGATTTCTTTCTTGGCTAGGAGAAAGGCTATGATTAAAAATTACAATATCAGCACAGTACTCGCAGATTGCTTGCTTTAGCTCGTCAAGCTTGCCGGTGCCAACGAAATATTTTCGATGGGGGGTACTTCTGGATCCAGCAACCAAGAAAACAGGATCTCCGCCTGCAGAAATAACCAATTCTTCAAATTCTCTCGGATCTTCTGGTTCGCGCTCACTATCTAATTTTAAGTGCACTAAAATAGCAACTTCACCAGAATCTGGACGCTCAAAAAACAATTAGCACTCCCTATAGCTCAATAGTTTAATTTTCATTTTCATCACTCATATCAATTTCTGGCAACCGCACGCTACGGGAAGGGACTATGGTGGAAATGGCATGCTTATACACCATTTGACTTACTGTGTTTTTTAACAATACTACAAATTGATCAAAGGATTCTATCTGCCCTTGTAGTTTAGTTCCGCTTATAAGAAAAACAGAGACCGGTATGCCCTCTTTGCGTAAAATATTTAAGAAAGGGTCCTGAAGATTATTTCTTTTTGACATTAAAACTCCTCTATTCCAATGCTTATTGGCATACAACACTAGTGGCTGGTCGTTCTACCTACAATACTGCTGCAAAACATTCCTGTATACACATGAGTCTTTTAAAATTTTTAAGCAATCAGCTAATGCTTTTTCAGAAAAAACTTTTTTTTCATCTGCATAATTAATGTGGATTTGATGTAAATGGGGCCATTTTTTCAACCAAGTCAACTGACGCTTAACAAGTTGTCTTGTCGCTATAATGCCTAGACGGTATACCTCATCATAACCAATATCTCCCGATAAATATCTCCACATTTGCTTATATCCAACAGCGCGCAGAGAAGAAAGATCTGGATGTAGGTCTCCTCGCTCATATAGTACCTGAACCTCAGACTCAAAGTCTGCATCAAGCATTAATTTAAATCGCCGCTCAGTACACTGATTTAAATATAGTCGATCCAACGGCATTAGTGCGATCTGCACAAGCTTGTAATCATTTAAGATAGACTCAATTAAGCTTCCCTTCTCTTGCTGATTTCGCTTTATGAGGGACAAGGGCTTACCTGTTATCTGAAAAACTTCTAATGCCCGCTGTATACGTTGAGAATGATTAGGATGCAGCGCTCCAGCAGACTCTGGATCAATCTCTGCAAGCTGAGCATGCAAATAAGGCCACCCTTTTTCTCTCGCATCAGCTTCAATTTTTTTGCGTATTTTAAGGTCAGATGGCGGGTTATCTGCCAGACCATCAAGAAGCGCTTTAAAATAAAGCATTGTTCCGCCTACCAATAACGGGATCCCGCCTTGTCTAGTGATATCTTCCATTTCTTTTCGAGCATCTTGTGCAAAATCGGCCGCAGAATAGGCTTCAGAGGGATCTCGAATATTGATTAATCGATGGGGAACCTGTTCTAGCAATTCTCGGGTTGGTTTTGCCGAGCCGATATCCATTCCCCTGTAGACTTGTGACGAATCAACACTAATCAGTTCAACAGGTAGGTGATTTCGAAGTGCTACCGCTAAATCTGTTTTTCCTGAAGCCGTTGGCCCCATAAGAAAAATAGCAGGAGGGAGAGAATCATTAAGCGAGCTACTCATGGCTGATATCATCTGAGATACAGGCAAATGGCATCACCTGAGAAATTTGATCCATACCTAACAACTGCATCAGTAACCTATCCACCCCCATTGCCACCCCCGAGCAAAAAGGTAGTCCAAATTCTACAGCATCCAGAAGATTATCATCTGCAGGCATGATTTTCTTACCTGCAGTTTCACGGAGAGATGCATCAGCAGCAAACCGGCCTCTCTGTTCGTCTGGGTCATTAAGCTCCACATATCCATTAGCCAGCTCTACACGATTCAAATAGACCTCAAACCGTCTGGCTACCACATTGCCTTGAGAGTCTTCTTTCAATCGAGCTAACGCAGATTGACATTCTGGATAATCATGAATAAAAATCAAGCTATCTGGAAGGTTTGGTTCAACAGAAAAACTAAATATTAAATTAAGGCAGTCACTACGATTGTCTCCAAAAAAATCTCTATTGGATGCAATTGAGGCTATCTTTTGCAACTCAACAAGAGTTGCTTTATGCGGATTCAAACCAATTACCTGCTCAAAAATATCTGCATATTTTAGAATTTGATGCTTACAATCTAGACCTAAATTCTTAATAAGCGTTGCAAATTCACTCATCAACTGATGCTCATCAAACCCAAGACGATACCATTCAAGAAGGGTAAATTCTGGCTGATGGTAGCGTCCAATCTCCTCTGCACGAAAAGCTTTACCTAATGAGTAAATGGAGCCAGAACCAGACGCAAGCAATCTCTTCATAAAGTATTCTGGCGAACTCTGCAGATATTTTCTTTCTCCAGCCATATCGATCTCAATACAGTCGACATGCAGATCAGTTACCCCAGTTTGTCCTATTAGAGGAACATCCACCTCCAAAACTTTTCTGTCCTTAAAGAAGTTGCGAATCACAAAAAATAACTCCGATCGAAACTTTAGGGTCTCGATCGTAGCTGTTGGTCTCCAATTGCTCATAGTCAGTAAAATTTTTGCCTTGCCTGGTAGTTAGGCCCGACTTATATATTCTCCAGTACGGGTATCAACCTTAATTATCTCGCCAATATTTAAAAAAAGCGGCACTTTAACTGTTGCACCAGTACTTAGGGTGGCCGGCTTAGTGCCTCCCTGAGCAGTATCACCTTTTAGGCCTGGGTCAGTATCTGTAATTTCCAGCTCCACATGATTAGCCGGTGTAACTACCAAAGGGGCTCCGTTGTGTAATGTTACCATCACAGTATCTTGCTCTCTAAGCCAGAACGCCGAATCACCAACAACGTTTTTATCAGCCTGGTGCTGCTCGAAAGTGTCAGGCTCCATAAAGTGCCAGTGCTCTCCATCGTTATAGAGATACTGCATATCCGTCTCTGCTACATCAGCGCCCTCAAGGGATTCTCCAGATTTAAAAGTTTTGTCCCAGACGCGTCCTGTTTTAAGATTACGCAAACGAACGCGACTAAAAGCCTGACCTTTGCCAGGTTTGACAAGTTCATTTTCTAGGATACTGCAGGGATCGCCATCCATAATTACTTTCAGACCGGAACGAAATTCATTGGTAGAATAGTTAGCCATTGTTACCTCAATATTCAATAAATTATTTTAAAGCACATATATAAGAGACCGCTATGATAACCCGTTCTATTGCATCTGTAGATAGTCTTACCTGGCAAGAGCAGCTCGCTGAAAGTATTCGAGATCCAAAAAAACTACTCGAGTGGCTTGAGTTCGATCAAAAAATAATAGACAGCCTGTTGGGCGGGGCCACAGAGGCTAGCAATGATTTTTCATTGAGAGCGCCGAAAGCATACCTGAAACGTATTACAAAAGGCGACCCTAACGATCCATTATTAAAGCAAATTCTCCCATCAAAAGAAGAAATGTATGCGATACCCGGATATACAACAGATCCATTAGAGGAAACAGAAGCAAACTTAGTCCCTGGATTGATACACAAATATCCAGGCCGCGTATTATTAGTTGTTAGTACTAATTGTGCGATTAATTGTCGTTATTGCTTTCGACGTAGCTTCCCTTATCAGGAAAATAAGCCAGGCCGAGGTGAGTGGGAGCAAGCGCTAGCTTACATTCGCAATAATACTTCAATAACTGAGGTTATCTTTAGCGGAGGCGACCCTCTTGCGGCTAGCGACAAACAGTTACGCTGGCTAACTAATGAGATTTCCAAAATACCACACATTCAAAGACTAAGGGTGCACACAAGGCTCCCTATCGTTATTCCAGACCGAATAACAGATGACTGTATAGAGTGGCTAACATCAAGTCGCCTATTGACCTCACTGGTCATTCACAGCAATCACCCTAAAGAGCTAGATGTCTCTGTAGCTGCTGCTCTTAACCGTCTTTCTCAAGCAGGAGTAATACTTCTCAATCAAACAGTGCTGCTTGCAGGAATTAATGATTCAATTGAAGTGCTTCAAGAGCTGAGTGAACGGCTTTTCCAAATGAAAGTCTTGCCTTACTATCTACATCAACTGGACAAGGTAAAAGGTGCGGCCCATTTTGAAGTAAACGACGCGACGGCCAAAGCCCTAATTCTTAAGCTTACGTCGAGACTACCTGGATATTTAGTCCCAAAACTAGTGCGAGAGATTCCCGGCATGCCAAGTAAAGCTCCTCTGCTTTAGTTTTTTGTCCGTCAGGATGTTATTCCCATCGCGAGACATCCCTATCACTAATGCCCATTAAATAAAGAATGCCATCCAAACCAACTTTAGATATAGATTGCTTGGCAGTTGCCTTCACCAAAGGCTTGGCTCTAAAGGCAATTCCTAGGCCGGCAATACTTAACATAGGTAGATCATTAGCTCCGTCTCCTACTGCTATAACCTGCTCTAGGCTAACCCTCTCACCAGCGGCTATATTCCGTAATAATTCGGCTTTCCTGGCGCCATCAACGACTTCTCCTGTAATATTTCCAGTCACTTTACCGTCAACTATTTCAAGTTGATTTGCATAAACATAATCAATCCCTAGTCTTTTCTGAATTTGACAGGCAAAGTAGTCAAATCCACCCGAAAGAATAGCTGTCTTATAACCTAAAAGTCTAAGTGTAGCCATTAGCTCTTCGGCACCCTCTGTAAGCTGTAAACGTTCAGCTACTTTCTCTAGCACCGATTCATTGAGGCCCTCTAAAAATCGCAGACGTCGGCTAAAACTTTCCTTAAAATCCAGCTCGCCCCTCATGGCAGCTGCGGTTATTTCAGCAACTTGTTCGCCAGCCCCTATTTCTTTTGCCAGCTCATCTATCACCTCAGCATCAATCAGCGTTGAGTCCATGTCAAAAACAACTAAACGACGATTGCGACGAAAAATGTTCTCTTCTTGGTAAGCCATATCAACATCCATTTCACTGGACATTTCAAGCAATGAGGAGCGAAGGACAGCCAAATCTAAAGGCACCCCACGTAAAGAGAACTCCACGCAAGACCTGCTACTGCTTTCCATTCGATCCAAGGACATCCTCCCGGAGAGACGAGTAATTTTGTCTATGTTAAGGCCATGCTCAACTGTAACAGCAGTTACACGAGCGATATGCTCAGCTGTAACCTTTCGCGATAACAAAGTTACAATATGGCGAGGCTTGCCTTGCTGATCAACCCAGTTTGAATAATCCTCATCAGCGATGAGCTGAAAACGAACCCTCATGTCTATCAAGCTAAGGGAGGAAAAAATTTCATCCTTTATTTTTTCTAACTGATGACCTAAAGGTATTCTCGCCAATAATCCAAGATTTAGATTATCATGTATGACGGACTGGCTAATATCCAAGATATCACACCGATGATCCATCAATGCCTCTGACACAGCTTGTGTTACCCCAGGCTTATCATCGCCCGATATGTTAATAAGTAAAATTTCTCTCACAATTGATTCCAATATAAAAAATACAAGCTAATAATACTGCCGCCCTCTATATTGGGTATTATAGAAGGACGACCGATAAGATAGAATGAGTCTAATCTGATAAACCTTATGGGAATAATTAAGAATGGGCAAGAACAAAAAATCTTATGCAAAATTGTTGCCTACGTTTACCATAATATTCTCTTTAACTTTTGCGAGTCTAAGCGCAATAATATTAAGTGTAGAGTTAGACTCAATAGCTGATGAGCAAGAAAATTATCTAGGGCAGGCTCTGTCATCACAACTAGCTAAAGTGTCTCGAAATTCAATCATCAACCAAGATAAACTGAGCCTCCAGATAGAAGTAGACGACATGCTAACCATTGAAGGTATTCAGTATGTTGCGGTGCATGACGCATCTAGAAGACTTCTGGTAAAAGCTACGAAATCCGCCAACAGGACTTCCCTGGCAAGTAATGCAACCCATACTTACACCAGCGCCATAACTATAGAGAATGCTACTGCAGGCTATGCTCTAGTCCGATTCGACCAAGAATTTTTTGCGGCATATTTTCAAACTTTGCGCTTCGCAATCGCTTTTTTATTTGCTAGCATATTTTTTATACTAATATATTTATCAGCCAAAATAGGGAAAATTCTTTCATTTAGGCTCAATCATCTTATTCAACAGCTGCCTGGGGATAATAAAGAGACTATGGATGAGTTGAGTGCACTCGAGCACCGGCTAAAACCTCTAATAGCAACTAGAAAAGAAAATCAACAGCCCTATGCCGAACAAAAAGTAGAGGATTATGCGCTTTTGGCTATTGACTGTAAAAATTTAACTATCTTAAAAACAAGAGTAAATCCAGAACATCTTGAATCTGTTATGTCTCAGTTTGATGTTCTGGTTAACGATGCTGCGGAAATTTATGGAGCGACCAGACTAAGCGCAGGACAGCGCAGCATATACCTGCAATTCAAAGGAAAGTCGGAATATGATGATCACCCTCTTAGGGCTTTATACTGCGCCACTGCAATTCATGACTTAAGTAAAAAATTACTCGACACACAAGGGATAAAGTTAGAGCTAGCTAGCGTAATATCAAATGACACACAAAAATACTCCAGATCTCAGATCCTTAATGAATCGCATTGTGAGGCGCACTTGAATTCACTTCAGTTAATGCTAGAACAAGCGGTTGATGGTGAAATACTTCTAGATGCACCAACTAAATCACATGGGTCACTCCAAGATATATCCTTATATCCTCCCAGCGAAAAAAGCATACTATTTAGAGTTGAAGAGTTAAATGAGGACAGCAAAGAATTAATCTCACAGCAGATTGCTATTCTAGGCCGTGATATGTAGAGATACTTGCAGCCAAGACATGGGCTAAGGACTGCACAAGAAAATGTTAGTTTACTTTATGCCGGACGACCGATTTTAAAATCAACACCCTGAATGTCTGCCGCATCAATTAGCTGATGAATATATTTAGAAATTTCTATGCGGTGGCCAATTTCTATCAACATATCAGCGATATCACTTTTAACCTGATCATAATCTAACTGTTTCGCTGGTATTTTTTTATCAATGTAAACTACATGAAAGCCGAAATTAGACTTAACAGGCTTGTCGGCTAAGCCTTCTCTAAGAGCAAAAACTATTTTTTCAAATTCTGGAGGAGTTTGACCTCGCCCAATTCTACCTAACGTTCCGCCGGTCTCCTTAGAAGGGCAGCTAGAATGCTCATCCACCAAGAAATCAAACTGATCTAAAGAGTCTTTTAACTTTAATATTAATGATTCAGCTAATTTTTTTGCCTGAGATCTTTCATTTTTTTTCTCAGGAGTAGCACCTATCAAAATATGCTTTAACTCCAGCATCTCTTGGGTGAAAAATTCAACTTTATGTTCATCATAGTACTTCTCACATTCCTCTTCAGAAACTTCATCTGACTTTGCTATTTCCTTCTCAATAAGCCTGCCAATTATAGTTTCTTCGACAGGTATGTCGCTATCTTTTGGAAGACGCTTATTCAATCCGAGCTCTTGGGCTTTTTGGACAAGTAGCAACTGTGTAATCAGGACCTCAGATGACTTTTTAATCATGTCTTCCGGAGAATCCGTCGAATGATGCGACATCTCCTGAATTATCTCAGCAGGACTAATCACAGTTCCGTTTACGGTGATTTCTTTAATATCTTGTAATTTTTTTTCTGTGGATTCATTCTCAGAAGAGGAGTTCATAGGGGCTCTCTAAATTAGCATTTGTTAGTAACAGTAGTTAAGGGGTTGCAAAATACAATAAAAAGCATGCCATTATCAAGTTAATGCTATAGAAATTTTTGATCCATTGCTTCTTTCAAGCTCTTTGGAAATAAAGCGGCCGGCTTCAACAATTTTTTCTAAATTTATGCCATGCTGGATATTTAGCCCATTAAGCATATAGATCAGATCTTCAGTGGCAACATTCCCTGAAGCAGTCGAACCTTGAGAATTTTTTACATAAGGACAGCCACCTAAGCCGGCTATAGAGCTATCAATGACAGAGACGCCCATCAACAAAGAAGCATAAATATTTGCTAGTGCTTGGCCGTAAGTATCATGCAGATGCACAGCAATATTCTGGATAGAAATTTTTTCCGCTACTTTTTCAATCATTCGAGAGATGTTGCCTGGTGTACCAACACCTATTGTATCGCCCAGTGAGACCTCGTAACATCCCATCTCGCTGAGTCTAGCAGCTAGCTCAGCGACTTTAGTTGGATCTATGTTTCCCTCGTAAGGGCAGCCCGCCACACAAGAAATATAAGCCCGCACAGGTATATCTTTATCTGCAGCAGCCTTGAGAACAGGCGTAAAACGTTTCAAACTCTGATCAACAGAGCAGTTGATATTTTTTTGACTAAAAGATTCGGAGACTGTCGTAAAAATAGCAACTTCTCCAACATTAACTGCCATAGCACGATTAAACCCTTGTAGATTTGGGGTTAATGCTGAAAAGGTGACACCTTGCCTTTGCTTAATACCACGAAAAACAGCATCACTAGTAGCCATCTGAGGGACCCAGCTGGGGTTCACGAAACTACCCGCCTCGATATAGCGAACTCCTGCGTCCACCAAAAGATCGATCAACTCTATTTTTAATTTAGCGCTAACCAATTGCTGTTCGTTTTGAAGGCCGTCTCTTGGGCTTACTTCTACAATTTTGACTTTTTTAGGCAGTGTCATAGGCTTATTCTAACTGTTAGATTGTCTGAGAGCATTAGATAGTTTAGTGATAATATGGCGTAACTAAATGCTTCAGTTATAAGAAGGAATGCGAAATGACAAAGGTGGGCGATGGATTACCTGCAGATAGGGCAAATTGGAAATTTAATGGGGAGGTTGTGGATTTATTTGATGATCATATATCCAGATCAGTTCCCCTCTACGAAGAGGGGCATGATCTCATATGTGATATGAGTGATTTTTTTATTAAGCCAGACTCTTTATGCTATGAGGTAGGTTGTTCTACAGGCACCCTGACCCTAAAGCTTGCGATACATAATCAAAAAAAACCAGAGGCCCGCTTTATTGGCATAGATATAGAAAAAGATATGATCAAAAAAGCCAGCGGTAAGGCCACTAAAATAAAAGGGTTAAATGTTTCTTTTATTGCTGACGATGTCATCGAATTAGAGATGGATAACGCAGATTTAATTGTTTGTTACTATACCATTCAATTTATAAATACATCAGTGCGTCAAAAATTAATCGACAAGCTTTATAGCAAATTAAACTGGGGAGGAGCTTTATTGTTGTTTGAAAAAGTGCATGGTGCAGATGCACGCTTTCAGGATATTTTGAGTGCCCTATATAGCGACTATAAAATTCGCCAAGGCTATTCAGCTGATGAGATTATTGCTAAATCTAGAAGCCTAAAAGGTGTTCTCGAGCCTTTTTCCACACAAGGTAATTTAGACATGCTCAAGAGAGCTGGATTTGTTGACATCAATACAGTCCAAAAGTACCTCTGTTTTGAGGGATTCCTGGCTATTAAGTAAGATCGCTCAGTAACTTATCTTACAGCTGTGATAAGTAAGTATCCAGCCTGTCTGAATTCATCATAAAAGCTGATTTCTTATCGATTGCTGCATTTTTTACCTCACTGAGGTTGACAGCTTCTCCAACTTGAATAACGCCGATCATAGCCATCATAGCATGTGGATCACATTGGTAGACGTAGACCCCTTCACTATCCAGCTTGACGGTTATATCTTGGTTTAATTGTCCAGCCCAACTAGAGGCGCCCTCTGGAATCATGCCGTCCATGGAGACTGAATTATGCGACATATCTGTCGCTTTAAAATGGATGGTATCGCCTTTAGATACTTTAATCACAGCAGGCTCAAAAACCATACTTCCGCCGGAACCAGAATTTAACATCTTTATAATATGCTCTGAACCTTCTGAAAGTTCTACTTTTGGAGCAGATACAGTACTCACAATAGCCGGCATAGAAGTGGCTATATCTTTTTGTAAAACCACCTCACCTATCGGAGTGAGTCGTTCAGCAATTTCTTTTTCTTGTTGGGGGGTAAGTATCAATTCTTTTTCATCAGACCCACAACCTGCAATCCCTAGAAATATCACCAGTGATGCAACAGCAAAGCCCATTTTTGTAAATTGGCTCATTCTCTTCTCCATGTTATTCGTGCTTAAGGCAAGATAGGTACATATATTGCGAAAATATAAAGGTACATTATAGCGGCATAAATGCCAATCGTGAACGCTGTTTTCGCATTTAATGTTACATCATGTAGTCATTTTTACATGGTAGCATTCAACAAAAGCAGCTCCGCTCTTGTCTTGGGTGGAAAAATAAAGAAATACTCGATATTATGCAGCTCTCACAAAATCAGGCGCAACCAAGATTTAAGTTTAGAGAAATTGGGCCGGATATTCCTCCGATGAGCTCTACTTGCACTTTATAATTATAAATGCAGCTTTCATCAGACAATTAACCCCACAGGAGAGCATCACGTGATCAAGCCTCATGGCTCGGCAAAACTAAATCCACTGTTTGTATATGATAAAGAAAAGCACGATAAGCTAACGCAAGAGGCATCCTGCTTGCCTTCTCTGGTCATGAATTCTTCAGCTGCAGCCAATGCGGTGATGCTGGGTGCCGGCTACTTTAACCCCTTGAAGGGCTACATGAATCTCAAAGATACGCTAAGTGTTGCCAAAACCTTACATACAACACAGGGATTATTTTGGCCAACGCCAATCATCAATTTCACTGATGACATTAGTGAGATAAAAAGTGCTAAACGTATTGCTTTAAGAGACCCAAACACTCAGGGTCATCCGGTCATGGCCATCATGGACGTGGATGATATCGAGTTAGTTTCCGATGAAGCAATTCAAGCTGTAGCAAAAGAAATTTTTGGTACCGCGGACCCCAAGCACCCAGGATTTTCTACATTTTCTAGCTTAGGTAATCATCTAATTTCTGGAAAAATTGAAGTGCTAAATTTCAGTTATTTTAAGCATGATTTTCCAAATACGTTTAGAACAGCACAAGAGATCCGTGATGAAATTCAAGCTCGAGGCTGGGAAAAAGTTGTAGCTTTTCAAACTCGAAATCCTATGCATCGAGCGCATGAAGAGCTATGTCGGATGGCAATGGAGCGACTTGATGCAGATGGTGTAATCGTTCATATGCTGCTCGGCAAATTAAAGCAAGGTGACATTCCTGCATCTGTTCGTGATGACTGCATTCGAAAGATGGTGGAATTGTACTTCCCAGAAAACTCAGTCATGGTTAATGGGTATGGTTTCGATATGCTTTATGCTGGCCCAAGAGAAGCAGTTCTTCATGCCGTTTTCCGACAAAACATGGGTGCCACACACTTAATTGTGGGTCGAGATCATGCTGGTGTCGGAGATTACTATGGAGCGTTTGATGCTCAAACAATTTTTGATGAAAAAGTACCAGCTGGCTCACTTGAGATAGAAATTTTTCGCGCAGACCACACCGCATACTCAAAAAAATTAGACAAAGTAGTAATGATGAATGAAGTGAAAGATCACACACATGAAGACTTCGTCATACTATCTGGCACTAAAGTTCGACAAATACTAAGCGAAGGAATTGCTCCTCCTCCAGAATTTTCTCGACCAGAAGTAGCAAAGATACTCATGGAGTATTATCAATCTGAAAACAGCGGCTAAGGGTTAGCCGCCTCTGCCCGCTTCTCTACACTTGCTCTAACTCTATGAGGGTGCCGCATAAATCCTTTGGGTGAAGAAATATAACAGGCTTCCCGTGAGCGCCAATTTTAGGCTCCCCGCTGCCCAGCACTCGTAACCCTTGACTGATACACTTTTTCTTTGCATCAATAAGATCTTCGACCTCATAACAAATATGGTGCATGCCTCCATCAGGATTATGCTCTAAAAACTTAGCTATTGGAGAATCCATTCCAATAGGCAGAAGCAGTTCTATTTTGGCATTAATTAATTCTATAAATACTACTCGCACACCGTGTTCTGGTAGGTCCACTGGAACAGAGACTTTTGCGCCTAATGCGTCACGATATACAGCTATAGCTTTATCAAGATCGGCCACGACAATAGCTATATGATTAAGATTTCCAATCATGAATCACCTTCTTATTTCCTAATTCGCATCTATTTCTCATCTACCGTCTAAATGTTTGAATCAGTCTTTTTGCTGCAACTGTAGGAGGCAGCAAGCCTTCTTTTACCTCACGCTCTAAATCTTCAGCTAGAGCCATAACTAACTTATTTTCTTTTAGTTCCGTCAGAAGCTCATCGGCAGTTTCACTCCACATCCAAGCACAGGATTGCGCCGTTCGACGTGATGATATTTCTCCAACATGCTCCAATAAATTCCGATATTCAATAACAGCCTGCCATGCCACATCAATACCCTGGCTGGTAAGGGCAGATATTGCCTGCACTCTAGCTGTCCAATTCAGACTCCGGCTATGCAGAAAATGTAGCGCCAACTGGTAGTCAGAAACTGTACGGTTAGCCGCAGGCAGCTGGTCTCCATCAGATTTATTTACAAGAATTAAATCAGCAAGCTCCATAATGCCGCGCTTGATCCCTTGGAGCTCATCTCCACTGCCAGGCGATAACAACAGTAAAAACATGTCTGTCATTTCTGCTACAAGGGTTTCCGACTGACCTACCCCAACAGTCTCCACAAAAATCACATCAAAACCGGCGGCTTCGCACAATAATAGTGTTTCTCGCGTTCTTCGGGTCACCCCGCCTAATGTTTTACCTGCTGGAGAAGGGCGAATATATGCATTCTCTTTTCTTGACAAGACCTCCATCCGCGTCTTATCTCCTAGTATGGAACCTCCGCTGACAGAGGACGTCGGATCTACTGCCAAGACGGCAACTCTATGACCCTGATCAATAACGTAATTGCCAAATGATTCAATAAAAGTTGATTTACCTACACCTGGAGCACCAGAAATTCCAATCCTAATAGAATTACCAGTATGCGGGACAAGAAGTTCAAGCAACTCTAATGCATCCTCCCTGTGAGTCGGAAGAACTGATTCAACTAAAGTGATAGCTTTAGATAAAGCCCGCCTGTCACCAAGCAGTACATTTTTTGCCAGCTCGCTACAAGTCAACTGCAATATTATTACCCCTTCAGCACAATATTATTTCCTTAAAGCATCGAATGCAAAATAATACAACCATAAGCACGTATCACTTACTTGAATTCAATAATTAGTTGTCCAACCGCTAGGATATCTCCAACATTAGCCGGGGTCTTTTTAACTACCCCTTCAGAAATAGCATGCAAGCTATTTTCCATTTTCATAGCTTCTACAATTGCCAACTCTTGACCTATCTTAACAATATCGCCAACTTTTACTGTTAGCTTGATAAGCAAACCAGGCATTGGAGAAAGCAAGTGTTTCGACATATCGGGTGGTTCCTTAGTCAGCATATGACAACTAAGTTCTGCCACTCTAGGAGAGACGACAAGAGCTTCTTTTTTTGCACCTCGGTGAAATAAATGGAGGGCTCGCCCTACTTCATCTACCTGAAGGCAAATAGTCCTACCATTGATTTTTGCCTTAAATAAAGCTTCACCAATATGCCAATCAGTTGCAATACAATAAACTGTATCGTCAAGCGTAACGCTATAAGTTTGATTAGAATACTCAACTGTTACTTGATGCGCAGTAACCCCATTATCCATAATGACAACCAGTTCTTCTAGCGGAACATACTCATGGCCAGACAACTGGCCAGAAATCATGGCCCCTCTATCATTATGCTTTTTATGGATTACTGTAGCTGCTACAACACAAATAGCAGGGTCATCCTGAAATACGAGACCAGGGTTAAATCCATTTGGATACTCATCGTTAATAAAATTAGTTGTGAACTCTCCAGAGCTAAAACGAGGATGGGCTACAAGAGCACTCAAAAAACTGATATTGTGTTGGACGCCACGAATATAGTAAGCATCTAAAGCATCAATCATTCTCTCAATGGCCTCGTTGCGATCAGATCCGTAAGCTATTAGCTTTGAAATCATAGGATCATAAAATCTTGATACCTCGCCGCCTTCAGTTATCCCGGTGTCAACTCGCACCCCTTCACCTTGCGGTGAAATATAGCGCCCTAACCTACCCATGGAAGGCATAAAATTTAAAAACGGATCCTCTGCATAAACACGAGCCTCTATGGCCCACCCCTGAAGACGTATGTCCCCCTGGGACAAA
The DNA here is from genome assembly GCF_047729555.1 of Porticoccus sp. Uisw_050_02. Taxonomy (NCBI): domain Bacteria; kingdom Pseudomonadati; phylum Pseudomonadota; class Gammaproteobacteria; order Cellvibrionales; family Porticoccaceae; genus Porticoccus; species Porticoccus sp. Uisw_050_02. The sequence goes on along the minus strand of NZ_CP159825.1, from coordinate 304,303 downwards.
GGAAGCTTCTCTCCCGCAGCAACACGAATCATCAATTCAACTAGATCGAATCCAGTTACTGCTTCTGTAACTGGATGCTCTACTTGCAGGCGAGTATTCATTTCTAAGAAATAAAAATTCATGTCTGAATCTACAATGAATTCAACTGTACCTGCAGACTGATAATCAACAGCCTTGGCTAATAATACAGACTGCTCTCCCATTTTTTTCCGAACTGCCTCTGTTAAAAACGGCGAAGGAGCCTCTTCTATAACCTTCTGATGACGGCGCTGGATAGAGCACTCGCGTTCGCCTAAATAAACGATATTTCCAAACCCATCAGCCATTATCTGGATCTCAATATGACGCGGGTCTTTAATATATTTCTCAACAAAAATACGTCCATCTCCAAAACTTGAAAGAGCCTCACTTGTTGCACGCTCAAAACCCTCTATACACTCTTTTTCGTTCCAAGCCACACGCATGCCTTTGCCGCCGCCACCGGCAGAAGCCTTTAGCATAACTGGAAACCCAATACCTTTTGCAACTTCTACCGCTTCGTCAGAGTTTTGTACGATCCCGTCATATCCGGGCACTACATTAACACCAGCCTTGATCGCTATCGCCTTGGAGGTTATTTTATCTCCCATAGAATCTATGGCTTTTACGCCAGGACCAATAAAAGAGATGCCTGCGGAGCCCAAAGCTTGGCAGAATTTTTTATTTTCAGACAAAAAACCATAGCCAGGATGGACCGCATCAGCTCCTGAAGCTTTGCAGGCATCTATAATTTTTTCAATCACAAGGTAGCTTTCTACAGAGGGAGAGGGGCCAATATATACAGACTCATCAGCCATCATCACATGCAAGGCATCCCTATCTGCATCCGAATAAACTGCGACAGTTGGAATACCCATAGCCTTTGCTGTTCGGAATACACGGCAAGCAATCTCACCTCTATTTGCTACAAGAATTTTTTTAAACATACACTATCTTCTATTAAAAATTACATTTATATCGAACAATAGATTTAAGAATTTTTAGTTATCTATAGGGGGATATTTCCATGTTTTCGCCACGGATTTTCTATATCTTTGTTGCTTAGCATGGCAAGCGAGCGAGCGATTCTCTTTCTAGTATCTCGAGGCAAAATAACATCATCGATATATCCACGTTTTCCTGCTATAAAAGGGTTGGCAAATTTTTCACGGTACTCGACCTCTCTCGCTTTAATTTTTTCTGAATTCCCAATGTCTTTTCTAAAGATAATTTCCACTGCACCTTTTGGCCCCATTACAGCAATCTCTGCTGTTGGCCATGCAAGATTTACATCTCCACGAAGATGCTTAGACGACATCACATCATAGGCTCCACCATAAGCTTTACGTGTTATTACTGTCACTTTAGGTACAGTACATTCAGCATAGGCATACAATAGTTTAGCGCCATGCTTGATGATGCCCCCATACTCCTGACTAGTGCCCGGCATGAACCCAGGGACATCAACAAATGTTAAAACTGGTATATTAAATGCATCACAAAAACGTATAAAACGTGCTCCTTTCTTTGATGCATCAATATCTAAACAACCAGCAAGCACTAATGGCTGGTTGCCGACAACTCCCACCGTAGAACCGTCAATACGAATAAACCCAATGATCAGGTTAGCTGCATAATTGGGCTGTATTTCAAAAAAATTTCTTTCATCGGCCACCTTAATGATGAGCTCTTTCATGTCATAGGGCTTATTGGGATCATTAGGGATTAGCGAGTCCAAAGAGTTTTCGATACGATCAGCAGGATCGTCTGTTGGCCATATAGGCGGCTTTTCCCGATTATTTGCTGGCAAAAAAGAGATGAAATGCCGTAAATTAAGCAGGGCATCTATATCGGACTCAAAGGCCAGATCAGAAACACCTGATTTGCTAGAATGGGTTATCGCACCTCCAAGCTCTTCCGCTGTGATTGTTTCATGGGTAACAGTTTTAACAACATCAGGTCCTGTTACGAACATATAAGAGCTGTCCTTCACCATAAAAATGAAATCTGTAATTGCTGGTGAATAAACAGCGCCGCCTGCACAGGGGCCCATAATCATAGAGATTTGAGGAATAACCCCTGAAGCCATAACATTCTGCTGAAATACATCTGCATAGCCGCCTAAAGAGGCTACACCTTCCTGAATCCGGGCACCACCGGAATCGTTCAAACCAATAACTGGTGCACCCACTTTAATTGCCTGCGCCATTACTTTGCATATTTTTTCAGCATGTGTCTCTGATAATGAGCCACCAAAAACTGTAAAATCCTGACTATACAAGAATACCAATCTACCGTTAATAGTACCGTATCCGGTCACCACGCCATCGCCAGGAATGTGCTCTTTGTCGACACCAAAATCGGTACAGCGGTGCTCTACAAAGATATCCCATTCTTCAAATGTATCTCGGTCAAGCAACAGTTCAATGCGCTCTCTAGCGGTTAGCTTGCCCTTCTGATGCTGGGCATCAATGCGTTTTTGGCCACCACCAAGGTGTGCTTGTTTTCTTTTTTCTGCTAGCTGCTCGATAACCTCGTGCATCATATTCTCCTATTCTTCATTATCAGCATTTCTACAAAGTAATTCGAGAATTTCTGCAGCAGCAGATGGGATATTCGTGCCTGGGCCGTATATAGCAATAACCCCACCATCGTATAGCTCCTGATAATCCTGAGGAGGGATAACGCCACCACAAACTACTTTAATTTCTGCTGCCCCATGATCAGCTAAAGCTTTGATTAACTGGGGTACTAACGTTTTATGTCCGGCGGCTTGAGAAGAGACCCCTACTATATGTACATCATTTTCGATTGCCATACGAGCAGCTTCTTTTGGGGTTTGAAACATGGGGCTAATATCCACGTCAAAACCAATATCAGCAAATGCTGTAGCAATCACTTTGGCTCCCCGATCATGTCCATCCTGTCCCATTTTTGCCACCAGCATGCGTGGCCGCCTACCAGTATCGATCGCAAAGGCTTTTACTTTTTCCTGGATGGCAGAAAACTCTTTATCCCCCTCGTAGGCGGAACCGTAAACACCACTAATAGTTCTTGTCACAGCCTGATGCCTTCCCCACTCTTTTTCTAATGCAAAAGAAATTTCACCAACTGTTGCTCGCAATCGAGCAGCATTTACTGCCAAATCCAACAAATTCCCATGCCCTGTGGTCGCTGACTCAGTGAGGGCATCAAGAGCATTCTGACATAAAACATCATCACGTTCTTGACGAATTTTTTTCAATTTTTCAATTTGAGAGTCACGGACAGAAGTGTTATTAATATCAAGAATCTCTATGTTTGGCTCCTCTGTTAGCTCAAATTTGTTGACGCCAACAATAACCTCTTCGCCTCGATCAACTCTTGCTTGCTTTAATGCTGCTGCTTTCTCTATGCTTAATTTAGGCATACCAGTTTCAACTGCCTTGGTCATTCCTCCCATATCTTCCACTTCATCAATTAACTCTCGAGCCGCTTTGACCAGCTGATCGGTCAGTGTTTCTATGTAGTAAGACCCAGCCAAGGGATCCGCCACATGAGTGACACCTGTTTCTTCCTGGATCACCAGCTGAGTGTTTCTAGCGATACGAGCAGAAAATTCTGTTGGCAAACCAAGAGCCTCGTCGAATGCATTAGTGTGCAATGATTGCGTACCTCCAAGGACAGCAGACATAGCCTCAATGGTTGTTCTGATTATATTATTGTAAGGATCTTTGCTGGTTAGGCTGACACCGGAAGTTTGGCAGTGTGTACGGAGAATTAACGCTGCTTCATTTTTGGGGGAAAATTTCTCTTTCATCAACGTTGCCCATAAAATTCTAGCCGCACGAAGTTTTGCTATCTCCATAAAAAAATTCATGCCAGTTGCAAAAAAGAATGACAATCTGGGGGCAAAATTATCAACATCCAGGCCACTATTTATAGCTGTTCTTACATACTCAATACCATCTGCAATCGTAAAAGCTAACTCTTGAACATTGGTGGCTCCAGCTTCCTGCATATGATATCCGGAAATAGAGATAGAATTGAACTTGGGCATATACTTAGAGGTGTAGCCGATAATGTCAGCGACAATACGCATCGATGGAGAGGGAGGATAAATATAGGTATTTCGAACCATAAATTCTTTAAGAATGTCATTTTGCAAGGTGCCCATGAGCGCTTCAGCTCTCACGCCCTGCTCTTCGGCAGCAACAATAAAGCTCGCCATCACTGGCAATACAGCCCCATTCATGGTCATAGAAACTGAGACTTTATCTAAGGGGATATTTCTAAAAAGGATTTTCATGTCTTCAACAGAATCAATGGCAACACCGGCTTTGCCAACATCTCCCTCAACACGCTCATGATCAGAGTCATAACCGCGGTGTGTAGGTAGATCAAATGCTACAGACAATCCTTGCTGGCCAGCCTCCAGATTACTACGGTAAAATGCATTAGATTCCTCTGCAGTAGAGAATCCTGCATACTGCCGGATGGTCCAAGGGCGCCCTGCATACATGGTAGCTTTTGGGCCACGTTTAAATGGCATGAAGCCAGGAAGGCTTTCCTGATATTTCAGCCCAGTAACATCTTCGGACGTGTACAGAGGTTTAATTTCGATTCCTTCTGGAGTTTTCCATAGCAAGCGATCTAAGGTTTGGCTCTTGATTTCTTTTTTAGCCAAGTCTGTCCAATTGGAATAATTGGGTTTAGACGTATCTGTCATTGGGGGCGTCCTCGCATAAGTTAAATAATGACTGTGCAGTTATTATTCACTAGCATAACAAAGTGTTGTATTAGTTTTACTATGAATGAGCCATAAAGGATGCACAAGGTCCAATTTTACCTCTAAAACTCACTAATTAATTCATAAAATAAATAAAATACACTATAGTATGGTTAATTTTTAAAAGAAACTCACCGATTTTATACAATATCTTAAGGATCAAGTTATCGCTACAATTTCACATCATCATGTCCTGTCCTGTCTTTATGGAATACGTCAAAATAATTTTGACCCTAAGGTGCTATTGGCGCGAGCTGGTATTAATCCAACCTTAATAGAGCAGACAGGATGCAGAATCCACACTGATCAAGTGGCACGACTTTTCCGTCTAGTTCAGACGCAGCTAAATGATGAATTTATGGGATTTACTGCGCAACCATGCAAATATGGCATATTTCAAATGTTTTGCGAGCTTTCAGATCAATGCAAAACATTAGGAGACTTATTGGAGAAAATGGTTCTTTTTTATAATTTGATTATAGATTCTGTAAAAATACAACTCCACACAAACGACAACAACATCACTGAACTGCAATTCCATTTAATGCAACCTGAGCTTGACCCCGAGCACTTTTTAGCTGAATGGCTTTTAGTGACATGGCATCGATTCTCTAGCTGGTACATCGCAGAGACTATCCGCCTAAAAGGCACCTGTTTTAGTCATGAAATGCCAGCCCACATAAAAGAGCTTCGCGTTATGTTCCCTGGAAACCTGTCATTTAAACAAGCGCGAACCAGTATCTCATTTTCTCATAAATATCTAACAAAATCGTTAGTGCGAACGACCAGAGAATTAAATATATTTCTAGCCAACCACCCTGCAGAAATCATGACAATTCCAGGGGATAAAGTGAGCCTAGAATCTCAAATTGAAAGAGAAATTATGCAGAGTAGTTCACAAAAACTTATTTTTCCAAAAATAGAGAATTTGGCTAGACTTCTAAACTTAAAACCTTTAACTCTCTATAGGCGACTAAAAGATGAAGGCACTAGTTATCAAAAGATAAAAGATAACATACGACGCGAAACGGCTATCGACAAGCTGGTAAAAGGCAAGCTCTCCGTTGAAGAGGTTTCAGAGATAGTTGGTTTTATTGAACCTAGATCGTTTACTAGGGCTTTCAAAAATTGGACGGGGCTAACCCCAAGAAATTATTGCAAGTATCAGTTATTGAAATAAAATACTAGACACTTTGTCTAAGTATTTTGCTCATATTTAACTAGGCTACGCATGAACAAGACCTTAATATTACATGACTTATCACTACTCAAAACTCAGTCTTTTATTGATGGAGAGTGGATATCTTCTGATACCGGGCACACTCTTGCCGTAAAAAATCCAGCTAATGGAGCTGTCATTGTCGATGTGACTAAATGTGGGGCTACGGAAGCTAAAAGAATGATTAGGGCAGCAAGTGCAGCTCAAAAACTATGGGCCAAGACGAACCCCAAAGATCGATCAAAATTAATGCGCAAATGGTACAACCTGGTTATTGACAACAAAGAAGATCTTGCTCAAATTCTTACAGCAGAACAAGGCAAGCCTTTGGCTGAGGCACGAGCAGAAGTGGTCTATGGAGCAAACTACATTGAATGGTTCGCAGAAGAAGCTAAACGCATCTACGGGGATCTGATACCTGAACCAACAAATGATAAAAAACTATTTGTTATCAAGCAGCCGATAGGCGTTGTAGCATGCATTACTCCCTGGAATTTTCCTTGTGCTATGTTGGCTAGAAAGATTGCTCCAGCACTGGCTGCTGGATGTACAGTTGTATGTAAACCTGCCAGCGAGACGCCCCTTTCCGCTATGGCTCTCGTTGCTTTGGCTGAACGAGCTGGTATTCCAGAGGGTGTTATAAACGTAATAGTTGGCGATCCCGAAGAAATCGGGTCTGAGCTCACCAGCAATCCACTAGTAAAGAAACTGTCTTTTACTGGGTCTACAGCCGTAGGGAAAAAGATCATGGCTGCCAGCTCAAGTACTGTTAAGCGCACCTCTATGGAATTAGGAGGAAATGCGCCATTTATAGTATTTGATGATGCAGATATAGATCTTGCTGTGCAGGGGGCCATAGCCTCAAAGTATAGAAATGCCGGTCAAACATGCATCTGCGCCAATCGATTTCTTATCCAATCGGGCGTTTATAAAGAGTTTTCTAAAAAACTCACCGATGCCGTAGGAAAGCTTTCTTTGGGCTTAGGGGCTGCAGAAAACACCTCTATTGGGCCTTTAATAAACGAACAAGCTGCTGATAATGTTTGCGCGCTCATTAAAGATGCTATCGGCAAAGGTGCGACAGCACTAATCGGCGGGGGTCGCTCAAAACTAGGCCGTAATTTTATAGAGCCCACGGTTCTTGATAATGCCGTTAAATGCATGCGGATTTTTTCTGAAGAAATTTTTGGTCCTGTAGCTCCTTTATTCAAATTCAATACTGAAGCTGAAGCTATCGCACTAGCGAATGATACAGAGTATGGTTTAGCAGCCTATTTTTATACTCTTGACAACAATCGAATTTGGCGAATTTCAGAACAACTAGCCTATGGTATCGTTGGCATCAATGAAAGTATGGTCTCAAATGAAATGGCTCCTTTTGGTGGTATAAAACAATCAGGGCAAGGCCGAGAAGGTTCAAAATACGGCCTTGATGATTATCTAGAACTGAAATATATTTGCCTTGGTGGGCTGGAGTCACAAGACGGCATGTTTAGTTGATGTTAGAGCTTCAGTTATCAAGAGCCATCTTCTGGCAAAAAAATAATTCTTTTCTAAAAACTTACTAACTCAAATAAACTGACGATTGTGAAATTAAAATACTCTACTCAAGGTGCTGGCGAACCTTTAATATTACTGCATGGCATGTTTGGCTCTAGAAGCAATCTGGGCTTATTGGGTCGAGTGCTTTCAGATAAATATATGGTCATCGCACCGGATCTTCGGAACCATGGTCAATCTCCCCACAGCGAGGAAATGAATTATCCCTGCATGGCCAACGATATCATCAGGCTGATGAATGATTTAAATCTTAGTCGGGCTGCCTTAATAGGTCATTCCATGGGTGGAAAAATTGCTATGCAAGTAGCATTGAATCATGCCAACAGGATCAACAAAATTGTCATTGCGGATATTTCGCCTGTCAATTATGAGTCTGATCGTTATGGTGAAGTAATTGCAGGACTAAATGTCTTAATTAAAACAAGGCCATCCTCCAGAACGGAAGCAGACAAATTACTATCATCCTGTATTAAGAATGGCGCAATCAGGGCATTTCTTTTAAAAAATATTGTTCGTGGAATAGATGGAAAATTTGACCTACGGCTTTTCATGAAAGGTATTATCGCTAATTACCATGATAAGTTAACCTCAGCTCCTGCCGGACAACCGTTTATAGGCTCTTCTCTTTTTGTCAGGGGAAAGAATTCCCCATACATACAAGACAAGCATCTTGATGAGATATTAAGATTATTTCCTAGAGCACAATTGAAAACTATAAATAATGCTGGCCACTGGTTACATACTGAAAAACCGGAGGAATTCAATCAAATTATTATCAATTTTTTGAATTTACAGGTCGATCTAGAATAAATTTCTGGCAGCTAATCACTCGTAATCCGAGGTTGGCACACAAGCACAAATTAAATTCTTATCCCCATGCACATTGTCAATTCTGCCAACTGGAGGCCAATACTTTGAGTCTCTTAGCGATGCGAGAGGGTAAGCCGCTTTCTCTCTTGAATAACTTCTGTTCCAGTCATTAGCTGCTACTATATCAGCAGCATGAGGCGCATGACAGAGAGGGTTGTCATCCACGGGGTACTCACCTTGTTGTACAGCGAAAATTTCCTTTCGGATTTCTAGCATAGCATCACAAAAACGATCTAGTTCATTTTTGGATTCACTTTCAGTAGGCTCAATCATCAAGGTGCCTGGAACGGGAAATGACATGGTAGGAGCATGGAAGCCATAATCAATAAGCCGCTTTGCCAAATCGTCGACTGAAACTCCAGCATCATCCTTAATCTTTCGCAAATCTATAATGCATTCATGTGCGACTCGATCATTCGCTCCCGTATAAAGAATTGTATAATCGTTTTTGAGGCGACCTGCAATATAATTTGCGCTTAAAATAGCTACCTCAGTCGCATGCTTTAACCCCTCCGCTCCCATCATTTTCATGTACATCCAGGTAATTGGAAGGATGCCGGCACTACCCCATGGGGCAGATGAAACAGCATTCACAGTAGAATCTTGAGTGAACTTTTGGTGTCCTGGCAGATAGGGCGCTAAATGCTGACTAACCGCAACAGGGCCAACTCCAGGACCACCACCACCATGAGGGATACAAAAGGTCTTATGAAGATTTAAATGAGAGACGTCCCCACCAAATTTTCCTGGCTTACAAAGGCCGACCATGGCATTGAGATTGGCCCCATCAATATAGACTTGACCCCCATGCTGGTGGACTATATCGCAAATTTCAACAATACCTTCTTCAAATACTCCATGTGTTGAAGGATAAGTCACCATAATAGCTGCTAAATTATCAGCGTGCTCCTCCGCCCTCGCTCGAAGTTCTTGTAGATCGACATTCCCTTTCTCGTCGCAACTAGTTACCACTACTTTCATGCCACACATCTGAGCAGAAGCAGGATTTGTGCCATGAGCAGAACTAGGAATTAAGCATATATTGCGATTTGAGTCTCCTCGACTCGCATGATAGGCACGAATGGCTAGCAATCCAGCGTATTCTCCCTGAGATCCGGCATTGGGTTGCAAAGAAACTGCATCGTACCCTGTCACAACACAAAGCATGGACTCGACTTCTTTGATCATTTCCGTATAACCTGTCGTTTGATCAAATGGAGCAAAAGGGTGAATATTCGCAAATTCTGGCCAGCTGACAGGTATCATTTCTGCTGTAGCATTCAATTTCATTGTGCATGAACCAAGAGGTATCATTGCACGATCCAGCGCAATATCTTTATCTGAAAGTTTTCGCAGATAACGAAGCATTTCGGTCTCTGAATGGTAAGTGTTGAATACCTGATGAGACAAAGGAATATCTTCGCGTAATAATCCAACTGGCAGCCCACTGATTGCCAAAGACTCCACCTCATTGACGGTTAAATTCGTATTTTTATTAAACACACGCCAAAGAATTTCTATATCTGTCGAGCAAGTGGTTTCATCAAAAGAGACGCCCAGATGAAGCTCATCGATGATTCGCAAATTAAACCCTGCGGAAACAGCTGACCTGTGGATTGCAGTAGTATTCTGACCTGTAACTACAGTGAGTGTGTCAAAAAAACTATCATTCACTGGCATATACCCAATTTTCTTCAAACCAGATGAAAAAATGGCTGTAAGACAATGTACTTTTTGAGCGATACGTTTGAGTCCAACAGGGCCATGGTAAACTGCATACATACTTGCCATAACTGCTAAAAGTGCTTGCGCAGTACAGATATTACTAGTGGCCTTTTCTCGGCGGATATGTTGCTCTCGAGTCTGCAAGGCCAATCGGTAAGCTGGCTTCCCGCTGCTATCAAGAGAGATGCCAACTAAACGACCTGGCAGTGAGCGCTTAAATAAGTCTTTTGTTGCCATGTAAGCTGCATGCGGCCCTCCGAAACCTAGCGGGACACCAAATCTCTGAGTGCACCCTATGGCTACATCAGCGCCTATATCACCAGGACTTTTGAGCAACAATAAGCTTAAGATATCTGCGGCCATAACTACTAGTGCTTGCTTCTGGTGAGCAATTTTCACAACTTTGCTAAAATCTCTAATTGCTCCATCTTCACCTGGATACTGCAGCAGTACTCCAAACAAATCATGCTTTTCAATCTCAGATGGATCCCCGATAACAACATCCAAACCCATTGGTTCTGCTCGAGTCTTAATTACATCGATTGTTTGCGGAAAACAATGCTTATCAACAAAAAATATCGCACCTTTAGATTTCGACATCCGCCGACAAAGTGTCATCGCTTCAGCCGCTGCAGTTCCTTCATCTAGCAACGATGCACTCGCTAAATCCATTCCAGTCAGATCAATAATCATTGTCTGGAAATTTATCAATGCCTCAAGTCGTCCTTGAGAAATTTCAGGCTGATAAGGGGTGTAGGCTGTATACCAGGCGGGGTTCTCGAATACATTTCGCAAAATCACATTGGGTGTAATGGTGTTATAGTAGCCCTGACCAATGAGAGTTTTTAGCACCTTGTTCTTGCTGGCGATGCTTGCCAATTTGTCCAATGTTTCTTGCTCTGTTGCCGCGCAACCTAAATCAAGGGATTCAGAAAAACGAATTTTTTTCGGGACCACTGCATTAATAAAAGAATCCAAAGATTCATACCCAATACTCTGGAGCATTGCTAGCTTGTCTTCATCGGATGGACCTATATGTCGACGAATAAACTCATTGCTATTGGACAGATCTACTAGTAATTTCATGCAGCAATATCTCTATATTTTTAATTAATATTTCGTTGGCGTTAAGTCTTTAATCGATAGCACTAATAATTAGATCAATTCTTTATCCGCGGTAATAACGATTTGGCACAAATGGCATTTTCTGAACAAAAACTGGGTGTACTTTGCCGCGTACAATTGCTCCAAACTCAGTACCTATTTTTGAATACTCTGTCTTTACATAACCCATAGCTAGCGGGGCATCAAGGGTTGGACCAAAACCGCCGCTAGTGACAATACCGATGACTTCATTTTTTTTGTTTACAAGTTCGGCGCCTTCTCGAACTGGCGCTCTCCCTTCTACTTTGAGGCCAACACGCTTTCGTGTAGGGCCATGCATTGTTTCTTGAAAAATAATTTCAGCACCAGGGAAGCCCCCAGATTTTTCACCATCCGAACGACGGGATTTGCTAATACTCCAAAGCAAAGAAGCTTGAATAGGGGTAGTCTGGGCATCAATATCATGGCCATAGAGGCAAAGTCCTGCCTCTAATCTTAATGAGTCCCTAGCACCCAAACCAGCAGCCCTTACCCGCTCGTAAGATAACAGCTTGCGAGCCAATGGTTCAGAAAACTCAGGCGGGGCAGAAATCTCAAATCCATCTTCGCCGGTATAGCCAGAACGAGTTATATAGCAGTCGATTCCAGCTAAATTAACGCGGGAACCTGACATGAATAGCATTTCTTGTGACTCCGGAGCCAAATCTTTTATTACTTGTTCGGCAGCAGGTCCTTGTAATGCAAGTAATCCTTGATTCTCCATGTGGTCAATATTAAATCCATCAAGATTATCTCTCAAATATTTAAGATCTCGGTCTTTACAACCCGCATTAACGACAAGAAAAAAACAGTCCTCCGACCACCGTGTAATCATCAAATCATCGAGAATTCCTCCATGATCATTAGTCAGCAAAGCATAGGTCTGTTTATTAACGCCTAGGCTCTCTAGCTCAACAGGAATCAATGTCTCGAGGGCTTTCGCCACACCTTTTCCTGTAATAATTATTTGCCCCATATGAGAAACATCAAACAATCCGGCATGTTGACGAGTATGTAAATGTTCTTTTTTTACGCCACTCGGGTATTGCACTGGCATCTCGTAACCCGCAAAAGGCACCATGCGTGCATCTAATTGTAAATGAAGATCCTTAAGCGGCGTGGCCTTGAGCGTATTACTGTTATTTTGATTCATAGCTATAATTTTCTAAATGTAGAGAGCTGCATATAAAAATATTATTTTAACGTTCATATATGAATTGGTAAAATTAATAGTTAAAATACATCCATAAGTAATATAAATACTACTGAATTAAACAATATGACCAATATTCCTACAGCACTCCTTAGATCATTCGTTACTGTCATCGAATTGGGTGGCTTTACCCAAGCTGCGGAGTGGCTGGGCCGATCGCAACCAGCAATTAGTCTTCAGTTAAAGCGTCTGGAAGGAATGCTTGAACAAACTCTACTTGTTCGAAGCGGACAACACTTAGAGCTTAGCCCGTCAGGGCATTTACTATTCAAATATGCCAAACAAATTTTAGCTATAAATGATGAAGTTGTATCCCGATTCAGCAAGAGCTCAGTGAGCGGTCAAATTCATTTTGGCATTCCCAGTGAATTTGCCACCACTTTGTTGCCAAAAATCGTAGGTCGTTTTGCGCAAGCATACCCAAATGTCACCCTTGAAGTCACTTGCGCTTTAAGCAAAGATCTTCTATCGATGTCTGGCCGTCTTCGTTATGACCTTATCCTAGCACTACATGACGATCCATCTTCAGCCGGAAGCAGCCTTGTTAAAGAAGATGAACTAGTCTGGGTGAGCAGCACTGATAGTGATGCTCACTTGCAAGCAATACTGCCATTAATTGCTGCTCCTGAAGGATGCATCTATCGCAAACGAGGAAAAGAAATCCTCCAGAAAAATCGAAAATCTTGGCGCGTCGTTTATACAATACCTGACCTAACCGGCATTCAAGCAGCCATTAACGAAGGGTTGGGGGTAACAGTTTTAGCCAAAAGCACCGTTCCTGAGAATCTACGTATATTAAAAAATAATGAGAAAATTCCGAAGCTGGGAAAGGTTGGGGTTAGCCTCATATCTCAAAACAGTGATCCCAGTGAAGCGATCACTAGGCTAATGGAGTTCGTTAAAGCCTCACTCTAACTTAACCGCATTTGGACTCGCCACAATTTAAGCAAGTCATACAGCCATCCATCAAAATAGTAGCTTTGGTCATACACTTCTGACAAAGACTTGCACTTGGAGGAAAAGCATTATCTGTCTCTCCATTGTTGTCAGCAGAAGATATCCTTGAATCGTATTTTGCTCTCTTTTCAGCGAGAATATCTTTTTGGTGTTCACCCAGCTCTGCAACTTGAATCATACCTATTTTAGTCAGGTGTTGCTCAATAGCTTCACCAATTTCTGCAACTAAAGAAGGCATAAATTTTCCGCCGCGCTTAAAGTAGCCCCCCTGAGGATCAAATACCGCTTTCAACTCTTCAGCCAAGAAAGTGCAATCTCCTCCTTTTCGAAACACTGCGGAAATAACCCGAGTTAATGCTACCACCCACTGAAACTGCTCCATATTTTTTGAATTAATAAAAATCTCAAAAGGACGCCGTTGCTCATTATCAGTGTTGGGATTTAAAATAATGTCATTAATAGTTATATACAATGCATGCTCAGACTGAGGGGTTTTTATTTTATAAGTGGACCCATACAGCTCATCTGGACGGCTCACATGCTCTGTCATTAGCTCAATCGCGCGCACCAAAGGTTCAGGTTCAGGTGCGATTGGTGGCACTGCATCATTTGATGGTGATAATACCTGATAGCCTATAATTTTTTGGTCTAACTTTATCTTCATATTTCATTACTCAATTAAAATTTACCGTAATAGCCTTCTTTTAAGGCATCAAACAAATTAGCGGCAGTATGCATTTCACCATCATACTCAACCTCATCATTTCCCTTCACTTCGACATTCGAGCCATCTTCCAATGTAAATTGATAGGTTGTATTTTCTAAATCTTTCTCTGTAACCAGCACACCCTGAAATGCTTCAGGATTAAAGCGAAACGTTGTGCAGCCCTTTAGTCCTTTTTCATATGCATAAAGATATATATCTTTGAATTCTTCAAAGTCACAGTCTGTGGGAACATTAATAGTCTTTGATATCGAAGAATCAATCCATTGTTGAGATGCTGCTTGCACGTCAACATGATTTTTAGGTTGTATGTCGGCACTAGAGACAAAGTAATCAGGGAGCATTTGCTCATCATTCTCTGCAAAAGGCATCGCTTCTGGATTAATCAGCTCTCGATAGGCCAATAACTCATAAGAAAATACATCCACTTTTTCTTTCGACTTTTTCCCTTCTCTAATCACATTACGTGCATAGTGATGTGCGAAGCTTGGCTCAATGCCATTACTGGCATTATTGGCGAGCGACAACGATATCGTCCCCGTTGGAGCAATAGAGGAGTGATGGGTAAATCTACAACCCACATCCGCTAGCTCTTCAATCAATTTTGGGTCGACTTCTGCGATCTTTTGCATATATTGACTGTAACGAGAATGAAGTAGCTTACCCTTGATCTTGTCTCCTACAGCAATTCCGTCTTTAGTCATTTTTGGGCACTTTCGAAGCATTGCTTCGGTTACCTCGAAATCCTCGTTCATTATTGGAGCTGGGCCTTTCTCTTTAGCCAAACTTAAACCTGCCCGCCAGCCAGCCATAGATAGCTCACGGGAAACTTGTTCTGTAAAGGCTAGTGAATCAACAGAGCCGTAAGGCATAGTCAACATCGTCATAGTCGAACCTAAGCCTAAAAATCCCATGCCATGGCGACGTTTATTCATGATTGCTTCTCGCTGACCTTCTAAAGGTAAGCCATTAATTTCTACAACGTTGTCTAGCATTCGAGTAAACACAGAGACCACTTCGCGATAAGCTTGCCAGTCAAACTCTGCCTTGTTCGTGAAGGGATTTTTTACAAATTTAGTCAGATTAACCGAGCCCAGCAAACAACTGCCATATGGTGGCAACGGTTGCTCTCCACAAGGATTCGTTGCACGGATATCCTCGCAAAACCAATTATTATTTTCCTGATTGACTTTATCAATCAAAATAAAACCTGGCTCTGCATAATCATAGGTGGACGTCATAATAACGTTCCAAAGATGCTTAGCTTTAACAGTCTTATACACACGACAGGCAACCAAGCCTTTACTGTTGGTCACATAACCTTTTACAGTAGGAAAGTCCCTCCATAAGAGGCTAGCATCCTGAAGATCAACTTCACCCTGATCCACCTCTTTCTGTAAAACGGGAAAACTTAAAGGCCAATCCTCATCATGCTTAACCGCTTCCATAAATCCTTCCGTGATCAGAAGGGACATATTGAATTGCCTTAATCTTCCATCTTCACGCTTGGCTTTAACAAAATCTACCACATCTGGATGACTGACATCAAAAGTTGCCATTTGTGCACCACGACGACCGCCGGCAGAAGAAACGGTAAAACACATTTTGTCAAAAATATCCATAAAGGAGAGAGGGCCAGAAGTATATGCTCCAGCACCAGACACATATGCCCCTTTTGGTCGCAATGTGGAAAATTCATACCCAATACCACAACCAGCTTTTAGTGTGAGTCCAGCCTCAAGATTTTTATTCAGGATATCCAGCATAGAATCTTCAACGATGCCAGAAACAGTACAGTTAATTGTAGAAGTTGCTGGTTTGTGCTCCAGAGCGCCAGCGTTGGAAATTATTCGGCCTGCTGGTATTGCTCCATTACGCAATGCCCACAAAAAACGTTCATACCAAGCCTCTCTTTTTCCTTTATCCTCGACATCCGAAAGGGCTTTAGCAACTCGCCGATATGTTGCGTCTATAGTTTCATCAACGGGGTCACCTTGTTTATTTTTTAATCGATATTTTTTATCCCAAATATCAGCAGACGCCTCTTGTAATTTAACATCTATAATTTGAGGTCTTTCGCCGGTTTGTATTGCTTCAATTGACATAATATTCAGCTTTCCTTTGTATTTGATCTTTATTTCTACGAGAGATTTTAATGACCCTGTATCACAATATCTTTCATAGGCATGGCTTATTAAGCATTAATATAGCCAAATTTATCTTATTTTTTTAATACTAGCTACTACTGCAAATCCAATTCTAGTATACAAGATATAGTGTTTGTTTCCAGCAAAAAACACTACAAGTTGTATTAAGAAAAAAAACCGCCAAAAACAAAAATCCATTCATCTTGTTTTTTTCCTTCAATCCATAACAAAACAGTAACTTACCAACAATCGTACAGCCAACAGGATTTCATCTTTCACTAAAAAATTTAACCCCTATTGACCAATATACACAAAATTGGTCATAAAAATTATTTTTTAATGCATGCGGTTCTTATGGGCACCTTATACCTGGAAAAACCAAATGCTTCATGGATAATCATGCGCTAGCTGGAAAAACATTAACGTTTGATATCAAAATTACAGAGGTTCGGAAGGCTACCGAGGAAGAGCTTACTCATGGTTATATTTTCATCCCCCACAAACACTAAAAAATATTTTTTAATACATGCAGTTCTTATGGGCACCTTATACTTGGAAAAACCAAATGCTTCATGGATAATCATGCACTAGAAAAAATATCTATATAACGAAGCGTTCCATGGCAGCCAAATCTATTAGTGGTTGCTTAAAAACTGTGAAATCAAGAGGCCACCAATGATAATTTCTCAAAACTCCACCGTACTTTTTCATTATTCGTTATCTGATAAGAGTG
The DNA here is from genome assembly GCF_047729555.1 of Porticoccus sp. Uisw_050_02. NCBI lineage: Bacteria > Pseudomonadati > Pseudomonadota > Gammaproteobacteria > Cellvibrionales > Porticoccaceae > Porticoccus > Porticoccus sp. Uisw_050_02. The sequence goes on along the minus strand of NZ_CP159825.1, from coordinate 287,226 downwards.
GAAATAAAATTGACTCATCTCCTGCTGACGAACCACTGTCTTATATCCATGGGCATGGAAAGATTATTCCTGGTCTTGAAAAAGCAATGGAGGGGAAAAAATCAGGTGATGTGATGATAGTAACCATTGAGCCCAAAGATGCCTACGGAGAAAGACAGGAGAAAATGGTGCAGCAAATCCCTCGAGCATCCTTTCAAGCTGAAGACATCAAAGTCGGAATGCGCTTTGAGGCGACAACACCGAATGGGGCTGTGTCGGTGGTAGTAACTGGCTTGACTGAAGAAACAGTTACCGTGGATGGAAATCACGCGCTAGCTGGAAAAACATTAACTTTTGACATTAGAATTACAGAGGTTCGGGAAGCTACCGAGGAAGAGCTTGCCCATGGTCATGTTCACGGCCCCGGCGGGCACGAACATTAAAAATCTTTTAATTCAAGATCCAATACTCTCATTAATCAAAAAAGCTGGCATGAAAATATGACCACTTCTTTGATTAATTTATATCTATTCGTGAACATAACAAGAAAGAAAAAATAAAGCATTCTATGAGAAAACGATCGCACCCCAAAGATCGTACTCATCCGCATATTCAATTGAAACATCGATCATATCTCCAGGCTTTAGGCCAAGACTTTCGATGCTTTCAATGTCATTAATAAAGACACTGCCATCAATTTCAGGTGCATCGGCAGCGCAACGGCCAATAGCACCCTCTTCGTCTATCTGGTCAATGAGAACCTCTATTGTTTGGCCTACTTTTCGCTGTAATCTTCGAGCACTAATAACCTGCTGAACCTCCATGAAGCGATTCCAGCGATTTTCCTTTACCTTTTCAGGCACATGGTCAGGAAGATTGTTAGCTTTGGCTCCATCTACAGGGGAATATTTAAAGCAACCCACGCGATCTAATTCTGCTTCTTTCAGCCAATCTAATAATATCTGAAAATCTTCTTCAGTTTCTCCTGGAAAGCCGACAATAAAAGTACTGCGAATAGTCAGCTCAGGACAAATAGCGCGCCAAGATTTAATTCGCTGCAAGACTTTCTCCTGATTACCGGGGCGCTTCATTAATTTAAGAATCTTAGGACTGGCATGCTGAAAAGGTATGTCCAGATAAGGAAGAATCTTGCCCTCGGCCATTAGCGGAATCAGTTTATCTACATGAGGGTAGGGATACACATAGTGCAATCTAACCCACACTCCAAGTTCGCCCAACGCTACAGCCAAATCCTGCATTCGAGTTTCAAGTGCGCCGCCATCAACAAAGTCCAATTTATATTTTACATCAACACCATAAGCACTGGTGTCCTGGGAAATCACTAATAACTCACGGACGCCTGAATCAACTAACTTCTTTGCTTCTTCAACTATTTCGGCAATAGGCCGACTAACCAGCTGGCCTCGCATGTCGGGAATAATACAAAAAGTACAATGATGATTGCAGCCTTCAGCTATTTTCAAATATGCATAATGCGGAGGAGTAAGCTTGACGCCTATTGACGACAACACGTCATCATAAGGTTTAAGGGGGCTATCTTTATTATTTTTAGGAGCAGGATTGTGCTCATGCACGGCCTTTAAAACTGACACCACATCTGCTGGGCCGCTCACGCTCAGAACTTCTGGATAAAAAGATCTTATAGCCTCAGCATCAACACCTTTGCCCATACATCCTGTCACAATAACCTTTCCGTGCTTTTTTATTGCCTCGCTTATAGCATCCATCGACTCCTGTTTTGCTGAGTCAATAAAACCACAAGTATTAACGATAACAACATCTGCATCTGTATAATTAGGGCTGGTCTCATACCCGTCTAGCTTAAGATTCGTAAGAATTCGCTCAGAATCAACCAAGGCTTTGGGACAGCCCAAGGAAATAAAACCAACTTTTTGCGTTTCTACAGATTCAGACATACAAGCTCGAGTTGAAATAAGGGGTGCGCTGCGCAAAGAGAAGATCCTAAGAAAAAGGTCTCCAGACTCGGAAACCTTAATTGCCTAAAAGTAAGCGATCAAAACTTCATTTCAGGGACACTATCTGGAACGACTAAAGCTCCGGCAGTTTTTTCAACAATCTCTTCTATAGAGACCCCAGGAGCACGCTCAACTAAATGAAATTTTCCGTCATATATTTCCAAGTACGCCAAATCAGTTAAAACTTGCTTAATGCAACCAGCACCAGTCAAGGGAAGCGAGCACTCTGATAACAATTTTGATTTACCGTATTTATCTGCATGGGTCATCATGACAACTATATTGTCTGCCCCAGCTACCAAGTCCATAGCCCCGCCCATACCCTTTATGAGCTTTCCAGGAATCATCCATGAAGCTATATTTCCCGAAGCATCAACTTCAAAAGCCCCGAGGACAGTTAAGTCTACATGGCCGCCACGAATCATAGCGAACGACTCGGCTGAGGAGAAAATTGATGCGCCAGTTGCTGTAGTGACTGTTTGCTTTCCAGCATTAATTAAATCAGCATCCACCTCGTCTTCTGTTGGAAATGGGCCCATACCAAGCAATCCATTCTCAGACTGCAACATAACCTCCATCTCTTCTGGCACATGATTTGCTACCAATGTAGGGATGCCTATACCTAAGTTAACGTAATAACCATCCTGAAGCTCGCGCGCCACCCGAATAGCCATTTGATCACGAGAAAGTGACATTATTTTTATCCCTCCGATTAGTTTTCGCGGACTGTACGCAATTCGATGCGCTTCTCAAACGTACCTTGTATTAGTCGATCAACATAAATCCCAGAGGTGTGGATATGCATAGGATCTAACTCACCTGGCTCAACAATTTCTTCCACCTCCATGACTGTAATTTTTCCAGCAGTTGCCGCCATAGGGTTAAAGTTCATAGCTGTATGTCGATAGATTGCATTACCAAAGCGGTCTGCCTTCCAGGCTTTAACAATAGCAAAGTCTCCCGTAACAGATTCTTCAAGAATATATTTACGTCCATCAAATTCACGCACATCTTTTCCCTTGGCTATATCCGTTCCGAATCCAGTAGCCGTATAAAAAGCAGGAATGCCGGCACCGCCCGCTCTCATTTTCTCTGCTAGCGTTCCTTGTGGAGTTAGCTCCACCTCTAGCTCTCCAGAAAGAAGCTGCTCTTCGAACATCTTGTTTTCACCCACATACGAAGACACCATTTTTTTAATTTGACGATCTTCTAAAAGAATTCCAAGGCCAAGACCATCGCAACCACAGTTATTGGAGATAATTGTCAGCTCCTTGGAACCCATCTTTTTGATCTCTTTGATCAAATTCTCAGGGATACCGCAGATACCAAAACCACCGGCAATGACAGTCATTCCATTTTCTAAGCCTGCCATCGCTTCTTCGTAGGTGTTGACCACCTTGTCGAAACCTGCCATGAAACTAACTCCTTTATTAGATTTTCTATTTTCCTAGAGCACTCAACCCCGAGCTTTTAAAAACTTTGCGAAGGATCCTATATGAAACAATATTTATCAAGATTAAAATTACAATAGATTGATTTATATCCGCAGCAAGCACAAAGAAATCATCAATAAAATTAGAAATTCATGAGAATTCAATCAAGCGTAAAAAAATATTATACCCTATAAACTGGAGTCTTTTATTGGCTGAACCAGCACCCAAGGCTTTACAACTACCGACCATAATACAGTATCACCACTCAACCATTCTAAGGCTTGCTGGTCGCTGACCTTATTAATCAGATTGCCTGACATCCATTGCTGAACTTTCAACTTGTTATCTAGACAGATATCCAGAGCCACATCAATCAAATCGAGTTCTGAAGATACATAAATAACTGTGCCATTGGCAAAAAAGGTTTCTACCTCTTTCCAATAAATTTTTGCTGTTTCAGCATTTAATTCTTCTCGATCCATTATAAAGCCTAATGTTGTGTAGTGGCCAAAAATTCCTGATTAATTGTTATTTCAAATATAACAACTAATAGTTTCGCATTTAAGCAACTTTTCCGGCAGCAAATCCAGATGCCCAGGCCCACTGAAAATTAAAGCCCCCAAGGTGGCCAGTGACATCTAAAATTTCACCAACAAAATACAATCCAGGCTGCCTCTTACTTTCCATAGTCTTGGATGAAATCTCGCCAGTTTCAACCCCCCCAAGTGTAACCTCAGCAGTACGATAACCCTCTGTGCCTGATGGCTTTAACTCCCAGCTATGAATGCTATCAGCAAGGGTTTGAATTAATGTCTCCGAAAGCTCAGCAATAGGCACTTCTTTTTTCTCCAGCCACCAGCACTTCTCAAGTTCTAATACTAAATTTCTTGGTAGCAGTTGAGAGATAATTGTTCTCAACACTGCCCTAGGTTGCTCAAATTTTTGTTTGACTAGATGCTGAAAGCAGTCTGTAAACGGCAGTAGGTCTAACCTAATGGACTGCCCTTCCCTCCAATAACTTGAAATTTGCAATACTGCAGGGCCACTTAGGCCACGATGGGTAAACAATACACTCTCCAAGAACTGATGCTTACCAGTTGATAAGCGCACTGGTAACGATAATCCAGATAATTTTTCTGACAACAATTTAAAACTATCCGTAAAAGTAAAAGGCACCAAGGCTGGACGCAATAAAGTAATCTTATGCCCAAATTGCTCTGCCAGACGATAACCTATATCAGAGCCCCCTAGTGTTGGAACTGAAAGCCCTCCAGATGCCACAATCAAAGACTTGGTCGTAAACTTTCCCTGATTTGTATATAGCGTAAAATTTTTCTCAGAACGCTCCCTAGTCTCATATTTATCAATTAAACATTTTGTCGTAATTGTTACTTTTGCTTTTTCAGCCTCTATCAGCAGCATGTTAAGGATATCTTTTGACGAACTATCGCAAAATAGTTGTCCCAGGGTTTTCTCATGGTACTTAATGTCATGCTTACAGACTAGCTCTATAAAATCCCATTGAGTGTAGCAACTCAAAGCAGATTTACAGAAATTTAGGTTATCTGACAAAAAATTATCTGATTCAACATGCAAATTAGTGAAGTTACAGCGACCACCGCCAGACATGAGTATCTTCTTGCCTGGCCTATCTGCAGATTCGAGCACTAAGACTCGACGCCCGCGCTTACCAGCTGTGATGGCGCACATTAATCCAGCGGCCCCAGCCCCAACAATGATTACATCCCAAGCATCCAACTGCATCTCCTTACCTAGAGTTAAGAACGTGCACATTTTATGAGGCGCAGGCAAAAGATACCATAGGCGCAATGTTTATCTAGATAAGTTAGAAAAATTAACAAAGTAGGCCTGAATGTTTAGCTGCACTTACCATGAGAAGTTTTTTATCCCGAGTAAAAGATTTTATCTCAGCTTCGCGCTTAGAGGCGCTACTACGATTGTGCCCGGACTCAATAAAAACAATCTTTTCAGGCTTTCTGCCCTGAAAGTATTTAGCCCCCTGCTTGCTATTTAAGTGTTGCTGAAATCGTCGGTGCACATCTACGGTGATCCCGGTATAAAGAGACCCATCACTAGCCTTGATAATATAGACAAACCAAGAACTGCGAGGTTTAGACATCAAAACTCCTGATATTTTAGCTTAAGCTTGGCTTGGCAATATCGACAAAGATAGCAAGCCTGATTACGCACACATTTATTATGCCGATAAGTACTAAGCTGATGGGTTTTGCAGTCGCAAGTATATTCAAATCTTCGATGGCTATAACAGGGTATACCTGTCATATCAAAGTCAGCAGTGACACTACTGTCAGCCCCAAAGATCTGCATTATAGCTTTCCATTCTGATCCATGAGGTTTCACTTTTCGGGGTTGATGGAGACAGTTAACCAAATAATGCGCCACCTCATGAGGTACTGTTATAGCTAAATTTTCTTCATAATATTTAGCGAAAAGCCAAGGATTGTAGCGAATTTTTCTTGATTTCTCTTGCTTCCTTGTAGAAGACTGCCACTTATACATGCCCGCTATTCTTCCTTTTAAGTCAAATACAACAGGTATCATGCTAAATTTTTGATTAAAATATTTTGAACCAAGCTCAATGAAATTCCTAGTATGCCCTACAACTTGGCTCTGCCTTAAGTCATCAATAGGGGTTATAATAGCGGGGTCTATTTTGGTTGAAGAAATATTCATCAGTGAATTATACCTGACAAAAAAATAGCTTCGCACTTAAAATCTCTACAAATGGATGCATGAAAAAACTAAAAAATAAATTAACTAAAAAATGTATAACCCCATGAAATACGACCTACATTGCCATAGTAACTGCTCAGATGGAACGCTAACGCCAATAGAGCTGGTTAGTCGAGCCATAGAGATGGGAGTCCAAACGCTTGCCATTACAGACCACGACACAATAAATGCCTACCATCACCTCAACCTAAAAGAAAGCCTACCGATCAAAATTATCCCTGGTATTGAATTCTCAAGCTGTTGGGGGAAAATGAATGTTCATATTGTTGGGCTCAACGTTCAACTTGATAGCGATTCTTTAAAAGCAGGAGTTGCGTTCCAAAATACAGCAAGGCAAAAAAGAGCAACTATGATTGCAGATAAACTTGATCAACTGGGCTTCAAGGAGACCCTCGCTGGAGCAGCCGCTATTGCCAATAATGGTAATATTGGTCGTCCTCATTTTGCACAATACTTAGTTGATATTGGAGCTGTTTCTGACATCAACCAGGCTTTTAAAAAATTTCTTGGGTCAGGAAAACCTGGCGATATAAAACAGTTTTGGGCAGATATTCCACAAATTGTCCGATGGATTAACGAGGCAGGTGGAACCGCGGTATTAGCTCATCCAAAAAAATATCAATTAACTCGGACTAAGCTCAAACATCTATTAGATAACTTTATTGAGGCTGGAGGCCAAGGCATGGAGGTGATCTCAGGAAGACAGGATGCTAACATCACGAAAGATTTAGCTGGCCTTTGTGTGGAAAAGAAACTGCTAGCGTCTTGCGGGTCTGACTTTCATCGGCCGGGGCAAGCATGGGCCGAATTAGGTCGCATCTCCGAATTACCTATAGCATGCTCACCTGTATGGGAGCACTGGTAGAGCTGACTATAGTCAATACTGGTGCTATACTAAAAAAAGTTTAATCATGGCGAAAAATTGTGAAAAAAATACCAACTAAAGCAGACTTAAGAGATGAACTACAAAGACAGATTGATCAATTCACTTGCAAAGGCGGAAAAATAGAACAAGTAGACAAAGGTGTTACTGGCAGAGAGAGTCCTCACGCAAGCCTGAAAACACCACTATTTAATGAGCCAAAAATAGCTCGAACCCCCTTGACAGAGGTGATTGCTGCTTTGGATGCTAGAAGTAAATCAAAGTCTGCGCTTAAGAAAACAAGCAAACCCAAAGAAAAAGAAAAAGAAAAAGAAAAAGAAAAAATAATCTATGATGACTTCGGTGAGCCGCTAAGAAAAGTATGGACGAGTCCACAGTAGCCAAAAAGTTACACACAACCTCTTAATAAGAGGCATGCAAACTTAATGCAAAATTTTAAAAATTACACTGACTACATGACCTCGCCTCTTGGCGTTATAAAAATCAAAGCATCAAAATATGGCATAACAGGTATTGAATTCACTAGTCAGAAAAAGTTGCCTTCCTTGGGCTGCAGGCTCACTGAACAATGCATAGTAGAACTGGCTGAATATTTTGCAGGAAGGCGAAAAATATTCAATCTACCCTTGGATCACAAGGGTACTGATTTTCAAAATTCTGTTTGGTCCGCACTGCAGGATATCATTTTTAGCGAAACCATTTCTTATGGGGTAGTTGCCAGCATGGCGGGTAAGCCTGCAGCTGTTCGCGCCGCAGGGACTGCTCTCAAAAAAAATCCCATTGCTATTATTGTGCCCTGTCACCGTGTTATTGGAAAAAATGGCACATTAACAGGTTATTCTGGTGGACTGGAAAGAAAATCTTGGTTACTCGCACATGAGGCTTATTATGAGAATCAGTTATCACTCGGCAATAATTAGTGCTGATGACCTCCAATGCCGTGTGCATGGCCATGGTCAATTTCCTCCTGAGTGGCTTCACGAACGTCAACAATCTCAATATCAAATATAACCATCTTTCCCGCCAGGGGGTGATTGGTATCTAAATCGACATTAAACTTGCCTATTTTAATTACCACCCCTTGACGTACTCCACCGTCTGTTTGAATTGATACAGCCATGCCGACTTTTGGTTTTACTTTTCCCATCAAATGCTTGATAGGGACGCGCTGATGTCGACCCTCTTCTCGAATACCAAAACTTTCCTCTGGAAGCAAAGTTACGCTAAATATATCTCCAGTGTCTTTTTCTGTCATTACAGCTTCCAGTGCAGGCGTAATAGCACGGCGACCGTGCAAATAGACGCTGGGGTTACCGGCATGAGAGTTTTCTAGCTCTTCTTGGGTTGTCGCATCGCATAAACGATAGTGGAAGCTCACAACAGCATTATGTTTAATTTTCATTGAGCCTCCCTATTTTTTACTTATATCTATATTATTGGGCTCTATTATACTTACGACCAACAAATATCGTTATTAAATACCCACCTAAAAAATAATTTTCTATGGCAAATAATAATCATGTATCAATCTGGGTCTGCCCAGTGTGTAAATTGCCGCTAACAAAACCATGTATTGGCCCTGAAAAAAATTCAGAGGGTACCTTAACTCAGCAGTGGCTGTGTGATAACCAGCATAGTTTTGATATTGCGAAAGAAGGCTATATTAATCTCTTACTGCCGCAACAAAAACGCTCGCCTTCTCCAGGCGATACCAAGTTTATGGTAAGTAGTCGTCAGGATTTTTTAAGCCAAGGCTACTATCAACCTCTCTCTGAAAAAATCACTGAATTAACCAGCAGCCACCTGGGAGCCAATTCAATTTTACTAGACAGCGGCTGCGGTGAAGGTTATTACTTGCAGCAACTTATAGCACATAAAAGTGACATTCATATATTCGGAATAGATATATCAAAAGAGGCAACAAAAATTGCAAGCCGTCTCATAAAAAATGGGCATTTTGCTGTTGCAAGTAGCTTTAATTTACCTGTTTTAACCAATTCCATTGATTGCTTGTTACGGATATTTGCACCAGGGGATAACATAGAAGCAGCACGAGTACTGAAGAAAAAAGGTGTGTTAATTGTTATTTCACCAGGTCCTAGACACTTATTTGCACTAAAAAAATTACTCTACAAGGAAGCCAAAGAACATACGCCTCAAGAGGCGCTTGATAATTTTTCACTTTTAGACGAGGAAAAGGTTAGCTACCGGCTTGAAGTGAAAGGCGCTAAACAGATCAGCCAGCTAGTATCGATGACGCCGCTTTACTGGCAGACCGATAAAACAGCCCAAGACAATTTGAATACTTTAGCATCATTATGCACAGAAATAGATTTTGTAATTCGAACCTACCGTCCCATTAAAGATAACGCATGGGCCAATGCATCGATTAAACAGTAGCCATTTAGCTCTTTATGTAAAAAATATCATGTTATAATTAAGATAAAGAATTCATACCAAAATGGACTCTCAATGGGAATTTTTTTCAAAGAAAACAGATTTTTTTCATGGGTTTTACCTAGAACTTATGCTTTACCCCTGCTGATTTATTTTATTTTCTTGGCAGCATCACCCTCTATGGCCGGCGATCCACTAAAAGGCCTCATGCTGAAACATAACGATACAGTCTGGCTAGCTGTCGGAGGAGGTCTCCGTCTTCAAACAGCCTCACGCAATAGCAACACGGACGATAGTTCAGAGTTCTCAATCAACAGTATGCGCCTCTATATATCTGGCCAGCTCCATAAACACTTAAAATTCAATATTAATACAGAAAAATACGAGGGCGATTCGATGATGACTATCGATGCTCTATTAAAATTTGAGTTTAATCCTTCTGCTAATTTATGGGTGGGTAGAACGCTAGTACCCTCTGACCGTCCTGGACTCAATGGCCCTTATTCCTCATTGAGCTGGAATCAATATCGTCAACCTTTATTTTCCGCATATCATGTTGGGGCTGGGCAGCTAGGACGAAGTGAGGGGGCTGTATTTTGGGGAACAAAAGAGAGATTTCAATATTTATTGGGCGCCTTTGATGGCCTAGAAGATGACTATGGTAACGACTCTGATCACTTATTATATGCAGCCCGACTTGCTTACAACTTTCTCAATGTAGAGCCTCAGCCTGGCCACTACTATACTAGTGCTACTCATCATGGGGCTCAAGGCAATATTCTAACAACTGCTGTAACTCTTCAATCCCAGTCTGATGGCACTGGCAGCACCTCCGAATCAGGTGATTTTTTCGGGTACGCCTTTGACGTATTCTCTGAAAGAATTTTACCCAACCAAGGAGTTTTTAACTTTGGGGCTGGCTACAAAGAAATGGATACAGACCTCAATACTATATCAAGGCCAGCAGATGCAACCGTTGAATGCTTTTGCATCTTTGATGGTGATACGTTTTATACTACAGCGGGCTACTTGTTTCCAAATAAAGTTGGGCCTGGAAAACTACAACCCTATTTTCGGCACACAGAAAATAATCCTAGCGGAGCTAAAAGTAGCGCTACAACAGAATGGGGCACTAATTACATTATTTTTGGCAATAAAACGAGCTTAAACCTCAACTATGCCCGCGGGGATGCAAATGCCTCTGGGTATGCTGGCAACAAAACAGATACAGTTACACTGGGGCTACAGTTGCAATTTTATTAGGTTATCAGCGCTAGATGTTAGCGCTGGATTGCGGCTTTCCCTGTTTTATCTCTTCAAGTGTTGCCTCGCGAATATCTACAATTTCAATATCAAATGTTAATGTTTTGCCTGCCAAGGGGTGATTGAAGTCTATATCAACATTAAACTTTCCAACCTTTGCAACAGTCACAGGGCGAGTCCCTTCTACTGTCTTTAAAGGGACTATCATACCAGGCTCTAGTTTTCCCTCTTGACCAATACTTTTCCTTGCAACTCTTAGTCTATTTTTGAGATTCAGTCGACCGTAAGCCATCTCGGGTTGCAGTGTCACGCAAAACTTATCACCTGCCTCTTTTCCTGACATTGAATGCTCTAGCGTTTCTATCATGTTTTTGTGGCCATAAAGAAACGCACTAGGCTCTTGCCCTGCAGAATTTTCAATGATCTCGCCATCCTGATCTGTCATTTTATGGTGGAACAAAACGATACTATTTTTTGCAATCTTCATATTTAACTCTTTCCTGATTTTTTGTTACCGGCCACTATCTGCATATATTCATGCTGAAGAAAGGTTGCAAATTATCCCGTGTTCTCTCTACGCTGGCAAGACCTGATAAAAACCAGCCAACGCTACCACCCTCAGGGGAACATCAAACAACCGCGACATATACTGATCCGTTAGGAGTTCAGTCTTACATCCATCCGCAAAAATTTTTCCGTCTCGCATCAAAATCACACGTTCTATTTCTGGTGGTATTTCATGGATATGATGAGTGGCCAACAAAATAGTTTTTTCTTGGCCAAGGAGCTTTCTAAGGATATCAAGATACTGATAGGTTGCACTTAAATCCAAGCCGCTTGTGGGTTCATCAAAAATCATATGATCCGGATCATGAATCAAGGCACGTCCCAACAAACAACGACGCTGCTGGCCAGTAGACATCTGGCGATAAAGGCAATTTGCTAGACTCTTAATACCCAAGTATTCTAATATTTTTTCTCCGCGCTTTAATTCAAGCTCGGTGATCTCTTGATGATGAAATAAGCCAATCGAATTGTGTAACCCCGAAATTACGACGCCCAAACCACTAATATCAGGAACAAACCCTACCTGCAAATCAGCTGATATTAATCCTATTTTTTCTCTGAGCTCCCAAAGAGTTGGCATTTCCATACCCAGTATTTTTACAAAAGAATTATTTTTAGTAACCGGGTAAATCTCTCGAGACAAGAGTTTCAGCAAAGTACTTTTACCTGCCCCATTGGGGCCAATAATAGCGCAACTTTGTCCATATTCTATAGACAGGGAAAAATCATCAAATACTTTTTTTTCATCACGATAAACAGTCGCATTCAGGATATCTAAAAGCTTAGGATGTGACATCAGTGGAGCCTTTTTTAATGCACTTTCTCACCTTTGGCCTGCTTATCTGCATGGTAAGAAGAGCGAACCAGTGGGCCAGAAGCCACGTATTTAAATCCAATGCCATACCCATATTCTGCATACTCAGAAAATTCGTCTGGGTGCACAAAACGAGCAACCGGGAGATGATTTTTAGACGGCTGCAAGTACTGGCCAACTGTTATCATATCAACATCATGGGCTCTGAGATCATCCAATGTACGCAATAACTCGTCTTTAGTCTCACCGAGACCAACCATCAAACCAGATTTAGTGGCCACACTCGGATTATAATGTTTATAGTCCTGCAGTAATTTGAGAGACCAACCATAATTAGCGCCAGGTCGAGCCTCCCGATACAAACGAGAAACAGTCTCCAAGTTATGGTTAAAGACATCAGGTGATGTTGCCGTCAGAATTTCCAAGGCCGCTTCCATGCGTCCACGAAAATCTGGGACCAGCACCTCCACCTGAAGACTGGGACTTAAAGTCTTTGCTTCGCGGATACAATCAGCAAAATGCTGTGCGCCTCCATCTCTCAGATCATCACGATCCACTGAAGTAATTACAACATATCGCAACTTCATTTCATAAATAGCCTTGGCTAGGCTCTTGGGTTCATCTAAATCAAGCGGATTTGGCTTGCCATGGCCCACATCACAAAATGGACATCGACGAGTACAGATCTCCCCCATAATCATGAAGGTGGCTGTACCATTGCCAAAACATTCACTAAGGTTAGGGCAAGCAGCTTCTTCGCAAACAGTAGACAACTTATTTGCTCGCAGGATATTTTTAATTTCCTGAACTTTAGGTGAGGATGATATACGAATTCTCATCCAATCAGGCTTGCGAAGAATTGTTTCAGTGGGTATCACTTTGACTGGTATACGCTCTACTTTTTCAGCACTACGGAGTTTTTCTCCCTGCTTGATACGTCGCGTACGCTTAGGGGCGGCTGCATTAAAGTCTGTCATATAAAGGTTACTCAAACGAGTTGCTGGCTAGACTATTTCGGTCATAGAAGAAGCACACATGCCATCGCCATATTGCAACTAATGGTCTAATGTAAATTCGACTTTATATTCATTATAACCCAAACTTTGGGCCAAAATGTTTGAAATACACTTAAAAATATCAATCAAAGGGACTCTTTCCTCTAAAAAATCAATCATCTGGGTCATAGGGATACCTAAACCGCAGGGATTAATTCTGGACCAAGGACCCATATCCATATCAATATTTAAATTAAACCCATGGTAGCTATAGCCACGACGTATCCTCAAACCTAAAGATGCAATCTTTTTGAGTCCACCCAAATCTCCTGCTGCATCGCCCACAAAAACTCCTGGAGCCCTAGGATCTGCTGTAGCCTTGATATTCCAATACGCTAGAGTCTCTATTATCGATTTTTCGATTAAAGTCACAATATCTCTCACGCCAATACCAAGACGCTGCATATCTATCAGTATATATCCAGTAATTTGACCTGGGGCATGATAGGTCACATGCCCACCTCGATCACTTTGAACAACTGGTATATCTCCAGGCGCAATAAGATGCTCTTTACTGCCCGCTTGGCCTTGAGTAAATACAGGGAAATGCTCTAACAACCAAATTTCGTCTGGCGTACTTTTTTGTCGCTCAGATACAAACGATTTCATTGCCGCAAAGGTATCAAGATACTGGCAGCAGCCTAGATGACGAACAATTAGAGGCAACGAAGGGGGCTGTCGCATAAAAATTTATATAACCATTTTGACCAAGGGGCTAACCTTCAGGTCATCAAACAAGGCTTGCAACTGATCAACGCTAGTGGCTGTTATAGTCACAGTGATTGCCTGAAAAGTGCCATTTTTGCTATCCCTAATAGTTGTTTTTGATTGATCGAAGCCGGGAGAATAGGCTTCCATCACTGCCGTCACTAGTTTATACAGATTAGGTCCCGCCTCACCTAAAACTTTAATAGGATAATCGCAAGGATACTCAATTTTAGGGGCCCCTAGCGATTCATCCCTGTTAATTTCTTCCATAGTCATGGATTTTAATACATCTTGATCACTCATTCTTTTGAGGAGACCCTAAACCATATTTCAATTGCGTCCCATAACCTCATAAATAAACTAGCCTCGTCTATTGCTTTCTGGGCACTCACAGGGAGCTCAAGCAGTTGCTCGCCTTCTAAACTGATGGATATTCTGGCTATTTCTTGTTTTTCAAAAATTGGCGCTTCAATCATTTCATCTAATAATATTTTAGCATTAAGGTCTTTCTGGGAACCCTTGGGTATGGTGAGGTAGACGTCCTCAGGCACAATAAGATTTACCTTATTTTCAGCGCCATACCAAACCCGCACATCTTCTTCTACGATATCGCCAGCAGAGTAAATTTTACCTGTTTCGTAGTAGCGGAATCCGTAAGCTAGGAGCTTCTGGGACTCCTGTGCTCTAGACTCTTCAGTGCTTGCTCCCATTACCACGGAAATAAGCCTCGTACCATTTCGAACAGCTGAGGCTACAAGGCAGTATCCGGCTTCTTCTGTATGCCCAGTTTTCAAACCATCAACCGATCTATCGCGCCAGAGCAATCGATTGCGGTTAGGTTGATTTATGCCGTTATATTTAAAATACTTTTCAGAATAAATTTTATAATAATGGGGATGGTCTTGTATCAGTGCGCGTGACAACAAGGCTAAATCTCTAGCTGTAGTTAAATGCCCTTCGTCAGGCCAGCCCGTAGCATTACTATAGTACGTGCCAGACATTCCAAGCAGTGCAGCCTGCTGATTCATAACATCAGAAAATGCTCCCTCGCTGCCGGCAAGGTGCTCAGCCAACGCTATAGAGGCATCATTGCCGGACTGAATAATCACCCCGCGTAATAAATCAATCACAGAAACAGATGTTCCCTCCCGCACCCACATTTTGGATCCGCCCTTTTTCCAAGCAGTTACACTAATAGGGACTTGATCATCTTCTTTTATTTTGTCGCTAGCTATATCTGATGCCACAAGATAGCTAGTCATTATTTTTGTCAGACTAGCAGGGGGCAGCTGTTGATCTGCATTATTCTCAATCAGGACCTTACCGGTGTTTGCATCTATTAGGATCCAAGCATTAGCTGCCAGCGTTGGTGGTGCTGGCATTAATATCTTTCCATGAGCCGATGCCGCAAAACTCAACAAAAAAAATACTGGCCAGAAAATTAAAATTTCTTTTCGCATAAAAATAACCCGCTTCATAAGGTAGTTAGACCGGAGGATAGGTAAAATAACAGATCAATAAAGTGCTTGTATTGCCAAATTAAACAGCTTTTAAATACGTAATAATTCTAACATGGGTCCAGTCTCTTATCAGAAAAATTACTGATATACCAAAAATTTCCCAATTCCCTCATGCCTCTTAACAAGAGCAGTTGTTTCTTTTATCTGTGCCTTGCCTCTTATGGGACCAATAATTACCTTAAATAAAACCCGAGGCTCACTATAACGATGTATATTAATCGGGTGCTTAATCAGGCCCTGCAATCTCTCAATAAGACTATTAGCGGCAGCTTCTGAACCAAAAGCCGCCACCTGAATAAAGGTGCCAGAAATAACCTCGCCCTCTTTCATGGTGGGCCTTACAGCGAAAGACGGGGTGGCGCTCTGTGATTTTATCCTGCCGTTTTTGCCTGCAGGCCTAGATCCGTCATCTACTTTTTTTTGATATTCAATAGGATCTATGGCCTCGATCTCAACATCAGCAGTACCGCTAGAGAAATAACCCAATTTTTTTGCTGCAACAAATGAAAGATCAATTATTCGATCCTCATGAAAAGGCCCTCTATCATTTATACGAACGATAGCATTTAACCCATTCTCCAGATTTGTGACTCTCGCATAACTTGGAATAGGCAAACTTTTATGTGCAGCCGTCATGCCGTACATGTTATAGAATTCGCCATTAGATGTTTTTCGACCATGAAATTTGTATCCATACCAAGAAGCTACTCCGCGCTCTTTGTAGCCAGCGGAAGAAGGGAGGACCCGATATGTTTTTCCCATAACCACATATGGGCTAAAGTTCCCTGCCTTTGTAATCAATTCTACTTTTGGTATAGCGTCAGCAATGTTTGCAATATCAAAAGTGATGCTTGGAATATCATCTTCTGGAGGCGGCCCGTCTTGACGCACTTGACCGCTACCATTTTTAATACCAGTCTCACTGCAGCCAACCAGTACGGAAAAGATAAGAGCCGGAATGATACATCTAAACAATTTTTGTATATTACAAAACCAGATTTTAATGGGATGCTTGCCTCTTATTCTTAGCTGTTCGCTCCAAAATTAACTGACTGAGCTCATGCACTGCCATTGCGTACAGGTGGCTATGGTTGTATCGAGTAATCACGTAGAAGTTATGAAGTCCCAGCCAAAACTCTTCCCCGTTCATGCCTTTTAACAAGACCGGTAAAGCTTTAAATTCAGTCGGCAATATCTGAGCGGGAGAAAATCCTAGCACTCCTAACTCACCAATAGTTTTATTCAGTTTAAGCTTATTGACCAGAGATGAGTCATAGCCTTTAGAAAAACTAGCAGGAACAATTACTTCTTCACCCACCTTCCAGCCATGACGTGAAAAATAATTGGCCACACTGCCTATGGCATCAGTTTTATTATTCCATATATCTGAGAATCCATCACCATCAAAATCGACAGCATAGCTGCGATAACTGCTAGGTATAAATTGGCCGTAACCCATCGCTCCGGCATAGGAACCCTTGAGGGTCAAAGGATCTTGGTTTTGTTCTACGCATAATAATAAAAAATTCTCTAATTGTTTGGTAAAAAACACACTGCGCTTCGGGTAATCAAACGATAGTGTCGCTAGCGCATCAATGACACGATAATTTCCCTTATTTCGACCATAAGAAGTTTCCACGCCAATGATCGCAACTATCACCTCTGGAGCCACATTATATTCCTTGGAAGCCCTAGCTAAAGTATCAAAGTTTTCGAGCCAAAACTTGACCCCTTGATCAATTCGTCTCTCTTGAATAAAAATTTTTCGATATTGCTCCCAAGTTTTAACCTTCTCTGCAGGGCGGGTCATCGCGTCAATAATAGACTGCTGTTTGCTTGCATTTTGAAGCAATGATTTAACATAAGAGCGCTCTAACTTATACTCACTCACCATTCTATCTGTAAATATATGGGCATCGGGATGCACTGAATAGTCAGCCATCACAGATAACGGAACCAACAAAAATGCAGCAACAAAAACAAAGGTTGTTCTTGCATATATTTTCATATTTAACTATCTCCTAAGATGTCCCCATGAATAAATTTGGCGGTGACTAGCAAGCTAACCGCCACGCTTTTTTTCCATATCATTTTTCTCTGTACTAATAGCCATCAAAATACCAAACCCGCACATCAGCGTCACAACAGATGTTCCGCCGAAACTCATGAAAGGTAGTGGCACACCGACTACAGGCAGAATACCTGACACCATCCCCATATTCACAAAAATATAAACAAAAAATAAAACTGTATAGCTCCCCGCAAATAACATGCCGAACATACTCTGTGCTCTAACACTAATAAGGAGGCATCTTGCAATAAGGGCGAAGTATAGAGCTACAAGCAACAGCACCCCAAATAACCCAAACTCTTCTGCAAAAACAGCAATAATAAAATCTGTACTACTCTCTGGAAGAAAATTTAACTGAGACTGAGTGCCATGTCCCCAGCCTTTGCCGTTGAAGCCCCCAGAACCAATGGCAACAGTAGATTGAATAATATTCCAAGCTGCACCAAGCTTGTCAGACTCTGGATCAAATAAGGTAATAATTCTTTGTTTCTGGTAATCATGCAGTACATACAGCCAACCCATGGGTATTACCACAGCTAGCGATAGGGAAGAAAAAATTAAATAACGCCCTGGTAACCCGCTCAGAAATAATACAGAAAACCCCGCAATCGCGATCAAGATTGCTGTCCCTAAGTCAGGCTGATTTGCAACTAAGCCTACAGGGATAGCAATAAATAACAATGAAAAAAATACATGCTTAAAGCTAGGAGGAAAAGATCTTTTGGCTAAATAACTAGCCAAAAGCAAGGGGATCGAAACCTTAATAATTTCCGAAGGTTGGAACTGAACACCTATACTTAGCCAACGCTGTGCACCATTTTTTTCTATGCCAAATAATGGCACCATTATTAATAATAAAATACCTCCCAAGTAGGGAAGAAACGCCCAACGTTCAAAAAAACGAGGGTGAATTTGAGCTAGCGCAATCATTGCGATAAACCCAATACCAAACCGAACAAGCTGAGACTTTACAAGAGAAATATTTTGACTGCTGGCGCTAAAAAGTACTAGTAGTCCGACCGTAGACAGAATCAAAAGCAACACAATCATAGGAATATCGCAATGAAATCTATTCCACTGGCTACGGGTATCGTAAAAAGCGGAATTTCCTGGACGCATTTGTCGGACAAAATCATTTTGGGTCATCATAGCCCCCCTAACGCCTCAGGATAAAAATTCATATAGGCATCCATAATTTTTCTAGCAACAGGAGCGGCCTGGGATGAGCCGGATCCAGCATTTTCTATAACTATCGCTACTGCAATCTTTGGATTTTCTCTTGGGGCAAAGGCTACAAATAAAGCATGATCGCGATTACGTTTTGCGGTAGCTCCTGCATCGTATTTTTCTTCTTGTTTGATCTTTATCACCTGCACGGTGCCAGTTTTTCCCGCAATTTTGTAGTTAAGGCCCTTACTGATACCTCTCGCGGTGCCTTTGGCGCCATGCACAACATCCTCCATCGATTGGTGTACATAATTCCAATGATTTTCTGAGATTTCAATTTTTCTCTTTACTGGTAAGATATTCTGCTGATTCTGAACCAACTGCGGTGTACGCATTTCGCCGCGACTTGCTATGCCTGCGGTCATAACAGCCAACTGTATAGGCGTAGTCAGAGTATATCCTTGTCCTATACTTACATTTACGGTATCACCTGTATACCAACGCATGCTCCGAGCTTCCTGCTTCCAGGAACGTGATGGCATAATTCCCTTTCGCTCAAGAGGCATATCAATGCCAGTCTTTTGCCCAAACCCAAAAGCCGAACCGTAGCGATCAAAAGTATCAATAGACATAAGATTGGTCAGATTATAAAAAAAAGTATCACAGGATTGAACGATTGCATCATGCAAGTGGATATTATTTCCATGCCCTCCTTTTTTCCAGTCTCGGTATTTGTGCTCTGAATTAGGTAGCTTAAAATAGCCAGGGTCACTTATTCTATAGTTTTCATTAATCACACCTTCGTCTAACGCAGCCAAACCATAAACAGGCTTCACGGTAGATCCTGGAGGGTATTGTCCGCGCAGAGCTCTATCAAACAAAGGCAATTCCGATGAGTGAGTTAATTCACTATAGCTCTTATGGCTTATACCAGAAACAAATTCATTTGGATTAAAACTTGGAGCACTAGCCATCGCGAGGACCCCTCCGGTATCAATTTCTATAACTACAATGGCTCCTTTTTCTCCCTCCAGCAACCTATAGGCTTGACGTTGCAGTCGATAATCCAAGTATAGATGTAAATCCTTTCCATCAATAGGACTCTCGCGCTGAAGCAGCCTCATCATACGGCCTCGATTATTAACCTCTACCGTCTGATAACCAACTCTGCCTAAGAGGTCGTTTTCATACTTTTTTTCTAGTCCGGTTTTTCCTAAAACAAGGGTTCCTGTGTAAAGAACAGGGTCCAGTGTATCGATCTCATGATCGTTTATACGCCCTACATATCCAAGCGCATGGGCAAAATTTTGTCCAAAAGGATACTCTCTTAACAGCTTAGCGGTCACCAAAGAACCCTGAAGATGATATTGATTAACAGCAAGTATTGCCTGTTCTTCTTCGCTTAAGTCCATTTTCAGTAGAACTGACTCGAAAGGTCGTCGTCGTCTATTTAGTTGCTTGTAAAACTGACTTTTCTCTTTATCAGATAGAGTGATCAGGCTAGAAATTTCTTCCAACAACAATCCAAGATCATCAGCTCTCTCAATAACAACAGACAAACTAAAGCTGATTCGGTTCTGAGCTAGTAAAACTCCATTTCGATCGTAAATCAATCCACGTGTAGGAGCTATGGGCTCAACCAGAACTCGATTGCTTTCAGATCTCGTCATAAATTTTTCGTATTTAATAACCTGCAGATAATAGTAGCGACCGAGCAGTATGGAGACCAAAAGCACCATCAAAGATGTCCCAAAAAAAAGTCGGGCACGAAACTGCTGTCGTTCAAACTGAGGTGATTTAAAAGGGTGGTGATTATCCATACTTAAGATTGTAACTCCAAGCTACTTTTTTTCACTGAAAAATCATCATATAACAAAAAATATCCATAAAAAAAGCGAGGCATGCCTCGCTTTTAAAAAAATACTGAAAAAATTTACAACATTATTCGGCTGACTCTCCTGCACCCTCCTCATCAACTGCCGCAATAATTTTTTCCTCTACATCTACTTTTACTTCCTTCATAGAAAGTTTAATTCGTCCACGGGCATCAACATCAAGCACTTTCACGCGAATTTCTTGACCCTCTTTGAGGTAGTCTGTTACTTTTTCAACACGCTCTTCTGCGATTTGAGAGATATGTAGGAGGCCATCTGTACCAGGCATGATAGTAACAAATGCACCAAAATCAACAATTCGAGCCACGGTGCCTTCATAAATACGGCCCACTTCGGCTTCTGCAGTAATCTCTCCGATACGGAAAATAGCGTCATTGAGTCCGTCAGAGTCATCGCTATAGATGCGAATAGTTCCGTCATCACTAATATCAATGGTAGCCCCAGTTGTTTCTGTTAAAGAACGAATAGTAGCTCCACCCTTACCAATAACATCACGAATCTTATCCGCATCAATTTTCATTGTATGGTAACGAGGTGCTGCTTCGGATACCTCGTCGCGAGAACTAGCAAGAACCTTGTTCATTTCACCAAGAATATGCAGTCGAGCATGAAGAGCCTGCTCGAGCGCGGCCTCCATAATTTCTTCAGTGATACCTTCAATTTTTATATCCATCTGGAGCGCAGTAACGCCTTGTGCTGTACCTGCCACTTTGAAATCCATATCACCCAAATGATCCTCGTCACCTAAGATATCTGTCAATATTGCAAATCCACTTTCTTCTTTGACTAAACCCATGGCAATGCCGGCCACTGGAGCCTTTAGTGGAACCCCTGCGTCCATCAAAGATAGGCTTGCTCCGCACACCGAAGCCATTGAGCTAGATCCATTAGATTCAGTAATCTCGGATACCACGCGTATAGCGTACGGAAATTTTTCAGCAGAAGGTAATACCGCGTTAATCCCGCGTCTAGCCAGCTTACCGTGACCAACTTCACGTCGGCCTGTAAATCCCATTCGGCCACATTCACCAACAGAATAAGGAGGGAAGTTATAATGCAGCATGAAGGGATCTTCACGCTTACCTTCCAGAGCATCAATCAGCTGCGCATCTCTCATGGAACCCAAAGTGGTCGTTACTAACGCCTGAGTTTCTCCGCGTGTGAATAACGCAGCGCCATGGGTCTTCGGCAATACACCAACCTCTACATCAATAGCCCTAACAGTTTTGCTATCGCGACCATCAATACGTGGCTCACCGCGAGTAATGCGGCCACGCACAATTTTCTTCTCAAGCTTTTTAAAACCATCACGCACGTCTTCTTCGCTGATACCGGCTATCTCGCTCACTAAGCCCATCGCATCGCTGCGAAGGCCTTCAAGCAGAGCTACTCTTTCCTGTTTGTCTGTTGTACGATAAGCATTGTCTAGATCGTTACCTATTTTGGAACTAAGGGCATCTGCAAGCTCTAAATTTTGTGACGCTGGCTGCCAATCCCATCTCGTTTTAGCAGCCACATCAGCTAAATCAGTAATAACTTGGATCACTGCTTGCATTTCTTGATGAGCAAAAAGTACTGCCCCCAACATAATATCCTCTGACAGCTCATTTGCCTCTGATTCCACCATTAACACTGCGTCTTTAGTCCCCGCTACAACCATGTTCAAGTCTGACTCAACCAAATCAGAGTAAGTTGGATTGAGGGTATAACCAAGATCTGATGTGTAGCCGACGCGAGCGCCGCCCACAGGACCATTAAATGGAACTCCAGAAATAGACAAAGCAGCAGATACCCCAATCATAGCTACAATATCTGGATCAATATCTTTTTCTGCTGATATTACAGTACAAACTACCTGCACTTCATTTTTGAACCCATCAGGAAACAAAGGGCGGATAGGGCGGTCTATCAGCCTAGAGGTAAGTGTTTCTTTCTCATTTGGTCGACCTTCGCGTTTAAAAAATCCACCAGGAATTTTACCAGCAGCGTATGCTTTTTCAATGTAATGAACACCAAGAGGAAAGAAGTCTTGTCCATCTTTGGCCTGCTTGTCAGCAACAACCGTACAGAGCACTGATGTCTTGTCCATAGTACACAAAACTGCTGCAGTTGCTTGACGCGCAATACGGCCAGTTTCTAATGTGACAGTATGCTTTCCATACTGAAATGTTTTTATTACAGGTTTCATAAAATTTATTTCCTAATAGTTCTTAATAGCATGAAGCTTTAAAAAAATACCAGAAATTAAGCTGCTCGCGTTACCAATAATTACCCGTAAAGTTTAGATTTTATTTATATTAATTTTTTATTCAAAATCTAGATAATTATAGGTAACTCGATCAGCCATAATATACAAAAGGTATTGTTTTCACTTCCCTTATAATTATTAACGGCTCCCAGGGGAGCCATTAATCACTTCTTATCGACGTAGTCCAAGCTTAGCAATTAATTGCGTATAGCGACTAGCATCCTTGCCTTTAAGGTAATCAAGCAGTTTTCTACGTTGATTTACCATGCGGATTAGGCCACGACGCGAATGGTGGTCTTTTTTATGATCACCAAAATGGCCTTGTAGTTTATTAACATTTGCTGTTAGTAAAGCGATTTGGACTTCTGGAGAACCAGTATCACCTTTAGACTGAGCGTTATTTTTAACAATTACTTCTTTTTCTTCTGCATTTAACATATATTTCTCCAATATGCGGCTTAAGATTCAGGATGCCCGCGCATATTTACAGGTATCCTATGAATAAAATTAAATTACTAAACGCTTAGGGGCTAGCTTGCCATCAATTGTGATTTCACCAACACCCAAAAACGAACCATCCAGATGAAAGACCCGCACTATATCGCCTTCTTTGCCTTCGCGATAGGCCTGTGTCGTCATTACGGCCTGTCCTTGGCAAAAATAAAAAGCAACATCTTCAGGCAAATAGATAGCTATTAGGTGTTGAATGCCAGCATCCATAGGCTTAAGCAAGCAATCTAAACTAGCTGTAAGCCTAGACTCGCCTATAGATTCCAGCTCCCCCATAGTAATTGAATCTTTTTCATCAAACTGACCGACAGCGCCTCTATGTAGTTTTGACACATAAGCGCCACAGCCTAATCGAGAGCCTATATCTTCAGCCAAGCTTCTAATGTAAGTCCCTTTACTACAATGAACCTTTATGTCTGCCTCTGGAAATTCACCAAAACGAAACCCTATCATCTCTAAAGAGTAAATTATCACATCACGGGCTTTTCTATCTACACTTATTCCCTGTCGAGCCAGCTTATATAATCGCTGTCCTTCATGCTTTAGTGCGGAATACATCGAAGGTACCTGCGCAATATTTCCACGAAATTCAGCCAAAACTGCTTCCACTTTTTTTGCGGTTAGGTCCTCAGCGCCCAGCTCAGAAACTACCTCTGACCCAGAATCTCCACTAGCGGTGGAGACGCCAAAGCGAATGGTTGTATTATATTTTTTATCTGCATCCAAAAGAAACTGGGTAAATTTTGTTGCTTCTCCAAAACAAATTGGTAAAACCCCTGTCGCTAAAGGATCGAGACTACCAGTGTGTCCAGCCTTAGCAGCAAGAAACAAATGTCGGGCCCTCTGTAATGCGCCATTAGAAGAAATGCCAAGTGGTTTGTTTAGCAGCAAAATTCCATTAACTTGACGTCCTTTATTGCGGCGCCCCAACGCTAATCTTCCCCAGAATGGTCTACAGGTTCATCTGGATTTATCTGGTGTTGCTTATCCAAGTATACCGCTCGCTCTATTATAGCCGTCAAGTCTTGGGCTCTTTTGCCGCTATGATCATATATAAAGCGAAGATGGGGAGCGATACGCAACTGCATTTCACGAGCAACTCTGGTTCGCAAGAATCCCGCAGCACCGTTTAGTATTTCTGTAGCTTTTCGACTTTCTTCTTCGGACGATAGTCCTACAAAAGTAACGTATACCTTGGCATTAGCAAGGTCGCGGTTAACCTCTACAGCAGTGATATTAGCCATTGCTAACCTAGGGTCACGAACTTCATCGCGGATCAATTTAGATAGTTCTCGCTGAAGAGCGTCGGATACTCTATCTTTACGTGTAAATTCTCGAGGCATAATTCTGAGCCTTGTTTATAGTTTCCGAGCTATCTCTGTAATCTCATAAACTTCAATCTGATCACCAGATTTGATGTCATTATAATCTTTCACCCCAATACCGCATTCAACGCCATTTCGAACTTCGCTAGCTTCGTCTTTAAAGCGCCTCAATGATTCTAATTCGCCCTGATAAATTACCACACTATCTCGTAACACTCGGATCGGTTTATGTCGAAACACTACGCCCTCTATAACCATGCAGCCAGCAATCGCACCAAATTTTGGCGACCCAAACACATCACGCACTTCGGCGATACCAAGAATCTCCTCTCGCCTTTCAGGAGACAGTAACCCACTTAATGCTTGCCTTACATCATCCAAAACATTGTATATGACACTATAATATCGGAGATCTAACCCCTCTTCTTCTGATAAACGACGAGCTGTATTGTCAGCTCTTACGTTAAACCCTATCACTGCAGCACGAGAAGAAACTGCCAAATTAATATCTGATTCGCTTATACCCCCAACCCCTGAGCAAATAACTTCTATCTCTACCTCTTCATTCCCCATCTCGTGAAGAGCAGCCAATATAGCTTCCAAAGAACCTCTAACATCGGCCTTCACTACTATAGGTAAGCGACTTTTCTCCTCGCCACCCTCAAACGTAGCGAACATGTTTTCTAACTTTGCAGATTTCTTGAGTGCGGCCGCCTCATCGCGGACTCTATTTTGTCGGAATTCTGCCAATTGTTTTGCTTTGCGCTCATCACTTACTACAAGAAATTCATCGCCAGCAGCTGGCGGCGCATCCAAGCCTAATATCTCTACCGGGATTGAGGGGCCAGCATCTGTTACTGTTTTTCCTGCTTGATCGCTCATCGCTCGAATGCGGCCAAGACTCTCTCCCGCGAGCACCAAATCTCCTTTTTTTAACTTTCCTGCCTGAACCAAGACTGTTGCAACAGCGCCACGGCCTTTTTCTAATCTTGACTCAATAATCACTCCTTTGGCGGGAATACTAGAAGATGCTTTTAATTCGAGTAATTCTGCTTGTAGTAATACCGCCTCTAACAAATCATCAATACCTACGCCTGTCTGTGCGGAGACCTCAATGAACTGGGTATCTCCACCCCAACTTTCAGGAATAACACCCGCTGCAGACAGTTCATTAGTTACTTTTTCAGAGTCAGCAGATTCTTTGTCAATTTTATTTATCGCAATTATGAGAGGGACGCCTGCTGCCCGAGCATGCTGTATCGCCTCTTCAGTTTGTGGCATGACCCCGTCATCAGCAGCAACCACCAAAATAATAACGTCTGTACTCTGTGCACCACGAGCACGCATGGCAGTAAAAGCAGCGTGTCCAGGCGTATCCAAAAAGGTGATCATTCCCTTTGGGGTATCTACGTGATATGCACCAATATGCTGGGTAATACCTCCAGCCTCTGCTGAGGCTACTCGACTTTTGCGGATATAATCAAGCAGCGATGTTTTACCATGATCGACATGGCCCATGACCGTAACAACGGGGGCCCGCGTCACCAGGAACTCCTCTACTGGGGTCTGCAAAGCTTCTATCATTGCTTCTTCTTCTTTTGATCCAGCAATAGAAGAAGTAGTATGACCAAGCTCTTCAGCAACAAGAATCGCAGTATCTTGATCTATAGGTTCGTTAATTGAAACTACAGTCCCTAGCTTCATTAGAGCTTTAATAACAACAGTAGCTTTTACTGACATCTTTTTCGCCAAGTCGCTGACAAGAATTTCTTCTGGAATTTCTACGTTGCAAAAAATTTTGTCCGTTGGTTTTTTAAATGTATGCACATTCTTAACCTTAGCAATCTTCACACCAGTGCGAAGCCGAGGCTTATTTTCTTCTTCTGATTCTTCTTCGGCTGCTTTCAGTAGATCTACAATTTTACGTTTAGGTTCTTTGACCGCGGCGCGTTTTTTTGGTTTCTTAGCTATCTCCTCTTTTTCGTCATTGACAGGGGCGATATCATATACTTTTGCATGCTTTTTAATGGTCTTTGTTGGCTCTACTGGAATTTCGTTGATATCACCAGAAACCGGGTTAGAGACAGTAGGCGCAACGTTATTTTCAACTGATTGATTTTTCTTCTCTTCATTGTTAGACCCAGAATCTTGTATAATTTCTTGAGATTGTGCTTCTGATACGCGACGAGAAATTATTGCCGCTTGTCTTTGATCTTCAGCATCAATAGTTGTAATTTCTAGATTTTTATTTTCATCAGGATTAACCTCAATTCCTTCATCATCACGCTTCACATAAGTCCGTTTTTTGCGAATTTCAACATTAACTGTTTTCCTGCCAGCACTTGTCTTCAAGGTGCTTAGAGTTTTTCGCTTGAGTGTAACTTTCTTTGGATCACCAGATGTACCACCATGCAAACTTTTCAAGTGTGCTAGCAATATTTGCTTTTCTTGGTCATCGACAACCGCATCGGGCTTATCTTGCGATAAGCCTGCTTCCTGCATTTGACTCAGCAGGCGCTCCACAGATGTCCCCACAAGCTTGGCAAGCTCACTTACAGTAACTTCAGCCATCAATATTCCTCAATTATGAGTCTTCTAGATCAACTATTGCTGTCTTCGTCAGCAAACCAGGGCGCACGTGCAGTCATAATCAATTCGGCCGCTCGTTCTTCATCTATACCATCAATATCTAGCAAATCATCTACTGCCTGTTCAGCTAGATCTTCCATCGAGATGATATGACAAGCAGCCAGCTTTTTTGCTAGCTCTTCATTCATGCCATCCATTGCCAGCAAGTCTTCTGCCGGATGCAAGGTATCCTGCTCAGAAGATAGGGCTATCGACAACAAGGCGTCTTTAGCCCTAGCGCGCAGCTCTTCTACTAAATCTTCATCAAATCCGTCGATACCTGCCATTTCTTCCAGTGGAACGTAAGCTACCTCCTCAAGAGAGGCAAATCCTTCTTCAACCAAGACTGTAGCGATATCTTCGCCTATATCAAGCTGTTCTTTTAAAAGGCCAACCAGACCCTGAGACTCTTTTTCTTGTTTTGCTTCAGCCTCATCAACTGTCATTACATTAATTTTCCATCCAGTTAACTCAGACGCAAGACGAACATTTTGTCCGCTACGACCAATGGCCATTGCTAAAGAGTTCTCTGAAACAGCTACATCCATTATTGTTAACTCTTCATCAACAACAATAGACTCCACTTCAGCTGGGGCCATTGCATTGATGACCAATTGTGCAGGATTGTCGTCCCAGAGGACGATGTCTATTCTCTCTCCATCCAGCTCATTAGACACTGCTTGTACTCGTGCGCCTCTCATCCCTACGCAAGCGCCGATAGGATCTATTCGCCCATCGTTAGTTTTTACCGCAATCTTTGCTCTTGAGCCTGGATCTCTGGCAGCCCCACGAATCTCAATAACTTGTTCTGCAATTTCGGGAACCTCAATACTAAATAGCTCTATCAGCATTTCGTTGCACTTACGGCTAAGGAGGAGTTGTGGGCCTCTATTTTCAGGATTAATGCCCTGCAATATGGCTCTCACTCTATCATTTACTCGAAATACTTCACGTCCGACCAATTCTTCACGAGGCAGAACACCTTCAGCATTATTACCAAGATCAATCAGCACATTATCACGCGTTACTTTCTTCACGGTTCCACTGACCAAGCTTCCGACTTGCTCAATAAATAAATCAACAACCAGAGCTCGTTCGGCATCTTTCACTTTTTGAACTATTACTTGCTTTGCAGTTTGGGCTGCAATTCTCCCAAAACCAATGTCTTCAATTTTTTCTTCAAAGACATCGCCAGCCTTAAGATTAACGTCTTTTTCGTGAGCCTCCTCAATAGTTAATTGAGTACCAAGCTCAGCCATAGTTTCGTCATCCATCACTGTCCACCAACGAAAAGACTCGTAACCACCCGTCTCGCGATCAATAACCACGCGAATATTAGAATCTTCGTCATAGCGTTTCTTCGTCGCCGTTATTAAAGCCTGCTCTATGGCTTCAAAAATAACCTCTGAAGATACGCCTTTTTCGTTTGAGACGGCTTCTGCCACCATCAAAATTTCTTTATTCATTTTTCAGCCTCGCAACTGCCCTTAGAAGGAGTGGACAATATTCGCCCTTTCAATGCTATTAATTGGGAAGATAAATTCGCAACCATCAGCTGCCAATAGAACGTTTTCCCCCTCTATGCCATTTAAGCACCCCTTAAAATTACGTCTGCCTTCATAAGGCAAGCGTAATTTTAAAACAATTTTTTCACCTTTATACTGTTCATATTGAACCAATGTATACAGTGGTCTATCCAAACCAGGAGAAGACACTTCCAGTGTATACTCACTGGTGATCAAATCTTCAACGTCCAGCAAGCTGGCAACCTGTCGGCTCACTTTTTCGCAATCTTCAACTGTAATGGGATCATTTTCAATATATATCCTCAGCATAGCACTACGCCCAGAAGACAAATATTCCAATCCCCAAAACCTGCATCCCATGGCATCCACCACTGGGACAACTAAAGCTACAAGTGCATCCTGTCTCGTTGCCACTAAAACCTCTCGACTTTCTCAACCAGGGCGACATTCAGTCACTCTTAGTGACTTAGGCCACCTAACAAAAAGCCCCTAAAAGGGGCTTTTTGAACGTGAGCTATTTCATCACATCAACATAGGAAGATCACCCTATGTAAATATTTGGTAGCGGGGGCTGGATTTGAACCAACGACCTTCGGGTTATGAGCCCGACGAGCTACCAGACTGCTCCACCCCGCAACAAATTTTTTCAACTTAACTTAATTGATGGTCTTCACAAAATTGCAATTGTCATCAAGCTATAATCCCTAAAAGGTCTTGCCTCAAAACTCCTGCACGGCACTCTTGAGAGGCGAAGATTATAGAGATCAGATCACGCTCGGTCAAGATAAACCCCTGCAAATACCCAGTCTTTTCTTTATCATTTTTAATTACTAGCCATACAGCTCCAACAGACTGGTGGCCCAACTATTCCTAGCGACAGATTGGCCAAATCTGATAGAAATGCCTGCATTTGAACTTTGCTTCACAGCTAGCAAGTTGCCCTTGGTAGGTTTTTACCTGACGGCCAACTTTTTTTGCAATTTTACGCAATGAATTTTTTTTAAGATAACTTTTTCGCTTATAGCCACCGCGACCCTCATGGTAGGCCAAGTACAGATGCTCGGCATTAACACTGCTAATACCCAAAGTTTCTCGGCTTTTTTTGTTATACCAACCAATAAAATCAGTGGCGTATTTCATATGGGACCTTCTTGAAAAAAGAGACCCTCTTTCTTTTTCATACTCTGACCACACTGCATTCTGAGCTTGAGCATAGCCATATGCAGAAGAAGATCTAAACCAAGGAATTATCCCTAACAATTTATCTCTCGGTGGTTTTACGTCATGCCTAAAAGATGACTCCTGTTTAATAAACGCAATCTGGGTAGAAATACTTGTTCCCCATTTTTCTTGAGAGTCTCTAGCATAGTCGTACCATTCGGGATTCTCGTCAAATATAGAGCAAATATTAGACTGGTTGCTGGGCGGCTGAGGACTAGAGAATATACAACCAGCCAGAAGAGGGCTCAGCAAAAAAATTATTAGCAGGCTTTTTTTTGACACTTAAACCCCTGTCAATTTGATTTAATTATTATTAAATCACTTTAGACTATGCTGCACCAGTGGGCAATAAATTCGTATTATAAGCCTTCAAAGCTGCCAATAACCATTACTAGAATTTGTTACAGCAACCCACACCTGCCCTCCATGCTAATTCTTAACCTTATATCCGTGCGTTTCTAGACAAGTTTTTTCATCTAAGAATTTAGGCTTTGGTTTAGCTGCATCTTCAGCGCAAGAGGCACGCACTGTTCTTTCTTCTTCTGCTTGATCGGGAGTAGTTTTATACTCATGTTCGTTTGCCTCATGGTGAGCACCATAAGCGCTTGACAATCCAGCCAGCAACAAAGCAGCGCACATCTTCTGTATCATTTTCATATTTTAGTTCCTTTTGTGTCCAAATTTAATTAAATTTTAAGTTAGTGGTTTATTTTGTAATATTTGACTTGGATACCACATCAACCAATACAGCAATTACTAAATTTAAGAGCACCACGGCTGTTATAAAAACAAATGAAACAAAATACACAAATGCCCATGGATACAAAGCCTGCATTGGCAACATTACTGTCTCCCAGCTAGAAAGAGTCATCACTTGCACTAAAGTCAGCAACGAAATACCTAAGTCGGCCCATCTTGCTGGATCATCTACAGAAAATAACATAGATCCTATCGCTGCATAGATGTACAAAATAATAAATAAAATTAACATCACATAGCCGCATCTTGCCAGTGACTGTAATAATGCCTCGACCAAAGCCTTTAGCTCTGGAACGACAGATATTATTCTCAAGATTCTAAAAATTCTCAGTAATCTTAATATCAGAACAGATGATCCCGCAACAGGAACTAGAGAGGCAAGAACTATAACTGAATCAAAAAGATTCCAGCCATCTTTAAGAAATAATGATTTTTTTTCTTCTCCTAAGAATCTTATTGATAGCTCGATAACAAAAAATATAGTCACAAAATAATCTAAAAAAACAAGCATGTTTACATACTTATTACTTGCTTCGTATGTCTGAAATCCCACCAAAAGAGAAGACAATAGAATAATAGCGATAACTGCGCCCTGAAATCTTCGATCCTCTCTTATCTTAGTAAATCTATGAACCATTGGCATTTATTCCATGTAGAAAAATTTGCTATGTGAAACATTCTTATAATAATGGGATTATGGAGAAATTTTATAAGAATGCTAGTGTCGACAAACAACTGAAAACTTAACGACAAGAATGCTGGTAACCATACACTAACTGTCTATGTATATTTTTAAGCGCTTACTCAGAAAGGCACTCTATCAAAATAAGACAGAGGCTCTATTAGACCCTAGAGGATAAATTAATAATTAAATTTTAAAGGGTGTTTGAAGGTCAAAGTAATGACCCTTAAGAATACAATCTATGCCCACAAGACATAAATTATTGCAGCATATGTTGTTATTGGTGAAGGTTATTTGCACAAATTGGTGCCCAAGGCCGGACTTGAACCGGCACGACTTTCGCCACTACCCCCTCAAGATAGCGTGTCTACCAATTCCACCACTTGGGCAATTTTTTGCTTAAACTTCATTTTGGTATATCAGAGGCTTCATCAACAATATCAATTTTCGGCAGCTCAGTTTCTGCTGACTGTTGGATGGCTTCTAGGTTAGGAAAAATACCTTCCTTTAAAGTTGAACGATCTTTTGCTGTGACAGCTAGAGCAAAACTAGTAACAAAGAAAATTGTCGCAAGTATAGCTGTAATCTTGCTGAAAAAATTCCAGCTACCCGCACTGCCAAGCATAGTTTGCGATGCGCCAGAACCAAAAGATGCGCCAGCCTCTGCACCTTTTCCCTGTTGCAGCAAAATCATGCCAATAATGGCTAGTCCCGTGAGAATATGTATGATTAATGTTAATTTTTCCATTGTCTTAATTCAGCCAAATTATTAGTTAATTGCAATTATGCCATTTGGCACATCTCACTAAATGCGCCAATATCTAAAGAAGCGCCGCCAACAAGAATCCCATCAATATCCGCCTGACCAAGCAGCTCAGCAGTATTGGCAGGAGTGACACTACCTCCATATAAAATTCTCGTCTTTGCCCCAAATTCACCCAATTTTTCGCGAATGTATTGATGCACGAGCTGGATCTGATCAACAGCTGCAGACTTGCCAGTCCCGATCGCCCAAATAGGCTCATAAGCAACGATTGCATCAGAAAAGCAGCTTACTCCAGCGCAGTCTAACACTGTATCTATCTGTGCAGAAATAAGGCCAAGAGTTTCACCTTGTTCTCGTTGTTTGAGGGTTTCACCCAAACAAAGAATAGGCTTCAACCCAGCTAGCTGAGCCTGATAAAATTTTTCTGCAACCTGGCGATCATTTTCCCCGTAGAGGCTACGACGCTCAGAATGACCCACTAAGCAATATTGACAACCTATATCTCGCAACATCTCAGATGACACTTCACCAGTGTATGCGCCAACCTTGCGTTCAGAAACGTTTTGCGCGCCTACAGCAATAACTGTATCTGAGAGACTCGCTAACACTTGCGGTATATAAACATAAGGAGGAAAAATAATAACGTCTGCCTTGCATTCTAAGTCAAGCAAACCTGCCACTAAAGTAGCTATATTTTTCTTGTCGCCGTTCATTTTCCAATTTCCGGCTACTAAGGAACGACGCATAATTTATTGGTATCCTAGCCCCAAAAAGGGCGCAATCTTATCTGAGATATTAGCATTGTTCAACCACAGGAGCATTAACAGCCCAACACCCTGCGCCAGATTAAAGCTTTTTTCGTTATCTGGAAAAATCTACTCCTGCTTCAGCCTCAACAACACCTGCCACTCTTAAAGCGACTCTATTGGCCAGTTCGGCATCTTCAGCCTCCACCATAACTCGTACAACTGGCTCAGTTCCCGAGGGGCGTAGCAGAATACGACCGCAATCTTTCAGCTCGCTCTCAGCTAACAGAACAGCCTCTTGTATCGCAGGGCAATTTTTGAGACTAAACTTCCCTCCAATGGGTACATTAATCATATATTGCGGGTACTTGTGCATTTCTTTTTTAAGCACATTCAGCGATGTGTTTGTTTCACGTATAGCATATAGAACCTGTAATGCGGCAACCACACCGTCACCAGTAGTAGTCAGATTACTGCAAATAATATGGCCTGAGCCTTCCCCGCCCAATTGCCATTTTCGTTGTCGAAGAGCTTCTATTACATGTCGATCGCCCACTTGTGTGCGCGCAAATGGAATCTCTAAGTCCATTAGCGAATTTTCCATACCTAAGTTACTCATCAAAGTTCCAACAACACCGCTACAGCCACCGTTTTGGTGACGATGTTTGGCTATAACAAATATTAACTCGTCACCATCTATCAGTTCGCCTTTATGATCTACAAACATAACTCGATCGCCGTCTCCATCAAAAGCGATACCCATATCTGCCTCTTGCTTCAAAACTGCATTCTGTAAGATCGCCGGCTGCGTCGATCCACAATCTTGATTAATATTAAAGCCATCAGGCTCAACAGCAATTTCAATAACTATTGCCCCTAACTCGCGAAATACACTAGGGGCAGTAGTGTATGTAGCTCCATTTGCGCAATCCACAACGATCTTTAAACCCTGTAAGTTACTTCCTGATGGTAGCGTGCCTTTACAAAATTCAATATAACGCCCTGCAGCATCCTCTACCCTAAAGGCCTTCCCTAGTTTTGAAGAATCTTCTGTTATTAAGGGTTTTTCTAGGTATGCCTCTATGGCTTCTTCTATCTCGTCAGGTAACTTAAAACCATCGGCGCCAAAAAATTTAACACCGTTGTCGTAAAAAGGGTTATGTGACGCGCTAATTACAATACCAGCCTGAGCTCGAAAAGTTCGCGTCAAGTAAGCAATAGCAGGAGTTGGCATTGGCCCCAGGAGCGCCACATCTACTCCTGCTGCAATTAATCCTGATTGAAAGGCGGACTCAAACATATAACCTGATACTCGGGTATCTTTGCCTACAATAATTAGCTTACGCCCGTCACTTCTTTCGCTGAATACCTTACCTGCAGCCCAGCCCAGCTTTAACATAAAATCTGCGGTTATGGGCTTAGTTCCGACTCGACCACGTATACCGTCTGTACCAAAGAATTTTCTATCAGTCATATTTCTTCCTTTACAGCATGTAGCACTTTCAACACATCAGCGGTAGCAGCTACATCATGAACTCGAATGATATTAGCGCCTCTTTGTACTGCTAACATTGCTAAAGCAACACTGCCAAATAATCTTTCATCTAGAGGTTTACCTAAAATTTCACCTATCATTGATTTTCTAGAAACTCCTACAACCATAGGAAAGCCTAACTCACTTAATTTATTTAAACTACGAAATAGCTGTAAATTATGCTCTAGTGTTTTACCGAAGCCAAATCCAGGATCAATGAGTATCTTTTTTCTTTCAATCCCACCAAACTCGCAGATACCAGCACGTTCCAATAAAAAACTTTTTACCTCGTCAACCTCATCTTTATAGCTTGGAGCAAGCTGCATGTTAGCCGGCTCTCCATTCATGTGCATCAAAACAACAGAAATATTTGCCATAGCAGCTGCTTCAACTGCACCCTTGCGGGACAAGGCTCGCACATCATTAATCATCACAGCACCAACATTTGCTGACTCCGTGATAACTAATGGGGAGCTAGTATCTACCGACACAAAGGCGTCAAAACGTTCTACGATAGCTTCGACTACAGGCACCACTCGATCAAGTTCTTCATTAACACCTACCGGTTCCGCTCCGGGCCTAGTGGACTCGCCGCCTACATCGATGATACTAGCGCCACTCTTCAGGTATGAGTCTACTTTTTCGAGTGCCAAAGAAATATTGATCTGGTGATTTCTGTCGCAAAGAATGCCTCCATCAAAAAAAGAATCTGGAGTTACATTTAGAACTGCCATTATATGGGGAGAAGAAAAATTTAAACTGAAAGAGTTTGTCTTCATTAGAGCTTCATCAAAAGTGAATTTCGTGCAGCACTAAAGCAACTAGAGCCATTTAAAACTTAAATAATGACCACCCACCTCTAAACAAGAAATTTAAAAATTCGCTTAAATAAGCCTGCATTTCTGCTAGCAAAAATAAATATCTTAATGCTCTTCGGCAGGGGTACCAGCCAAATCAGTATCATCTATTTTTTTATTCTTTTTCTTTTTGGTCGCACTGCCAGAATCATGATTATCCCAATTATAAGGGGGGCGAACTGTCCTTCGCGCCATCAAATCGTCAACTTGCTCAAGATCAATGGTCTCATATTCCATCAAGGCATTCTTCATAGCATGAAGAATATCTATATTATCCTTTAGAATCTGCACAGAGCGAGCATAGCAATCATCGAGCATCTGTCGTACTTCAATGTCAATTTCTCTAGCAGTGTCTCCAGAGTAAGCAGACTTCGTCATGCCTGGGGCTTGTCCCTCTTCCTCACCATAAAGAACAGGGCCCATTTTATCCGATAGCCCCCAACGACTGACCATATTTCTCGCCATTTGGGTAGCTCTTTCAATATCATTAGAGGCCCCGGTAGTTACACCATCTGCGCCATGGATTAATTCTTCTGCTATTCTGCCGCCAAACAAACTACACAATTGGCTCTTTAACTGAAGTTTTGTGAGGCTATACTTGTCTTCTTCTGGAAGGAATTGCGTCACTCCCAACGCACGCCCACGAGGAATAATTGAAACCTTATGCACAGGGTCGTGCTCAGGAACCAACCTACCAATAATGGCGTGTCCAGCCTCATGGTAAGCAGTATTTTCTTTTTCTTTTTCAGACATGACCATAGAGCGTCGCTCAGCACCCATCATGACTTTATCTCGAGCTTTTTCGAACTCCTCACCACTAACAACCCTTCTGTTAGCTCTGGCGGCAAATAATGCCGCTTCATTTATCAAGTTAGCTAGATCTGCGCCAGAAAAACCTGGGGTACCTCTAGCTATTACGCCTAAATCAATTTTTTCATCAAGTGGAACTTTTTTTGAATGAACTTTTAATATTTGCTCTCTGCCTCGAATATCTGGCAACCCTACATAAACCTGACGATCAAATCTTCCCGGACGAAGCAACGCTTTATCCAATACATCAGGACGATTTGTAGCAGCAATGACAATTATTCCTTCATTGCCTTCAAAGCCATCCATTTCAACCAACAGCTGATTTAACGTTTGCTCTCTTTCATCGTTTCCACCGCCATGACCGCCGCCACGATGACGGCCAACAGCATCAATCTCATCAATAAATATAATACAGGGTGCCTGCTTTTTAGCTTGCTCAAACATATCTCGAACACGTGAGGCGCCAACGCCAACAAACATCTCTACAAAATCTGACCCAGCAATAGAAAAGAATGGAACCTTAGCCTCACCAGCTATAGCTTTAGCTAATAATGTTTTACCTGTGCCGGGCGGACCAACCATGAGAACACCCTGAGGAATTTTGCCTCCTAAGCGCTGGAAGCGCGAAGGGTCGCGCAAGAAATCTACCAGTTCGTGAACTTCTTCTTTTGCTTCATCCACACCAGCTACATCAGAAAATGTAGTATTGACCTGATCAGGTGCCAACAACCTTGCTTTACTTTTACCAAAACCCATTGGGCCGCCTCGGCCGCCTGAGCCCCCTTGCATTTGTCTCATAAAAAACATAAATATCGCAAGGATTAAAAGAATTGGAAAAGCTGCAATCAGGAGCTGGCTCCATAGACTTTGCGGTTCTGGATCTCGCCCTTCAACTTTTACACGATTTTTAAGCAGGTCACCCATCAAGCCATCATCGGATACCGCAGGCCGCGTTGTTTTGAATGCTGTTTTATCTGTACTGAAGCCTTCGATTATAGACCCCTTAACAACTATACTTTCAACATTACCCCGCTGCACATTCTCCACAAATGTAGAGTAGTCAATAGAATTATCAGGAATTGGAGCATTAAAATTTTGGAATACCGATAGCAAAACTGCAGCAATAATCAGCCACAAGATAATGTTTTTCATCATGTCATTCAAAGAGAAATCCCCATTTTTTATTTACTAACTTTAGTCAACAAATTAGCGTTTTATTCCACAACTGCAGGGCTTAATTATCACGGAACCTTGCACCACTTAATACTAAATACTCAATTTTTAAAATCTTTTGCCACAACATAAACTTCTCGCGAACGGGGCCTAGAAGCATCGGGTTTGCGCACTGTGACTCGCTTAAAGCGTTTCTTTAACTCAAACATGAATTGATCAAAACCCTCCCCATGAAAAACTTTAACAACAAAATTTCCGCCAGGTTTCAAGACCTGTGTAGCTAAATCTAAAGCAAGCTCGATTAAATACATAACCTTAGGCTGATCAATTCCTTTCATACCACTCATGTTGGGGGCCATATCAGAAATTACAAGGTCCACTAAACCTTTTTCTAGTGAACCAAGTATGCGTTGCAACACAACAGGGTCCGTAAAATCTCCCAAAATAAAATTTACATCTACAATTGAATCCATGTCAAGTATATCAGATGCTATCACCTTTCCTTTGGGGCCGACCAATTTAGCAGCCACTTGAGACCAGCCTCCAGGTGCGGCACCAAGATCAACAACAACTAAGCCAGGATATAGCAGCCTATCTTTTTGATTGATTTCTAAGAGCTTATAGCTAGCACGAGAACGATAACCGTCCTGCTGAGCCTGCTTCACATAATGATCACGATTATGCTCTTGCAACCACTTTTGACTGCTTTTCGAGCGTGTTGACATATTAATCTACCGAGGTTTTTAGCTATCATCAAAGGGAAGTTAATCAGTATTTAAATCTTGTCATTTTATTTTAACAGCAACTAAATCAAAAATACCGCATCACATAAAAACACCGAAATAAAGTTTTAACACATAAAAATAATAACCAGTATAAAATGCGTGCCGAATTATCGTAATGGAAGCCCAATCAGCTTAAGATTTCACCTATAATGACTAATCGCGGTTCTGTTAGAAGCAATCGATAATCAGTACAACTTAAATTAAGAGCAATAATCAATGAAAATTTCCAATGAAGACAAAAAGCAATTACGACGGTTAGGCCACAACCTAAACCCAGTTGTTACAGTTGCAGGTAATGGGTTAAGCAAAAATGTTTTAGCTGAAATTGATCGAGCGCTTAATGATCACGAGCTCATCAAGGTTAAAATCTGTGGTGGTGACAGTCAAGCTAAGTCCGAAGTCATTAAGGAAATTTGCGGGCAACTTTCCGCTCAAACAGTTCAATCTGTTGGTCACATAGCGCTAATATTGAAAAAATCAGAGAAGCCAAATCCTAGATTATCCAATTTGCTGCGATAATTTAAGAATTTAATTCTTAAATATACCTCACATCGTCAATTTCATATTCCACATCTCCGGATGGGGTCTTGACTAGAACCACATCACCAACTTCTTTTGCAACTAATGCTCGAGCTATGGGAGACTGGTATGAAACTTTATTTTTCTTGATATCCGATTCATCATCACCAACTATTTGATAGTAAGTCCGCTCATCTGTTTCTAGATTCACAATATACACAGTGCTGCCAAAGATCACCTTGTCCCCAGAAGGAATTTCAGTGACATCAATAATTTGAGCATTACTAAATTTAGCTTCAATTTGCTGAATGCGTCCCTCTGCAAAACTTTGCTGTTCTCGAGCAGCATGGTATTCGGCATTTTCCTTAAGGTCGCCATGCGCACGAGCTTCAGCAATTGCTGCAATAATTCTTGGGCGATCAATCTTCTTTAGTCTCTCTAGTTCGATACGGAGGTTTTCAGCTCCAGATAAAGTCATAGGCACCTTACTCATTCTTTACCCCTTAAATGAAGATCCTGCAATTTGTTAACCTTTATTTCACCTTGAATCTGCAGGGCCATACAGACAGCCTCTCCACCTGCCAAAGTGGTTGTGTAGTAGACCCCATGCTGTTCAGCGCTCGAGCGGATTGGCGCAGAAGCCGCGATTGCTTGACGACCCTCAGTTGTATTGATGATGAGATCAATCTGATCATTTTTAATCATATCAACAATATGAGGACGACCTTCTTGGACTTTATTGACAGTTTCCACAGAACAACCGGCATCGGACAAAATTCTAGATGTGCCCTCTGTAGCTACTAATTTGAACCCTATATTTATCAAACTAATAGCAACATCAACGATGCCACTTTTATCTGGATCTCGCACACTCAAAAACGCCGTTCCTTTAGAAGGTATTGGGTTTCCAGCACCTAGTTCTGCTTTAAGATAAGCCTCTGCAAAGGTGCGCCCAACACCCATTGCCTCACCTGTAGATTTCATTTCTGGGCCAAGAATGGGGTCTACACCCGGAAACTTATTGAATGGCAACACAGCCTCTTTGACGCTAAAAAAATTAGGTGTTATTTCTTTAATGAAATCCTGATCCTTTAGCGAGACCCCTGCCATGCAGCGAGCAGCCACCTTAGCCAAAGATATACCTATACACTTAGATACAAAAGGGACAGTTCTAGCAGCACGAGGATTTACCTCAATCACATAAACTTTACCGTCTTGCCATGCTAACTGTACATTCATTAGGCCTTTAACTTGAAGCTCAATAGCCATAGTTTTTACAATTTCACGCATTTCATTCTGAACATCACTGGGAAGACTGTATGGTGGCAAGGCGCAAGCGGAGTCCCCTGAGTGGATTCCCGCCTGTTCGATATGTTGCATAATTGCCCCAATAACTACATCTTTCCCATCAGAAACAGCATCTATATCTACCTCAATAGCAGAAGACAAAAAGTAATCTAGTAATATCGGGGCATCTCCTGACACTTTAAGGGCCTGATCCATATAGCGAGCCAGCTCGTCTTGTTGGTAGACAATCTCCATAGCTCTTCCGCCCAGAACATAAGAGGGGCGGACAACTAGTGGGTATCCAATCGCTGTCGCTGCATTTATAGCGTCCCCAGAAGAACGAACAATAGCGTTTGAAGGCTGAAGCAATTCTAACTTATTAATCATTCCCTGAAACCGCTCTCGATCTTCCGCTAAATCAATAGCATCGGGTGTTGTTCCAATAATTGGCACCCCTTCGTCTTCTAAAGCCTGCGCTAGCTTCAATGGAGTCTGTCCACCAAATTGGACAATGACGCCTTTAGGATTCTCCACATTTACAATTTCCAATACGTCTTCTAGTGTAACTGGCTCAAAGTACAAGCGATCAGATGTATCGTAATCAGTAGATACTGTTTCAGGATTACAGTTAACCATGATGGTTTCATAGCCATCTTCACGCATTGCTAAAGCAGCATGCACACAACAATAATCAAATTCTATGCCTTGCCCAATTCGGTTAGGGCCTCCACCCAGTACTAAAATTTTATCACGCACCGATGGTTGCGCCTCGCACTCTTCTTCATAGGTTGAATACATATAGGCTGTGGAGGTTGAAAATTCAGCTGCACATGTGTCCACACGCTTAAATACTGGACGCACATTAGCTGTATGCCGAAAAGTTCTAAAGTCTTTCTCGCTGACATCTAGTAGTGCCGCTAAACGTTTATCGGAAAATCCTTTGCGTTTAAGACGAAAAAGTTGCTTTGCATTAATAACATTCAGTCGAAGTCCTTCAAGAGATGCTTCTTCTAGAATCAAATCTTCTATCTGAAAAAGAAACCAAGGATCAATAGCTGTAAGTCTGAACACCTCGGAGACATCCATGCCTGCTCGAAAAGCATCGCCAACATACCAAATACGCTCTGAACCAGCGACTCTTAATTGATGTCGCAATTCAACCAAGTCATCCTTCGTGGTAATATCTATCTGTTTCTCAAAACCTGCCGACCCAACCTCTAGCCCTCGAATAGCTTTATGTAGAGATTCCTGAAAAGTGCGACCAATAGCCATAACTTCGCCTACTGATTTCATTTGCGTAGTCAGTTTAGCATTAGCTTGGTTAAACTTTTCAAAAGCAAATCGAGGAATCTTTGTTACCACATAATCAATACTGGGTTCAAAGGAAGCTGGCGTAGCACCTCTGGTTATATCATTCTGGAGTTCATCTAAGGTATAGCCAACTGCCAATTTTGCTGCCACCTTAGCAATAGGAAAGCCTGTGGCTTTTGATGCCAGCGCAGAGGAGCGGGATACTCTTGGGTTCATCTCGATAACCACCATCCTGCCATCATCTGGGTTGACTGCAAACTGCACATTTGAGCCACCTGTTTCGACACCAATTTCTCGCAGCACTGCAATAGAGGCATTACGCATAATTTGATATTCTTTGTCTGTGAGCGTCTGAGCTGGAGCAACAGTAATAGAGTCACCTGTATGAATGCCCATTGGATCTAAGTTTTCAATGGAGCAAACGATAATACAATTATCATTTGTATCTCGTACTACCTCCATTTCAAATTCTTTCCATCCAAGTAAGGACTCATCAATTAACAACTCATTAGTTGGCGATAACTCAAGTCCACGTCGGCAGATCTCAACAAATTCTTCTCGGTTATATGCTATTCCCCCTCCTGATCCTCCCATTGTGAATGATGGTCGTATAATACAAGGGTACCCAAATAAGTCTGGAACTTTGAGCGCTTCCTCTAGGCTGTGCACAATAAGCGCTCTAGCAGTCTCCAAGCCAATTTTCTTCATTGCGACGGCAAAAAGACTTCTATCTTCCGCTTTTTTAATTGCATCTTGGTCGGCGCCAATCATCTCCACGTCAAATTTATCTAGAACCCCTTCTCGATGAAGGTCTAAAGCACAATTCAGCGCTGTCTGCCCACCCATAGTTGGCAACAACGCATCAGGCTTCTCTTCCTCAATAATTTTTGCAACAGTGCGCCACTCTACCGGTTCGATATAAGTGGCATCAGCCATAGAAGGGTCTGTCATGATAGTGGCAGGATTAGAGTTCACCAAGATGACACGAAAACCTTCGTCCCTTAAAGCCTTGCAAGCTTGCGCGCCAGAATAATCAAACTCACAGGCTTGACCAATAACAATAGGCCCAGCCCCAAGGATTAAAACGCTTTTAATATCAGTTCTTTTTGGCATAACTTATCAATTCAAAAAAGTGGTCAAATAATAGGGAGGCCTCATGCGGCCCTGGACTGGCTTCGGGGTGCCCCTGGAAGCCAAAAGCTGGCTTATCTGTTCGATGTATCCCCTGAACAGAACCATCAAACAGTGAGTAATGTGTGACACGAAGAGTGGACGGAAGTGATCTCTCATCAACAGAAAACCCGTGATTTTGACTGGTGATCACAACTTTTCCAGCTCCAATATCTTTTACTGGGTGATTGGCTCCATGATGGCCAAATTTCATTTTCATGGTTTTCGCACCACTAGCTAAGGCCAACAGTTGGTGTCCTAGGCAAATACCAAATATCGGAATGTCCGTCTTCAGTATTTCTCTGATAGAGTCCACAGCATAAGTGCATGGCTGCGGATCTCCTGGTCCATTAGACAAAAATATACCATCAGGATTCATTTCTAATACTTCAGCGGCAGATGTTTGAGCAGGAACTACAGTCAGGTCGGCACCGCGATCAACAAGCATCCGCAAAATATTTCGCTTAACACCAAAATCGTAGGCGACGATCTTATAAAGGCTATTCTTTGATTGCTGATGGCCAGAACCAAGCTTCCAGCTCCCTTCTGTCCATTTAAAAACAGTAGTTGTAGTAACTACTTTAGCAAGGTCTACCCCTTCCAGACCAGCAAAATCACAAGCAACTTGCAGCGCTACCCCTTCATCAATATCACCCGCCATAAGACAGCCACTTTGAGCCCCTTTTTCCCTAAGAATACGAGTCAATTTTCGAGTGTCAATATCTGAAATACCTAAGATATTTTTTTCTTTCAGATAAACATCAAGACTCCGCTCCGAGCGAAAATTACTAGCTAGCGCAGGTAAATCTCTTATTACTAAACCAGCCGCCCAAATACGTGACGACTCTTCATCTTCAGTATTTGTACCGGTGTTACCAATATGAGGGTGCGTAAAAGTAATAATTTGACGCGCATAGGATGGGTCGGTAAGAATTTCTTGATAGCCAGTCATCGATGTATTGAAGACCACTTCTCCACTAGACAAGCCTTCAGCACCAATGGATCTGCCTTTAAAAATAGTACCATCTTGAAGCACCAAGATAGCCGACCGATGAGAATCGGTATTCAATGCAACCTCCTTAACGACAAGTAGTAAATTATCAGTACTAAAAGCAAGCCTGCTTTACTTCATTTCCCAGCATACACATGACTGGATAAAAACAAACACCGAGTAGCAAAAAGCGAGGTGAAACAACTTGTTTCACCTCGCCTCTACAATGCTAGATTACATTCACCTAATATACGGGTTTAGGGTGTTAAAATAGTGCTAACAAATATATTATTATAGTAGGCGAACGGTTGCGGGCTGTCCAGAAAATACTTGCCCAAAAACCATCTTATCGTTTGAGGTCGAGCACATCCTGCATGTCGTACATACCGTTTTCTTTGTTCGCTATCCACTCAGCTGCCCTAATAGCTCCTCGAGCAAACGACATGCGACTAGAGGCCTTGTGAGTAATTTCAACCCGCTCGCCTTCAGCAGCAAAAATTACAGTATGATCTCCTACAATATCACCCGCCCTTATTGTTGAA
The DNA here is from genome assembly GCF_047729555.1 of Porticoccus sp. Uisw_050_02. Lineage (NCBI taxonomy): Bacteria > Pseudomonadati > Pseudomonadota > Gammaproteobacteria > Cellvibrionales > Porticoccaceae > Porticoccus > Porticoccus sp. Uisw_050_02. The sequence goes on along the minus strand of NZ_CP159825.1, from coordinate 243,312 downwards.
AATCCAATAGTTTTTCGGTCTCTGGCCCCTGTTTGTCCTTCACGTCCATACACTGCAGCTTTTTTCAAATCTAGACCTAATGCGCGTGCAGCAATTTCGCCCATACTCAAGGCAGTTCCTGATGGTGCATCTATTTTATGTCGATGATGGGCTTCACAAATCTCAATATCAACTTCATCCCCCATGATCCGAGCAGCCAGATCAATTAATTTAAAGCACAGATTTACGCCTGTACTAAAATTAGAGGCCATACATAGCGGTATTCTTTCTGAAAAAGAGAGTAATTGGGTTTTTTGACTATCCGTAAACCCGGTTGTTCCGATCACAATACTTCTGTCTTTCTCGGCACAGAGCTTTGCATTTAATAGCGTGTTCTCGATAGAGCTAAAATCAATTAGCACGTCAAAGTTATCGATCACATCTCTGATATTCCCAACTAATGGAACGCCTAGATGACCAGCGCCTGCAAAATCACCTGCGTCCGACCCCACAAGTGTACTGCCTGGCTTCACGATAGCAGCCGCCAACAGAGTATTAGGGTTAAGCGTTGTAGACACAATCAAGGCTCTACCCATTCTCCCAGCAGCACCAGTTATTGCAATTCTAGTAGAGTTATTTTTCATAACGTCAATAATCTTATTTTAGAATTTTCAGAACAATAAAATTTTATATTAAGCATTCTATTATGGCCACTTTAATACAATCACATCAACATTACCTATCAATAACTATATAGTAAATCCATCAAAGAATTTCTTTACACCTTTAAACCAAGAAGCTTTTTTAGGCGAATGCTGTCCCCCATTCAGACTTTCCTGCAGCTTACGGAGTAATGTTTTCTGTTTGCTATCAAGATTAACTGGGGTTTCTAGTATTACTGTGCAAAATAAGTCTCCGACCCCAGAACTTCGAACGGTTGTGACGCCTTTGCCCTTGAGTCTAAATGTAGTGCTAGTTTGAGTTTCCTGAGGAACTTTTAATTTAACAGGCCCTCCCAATGTGGGGACCTCTATCTCATGCCCCAAAATAGCGTCAATAACACTTATCGGCAATTCGCAGTATAAATCTCGTCCATCCCTTTGAAAAAGATTATGTTTTCTAACATTCATCTGTACATATAGATCTCCAGATGGGCCTCCTTCTGGGCCAGCTTCACCTTCCCCGCTAAGACGGATTCGATCTCCGGTATCAACTCCTGGTGGCACTTTTACGGAAAGAGTTTTACTCTCCTCAACACGTCCTTGTCCTCGACAACCTAAACACGGGTCGCTGATAACCTTTCCACGACCGTGACATTTCGGGCAAGCTTGCTGCACAGAAATAAACCCCTGTGACATTCTTACTTGACCATGACCAGCACAAGTACTGCAGGTGCTAGGAGAAGAGCCTTTTTTACCCCCAGACCCATTACATTGCTTGCATGCACAAAGGGTAGGTATCTTAATTTTTACTGTCTTGCCCTTTATTGCATCTTCTAACACCATATCTAAATTATATTGCAGGTCTGACCCGCGCATTGGTCCGGCACGCTGTCGGCCTCGAGACCCACCAAAAATATCCCCAAAAACATCACCGAAAATATCACTGAAATTTTCATTACCACCATAACCCCCAGCGGAACCGGCAGCAGCATGGCCGTACTGATCATAAGACGACTTTTTTTCTGGATTCGAAAGCACCTCGTAAGCCTCGGAGGCCTCCTTGAACACATGATCCGCATCTTTGTTATCCGGATTACGATCAGGGTGATTTTTCATCGCTATTCGGCGATAAGCTTTTTTTATATCTTGTTCAGGCGTATCTCTTGATACACCAAGGACTTCATAATAATCACGTTTAGACATTTGCTATCTACTTCTGTATGTAAATTTTTCTGCCAAAGACAGGGGTTAAGTCAGCTCGATGCTATTTTTCTGTAATTCAAACATAGCAAAGCGCGAGACTAGCCCGCGCTTGCAATCGACAATACTATACAATGAAAGTATACGCTTAGCCGAAGACTTACTTTTTATCATCTTCTTTTTCAGGCTCAGCATCCACCTCTTCAAACTCAGCATCTACTGCATCATTAGTATCAGCAGAAGACTCTGTTTCTTCTTCGGAGCTTTCTGCTTCTGCAGCAGCAGCCTGCTCAGCGTAAAGTTTTTGGGCAAGGACGCTCGAAGCCTCAGAAAGTTTTGCGGCAGCAGCATCTATGGCTTCTTTGTCGTCGCCTTTAACAGCAACTTCAACTTCTTTTACAGCAGCCTCAATAGCTTCTTTTTCTTCATCTGTAGCTTTATCGCCTGCCTCTTGAACAGTTTTTGTGGCCGCATGAGCGAGTCCATCTGCAGCATTTCTCGCTTGCACTAACTCTTCAAATTTTTGATCTTCAGCGGCATTCGCTTCTGCATCGTTCACCATTCCTTCAATTTCCTCATCAGACAAGCCAGATGAAGCTTTAATCACAATAGATTGTTCTTTGCCTGTAGCCTTATCTTTTGCGTTTACATTCAAAATACCATTTGCATCAATATCAAAAGTTACTTCAATTTGTGGCATCCCTCTCTGAGCAGGGGGAATATTAGCCAAGTCAAAACGACCCAAAGACTTGTTGCCTGTCGCTTGCTTTCTCTCGCCCTGAACAACATGCACAGTTACAGCTGTTTGATTGTCTTCAGCCGTAGAAAAAATTTGTGATTTTCGCGAAGGGATCGTTGTATTCTTCTCAATTAGTGGAGTAGCTACACCACCCATTGTCTCTATACCTAAAGTAAGCGGAGTAACATCCAGCAGCAATACATCTTTCACATCACCAGCAAGCACTGCACCCTGAATAGCCGCCCCCATAGCGACCGCTTCATCTGGATTTACATCTTTACGAGGCTCTTTACCGAAAAAAGTACTAACCTTTTCTTGTACCATCGGCATACGTGTTTGACCGCCAACGAGAATCACATCATCGATATCCGAAATAGATTTCCCTGCATCTTTCAGAGCCATCTTCAAAGGCGCCATAGTGCGCTCCACCAGCTTATCAACCAAAGACTCAAGCTTTGATCGAGTTAGCTTGACTACTAGATGTTTTGGCCCAGTAGCATCAGCAGTTATATATGGCAGATTGACTTCTGTTTGCTGGCTAGAAGAAAGTTCTATTTTAGCTTTTTCTGCAGCTTCTTTAAGACGCTGAATAGCCATAGGATCCTTAAGCAAGTCAAAATTATTTTCCTTCTTGAACTGCTCGGCTAAGTACTCAATCAAACGCATATCAAAGTCTTCGCCGCCTAGAAAAGTATCTCCATTCGTTGAAAGGACTTCAAATTGATGTTCGCCATCTACGTCAGCAATTTCAATAATAGAAATATCAAACGTACCACCACCTAAATCATAAACAGCGATTACACGATCACCTGGGGTCTTGTCCATCCCATAAGCCAATGCAGCAGCAGTGGGCTCATTAATAATTCTTTTAACATCAAGTCCAGCAATTTTTCCGGCATCTTTTGTTGCTTGTCGTTGAGAGTCATTGAAATATGCCGGCACAGTTATCACTGCTTCGGCAATAGACTCCCCTAAGTAATCTTCTGCAGTTTTTTTCATTTTTTTAAGAATTTCAGCAGAAATCTGTGGGGCAGCTCGTTTCTCACCATTTACTTCGACCCAAGCATCACCATTGTCTGCCTTAACAATTTTGTAAGGCACCATCTTAATATCTTTTTGAACTACATCATCTTCAAAGCGACGGCCAATCAAACGCTTTACTGCGAACAACGTATTAGCTGGATTGGTTACTGCCTGACGTTTTGCAGACTGTCCAACTAAAATCTCACCACCATCAACAAACGCAACAATAGATGGCGTGGTGCGAAGACCTTCAGCGTTCTCTATTACTTTTGGTTTATTGCCTTCAAGTACAGCAACACAAGAGTTGGTAGTACCTAAGTCAATTCCTATAATCTTACCCATGGTTTTTTCTCCGGGATTAACATAACTTCAAATTCAAAAATCATTTCTAATTAATAATATTGGCCCATTGTCGAAAATTTCAACCTTTGCCTTATTATTTCTTTGTTAAATATTATTTTTTTCAGCCCCTGCTACTACAACCATAGCAGGACGAACCAAGCGATCATTCAGGGTGTACCCTTTTTGAAATACATCTACAACCGTATTAGGGATTGATCCAGGCATTTCAAGTATACTCATAGCCTGATGAAGCTCAGGGTCAAACACTTCGCCCTTAGGGTCTATCGGCAACACCTTGTATCGTGCCAAAACGTCCTGAAAGCTTTTTAGTGTAAGCACTACGCCTTCAGCCAAAGACTTAAGATCTTCTTTATTCTGATCAATACTTTGAAGTGCCCGCTCGAGGTTATCGACAACGGGCAACAGTTCAGCTACAAATTTATCTAATGCGTATTTGTGAGCATTTTGAACATCGCGTTCTGAACGACGCAGAATATTTTGCATCTCCGCCTGATTCCGCAAAGATTCATCTTTGGCTTCCAGCAGATCTGCTTCAAGCTTGGCAAGCTGTAGCGATAAATCCGACTCTTCATCAACAATAGGATCTATTGACTCTGGCTGCTCTGAAGAAACTACTTTAGATTCGTCCGTCACGCCATCGATAGCATCATCAACAACCTCGCCAGATTTTTTATTTTTCTTGCCTGCCACAAACAACCTCCTTGATACTCACTTTCATTAAATTTAAACCAAGCTAAAATCATACAAAAGCCTAAAGTCTCATCTAGCTATGTATGCTTATATTGGGTCATCAAAAAAAGTTTCAAGGGCAGACGCATCAGAAAAATCTGTATAAGATTAACAATATGATCTTCATATTAAATTAACACGAGAACGATTTTGCTTTTAACGCTAATTGTCAAAAATTTTACTTTAGTGGAGTATCTTGAAATAGACTTCAGTAAGGGCATGACTGCCCTAACAGGGGAAACTGGTGCAGGAAAATCTCTGGTAGTCGATGCGCTATCGATGGCGCTAGGCGACAGGGCAGACACTGAGCAAATCCGAAGCACAGCCGAAAGGGCTGAAGTCTCTGCAGTTTTTGATGTCAGCAAGGTGCCTCATGCCAAAAAATGGCTCAGTAGCTATGATTTTGATGCTACAGATGATGAATGCGTACTCCGAAGGGTTTTAACGAAAGAAGGTCGGTCCCGCGGCCATATCAACGGGCAATTAGCCACAATGCAACAGTTGCGGGAGTTCGGGGAAACTCTTATTGATATTCACAATCAGCATGAGCATCAATCACTGCTTAGGCGCGAAACCCATTGTTATATTTTAGACAATTTTGCTGCTTGCCTTAACCTAACAAAAAAAACCCAAGAGTTTTTTTATCAATGGATTTCTGCTCAAAAAAAACTCACAAGACTTGAAAGCATGTCTGCAGAAATAGTCGCATCTCGAGAGTTACTTTCTTTTCAGGCTGAAGAACTTGATGAGCTTGGTATTTCTGAAAATGAGCTAGAGTCACTTGAACAAAAGCAAGTAGTACTTTCAAATGCAGAATCAATAATCACAGACAGCCGATCGCTTCTTCAAATATGCTCGGAAGAGGATCACTTTAATCTTGAAAAAGCTCTAAATAGCTCTCTGCAAATACTACAAAAAATTCCCACAAAACCAGCTGCTCTGGAGGAAGCTGAAAGATTGCTTGTGAGCGCGCAAATTGAAATTCAAGAGGCTGGTAGGGAAATTCAGCAACACCTAAATAACTTTAATGCTGAACCAGAAGCACTAAAAAAAATAGAGGCCAGGCTTAGCGAGGTATATCAATTAGCAAGAAAATATAAAGTCTCGCCAGAAAAACTCTACCTCAAAAATAAAGAATTAAAAGATGCATTAAAAGATCTTTCAATAAGTCACGATGAAGAAATACTTCTTAGAAAGCAAACAATCGAACTGCATCAAGATTACCTGACGGCAGCCCAACAGTTGACCAAGAAAAGGAGCTTCGCAGCCAAAAAACTTGCCGCAGCGATACAAGAGCAACTTGAGCTGCTTTCTATGTCTGGTGCGCAATTTATAACCAATCTCACGCCACTCGCAAATGATAAGTTTGGTGCGCATGGTCAAGAGAATATTGAATTTCTCATTAGCGCAAATCCAGGAGAGCCAGCGAAAGCTCTTACTCGTGTTGCATCCGGCGGCGAGCTATCTCGAATCAGTCTTGCTATTCAAGTAATAGCGGCCAAAAATTCATCTATTCCAACACTCGTATTTGACGAGGTCGATGTAGGAATTGGCGGCGCTACCGCTGATATAGTAGGAAGAATGCTTCGTCTGCTCGGACATCGAGGTCAAGTCCTTTGCATCACCCATCAACCTCAAGTGGCAGCTCAAGCTCATAACCATATGCTTGTAAGTAAAAATACGGAAAAAAATATTACATATAGCAATATAACTACCTTATCTGGCACTGAAATAATACATGAAATTGCACGAATGCTTGGGGGGACTAACATTACGACTACAACCTTAAGCCATGCGAAAGAAATGATCGAATCAAATAAAGAAATCTGATTTAGCGATAGTAAGCTATTTTTTTCTTACATAGAGAACTAGGCTATGGCAAACCAGCTCAAATCCGTTATCAACAGCAATGCTTTTTTGTAGCTCTTCAATTTCAGCGCTATGAAACTCAACCACTTTTCCGCTATCAACATCAACCATATGATCATGATGGCCGCCGCGTTCAATTTCATAAACCGCAGGGCCATTATCAAAGTTATGTCGCATTACAAGTCCTGCAGTTTCAAATTGAGTCAAAACACGATACACCGTAGCAATTCCAACATCTTCCCCGGCTTCGATGAGCTGACGATAGATATCGTCGGCGCTTAAATGAGATTCAATGGAGCTCTCTAAAATGTTTAATATTTTAAGCCTAGGGGCGGTGACTTTTAATCCTGCATCACGTAATTCACTATTTTCGTCATTCATTCCTTTCTAAACCCTTCTATAGATAGATTGTATTCTGTATTATCAACCGTTGATGTAATAACGGAAACCCCATAATGCATTTATCTGCAAAAATACTATGCTATTTAGTCTTGGTTCTGGCTATACCTGGATGTTCGAATTTTTCTATGCCAAAAATGCCAACATTCGATCGCAGTCTTATTAAGCTACCGGAAGTATACAAATTTGACATACAACAAGGTAACGTCATCGATCAGACTATGATTGATCAGCTCAAACCGGGGATGACGAAATCTCAAGTAAGATTTATTATGGGAACACCACTCGTCGCAGACACCTTCAATCAAGATCGTTGGGATTATTTTTATAGCTTAAATCCAGCAAAGGGCCCAGAGGTTAGAGAAAGAATGGCCATTTTTTTCAAAGAGGACAAACTAGTAAGTCTTCGAGGTGATTTTATGCCCAATCCAGAACAGACCGAAGAAACGATTACTCCAGACAGCTAATCATGGGCTCATGCCACATACAAAACCGGCTAATATGCTTGGCGACTGGTAAATTCAGTTAAATCTATCTGAGAATAACAAACCCAAGCATCGTATCTGGTCCAGCAATCCTTTAGTCTGAACTTTCAAGATTTCTTATTTTTGACGTGCTGGCCGCTTTTTCTGCGCGACGTCGTCTGATTTCTTTTGGATCAATAATGAGCGGCCTATATATTTCCACCCTATCCATCCGCTCAAGCACTTGATCCTTTGGTGGTTTTAAACCTTTGGTGCCAAGCGTTTTCCCAAAAATGCCCATTTTTACATTCTCAATATCTATCTCCGGAAACTGCGCGGTAATACCAGATTTTTTGACCGCCTCAAATGCTGTTGTTCCACTAGGAACCTGTAGCTCTATTATCTGCTGTCTCGCTGGCAATGCATAAGCAACCTCAACCGGAATTAACTCTTTTTTCGCCATTAGCCATATACCTCTTTTGCCCTACATGCTAAAGCATCAACAAGATTATTAGCTACTAAAGTAAACAGCTGGTTTGAGGCTAAACTTACAGAAAAATTATTAAACTCAAACTCCAAATCCAAAGACACTTTGCAGGCATCTTCGTTCAGCGCCTTAAAAGACCACTCTCCTAAAAATTTGCTGAATGGACCTTCATCTAAAGTCATGCTAATACGCTCTGGTTCATACAAGGTATTATGAGTTGTAAAACTTTGTTGTAGAAAACCTTTCTTCAAATCCAGTCGAGCCAGCATAAAAGATTTATCTTGCTTGAGAATTTTGGCACCCACACAATTTTTCATATACTCGGGATAACAAGCCACATCATTAACTAAATCAAACATCTGTTGCGCCGAGTAGGCCACCAAAGCCGTCCGATTGATGGCTGTCAACATTACGTCATTCTCGGGTAAATACCCATAATAAGCACAGCCGCCACAGCCAAAGGCGAGATATATCGTACAGTCCACCGCCAAACACAGGATAATCCTTGATTGTCACCAGATAGTTCCTCTTGAACCATTTTTTCTTTTACAAACCAACCAATAAAAATTGCCACAAATATCCCCGTTAACGGCAACATGATGTTAGCAGTAATAAAATCTATTAGTTCAAAGAAATTAAACCCAGCAATTTTTACTTCGGTCCAGATATTAAACGAGAATACGCTACCTAACCCAACAACCCAAGTAACCATGCCCAATAATAAACTTGCTGTGATTCGACTAAAACCCTTCGATTCAACCAAGTGGGCTACAGCTGGCTCAATCAGTGAAATTGATGAGCTCCATGCTGCCAGACTGACTAGCACGAAAAAAATAGTTCCAAAAAATAAACCGCCTAACATATTACCAAAAGCTACGGGTAGGCTAACAAACATTAATCCAGGTCCTGCGCTAGACTCAATACTAGGATTTGCAAAAACAATGGAAAAAATAACTAACCCTGCGATCAACGCTACCAATGTATCCAAAACACCTACCATGAGCACATTTGAGAAAACTCCAGTATTGCTTGGCATGTATGCTCCATAGACCATCATTGCCCCCATTCCGATGCTTAATGTAAAAAAAGCATGCCCCAGGGCTACCAATACTGACTGCCATGTAAGGGATCCAAAATTAAACCCAAACAAAAAATTAAAGGCACCAGTGAGATCTCCTTGCTGATAGCCAAATACTAATAAGCCTATCAATAGCAAAAACAAAAGAGGCATCAGGATTTGAGAAGCCAAGCCCAAGCCTTTATGTATTCCGCACATAACAACAACAACAGTCATCAACATAAATAACGATTGCCAGAAAATCAATTCATTCTTATCTTTCATCAGGTCATCAAAAATAGTGCCGGCTTGTTCAGCAGTTACATCCTGAAAGACTCCGGAAATCATATATTCGATGTAATTAAGGGCCCAGCCAGCAATGACCGAATAATAAGACAATATCATCAGTCCGGCAGAAACACCCATCCAACCAATAACGCCAAAACTTTTGCTCGCACCAGACTCTTTAATTAAATTTCGAATGGTATTGATAGGGCTTTGTCTACCCATGCGCCCCAATGTCACCTCAGCAACCATAATTGGGAGAGCTACAATTGCAATGCATGCTATATACACAAGGACAAATGCACCCCCACCATTCTCGCCTGCAATATAAGGAAATTTCCAAATATTTCCCAAGCCTACCGCAGAGCCAGTAGCTGCCAGAATAAAAGTCCAACGGCTAGCCCATGTGCCATGCAGGCTTCCTTGGGTGTTATTTTTATTGTTCTGAGAGGGAGCTTCGGGATGAGAATTTTTCAACATTAATCCTGCCTAATTTTTAAAAATTTAATTGTACCGACAAATTGGGCGGTTAAAAACCAATCAAGCTACACTATTTATTTTTCATCTTAACATACAAGAAAATCATAGGAGCTTGCTCCGTCACTCTCTATAATCATGCTTATGGGAAAACAGCCAAAAAAAATACAGAAAAACCCGATCATTGCTCAAAATAAAAGAGCTCGCCACGACTATCACTTAGAAGAAAAATTTGAAGCTGGATTAGTCCTGCAGGGATGGGAAGTAAAAAGTTTGCGGGCTGGAAAAGGGCAGCTAGCGGATAGTTTTGTGTTGCTGCAAAATGGTGAGGCCTATCTCATGGGTACCCATATAGCGCCATTAAATACGGCTTCAACCCACTATGTCACCAATCCTGGTAGAAACAAAAAACTCTTATTGAACAAAAAAGAACTGTCTCGCTTATTTAATGCCGTTAACCAAAAAGGGCATACATGTGTTGCGTTATCTATATATTGGAAAGGGCACATTGTAAAATGTGAGATTGCTTTAGCAAAAGGCAAGCAAGCTCATGACAAGCGTGCCTCCGAAAAAGATCATGACTGGCAGCGCCAAAAACAACGAATCATGCGACACAACGTCTAGTCTAGCTCGTTTTTTAAATTTCTTGCCCAATAACTTACATCAGATTTGTCGATACCTGTGTTAATATAATTTCTTAAGGGGGCGTTCTGGATTCGACGCCGGTTACAAAACCCAAGGTGCATGCCGAGATGGTGACCAATCTCGTTAATCCAAAGTCGCAAACTATTAGTTGCCAACGACGACAACTACGCACTCGCCGCCTAAGAAACGGTAGGGAGCCATCTGACTGGAGCCGTGCTTGTGCGTCCAGAGTCTTTCGGGGCTATCAGGTGTCATACTCATAAGATCGTGATGAAACTTGTCTGGGGTAGACTCACTAAAAACTTACTGGAATCGTAATTTACGTACCCTGCCAGCCGGGTTGTGAATTATTAAATTAATGACTGAACTAAGCATGTAGAGCCTTCGGCAGAGGACTGACGGACGCGGGTTCAATTCCCGCCGCCTCCACCAATATAGTTAAAGCCCAGTTTATAAGGGCTTCAAAGAAACACTCCCACAAAGATTGGGAGTAGAATTGGGAGTAAGATGGGAGTAAACTTCTTCCACTATGAAATACGTTATCAAGAAAGATAAACGATGGTACTGTCGTATCGTTCCTAAAAGGCATCTGCTTGCATTCCTTCCTATTAAAACCAAAGAATATATTAAGATATTAAAGGCTAATACTGCTAGTGAAGCTGAAACGCAGGCTATCCCTATCATTAATAAATGGTTGAACGAAATCAATCGTGCTGCTGAGCAGTTTGATAAGGCTAATACACCAACACTCGGTGCAGAAGAAATATTAAGAACCAAGCACACAGCTAGTGAAATCACAGACGAAGAATACGATATTGTCCAAAGGTGGATTGATTCAAGCGATAGCTATGAGGAATCAAAAGAACGAAAAGCCGTAGTCAAAACTAAGAACGCAATCTTAAGCAGCGCTTATGTTGCAGAACACAGAAAATCATTAAAGCATCTAAACCCTAAGACAGCAGAGCAACGCATCAGCAGGTTACAAAAACAATTCATTCCTAATTTCAAATATCTGAGTGCAACCACCACCACAGAGCTTAGTATCCAGCAGTGGGTTGACAGCTATACTGAGCTTGAGAGTCCACCTAGTCATCAGACCTTAAGTCAATATTATCAATCGGCAAGACTCTACATTAAATGGTTGCGTAAGAAAGGCTACTTCAAACTACCTACTGATGTATTCCAAGAGATAGAGCTACCAGATGAAAAAGAGCTGACGCCCAGAATCCCTAGAAAATCATTTAAGGATGATGAGCTACGACTGATACTTGAGAATATAAAAGATAATGAGTTAAAAGATTTGACCTATATCGCTATGTACACAGGAGCAAGGATAGAAGAAATAATGCAGTTGAAAGCAAAAGACTTACAAGAGTTAGATGATGGCTATCTGGTTCAAATTGTTGATTCAAAGACTAAAGCAGGAATCAGAGAAACACCTAGCTCAAAACATATCAACCAACTTATTAGAGAACGAATAAAAGATAAACAACCAAACGACTACATATTCCCAAAAGGTTCTAAGAATAAATATAAAATTAGAAGTGATAATTACAGCAAAGTCTTTGGTAGATTAAAAAAGAAACTAGGCTTTACAAGAGATTATGTTTTTCATTCTATTAGAAAGACTGTAGCAACCAAGCTAGAACAAGCTGGTATTCCTGAAAGTGTTGCTAGTGATTGCATTGGTCATGAGAAGCTAACGATGACTTATGGTTTGTACTCTGATGGTTCTAGTTTAGAACAAAAGCGAAACGCTATTGACTCAATTGAATACAGCGTTAACAAAAAGACATAGTACAAATCAAATAGACTGCACTTACTCCTGTATTACCATAAATTCTCCTTTCATATAAACTTCCTAAAAGTACAGGAAATATGTATCTATATGCTTCCCTATTATTGCTAATCAAGTCATTGATATTTTAAACACTAAGAGTAATATAACTTTTGGGCATACTAAATATAATTATAAAAAATGGGTAATAGTTATGAAGCTCTTAAAGTTATTAATAGGCTCGTTAATATTCTGTTTTATGATTTCAGGTAATGCATTTGCTCTAGAGAAGCTAAATGTTGAGCAATCACTTGTGCAGCCTAATTGTGCAACAGAAGCACAATCTGCAATCTCTGCTTTATATGCAGACGTAGATAAATCAAAGCCACTTGAACTAGCAATTGGCTCATGCGGTTTCAAACCTTTCAAACCACTAGGCTGTAAAAATGGTAGAGCTGTTTGTCAGTGCAGAAGTAATAGCTGTGAGTGGATTTGGTATTGTGACTAAGCTAGTAATTAGTTAGTTAATCTATTTCCTAAGGAAGTTGCACCACCCTACGGGAATCTAATGGGGGGTGCTAGGTACGCTAGGTCGGCTAGGTCTTGCTATCACTGAGTTTCAGGGTGCTAGGTTTGTGCTAGGTTTGGGCTAAAATTGCGTAGGTTTTTAAAAAGGCACTCAATTCACCACGAGAAAGATACGATATTAGTAATTAGCACCACCAAATTAATAATAAATACTTCCAAATCTCATGATGAATGAGTGGGGAAAAACTAGTTAAACTGGCTTAATCCATTCCTTCTTCTCGTGATAAGTAAAGAAACCCTCCCAATTACTGTGTTTATAAAGTTTAGAAGAACCACTTGTTGTTATTAGTGAAGGGGGTGAGCCGTTAGCTCTTTCTATCAGGCAACCATCACGAAGGTAAATCTGAATACCAACTTCACCTGAATGCCTAGTGGTACGTTTCCAGCGCTGTCTTCCTTCAAAAGGAACTAAGCCTACTTCTCTAAGCTTGTGATTCAGAGAACGGGGTGTAAGGCGGTTTGGTATCATGAGGTGATTAAATTCTTCAGCAGACCAAAAAGGTTTCTCCTGTTTGAGTCTCATCTCATATTGTATTTCAGCAATCACTGGGCATGATATTGATAATAAAATATCACGCTTTTCGTCTGTCATCATTGCTGATGAAGCTATATTGAAATCACTGATATCTCTTTGCTCTAGTAAACTGGCTATAGCTTGGTAACCCCCTTTATTCTTTAACCAATTATCAAATCTATTAAAATACTCATCCTTATATTCGGGTGATTTAAAGTTGTGTTGGAACTTACTCACGAAGAATCTTCTATCGTTTTGCTCTAAGAACGTAGGTGGTGAGTTGGAGAACATCATTAAGTTTGCAGGAATTTCATAGGTAGCAAAGTGAGTATTTTTCCTATCACTCTCGGTCGTAGATTGCCCTGTGAAGCCCTTAATCTTACGAAATAGATTGCTATCAACCCGCTTCTTTACTTCCTCTACAATGAGCCATTCCTTACGCCAGACATCAACAGAAGAACCAGATTCTAGCTTGCTTTCATCAAGCACAGTAGTGACAGCAGATTGACCGAATACTTCTTTGATAACACCACCAACGAAAGAAGATTTTCCCATTCCACCTAGTTCACCATAAAGATAAACAGCTACATGAGGCTTCTTGAAATGACATGTATTTCTGTTTTGATATTTGTAAGCGAGTAAATCCAGAAAGTAACCCACCTTTTCTTGACTGCCCATCATTGTTCTTAAGAAATCACAGAAAGGTTGAACATTACATGGTGGATAAACAGGTCTTACTTTAGATGGCTTCCAGAGGTTAGGGTAATACCTTCCATCTTGATTGATGACAGCATGCTGGTTGGGTCTGTAATAATCTTTATCTAAGATAACTGAACAAAAGAAGCATTTGTTATCTATTAAATTATCAGCCCATTTGATTATATGAGCTTTATCTCCAGTATAAGCATCGGGATATTTCCCTAATAAATGGAGGGTCATATCTCTTAATTGATATTTATTAACCCCTCGCCTTACATCATGCAGGCTATCGTAGTAATTAGTATTACCACCTGCGTCTGATATAACGAAGTAATGCTGCTGAAGATAATCAATTATCTTTTGCTCTTGTTTGAGCGGAGAAGGTTTAACATTAGAAATATTGGACGGTTCTATAGCGTGAAGTTTTGCATTCATAATTCTTAATTCCCTATTAAATAAATTGAGAACCTGCTATTGCAGAAGGCTCTGTTTAATCGTGCGTATTTATTTAAATGAGTTTTTAGTACGGTACTAAGACGACTGTCTTAATATTACCCCTAGCAAAAAAGAGTCATTTTCTTTCTTTACTTTTAAAGGTTGCCTCAACAGGTGAGTCCTGAAAGAACTAACAAGAGACCTCTAAATATCAGGTAGAGTTTTAGCTGTTTTACTAAAATATCTGATGCCCTAATTATATCATATTTCTACCATTATGTCAATATTAATATGGTTGTGATTGTAACCATAAATATGGAAAATAAATGTCTAAAAGGTAGGCTGTAAACTACTGATTTTATTGAAGTTTTTATTTAATTAACTCTTTTATTATATTGGTAAAATCGCTAAGAACAGTACCAGTGCTAGGTTTACTGATAATATATTTGTCCCTTTTTGTGCATTACTCTACAAAAATTGCAAAACTATAACTAGATGAACACGAACTACCCCATGACTGAGTCGTAAAATCACCTCCAGACTTTGCACCCATATTTATTGAATAGTTTGTTGACTGCATACCCGTTCTATCTCCATCTGAATCATACATAGAAATTTTTATACGCTTTTTTCCCAATGATTGATTGTTCCTATTCACCCACCTACCATCATAAGTACTATATAAACAACTAAGTTCTTTTATTACTAACCCTGGTATGTTTGTATTAAAAGTCTTAGCATTAGCATTAGCTATAAAGAATAATGTAGTTAGGGTTAGTAGTAGTGGTGTTAGTAGTTTTAGTTTCATTGTTTTTTTCTCTTCTTTTTAGTTATTATCACTTTCCGCACCAGTAAAAGGGATAGTTGGTAAGGCCCCTATCCATTGCGTAATATTTGCCATTTACCATACTCTCTTTTTGTTCCCTAAATATTCTTCTTTGATTCGTACTTGTATAGAAAACATTTTCGACCTTCAGATATTCCCAATTGTCTTCATCAAACACCTCAAGAGTTTCTTTTACAGTCCATAGCGATGCAAAGTTTGTATTCTTGGCAATCCATTCATCTTCGTGTTTTACCGTTTGGAGATAAGTATTCGTGTTAGATTCAGGATGCTGCAACAGGACTTTATTCGTATTTACATTAACTTTTATATTCATGTAACTTGATTTCTTGCAATTATTACATGACCTTGCATCAGCCTCAGTTGGACAATCATATACCGTTATTTTCTTTGCAAAGACTTGCGAGGTAATTAAGAGTAAACAGATTGTGAGTAGTATTTTCATTTCTTAATTCCTCTATCTACCATTCATACCAGGCCTTACCGTATCCCTTTTGCTCTAAGCAGGCTTCTTCAATCTTCTTAGCAGCATATTCAGTCCCTGCCTTACCTGCTTCTTTAGCACATTCAGTGCGAGCATTATTTTCTTTTCTATTTTCTTCTCTTCTACGGTGTTCAGCTAAATCATAAAGGTATTTATTATCAGCATATATACCTGATTCAACTTTGCCACTAGCCCAAGTGTAAGTGCCTTTGCCAGTTTTCTTATCATCCTTGAACTCACCTTTGTATATAGCACCATCAGCCCAAGTGAATGTACCCTTGCCATTTCTCTTACCATCCTTGTACTCACCTACGTATTTATTGCCATTAGCCCAAGTATATGTGCCATTGCCATGCCTCTTATTATCCTTGTACTCACCGACGTATTTAGCACCATTAGCCCAAGTAAATGTACCTTTGCCGTTAAACCTATCATCCTTAAATTCACCTACGTATTTTTCACCACTAGGGAAAGTGTAAGCGCCTTGTCCGTTTTCCTTACCATCCTTAAATTCACCTACATATTTATTGCCATTATCAAAAGTAATAGTGCCAAAACAGTTATGGTAAGTTTGGGTTTGGTCTTCAGGGCAAGGAGGTAGCTCACTAGCATAACTAGGAAGTGCTATTAGAATTACACTAGCATAACTAGGGAGTGCTATTAGAATTAGTAGTAGTGGTGTGAGGAGTGTTTTCATTAGTAGTTTCTACATTGCACTGTATTGTTAATATATTCGCATTTTTGGTTTTTTGGTGCTTCCATTGCCTCTCTATCTTTCTCTCTTTGTTTTTCTTCTTTCTTTGTATTTGCAAGGGATTCTCTATAGCTCAATTCTAAAGATGAAAAGGCTGTTGCAGCATCACCGATGGAAATTTCTTTTTTATAAAGTTTTATTGCGATAGCGTCCCTTTTATTTAACATACTTGCTCTAGCGTTACCAAGTTCATCAAGGCTATCAGTGAGTGAGACTGATTGTCCTGAACAGCATATTTTATAAGCCTCATAACCTTTTAAGTAAACAATTGCTTCGTCATCTGTAAGATATTCAGCATTCACCTTCTGAGAAACAGATGCTATCTTGATATGGAAAGGATGCTTTGAAGCAGGCTCGTAGAGTCCATACTTTTCAATTAGTGTCTTGTAATCTGAGTGCGTCATCCAGAATGAACTATCTTGAGTCTTCAGGTCTTTAACGTTCTTATATACATCCACAGCACCACATCCAGCTAAAGACATAACCAACAGTAGAAGCAGTGCAGATTTAATTAGTGTTTTCATTATTTATCTACACAGATATATTCTGAATTACATCTTGGTCTAATACACTGCATGTCAACGAGTTCAGCATTTTTACCTCTAGTTTCACAGTATGCTTGTGCACCTTCCAAAGCATTACCAATTCTACCTGTGCCATGTTCTGAAAAGACCTTATCTCCAGAAGTAGCAATAGGTTTAACTGCCCAGCACCCAGTAGCTAGAATTGCTATGAATGTAAGTGCTATTAGTTTTAGTTTCATTGTCTAACCCTATTCCTTTTTTTAAAATCATAATCCTAAAACTAAAGATTTCCTAATTTCAGCTTTTAAATGATTGGGTGGTTACTATATACATAGCCCAAGCTGAGAGACCCCCCCCGCCCCCCCTAAAACACGTTAACTAAGTAAAGGAGAGTGGGAGTTAGTTAGTTGTCTAGAGTAAGACACTAAACAAGGAAGGTAGTGAATATAGACAAAGATGTTTGGTTTCTAAGGAACTTATAACAAGGTAGTAGTAGCAACAACAACTAATACATTACCCATACCTGTTAAATGTAGGCTATTAGTGGCTCTTAGAGTGATAGCTTCCCCCCAACAACAACACATACTGCAATAATGTATGCTTTGAAAACATAGATTGTATTCCTAAGGGTCATTATATTGACCTTTAGGCACCCTTTAAAATTCAACCATTGATTACCCTTTAGGGCCTAATAGAGCATCTGTCTTATATTGATAGAGTGCCTTTGTTTCCCCTTACTTAGTCACCTGAATACTAACCAAGTGAATCGAAAATATTATGCATAGAACTATTTACCAATCTATTGGGGTGGTCAGTCTTGTCATCACTCTCTCTATTACTTCCCAGGTAATGGCTCAAGATGCTTGTGTAACTGGAACTAGTACTATGCCTTCACATGGATGTTTTGTTAGTGGGGTTAACGACATCACTTATACCTTAACATCTGATACTCCTATAGCTTCTCCTGCAGGCTTAACTGGAATAAGGATTATGAATTCTGATAGGAATACTCTTAGTTATACTGGAGATATAACTTCTGTAGCTCTTAACACATATGGTTTGTTTATGAGTTCTAGTGACAATAACACAATTACTATAACTGGAGATATTGCTACTGATGGTTATGGAATAATTACTACTCATAGTAACAATAACGATATTACGTTAAATGGAAATATTAATACAAGTAAGTATCTTTCCTATGGTGCTATGATTATTACTGAGGTTAACTCTAACTTTACACTAAATGGAAATATCACTACAACTGCAGTAGATACTCCTGGAATAATGTTATACAACACTACTGACATGAATGTTCTAATAAATAGTAATAGTAATATTAATGTTGAAGGTGGTGGAGGTCCATTTGGACAAGTAGTTGGTTGGGGTCTAGATGTTTCAGGAAGTACTGGAGCTACTATAACTAACCTTGGTACTATTAATACGTTAGGAGCTGGTGCACATGATATCAATGTAAGAAATGCATCTACTATAGCCACCCTAAATAACCGCCAAAGTGGACTTACTTATTATGGAAAAATACCAACCAATTATAATGCTGTCATTAATAGTACTTCAGACTACGGAAAAATAATTTTTAGTACCGTTAGCGGAACAACTTCTTTTGGTATATATGCAGGGTCTGTTTTACAAAATAATACTACCTATGCTAGCGTCATTGATGGCTTAGAAGCATCAAATATTACCGCAGGACATTCAGGTTATTATTCCTATGATGGAAGAACCTGGGCGTGGACCTTGGAGAATTCATCTGCCAACTTATGGGACTTAGTTGTAGGTGGCTGTATAGGATGTATGACGGAAGATACTATAGATACTATTGAGGAAATTGGGGATAGTATTGCCTCAGAATTTTCACAACTTTTACACAAATCTGCCACCGCTAATTTTGCCAACATGAATACTTATGATTGCGATTTATTTAATCAAAAAGGAAACTGTTTCTCTATAGGGGGTCGTCACACAGATGTAAATGCTAATAATAACTCTGACTCGTCAAGCTCAGCGGCAGTGTTTGTTTGGGGTAAAAAGTTTAACAAGAACTTTCGCGCTTCAGGGTTTGTCGACCAACAAGTCACAAGAAAGAAT
Source organism: Porticoccus sp. Uisw_050_02 (assembly GCF_047729555.1). Taxonomy (NCBI): domain Bacteria; kingdom Pseudomonadati; phylum Pseudomonadota; class Gammaproteobacteria; order Cellvibrionales; family Porticoccaceae; genus Porticoccus; species Porticoccus sp. Uisw_050_02. The sequence goes on along the minus strand of NZ_CP159825.1, from coordinate 224,206 downwards.
CCCAGAGGTCTAAAGGTGAGCAATAAAGGACCTATGATCGGTGGAAACTTAGTATGGAACCAGTTTGCTAATCATCTTGGTTTTCAAGTCAGAGTAGCCAATGCTTACCAAGTAAAAGATATGACCATTACCAGAAGCGAAATAGGTGAGGCGGAGAAAGGAAAAGGTAAAACCGAGATTGATGTACAAAGTTATGTTGCTGAAGTGTCATACCAGTTTAGTGATGGAGCTAATTTTTACCGCCCCTACCTTGCTGCGCGTCGTGCTATTATCAAACAAGATGGTTATACCGAGACGGGAGTCGAAAATCCTTTGACCTTTAATACCTTAGAAGATAAATCGACTACAGTAATTATGGGTATGAAAGCCAAATATAAGCTCGACAATACAGTCACACTTAATGGAGCTCTTGGCGTTGAACATGATGTAAGTAACAATGTGGATAAAATCCAAGCCACTTCTTCAACCATAACTGGACTCACACCAGTCGATCTAAATACCAGTATCAATAAAACCAGACCAGTAGTAACTTTAGGTGCTACTTATTATATCACCCCAAATCAAGCTTTTTCAGTACAAGCGCAGTATCAAGAGTTAGCCTACACCAAGACTAGTTCTAAGACTCTTTACTTTAATTACACAGTAGGGTTTTAACTACTCATCATAGTGGTGCAGATAAATGTAGCAATCTAGTCTGGCTAGATGTTTGTATGGATAGGTGTTTGTATGGCAATACATAACTTGGTCTAGTTTTATCAGACCTACTGTTATTAGATAATCCCCAGAGTGCCCGGATATTTTCGGGCATTTTTATGTTTGTTGGTTTTTCAATTTCAGCTATTTTGTATGGGGGTGGGTACTATAAATATAGCCCAAGCTGAGACACCCCCCGTGGGGTAAATATTTAGCCACAGATTTAGCCACAGATTTATGTTTTTTTGATGGTAGTTGGTTTTTAAAGCCTTATGAATGGCGGGCTTCAGAGATGATATGAAAGTGCTACCGTGCAGTAATCTAGCATGAGCATCGCAACTAAAAGTGATAACTTTAATCAGTGACTACGACATCCACTTGAAAGGGGTCTGCGCCCATTTTGATGATGTATTGTCGTTCGGCGCCAACGTCATAGCCTGTGTCAATAGCGACTGCATCTGTAAGCTTGAAATTGATTTCGAAGTTGCTTGATGCTGTTACAACCTTATCTGTTGCGAAATCAACTCTGACAAAAATTCTTTTTGCGTTAGCAAAACCAGTCGCAACACTTGCGTTGTCATCTTGCAGCAACTTGGCTCTCATAACGTCGCCACTCGGCTGTGTGTAAGAGCTTGCATCGGTAGCCGTAAAGGCTTCTTCGCCGAATCCTCCCCCCAGTGAATCAAATATTTCCTTAGTGAATGCTGGGGCAGCATCTGCGGCTGTACCACATTCTATTCCGGTGCTTGTGACTGACCCATTGTCGCGCAAGGCAGGATCAAAACCACCATAAGTAGTGGTGTATGCTATGGACCAGCAGGTAGTTCCTGACACTATACCTCCACCAGCAGGGTTTGAAAACATAGCTGTATCGAATGTTTGTGTATGCTTAACCTCGAGGGAGTTGTTGAGTATCATGAATCCATAGCCGTAGGTTCCTGGGGCGATAACACCAGTCGTAGCTAAAGCTGCTGGTACGCCAACTCCTTGAATGGTATGAACCACCGGTGTCTCAGAGTCAATGAAATATGAACAAGTTGAAAAGTCATTAACTGCAAACGGGTCTGCTGTACATGTACCAAATTTATATATATTAATACGGTAAGCATCAGGAATCTCCGAGCAATAACTGCCATCGTTGCTTGTATCTGCCGCCTGTTTGAAGGGGCTACTGCCAGCTGGAGCTGGACTCCCGAGTCCTTGATATACCTTGATGATGCTACCAGAAGATTTCTCGCACACCTTGCTAAGATTATCATCAAATGCTGCCAAGGCAGAAGATGAAACGAAAATGAACGGAAGTATTAAAATCATTAGCCACTTGCGTGTATTTGTCATGTTTATTTTTCTTAAACTATCAATTTATTAAACAGATTACTCTAATTATAGGATTATTCAATTTCAGCTATTTTGTATGGGGGTGGGTACTATATACAAGCAGCAAGCCATAAGCCCTCCCCCGCCCCCTGTCCTGTTATCCAAGAATATTTAAAAGTAATAAGTTTTTCAAACTAACGAAACAAAAGTTTTAAGAAGCAATAGCAGCAAGCATTAGCTAGTGTATCTACAAGTGTACTTACGAATACATCATATCCCATATTAAATAAATACACCTCAAGCCTTATGTTCTGGTACTTGGTCATATTATTGTCTTAAGTCTAGACATGTAAATACACTAAGAGTACAGTAAGAACAACTACACCGACTTGGAGAATGTAGGCAATGAGATTAGGTTATAAGAGAGTAAGCAGCGTAGACCAGAACACAGCCAGACAGTTAGATGGAGTTGAGCTTGATAAGGTCTATGAAGATAAGTGCAGCGGAAAAGATACAAATAGACCAGAGCTTCAACGCTTATTAGATAGCATGAGAAGTGGTGACACTATTGTTGTACATGACATTAGTAGATTAGCTAGAAACCTTACTGACCTACTCCAACTGATTGAAACGATTAACAGCGCAGGTTGTGAGCTACAGTTTATTAAAGAGGCTATCACGTATAATAGAGAAGACAAGAATCAGAAGCTGATGCTTTCAATCATGGGTGCAGTGGCTACCTTTGAACGTGACATGATTAGAGAAAGGCAAAGTGAAGGTATAGCGATAGCTAAGGCTACTGGTGTTTACCTAAAGAGAAAGCAGTCTAAAGCAATAGATAAAGAGGGTATCGTAGATGCTCTATCTAGTGGGGTATCAGTAAGAAAGACTGCTAATAAGTTTGGTGTTGCACCATCAACTGTATCTCGTATTAAGAAGCAGCAACATCAATGGGAGTGAAAATGGGAGTAGATAACCTCTACAACTCCTTTAATCCCTATAATGTTACGGCAGAGGGCTGAATTGGTTCAATTCCCGCCGCCTCCACCAATATAGTTAAAGCCCAGTGTATAAGCGCTTCACTTATAGCAAAGATGGAATGAGGTAAGCAAAAGTAAGCCCAATAATAAAAAATCCTACTGAAATAAAATAAATAATTAATGATAGTTTTTTTGCCTTAGTGCACGCATCCGCTTTTTTTTCGTCTATAGGGCAAGGCAGATTTTTTGCGCGGTATTGGAGCACTCCAGAAATTACGAGCATCGTAAAAGCACCAATAAATATCTGAGCCTTATATATTGAAATAACAATGAGTTGTGGAAATATTGAAAAAAGAGAACTTAGCGCTGCCCCCGCACCAATTGAAACTAGCAACGCAGGTAACGCACAGCAAATAATAGTTCCGCTACTAGCAAATAAAGATAGGTAGTCTGCTAGCTTATTTTTCATTCTCGATCCTAATTTGACTCATAGTGCCAGGAAAAATTTCTATTTTTCGAACATCGTAGCCTGCATCATTGATCACTTTCGTAATAAGTTTATTATCAAGCCCATCTTTCGATTCTATAGCGACAAAGTAATTTTCTAGACTAACAAAAACATCATCAACGTTATCCGCGGCCCTGAAGCTCTTCTCTATACCTTGTGCGCAAAAAGCGCATACCATACCCAGTACTTCAATTTTTTGAGTCAATGCGTAGCTATGCACACTGAAAAGTATTATGGCTATTAGAAATATTGTTTTTTTCATTAAATACTCTCCTAAAATGTATACATGAAATGAAAGGATGCATCTCCATCCGTCGATACTCCAACATCCATAAATATGGATTTATTAATCAATCTAAGTGTAGGCGTATATTTAATTTTGTTATTTAGACTATTGATGTTTTTAGTTTTTAATATGAACCAGGGCTGAATTTCAGTGTACCCTGCTGCATAGAACGAAAAGCCGCCTTCAATTTTGGTTGCATCAAAGTTCTCATGACCAGCTCTTAAGACTTGGTGAGAAACCATTCCGTACATTCTTTTGGTCTCATAATCAAACTGCAAGATTGGGCTTAAATAGACATGATGCTCTTTTATGTTATTTTTTTTTATGCCTATAAAGCCTGCTCCAGCAAACAGCCATAAATTTGCCTGCGAATTAATAGTATTTTTTCTCATCAATTTTCTTAAATAAAATATTTCTCCTGACGTTGTGTCATAGCCGTTACCCTTAGCTCTAACAGTCTTTACGCCAAACGACTCCTTAATAGATGAAGCGTAGCTAGACTCAATACTAAAATAATTTTTGCTCGCTTGAGTCATGCTGGTTGTTGACCCTTTAAAGCTCATCGGTGCTGCATGAATCATAGATTGGTGCGCTGCTAACAGCAAAATAAATATGAAATACAACTTATTCATGTTTTTCGTCACCAACATACAAAACATTTTTCCCCTTATACAAATTTGTTAGCTCTCGAATTTTTTCTTTCTGAGCATTCTTGTCATTTGACTGAAAGGCATCAATCACACAGGATTCAAGGTGCTTTTGAAGCATAATTATTTCGAGTGACTGGCAAGCTGAACTCACTGCCCTTAATTGCGTGATAATGTCAGGGCAATACCTGCCTTCTTCAATCATTTTTTTTATCCCATTCAGCTGACCTATAGCTTTATTCACTCTTGGAATATGTTTTCCATAATCTGGATATTTTGATTCGCAACAATCTGCCATGGTTTGTTTCCCCTAGTCTAACTAAAATACCTTATACCTCTATATGGTATAGGTAAGTAAATAAAATGCAATTGTAAGTAAGGCAAGCGCTGAAGAAGAGACTGCTAGCGGCATGTCGGTTAGGAGAGGTGTTAGTCAGTTATCAAGAGTAAGGCGCTAAACAAGAAAGGTAGTGAATATAGACAAAGATGTTTGGTTTTCTAGAAGAGGAAATAAAAAGTAGTGATAAAGGTAACAACAACTACATTACCCATACCTGTTAAATGTATACTACATGGTGGTTACCAAGGGAGGCGTAAGATGGAAGAAGGGCATAATGAAACTAAAGAGTTCGCTGGAGGTAATACTTCTCCTAGACAACACCATGAGCAAACAAAAAATGTTTTAGGCGGAAAATTGACTTCCTGCTGCAGTGATCCTGTGACTGGCTTTCTAAGGGATGGGTATTGCAATACTAACTTAGCAGATCACGGAACCCATGTAGTATGCGCCATCATCACAGATGAGTTTCTGAGGTTTACTAAATCAAGAGGTAACGATCTAGGTACGCCTCTGCCTGAATATCAGTTTCCAGGGCTAAAAACAGGTGACCGATGGTGTTTATGTGTATTGCGCTGGAAAGAGGCTTATGAGGCTGGTATGGCTCCACTCTTAGATTTTAAGGCAACACATGAGAAGGCGTTAGAATATATTTCCAGAGATATATTAGAAAAATTTCGAATCGATTAGAAAAAATATCTAGTTATCGATACTGTCTTTTTTATTACAGATCCCTGTCAGGATTTTTTTAATCAAATACGCTTAGTCAGACCAGCTTTATAGTTTAAGTCCATTGTATGGGTAAGAATGAAACTTTATATAGAAAATAATTTATCTTCATTTATTGAGATTTATTTTTTTCACTCTTGCATTTTATTGAGCAATATCTAACTTCATTCCAAACTTTTTCCCACTTCTTTCTCCAGCTGAATGATCGATTACATATAGGACAAACTTTCTGTGGGAGGTGTGTTTTTTTCACTCCTTTCATAAATTAATACGCCTTTACCATTATTCTTCCATTCGCCATCCCATTAAACCGATTTTGTCCATTCGAATTTTTTAAACGGTGCATCTACAGGCGTTTTCGCTAAGTGATTGATGTAGTTAGACATCACTTTCTGAGAGACCCCAAGAATTACTTCGAGGATATGGCGGCGAGTAAACCCAGCATTGAGAAATATCTGAACTGTGTCGTTATCCACATTACCTCGGTCGCGAACCACGCTTACTGTAAATGCGCGCAGAGCCTCTAGTCGGTCGCTGGGTAGTGGTGTTTCGTTACGCAGTGCTTCTGATATGTCATCACTTACACCCATGGATTTAGCTATCGCGGTGTGTCCAGGAACACAGTAGTGGCATGAGTGTTCAACATTGATTGCCTGCCAGACTACGGTGAGCTCATCCTTGTCAAAACAGGAGTTAACGAAGAGTTCATGAATACACTGGTATGCTTCAAGCAGCTCTGGTGATTCAGCCATTACTGCGTGTAGCCTTGGAATCATGCCAAAGGCTTTTTGCGACTGGGCTAACAGTGGTTTGCTGGCGCTAGGTGCGCTTTCTTCTGTGTGTAAAGTGAATCCAGTCATAGTGTTCTCCAATTCATCAATTTCTCTTCTTTTTTACAGGTTTACCCCGATTGGAACTATTTTGTATGTACCAGGTTACTATATATACTGAATGAATATTTACTATAAAGCCTGAAGAATACTTTTTTATAATTAAGAGCAGTGCCAATATGATTCACATCACAGCCTTTTTAGTTCTTCTAACACTCATCATCACAGTCTTACCAGTAATGGCAAAAAGATCGTCCCAAGAAGGTCCGACTAGTGTTATTGTCGCGCCTGTCAAAAAAACTATGCTAACTGATCGAGTGGAAGCATTAGGTACAACCAGGTCAAATGAAATGACCTTAATTACAGCCAATACTGCCGAAAAAGTGACTGCGATACACTTTCAAGAGGGCCAGGTAGTTAAAACTGGCGATTTGCTAGTAACCCTGCGCCTAGATAAGCGAGCTATTTTAGCGCCCTTTGATGGTGTTCTAGGCTTACGGGAGGTGAGCGTAGGTGCGCTAGTCCAACCGGGAGACCCCATCACAACAATTGATGATATCAGTATCATAAAAATTGACTTTGATGTGCCATCGATTTTCTTGTCGTTACTACAAAAAGATATGCCGATTACTGGCAAAGTAGCGGCTTTCGGCAACAGAGAATTTGCTGGTAAAATAAAAACGATAAATACACGAATCGACCCTATCACAAGAACGATCAAGGTCAGGGCGATCGCTTCCAATAAAGATCGAATTTTAAAGCCAGGCTTGCTAATGAAGGTTGTCATTATGGCGCATGAGCGTCAGGCGCTACTCATACCTGAAGAAGCCCTCATTAAGCGTGGCGAGAAAAATTTTGTATACATCGTAACCAAAGCTAACAGCCAGCTAAACGCGCAAGAGATTGGGGTTGAGATTGGATCTAGGATACCTGGTGAGATTGAAATTTTGTCTGGGGTAAAGCAGCACGATCAGGTGATCACACACGGATTGTTAAAAATTAAAGATGGCGCTGAAATTTCCATTCGCGCTATAGAAACAGAAAATACTCCATTAGCTGAACTGTTAATACAAAATGTTCATGGTGCGCACTAAATGTTCCTGTCGGATATTTCTGTTAAACGGCCAGTTTTTGCCTCAGTTATAGCCCTACTATTGGTTTCATTTGGCTTGGTTTCATTTTCTAATCTCTCCTTACGTGAATATCCCGATATTGATCCACCCGTAGTTTCTATCAGTACAACCTACCAAGGAGCCTCAGCTAATATTGTCGAAACTCGTATCACTGAAGTAATTGAAGATAGAATTTCAGGAATTGAGGGTATAAAATTTATCTCATCTAATTCATCTGATGGTCGCTCTCGCATCAATATTGAATTTGATATTAATCGTGATATTGAAGCGGCGACCAACGATGTACGTGATCGTGTTTCTGGAGTAATTGACAATTTACCCGAGGAGGCGGAACCCCCTGATATTCAAAAAGCAGACTCAAGCGATGATGTTATCTTATGGCTCAATCTCGTAAGTGACAGACTCGACACTATGGAACTTACAGACTATGCCAAGCGATATCTGCAGGATCGCTTTTCAGTGCTTCCTGGTGTAGCTCGAGTGCGTATTGGCGGTGGGCTAGAATACTCAATGCGAGTTTGGCTAGATCGCACCCAAATGGCAGCACGAAACATCACATTTACTGATGTAGAAAATGCGCTAATAAAAGAAAACATCGAACTGCCCGCCGGAAGCATTGAATCAATTAAGACACAATTTACCGCTCGCATTGAACGCGCCTATCAATCCCCTGAAGATTTTAAAAAGCTAGTTGTTAGCCGAAATAACAACAATGATCTTGTAAGGCTGGGTGATATAGCTCGTATTGAAAAAAGTGCAATTGAAAATAGAACTTTTTTCCGCGGCAATGGAATACCAATGATTGGAATTGGGATTGTCAAGCAATCGAAAGCGAACATTATCACTATAGCTCAGGACGCGATTGATTTAGCAAAACAACTAGGGCCTGACCTGCCTCTTGGCATGGAAATCATCAACTCATACGACACTTCAGTCTTTATACGTAATGCGGTTACTGCTGTATATAAAACGTTATTTATCACTATCAGTTTGGTTATTTTTGTCATTTACATGTTTCTCGGAAATGCTCGTGCAATGCTTATTCCGGCAATTACGGTGCCTGTATCTTTAATTGCAACATTTACGGTTTTATATGCCTTCGGTTTTTCAATTAATCTGCTGACATTGCTAGCTATGGTGCTGGCAATTGGACTGGTCGTTGATGATGCTATTCTGGTATTAGAGAACGTCTCTCGACGCATTGAAGAAGGAGAGCCCCCTCTTACTGCAACCTATAGAGGAACTCGTCAGGTTGGGTTTGCTATTGTTGCCACCTCGCTAGTACTAATCGCAGTGTTTACGCCGATCACTTTTTTGAAAGGAGATCTAGGAAGACTATTCACTGAATTTGCCATCGCGATGTCTGTCGCAGTAGCATTTTCAACTGTGGTAGCCCTATCGCTTAGTCCAATGATGGCATCTAAAATCTTAAAAAAAACAGAGCCTAACCAGCTGGCTAAGAAAATTGATAGCATCTTCGCAAAGGTCAAATCAGCATACTCATCGCTGTTAGAAAAATTATTAGGTTATCGGATGCTAATGATTGGTGTTTTTGCTGCTGTTGCGGCATTAGCCATTTTATTTATCAATATCCTTCCATCCGAATACGCACCCAAGGAGGATCGTGGGGCATTCTACCTCATAGTCACCGGGCCAGAGGGTGCTAGCTTTCAATACACCAAAGAGTACATGGATGAGATTGAAAAACGCATGCAGCCCTATATTGATAGCGGCGAAATCAGCCGCTCTTTGGTTAGGGCGCCTCGACAGTTCGGCGCTCTCACGAGCTTTAATGACGGCATAGTGATTGCTGTGCTGAATGACTGGAGTAAGCGCCGTTCAGCTAAGATTATCATGGGTGAAATTTCTAAAAATATGAGCGATCTTCCTGGTGTTCGCGCATTCCCTGTCATGCGTCAAGGGTTTGGCCGAGGAACCAAAAAACCTGTTCAGTTTGTTATTGGCGGTGGCACTTATGAGCAACTAGGAGAATGGCGCGATACTCTGATCAAAAAAATAAATCAAAATAATCCTGGATTAATCGATCTTGACAGCGACTATAAAGAAACGAAGCCGCAACTACGTATTGTTATCGAAAGAGATCGAGCGGATGACCTAGGAGTGAGCGCGCGCACTATTGGTCGCACGCTAGAGGCTATGCTGGGATCGCGTCGTGTCACCACCTATATTGATGATGGAGAAGAGTATGATGTGATTCTAGAAGGAGAGCGGTCCAAGCAAAATACTCCGACAGACTTACAAAATATTTATGTGCGATCTGACAGTACAGGGAGACTAATTCCGCTAGGTAACCTGATTACAATTGAGGAATACGCTGATGCTAGATCACTAAATCGCTATAATCGTACGCGCGCTATTACAATTGAGGCCGGACTCAAAGAGGACTATTCGCTAGGAGAAGCTCTATCCTTTATGCGCCAATTAGTGCGTGAGCACTTACCTGAAACTGCTGTCATCGATTATAAGGGTACCTCGCTGGATTACCAGAAAAGTGGCTCATCGTTACTATTTGTTTTCGCCTTAGGTTTTGCTGTTGTGCTCTTAGTTTTAGCGGCTCAATTTGAGAGCTATATTCATGCTCTAGTGATTATTTTAACCGTTCCTCTCGCAATTTCTGGAGCGCTAGCGGGGCTATATTTCACGGGAAATTCTTTAAATGTTTATACGCAAATTGGGCTCATTATGCTGGTTGGCTTGGCAGCCAAGAATGGAATTTTGATTGTTGAATTTGTTAACCAGCTACGTGATGAGGGAATGGAATTTTCTAAGGCCTTGATCAGAGCTGCAGAAACCCGTCTGCGTCCGATTGTCATGACATCAATCACAACTATGGCGGGCTCTATTCCTCTAATTTTATCTTCCGGAGCAGGGGAAGAGACAAGAAAAGCTATTGGCATAGTGATTTTATTTGGAGTTCTGGCGGCAACATTCTTTACCTTATTTATTGTGCCTATTGCTTATGACTTGCTAGCTCGCAATACCGGCTCTCCAAGAGACGTTGAACGTCAACTAAACCAAGAGATAAAAGAATTAAATCATCAATCGAGGTAGCCATTCTTATGTTATCTTTTGTAGAATACCCCTACTTTATGAAATATATTTGAATACCATTCCTATCTTAATATGAACTTTGATAAAAAAATATCGTTTGAATTACCTGATGATGCATTTAGTCGGCTGGATGAAACGGCAGATGAAAAATTTTACACCATCCCCAGGTTTGTTGCGCATATCGACTATAGCGCGATAGATGCTGTCACAAATATCTACCGCAAATATCTGCCTGAAAACGGGGACATTTTAGATCTCATGAGTAGCATGCTATCCCATCTGCCAGAGGAAGTAGATTATAAAAGTGTTACCGGCTTAGGTATGAACGAAAGAGAGATGTTTCATAATAAGCAACTGGATACATGGGTGGCTCATAACCTCAACGATGACCCCAGTCTTCCCTTTCATGACAACCAGTTTGATGCTGGCATTATATGTGTGTCTATTGACTATCTAACGAATCCAGTAGCCGTACTAAAAGACATGGGAAGAGCATTAAAAAATGGCGCGCCATTAATTATCACTTATTCAAATCGTTATTTTGAAGCAAAAGCCACGTCAGTCTGGCTGCAGCTCAATGATGAACAACGCGGCTATTTAATCAAATCCTTCCTTTCTGAGGCTGATTCTTTTGGAAATATAGAAATCGCCGATTATTCGCCAGAATTTGGTGATCCGCTGTATGCCGTGATTGCGAAAAATACTGCATAACCAGATCACCAGAAACTAGTCCGCCTCTAGCGAATAACCACATACATTGGGCGTCCATTTCGGCTAATTTGCAATAAAATTGAACTCTGGCTCAATTTCAATGCTTCACTGAAACTATTGAAATCGGTTACTCTTTTTCTGTTGACTCCAACTATTAGATCTCCTGGCCTTAATCCAATATATGCAGCTCGAGAATTGGGCTCTAAATCAACAACCATCAAGCCATTGTTGTCTCGACTTGGCTCTACACGAATACCTTCTAATAGCGGATGCAACTGTCCATCAATAGTACTGGACTGCTGCTTACCAATTCCTACCTGCAGTTTTTTAGCTTTACCTTCACGAATCAAGCTTAACTCCACCTTGTCTCCCACTCCTTTTATGCCAATCTGACTTCTAAGTTGCCCCCCTGAGCTGGTAGCTCTTCCATCAACAGCAGTAATGACATCACCCGCCTTTATACCCGCTTCTTCGGCTTCAGAGTCTTCCGCTACACCTGTTATTAGAACCCCTTGCTGGCCATTTTTTAAATCAAACGCTTCACGCAGTTCAGGCGTAATATCTTGAATAGAAACTCCTAATTGACCTCTCTTTACCTCGCCTGTTGCGAGAATCTGTTCCATGCTCGCTTGAGCCATATTGACAGGGATTGCAAAACCAATACCTACATTGCCTCCTGATGGAGCAATAATTGCTGTATTGATACCGATAAGCTCTCCATTCAGACTCACTAGCGCTCCCCCGGAATTTCCTGGATTAATTGATGCATCGGTTTGGATAAAGTTTTCATAGCCTTCAATCCCCAACCCTGTCCGACCCAAGGCGCTCACTATCCCAGTAGTAACCGTCTGCCCCAAACCAAAGGGGTTACCTATAGCTACAACAAAATCTCCCACATCTAATTTATTGGAGTCACCCAAACGAACCTCAGCAAGATTTTTGGCGTCGATATGCAAAATAGCAATGTCCAACTCTGGATCCACACCTTTAATTTCAGCAGTAAATTCTCGTCCATCCGTCAAAGATACACGCACTTCATCAGAATTTTTTATCACATGATGATTTGTCATAATGATACCTTTTGCGGCATCAACAATAACTCCGGAGCCAGCACTTTGTCGCCTTTTACGAGGTGCTTGTGATTCAGGTCTACGTTTCTGACCCGGTCTGCTTTGGAAAAAACGCTTAAAAAAGGGATCATTCATTAGTGGATTTTGTGCTTGGCTATTTGTTGAAAATGTAGCGATATTTACCACTGCAGGGTTTACCTGCTTTAGCATAGGAGATAGCGAAGGTAGCTTATTTCCAGAAGCATCCGATAAAGGAAACCCAGCATGCGCTGCTGAAAAAAAACAAACAATAAACAGAAAAAAAGCCAAACGCTTCAGTTGAGACATGACTACTCCTAAGTAATTACGATTAAGAGAGCCAAGCCCTCTTAAAAAAAGATTATACAAAAATACTTCATATAAGACTAAAGATGTACTAAAAAATTCCGTAAACTATAGTCGATATATTTAAGTAAAGGATACCACAATGCAAGCAGTCGTATTAACAAGCACTAATGGCCCCAGCTGTCTGAAAATCAAAGAGGTAGAAACCCCATCTCCTATGCCTGGAGAAGTACGAATAAAGTTGGTTGCATCAGCGCTCAATCGACGCGACTACTGGATGACACGAGGCGGTTATCCAGGAACACAGGTGCCTTGCATACCAGGTTCTGATGGAGCAGGGATAATAGATAAAATAGGCGAGGGTGTTAATTCAAGCTTAATTGGTAAAGAAGTTATTCTGTACCCGGCTAGGGCATGGGGAGAAAATGAAGTTTATTATGGGCCTGATTTTCGTGTTCTTGGAATGCCTGATCAGGGCACCTTTGCAGAATTTATTTGCTCCCCCGCAGGAGATGTTCATGCTAAACCAGAACACTTAAACTGGCAGCAAGCTGCAGCTATACCACTTGCTGGACTTACAGCATGGAGAGCAGTGGTCACACAGGCTGAAATACATTTAGGTCAAAAGGTTTTAGTCACTGGGGCAGGCGGCGGCGTGTCTACGTTTGCCATATTATGGTGCCTGCATCTTGGCGCAGAAGTTTATGTCAGCAGTGGTAGTGCAGAAAAAATTGATGCCGCTAAAGCGCTGGGGGCTACTGGAGCTGAAAATTACCAAGATCCGGATTGCTATAAAAAATTACACGAACAATCTGGAGGCTTTAATGCCGTTATTGACAGCGCTGCAGGCGATGCATTAAATAGCGTGCTAAGCACTCTTCTCCCTGGTGGACGATATGTTTTCTTCGGATCCACGGCCGGTGGACCTCCTGATGGTCTTCCGATGGGCAAACTTTTTTTTAACCATATTCGTATTCAAGGAACAACCATGGGCAGTAATACTGAGTTCAAAAACATGGTACATTTCCTCAATAGCAATAAGATTAAGCCAGTAATTGATTCTGCATACCCTTTATCAAAGGCTATTGAAGCGCACATGCAAATGGAAGTATTTGGGCATACGGGTAAAATTATTCTACTCAACGATGCAGTAGGCTGACAATTGACTATGTGTATTAGCTCAGCCACTGCTGCTAATTATATTTTGGAGGACGGCAAAGTGAAAGAATCAAAACAACCTATTGATTTTGAAAAAAAAATCAACGAACTAGAAAAAATAGTAAAAAATATGGAAGAAGGATCCCTAAATCTCGAAGACTCACTAAAATTTTTTGAAGATGGGATTAAAATAACTCGGGAATGCCAGCAGGCATTGAAAGATGCAGAATTGAAGGTTGAGATGCTAACTATGGGATCAGGCAAGCTTGAAGCATTTGAGCCTGAGGATAACTAATGAGTAACAAGTCTTTTGCTGATTTTTTGCACTCTTGCCAACAACGAATCGAGCAAAAACTAACTGTCCTTCTGCCTGAAAAAACAGACTCCAGCAATCTGTTGCATGAAGCAATTCGATACAGCGTTTTAAATGGTGGTAAGCGTTTACGTCCGGCATTGTCTTATGCTACAGCAGAAGCTTTGGGTGGAGTAACTGAAGACACCGACTTAGTATCTATGTCTGTAGAGCTAATTCATGCCTATTCACTCATACATGACGATCTACCATCTATGGACAATGACGCCCTAAGAAGAAATAAACCTACTTGTCATGTTGTTTTCGGTGAAGCAATCGCAATCCTAGCCGGAGACGCTTTGCAAGCAATGGCATTTGAACAACTCACCAAATTTGATAAAGTTCCCCCTAAAACATCACTTCAACTGATCGCCTGCCTTGCAAAAGCAGCAGGGGCAGACGGGATGGTTAAAGGGCAAGTCATAGACATATCCTCTGTTAATCAAACATTGACCCTAGAGGAGCTGGAACTCATGCATCATAAAAAAACTGGTGCGATGATTCATGCTAGCATCATGATGAGCGCACTATCTGCTGGTCTTTCAAATCCATCTGAACTTACAGCTCTTAATGCTTACGGCCTATCTATTGGTCTAGCCTTTCAAGTTCAGGACGATATTCTTGATGTTGTCGGAGACACTAAGGCAATAGGGAAAATAGCAGGTGCGGATGAGGCGTTAAACAAAGCTACCTATGTCCAACTTCTTGGTTTGGATGGAGCCAGAGAAAAAGCCACTCAATTACATACATCAGCAATAAACGCATTATCAGTTTTTGATGAAAATGCGCAACATCTGAGAGAAGTAGCTGACTATATTATCAGCCGAAAGTACTAAAAGTATTTTAAATTTAAAAATCAAACTCGCAGCACTTAAATATAAATTTTGGTGTAGTATTACATCTCAATTTCGGATACCAAATAGATGGCACAAACCTTTAACAATATACCTCTGATTCGACCAGTAACTCCACTACTCGACAGCATTAACGATCCTTCTGACTTAAGGGGGCTCACGTCGGAACAGCTATTGATATTAGCAGATGAATTAAGAGGTTATCTGCTATTTAGCGTGGGGCATAGTGGTGGGCATTTTGGCGCTGGACTGGGCACCATTGAGTTAACGATTGCTCTACATTATGTCTTCAATACGCCGGATGATAAGCTTGTCTGGGATGTTGGACACCAAGCATATCCACACAAAATCCTAACTGGTCGTAGAGAAGAGATACTTTCTGTGCGCAAGGCAAAGGGCTTATCGCCTTTTCCAAACAGAGAAGAAAGCACTTATGATGCTTTTGGCGCAGGTCACTCAAGCACCTCCATTAGTGCCGCACTGGGTATGGCTCTCGCCTTCAAGCTTAATAGCGACACAAAAAAAACTGTCGCCATTATCGGTGATGGTGCTATGACAGCAGGTATGGCATTTGAAGCACTTAATCATACCGCTCATACCGATGCTGACCTATTAGTTATCTTGAACGATAACAATATGTCCATCTCACATAATGTAGGAGGTCTCGCTACCTACTTCTCTAAGATATGGTCTAGTCGTTTCTATAATACAATACGCGAAGGAGGCAAAAAAGTTCTGCGAGCGGTACCTGCAGCTTCAGCTTTTGTTAAAAAAACTGAAGTACACTTGAAGGCAATGGTTGCTCCAGGAATTGTTTTTGAGGAACTCGGGTTTAATTATATAGGGCCCATAGATGGCCATGATGTCCCTCTTTTAATAAAAACATTAAGCAATCTAAAAGCCCTTTCAAGCCCAATTCTTTTACATACAATCACACAAAAAGGTAAAGGATTTGGACCAGCAGAATCAGATCCTGTTGGCTACCATGCATTAAATAAAATTGAGCCAAATGTAACTGCTCCCGAAGAAAAAATCTCAACAAAGCCGCCAAAAAAGAAATATCAGCAAATTTTTGGTGACTGGCTGTGCGACATGGCAGCTGAAGATCCCCTACTTATAGCAATTACACCAGCTATGTGTGAGGGTTCAGGGATGGTTGAATTTTCTCAACGCTACCCAGATCGCTTCCATGATGTTGCTATAGCCGAACAACATGCCATTACTTTAGCTGCAGGCCTTGCCTGCGAAAACACAAAGCCTGTAGTTGCAATTTATTCTACTTTCTTGCAACGAGCCTATGATCAGCTCGTTCATGATGTGGCACTGCAGAATCTTAATGTTTTATTTGCTATAGACCGTGCTGGTCTTGTTGGTGAAGACGGGGCGAGTCATGCAGGGAGTTTTGATATCACTTTTCTCCGTTGCATTCCGAATTTAATCATAATGACTCCTTCCAATGAAAATGAAACACGCCAAATGCTTTACACTGGATTTTCTCACAATGGTCCTGCTGCTGTTCGGTATCCTCGTGGAACAGGCCCAGGAATAGAAATAATTCAAAAAATGACGGCCCTAACTATCGGTAAGGGTAAAATAGTCAGGGAAGGAAAGCGGCTAGCGATCTTAAATTTTGGAGCTTTACTGGAAACCGCAAGATTGGTCGGAGAGGAGCTGAATGCCACCGTTGCAGATATGCGCTTTGTTAAGCCATTAGATGCCGCGCTTATAGAAAAACTATCGTCAGAAAATATACTGCTAGTCACAGTTGAGGACAATGCAGTTTTTGGTGGAGCTGGAAGTGCTGTAAGCGAATGCCTGGCATGCTTAGGTCTTGCTACACACGTGTTGCACCTAGGCCTTCCTGACAAATTTATAACTCATGGAAGCCGCGAATATCAACTAGATCTAGCTGGCTTAGATCAACTAAGTATGAAGCTTTCAATTCAAACTAAACTAAAAGCACTCAATTAAAAGACTCACAGAGTGCTCTAACTTTAAGAAAAGCCTCTACCGAATGGTGGTAAATCAGCCAACAGTTGCTTACCATAGCGCCTGGTGATGATTCGTCGATCCAAAATGGTAATCCTACCTGTGTCTTTCTCTGTGCGAATCAATCTACCACATGCCTGATGTAATCGAATAGATGCCTCAGGCAACATTAAATCCATAAATGGATTGCCCCCCTTCCCTTCTATCCATTCAGATACTGTTGAGTAAATAGGATCATCTGGAACTGAGAAAGGTATCTTGGCAATAATAACATGTCGACAATAACTGCCAGGAAAATCCATGCCCTCAGAAAAACTTGCTAAGCCAAAAATAACACTACCTTCCCCTTCATCAATAGCTAGTTTATGCCGGCGTACAATTTCTTGATGTCCGTACTGTCCTTGAGTCAGGACAATTTTTCTATATTCTGATGGTAGCCCTTCTGACACCAAATCCATCTGTCGGCGAGAAGAAAAAAGAACTAAAGTCCCTTCATTCCAATCAATTAATTCTGGCATCTTTTCAATCAACGCATTCGTATGGCCAGCTGAATCACTTGGGTCAACACCGATATCTGGGATCAACAAAACCCCTGCAGCAGCAAAATCAAAAGCCCCTTCTACCGCTACGCACTCTGTCTGAGCTGGTAGCCCAGTGCGCTGCTTAAAATTATTAAAACTACTTAATGTTCTTAGTGTAGCTGATGTAAGTATAGCGCCGTAACACTGCTTCCATAAATTTGCATGAAAAATACCTCCAGCATCTGTTGGTGATGCAGACAAGCAGATATCCAAATTACCCAAATTTGATTGCTCAAGCGAAATCCAGCGAGCACTAGGAGAGCGCTCAAGGTTATTCTTAAGCTTGCCGTCTTTCTTAGAACCAATATCAGTATTTGCGCTTTGTGCGTAGCTTTTCCACAATCTCTGGACCGCCTCAACTCTACTCTGCCAAACTCCTACTTGCTGAAATAATTGCTCTAGATCTACTTGTGGAAGAGGGAAATGAGGCTCATCCATAGCCTCTCCCAGACTATCCGACAATGTTTTAATTAAGGCAGCTAATGTATTGAATTCTTCTGACACATGCCCAGCAATCTCTCTTATCTCGCCTCCTGGGTCACCTCCGGGGAAACACCAAGAAGGTGTCTCATTATCCGTATTATTTAAAAATTTTTCGAAGATAGGATAACTTAATCCTAATAATGTTTCAGATGCCCCGGCCGCCTTACCTATTTTTTCTAGACGCTTCTGGATATCTGGGGTCTGCAAAAAAAGCGCCAATTTTCCAGCTATTTGCTTCTTGACTTGACCTAACCAATTCATAGTATTTTTTAGACGGCACTGACTCGAGAAATGATTTAGCGCTGTCGCGCCTATTCGATGAGCCTCATCAAAAATATATATAGTGTCCTCGGGAGCAGGCAAAATTACCCCACCGCCCAAGGCTAAATCAGCCATCACTAAATCATGGTTGGCAACAATACATTCAGATTTCTCTAGCTCATCTCTGGCCTTGAAAAAACAGCACTCTGTAATATATCGACAACGCCTCCCTGTGCATTGGCGTCGATCTACTGTCAGCGGGCGCCAATCTACATCTTCCAAAACATCGGACCAGCTATCCCTGTCTCCCAGCCAACTACCTTCTTTCAGGGACTGATCCATAGCACGATAACTTTCTATGATATTAGCCGTTGGATTAAAAGTGATCTCATCCTCAAACAAAAATGCGCCGGCATCCTTTGCTTGCGCGGTATCAAGGCATTGCTCTAACTTAAGGGGGCAAAGATATCGCCCGCGACCTTTAACAAGACTAACACTGTAGTCCCATCCTGCACTTTCCAATAACAAGGGGATGTCTTTATTAACCAACTGCTCTTGCAGCGCAACCGTTCCAGTAGCAATAACTACTTGTTTTCCTAGCAGCCTGGCCAAAGGGAGTGTCGATAACAAATAGGCAATTGTTTTGCCTGTCCCTGTGCCTGCTTCAACTACACAAATACCATCATCAGAAATTTTGCATCCTTCTTCATCCTGCTTAACGCTGCCTATGGTATTAGCGATAGCTGCGATCATTTGCTTTTGCCCAAGTCTTGGCTGCAAACTATTGCCCTCTAAAAACTGACGATAGCCTTGCTGAATCTCTTCTTTTATTGCGTCATCTATCGGCATTATGTTCCATTTGATCAGTAAATACAGGGATCAGAGAAGATTGTAACAGTAGGGGTAGGGTCTCTAAAGGATTTTAAGTAAAAGTAAACCAGACCAACCTCTTGCGAGCAGAAAAGTAAGTTCTCTATAGGGATCCGCGGCGGGCTATTTTTTGAGAAACAGGATTTGCATACATTTCGAGAACAATTTTTTGAGCCTCAGGGGCAATAGAATTGATGCGTTGATTAAACTCATGAGTTATTTTCACCCAATCGCAATCAATCTCTGTAAGCATAATGTCAGTTTCGTTAGTGGACTTATATAATTTATAGTATGCCAATAAGTTGGTGGCATGCAGCTTGTAATTACTAATAATTTGCTGATCCATTGCAAGTGCTGCATCATCTGCAGACGTATAATCTGCCACCAGGGGTTCTCCAAAAGAAACATGCACTGCGCCTTTCCGGCCAACAATACCTTGATATATGCTAAAAAAATCTTCATGTTCATTTTTTTCATAGCTGCCGTTTGTTCTTTTTTCTAGGAGCTCCAGCCCTTTTTCTGCATCAAGGGGGTCAAATTCATACGAAATAGCCACAGGAACCACATTAAGCTCTTGTAAAGCATTTCCAAAGGTTTGGTCTTTTTGCTTACTGAATGTCAGCATTTTTAACAATGCAGGCTCTGTCTTATCCATGCCATTCTTTGCTCGACCTTCCCGTTGAGCAATCCATACTGAAGATTTATCTTCAGCTAACGAAGAACGAATGTACCGCGATAACTGCATTAACGCTGTCATCTTTTCACGTCTCCCTACAACTGATCGCTTAACAACAAAACTTTTATTCACTCGCGCCAGATCAGATACAAATTGTTTAGTTAAAAGATTGTCTCCTATCGCAATTCTTACACTGTCCCTACCATCGTCAAGCAAGGCTACATTAACGAAAGCAGGATCCATCGCTATATCACGGTGATTGCTGATGAAGAGGTATGGTGTATTGCGGTCCAATTTTTCAAGACCGGTGACCGTTAAAACACTACCAATTTCTACTAATAGGTTACCGAAACTCTCTCTTATAGCACTATGAAGATGACTAACTGTTCGCATCTTTGAGAAAGAAGAGCGCAATGTATAAGAAATAACTGGGCGTACCAACCAAGGAGCCCAACGACGTAACCTTGGATACTTGATTGACAAAAGAGTGTCTATAAATTCTCGGTTCTTTGCCAGCCTAGACAAAACAGCAACCACCTCACTATCGTAATAGTGTCTGATATCATCAAATTCATTCATAGTTAAAATGGCTTTTTTTATTAAATGGGAATTACTGCGGAACTTTCCTTGTGGAGGCTAACGGAGATTATGCCAAGGCACATCAGACGAATTTTTTTCTACCAAATGAACCACATCAAGAGTCATGGCAAATAAGGCCATACGGACCAATAAACCATTATCCGTCTGACGAAAAATGGCCAGACTTGGATTACCATCAAGATCTATATCCAGCTCATTCGCCTCCTCTCTGGAGTCCCTAGGCAATGGATGCATAATGACAGTATTGGGCTCACAGTGGGCGGTATAAATTGCTTGATTTAACCTAAATTTACCTCGGTATAAATCAGCCTCATCCTTGCTAGTAAATCGCTCTTCTTGAATTCTAGTTGAATAAACAATATCTACGTGGGATATACTGGATTCAATTTTTTCTGACTCTATTACAGATAAACCCTTACTTCTCATATCTTCTACAATGTTTTTTGGCATAGCTAGGTCTTTAGGGGACACCAGTTGCACGGAAATATTGTTAAACAGCATCAACAATTTACTGAGAGAATGCACTGTCCTTCCATGCCTCAAATCACCAATCATAGCGATGCGAAGCCCATCAATCTTTCGTCCCAAGCCCTTCAATTCTTTTTCAATTGTATATAAATCAAGCAATGCCTGGCTAGGGTGCTCATTGCTGCCATCGCCACCGTTTATGACTGGAACCCGGCTACTCTTTGCAAAATCTGCAACTGAATCAGGTTCAGGGTGCCGCATACAGATAATATCGCTGAAGCCGGACAATACTCTTGCTGTATCGTGCAAGGATTCTCCTTTTGCTAAAGCAGAAGACTCAAATCCAACAGTTTCCCTTACATCGCCACCCAAAAGATTAAAGGCACTACCGAAACTGATACGAGTTCTGGTGCTTGCCTCAAAAAACATGTTGCCAAGAATTGCCCCTTCTAGAACACGGGTTCTTTTTTGCCTCTGAGCGTAAGGCTCCATATGATTTGCCACATGAAAAATAGTATCAATATCAGCTCTTTCGAATTGACTAACAGAGAGAATACTTGCGCCTTCAAATTTCACTTTTCCCTCACAACTAATGCCCATGTATACTTATTTTAGCGACTTTTCCGTATTCGAACCAGCATCTTTATTTGACGTGCAGTTCGCCCAGGATGTCTCGACCCCAATCTTTTAAAGACAGCAAAATATTGCAGTCTTGCTCTGAGAGCTTTTCTGCTGAAAGCAGTTCGTCTATCCTTGAGAAATAACTCTCCAAGGATAGCTGTCCCCCTACGATATCAGTTAATCTCTTGAGGCGCATATTTTTCCAAACAGTTTGCTCTTGCAAACTCAAAGAATCAGGATAATTTTTTGCCCTATAGAGGAATATTAATTCTTGGTAGCGTTTATCTCGAAAAAGTATGCTATTAGCTGTGAGTTCTTGGGGGGACGCCTCTCTCGCTATTGGCAGTAATTTTTTATCAGAATTATCAATGAATCCTTGATATAAAGACCTCTCAGGGTCATCGCTATTCTCAAACACACGCATAGCGTAAACTGCCTGCAATTTCGAGGCCAGATTATTTTTTAATAGCAGTTGGAGATTACTCTCACACTGCTCAAGCGATATTCCTAAGCGTTTCGCGACTAAGCTATCTATCAGTTTAGCTGTGGCTACCACAGGACATTTGTTGACCTCTATGGTTAAAACTGAAAGCTTTTCCTGGTCACTCTTTCGAAAAAATAAACGCTGATAGATCTCCTTTACTGAAAGCTCCAAAAGAGGCTCTAGATCGCCCATCAGATTAAAGCAGATAATAGAATTCTTGTTAGTGGGATGGAGTGCCAACGACAACATTAAAGTCGTATAATAGTTTTCCTTTGGAAGCTTTCCAGATACATGCAAGAATGGCTTGCGCTGACGAACATCAATCAGCTCCATCACCTTATCTTTAAATCGAAGCTGATATACATAATCATATAGTTTTGGTTGATTGGTCATCACTAGCTTAGCCACATTAATTGTAGCCAGTACATCAGACAAAGCATCGTGAGCAGACTCATGATCAATCCCGTTAGCCTGAGTCAAACTAGTCAGCTTAAAACAAGGGGAGCCGTCATTTTTAACTGGCCACTCAATTCCGTCTGGTCTCAACGCTCGAGATAGACGAAGTAGATTTAAAATATCCCACCTAGAATTCCCATTTTCCCATTCTCGGGAATAAGGGTCATAAAAATTACGATAAAGGGTGTATCGAGTAAACTCATCATCAAATCCAATGCTGTTGTATCCGACCCCACATGTATTGGGAAAAGATAGCTCTTGAAGCACCTTTTGAATAAATTCTTTTTCTGGGATTCCTTTTTCTAAAGCTATCTGTGGGGTAATCCCTGTGACTAGACAAGCTTCAGGTGACGGCAATCGATCAATCGGAGGGTAACAATAAATAGTTAATGGCTCACCAATTACTTCTAACCTTTCATTGGTTCTAATCCCAGCAAATTGTGATATGCCATCGCGACTTGGATCTAATCCAAATGTTTCATAATCATACCAGTAAAGACTATTGGCCATGAAAATTCCTAGTTGTTCGCATAGAAAACCAAAAAAAACAGCGCCTATCAATAAACATTATTGTCAATAGAAGCTGGATCGGAATAACTTATTCTCCAAGCTTCAACGCATGCTCTTCAATTTTTGTTTTCCAAATCTCTGGTCCAGTACGATGTACTGATTCACCATTTGTGTCTACAGCCACCGTAACAGGCATATCAACAATCTCAAATTCATAAATTGCCTCCATACCAAGATCTTCAAAAGCCACCACTTTGGCGCCAATAATAGCTTTCGACACCAAATAGGCGGCTCCACCAACAGCCATCAAGTAAATAGCTTTGTGATCCCTAATGGCATCAATTGCACTTGGGCCCCTTTCGGCCTTGCCGATCATTCCAATAAGACCAGTTTTTTCAAGCAAGGTACGCGTGAACTTATCCATTCGCGTTGCAGTTGTTGGTCCTGCTGGGCCAACAATCTCTTCCCTTACGGGGTCAACTGGACCCACGTAATAAATAAATCGTCCGGTCATATCAACAGGCAGTTTTTCGCCATCAGTAATCATTTCAACAATACGCTTATGGGCAGCATCTCTTCCAGTTAATATTTTTCCTGAGAGGAGTATGGTTTCACCTGGCATCCAATCCAATAAATCATTTTTGGTGACTTTACCTAAGTCAACTTTTCTAACACTATCACCTATCTCCCATGAAATTTTTGGCCAGTCTTCAATATTAGGTGGTGTTTGCTTTGCTGGGCCTGACCCATCAAGAGTGAAGTGAGTATGGCGCGAAGCGGCACAATTAGGAATCAGAGCAACAGCCTTGTTGGCTGCATGAGCAGGAAAGTCTTTGACCTTAACATCCAAAACAGTAGTCAATCCTCCTAATCCTTGAGCGCCGACTCCGAGATCATTAACCTTTTTAAATAACTCCAACCGAAGTTCTTCTGCACGAGATGACGGTCCTCTATCTTGGAGTTCTTGTATATTGATAGACTCCATTAGTGACTCTTTAGCCAAGAGCATTGCTTTTTCTGCTGTACCACCAATACCAATACCAAGCATTCCGGGAGGACACCAACCAGCACCCATTTTGGGAACTTCCTGCAATACCCAATCTACCACTGAGTCAGAGGGGTTCAGCATAGCAAATTTAGACTTTGCCTCAGATCCTCCTCCTTTTGCAGCCACATCAATAACTAATTTATTGCCGGGAACAATTTCATAGCTAATAACCGCAGGTGTGTTGTCGCCGGTATTTCTTCGCGCGCCGTCAGGATCAGCTAATATAGATGCTCGCAATAAATTATCTGGATGATTATACGCCTGCCTAACCCCCTCATTAATCATATCGGTAACACTCATACTACCTTGCCATTGAATATCCATACCCACCTTCATGAATACATTCACTATACCGGTATCCTGACAAAGCGGCCGATGTCCCATAGCGCACATACGAGAGTTAATTAGTATCTGAGCCATGGCGTCTTTAGCTGCCTGAGATTCTTCTCTTTCATAAGCGCGATGAATCGCTTGTATAAAGTCAAGTGGGTGGTAATAAGAAATAAACTGCAGTGCATCGGCAATGCTTTCTATAAGGTCGTCTTGACGGATCACAGTCACTTGAAACTCTCCCATAAAATTATTTTAGTACGAGCCCAAAATATCAACACCTTCTTTTAGGCTGATCAATCGGCTCATTAAGGCTTACCGCCTAGCCGCTCTTTTAGTTGCTGTATTTCACGATTAACGCTGAGTCGATGCGCGTCAATTGCTTTAACTGCTTTCTCGTTATCAGTTATACGAGCATTAAGGCCTGCTATAGATAGCCCTCGAATTTGGGCTACTAAGTCACTTATCTCTGACTTAGCAGCCAGAGAAGACACCACCATAGTGTTCACTGTCTTGGTAGATTTATCTAACTTATCAGTCATGCTAGTAAGCTCTTTTTTCTGACTTGCTGTCAAAGTTTTTAGCTTTTCTAAAGCGATACCTTGCAACTTGATCTTTTCTTGCTGCTGGCTAATATTTTTTCTATTTTTATCATAAGCAATAGCCCATAACTTTCTTATTTCAGACCAATGCTTCACTAAGGTAGATTCTTGCGCTCCAAGTCTTGTAACTAGCAGCTCCCCCGACTGATCAAGCGACTCATCTGTGGAAATAATTTTAGCTTCAAGCTCATTGAAGCGATCCTGTAAGCGCGCTAATTGCAGCTCCTGGGATATAAACAAATAGCCCACAATCAACGTAATAAAAAAAAGTATTTTATAGCCGTTAGAGCTTAATGATGCAAGGATGCTGCTTACTTTACTAGGCTCACTCCCCTTGGAAGAAGCTTGATTAGCATAAGCTTTTCCTCTGCCTATCCTTTCATCGCTTTCAGGCACAATGGAATCGATCCTATTAAAATCATCATTACTCATATTTTGGACACCCTCGCAAAAAGATTTAGCTGTTACAGGATCAGAATTTAGATTATACGCTATAGGCATAAAAACTGGCCATCAAGCAGATTTTTTTAATCTCTTAATTTTTGGCATATCGCTGCCATCACGCCTAAAAATAAAATTCTAGAAAAAAAAAGCCCTGAATTTCAGGGCTTTTTTTAACTTGAGAAGGCAAAATACTTTAACAAAAATAAAGTACACCAAATAACACAGCTGTTAGCGTCAAGCTACCATGTATAACGCCCTTCACTGAAGCCATTGGCCCCTGTTTGCCGATCAGGCCATTAATTTCCAGTGCTGCAATAATCACCAAACAGATCATTAAATCCAGTCCACCCACAGCAGTACCGTAACCACTTCCACCCCATTGAGCCCCATGAGGACTGGCCAGCATACCGAAGACCATAGGTGCAGAAAACAACACATTGGTCCTAGATGCTAAAAGAGCTTTAGCGCCGTTTTTGGCGGCATCGCCTTCTTTCATTCCAAGTGCTATTTGCTGCGCAGGCCAAATCACCAGCCAGACATTCAAGAACATCAGAGTTCCCATGGTAGAACCAATCACAATTGAATTATTAAACTGATGGTTATGCGAAAGTCCGCCGAGTAGCACTATCCCAGAAATAAAAGTAAACATGGCGCCCCAGCGGAACCACCAAAGTGCACTTGGTGCCAACTTAGATTTTGCATCAGCCAATGCCTCAGGCGTTGCCTGTTTAAAGTAACCGCCTTGAACAAAATTAAAATAATAGAGCATCCCGATCCATGTGATGCCAAACAACAGATGACCCCATCGAACGAGAAAGTTAAAAAATTCCATATCTATATCCTTAGTATCAAATTGACAGCTAGTATTTTATATACCTAAAACTATAGCCTGTTCTGAAGACCCCTTCAATAAAGTACTCGATATTAGTACACAAACTCCAAACAAAAAGCCCCGAAATTCGAGGCTTTGAGTTCATTCTTGTGGGGTGAGCCTACATCATACCGCCCATACCACCCATACCGCCCATACCGCCCATACCACCCATATCCGGCATTCCACCTCCAGCAGCAGCAGCATCATCTGCCGGGGAATCAGCAACCATGGCCTCTGTGGTTAACATCAAGCCTGCTATAGATGCCGCAGCCTGAAGTGCGCTACGAGTTACTTTTGCGGGATCTAAAATTCCCATAGCGATCATATCGCCATATTCACCTAGCGCTGCGTTATAGCCGAAATTACCTTTGCCGGCTTTGACTTTATCTACAACTACCGAAGCCTCTCCTCCAGCATTTGTAACGATCTGACGAAGAGGGGACTCCATAGCACGCTGAGCTAACCTGATCCCTACATTCTGATCCTCATTATCCCCAGTCAGTCCTTCGATGCCCTGAAGAGCCCGAATCAAAGCAACACCGCCTCCAGGCACAACGCCCTCCTCAACAGCTGCGCGAGTAGCATGCAGAGCATCATCCACTCTAGCTTTCTTTTCTTTCATTTCTACTTCTGTAGCTGCACCCACTTTGATGACAGCAACACCGCCAGCCAGTTTAGCAACCCGCTCTTGTAGTTTTTCGCGATCGTAATCAGAAGAGGTGTCTTCAATTTGTGTGCGAATTTGCTTTACTCGAGCAACAATACCTTTTTTGTCACCAGCACCATCCACAACAGTTGTGTTTTCTTTAGTCATACTGATACGTTTGGCGGTACCTAGGTGCTCCAACGTTACAGCCTCAAGCTCCATTCCTACTTCTTCAGAGATCACAGTACCCCCCGTAAGAACGGCTATATCTTCAAGCATAGCTTTGCGACGGTCGCCAAAACCAGGGGCCTTGCATGCTGCAACTTTTACTATGCCGCGTAAATTATTTACAACCAGTGTCGCCAGAGCTTCGCCTTCAACATCTTCAGCAATGATCATGAGCGGACGGCCAGCTTTTGCTACACTTTCAAGCAAAGGAAGCAAATCGCGAATGTTGGAAATTTTCTTATCATAAAGCAAGATGTATGGGCTCTCATGCTCAACACCCATGGTTTCTTGATTGTTGATGAAGTATGGAGAAAGGTAACCCCGATCAAATTGCATTCCTTCAACGATATCTAGCTCATTCTCAAGACCAGTACCATCTTCAACTGTAATCACACCTTCCTTTCCAACCTTTTCCATTGCCTTAGCAATGATGTCGCCGACATGCGTATCGCTGTTGGCCGATATAGTTCCTACCTGAGCAATAGCTTTTGTATCTGCGCAAGGTTTAGCCATAGTAGCAATTTGCTCAGCAGCTGCAGTAACCGCTTTATCAATTCCACGCTTCAAATCCATTGGGTTCATCCCCGCAGCTACTGATTTTAAGCCTTCATTTACAATAGACTGTGCCAGCACAGTGGCTGTTGTAGTTCCATCGCCAGCATCATCAGAAGCCTTAGATGCAACTTCTTTAACCATCTGAGCGCCCATATTCTCAAACTTATCCTTAAGATTAATTTCTTTTGCTACGGAAACTCCATCTTTAGTAACTACAGGGGCGCCGTATGATTTTTCTAAAACTACATTTCGCCCCTTTGGCCCTAGTGTTACCTTTACAGCATCCGCGAGTATATTAACGCCCCTCAGCATCGGGTTGCGCGCACTATCTCCAAATTTGACTTCTTTGTCCGACATAATATTTTCCTTTCTTAAAAATTCATTGAAACTTTTACTCTACCTAATACAAAGTAGAATAAGTTACATTAACTGTTAGCTAACCATAACTGCTTTGATGTCATTTTCACCAAGAATAACCAGTTCTTCTCCGTCGATCTCAATAGTATCACTACCGGCATACTTACCAAAAACAACTATATCTCCGAGCTTTACGTCTACTGGGCGCACCTCACCACTGTCTAAGACTTTGCCAGATCCTACAGCAATCACAGTGCCTTGATTTGGCTTTTCCTTAGCAGAACCAGGCAACAAAATACCGCCTGCAGTTTTTTCTTCTTCTTCCTTTCGACGAACAACAACGCGGTCGTGTAGGGGGCGAATTTTCATTAGCATTCTCCAACTGTTATGTAAGGCCTCATGAAATATCTAAACTATATTCAACGAGACCAATTTATAAAAAATCTATTAAAACTGGTTTGCACTGAAGCAACTTTATATATGGTGTCACGATCTAATCATTTCAAGGGGCAGTATAAAAATTTTTATTTATCTTCGCCCTCTCTCCAATATTCAGCATCTATGGCTTTTCCCTTATTATGAATCATATCATTGCCTGGCTGCTCTCGGGTAAAGCTTTGGCCATAACTCCTAACAAAAAATTTTGACACTAACCCTGATAAAAAATACATTCTAAGTCTTGGCACTAAACCGGCAAATCCTAGAAGATCAGTGGCAAACCCTGGGACCACCAACAAAGCACCGCTAAGCGCAATAATAACAGCTTCGATCATCTCTTGGGCAGGCAGGCCTCCGGCATTCATTTTTTTGCGGGCGCGGGAAAAAGCTTCTATACCTTGTTGTCTCAGCAAAGAAACCCCTATTCCAGCTGTTAGCAACACAAGACCAATGGTGGGCAAGGAGCCAATTTCATTACCAACTTTGATTAGCAGCGAGATTTCTGCAATAGGCGCAACAACAACAAAGATTAGGTACTTCAAAGTACTAGTTCCTTATGGAAATTTTAAGTTGCATGACCCGCTTTTTTCCACAGCATCCAAGACAAGACTATTGCAGGTATGCCCATTAGTGCAGCATAGGTAAAAAATACCTGGTAGCTAGTAGCATCGACTATGATACCAGAAAAACCACTAAAGAATTTACCCGGCAAAGTCATCAATGAGGTAAAAAGCGCATACTGCGTGGCGGTGAAGGCGCGATTAGTCAGGCTGGATAAATAAGCAATGAAAACAGCTCCTGCAAATCCACCGCTAATATTATCGGCACTTATTGCCATCACTAGTCCATTAATGTCATGCCCCATATTTGCCAAATTTACAAACAATAAATTAGTAACTGCCGTTAATCCAGCCGCCAGCAGCAAAGGTCTATGAGCACCATAACGGACAACACACAGGCCGCCCAAAAATGCTCCTAGCAGCGTCATAAAAAAACCAAATATTTTGCTAATACTAGCAATTTCAGTCTTGGTAAAACCCATATCTAGATAAAACGGGTTAGCCATAATGCCCATCGCAATGTCACTAAGACGGAACACGGCAATAAACGTCAAAATTATTAATGCATAAGAGCCATTCCTTTTAAAAAACTCGATAAACGGAGCCATGAAAGCAACCTGAAACCAATGAATCAAACGATCCCATTTTCCTGTCTTTTCTGACTTTATTGACTTAGGCTTATCTTTATCATCTCGAGCAGGTTCAGGGATAACAAGAACAGTGCCAATGCCAACAAACATCAAAGCAGCCATAAAAAAATATGCAGTGTTCCAGCTATATATATCTGCTATATAGAACGCTCCCGCTCCTGCAACAAGCATCGCTGAGCGATAGCCAAACTGATAACCTGCAGCCAGTGCTCCCTGTATCTCGTCTGCTGCTGATTCAATACGAAAAGCATCGATAGCGACATCTTGAGTCGATGATGAAAAAGCAACTATCACTGCGCATATTGCGAAATTTGACAAGGAAGCCTTTGGGTCGACCAATACCATGGCAACCAACCCAAGCATAATCCCCAGCTGCCCCATCAAAATCCAACTTCGTCGTTGGCCGAATTTCTCAGTTAGCCAAGGGATCCGTATGCGATCAACAACTGGTGCCCAAAAAACTTTGATAGAGTAGGTTATTCCCACCCACCCAAAAAATCCAATACTGCTCCTACTGACATCCAGATCCTGAAGCCAAGCGGTTAGTGTGCTAAATACAAGCAAAAGGGGTAGCCCGGCAGAGAAACCCAAGAACAACATCCTAACTACTTCTGGTCGACTATAAACTCGAAGCGCCTCACCCCAACTTCTAGTACCTTGTTGGAATTTCATTTAATATTTCCTTCGCGGTCAGCACGTTATACTGTCAAAAATTTCAATTAAAAAGATTTATACCCTAACAGATAACACTAATGATGCTATACACTTAATTACTATATGACAGCCATCCTTGAAGTCTTCAATTTAACAAAATCTTTTCGCTCTTTAAGGGCAGTTGATGACGTGTCTTTCGCAATACCCAAAGGGTCATGCTGCGGGCTGCTCGGCCCTAATGGCGCAGGAAAAACTACAACCATTGAGATCATTGAAAATATCAAACAAGCTACCTCTGGAAAGATTTTATATAAAGGAAAATTGCGTGATAGTCAGTTCTCGTCAGAGACAGGTATTCAATTTCAAACAACGGCGCTAATGGATTACCTTAAAACTCGAGAGGTTCTTAAGCTTTTTTCAAAACTGTATCGTCATACACAGTCTATCGATGATCTGATTGAAATATGCCAACTTGAAGAATTCCTAGAAACTTACGCTACAAAACTTTCTGGGGGTCAACGGCAACGGTTACTTTTGGCGATTGCTTTGGTGAACGATCCGGAAATACTATTTTTGGACGAACCTACAACTGGTCTAGATCCTCAAGCAAGACGGAATTTCTGGACACTGATTCGAAATATCAAAAAGCGTGGGAAAACTGTACTTTTAACTACACATTATATGGAAGAAGCTGAGTTACTGTGCGATCAACTTGTCATAATGGATCAAGGGAAAGTTATAGCTGATGGCTCCCCAAGTGCTCTTCTGAAAAAAAACTTTAACCATAGTTATGTTTGCCTTGATCGGGAAGATTTTAATAACGCACACGACTCCAGTCACATCAATTGCATCTCGAGCCCTATAGAGATACGCGAAGACTGCATCGCAATTCCTACCAATGACGTAGAGAAAACTTTATCGGAACTAATATCCAAAAATATCACCCTGCAATCACTACAAGTAAGGAAGCCCTCTCTTGATGACTTATTTTTAAAGCTAACTGGGCACCATTTAAGGGAGTAATCTGAAATAATGAAGCAAATTTTTGCATTATGGATGGCTAGAAACAGGGAATATTATCGAGACAAGGGCTCCCTATTTTGGTCTTTTATAGCAACCCCTCTCATAGTAATTATACTGGCCCTAGCTTTTTCGTCTGAGAGCCAAAAAATATTTCACGCTGGGGTGCTTAGTATCGCACCAACTGCAGTCGATGCCTCTAAGCTAATACCAACAATATCATCTGGTATTTTTTCAAATGAACCCACCATTGAGGTCATAGCATATACAGATTTTGAAAATGCTATCAGCAAAGTACGACTCCATGAGCTGGACATATTCGTCGACCCAGGCGAGGCGAGGCGCTACTGGGTAAACCCTGAATCGGAAAAAGGGTTATTGTTAGAAAAACTGATGCTTGCAGATAAATCACAGTCAGCTAATCTTCAAATTCTTTGGCAGCGCCAAGAGATCAAGGGCCAAAAAATACGCTATATAGACTGGGTAATTCCGGGTATTTTGGCAATGAACATCATGTTTAGCGGGTTATGGGGGATTGGCTATGTCATTGTCCGTTATCGTAAAAATGGAGTCCTTAAGAGGCTACAGGCTACTCCTCTAAGTGCATGGAAATTCTTAGTCTCGCAAGCATTATCTAGGCTGTTCATCATGCTTGCAGTAACCACGATTGTATTTATTTCTTGCGATTTATTCATTGATTTCATGATGATAGGTAGCTACTTGCTGCTGCTCATCATAGCTATAACTGGTAATCTGGCAATTATAAGTATGTCGCTACTTATGGCTGCTCGAACGTCTAGTGAGGACTTAGCAAATGGTATGCTTAACCTTATCAGCTTTCCCATGTTACTTCTTTCAGAATTATGGTTTTCTCTTGACGGTGCCCCTCAATGGCTTCAAGAATTCTCGCAAATTCTCCCACTGACACATTTAGTGAAAGCATCCAGAAGCGTTATGCTAGAAGGTGCAAATTTTTATGACATCGCCCCACAGTTGGGCATCTTGGGTTTGATGACCGTCATATTTATAACACTTGCAGGGGTGTTGTTTCGTTGGGATCAAGACTAGAAATACTAAGCTGATTTTCACACAAAACTTAAACATTAAGAGCTGAAAGATAGCGTTTCCAGTTAAAGGAAGGGCCTGGATCGGTTTTACGTTCAGGTGCTATATCAGAATGTCCGACGATACGGTTCCGTGTCACCAAAGGGTAGCATGTCATCACATCTCTGGTGACGCTAACAAGAGTTTGGTATTGCTTATCAGTATAGGGAGTGTTGTCAGCGCCGATCAGTTCGATTCCAATGGAAAAGTCATTGCAATTCTCATCACCTTCAAAAAATGACTTGCCGGCATGCCATGCGCTGTCATTTAATCCTACAAATTGTATCAATTCGCCCTTACGACCAATCAGTAGGTGCGGGGAAACATGCAGATTAGAGATTTTCTTAAAATACGGATCTATGCTCACGTCTAAGCTATTTAAAAAAAAATCACAGACATAATTGCTATCAAACTGGTCTGGCGGCAAACTAATATTGTGAATAACCAAAAGAGAGACTTTTGCTCCATTTGGGCGATCACTGCAATTTGGCGATGGTTCAGATCGGGCTCCAGTATGCCAGCCATTAGAATTGATCATTAGTGGTTGTCCAGAAATTAATTGATCTTGAGATTTTAAAATTCACTATCTACATACTAAGTAGCTAACAATAAAAGACTTTCTTAAAAAAACATACATGCAATTTTGCATTAAATAAAAACAATATAAAACATGCTCCGTCATATTGCTAATATGGGCCCTATGGGGTCTTTAACACAGCAGTTGTGCTGATATAATATCTATAAAAATGGATGAAATATTTTTGATATGCTGAACAACAAAAAACTCACGGAAGACATTAAAATTAGTGTTGCTAGATCCTTAATCGAAGATATTGGTGACGGCGATATTACGGCTCAGCTAATTCCAAGTAGCACCATGTCTAACGCCTTTGTTGTTACTAGAGATCCAGCTGTTCTTTGTGGCCAAGCATGGTTCAACGAAGTATTCCGCCAACTAGATCCTCATATAAAAATAGAATGGCTTGCTGAGGATGGAGAATCGCTAGAACCAGAACAAATTGTATGCAGGCTCAAAGGCTCTGCTCGCAGTATACTAACAGGAGAAAGGGCGGCTCTTAATTTCCTTCAAACCTTATCAGGCACAGCTACCACTGCTCGAGAGTATGCCAAATTAACATCAGAAATTGATGTAACAATTCTTGATACTCGCAAAACAATACCTGGCTTGAGGCTAGCACAAAAATACGCTGTGGTGGTTGGTGGTTGCCAAAATCATCGTATGGGGCTGTATGACGCCTTTTTGATCAAAGAAAATCATATAACTGCCTGTGGCGGAATAAAATCTGCCGTTCTAAAAGCTAGAGAGATTTCTCCGGAAAGGTCAATAGAGGTAGAAGTAGAAACGATTTTGGAGCTTCAAGAAGCCTTAACGGCAAACGTAGACATGGTAATGTTAGATAATTTTGATCCTAATATGATCAAGCAAGCAATTACCATGAATGCAGGAAAAATCAAGTTAGAAGTCTCGGGAAATATAGACACAATCAATATTACCCAAAAAGCTATACCTGGCATAGACTATCTTTCATCTGGGGGTTTAACTAAAAACTGTCAAGCCATAGATTTTTCTATGAGGTTAATATAATGAGTTTTTTTGTTGGGCTCACAGGGGGCATTGGTAGCGGTAAAAGTACTGCAGGAAACTACTTCAAACAGCTGGGTATAGACGTAGTCAACGCAGATATTGTGGCGCGAAATATAGCAAAGAAAGACTCTATATTCCATATCAAAATCGCCGACTATTTTGGTAAAAAAAGTCTACTTTTGGACGGGAACTTGGACCGAGCATTTATACGTAAAGAAATATTTGAGACTCCAGAAAAAAAAGTATGGTTGGAGACTCTTTTGCATCGCCCCATTCGGAAAGAGATCATTGATCTTCTCACACTATCTGCTAGCTCATACACAGTGCTCGAGTCACCGCTATTAGTGGAGACAGGTCAACACAAACTAATGGATAGAATCCTAGTCATAGATGTGCCAGAAAGCCTGCAAGTTCAACGCACCTCAAAGCGTGATGGCGGCGAAAAAAACACTGTGCAGTCAATTATTAGCTCTCAAATGCAACGCTCAGAAAGACTAGAATTTGCTAATGACATTGTTGACAATACTAGCGATATTAAGGCGCTCAAAATAAAAATAGATGGACTCCATGAGCTTTATTTGACCTTGGCAACACAAAAAAATGTTCAATAAAAAGATACTAAAGAAGGAAAAATGGCAGCATGAAAGAATTAAGCGGCAATAAAAAAATTACCTGCATCGACTGCCCTACATGCAAAATTAAAGTTACTTGGAACGAAGAGTCGTCCTATAGGCCTTTTTGCTCAACGCGTTGTAAACAAATCGATCTTGGTGAATGGGCTTCGGAAGGTTTTAGTATTCCAGGGAATCCTGCTATACAGGGGCTTGAAGAGCCAGGTATAACTGATAGGGATGACACAACCCATCACTAGCAGGGTAAAAATGTCTGGAGTTTATCTACAATCAGCCTATTTGCCTCAGGAAACTGGTACTGATTCAATTGATCAATAGAAACCCAGGCAATAGTTTGTCCTTCATTTCCTCTAGCGTTGCCAGTAAATTTTTCCACCATCCATACATCTAAAATAATAGAACGCTCTGGGTATTCATGCTCAAGCTTAATAAAAGGTCTCATTTCAAGAACAGAAATAGCCAGCTCCTCCTTTAGTTCTCGGAACAACCCCTCAGTCGGTGTTTCGTCTCTTTCTATCTTGCCGCCAGGAAACTCCCAAAAACCTCCCTGAGGTTTATTATCAGGCCTTTTGGTAATAAGTATTTTTTTATTTTTGGCCCAAATAACTGCTGCAACCACGTAAATTTTAAGCACT
This sequence comes from Porticoccus sp. Uisw_050_02, assembly GCF_047729555.1. Lineage (NCBI taxonomy): Bacteria > Pseudomonadati > Pseudomonadota > Gammaproteobacteria > Cellvibrionales > Porticoccaceae > Porticoccus > Porticoccus sp. Uisw_050_02. Next base: position 188,823 of record NZ_CP159825.1, on the reverse strand, counting down.
AGCTACGATATTCTGCATTGATCTTAATATAATCATAAGATAAATCAGTCGTATAGATTTCTTCCGCTGCATGACCGCGATTCAGAATAATATTTATAGAAAAAAAATCTTTAGACATAACTTCTTGACCAAGAGATTCTAGGTAACTCTGAGCTCTTCCACCCTTTTCAGCTATAAGAATGTTATCTAAATAAACCTCTATGCCATCAACATTCAGATCAGAAAGACCAGAGTATCCTATTGCTGCAAGAATTCTCCCCCAATTAGGATCTGAAGCAAACAAAGCGGTTTTTACCAACGGGGATTCAGCTACAGCATATGCCACCTTCAGACACTCAGGCTCATCCTTACCTGCAGATACCTTTATTGTCACAAATTTAGTAGCGCCCTCTCCATCCTGAACAACTTGTTGAGCCAAAGCAATAAACAATTCTTTCAGGCAAGCCAAAAACTTATCCATGTCCTTGGCGGACAATTCTGATACATCAACACCAGAAGCCCCAGTTGCTACTAAAATGGCGCAATCATTTGTCGACATGTCGCCATCGACAGTAATCCGGTTAAATGAGTGCTCGGTCATACTAGCAAGTATATTTTTTAGTAACTCTTGTTCTATCACTGCATCGGTAGCCACGTAAGCCAACATAGTAGCCATATTGGGCCTTATCATTCCTGAGCCTTTTGTGATCCCTGTGATTGTAATTTTTTTTCCAGAAAAGTCTAACTGGACACTTGCACCTTTAGGGCGGGTGTCTGTTGTAAGGATGGACCTTGCGGCTTCGTCCCAACTGGTTGCAGAAAGTGATGCGTATGCTAAAGGCAACGCTGAAATAATTTTTTGTACTGGCAAATATTCTCCTATAACACCCGTAGAGAAAGGCAACACAGCTCTCTCATCAACTCTAGTTATTGCTGCAAGAGCCTGGCATATAGACTCAGCATCCTTTCTTCCTTGATCCCCAGTTCCTGCGTTTGCATTACCAGTATTTATAACCAGATAACGACATTGGGTCGAATAAATATTCTCTTTTGAGATTTGCACTGGTGCTGCGCAAAACGCATTTGTTGTGAACACCCCCGCAATAGAGCTTCCATCTATCATTTCCATCACAATCAAGTCTTTTTTACCTGAAGTCTTGACGCCAGCGCTTGCTATACCTAGCCTAAAGCCTGGCACAGGATGCATTTCAGGAAAATAATCTTTGCCTACCGCCATGATTTCCTCGCTATATTTTTCTAGGCAACATAACTGAGTTAAGCTAATCCAAATAGCATAAAAAATGTGTATAATTAATTCATTGGTTCAATTTACCATGACATTGTTTAAATTTCTTTCCGCTACCACAAGGGCAAGTATCGTTTCTTCCTACTTTTTCAGCTGATCGAACAAACGGCTTACCCTGAGAAAACTTTTTAGTAGCTCCGCTTGATGTTTTGGATTCGCCAATTGCTGAGACCCTATCATGGTTCATTTCGAGTTTTTGTCGTTGCTGAGCCTCTATTTTAGAACGCTCTATTTGTTCGATATCCTCACGATCACGAACTTCAGCCTTACTTAAGAAATGAATGGTCTCTACCTTGATGTTTTCTAGCATTTGTTGAAATAATTCAAACGATTCACGCTTGTATTCTTGTCGAGGATTCTTTTGCGCATATGCGCGCAAATTTATCCCTTGCCGCAAATGGTCCATACGAGAAAGATGCTCTTTCCATAGGGTATCTAATACCTGCAACATTACCTGTCTTTCAATGACACGAATATTTGCGCCAATTGCAGAGGCTTTTTCCTCGTAGACATCTTTAGCTTTTTGCTGAATTCTTAATCGAACTCCTTCTTCATTCAAAAGTTCATCATTATCCAGCCACTTTTGCAATTCTACCTGCAGCTTAAATTCTGATGCGAAATGATTTTCTAGGCCAGCAACATCCCACTGTTCTGCCAAACTTTGTGGAAGGATGTAATAACTTATTGATATGTCAATAACATCAGACATTATACTAGCAATAACTTCGCTAATGTCCTCTTCCACCAACAACTCATCCCTCTGTTGGTAAATTACCTGCCGCTGATCGTTAGCAACGTCATCAAATTCAAGCAAATTTTTACGCATATCGTAATTTCTGCCTTCAACTTTCTTTTGAGCTTTTTCGATAGCACTTGTCACCATCCGATGTTCGATCGATTCCCCTTTTTCCATTCCCAGAGATCGCATCATATTTTTAACTCCATCCGATGCGAACAAGCGCATCAATGGGTCCTCCAGCGACAAATAAAATCGCGATACACCGGGATCACCTTGCCTACCAGCTCTACCTCGCAGCTGGTTATCAATACGTCGAGATTCATGCCGCTCAGTACAAAGTATATGGAGCCCGCCAGCGGCAATAACTACATCATGGCGGACTTTCCATTCATTCTTGATTAGCTGTATTTGAGCCTGAGTAGGATTTTTTAGCTCTGCAACAATTGCTTCCCAGCTCCCTCCAAGAACTATGTCTGTTCCTCTACCAGCCATGTTAGTTGCGATTGTGACTGTTCCAGGCTGCCCTGCTTGAGCGATAATTTGCGCTTCTTTTTCATGGTGTTTTGCATTCAGCACCTGATGGGGAATTTTTACCTTCTCTAATCTTGATGCCATTTCTTCTGAGCTTTCGATGGTAGCTGTTCCAACTAATACTGGGGAATTTTTCTCAATACATGACCTGATGTCTGCAACAACAGCATCATATTTCTCATCTGGTGTAAGGTAAATTAAGTCATTAAGATCTACTCTAGCTACTGGTAAATTTGTTGGTATCACCACAACAGGGAGTCCATATATTTGGTGGAACTCATAGGCTTCAGTATCGGCTGTCCCTGTCATGCCTGATAATTTGTCATAGAGACGGAAATAATTTTGAAAAGTCGTCGATGCCATTGTTTGGCTTTCGCTCTGAATAACAACATCTTCTTTGGCCTCTATGGCTTGATGAAGACCCTCTGATAATCGACGCCCAAGCATTGTTCTTCCTGTATGCTCATCAATCAACACAACCTGCTTATCTTGTACAATATATTCAACATCCTTGCTGAACAAGTGGTGCGCCTTGAGTGCTGACTGGACATGATGAAGCAGTGACAGATTGATTGCGTTATATAGGCTGTCTCCCTCTTGAAGTAAGCCTTCACTTTCAAGCAAGGACTCTATTTTACAGTGCCCATTTTCTGTTAGTTCTATTTGCCTTATTTTCTCATCAATAATAAAATCACCCTGATTTTCCTCAGAATGAAGAACAAGAGTCGAAATTAATTTATTAATTTTTTGGTATAAAGCAGAACTATCCTCAGCAGTTCCTGAGATAATAAGTGGTGTTCTGGCCTCATCAATAAGGATTGAATCCACTTCATCAATAACAGCAAAATTTAGGCCTCTCTGTAACTTATCCTCGAGACGTAAGACCATATTATCGCGAAGATAATCAAAACCAAATTCGTTATTTGTGCCAAAAGTAACATCCGCTTGATATGCTTTTATTTTTTCCTCTGGAGACAAGCCAGAGGAAATAACTCCGACACCCATACCTAAAAATTGATATATAGGTGCCATCCATTCAGCATCGCGATTAGCTAGATAGTCATTCACAGTAACAATATGCACACCTCTTCCAGATAAAGCATTAAGGTATGTTGGCAAAGTTGCCATTAGCGTTTTACCTTCACCTGTTCGCATTTCTGAAATTCGACCTTCATGAAGAACCACACCTCCTATCATTTGGACATCAAAATGACGCAAGCCTAAAGTACGCTTAGCTGCTTCTCGCACAACAGCAAACGCCTCGGGTAGCAGCTGGTCCAGGGATAACCCTTTCTCATAATTTTTCTGAAATTCTTTAGTCTTAAGTCTTAAGTCTTCATCTGGTAAAGCAGAAAATTTTTCCTCAAAACTATTAATACGATCTACAACCTTTCGTATTCTTTTGATTTCTCTATCATTTTTACTACCAAAAAGTTTTGCCAAAAATTTCATTATCATTCCAGGATATATAAGACTAGACGTTTAATTGCACAAGAATAAAAGTAGGGCATGCGGCTCAGATAAGCTATCGAATAGTTCGGTGAATGCTGCTCTCGATTTGCTGTAGTTATTTTTTAAAAAAATAGCATCCATGGCAGCTGCCAAATCATTATATAGGAAAATTTTATGCCGTCAGCAAAGGCTTCGTGTAGGAAATTGGTGCTTCATCGTCATCACCCTCAAAGGTCACTATTTCCCAAGCATCTTTCCGGGCAATCAATTCTCTAAGCAACGAATTATTGAGTCCATGGCCAGACTTATAGCCAATATACTCACCAATTAAGCTATTTCCTAGCAAATACAAATCACCGATAGCATCCAAAATTTTATGCTTAACAAATTCGTCCTCATAGCGTAAGCCGTCTTCATTTAACACCTGAAATTCGTCTACGACAATAGCATTATCCATACTGCCACCACGTGCTAGACCCTGAGATCTCAGATATTCTATTTCATGCATAAAACCGAAAGTGCGGGCACGACTAATCTCTTTTACAAAAGAGGTGGTAGAAAAATCAACTGATGCCTGCAATGTTCGATTATTAAAAGCCGGATGATCGAAATCAATAGAAAATTCTACCTTGAAACCGTTAAACGGCTTGAAGGAAGCAGTTTTATCTCCATCTGAAACACTTATTGGTTTCTTTATTCGTATAAATCGTTTTGGCTTATTTTGCTCTTTTATCCCTGCTGACTGAAGTAAAAAAACAAAAGGACTTGCACTACCATCCATAATAGGAACTTCTGGAGCCGTAACATCAATGATAGCGTTATCAATCCCAAGACCAGCCAGAGCTGCCAACAAATGCTCGACTGTTGAAACACGAACTTCTCCCTTCGTAAGAGTCGTAGAAAGCATCGTATCACCAACATTTTCAGCTGATGCCTGTATTTCCACCATAGGGCTTAAATCAGAACGTCGAAATACAATCCCGGTATCCTCCGGAGCCGGGCGGAGAGTCAGAAAAACTTTCTCGCCGGTATGCAAACCAATTCCAGTGGCGCGGATCATATTATTCAATGTTCGCTGCTTAATCATCTTTTACTATTATCCGGGATACTTTCTCTATGGTAGGTCTGTTGACTTTGATGGCAGAAACCCAATTATTTAGTTAGATGCATACAAAAATATTGATCGGCGCAAATCATAATTCAAACTAAAAATCGTCAAGCTCAATTGACGTACGAAATCAACGATCTTTTTAAAGTGTCACCCTAGAATAATACACTACCTTAATCTGCCTGACAGCGTAAAAATGCTGGAATATCGAGATAATCATCCGAATCAGATCCTGATTTCACATTCAGCCCATCCTCCGATAAGCTACCTTCTTTTCGAAGTACGGCTGGTCGTTCGAATTCAGTGTAATCTGTATCTCCATTTTTTGTCACCTTTACACTCTCGATTGGTTTTGTGTTATCCGCCATTTTGATAGAGGACTTTTGGCTATCAGACATAGTTAAGCCTGTAGCGACAACTGTGACTCTAATTGCTTCTCCTAATGATGGGTCAATCACGGTACCCACCACAGTCGTAGCGCTGTCAGCTGCAAAATTATGTACAGTCTCTAAAACATCATTAAACTCACCCAATGAAAGATCTGGTCCAGCTGTTATGTTAACCAAGATGCCTCTCGCGCCCTGTAAATTAATGTCTTCCAGCAGAGGGCTACGAATAGCTTTTTCAGCAGCTTCACGCGCCCTATCTTCCCCTATTGCCTCACCTGTTCCCATCATAGCTTGACCCATCTCAGACATCACTGTTCGCACATCAGCGAAATCTACGTTAATCATGCCAGGTCGTATTATCAAATCAGCAATCCCCTGAACAGCACCCAGCAAGACATCATTTGCTGCGCTAAATGCCGCAAGCACGCTAGTGGAGCGACCCAGCACCTGCAGCAGTTTCTCATTTGGCACAGTGATAAGAGAATCTACCTTATCTTTAAGTTCTTTTAGGCCTTCTTCTGCCACTGACATTCTCATTTTTCCTTCCCAGATAAAAGGGCGTGTAACAACCGCAACTGTAAGGATCCCTAACTCTCTAGCCACGTCTGCAACGATAGGTGCAGCTCCAGTTCCAGTCCCCCCACCCATTCCAGCGGTAATAAAAACCATGTCAGCACCACGCAAAACATCGGAAATTCTCTCACGATCCTCCATTGCGGCCTGACGACCTACATCTGGATTGGCTCCCGCACCCAATCCCTTTGTGAGTCCACTTCCTATCTGTAAAATTGTGGCGTCAATATCCTTAAGCGCCTGAGCATCAGTATTGGCACATATAAATTCAACTCCAGTAACACCGCTTACGATCATATGTCTTAAGGCATTGCCTCCTCCTCCTCCAACACCTACTACCCTGATTTCTGCACTATCTGGTGTATTATCCACGATCTGAAACATAACGATTACCCCTCGTTTAGCTTTAATTAAAAATAAAATATTTACAAACTATCTTGAAACCACCCTTTCACTGTCTCCATGAAGCTTCTACCATCACCCTTAGCGGTTTTGCCTGACAATGATCCTTCTGATAATTGCTGCATTCCATAGAGCAGCAACCCAACGCCAGTAGAATAAATAGGATTATCAACGATATCAGTTAACCCTCTAACGTTTTGAGGGGACCCGATCCTAACCGGCATATGAAAAATTTCTTCCGCCAGCTCGACAACGCCCTCCATTTTAGATGTACCTCCTGTAAGCACCATTCCAGCAGCCACCAAATTTTCAAATCCGCTGCGACGTAACTCTGCTTGAACCAAAGAAAATAATTCTTCATATCTTGGTTCAACCACTTCCGCCAGAGCCTGGCGAGATAAATCGCGCGGAGGCCTATCTCCGACACTAGGAACCTTTATGGTCTCCTCAGGAGCGGTTAACTTTGCCAAAGCACACGCATATTTAATTTTTAATTCTTCCGCATGAGCAGTTGGAGTTCTTAACGCATGAGCGATATCGTTAGTCACTTGATCTCCGGCAATAGGTATCACTCCTGTATGGCGAATCGCTCCATCATAAAAAATTGCGATATCAGTAGTTCCTCCACCTATATCCACCAAGCAGACCCCTAGCTGCTTTTCGTCTTCCGTTAAGACGGCATAGCTTGATGCGAGCTGCTCCAGAATAATGTCGTCAACCTCGAGACCGCATCTACGAATACACTTTTTTATATTTTGAGCGGCATTTGCTGCGCAGGTTACAAGATGCACTTTTGATTCCAGTCGCACACCGGACATACCTAAAGGCTCGCGCACCCCTTCTTGATTATCAATAATATATTCTTGGGGTAGCACATGAAGAATTTCTTGATCGGCGGGGATAGCAACTGCTCGAGCGGCATCAATAACACGCTCTATATCTAAAGGCAAAACTTCTCGATCGCGAATCGCAACAATGCCATGGGAATTCAAGCTGCGAATATGACTTCCGGCGATTCCCACAAAAACAGAGTTGATGTTACACCCCCCCATTAGTTCGGCCTCTTCAATAGCTCGCTGTATCGAATGAACAGTAGCCTCAATATTAATGACCACTCCTTTCTTTAGACCGGAAGACATCTGCAGTCCAGTTCCCACTATCTCTAGGAAACCTTCAGGGCTCACCGCTCCTACAATAGCTGCAACTTTTGATGTCCCAATATCTAAACCAATTATTAACTGCTCTTCGTTCGAACTAGTCATCTTTTGACCTCATGTTTACCTTCTATGTCTAGGTTTACTGTTGCTCGCTATAAAACATACGTGGCAATTTTTCTTACACCCTTAAGCTTGCATCTATCACATCGATGATTTTTATTTCCATTTCACTGCAACGCCATTTTCGTAACGCATATCTATACTCGCCACATCGGTGCTCTTGGTCTGTAATTCAGACGCCCATACAATTAAGAATCGACGCACTTTTGCTATGATCTGATCATGACCAATTAAAAGCTCTAAACCATTTGACAAGGTCAGCCACCAAACTCCACGGTCGTCCCTCTTTAATTCCATAATTTTCAAACTTGCTGGCTGCAACAACAAAGCAACTTCGCGATAAGTTTTCATCAGCAGGCCTTCCGAATATTCTTCTCCTTGCAATAAAGGCAAATGCAACAAGTTACTATTATTTTCGATCTGTAATATTTCCCCTTGGTTATTTAAGAAACTGTCTTTTCCCCAACGAGCAACTGGAGTCTCCTCTACTACTTTTATCTCTATGTCTCCCAGCCACTTTCGCCTAACAGTAGCGCTTTCTATCCATGAGCGTGATTCCAGAAGAGCTGCGATTGTAGTCAAATCTAGGCTGAGGAATCCTTTATCGGAGACTAGCGGAACCACTGATTCTTCAATTTCTTTTTTGCTTATATTACTAAATATGCCCATTACCGAAACATTCTTAATGGGGACATCAAAAGCAATAAAGAGGTGCCTGCCTCCCCAGATTATAACGACAAAGACTACCACCAAGGGCAACAGTGCTAGCCTCCTAAAAAGCCAATCCAAAAGATTGCGCAACAAGAAAAAGTGTTCTTGTATCTTTGTTGCCCTAATCTCATTACGATTAATTGCCGTGTTCATTTTTAAGACATCCATCTTGAGTTAAAAAAATAATCATCATAAAGAGCTGTCCAGAATCTTTAGGGCCAGCTCATCGAAATTATATCCGGCGGCAACAGCAGCTATTGGCATCAGACTGTGATCAGTCATCCCAGGGACAGTATTTACCTCCAATAAAAAAAACTCTCCGTCTGAATTAGACATTATATCTACGCGCCCCCAACCACTACAGCCGATACTTGTAAAAGCTTCTACTGCTAAATTTGTAAGTAATTTCTCTTCTTCGACGCCTAATCCACACGGGCACTTATAAATAGTGTCATTTGCAAGATATTTTGCGGTGTAATCATAAAATGTGTGATTTGTCTCAAGTTTGATGGAAGGAAGCGTCTCTTCGCCCAATATCGCAACGGTATATTCCGATCCTTCAATCCATTCCTCGGCAATCACAATATCATCGAACTTTGAAGCAATTTTCCATGCCTGCTCTAAAGACTTAGGATCACTAGCCTGACTCATACCTAAACTCGAACCTTCTTGCGAGGGCTTGACTATCACCTTGCCACCCAATTTTCTAAGCGTTTTGTTCCAGTTCGTTTTTTTATCCAGCACGGCAAAATTTGGCGTAGGTAAACCAATACCCTGCCAAAATTGCTTACTATGCAATTTATCCATTGCTAATGCTGATGCCAAAACCCTGCTCCCAGTATAAGGCAGCCCGGAAAACTGCAAGGCACCTTGGAGGCTTCCATCCTCTCCTCCAGGCCCATGCAACATAATCACTGCTCTGCTTAACTGATACTCAGGCAATCGCTGCAAAAAATCCCCATCAACATCAATAAGCACAACATCTACGCCAGATCTAATCAGGGACTCCGACATAAACTTCCCAGACAATAGGGAAATTTCCCTCTCAGCTGACATACCACCAAACAGCACCCCAACTCGACCATACTTTGTCTTCATTGACTGGCTTATTATCATTTTTTTCATCTAGCGAACCCTATATTAACCTTGCATCTGCAAGTATTTTTACAAGTCTGCCGACACTCCCTGCACCCTGGGTAACCAAAATATCTCCAGCCTGGAGTATGTCTCCAAGGACTTCCTGAACATCATCAACACTACAAACATAAATAGGGTCGACTAAGCCTCTTTGTCTTATGCTGCGACAGAGTGTTCTGCTGTCTGCCCCGGGAATTTCATTCTCACCTGCCGCATAAACCTCTAGTAATAACAACGCATCACAACTAGACAACACTTGAACAAAATCTTCGAAAAGATCACGAGTGCGTGTGAAACGATGAGGCTGAAACACCATCACTAACCGCCTTTTTGGCCAACCTTCCCTTATTGCCTTAATGACAGCCGAGACCTCTCGTGGGTGATGTCCATAATCGTCCACTAGCATCACAGTCCCGCTATCTATGGGGTATTCGCCATAAATCTCAAAACGTCGACTGACTCCTTGAAACTCCAATAAGGCCTTTTTGATTGCCTTATCAGAAACCCCCTCATCAATAGCAACAGTGATAGCGGCGGCGGCATTTAAGATATTATGAGCGCCCGGAATATTCATCTCAACAGATAGAGGGCCGACCCCATTAGGTCTATGTAGATCAAAATAACTGTACTGCTGATTAACAGACATATTCTGAATACGATAGTCTGCATCCTCAGAGAAACCATAAGTAAGAATAGGTCTTGAAATATCAGGCAGCATTGCTTTAATCACAGGATCATCAATACATAAAACAGCTAACCCGTAAAAAGGCAGGTTATGAAGAAAGGCTAAAAAGGTTTGCTTTAACTTATTAAAGTCAAAATCATAAGTTTCCATATGATCCGCATCAATGTTGGTTACTATCGCAACCATAGGCTGTAGATGCAAAAAAGAGGCATCGCTTTCATCGGCTTCCGCTACAAAATAAGGGCTTACGCCCAATCCAGCATTAGCATTCACTGCTTTTACGAGCCCCCCAACAACAAAAGTTGGGTCTTTGTCACCTGCAGCCAAAATAGCGGCCAATAGACTGGTGGTTGTAGTTTTTCCATGCGTTCCTGCAACAGCAATACTGTGACGATAGCGCATTAACTCTGCTAACATTTCCGCACGAGAGACTACAGGAATCCTGAGAGTTCGAGCGCCAGTTACCTCTGGGTTATCATGTGTCACAGCCGAAGATATGACGACGACATCAGCACTTTTAATATTTTCTACCGTATGACCCAATTGCACGCTTGCACCCAATTTTTCTAATCGGAGTATATTACCGTTCATCGCTAGATCTGAACCAGAAACCTTGTACCCTTGGTTGATCAGAACTTCTGCTACTCCACTCATTCCGCTGCCCCCAATACCAACAAAATGTATGCATTTCATCCTTCGCATTTCAGGTATAAAATAATTTATCTCGTTACTCATGCTACCTCCATACAAATATCGACCACTAGGTCAGTAGCGTCTACTTTTGCCAATCGTCTTGAATTGATTGCCATAGAGATTAAATTACTTCGATCCCCTAACCACTCATTTAAGATTGATGCCAACCCCTCGGTTGTTAAGTCTGACTCCTTAATCATAATTGCAGCTCCATGCTGCACGAGCCATTCGCCATTTCGAGTTTGGTGATCGTCAACTGCGTAAGGGAAAGGTATTAAGAGCGCCCCGATACCTACTGTAGTCAGCTCTGAGATTGTTAGTGCACCTGCCCTGCAAATAACTACATCGGCCCATTTATAAGCTCCAGCCATATCAGCTATAAACGGCTCCACAGTAATCTTGAAACCAGCATTCTTGTATGCATTCTTAGTATTTTTTAAATGTTTTTTACCAGACTGATGTCTAACCTCAAACCAATGAGGCTTCCCTATAGTAGCTAGCGCTAAAGGAATTTGATGATTAATTGTTATCGCACCAAGGCTCCCACCTAATACTAAGATCCTTAAAGGGTGAGTCTCTCTATTAGAACTAAGTAGCGGCGACTGCAGTGCAATAATTTCACTGCGAACTGGATTTCCAACCCACTCACCCTGAGTGAGTGTATTAGGGAAAGCAGTTAGGACTCGGTTAGCAACTTTAGCTAACAGCTTATTAGTAGTCCCTGCAATTGCATTTTGCTCGTGAATAACCAATGGTAGCCCAAGTATTCGAGCAGCAATGCCGCCGGGTCCTGACACAAAACCACCTAGACCTAAAATAACATCTGGGGACTCTTTGCGGATTACAGCCAGAGTCTGGAATATAGCCCTGACTATAATATAAGGCGCCCTCAACCACTTCATTATTCCAGCGCCCCTTAGCCCTTCTACATCGATATAATCAATAGGGAAATTTTTAGCTGGAACCAGCTCCATCTCGATACCTGCGCGAGTACCGAGCCACGTAACAGCAATATTTTTGCTCCTTAATACCTCCGCCACTGACAGAGCAGGAAAAATATGTCCGCCAGTACCTCCGGCCATTATCATCACCTTATTACATCTCTGCTCTATCACGCCTCACCCGCTTTCCTGTCTCTCGAGTATCACCTACTTCTGAGCTAATTTTCAAAACCAACACCACCATCGCAATACAAACAAGAAGGCTACTCCCGCCATAACTAATAAAAGGTAACGTTAGTCCTTTTGTAGGTAGTAATCCTGAAGTAACGCCTATATTAATAAATGATTGCATTGCCAAAAGCATGGCAATACCAATACAACTGTAAGTGGCAAACCAATCTTTACTTTTCATCGCTTGACGGGCTATATGCAATATCCGATGCACCAACAGCGCATACAAAAATACGACTAATGTAACGCCAACTAATCCAAATTCTTCAGCATAAATGGAAAAAATAAAATCAGTATGAGCCTCAGGCAAATAGTGAAGTTTTTGCACGCTCTTACCTAAACCAGCCCCCAACCATTCTCCTTGACCAAAAGCCATCATTGAGTTTGTTATTTGATAACCAGAATCTCCAGGGTCTAACCAAGGATTCATAAATGTCTTTAAGCGCTCCCATCTGTACTGCTCCATAATGGCAACATAAGATAAGCCAGCAGCAGCTAAAATGGATATTATGCCAAATTGCCAAAGAGCAACTCCCGCAATAAATAACATACAAAAAACTGTGGCACTTATGACTACCATAGATCCATAATCTGGCTCAAAAAATAAAAGAATAATCACTAATCCAACCACAACTAAAGGTTTAAAGACGCTCCTCCATTCGGCTCTAAGTTGCTCTTGATGACGCTCCAAATAACCCGCCAGAAACAAAATGACAGTAAATTTAGCTACCTCTGCAGCTTGCAGATTAAAGGGTCCAAGAGAGATCCAACGCTTACTTCCATTGATCTCCGGTGTGAATAGAACTACCAGCAGCAGCAAAACTGTGACTATGAACAATGGGGGGAGAGTCGGTACCAAATTCGCGAAGGTGCGGCTAGAATGATGGCGGCTGTAATCATGCCAAGCACAAGAAATATTAAATGTCGCTTAAGGTAATAAAAGCCATCGCCATACTCAACCTGAGCATGACTAATTGAAGCGGAATAAATCATCACTAAGCCAATCGTAAGAATAGCCAGCATTGCAAATAAGAGGGGTTGATCTATGCATTGCAGAGAACGCAAAAAACCTTCCCTCGGCTGCAGCGGTCTTGAATTCATCTCAAATCCTCTACTGCGCAGATGAATTTCTCACCCCTATCTTCAAAATCAGCAAACATATCAAAACTTGAGCATCCCGGGGACAACAAAACAATGTCTCTCAGCTGTGCAATTTCGCAAGATGCTCTTACTGCACACTCAATACTTATTGCATAAATAGTGTCTATTTTTCCAGAAACAGCATTACCTATTTCAGATGCGGCTTCGCCTATTAATACAAGCTGCTTAACCGTCCCAGTTAGCGCAGTGGAGAGGGCTGAAAAATCTTGTGCTTTCCCTTGGCCGCCAGCAATCAAAATTATATTATTACAGCCAAGCCCTTTAATGGCTGCCAAAGTAGCGCCTAAATTTGTTGCCTTAGAATCGTTGATATAAGTTACGCCATTTAGAACTCTTATTGTCTGGCATCGATGAGGCAACCCGGTAAATTGACGCAATACTTGTAACATTGACCTCAAGGGAAAATTTACTGCTGAGCCTAAGGCTAAAGCAGCAAGAGCATTGCTTGTATTGTGCAATCCTTTTATTCCAAGTTCGCTTTCAGGCATTAATTTCTCAAATTCATAAGTCAGCCATGATTGACCGTCATCTCCAGAAACTAACCCAAAACCATTAAAATCTGAGCGGTCAAGGCCAAAGCTCCATGTTTTTACTTTGTCTCCAACTAGTGGCGCACTAAGCCTATCATTCCGGTTAACTATCACCTGGCGAGCCCCATTAAAAATCCGATGCTTGGCCTGATGGTAATCAAGTAATGTTTTGTAGCGATCCATATGATCTGCACTAACATTAAGCACTACTGCTACTTCAGCACACAGACTGCCAACAGACTCTAGCTGAAAACTTGATAACTCTAAAACATAAAGCTGCGCATTCTGATCAAGCAATTCAAGCGCAGGCGTCCCTAGGTTCCCGCCAATACCCACCGAACGACCTGCAGCAGTACACATCTCTCCCACTATTGTAGTGACAGTACTTTTGCCATTTGAGCCTGTAATAGCAATAATAGGAGCCTTAGCAGATCGAGAAAATAATTCAATATCATTTATTACTGGGATATTTAACTCGATCGCAGTTTGAATAGCTGGAATTTGCCTAGACAGTCCAGGGCTAAGGATGATCTCATCAGCATTCTTAAAGCTATCAGTAGCGAGCTCTCCTAGCGATATTGATATGTCTGGAAACTCGGCCTTAAACTGTTCAAGCAAAGGGGGGTTTTGGCGAGTATCTAACATCACAAAATGTTGCCCCAATTGAGACAGGTGTCGAGCCACAGAAAATCCTGTAACACCAATACCTACTACCATTTTGAGCTTATTGCTTGCTATTAACTGCCTCATTGGTAAATCCATTCTCTTGCTACCTAAGCTTCAGTGTTACCAAGCCAAGCAATACCAGCATGGCCGTGATAATCCAAAATCTAACGATGACACGAGGTTCGGGCCAACCTTTTAATTCAAAGTGATGATGAATTGGAGCCATACGGAAAATTCGACGACCAGTTAACTTGAAAGAAGCTACTTGCATCATCACCGATACTGCCTCCATAACAAAAATGCCACTCATGATAAAAAAAACAATTTCATGTCTAGTTATTACCGCCACAACACCTAAGGCTGCGCCCAAAGATAATGATCCAACATCTCCCATAAAAATTTGAGCAGGGTACGTGTTAAACCAGAGGAACCCCATACCGGCGCCAACAAGCGCCGCACAAAACACCCCCACCTCTCCAGCACCAGGCACATAAGGAATATGCAAATATTCTGCAAACTCTATATGTCCTACCAAATAACCTATTAGCCCCAAGGCACTGCCAATTAAGACTATAGGCATAATAGCCAAACCATCTAAGCCATCCGTAAGATTTACCGCATTACTGCTGCCGACAATTACAAAATAAGTGAGCACGATATAAAACATACCTAGCGGCAACGCTATATCCTTAAAAAAAGGAACTATTAGCTCGTTTTCAACACCAATACCGCCTATCTTATAAAGAATAACTGCAACTATAATTCCTACCAATGACTGCCAAAAATACTTCCATTTAGCCAAAATACCTTGAGAGTTGTTTTTAATCACCTTTCGGTAATCATCGACCCAGCCAATAATTCCAAACAAAAAAGTCGTCAGCAGCACTATCCAAACATATGGATTAAGAAGATCTGACCAAAGAAGCGTACTAGTAAAGATAGAAAAAAGTATCAATACCCCGCCCATGGTTGGTGTTCCAGTCTTGACTAGATGGCTAGCAGGGCCATCACTCCTAACTGACTGCCCAATCTGAAGGTAAGTCAGACGACGGATCATCCACGGCCCAAAAATCAATGAGATTCCTAAAGAGGTTAGTGCAGCCATGACTGCTCGGACAGTTATATACTGCACTACGCCAAAGCCAGTAAAATACTGCGTTAAGTGGTCAGCTAGCCAGACAAGCATTTAGGTCTCCCCTAATTTTTTTATCAACTGGGATATGTCGTCCATAGCCATGAATCTTGACCCTTTTACCAGGATAGCTGATCCGAAATCAAGCACACCTGAGTTTAAGAATTCACTGCTATTTAAATAATCAATCAATTCTTGCTTGCTTTTAAAGTGCTGACCACTTTGACCAAATTCTCTGGCAGCATAAAAAGAAAGAGGGCCAAGGGCTAAAAGAATATCCACGCCTTTATTTAATGCGTAGCTGCCTATATCAGCATGTAGGGAGACCTCATCATCACCAAGCTCTGCCATATCACCCAATATTAAGACATGAAGACTGCGGATCTCCACAAGGCTATCAATGGCTGCTTTTACTGAACCCGGGTTTGCATTATAGCTATCATCAATACAAGTGACTCCAGAAGGTAGCTCCTCAAGATTCATTCTGCCTGGTATCTGCTTTAGATGATTCAGACCGTCCACAATAGAGGACATTGAAGCACCTGCCGCATAAGAACAAGCTGCTGCTGCAATCGCGTTTACAACATTGTGCTTCCCGCTTAAAGTAAGAGATATGGCTGATTCTCCCTCAGGAGTAACTAAAATAAAGCTATAGCTGCCGTTTTCTTTTAAGACAAGATTCTTGGCAGTAAAGTCGGCATGAGCCTTATTGATCGAAAAATTCAAGACCCTTGCGTTTGTTGATTCATGCCACATCTGAGCATAACTTTCATCAAGGTTGATAACTGCAGTATCTCCGGCAGAGAGATTCCTGTAGATCTCACCTTTCGCTTTAGCAATATCACTAAGAGTGCCAAAACTTTCAAGATGTGCAGGCAAAATATTGTTTACTAAAACAACATTCGGTTTAGTAAAACTACAGAGATAATCTATATCTCCATTAGCTCTTGCACCCATTTCAATTACCGCATAATTATGTTCACAGCGAATCTCCATCAAGGTACGAGGAACTCCAATTTCATTATTTAGATTTCCTTTTGTGAACAATACCGATCCCGTCTTGCTGAGAATAGCTGCAATCATCTCTTTAACTAAAGTTTTCCCGCAGCTTCCTGTTATAGCAATTAAACATCCATTAAGATGCTTACGATTAACTGCAGCAATCTGTCCTAGCGCCTTAGTTGTGTCGGGAACCACCCACTGACTCATGACTAGGTCGCTCATTGGACGCTCAACCACCAATCCGCTTGCTTGAGATGAAATCAACGAAATAAATTCATGTCCATCAAATTTCTCTCCTTTGAGAGCAACAAATAATTGACCTTTCTTTAAACTACGACTGTCTGTCGATACAGACTGAAAATGGCAATCTGGGTACATAATTGTTCCGCCGTATTCTAGAGCCATTTTCGAGAGCATTAATGTATTTATCAACTAGCCACCCCTCCTCTGTAGAGCCAGACTGGCCTCGACTTGGTCGCTAAAAGGTATCATTTTATGTCCAGTAAACTGATACAGCTCATGCCCCTTTCCGGCGATTAAAACAATATCCTTCTTGGTCGCAGACTGAACAGCAAAATCAATAGCCTTTCTTCTATCTGGAATCACATGAACGGACGATCGATCAGTCTTTGCCTCAGAAATGACATCGGAAAGAATCTCATTAATAATCGTTTCCGGGCTCTCCCCGCGAGGATTGTCGCTTGTCACAACAACCTGATCTGCTAACTGGCTAGCAATATTGCCCATTTTTGGCCGTTTAGCTTTGTCCCGGTCACCCCCGCACCCAAACACACACCATAATTTTCCATGACAAAATTGCTGTAAAGTCTCTAGTGTATTTTTTAAAGCATCCGGAGTATGAGCAAAATCTACCACAATCGCTGGTTCAGAAATTTTGACATCACCAGAGTCACCCAAACTAGAAACAATCTCCATTCGCCCTGGCACTCCGGTAAGTTGAGGAATCAGTCTTATAGCCTCCTCGAAAACCAATCCTTGGGAGCAAGCAGCTCCAACGACAGCTAGCAAATTGAGCAAATTAAACCTACCGATAAGCTGGCTCTTGAGCATACCATTGCCCCAAGGGGTGCAAATATTCGCCTCAATGCCTGACACTGATAGACTTACATCCTTAGCGTAGATAGCCGCGCTTGGATTCATTAAAGAGAAAGTAAACACATTTACGGACGAGGGTAACTCTTTAGTTATCTCTAGACCGACAGGATCATCCTCGTTAATCACAGCGGTCTGCAGATCAGGCATGTTGAATAGCTGCTTCTTAGCGGCAGCGTAGTTTGTAAAATCGCCATGATAATCTAAATGGTCATGGCTCAAATTAGTAAATATGGCCGTATCAAACAATAGACCATGAACCCTAAATTGACTGAGGCTATGAGAAGATACCTCCATAACTGCTTTACTTATATTGTGGTACACAAAGCTAGCCAGAACCGCCTGAAGAGTAATAGGATCCGGTGTCGTTATCCCTTCACCACTTAGCTCAGATATTCCATTCTTTACGCACCCGTAACCCAAAGTCCCGATAACTCCAGCAGGATTACCTGTAAGGCTAAATAGCTGTGCCAATAGGTGCGTGCAAGTGGTTTTTCCGTTAGTTCCAGTCACGCCAGTCAGTGCTATGTTATGAGATGGATCAGAATAAAAACGTCCAGAAATTTCACTTATTTTCTTATTCAAGCTTGGTATCGGTATTACTCTGTCATGCTCTTGAAGGAAAATTCCGTCTGCATGAGCAAGCACGACTTCTGCGCCAGCCTTAAGTGATGACTGAATATGATCTCGTCCATCGTGTGAAAACCCAGGGACCGCAATAAATAAATCGCCACTTTCAACCAGTCGACTATCGAGACAGAGACCAGAAATCTTCAAATTGATTAACTCTTCAGGAAACAAAACCTCTGGCATCAAGCTTCCTAGACTTCGGGTAATTGGCCTATTCAATACCGCCATCAAATATCACCTCCAAATCTTATCGGACTTGGCTTAGCACTCAACGCAACAGCTCTATCGCTGACTACTACTTTTGGTGCGACCATTAACACCCTAAGAGCTCTCTCTGTAACATTCGCATACACTGGTCCAGCCACCTGACCTCCAGTATGCCCGCCCACTTTAGGATCATTTATGATCACCACTGTCACTAGACGCGGTTTATCTGCTGGCACTATGCCTGCAAATAATGCAACGTATCTCTTATCATCATATCCTCCCGCTACATTTTTATAAGCAGTGCCTGTCTTCCCGGCCACGTCATAAGTATAAATAGCTGCTTTCTCTGCGGTCCCTCCTTTACGAGTGACACCTGTCATCATTTGGCGAACTATAGCAACTAGTTCTGCATCCACCACCTGCTCTCCTTCTAGAATTTTATCTGTTTTTAATAGCGTAATTGGTCTTTTTAATCCATCAGATGCCAAAACTGCATAGGCTTGAGCAATCTGTAAGGCTGAGGCATTCAAGCTATATCCAATTGCAAAATTTGCTCTTTCTAGTCTCATCGATTTTTTATGTACAGGCAGTGTTCCTGGGCTTTCACCTGCGACACCCGTCCCAACAACCTGTCCAAAACCTACGCGTGAAAATAAATCATGCATATCTTCTGGATCGACAGCTAGACCTAATTTTATAGCGCCAACATTACTGGACTTCTTGAGTAAATCGGCAAGACCAATCTCCCCATAATTACGCTCATCCTTTATTCTTTTTTTGTCTACCTGTATGTAGCCAGGATTTGTATCAATAATTGATTCAGCGAATATCTTGCTGTTCTCCATGGCTGCCAAAACAGTGAAGGGCTTAACGGTCGATCCCGGTTCAAATAAATCTAAAACTGCTCTATTGCGAGCCCCTTTATTTAAAGCATCAGAGCTTAATTTTTTCCTATCATTGGGATTGTAAGATGGCTGACTTGCCATTGCTAAAATTTCCCCAGTGTGCACATCAAGCACTACAATTGATCCAGAAGTCGCCTGATGCCTAACAACAGCGTCTTGTAATTCAGTGTAAGCTTTGTGCTGGAGCCTCATATCAATACTTAAGGCTATAGCTTCGCCAGGCTTAGCATTACGCTCCACCCCCAGATCTTTGATCACGTTGCCCCTTCGATCCTTTAGTAATTTTTTTCGCCCAGGGACACCGGCTAGCGTGCTGTCATATGACGATTCAATGCCCTCCTGACCTTTCTCCTTGTCATCAGTGATTCCGACTATCTGAGACATCACCTCGGCTGCAGGATAAAAGCGCTTATATGTTTTTTCTCCATAAATACCAGGTATTTTCCAGGCAAGAATTTTTTCAGCTACAGCAGGAGGCAAAAAATTTCTTGCCTTCAAAACCATATATGGTCTTTTGGCATACCTCAAAACTCGTTTCTTCAAGCTTGCGCTAGTTACTGATAAATGCTCAGCCAACTCAGAAAATTTAGGATGATTGACATCTACTAGCCGAGGATCCGCTACCAGCTGTACTACAGGGCTACTTATTGCAAGCGGTTCGCCGTGCCTGTCGGTAATAACTCCACGATAAGCAGGGATGACTTCCCTACGAACCATTTTTTTTGAGACTTTTCCTTGAAGAAATTCATAGCCTTTATCTACATCAGACAACACCTGCAGTCCAGCAATATGCCAAATTAGTGCTACTGGTAATATTAGGAGCGCAGTCATCACTAACGCATAGCGCCAGCGAGAAACAGTCAACTTATTTTGCTTTAGTTTCACTCAACACTCTTCCTGGCAGTTATCTAAAATACCTATGGAGAAACGACTATAAATTCATCTTGCCGAGGAGCTCGCATTTGCAGTTCATCTATTGCCTTGTTCTCAATATTAATCAATGAGGTGTAAGAACTTTTTTCTAATAAGTACTTTCCCCACATCTCCTGCAAAATGTTTGACTCTCCCTCGAGAGTTGACAGTTGGCTAGCAAGCAGCCGGCAAGCATTGCTGACATGGACCACAGAAAGCGCACAAAAAATCACACTAATCCAGAAAACTAACAACCAGGATGTAATTTTTAGCCCAGATAGCATAATCATTCCTATGTTAATCAAAGTTATATCAGCTTTTCTGCAATTCGCATCACAGCGCTCCTGGCTCTTACATTGTCCTTAATCTCTAAGCCACTTGGCTTAACTATCTTTCCTATCGAACGCAAACGCCTAACAATATCTTTTTCCATAACAGGTAGGCCTCTAGGTATAGCCTTCCCTTTCTCCTGATCACGAATAAATCTTTTTACAATACGATCCTCAAGAGAATGGAAGCTAATAATGACCAATCGGCCACCCACTGCCATAATTTCTAAAATATCAGGCAACACGCTCTCAAGATCTTTTAGCTCTTGATTAATAAAAATTCTGATGCCCTGAAAAGCTCTTGTTGCTGGATGCTTATCTTTCTCCCAAGCCGGGTTAGCTTCTTTAACGATTGCTGCAAGTTGCCCAGTACGTGTTATTGGCTTATCGGCACGAGCAGCAGCAATTGCACGAGCGATACGCTTGGAATATCGCTCTTCACCGTAGTCTTTTAAAACCTGAGCTATATCATTCTCTTTTGCTGTCGAGAGCCATTCGGCGGCACTAATCCCACAACTTGGATTCATGCGCATGTCAAGCGGACCATCTCGCAGGAAACTAAATCCTCTTATGGGGTCATCAATCTGAGGGGATGAAACACCCAAATCTAGGAGCACCCCACTTACTGTTCCCTCATGCTGTTTCTCTGTTATCAGTTTACGAATATCTGCAAACGAAGCTTGCTTTATCTCAAAACGAGCATCCTTAGAAAATTTCTTTTTCGCCACCTCGCAAGCTTTCGGATCTTTGTCTACCGCCATCAAACTTCCAGTCTCGCTTAGCTGAGACAATATCAGTGCCGCGTGCCCGCCTCGGCCAAATGTCCCATCGATATACAAACCATCGGGATTAGTAATAAGCGCCTCAACTGCTTCTTTTAACAAAACAGCCTTATGTCCCACCTCTACTGACATAAAATTCTACCTATAATGAAATAGACTGCATTTCTTCCGGTATCTTTAAGTCATCGCTAGCTTCAGCTAACCAGCTGTCTCTTCCTCTATTCCAGCTGCTCTCACTCCACAGCTCAAATCGATGGCGCTGCCCCACTAGCATTAATTTTTTCTCTAACTCGGCATACTGCCTCAATTCTGGTGGGATCAGAATTCGCCCACTAGTGTCAAGACTGACCTCTCTCGCATGGCCAATCAAAATTCTTTGTAGCTTTCGTGTGGTTGAATTAAAGGACGGAAGAGCTGCAATTTGCGTTTCTATTGCTTCCCATTCATGCAGGGGATAGATCAACAGGCATTTATCTTGTATATCAATAGTAATGACGAGACTTCCGCCGCATATTTCGGTTAAAACATCACGATATCTTGAAGGCATTGCCATACGCCCTTTGATATCGATATTGATTTCATTGCTGCCTCTGAACACTTTTCTATCCAACCTTATTTGCTAATCATCAGAACCACTTTTATCCACTTTACCCCACTTTTGTAACTATATGCTCAAGAAAGTCAAAGTCAAGGCAAAATAAAGCCCACCAATAAAGAAAATTTGGATAAAACTCAATAACTTGCGACTAGCGAATAAAATACAGGGGCGCTAAATAGGATATAATGAAGAAAAACATATAGCTAGAAATATCAGTTAAAGTGATTCTTTAACTAATAAGCAAGAAAGCTAATTTCATCAAGAATTGAAAGGTTCACTGCTAAGAAAAATCGGCATAGAACTATGCATTACTTAAGCTCAAAAAGAGAGACTAACCTCTGGTATTGCCAGAGGTTAGTCATATTTGGAGTCGGCCTATAAGCCGGGTTCTGTCGTGAGCAGCCATTCCTCTAGGGCGCGCGTCACCACACGCCTCAAGCAACCTACCCGAGTCCAACGCGGGCCACGCCAAAGGACTCCTATTTGGTCTTGCTCCGAGCGGGGTTTACCATGCCGCAATCTGTTGCCAGCTGCGCGGTGCGCTCTTACCGCACCCTTTCACCCTTACCTGTGTCAAAATATGACCATCGGCGGTATGCTTTCTGTTGCACTTTCCGTAGGCTCGCGCCCCCCAGGAGTTACCTGGCACTCTGCCCTATGGAGCCCGGACTTTCCTCCCCTGTCAACCCAATACCACCTAAGGAAATATCGAGAAAAACAGCGGTGGCTGCCCAGCCAACTCCGCGCATAGATTACCATGAAATAATCAGTTGCTTAAAAATTATTTTTATAAAAATCTCACTTAAGGTTGCTAAAAAATTCTCTCGGCTGGTTTATTGCTTAAGAGA
This sequence comes from Porticoccus sp. Uisw_050_02, assembly GCF_047729555.1. Lineage (NCBI taxonomy): Bacteria > Pseudomonadati > Pseudomonadota > Gammaproteobacteria > Cellvibrionales > Porticoccaceae > Porticoccus > Porticoccus sp. Uisw_050_02. Next base: position 165,854 of record NZ_CP159825.1, on the reverse strand, counting down.
GAGAGCTAAGGCGTATAATTCGTTCTTTTGGTAGCCGGTAATTTTTGCAGCCAATAAGGCGGCTTGCTTCAAAGATACTTCGTCCAACAGTATCGCTAACACTCGCCTGGCCTCAGCAGTGTCTGGATCTTTTTCTGAGGGACGAACCCCTTCTAATACAACAACTATCTCGCCTTTTTGTTGGTTTTTATCTTCTTCTACCTGCACTAAAACTTTCATCAGAGATCCAGACAAAAAAGTCTCATAGGTTTTTGTTAATTCTCTAGCGATTACTACTTGGCGAGCTCCACCAAACACATTCACCATATCGGTCAGAGTTTCTAGTATTCTATGTGGGGCCTCATAAAAAATTAAAGTCCTAAATTCTTCAGCAACACTTTCAAATTTTGCAACACGAGCAGATGATTTGGCTGGAGGGAATCCTTCAAAAATAAACCGATCACTAGGCAAGCCTGATACACTAATTGCAGCAATAAGAGCGCAAGATCCAGGTATAGGGACTACTTTTAGACCTTTATCTCTAACAATTTTTACTAACCTATAGCCAGGATCAGAAATCAAAGGGGTTCCGGCATCAGAAATTAGAGCTACAGAATTTCCACGCAAAAGCATATCGACAATAGTGTTAATTTGTTTATTATCACTATGGTCATGATAAGAAACCATAGGGGTTTTTATGCCAAAATGTCTGAATAAGCGACTGCTGCGCCTAGTGTCTTCAGCCGCCACTAAATCAACGGTATGGAGAACATCCACAGCACGAGGTGCCATGTCTCCCATATTACCTATAGGTGTTGCTACTATATATAACTCACCCACCATAAGAAACGACACCAATGTTTAGAGTTCAAGTTACAACCATCTTGTGCTTTATAGCATTACTAGCGTCAGGCTGCTCGCAAATTTCTATTTTAAATATTGGGGAAAAATATTTTCCGCAAGAGGTTCAGTCTTATTCGGACGAAAAAGTATCGAAATATAGCGATACTCAAAACAAAATTGCAGTTTTACTTCCACTAAGCGGCGCACAAAAAAAAGCAGGTGATGCGATACAAAGCGGTTTTCTTGCTGCCTTATATAGAGCTAAGGAAAACAAAGAGCAAGTACCTCAAGTTCAATTTTATGATACAGAAAATATGATGGATGTAGTTAATCTTTATACTCAGGCTGTAAATGACGGTGCACAGTTAGTTCTTGGACCGGTAAAAAAAGACAATGCTTTCCAATTTTTAGCATTAAAGAGAATTCCAGTTCCAATTATCACGCTAAATTATATGGGAGAACTAACATCACCAAGAAGAAATATTTTTCAATTTGGTCTCTCCGTAACAGATGAGAGTCGTGAGATTGCCAGCAAGGCATGGACTAAGAGCCATAAGTCAGCATTAATAATAGCTCCAAGTAGCAGCTGGGGGAGGCGCTCAGCCAAAGCATTCCATGAGCGTTGGCAAGAAAAAGGTGGTAAAATAACTGATACAATATTGTATAGCAACACAGTAACTGACTTCACCCCAGAACTAAGCTCAATACTACATATAAAAAATAGTTCTACTCGCAAACGAAACCTGGAGAAACTGCTCGGCAAGCCCTTAGTTTATACACCGCGCCGCCGAAAAGACATTGATATGATCTTTTTGGTAGCCTATCCAGATCGTGCTCGTCAAATAAAGCCCACCTTAGATTTTCTGTTTGCTGGAGATATTGAAATATACAGCACATCACAAATTTACTCTGGCTCTGAAGAGGTCGACAGAAACAGGGACCTTAATGGTATCAACTTTATCACCACACCCTGGTCTCTAGACCTGTCCACTCTTTTATCAGGGGTCAGCATGCCGCCAATTTATCGGCATTTTTTTGCACTCGGTATTGACGCTTACCAACTGCATTATTCTCTTAAGCAGATGAAAAAAAATCCAAATCATAAATTTTATGGTGTCACCGGCACTCTTCAGTTGAATCCATTAGGTACTATAAAAAGAACGCAGCCTTGGGCAAAATTTCGCAAAGGAAAAATATACTCCATCCAGTAGTTTGCACGAAAGGCAAAGGCCAAGTAGCCTCAGAGGAAGAATTCAGGGAAATATATCGATATGACGATCTGTCATTAAAGCGTCAGCAAACGAATTAAGCATGAGGTAGAATGACGACTTAGCCTTTTAAAAAATATAACGAGTCGACAAGAGAGCCATGGAATCAACTGTTATTGCACATTTCAATCAAAGCATTCAGGTTAAAAAAGACTGCACCAAGATGCTGGCCCCATATATTGTCAGCGCCAGTCATAAAATAGTTCAACAACTACTCCAAGGCCGGAAAGTCTTATCTTGCGGCAACGGCCTAACAACTGCTTTGGCTAGCATCCTCACCGAGTCTCTTCTGCTTCAATATAAACTTGAACGCCCAGGACTTCCCGCCATATCTCTGAATGATAGCGGAATACTAACGGCTATTTGTCATAGGAATGGAAAAAATCAAATATTTAGTAAGCAAATCCTAGCATTAGGGGAACCTGGCGACCTCTTAGCTATATTTAGCAGTGGAAGCAACCCCGGTAATCTCGTGCAAGCCATTCAGGCTGCTCACGATAAATCTATGGTGGTAATAGCATTTACGGGCATGTATGACAAAGACCTTTCGGCCTTACTGAGCAACGAGGATATAGAAATACGGGTTGAGCATGATGATGCACATCGAATCAGCGAATTACAAATGTTGAGTATTTTCTGTCTTTGCGAGCTGATAGACCAACAACTATTTGGAGAAAACAACTGATGTCGAATTCATTGCCGAGTCTCTTAGTGTTTTGCATATGCATTCTAGCCGGATGCACTAAAATTATTCATGTTGCAACCGAGGAACCAATAAAACAAGATCCAGAAAAAATTTCACTCGGTACTGATATTGATGACTGGGAGCTTGAAATATTAATTGGAGTTAACATAAAAAAAACTAGCCCCGAGCTAGAAAATGCTCATATTAATATTACTTCATATAATCGAGTGGTACTGCTAACCGGACAAGCCCCTTCTTTAGAGGCTAGAATTCTTGCAGCTAAAACTGCCAAAGAGTATCGCGGGGTCCGTCAAGTGTACAACGAAATAAAAGTCAGTGGTCCCACTTCTTTTATTTCAAGGACTAACGATGCATGGCTTTCTGCCAAAGTAAAAACTAAATTAATGGCAAACGAAGAAGTGAATTCCTCGTCGATAAAGGTGGTTACAGAAAACGGAGTAGTTTTCTTAATGGGTCTTGTTGTTCGACAAAAAGGAGAAGTCGCCTTACGGTTAGCGAGCGAAACTGGAGGGGCTGTCAGCGTCGTATCAGCTTTTGAGTACACCAACTAAAACTGATAATTACGCTCGATCTACAGGCCTATTTTTATATTTCTCAAGATTTAACGTCACATCAGCTCAAGGGCAACCGCTAACGCCTCACCTCCACCAATACATATTGCAGCAATGCCTTTCTTTTTTTCATATAACTGCATTGCAGCTAACAGCGTTACAATAATTCGGGCCCCAGAAGCCCCTATTGGATGACCCAAAGCACATGCTCCACCATGAACATTAACTTTTTCATGAGGCAAGTCTAAGTCTTTCATTGCCGCCATGGTTACAACAGCAAATGCTTCATTAATTTCATAAAGATCCACGTCATTCTTAGACCAATCAAGTGCTTTTAATAATTTCTTAATAGCCCCAACTGGGGCTGTAGTGAACCATTCAGGTTCATGTGAATTACTAGCATAATCAGACACCTTAGCTAAAGGCTTCAATCCTAACTTTTTTGCTACAGATAAACGAGTAAGTACCAAAGCGGCGGCACCGTCGCTAATAGAGCTGGAATTAGCAGCAGTAACAGAGCCGTCTTTTTTGAATGCTGGTCTTAATTGAGGAATTTTTTCTATGTTGCCTTTCCCTGGTTGCTCGTCTTGAGCATATAAGGTGTCACCACGACGGCTTTTTACAACAAATGGGGTGATTTCAGAATCAAATTTCCCGTCTGTAATAGCCTGCTGCGCTCTTCTTAACGAAGTAATAGCAAACGCATCTTGCTCTTCCCGAGTAAACTGATACTTACTACAAGTTTTTTCAGCAAAAAGCCCCATAGCACTTTTAGCATAAGCATCCTCTAAGCCATCCATCGTCATATGATCGTAAATAGTGGCATCACCAAAACGATAGCCGCCTCTACCCTGTGACATGAGGTATGGAGCATTTGTCATGCTCTCCATCCCGCCTGCAATGGCTACATCTGTACGACCAAGGGTTAGGCCATCATATGCATTCATGATAGCCTTCATGCCAGAACCGCAAACCTTATTGATGGTGGTGGCGCTGACCCTAACTGGAAGCCCTGCACCTATTGTGGCCTGTCTTGCTGGTGCCTGCCTAAGTCCTGCAGACAACACGCACCCCATATCAACAGAGCTAATCGCATCCAAAGGGACTCCGGAGCGATCAATAGCAGCTTTTATAGCCGCTGCACCCAGCTCTACTGCAGAGACTTCAGAAAACTGGCCCTGCATACTACCAATAGGCGTTCTAGCCATACCAACTATCACAACTGGATCAGACATAATTAAGTTCTCTATTTCACTATCCTCAAGGAGGGTTTTTTGTTTACATCAGAAGTACCGGAGCCTCTGGGCAACTTCTTCGATGGTGGTACTGATGTAACGGAGGTTGGGCCCGATGGTTCTGGATCTTTCGGGTCCTCCCCTTGAAAGATCATCCCTTGGCCATTTTCTTGTGCGTAAATTCCAACTATAGACTGGATCGGCAAAAAAATATCACAAGGAGCTCCGCCAAAACGTGTGCTAAATGAAATTTTCTCATTATCCATTAACAAATTCGTAATAGCTCGAGGCACCAAATTAAGCACTATCTGGCCATCACTTACATAGCTTTGCGGCACCTCAACTCCTGGATGATATGCATCAATAGACATATAAGGTGTTAGATTGTTATCAACAATCCACTCGTATACTGCTCGAATTAAGTAAGGTTTATTTGATGTCATAATCATAGCTGATAAATATCAATTACTAACGATCCATCCCGTACAAAAAATGACACTGTTTGTTATTCCATTTCTCTTTCGACTTCAGACAAGCTTTCTTGAAAAGATTCACGCTCAAAAATACGCACCATATAATCATGAAGCGGCTTTGTTTGTCGATTATTGGGCAGGTCTACACCCAAGCTCTTCAATCGCCACAAAATGGGGCCCAAACAGCAGTCTACCAAAGTAAAATATTCGCTCATAAAATAAGGTAAGTCTGAAAAAATTGGAGCGAGACTAACAAGGCTATCTTGTAGTTCTTTGCGAGCCTTTTCTTTAATTGGACCCTCGGGAGAGTCAGTAATTTTATCTATCTGGGTACTGCAGTCTTTTTCTATACGAAACATAAACTGACGACTTAAAGCTCTCGCTACAGGATAGACCGGAAGTAATGGAGGGTGAGGAAATCGCTCATCTAAGTACTCCATCATTACCTTTGTCTCATACAAAGCCAGATCACGATCAATAAGTGTAGGGAGCACACCATAAGGATTAAGTGCCAAGACCTCTTCTGGAATAGCTAGATTATCGACATCTTCGATGTCAACAGTAACTCCTTTTTCTGCCAAGACAATACGAACCCGATGGCTATAATGACAAGTCGGATCAGAATAAAATGTCATAGATGATCGTTTTGCAACAATCCCCATAATAAAACCTCAGTTATAACTATGAATAAAAGAGCGGCTAAATTTGCCGCCCAAGCAGGTGCTAATGAAGATCTTTCCAATATTCGCGATTTAAAAGCCAAACCCAGATGAATAGAAATGCAAGAAAAAGTAACGCATAGACACCAATTCTCTTACGGTCTTCAGCCATGGGTTCGCCAACGTAGGTTAAAAAATTAACCAGATCAAACATCGCCTCATCAAAATCTTCAGGGGAAAGCTTGCCTTTTTCGGAAAGAGTATAGCGGCCGCACGGGTCGTCTAAGACTTCAGCTCTAGTTAAAGGGTCCCGCTTAATGCCGCCGTTTGCGGCAAGAACTGGTCCAGGGGCACACTCTTGCAAACCCTGGAGGTCTAACAAAACATGGGGCATACCGACATCTTTAAATACTTTATTGTTTACGCCAAGAGGACGGCTTGGATCTAAATAAAAATTTCTAAGGTATGTATAGATCCACTCGGGAGAGCGAGCCCTAGCAACTAGGGTTAAGTCTGGAGGTGTGGCGCCAAACCATGCTTTTGCTTTATCTGCGGGCATTGAAATATTCATTAAAGCGCCAAATTTTTGGTCCGCGTATATAAGACTTTCTTTCGCTATAGAAGGAGGTATCTGTAAATCTCTAGCCACTCTTTCCCAGCGGGAATATTTCGCAGAATGACAACCCATGCAATAATTAACAAACAACTTAGCCCCGTTTTGCAACGAAGCTTTGTCGCTCAGGTCAGCATTAAACTCATCGCAGTTAATAGACCCGCAGTCAAAATTAGATTCTGCACCTACCGCTTTAAGTGGCGCCCATATCAAGAAGAGCACAATAAATAAAGCCAGTAAGGATTTCCAGGGGCCCATACCGCCATTCATTGTAATGCGATCTGGCTCTGGCTTGGTTTTTTCTATACGAGTCCAAAGCGGCATAGCAAGGAAAAACAAAAAGTATAATGCGGTGCATACTTGAGCCAAAAAGGTTCGCTCTGGTGTTGGGGCCTTCACCCCAAGAACACCAAGAATAACAAACGAGGCAGCAAAGACCAGTATAGCTCCACGACTAAAACTACCCTTGTATCTCATAGATCTTACTGGGCTACGGTCCAGCCAGGGCAATACAAACATAATGGCAATGGCGGCAGCCATAACTAAAAATCCAGCAAACTTGTCTGGAACCGCCCTAAGCATTGAGTAAAACGGCGTAAAGTACCATACAGGGGCTATATGCTCAGGGGTCTTAAGGGGGTTAGCGATTTCAAAATTAGCATACTCCAAAAAATACCCGCCCATTTCTGGCATAAAAAACAGGATAAAACAAAAAACGAACAAGAATACAGTGATTGGGATAAGATCATGCACTGTATAGTAAGGATGAAAAGGAATTCCATCTAATGGGATACCATTTTCATCCTTATTTTTCTTAATATCGACACCATCTGGGTTGTTCGAACCCACCTCATGCAATGCCAAAATATGCAAGACAACCAAAGCCAGTAAGATAATAGGTAATGCCACGACATGAAGTGACATAAATCTATTTAGCGTTATACCTGAAATCAGGTAATCCCCTCTAACCCACTGCACAATGTCTTCGCCAACTACAGGTATTGCACCAAACAATGAGATAATTACCTGCGCCCCCCAGAAAGACATTTGCCCCCAAGGCAGAACATACCCCATGAAGGCTTCAGCCATTAGGGCGACGTAGATAGTCATACCAAAGATCCAAACTAGCTCACGCGGTGGTTTATATGAGCCGTAAATTAACCCACGAAACATATGAAGGTAGATGACTACAAAAAAAGCTGACGCACCAGTGGAGTGAATATATCTGAGAATCCAACCAAAATCGACGTCACGCATAATATATTCGACTGAAGCAAAGGCTCTCTCAGATGAACCTTCAAAGCTCATCAGCAACCAAATACCTGATATGAGCTGTATAACTAGCACAACTAACGATAGCACACCAAAATAATACCAAAAATTAAAATTCTTAGGGGCATAATACTTAGCCATATGCGTATTCCAGGCACGCATAATTGGCAAACGCGCGTCTATCCAATCACGCAATGATACTAACGCTTTCATTAGCTAGCCTCCTGGTCTACACCAATGACTACCACATTATCAGTTTCATAAGAATGTGGAGGGACATCTAAATTAGTGGGCGCAGGAACACCTGCAAATACTCGCCCAGCAAGATCAAACTTTGAACCATGACATGGGCAGAAAAATCCTCCATACCAACCATCTCCGCCTAGATCTTGAGCGCCAACATCTGGACGAAACATGGGTGCGCAGCCTAGATGAGTGCATAGCCCCACAACAATCAGGTACTCTTCCTTACCCTCAATGGAGCGATGCACCCCATTGACATAGCTTGGTTGTTTTGAGTTAAGCGACAAAGGGTCCCTAAAGATATCGTCATGGCCACTCAAGGCAGCAATTGTCTCAGGCGTGCGACGAACAACATAGACTGGCTTTCCTCGCCACTCGAATGTAACCATCTGTCCTGGCTCTATTTTTGAAATATTTACTTTAACTGGCGCACCGGCAGCTTTTGCTTTAGCACTTGGACTCCATGAGCCGACAAAAGGAACGGCAGCGGCAGCGGCACCTACAGCGCCTACAACACAAGTAGCATTTGTCAGGAACCGGCGGCGCCCGTAATTAATACCGTCATCAGTCATGACGCTCTCCTAGCAACTAAGATTGGCAATATTTTATGTGTCAAAACGGGTAAGAATAGTACTGAAAACTAGGGATTTTTACAAGGAAATAGCAAAGAACAATTCATTTTTTATACAGGAAAAACAAAAGCTCGATAATTTCTAATAACACCGCATCTTTACAGTGGATTCATAAAACCCCACTCATTAAAAAGCTCGCAAATTGCGAGCTTTTTAATGAGTAGAAAGCCTGTATTAACGCTTAGAAAATTGTGGTCGTTTACGCGCTTTATGTAATCCAACCTTTTTACGTTCAACTTCACGAGCATCACGTGTCAGGAAACCAGCCTTGCGAAGCTGACTGCGTAAACCCTCATCATATTGTAATAATGCACGAGCAATTCCATGACGAATAGCACCGGCTTGGCCAAAACTACCTCCGCCAACTACAGTTATATTCAAGTCAAATGTCTTAATGCAATCAACTAGCTCTAAAGGCTGACGAACAATCATTCTAGCGACTTCCCTGCCAAAATACTGATCTAAAGTCCGATTATTCACCGTGATACTGCCGCCACCGCTTGCTAGAAACACTCTAGCAGATGACGTTTTTCGGCGACCTGTGCCGTAATATTGAGAATCTGCCATAACTAACTTTCCGTTAAATATTTAAATCTTGAGGCTGTTGAGCACTGTGTGGGTGCGCTTGGCCAGCATATACTTTCAATTTTTTAAACATAGCTCGACCTAATGGCCCCTTTGGCAACATACCTTTAACTGCGCTTTGGATGGTTCGCTCAGGCGCTTTCTCAATCAATTTCTCGAAACTTATTGACTTCAAACCACCAGGATAACCGGTATGACTATGATAAATTTTATCTTTTGCTTTATTGCCGGTGACCTGGACTTTTTCTGCGTTAATGACAACTATGTAATCCCCGGTATCAACATGAGGAGTATATTCTGGTTTATGCTTTCCACGTAGTCGTGAGGCAATTACTGTCGCCATTCGACCTAAGGTCTTGTCTGCTGCATCAACAATGTACCAGTCATGCTGTACTGTCTCGGCTTTCGCGCTATATGTTTTCATCTAACTCTGCCTAACTAAAATTTGGTGTGGCTATCACAAAGGAGGGCGCATTTTACAGAGCAGTCATGGTCATTTCAAGGAGATTCTGCATCTAATAAATAATAATTACTTCTCTTGGGTTATTCAGGCTAAAAAGCTAGCAATTTTATCGACGCTAAATATAGATCAAGGCTGATGAGGTCTGGCCAGGTACTCATAAGATTGCATTTCCAAGAGACGACTTCTAGTTCGTCGAAATTCAAAATTAAGAGCGCCATCTTCATATAGCAACATCAAACTTACTTCGGCTGATAAAACAAGTTTTACGCTGCGATCATAAAATTCATCAACCAAATTAATAAAGCGTCTTGCTTGATCTTCATTTTTTTTACCCATAACTGGGACATTAGAAACCAAAACAGCATGGAACTCTCGGGACAGCTCGATATAGTCGTTTTGGCTCCGGGGAGTACTACAAATAACATTAAAATCAAACCAAACTACCTCTTTGCCCAAACGACGGCATTGGATTTGACGACTCTCGACTTCCAGCTTTACGTCTACTACAGCTTCGCTCAATAATGGGCAAAATACCTCAAAAGCCTCTGTTAAAACTTTATCAGCAGCGAAGCCTAACGGAAAATGATAAAACTCTGCCTGCTCTAAGCTACGCAAGCGATAATCTATTCCGCTGTCAACATTAATGATATTCGTATGCTGCTTTAACAGTTCAATAGCAGGAAGAAAACGCTGTCGTTGTAATCCATTCGAATAAAGCTCATCTGGCTCAACATTAGATGTAGCTACCAAAGTTACCTGTCTAGCAAACAGTAGCTCAAATAGTTTTCCTAAAAGCATCGCATCTGCAATGTCAGATACAAAAAACTCGTCAAAACATATCACGCGAGCTTCATCAGCAATATTATCAGCAACCATATTTAGTGGATTTTTCTTCCCTTTGAGTGACTTGAGCTCCGCATGAACCCTTCGCATAAAGCGATGAAAATGGGCTCTCATTTTCATTTCAAAAGGAAGGCTATCAAAAAAACTATCCATTAGGTAGGTCTTGCCTCGCCCCACTCCCCCCCAAAAATATAGACCTTGGACTGGGGCTAGATCACAAGGGAGCCCAAGCTGTTTGCGCAACTTTGCAAATAATCCTTTTTTGGAGCGTACAAGCTCATCTTCTATCAGTCGCCTATAAAGCAACTGCAGTAAATCTACTGCAAACTCTTGGGACGGATCATAATTAAATCCATCTTGCTGAAGGTCTGATAGATATCGCTGTTTCGGTGAAGGTAATATAATGTGCGTATACTCGTGTATGGATTAATTACAAATAATTTCTATTATGCGTAAACTCTAACGAGGCATAGCAAAATAGGCAACGAGAACTCATATATTGATAAAGAAAAACTTACCCATAATATGTTTAGCGTAAAGGCCATTAAAAAAATATTGACCACAACCCCCTTACATCTTTGAGACTGTGGCTGTTTAAGGATAAGATATAGCAACAGCACTAAATTCAATAAACTTTACGGAGATCATATCTTGCTGACTTCGACTTTATTTGTAAATTTATTATTCTTAGGCGCAGGAGTTATCGCTGGATTTTTTTTAGCAAAAGCTCTTCGTCCTGCCCAAAAGGACAACAAAAGTCAAAAAGAGCTTGCAGTTCAACTGGCGGAAACTCAAGATGATTTCAGTAATTATCAGCAAGAAGTAGCTGCGCATTTTCGCAAAACATCTGAGGTTGTATCAGGCCTATCAAAAAGCTACAAAAGTCTACTTGAAAGTTTTGCTAGCGCAGCTCTTCATTTAACTACTGCTGATATCAGTCGTCAAATTATAAATTCTGCATTTGACGCGGACAAAACTATGAACCTAGCCTCAGAAGATAATTTAAAACCGCCAAAAGATTATGCCCCAAAGGCTCCAGGGGGTGTTTTAAGCGAAGAGTATGGCCTAAAAGAAGACAGTTCTTTGACAAATGCTCAGCATGCGCCATCAAATAGTGAGTTAGACTGCGCCTTAGAAGAAGGTAATGATGATCCAACTTTAAATGTCAGCTGACTAATTTCGATCATATCTGCATGCAGAATAACTCATAAAAATTAGTTTTTTGGCGCCAAAATTACTATCAGAAAGACAGGAGTTCTCGGTGAAAAAAATTTATCGCCTAATTAACTATCTTTTCTGGCCAACCATCACTGGGCTTCTTCTTGCTATTCTTATTTTTACATTTTTTCCTCAATGGATTGATGACCAACAGCAACCTATATCTATCCCTACGCCAAGGCAAACTGAGTCCGACTCGTATGGCGTAGCGGTGAAAAAAGCTTCTCCGTCTGTAGTAAATATTTACACGCAGAAAAAACTACCCCCTAATAGCCATTTATCTGCTGATCCGCTTTTTCAGCGATTCTACAATGGGAGCAATCCACCAAAGCAACAAAGAATGAAATCCTCATTAGGCTCAGGTGTCCTTATGACCGCTGATGGTTATGTTTTAACAAATCACCATGTTGTGGATGGTGCAGATCAGATCGTTCTTCAACTGCAAGATGGGAGAGAAGCAACTGTTATAGTGGTAGGAAAAGATCCAGAAATTGATCTTGCGGTACTAAAAATCAACTTAGATAATCTTATCCCAATCAAGCTAGCTGATACTGATGACGTGCAAGTCGGGGATATAGTGCTTGCCATTGGCAATCCTTTTGGTGTGGGTCAATCCGTATCTCAGGGCATTATCAGCGCAACTCATAGAAAAGGGCTGGGCTTAAATATCTTTGAAAGCTTCATCCAAACAGATGCTGCGATCAACCCAGGTAACTCAGGTGGCGCCTTAATTGACACGAAGGGTAATCTTATCGGCATTATCTCTGCGATACTAGATCGTACCGGATATGCAACGGGTATAAGTTTTGCCATACCTGCCAATACCGCCCTTGAAATACTAGAAGACATTATCAAGCACGGAAGAGTCATCAGGGGATGGCTGGGGGTAACAGCCCTCCAGCTAAGACCGGAGGCAGCAAAACAGCTGGCTCTTGAGCCGCCATCAGGTTTAGTTATTACAGATGTCTATCAAAATAGTCCGGCGTTTTTTTCTGGGTTACTGCCTGGCGATATAATTGTCCGTATAAATCAGATCTGGGCAACTGACAATGACAGAGGCATGAATATAATCGCCAATTTGTCTCCAGGAGACTCGGTAAAACTTGACGTACTGAGAGATGGAAAGAGAAAAATTATAAATGCAGTAGCGGGCACTCGACCAAAGGCTAACTAACTAGCTATCTGTTACCCTTATAAATAAACATTTATCGATTTTATTTGTTGAACAGTGTCTTGATTACGTTTAAAAGATATTCATTTTGCTCAGGCAAGCCAATTGAAATTCTGAGGTACTGTTTCAATCTAGGCTGATCAAAGTGGCGAACTAACACTCCTTTGTCTCTGAGGTGTTTCAGCAACTCAACAGCATTTTTCTTATTATGGGTCACAAGCAAAAAATTAGCTGCGGATGGCAAAATAAAAAATCCTAAATCAGCCAAAGATATCGTCAAGATTTCTCTAGATTCAATAACTTTCTGGCAAGTTTTTTCAAAATACGCCTTATCATGAAATGCAGCCGCGCCCCCCACAATCGCTAAACGATCTACAGGGTAAGAATTAAAACTATTTTTTATTCGATTCAAAGCAGTTATTAAAGATGAGTTTCCTACCGCAAATCCCACCCTCAATCCTGCCAAGGAACGTGACTTAGATAAAGACTGCGTGACTAGCAAATTCGGATACACATCAATCAAAGTGGTAGCACTTTCTCCACCAAAATCTATATAAGCCTCATCTACGACTACAACTGAATCTTTATTACCCTTCAGTAAAGTCTCGATAGCTGGTAACGATAATAATCGGCCTGTAGGTGCATTAGGGTTAGGGAAAATTATACCTCCATTAGGCTTCTGGTAGTCACTAATACTGATAGATAGATCTTCCGTTAATGGAACTAATTCGTAAGGCACTTGATATAAACCACAATAAGCCCGATAAAAACTATAAGTAACATCAGGGAATAAAATTGGAGTCTGCTGCTTAAAGAATGCATGAAAAATATGTGCCAAAACTTCATCTGAACCGTTACCCACAAATACCTGTTCAGTCTCAACATTGAGCGTATCGGCGACTGCTTTCTTTAAAATTTCTGCATTGGGATCAGGGTACAAACGAAGCCGGCCATCTAGTTCAGAAATAATGGCATCTCGCACTTTTGGTGATGGAGGATAAGGATTTTCATTCGTATTTAACTTAAGTAAATTCAGATTTTTTGGCTGCTCGCCTGGAATATAAGGCTTCAGTTTACCTATAATGTCGCTCCAATACTTATTATTTTCCATCTTGCAGTTGTCGCTCTTGATTTTTAGCCTTTATAGTCAAAACTCTAATCTATCTATTTTTTAATACGGTACTCAGCAGACCGGGCATGAGCTGTCAGTGACTCACCCTTTGCTATGACAGAGGCTCTTTTGCCAAGACTTGAAGCGCTATCTTCATTACACATGATCACTGAAGAGCGTTTCTGAAAATCGTACACCCCTAAGGGTGAAGAAAACCTTGCAGTAGAAGACGTTGGCAGCACATGATTAGGCCCCGCACAATAATCGCCCAAAGCTTCTGATGTAAAACGGCCCATAAAAATAGCCCCTGCATTTCGAATTCTAGGAAGCAATCTCTCTGGATCAGCAACCGACAGCTCCAAATGCTCAGGAGCAATCCGGTTAATCAACATCACAGCCTCATCAAGACTCTCAACCAAAATAAAAGCGCCACGGCTTTCTAAAGAGGCTTGAATAATTGCAGCACGATCCATAGTAGGTAGCAGTTTTTCTATGCTAATTTTTACGCGGACCAAAAAATCAGCATCATTACTAACTAGAATTGCTTGCGCATTCTCATCATGTTCAGCCTGAGAAAAAAGATCCATAGCGATCCAATCTGGATCGGTTGTACCGTCACATATCACTAAAATTTCTGATGGTCCAGCCACCATATCTAGTCCGACATGCCCAAAAACCATGCGTTTGGCTGTGGCCACATAAATATTCCCCGGTCCAACAATTTTATCAACTTTATGAATTGTTTTTGTACCATAAGCCAAGGCACCGATCGCCTGAGCCCCGCCCAAAGTAAAAATTTGGTCAACTCCAGCAATGGCGGCGGCGGCAAGCACCAGCGGGCTCAGCTCACCCCCTGGGGCAGGAACCGTCATAACGATTTCACTCACACCGGCTACTTTTGCAGGCAATGCATTCATTAAGACCGAAGAAGGGTAGCTTGCCTTACCTCCTGGAACATAAATTCCCACCCTGCCAAGGGGGGTAATTTGCTGACCCAGCAGAGTTCCATCTGCATCATTATAACTCCAGGATTCTAATTTTTGATGCTGGTGATAATCGAGAATTCGCTTAGAGGCAAACGTTAGCGCCTCCCTTTCAATATCCTTAATGCTATCAAGTGCTTCCCTCATCTCTTCGCGAGAAACAACCAACTCTTCAATATCAGAAATATCTCTACCATCGAACTCCCTGGTATATTTTATGAGGGCATCGTCCCCTTTTCGCCGAATACCTATCAATATGTTGCTAACCAGCTGATCGATTTTTAGGGTGGAGTCACTCTCCCACTCCAGCAACTGATCGAGCTGTAAATCAAAATTTTTACTATCTGATGATAGTTGCTTTATATGTATCGACTCTGGCGGCATATCTTAACCTACCGCCCGCTCAAGACTGTCTACTATTTTTTGAATACCTAAATATTTCATTTTCATTGCAGCTTTGTTTACAACAAGCCTAGAGCTAATATCAAAAATTTTATCCTTGGGCTCCAATCCATTTGCTTTAAGCGTGCCTCCGGTATCTACAACATCCACAATCTCATCAGACAACGCCATAATTGGTGCCAATTCCATTGCACCATAGAGCTTTATTATATCTACTTGACGGCCGCACTCAGCATAAAATTGGCGGGCAATATTGACATATTTGGTAGCAACTCTAATGCGTCCCTTTTGGGACGAAACACCAATAACCCCTGCCGTCATTAATCGACATCGTGCAATATTCAAATCTAATGGCTCATATAAACCTTCAGATCCATGCTCAAGCAGAATATCTTTTCCTACCACACCGATATCAGCCGCTCCAAACCTGACATAAGTCGGAACATCAGAGCTACGTAATATCAATAAACGTACGCCTTTGATATTTGTATCAAATACCAATTTTCGGCTCTTGTTAATTTCCTCAGCGGGTTTAATTCCTGCTTTGGCCAACAAGGGTAAGGTTTCCTTCAGTATGCGTCCCTTGGTGAGGGCAATTGTTATTTCCATACCTTCTGATCTCTAATGTAGTCCTGTGAATACCTTCAGTAAATCTAACCAGGGATTCGGCGAATTTTAGCTCCCAGCTGCTGAAATTTTTCTTCGATACACTCATAGCCACGATCAATATGATAAATCCTGTCAACTACAGTATCTCCGTCTGCAACCAAACCTGCAATAACCAAGCTTGCTGAAGCACGAAGGTCTGATGCCATTACCGGCGCAGCTTTCAAGCGCTCCACGCCTGTCACGCTAGCGGTATTCTTGTCTACACTAATAACTGCACCCATACGATTTAATTCATTTATTTGCACTAGGCGATTTTCAAAAACAGTCTCGACAATAACTGCAGAACCTTCGGCAACAGCATTAACAGCTGTTAGCTGTGCCTGCATATCCGTTGGGAACCCTGGATAAGGCGCTGTTGCAAAACTAACTGCTTTGGGTCTTTTTTTCTCCATGTCTAGCTGAATCCAATCAATTCCTGTGGTGATTGTAGCACCCGCTTCTTGCAGTTTTTTTAATACAGCACCCAGGGTCTTTGGATTTGCGTCTTTAAGCTTAATCTTACCCCTAGTGGCTACAGCTGCGGCGAGATAGGTCGCCGTTTCAATTCTATCCGGCATTACCCTATAGCTACCCCTATGAAGAGAAAGAACCCCATCGATGACTATTGTTGATGTCCCTGCTCCAGAAACTCTTCCTCCGAGGGTGTTAATACATTGTGCTAAATCAACTACTTCCGGCTCACGCGCAGCATTCTCAATTATGGTTTGACCCTCAGCAAGTGCTGCAGCCATCATCAAGTTCTCGGTGGCCCCAACTGAAACGATACCCATTGTGATATGAGCCCCTCGCAGGCGCCCATCAACACTCGCATTAATGTAACCTCCGTCTATCTCAACTGAAGCACCCATTAGTTTAAGGCCCTCAAGATGCAAGTCAACAGGGCGACTGCCGATAGCGCAACCTCCAGGAAAAGATACTTTGGCAACACCGTATTTTGCCAACATGGGGCCTAGAACCAAAATAGAAGCGCGCATCGTCTTTACTAGATCGTAGGGTGCAATATGATTATTAAGTGTAGTGGCATCAACATCAACTTGCATTTTTTCGTTCATGGTGACTGTTACGCCGAGACAACCAAGTAGCTCAAACATAGTAGTAATATCATGGAGATGAGGAATATTAGACACCATTACAGGGCCATCTGCGAGCAAAGTAGCTGCCAAAATAGGTAGAGCTGAATTTTTTGCCCCAGAAATACGAATTTCACCAGACAGTGGACCGCCTCCAGAGATCAACAGCTTGTCCATTCAAAATCCTTTCTTGCTCAAAAGAAGCGTTTAGAAGCGACCCAATAAAATATAGTGCTTAGCAAAATTACTGTAATTGCCATTCTTCTGGAGTAAATGTTTTCATATTTACGGCATGGATAGACCCGTCAGAAATACAGTCACGCAGTACCGCATAAACTAACTGCTGTCGTTGGACAGGTCTAAGGTCAGAGAAAATTTGTCCAACTACAACAATATCAAAGTGCCTGCCATCGCCTTCAGCTGTTATTTCGCAATCAGGCAGATCTAAAAGTAATAGAGTTTTTATCTCAGCAGGACTCATATATATTTTCCTAGTTCTTAGCCAGCAGAAGATGACCAGTTGTCAATAACTTTATCGATATCTCCGCCAAATTGCTTTGCTCTCTGAATAAACTGATTTCGAAAAATCTTACCTAAATTTATGCCATTAATAACTAAGTTAGTTACTCTCCAAGAACCGTCACGAGTTAAATTCATTGAATAAACTAAAGGGAAGACCCCATCTGAGCCACGAATTTCCTGTACAACCCTTATTGATTTAAGGCCGCTAATGGCCTTTTTTGGCGGAACAACAACAATAGATTGCTCGCCGTAAGATAGCAAACCTCGACCATAGGTTTCGATAAGCTCTCGCCTAAACGTAACAGCAAAACGATTCCGCTGGTCAGCACTGGCAGCTTTGGCATACTGCCCCATCACCCTAAATGCGATCCAGTCAAAATCAATAACATTCTTTAGCAATACATCGAGTTCTCCAAAAAAGCTCTCTGGGTCTTTAGTAAAACTTTCTCTATGAGTCGAAATAGTTTTCAGTAATTCCTGTGTGACCTGCTCTACCAAATCATGCGGTTGCTGTATATGCGTTAAGTCGGCAGGGTCAGTTTTTGTATTTGCAATAGAAGGTGCAACTACAGACGCTAAGCCAAAAAAAAGCATGCCTATTGTTAAACTTAAGTACCTGCGGAGCATTTTTAGATTCCTTATAAACCTTTACTTGATCGACAATACCACCAACTTAATCCAATCATGAAAACAGATTGAGTTGATAGCACCAAAAATAGCTGACTTCGGGACGTCCGCACTATAACATTGCAAGTCTAGTTTACGAAATACCCCCCAAGCCAAAATTAAGGAATTAAAGCTAAAATGGAAACGCTAGGTCTTGCAATTTTAGCAGTGCTGTTTGGACTAATAGGCTTAGTTTGGGGGGCTGACCGTTTTGTTACAGGCAGCGCTGCGGTTGCGCACAATTTTGGCATCTCGCCCATGGTGATTGGCCTTACAATTGTATCCATAGGTACATCTGCGCCAGAAATTATTGTTTCTATTAACGCATCCTTAAACAATGCTGGCACTATGGGCATAGGTAATGCTATCGGCTCAAATCTGGCAAATATCGGCCTAGTTTTGGGTCTCACTGCTCTTATTTGCCCCATTCCTCTCCGTCATGATTTACTTAAAATAGAAGCGCTTGCACTTTTGGTTGCAACTTTGCTTGCTGGCATGTTTTTATATGATGGGAACCTAACTCGCACTGAAGGGGTGATCCTTTGTGCTGCTATTTTTCCACTTTTTGCTTTGATTTTTTATTGCAAAAAAAACACCTCTCGCATAGAAAACTTAGACTCAAATAACAGTGCATATTTTATTCCAACTAAAAAAGCTTTAATCTTTTTTTTAATAGGCATCGGAGTACTGCTCGTGTGCTCAGATTTGCTAGTCTGGGGCGCTAAAGAGCTTGCTCAATTTTTTGGTATAAGTCAGCTTGTTGTTGGTCTAACTGTTGTCGCTATCGGAACTAGCCTTCCAGAGCTAGCTGCCTCGGTAATTAGCGCCATCCGTGGCCATCACGATATCGCCATAGGGACTATATTTGGCTCTAACTTATTGAACTTATTGGCTGTTATGGCCGCACCAGGAATAATCGCCCCATTGGTGCTAGGCAAAGAGGTTTTTCTTCGCGACTATTTGTCTATGAGTATATTAACGCTAATACTAACTGCCATGATCGCATCATCGCTATGGTTGGGAAAAAAGTATCGTCGCCAAGCAACGATGTCAAAAAAAATAGGGTTTACTCTATTATCGCTATATGTACTTTATTATGCTGTTCTTGTATCTGGAAGTTAAAGCATACCTTTCTTCTTAATCTTAAAGATTGTTAACCATAACTTACTGCCGTTATACTAACAAAAATAGAGCTAAACATGATCAAAAACGACTATTTAGAGGTGGCTAAGCGGACCATACGCATGGAAGCCCAAGCTATTAAACTGCTGGAGCATCGTATTGACAACGATTTCATCCAAGCCTGCGAGCTAATGCTCGAGTGCTCAGGTCGTGTTGTGGTGACTGGTATGGGAAAATCAGGCCATATTGGCCGAAAGATTGCTGCAACTTTAGCTAGTACAGGCACCCCAGCATTTTTTCTTCATCCGGGCGAAGCAAGCCACGGTGACATCGGCATGATAACCAGCAAAGATGTAGTTTTAGCCCTGTCAAATTCAGGAACTACATCTGAGGTGGTCACATTGCTGCCTCTAATTAAACGCATAGGTGTTCCTCTGATCAGCATGACTGGAGATCACCTCTCGACCCTGGCTGTAAGTGCAGAAGTTCATTTAGATGTCCAGGTATCTTGCGAGGCATGTCCTCTTGGCTTGGCTCCTACAACTAGCACGACTGCGACTCTTGTCATGGGGGATGCTTTAGCTATAACGTTACTGGAAGCAAGAGGATTTACTGCTGAAGATTTTGCTTTTTCTCACCCAGGAGGAGCACTAGGACACAAATTACTATTAAAAGTGCAAGACATAATGCACAGTGGTGAGAAGCTTCCAAAGGTGAACGCTAAAGATCTCCTGAGCCATGCACTACTTGAGATGTCGAAAAAAGGGTTTGGTATGACTACTGTGACCGATGACTCCGGTATGCTTTTAGGTGTATTCACTGACGGTGATCTGCGCAGAACTATAGATGCTAATATCGACATAAAAGTAACCCCTGTGGGTCAACTTATTCAAGCTGACTGCAAAGCAATCCACCAAGATGCGCTGGCTGCTGAAGCCCTTAAGGTTATTGAAGATTGTCAGATTACAGCCCTAGTGGTAGAAAACTCAAACCATCATCCTGTGGGTATACTGCATTTGCATGACATACTTCGGGCGGGAATTGTCTAACTATGGCGACAAGCAACCAGAAAATTCTGAGTCGGGCAAAATCAATTCGGCTGCTGCTATTAGATGTTGATGGTGTACTAACCGATGGACGACTATATTTTGGCAACAATGGCGAAGAACTCAAAGCATTTAATATTCAGGATGGTCTTGGCATTAGATTACTACAAAGAAGTGGCATCGAAGTAGGAATCATAACTGGTCGATCATCTGCTCTTGTAGCAAGAAGGGCGGAAGAGCTTGGTATAAAACTAGTGATCCAAGGTAGGGAAGATAAGCTGGCTGCCCTAGAAGAAGTTCTGAGGGATGACAAAGAAAATCACAGCTACAAAATGCAAGAAATCGCATTTCTTGGTGATGATTTACCAGATCTTGCTGTAATTAGCCGAGTGGGGTTAGGGGTTGCAGTAGCTGACGCCCATAATTTTGTAGCCAAACATTCTCATTGGCAAACCTCAGAAAAAGGCGGGTGTGGGGCGGTAAGAGAACTAGCCGAGTTGATCTTGCAAGCACAAAACACCCTGGATTCAATTTTACTGGACTACCTCTAGAGAAATAAATTACTAGTAGGGATTACTTTTTTGAAAAATATATTTAACTATGCGTAATCTGCTTTTAACAATCATGCTTTTAAGTATAGCTGGAATTTTTTTATTGTTCTGGCTTGCGCAACCTGAAGTCTTTATGAAAAAGACCAACTATAGCTCAAACGCTATCGATAGAAAATTTGATAGCTACATGCTAAGCATATCAATGCTTGAGTTTAACAAAGAAGGAAAGCTAGCATCCAAGATAGAAGCTGCTAATACTAGTTATTTCAAAGAAAGCAATCGCATTAAGCTCAACAAACCAAAACTCACATATTATCAGACACAAGATTCTACCAGACCCTGGTATCTTAAGGCAGATAAAGGCGAAACAGCCAATGATGGCAAGAATATAATATTCAGAAAAGATGTATGTGTATGGAAATATCTGGCTAATGGAGACAAGAGTGAACTCAAGACCGAAAAGTTGACCCTGTATCCTAAAACACATACTGTTAAAACTGACCGTAAGGTTAAAATGATTAGTCCAAATGGAGAATCTGTGGGCGTCGGAATGGAAGGAAATCTAGACACGGAAGTATTCAAGCTTCTCTCTGACGTCCAAGGGATTATCCATGGCCGCTAAATTTATTCTTCTGTTAGGTGTATTCGGCTGGTGCACATTTTCAAGCGCACTCCCTGATGATAGAAAAGCACCTATTAAAATCATATCAGATCGTGCAGAGCAAAACGAACAGGAAGGCACAGCCACCTACGAAGGTTCCGTAATTGTTCGGCAAGGGAGCATAAAAATTAATGCGGACAAAGTAACTGTAACGACTAACACCAAAGAAGGCGATAACATCGTGGCTACAGGAACCCCAGCTCACTATCAGCAAATCCAAAATACTGAAGAAGGGCTTGTTTTAGCAAGTGCAAATACTATTAATTATTTTCTTAAAAATGAAAGAATTAGGCTAATCAGAGATGCCAGTCTCGAGCAAAATGGTACAACCATAACTGGAGATACGATTGACTATGACCTAAAAGCCGAAACTGTGAAAGCTTCTTCTGGGCGAAACAAGAAGAACCGGATAGAAATGGTTATTCCACCCACTAAATAACAAGGCCGCGTTTATGGCAGTACTCAGGGCTCTTAATCTCTCTAAAAGCTATAAAAAAAGACCTGTCATTCGGGATGTTTCGCTTTCAGTAGAAAGCGGTGCCATAGTTGGCCTGCTGGGGCCAAATGGTGCCGGGAAAACAACATGTTTTTATATGATAGTTGGCTTAATCACACAAGATGGCGGAGAAGTTTTCATTGGAGAGGAGAATATCACCAATCTGCCAATGCATGGGCGCGCAAAAAAAGGTATTGGTTATCTGCCCCAAGAGGCGTCTATATTCCGAAAGATGAGCGTAGAAAACAATATTTTAGCTATTCTAGAAACACGAGATGATCTCGATGACACTCAACGTAGAAATAAAACTAACGAATTGTTAGAAGAGTTTCATCTTACTCATATTCGAAATTCTGTGGGTCTCAGTCTCTCAGGAGGTGAACGCCGAAGAGTCGAAATTGCTAGGTCTCTGGCCACGGAGCCTAATTTTATTCTTCTTGATGAGCCTTTTGCAGGAGTCGATCCCATCTCCGTAAATGATATTAAACAAATTATTCGGCATCTGAAAAGTAAGGGGATTGGTGTTCTGATCACTGATCATAATGTACGTGAGACTCTCGACATCTGTGAGCATGCTTATATTGTCGGCGAAGGAAAAGTTATTGCAGAGGGGCAAGCTTCTGAGATAGTGGCCAACCAGCAAGTTCGAGAAATATATCTAGGCGAAGATTTTGTACTTTGATGACAATTACCACACTCGGTCTATTTCAAAAATTTCAACTATATTTAGTATTTTCTCAACTGAGGCATAAAAATTGCTTGTGCGACACCTCATGCTCAGATTAAACTTTTATTAGAATTCTTTATCCCTAAACTAGAGCTATCATAAAGTCCCATGAAGACAGGCCTGCAGTTAAATCTTACTCAAAATCTAGCAATGACCCCGCAGCTACAGCAGGCCATAAGGTTTCTTCAGTTATCCTCACTGGATCTCCTTCAAGAAATTCAACAAAGCCTATACAACAACCCACTTTTAGAACTTGAAGAAGAGACAGAAAATTTAGACATCCTTGAGCAAAAATCAACAAATGAATCCATAGACGTGTCTACCGAGGATCTAACTATAAGTGACTGGGAAGAAAAAATACCGGAAGAGCTGCCTCTCGATATCAAATGGGACGATATTTACGAACCAACTAACTATAAGACGGCCGAAAATACCGATTTTAGCGGAGATGAAGAGCTCGATCGAACCACTGACTCCCTCAAGAATCATTTAATATGGCAACTCCATCTAGCACCTTTCTCTAAGATAGAGTTCTTAATTGGAGAGCATATTATTGACTCGATTGACGAGAATGGAATGCTTGCTGTGGCGGCCGAGGATATCCAAGTATTGCTAGGTGGTACAACAAAACTTGAAGATGTGCATGCAGTGCTATATCAAATACAACAGTTTGATCCCCCAGGAGTCGGAGCAAGAACCCTCTCTGAATCACTGCTAATACAACTAAATCAGCTCTCAGAAAATACAGAATATTTAAATGAAGCCCGACTATTGGTGTCTGATTATATTAATCTGTTGGGCGAAAATAGCCATCAGCGACTCCAAAAAATTACCGGATATACCGCAGCAGTTATCAATGCGGCTGTATTCTTAATAAGAACTTTATCGCCTCATCCGGGGGACAGGTGGAATAACGAGCCCATAGGGTACATTGCACCTGATGCGCGTGTACATAAATCAAATGGATTCTGGCATGTATTGCTAAATGAGGATATCACACCAAAACTGAAAATTAATGAACAGTATGCATCTTTAGTCAGGCGAGGGGATTCCAGTCAAGAAAACGACTTTATAAAAAGCCATCTACAGGAAGCAAGATGGCTGATTCGAAGTATAGAGAATCGCAACGAAACTTTATTAAGGGTTGCTTCCTGCATCATCAAACAACAACAAGAATTTTTTGAACAAGGACCGATCGGTATGAAGCCTATGATTTTAGCGGATATAGCAGAAGAACTAGAACTTCATGAATCTACCATATCTCGGGTAACCACTCAAAAATACATAGATACGCCACTGGGCATCTTTGAGCTAAAATATTTCTTCTCAAGCCATGTAAAAACATCACACGGAGAAGAGTTTTCATCTACGGCAATTCGCGCTATCCTAAAAAGAATCGTCAGCACTGAAGATCCGGTGTGCCCTTTGAGTGACAGCAAGCTAACATTCTTGTTGACTGGAATGGGTATTCAGATTGCGCGCCGTACGGTTTCTAAATACAGAGAGAGCGCAGGAATTGCTACCTCTAATAAACGAAAATGCATCCAAGCATTATGCGATAAAAAATAAATGGAGACTCATATGCAGCTAACTATCAGCGGCCATCACCTAGCTATAACTGCCCCAATTAGAGAGTATGCTACAAACAAACTAGAAAAATTAGAGCGCCACCATAACCATATTACCAGCATTCATGTTATTGTCTCGGTAGAAAAACTGTTACAAAAAGCGGATGCCACTATACATATAAGTGGCGGAGAATTGTTTGCCGCCACCGAACACGAAGACCTATATGCAGCAATAGATTTACTTGCAGAAAAGCTAGATAGACAGCTTATTAAGCACAAAGAAAAACACCGAAAAAGATGACCACACATGAAGCTATCTGATCTAATTCCATTTGAAAATATTGTCACCAACGCTGCGGGAAAAAGCAAAAAAAGAATCTTAGAGGATCTCTCCCTCTTTCTTTCAGGTCGAATCAATGGTGTTGACTCAGAGAAATTGTATCAGGGCTTGCTTGCAAGAGAACGCCTGGGCAGCACGGGTATAGGAGAAGGGATAGCAATACCACATTGTCGGATGCCTGGATGCGAAAAAATTACAGCGGCTTTTTTTAAGCTAAATAGCCCGGTAGATTTTGACTCCACAGATAACATATTGGTTGATCTAGTCTTTGCTTTAGTTGTCCCCGAGGAGGAACATAACGCACACCTAGATGCGCTGTCATCCATTGCAGAATTACTACAGGATAAAAAAACCTGCGAAATACTAAGGAATTCTTCATCCAAGGAAGTGTTTTATCAGGCGATCAAAAATGGAGGAGCTAAGAAAAAATGAGGCTCATAATTGTCAGCGGGCGGTCTGGTTCTGGTAAAAGTACAGCCCTTAATATGCTAGAAGATGCTGATTTCTCATGCATAGATAATCTGCCTGCTAAACTTCTTCTTGGGTTGATCGAACACGCATCTCACTTTAAAAAAAGCCATCGACATAATAATCTGGCCGTAGGGATTGATGCAAGAAGTCTGGAGAATGACTTAACCCAACTACCAGAAATTCTTAACCAAATTAAAAATTATGAAGTGAGCTATGAAATAGTATTTCTCGATGCATCTAACGATGTGTTGATTCAACGTTTCAGTGAAACAAGTCGAAAACACCCGCTAAGTTCCAATAAAGTAGCGATCAAAGAGGCTATATTGTTAGAAACAAAGCTGCTGGACTCTGTTTCTACCTTAGCAGATCGCAAAATTGACACTAGCAACATGAATCTCCATCAGCTCAGGAGTGTTATAAAAAAACAGTTAATTCCAAGCAATGAAAATACCACTTCTATCCTATTTGAATCTTTTGCATTTAAGTATGGCGTGCCAACTGATGCAGATTTTGTTTTTGATGTTCGTTGCCTGCCAAATCCATATTGGAACATTGAGTTACGAGGTTGCAATGGCAATGAAAGCCCAATCATTAAATTTTTTGAGCAAGAAAAAGAAGTATCTCAAATGTTGTCAGATATCAGCGTCTTTCTGACATGCTGGCTTCCAAAATTTCAAGAAACCAATCGCAGCTATGTCACTATTGCAATTGGTTGCACTGGAGGACAGCATCGCTCTGTATATATTAGCAACATGCTAAAAAAAATCTTTCAAAAAGATTATACCAACACTCAGGCATGGCATAGAGAGTTGAGCTAACTTAATAGGTAACCTAATAATTAATATGTCACAATCAATAAGCACAAAGCTCACTATTATTAACAAACTAGGCCTTCATGCTCGTGCAGCAGCACAGCTGGCATCTACCGCGAATAAATACAGCTGCACTATAAAAGTAGGTCGAAGCCAAGATAAGCTAGTGGATGCCAAAAGTGTAATGTCCTTGTTATTGCTTGCAGCAAGCAACGGTGCAATCTTATACTTTGACATTCAGGGAAGTGACGCAAAAAAAGCATATAAAGATATAGAGCAATTGCTAGCCAACCGATTTAACGAGGCGCAATAAAACCACATGCCTCTTGGCAAGAAATATGCAATGACCGCTGTAAATTTTAAGCACCCGCCTATAAACTATTGCTTGGTCTATAGCGATAGCCAAGGACACCTCTCCAATGCAGGGACATAACGAAAAAGTTAGCCAGCTCTCTCAGCTTGCGAGCATTCACGAGCTAATGGACTCCAGTGATGTTCGCTTGCTGAGCTACATGCTTAACCACTTGACACCTGCTGATATTGCCCACCAAATAGAGTCAGCGCCGCCTAAAGCACGCCGAGTTCTGTGGGATCTGATCGATAAAGAGCTTGAAGGTCAAGTAATAGGAGAGTTGAGCGAAGAGCTTAGTGGGGAAATTCTCAAGGAAATGGAGAGCCATGAAGTAGCTTCTCTGACAGAAGGTCTAGATCCAGACGATATAGCAGATATTCTTCAGCAACTACCTGAAAAAGTCATTCCAGAAGTACTACAGGCAATGAGCGCACAAGATCGGCTTCGAGTCGAAAGTATTCTTAGTTATGCCGAAGATACAGCTGGCGGCCTAATGAATACTGATACCATTACTGTAAGGCCAGACATAACAATTGATGTTGTATTGCGCTACTTAAGACGCCATGAAGAGCTTCCTAATACCACTGATAGCATATTTGTAGTCAATAGAGAGGATTCTCTTCTAGGTATTCTACCTCTTGGTAAATTGTTGACCTCCAGCCCAGATATCACGGCCAGAGAAGTCATGGTTGCTAGAACTGAGGGCATCTATGCAGATATGCCTGATTCCGAGGTTGCGCACTTATTTAAAAAAAATGATTGGGTGTCCGCTCCAGTAACAAATCAAGAAAATAAATTATTAGGGCGCATCACTATTGATGACGTGGTTGACGTGATGAGTGATGAAGCCGATCATTCCCTGCTTAGTCTAGCGGGACTGAGTGATGAGGAGGGGACATTTACCTCTATTGGACGAACAGCTCCCAGAAGAGCAGTTTGGCTTGGCATTAATTTAATGACTGCCATTTTGGCCTCTTCGGTAATTAATATTTTTGAAGCTACAATCGAAAAGGTAGTAGCGTTAGCCATACTAATGCCCATTGTGGCAAGCATGGGAGGAGTCGCGGGCAGTCAAACGCTTACTGTTGTTATTCGCGGCATGGCATTAGGCCAGGTCGGCCGGAGCAATCTACGATGGCTGCTAAGCAAAGAATTTGCTGTAGGTGCGCTAAACGGGATACTTTGGGCGTTAGTAATGGGTGGAGTCGCAGCGTTCTGGTTTAAAGATCCCATCATTGCTGTAATTATTTCTTCAGCGATGGCTATCAACCTAATCGTAGCTGCATTGGCTGGAGCCACACTTCCGGTAATTCTAAAGTCTTGTCGAATTGATCCCGCTCTAGCGGGAACTGTTGCATTAACAACAATTACTGATGTGGTTGGCTTCTTTTCTTTTCTAGGGCTAGCTACAATATTTTACGGTTAATCGTATATGACTGACAAACCAATCACTAACTCTGATCTATTCATAGACCTAGTAGAAAAAAATCCTATTGAGTCTATCGTCAAAAGTAAGTCTGCCCTAAAACGTGAAATGACCAATTTGCAAAAGATTGGCGAAAAGCTTATTAATCTCTCTCCTGGAAAACTAGCAAAAATTCCAATGCCAGAAGAGCTTTTCGAAGCGGTAATGCTGGCAAGGCGCCTCAAAAATCGTGAGGGGAAACGCAGACAAATGCAATATATTGGAAAATGTATGCGATCTGCTGATAGCCAAAAAATTATAGCGGCACTTGAATCCTTTGACCATCAGAGTGAAGGCTTTCGGCAAGAGCAGCTAAGATTAGAGCAATGGCGGGATCGACTTATCGCTGAAGGAGACAGAGCTATTAGCGAGCTAATGCTAGAGTCACCAGAGATAGATAGACAGCATTTAAGGCAACTGGTTCGGCAGGCACACAAAGAAGCTGCTGAAAACAAGCCTCCTGCTGCAAGCAGGAAAATTTTTGCATACCTTCGAGATAACTAAAGGATGTTAGAACTTAGGGGCTCGTTTTCGCTCATTTTCTGTGAGCAACTTCTTGCGTATACGAACTGATTTTGGTGTCACCTCTACTAGCTCGTCATCTTGAACGAACTCAAGTGCTTGCTCTAGGCTATGATGTATAGGCGGAGACAAGACCAAATTTTCATCTGTCCCAGCAGCACGTATATTAGTTAATTGCTTAGCTTTTGTTGGGTTAACAGGCAGATCATTGCTACGAGCATGGAGACCTATAACTTGTCCCTCATAAACTTCAGCGCCATGACCAAGAAAAAGGCGTCCGCGTTCTTGTAAATTGAACAGAGCGTACGCCAAAGTCTTTCCTCTCACCATTGAGACTAAAACGCCATTTTGGCGTTTAGCTAAATCTCCTTGTTTGGCTGGACCATAACGATCAAAAATACTGGTCATTATACCCGAACCACTGGTCATCGTTAGAAATTGCGAACGAAAACCAATGAGTCCACGAGAAGGCACTATGAACTCTAGGCGAACCCTTCCTTTCCCGTCCATCTCCATATTTCCAAGCTCAGCCCTACGCAGACCAAATTCTTCCATTACAGAGCCTTGGTGTTGTTCCTCAACATCAATAACTACCTGTTCAAACGGCTCAAGAATTTCACCATCAACTTCTTTCGTAATAACCTCTGGTCTTGACACTCCCAGCTCAAATCCCTCACGACGCATATTTTCAATCAAGACCGATAAATGCAATTCGCCGCGGCCAGAAACAACAAATTTATCTGGCGTATCGCCCTGCACCACCCTTAATGCAACATTATGGATTAGCTCTTGCTCTAGGCGCTCTTTTATATTGCGAGAAGTGACAAACTTTCCTTCAAGGCCGGCAAAAGGAGAATTATTTACCTGAAACGTCATGCTTACCGTTGGCTCATCAACTGTCAGAGGTGTCAAGGCTTCTGGGTGATCTGGACTGCATATTGTGTCAGAAATATTGAGCTTATCGATTCCTGTGACACACACGATCTCACCCGCTTCCGCCTCAATAACATCTACACGCTCAAGACCACTATAGCCCATAACTTGAAGAACTCTACCTTTGCGAGAGACTCCTTCGCTGTCGACTATAACAATTTGCTCGTTAGGCTTTAATTTTCCACGAGTGATCCTACCCACACCAATAACGCCAACATAGCTATTGTAGTCTAATGCGCTGATTTGCATTTGGAGGGGGCCGTCCCTATTGACCGCCGGAGACCTAACCTTGTCTACT
The DNA here is from genome assembly GCF_047729555.1 of Porticoccus sp. Uisw_050_02. Classification (NCBI taxonomy): domain Bacteria; kingdom Pseudomonadati; phylum Pseudomonadota; class Gammaproteobacteria; order Cellvibrionales; family Porticoccaceae; genus Porticoccus; species Porticoccus sp. Uisw_050_02. The sequence continues at coordinate 136,313 of NZ_CP159825.1, read as the reverse complement.
ATCATTTGCAAAAGAGGCGCCATATCTTCTGCCAAAGACTCAGGTTCATGACCAGCAACCCCATTCAAAGCAGAAGCAAATATTATAGGGAAGTCCATCTGTTCATCAGTAGCGCCTAATCTGTCGAATAAATCGAACACCTGATCTACGACCCAATGAGGCCTTGCACCCGGGCGATCAACTTTATTTACAACCAAAATAGGGTTTAATCCTTGCTCAAAAGCTTTCTGGGTAACAAACCGAGTTTGAGGCATTGGTCCATCTACAGCGTCCACCAATAATAAAACTGAATCAACCATTGAGAGCACACGCTCAACTTCTCCCCCAAAATCAGCATGCCCAGGGGTATCTACAATATTGATATTATATCCATTCCACTTGAGAGCTGTATTTTTAGCAAGAATAGTTATACCGCGCTCTCTTTCTTGATCGCTTGAATCCATTATTCGCTCTGAATTCATATCTTTTCGATCGAGAGTGCCCGATTGCTGAAGAAGCTTATCAACTAAAGTGGTTTTACCATGATCAACATGGGCAATAATGGCAATATTCCGAAGATTTTCAATCACAAGACTGATCCTAGGTTGGGAAAAAAACGGCATTATACTGACCTGAGCTATCTGGAGATAGCAAAATGCATGAAAATGCTCACTTTAATTTTTTTAAACTTAAAAAATACCGTATTAATTACAGTTAATGCTTGCATGACATGCTGTAGAAACAACCCAAGCCAAATGGAAAAAATAAAGTGGTTTACAAAATATACCAATAAATGCACTATAAATGATCTTAAATTGCACCATAAATGGTCTTTATGGCACCCTAACAGTGCAATTATATTTTCTAGGGCGCTATGATTGGGTCTGTTGACCAATTATAGTGTTGGCACAATTTTTGCTTTGATAACTAGTAGGATAGCAGTAAAAATTACAGCTAATATCTAGAACAAAAGATCACCAATGAAACATTTTTATATTGTAGCTAGGCATACTTAAATTTGGAGGAACAAATGTCACAAACTAAAAAACTTATTACAGAAAGTGAAGCGCGCTGGGTAGATCTTCGCTTTACGGATACAAGAGGGAAAGAGCAGCATGTTTCTTTTCCATCTAAAGATGTAGATGACGAATTTTTTAAAGTCGGCAAAATGTTTGATGGCTCATCAATTGAAGGCTGGAAAGGTATAAATGAGTCAGATATGATCTTAATGCCTGATGATACAACGGCTATTCTGGATCCATTTACTGACGAAGCAACCATAATTATCCGTTGTGATATTATTGAGCCTTCTACCATGAGGTCCTATGATCGCGATCCTCGCTCTGTTGCAAAACGAGCCGAAGAATATCTAGCTACAACCGGATTAGGCGACACTGCGTTCTTTGGCCCAGAGCCAGAATTCTTTGTTTTTGATGATGTAAAGTGGGGCTCCAATATAAGCGGTTCTTTCTACAAAATTAACTCTGAAGAAGGGGCATGGTCTTCTGGTTCTGACTACTCAGATGGCAACATGGGCCATCGTCCTGGGGTCAAAGGGGGCTATTTTCCAGTGCCGCCAGTAGACAGTCTACATGATCTTAGAACTGCAATGTGTTCGGCAATGGAACAAATGGGACTAGACATTGAAGTGCATCATCATGAGGTGGCTACCGCTGGGCAGTGCGAAATTGGGGTAAAATTTAACACTCTCGTCAAAAAAGCTGATGAAGTTCAAATTCTCAAATACTGTGTACATAATGTTGCTCACGCCTATGGAAAAACTGCGACATTTATGCCCAAACCTCTTGTGGGTGACAATGGTTCCGGTATGCATTGTCATCAATCTTTCTGGAAGAATGGCGAAAATGCTTTTGCAGGAAATGGTTATGCTGGATTAAGCGAAACTGCACTTTACTATATCGGGGGAATAATCAAGCATGCCAAAGCCTTAAATGCTTTTGCAAATGCGTCCACCAATTCTTATAAGCGCCTAATTCCAGGGTTTGAGGCTCCAGTAATGCTTGCCTATTCAGCTCGAAATCGCTCAGCGGCACTACGTATTCCTTATGTTGATTCACCCAAAGGAAAGCGTGTAGAGCTCCGATTTGGTGACCCAACAGCAAATCCCTACTTAATGTTTGCCTCTATGCTTATGGCCGGGATTGATGGAGTCATAAACAAAATACACCCAGGCGAGCCTGCAGATAAAGACCTTTATGACTTATCTCCAGAAGAAGGCGCCTTAATTCCACAAGTGGCCGGAAGCCTAAGGGAGGCTCTGGAGGCTCTGGATAATGACAGAGATTTCTTAACGAAAAGTGGGGTCTTTACGGATGAAATGATAGATGCCTACATTGAATTAAAAATGCAAGATGTATACCGCGTAGAACATACAACTCATCCAGTTGAATTTGATATGTATTATTCTGTGTAAAAGCTGCAATCTGGCAAGTCGGGTTGAGAATCTTTACGGCCCGACTTGCTGGCACTTAAGTAAAAAATAGCGATATAAAAAAACCAAGTCTTTAGGGAGTTTTCGTAATCTCTGTTATTCGCTAACATGCAAGAAACCAAACTTATAGCCAGCTACAATGATGAAAAAAGATAATCTACAGAATCTACTTTTAGACAGTCTTAGCGTATCCATTATCTTGTTAGATGAAAAGCTAACGATTTCCTATTTAAATCCTTCAGCAGAAAATCTTTTCGATGCAAGCTCGATTCGCATCATTGGATTACCAATATTAAATTTCTTACAGCCCGACCAAAAATGCTCTTTAGGGGAGGTAGTACATTTATGCTCTCTGGATAAAGCATTGAAGGAGGCTCAACCCTTTACGCAGAGAGAAGCCAGCCTGCAGCTTTTAAATAGTCGTCACATCACTACTGATCTCACCGCCTCTCCTATTGTCTGGGGCCAAGAAAAAATGCTTTTGCTGGAGCTGCAGCCAATAGAAAGGCTACTACAACTAAGTAAAGAAAACGAGCTGCTATCTACGCATGATGCTACACGCAGTATAGTCCGCGGTCTTGCGCATGAAATAAAAAACCCTCTCGGGGGGATTAAAGGTGCAGCGCAGTTACTCTCTGATGATCTAAGCAGCCAGCCAGAGCTTCTCGAGTTTACTGACATCATCTCTAGTGAGACTGATCGTTTATGCAGCCTAGTCGATCGACTACTTGGGTCAAATGCTCTACCTAAACTCTTGCCCACTAACATACATGAAGTGCTTGAGTACATCGTCTCGCTGACAGAAAAAGAAACGCTGGGCTACATAGAGGTAGAAAGAAACTACGATCCAAGTATTCCAGAAATCAATGGCGATAGAGGACAGCTAATCCAGGCATTGTTAAATATTACCCGTAATGCTGTCCAAGCATTAAAAAACAGCGTGCAAAAAACCCCAAGAATTTGGATAAGAACTCGTATTGAAAGGAACTTCACCATTAGAGGCGTCAACCATAGAATGGTTTGCTGCGTTGAAATTATTAATAATGGCCCAGACATACCAGAAGAAATCCTTAATAGTATTTTTTTTCCAATGATCAGTGGCAGGCCGGAAGGCACCGGCCTTGGTTTATCGATCGCTCAGTCAGCTGTTGATGTTCATCGCGGTCTTATTAGATGTGAAACTTCAGTCGATAAAACTACTTTTTATGTGTACTTACCCTTAGGCTAATAAAATGAAACATACTGTTTGGGTTGTTGATGATGATCGATCTATTCGATGGGTAATAGAAAAAGCGCTGGCTAGGGCAGGCATTATGGTGACGAGCTTTGAAAAGGGTAGCAATTTACTTAATGAGCTGAACAAGTCAACCCCTGATACTATAATCAGCGATATAAGAATGCCAGGGATTGATGGTTTGCAGTTATTAAAAAAAATTCACTCCTCGAACCCAGCTCTGCCAGTTATTATAACTACTGCTCACTCAGATCTTGATAGTGCAGTTGCAGCATACCAGGGAGGCGCCTTTGAGTATGTACCGAAGCCCTTTGACATCAAAGAACTTGTCGCTGTAACGCTACGCGCAATTAGTTTTGCTCAAGAACAAAAAAATAATCTTATTCCAGAAAAAAAAACTTCCAGCCATAACAGTGAAATCATTGGAGAGGCTCCTTCCATGCAGGAGGTTTTTCGTGCCATAGGAAGACTATCAAATTCCAATATAACCGTTTTGATAAACGGGGAATCAGGAACTGGAAAAGAGCTTGTAGCTAAGGCGTTACATGATAATAGTCCGCGAAAAAATAATCGATTTATTGCACTTAACATGGCTGCAATTCCTCATGACCTAATAGAATCTGAACTTTTCGGTCACGAGAAAGGTGCATTCAGCGGTGCAACTCATCGGAGAGAGGGTCGCTTTGAGCAAGCAAATGGCGGCACCCTCTTCCTTGATGAAATTGGGGATATGCCAGCAGAAGCACAAACAAGACTCCTTCGAGTGCTTTCAAATGGAGAATTTTACCTTGTAGGCGGCCACACACCTATAAAAGTTGATACCCGAATTATTGCTGCAACCCATCAAAATTTAGAAGATCTAGTTTTGCAGAAGCGATTTAGAGAGGATCTGTTTCACCGATTAAATGTTATCCGAATCCACCTTCCAAAACTAGCAGACCGTCGAGAAGACATTCCTAAACTAATGAAGCACTTTTTAGAGGCGGCCTCTATAGAATTAGAAGGTGAGGCTAAAGCTCTTTCCCCTGAAGCGGAGGAGCACATGTGCAATCTCCCATGGGAAGGCAATGTCAGGCAGCTCGAAAACGTATGTCGCTGGATTACAGTAATGGCTCCCGGTCGAGAGGTGTATATTGACGATCTTCCTCCAGAATTTTTAATTGCATCAAAAGACGTGTCTAATACCTTCAGTTCATGGGAAGAGCAGCTCAAAATCTGGGCAAAAAACGAATTAGCTTCTGGCAATACTGATATTCTTGCGAGAGCAACAGTAAGCTTTGAACAGATATTAATCGAAGCAGCGCTAACTCATACTGGAGGCAGGAAGAAAACTGCTGCCGAACTTCTTGGCTGGGGCAGAAACACTCTAACCCGAAAAATAAAAGAACTTCATATAATTGAACATAGCGATCAGCCAAAGTGACAACCGCTTCTAAAAACTTCGACCCTTAGTGTGCTGAAGCGGCTTATGTCTTTATAACTGGCAAGCTTTGATTTTTCCATTCCATCATGCCACCGCTTAGTCTTAGCACACTAAATCCTTGTTGCTGAAGTGTACGCCCTATAGCTCCCGACTGTTGTCCAACCTTATCGGCAACAATAAGTGCTTTTCCACGATATTTTTCTAGCTCAGATATACAGTCACTTAGCTTGCTATTGGGGATATTAATAGCGCCCGCAATGTGTCCTGCATTGAATTCTCTTGCATCACGAACGTCGAGCAATACAGCCTCATCCGCATTAATCATTCGAGTGACTACATGAGGGGAGATGCTCTTTCCGCTTTTAGCGCGTTCATTTATAGCAAACAAATAAAGTAACGCCATGAAGATACTAACAAGCACCCATTGCTCGCTTATAAAATTAAAGAATTCCAAAATATAAAGCTCCGCTTGTTATTTTTCACAGAATACAAAACAATAAAATAGCCAAATTATACACAGCGAACCCTATAACAGGAAACCATGATTGGCGCTAATTGCTCTTTGCCGGTAAGATTCTTAATTAGCATCTTTGAAAAAAACAACAGAGCCCAAAAAGTCATGACTAAACCGAAAAAACCGCTACTCCTTTTGATAATAGATGGATACGGATACAGTGAAAATAAAAAACATAATGCTATCCATAGTGCGAGAACACCCACCCTAGACAATCTCTGGAAGACCTGTCCCCACAGCCTCATAGGCACATCAGGAATTGCCGTAGGTCTTCCTGAGGGGCAGATGGGAAATAGTGAGGTCGGCCATGTTACTTTGGGTTCTGGGCGAATAGTACATCAAAATCTATCTAAGATTAACAATGCCATCACAAATGGAGATTTTTTCATTAATCCGGCTTACATAAACGCTATAGATAAAGCAGTTGCCAAAGATACGGCAGTGCACATTCTTGGTCTGCTTTCTGCGGGTGGAGTGCATAGCCACGAGGATCACATAAACAGCATTATTAGGCTAGCTGCACAAAGAGGGGCAAAAAAAGTTTATTTGCATGCATTTTTAGATGGCAGAGACAGCCCGCCAAGAAGTGCCGAGGTCTCGCTAAGGGTTACAGATTCTGTCTTTTTAGATTTAGGCGTCGGACGCATTGCTAGTATATGTGGTCGATTTTATGCCATGGATAGAGACCAAAGATGGGATCGCTTAAAGGCAGCCTATGACATGTTGACGAAAGCCTCGCCGGAAAATCAGGCTTCAAGCTCAATTGAGGCGCTGCACGCCAGCTACAAAGATGGTCAAAGTGATGAATTTGTCCAACCTACTGCAATCTGCGCTAAAGGCGAGAATCACGTCACCATCAAAGATGATGATGTGGTTATTTTCATGAATTTTCGTCCAGATAGAGCAAGGCAAATAACCCATGCCTTTGTTGACAACAGTTTTTCTGGGTTTGATAGGACTGTAAGGCCTTTGCTAGCTGACTTTGTAACGACCGCAGAATACTCGTCGGATATAGCGGCGTCAGTAGCATTTCCTCCAGAAGGCATCAGTAACTCACTGGGCGAGCATCTAGGTAAGCTAGGGAAAACTCAATTAAGGATCGCCGAGACTGAAAAATATGCACATGTAACTTTTTTCTTTAGTGGCGGACAAGAAAGTTTCTTTGACGGAGAGTCAAGAATACTGATACCTTCTCCAAAAGTTGCTACTTACGACCTCAAGCCTGAAATGAGCGCTCACGAGCTTACACAAAAACTCCTAGAAGCAATTAATAGTGGCGACTATGACGCCATTATTTGTAACTACGCCAACTGTGACCAAGTTGGCCATAGCGGTGTTTTTGATGCAGCGGTTAAAGCAGTAGAGGTAATCGATGAATGCATCGAAAAAGTAACACTAGCAATCAGAAATGTCGGGGGGCAATGCCTCATTACTGCTGACCATGGTAATGTAGAACAGATGTTTGACGAAGATACCAGACAAGCTCATACACAGCATACGATCTTCCCTGTGCCTCTAATTTACGTAGGAGATAGAAAAATTTCTCTACTCCCCAGTGGTGCGTTATCAGATATTTCCCCCACCATCCTGACCCTTATGGATTTACCTCAACCAATAGAAATGACAGGGCAGTCTTTAGTTAAAACTCATTAATCTATTTCGGTCAGCGATAATGAATCTAAAGCAGTTATTAAAATCAGCGGCATTGACGCTCATGCTAATCGCGCCAACATTAGCAGAAGACTCGGGCACTCTGCAACATCTCAACAAGCTTAAGAGTGACATTCTGCACCTAAAACAATTCTTAGAGGGGGATGAAAAACATCAAGAATCACTTAACGACAAGCTTAAAAATACTGAACTAAATTTAGCAGACTTAAGCGTTAAGATCAAAATCTTAGAGGGAAAGTTAAAAAATTTAAATCTTGAGCTTAAGGCGCTCCGTGTAGAAGATGCTGCCTTAAAAATATCCCTGCAAAGCCAAAAAAAATTGATAGTAAGCTATATTACCTCTTTGCACCGTCAGGGTGGCCAAGAGCCGATAAGGTTATTGTTGAGTCAAAAAAATCCACAGAGTATTAGTAGAACTCTTGAGTACTATAATTATTTTTTACGCGCTAGGGGTGAAAAAATAAACACCTACAAATCAATCATTCAAGAGTTAGCAAGTATTGAAAAATCAATTTTCAACCGACAAGCTAAACTCCTAGAAAATCGCTCCAAGCTTAAAAAAATTACAAAAAATCTACTAACAGCGCAGCAACATAGAAAAAAGATCGTAAAAAGTCTCAATAAAAAAATTTACTCATCTCAAACGAAGTTGAGCACACTAAATAACGAGCGAAGTAGGCTAGAATCTATATTCATGGATGCGGAGAAAAGCACCCAAAACCTCCCCGCTTCCTCTATTGAAAAAACTTTTGCAGCAAGCAAGGGTAAATTGCCTTGGCCTACAAATGGACAGTTAAGTAACCGTTACGATCCTTTGATGGGCTCTGAATTGCACTCAAAAGGGTGGCTTTTGAGTGCAATAGAGGGAGCGCTAGTTAGTGTTATCCATGATGGGGAAATTATCTTTTCAGGCTATCTTAAAAATCATGGCTTACTGGTCATAGTTAACCATAATAATGGGTATATGACTCTTTATGCTCACAATCAAGTTCTTCTAAAAAAAACAGGGGACTGGGTTCTAAAAGGAGAGAATATTTCTAGAGTTGGAAATACTGGAGGCCAAGAGAAACATGCTCTTTACTTTGAAGTGCGCCAAAACGGGAAGCCCTCAAATCCAAAAATTTGGCTGAAGAAAAAATCACCTAGGCTTTCCCATGCAAAAGAAGCCCTAAATTAACCAGGATAAAATTATGTCCAAAGCCCAAGCTATTATTTTTTCTTTTATTTTATTTTTACCATCTTATATGTTTTCTAATTGCATTCAGGCAAAAGAAACTCAAGAGGCGTCCCGCCTACCACTTGAAGAGTTACGTCATTTTACTCAGACCTTCGAAAGAATCCGACAAGAATACATAGAAGAAGTCGACGACAAAAAATTACTTGAAATGTCCATAAAAGGCCTTCTTGGCTCTCTGGATCCTCATTCTGAGTATCTAGATGAACAAGCTTTTTCTTTATTAGAGGAGCATTCCTCAGGTGAATTTGGAGGCCTAGGAGTTGAAGTAAGCTTAGAAAAAGGAGCTATTAGAGTCATCTCTCCAATCGATGGAACTCCTGCATATAGAGCGGGAATATTACCAGGAGATTTGATTATCAAGCTAGATTCAAATGCTGTGCAAAACATGACTTTTGGCGAAGCCATTGAAGTAATGCGTGGACCAAAAGGGTCTACGTTGCTACTAACAATTGTCCGAGGACGAGCAGATGCTCCGATTGAAATCAGCGTTGAACGCGATATTATTCATGTAAGTAGCGTGCGTAGTGAAATACCAAGATCTGGCTTTGGATACATTAGAATTGCACAATTTCAAGAAAATACAGGCCAACAATTCAAAAAAGCATTGTCAGATCTATCTGAAAAAGATAGTCAGCTAAAAGGGGTAGTTCTAGATTTACGCAATAATCCAGGAGGCCTGCTTACCACCTCCATAGAGGTTGTAGACGCAGTCCTAGATGGAGGGTTAGTAGTTTACACCGAAGGTCGGGGGGCCAAATCAAGTGCAAGCTATCAGGCTTCTTCGGGCGACAGATTAAACGGGTTGCCTATGGTGGTGCTTATAAATGAAGGCTCAGCCTCCGCAGCAGAGATTGTTGCAGGTGCCCTCCAGGACCATGGTCGAGCACTCATACTCGGGACCAATAGCTTCGGTAAAGGCTCTGTTCAGACAATCTTTCCTTTAGGGAATAATCGTGGAATGAAGCTAACCACTGCACGTTACTTCACTCCAAACAAAAGGTCCATTCAAGCCTTGGGGATAAAGCCAGATATTATAGTTCAACCTGCCGACATAAAGGTATGGAAGAAGAATAGTGTGGGCATAAAAGAGGCAAATTTACCAAGACACCTAAGTAGTCCATTAGGTCAAAAAAATCCCAAAGAAAAGGAGGTTACCATCAGCGACAATCAACTCCATGATGCTTTGAATTTACTACAGGGTTTACATTTGCTAGGCAAAACACAGCCTGAGTCATAAAAATACCCAGCATTTTGATGTAAATTTAAAGTCTCACTTCAATACCTTTTGCAGACATATATGACTTAGCTTCAGGAATTGTATGTTCACCAAAATGAAAAATGCTAGCTGCAAGAACTGCATCGGCTTTTCCTTCAAGAATGCCGTCCACTAAGTGCTGCAAATTACCAACGCCGCCTGAAGCAATAACAGGGATATCTACTGCTGTGCTAACAGCTCGAGTAAGAGCAAGATTAAAGCCATTCTTAGTTCCATCGTTATCCATGCTCGTCAATAAAATTTCTCCTGCTCCATAACTGGCCATTTTGTTGACCCAGACTAACACATCAATTCCAGTCGTATTGCGTCCACCATGAGTAAACACCTCCCAGCGTAAAGGCTCGCCCTTTGCGCTTACCTGTTTAGCGTCAATTGCCACAACAATGCACTGTGAACCAAAACGATCTGCCGCAGCTTGAACGAATTCTGGGGTTTTTACAGCTGCAGAATTAATACCTACTTTATCAGCACCAGCATTGAGTAATGCTCTAATATCAATCAATGATCGCACGCCGCCGCCAACCGTAAGAGGAATAAATACCTCGCTCGCTATCTTTTCCACCGTGTGGATCATAGTATCTCGACCCTCATGGCTTGCTGTGATGTCTAAAAAAGTTATTTCATCAGCCCCATGGTTGTTATAGCGCTTAGCTATTTCAACAGGGTCTCCAGCATCCCGTATATCCAAAAACTGGACGCCCTTCACTACTCGACCTTTATCAACATCGAGACAGGGTATGATTCGCTTTGCCAATGACATAGAACAACCTTGATACAATTTTTTTTAAAAAAATATTTCAAAAAAACAAATAACTAAAGCCTAGCTCTTATTTTTATCAAATAAGTGCCCTAATTTTCCAGCTTTTACAGCCAGGTATGCTTCATTGTGTGGATTTTGGCCAGTTTGTAATGCAATTCGCTCTGAGACAACAATTCCCATCTCTTCCAGTGCTTGAACCTTTTTAGGATTGTTTGTCAGTAAACGTACATTATCAATCTCAAAATGCTCAAAAATAGACTGACACATGCTGTAGTCTCGCATATCTGGATCAAAGCCCAGCTGCTCGTTTGCCTCGACAGTGTCCGCACCCTCGTCTTGGAGGTGATATGCCTTAATTTTGTTGAGTAGGCCGATGCCTCTACCCTCTTGACGCAAATAAAGTACCGCACCCCTACCTTCTTTGGCAATAAGGCGCATAGCTTCTTCTAGTTGAGACCCACAATCACAACGAAGACTAAACAATGAATCGCCAGTGAGGCATTCAGAATGAATTCTCACTAAAACAGAACCCGCACCAGAAATTGGCCCTAGCGAGAGGACAATATGCTCTTTATCTTTAGCGGCATCATGAAAGCCGTGCAACTCAAACATCCCCCATCGGGTTGGCAGCTGCGATTTCTGTATAAAATCTAAGGACACTAGTTACTCCAACATAAACGTAATTTAGCCAAGGTTGCTCATTTTAACCATGATGCATAGCGAGTAAAGGACTTTAAGCCACTAGCTACTTTGTTCCACATCAACAGGTTCAGCGATTAAGCATACCAAAATTGTTTTTTCTTATAGAATCTTGATTGTTAAAAACAACACCAACCAAGTTAAGGCGCCAGCGACCAAATCATCTAACATTATACCTAAGCCTCCGGTTATATTCTTATCCAGCCAGCTAATAGGCCAAGGCTTCCATATATCAAACAGCCTGAAAATCAAGAAGCCCGCTAACACCCAAGCCCAAGAGACTGGGATTATAGTCAATGCCAGCCAAAGCCCGACCATTTCATCCCAGACAATACCGCCATGATCATGAACGCCTAAATCACTAGCAGTTTTTCCGCAAATATAAACCCCCGCCAACGCAGCTACAGTGACAGTCGCCAAGTATGAAGTTAATGGCAATTCTGCTAGCAGGCACCAAAACAGGAGCCCCATTACGGTGCCTGCTGTCCCTGGCGCTTTAGGCAATAATCCGCTACCAAAACCAAATGCCAACAAGTGGATTGGATTACGAATTAATTGCTGAAAGGTTGGTATAGTTGTTTTCATTTGGGTGCCTTTATTTCTAAATCATCTTACCTGCTTGCAACATACCTGTTCAAAATGACATAAAGAGCGCTTAAAAGTGCTGATAGCCAGATTTTTTTAGCTCCACTGCCTGTCCTCGGCTATCAAAACAACGGACTCCTGGTATTTTCGACATCTTGCCAATATAAACTGCATTCAATTCTCTACTGCTAATCATGGATTCTATTAAATCTTTATTTCTATTGGGTACAGTAAAACATAACTCATAATCATCTCCACCAAATAACACCCAATCCTCAATATAGCTTGGCTCTGCTAGAGCCAAAAGCCAGGAAGCAATGGGGAGGCGATCAAGCTCTATATTGGCACCCAAACCTGAAGATTTAGCGATATGACCAAGATCTGCAATCAAGCCGTCCGAAATATCTATAGCGGCAGATGCTAAATCTCGCAAATAGGCGCCTTCTTTCAGGCGCGGTTCAGGCCTATAGAATCTCTGTAGCAGACGATTAAGAGTGTCTTTAGTTGCAATGCGAGCAAGGTCACTAGTCGCATCAAAGAGAGAAAGAGCTGCAGCTCCTTCGCCAAGTGAACCTGTTATATAAATACTGTCTCCCTCCTGGGCACCACCTCGAATAAGTGGCTTTCCTTGAGAAACAGTACCAAGCACTTGAATAGTTATCGACAAAGGTCCCGCTGTTGTGTCACCGCCAACCAAGGCACAACCAAAACTCAATGCATCAGTAAGCAGTGCTTGTGAAAACTGATGCAACCAGCTATCGCTGACCTCTGGTAAAGTTAACGCCAAGGTAAACCAATGAGGATCCGCACCCATAGCGGCAATATCACTTAGATTGACCCGCAAAGAACGATGAGCAATATCAGCAGGGGAGGCCCTGACTGGAAAATGAATACCTTCAACTAATGTATCTACAGTAACTGCAAGTTGCTTACCTTTAGGTATATCTAGAATAGCGCAATCATCGCCAACACCCAAAGAAATGCCTTGGCTTTCCCCTAAAGACGAAAAGTATTTTTGTATAATTGAAAATTCATCTAGTGGCACTTCTGAGAACTCATAAAATTAGTCCTGACTAAGAATCGTTCAGACAGAATTTAAGAATATTAAACAACATCATGTCTGTCAGACATACAATATCTTTTACTATTTGGCGCGTGCTTGGCTTTTAATCTCTAGATCGCGCTTATCTATGGCCACCTTATCAAGAATTCCATTAATATATTTGTAGGTATCGGTTGGACCAAATTTTTTGGCCAAATTTACCGCTTCATTAATGGCCACCCTATAAGGTACATCAATCCTAAAGCATAGCTCATAGGAGCCAATCCTCAGCAAAGCCCTAGATACAGGATCTAAATCCTTGAATTTCCGATCAAGGTGTCCCTCATAAGCAGCATCCACATCAATCAGCTTGCTTGGTATGCCATACAATAATTCTTTAAAGAACTCAGTATCTACTTTATCCATATTGTTGTCAGTAGCAAATTCAACCTCTATGCAGCTAATCTCAGAACCAGAAATTTCCCACTGATAAAAGGCCTGAACCAAAAGCTCTCTTGCTTTTTTTCTAGTTGAAGGCAAAAACATTACAATGATCCAAGTTTAGAAAATAAAGAAATCATTTCTAATACGGTTAATGCTGCTTCTTTTCCCTTGTTTTCGTTCTCACTGTCGTTAAAAATTACGCCGGACCGTAATTCGGACTGCTCAAGGTCATTAGTCGTTAGCAAGCCAAACCCAATTGGTAGACTTTCTTGTAGTGTGACCTGGCCTATCCCTCTCGTAGTCTCACCGCATATATATTCAAAATGCGGGGTTCCACCACGAATAACACAACCAAGAACAATAATCCCATCATAGATAGATTTCTGGGCTAATTTTTGACAAGCAAGAGGAAGCTCGAAAGCGCCCGGGACCCTAAATAAGTCAATATTTTTCTCGGCGATACCATAGTCAGTCAGTCCATGTCTTGCCCCAATAAGAAGATTCTCGGTAATTTTGGCGTTCCATCTGGCAACCACTATGGCAATACGTGCATGACCAACGTCGAAGCTACTGTTATCACTAGGGCTAAATGTGCTCATTTTTACTTTCTCAATATGGAATATTAAAAATCTACGTCTTTCTGCAACCAAAGAACATAAAAATTATTCGCAACTTATATATTCAACTACTTCCAAATCAAAACCAGAAATTGCAGTAAATCGGAATGGGGCGCTCAGTAATCGCATCTTATGGACCCCAAGGTCCATCAAAATTTGGGATCCGGTGCCTATCTGCTGATAAACAACATCTCCAGCTTTTTTAGGCATCGGGCTAATTATTCCATCAATACTGAAATCTATATCATCAGCGGTTTCTGGGTAATAAAGAAAGACTACAACGCCTCTCCCTTCTTCTGCTACTTTTTCCATTGCTCGAGATAAGGTCCAACTCTTAAAACCGTCTGGAGACTCAACACCAAAAAGATCTCTGGCTGATTTATTTATATGCACACGAACCAATGGTGGCTCACTACCAGCAATATCGCCCATAACAAGAGAAAAATGCTTCTCATTGCGAGCGGTGTCTAGATAGGTGTGGAGCATAAACTTGCCATATTGTGTAATCACCTCACGCTCACTAATGCAGCTAATGGTTTTTTCTGTCACTAATCGATAGTGAATTAAATCAGCGATTGTTCCTATTTTGAGATCATGTTTTTTTGCAAACAGCTCAAGATCGTTGCGACGTGCCATTGTGCCATCATCATTCATGATTTCAACAATAACTGCAGCTGACTCAAATCCTGCTATTCTTGCCAAATCGCATCCAGCCTCAGTATGGCCAGCTCGACATAAAACACCTCCAGCTTCTGCCTGTAAAGGAAAAATATGGCCTGGCTGAACAATATCTTTTGGGCAAGCGGTATCGGCCACTGCCGCATGGATTGTCCGCGAACGGTCCGCAGCCGATATTCCAGTTGTCACGCCATGAGCAGCTTCAATAGATAGAGTGAAATTAGTACCACGGCTGGCCTTGCTAACACTGACCATTAATGGCAAGTCTAGTTGCCGGCAGCGCTGCTCTGTCAGCGTCAGGCATATAAGCCCGCGACCATAAGTCGCCATGAAGTTTATATCTTCCGGACGAACCATTGTTGCAGCCATTAATAAGTCGCCTTCATTTTCTCGATCTTCGTCATCCATAAGAATGACCATTTTGCCTTGACGTATATCTTCGACTATTTCTTCGACACTGTTTGTCAACATACCCACTCTCTAATAAAAGCCATTAAAAAATATAACCAGCTATTAAACATAAGTTTTTTGCAAAATACTAAGTATTAGCAGCGCTGTCTCCCAGCAATAATCGCTCTACATATCGCGCAATCACGTCCACCTCTAAATTAACTAGAGATCCTGCCTGATAAGACCCTATTCCAGTATGCTCTAAAGTATGCGGCACAATATTCAGTTCAAATTCGGCGCCTTCAACTTTATTCACCGTAAGGCTAGTGCCATCAACAGTGATCGAGCCTTTTTGTGCAATATATTTAGCCAGCTCGTTAGGTGCGCAAATCCGCAAGCACCAAGAACGAGCATCAGGATTAAGGTGGACCACTTCGCCTATACCATCTACATGACCAAGAACTAGATGCCCCCCTAATCGCGTGTCTATCGTTAATGCACGCTCAAGATTCACCTTGGTGCCAATATGCCAGCTACTTACAGAAGTTACAGATAGGGTCTCTGAGGAGACGTCTGACTCGTAGCCATCTTCGAGTAAACTTGCAACTGTTAAGCAAACGCCATTAGTCGCAATGCTATCGCCTAGCTGAATTTTCGACAAATCTAAACTATTAGCTCTTATCCGAAGCCTAACATCGCCACCACGTAAATCCAGTGCCGTCACCTCACCTGTTGCTTCCACAATACCTGTAAACATAATAATCAATTTCTCTTTTATATCGCTGAATTCTTTATTGGTCTGGCCGTTATACGGAGATCTCCACCCACTTGCCCAATATCAATAATATCTAATTCTACTTGTTGGTTCATATGAATAAATGGAAGATGGAACAATGGCCTTGCCATATTTCCCAGCAATTTAGGGGCCACATAAACTACAAGTTCATCTGCAAGTCCGGCTTGCAGGAAGGCTCCTGCAAGTTTTGGTCCCGCCTCAACAAGCACATTATTGCATTCTCTTTCTGCCAATATTTTCAGTAGCTCTGAAAGATCAACTCGCTCATCATTGCCTGGTACACGGACAATTTCCGCCTTACTTGAACCTAAGGCATCCGAAATAAGGGTCGAAGCAATTAACACAGAACCTGTGGTTGATAAAATTTTTGCATCTACTGGCGTATTAAGTTTGCTATCTACCACTACACGTAAGGGTTGCTTCAGAGACAGCTCTCTAGAAGAATCTCTTTTCTCATTAGGCAGTCCGTCACTTCTATCAATCTCTTCATACCTTACTGTTAAAGACGGATTATCCTGCAGAACAGTTCCAATACCTGTAATAATAGCGCAATGTTTTGCCCTTAATCGCTGCACATCTTGACGAGCATGGAAGCCTGTGATCCATTTGCTTTCACCGTCACCCATTGCTGTACGTCCATCCAGGCTCATGGCCAGCTTAATAGTTACCCAAGGCTGATTGCATTTATGACGCTTAATATAACCTCGATTCAATTGCTGAGCTTGAAGCTCAAGCAATGGCCCTTCTACCAAAATTCCTGCTTTTTCAAGCTTACTTAGGCCACTGCCAGAAACTTTTGGATTGGGGTCAGTCATGCCATAGACCACTCTAGCGATTCCAGCCACTACTAAAGCGTCTACACAGGGGGGGGTGCGCCCATGATAGCTGCATGGCTCAAGTGTGACATAAGCGGTAGCGCCATGAGATAATTTACCAATCGACTTCAGTGCGTTGATCTCAGCATGATCTTCGCCAGCTAATTCATGCCATCCTTCACCTAATACTCGACCATTCTTCACAACAACACAACCTACAGCAGGATTTGGCATGCAGGTTTTTTGCCCTCTAGCTGCAAGCCTTAAAGCCTGGGCCATCATTTCAAAATCAAAACTACTTAAGTGATTAATGCTTGTCATCTAAGGTGATTCCTTGCTCCCTTCGAGCGGCTTGCGTTCCAGTCGATCAAGCTCGTCACGAAACTCCCTAAGATCTTGAAAACTTCTATAGACAGAGGCAAAACGCACATAAGCTACCTCGTCTAAACCCCTAAGCTCTATCATTACTCTCTCTCCTATCATTCTAGAAGTGATTTCTCTTTCGCCAGTTGCCCTTAGTTTATGCTGAACATGTGATATGGCATCTTCGATTTGATCAATACTTACCGGACGTTTTTCAAGAGCTCTTAAAAGTCCTGCTCTAAGTTTTTTTTCATCAAAAGGCTCGCGGGTATCGTCACTTTTGATGACTCTAGGCATCACCAATTCAGCAAGTTCATATGTAGTACACCTCTCTCGACAAGACAAGCATTCGCGCCTGCGTCTCACCTGGCCGCCTTCTGCAACTAATCGAGAATCAATTACCTTGGTATCTTCTGCGCCGCAAAAAGGACAATACATAACACTGCTACTTTTTAATTAACGGTGTGTAATTGTAACACATTGGGGTGCCCCTCGGTGGCACAAAGCAGGGCTGAGCTAGAGGCGTGCGAAGTCAAAGACCGGATTTCAAAGCAAACTCTTTATTTGCTATACACAGGAAAACGCCTACAAACCTCAAGTACTTTGATTTTTATTTGAGGGATGACCGCGTGCGAAGTATTATTTTCCAGACTATATAATATGTCACATATCCAGTGGGCAAGGTCAATTGATTCAATTTCAGTAAAGCCACGAGTAGTGATAGCAGGAGTACCTATACGGAGGCCAGAGGTAACAAATGGGGATCTAGGGTCATTAGGGACAGCATTTTTATTGACTGTAATAAACGCTTCTCCTAAGGCCGCATCAGCATCTTTTCCGGTATATTCTTTGCCAATAAGATCAACAAGCATGAGATGATTTTCAGTACCACTGGATACAATCTTAATGCCACGCTCCATGAAAGTGGCTGCCATTGCTTTAGCATTTTTTATTACTTGCTGCTGATAAACCTTAAAACTATCAGTCATAGCTTCTTTAAATGAAACAGCCTTAGCAGCAATGACATGGCAAAGCGGCCCGCCCTGACCGCCAGGGAAAATAGCAGAATTAAATTTCTTCGCTAAATCTTCGTTATTTGTCAGAATAATGCCGCCACGTGGGCCACGGAGTGTTTTATGTGTGGTGGATGTAACAGCATCTGCAAAGGGTATAGGGCTAGGATAAACACCTGCAGCAACAAGACCGGATACATGGGCCATGTCAACCAAAAGATAAGCTCCTACTTTGTCTGCGATTTCACGAAAACGGCCCCAGTCTAGAATTCCCGAATAAGCAGAAAATCCAGCAATAATCATTTTTGGCTGGCACTCAACTGCTAGAGTTTCTATCTCATCATAGTCAACCAAACCAGTTTCTGGATTTAAGCCATACTGCACAGCATTATAAATTTTTCCAGAAAAACTCGGTTTAGCGCCATGGGTCAAATGACCTCCAGCATCCAGACTCATACCTAAAATGGTATCACCTGGCAAACAAAGTGCCAGAAACACGGCAGCATTTGCTTGAGATCCTGAATGAGGCTGTACGTTGGCAAACTTCACGCCAAATAATTCTTTGGCGCGCTGAATAGCAAGTTCTTCTGTCTGATCTACAAACTCACATCCACCGTAGTAGCGCTTATTTGGATAACCTTCAGCATACTTGTTAGTAAGCTTTGTTCCTTGAGCTGCCATCACAGCAGGGCTTGTGTAATTCTCAGAAGCAATAAGCTCAATATGTTCTTCTTGGCGCTGCGATTCGCTCTGTATTGATGACCAGATTTCAGGGTCAAAATTTTCGATGGTTTGGTCTTTATCAAACATGTATGTCACGCGGTTAGTTTTTTTAATTGATGGTAAGAAAATTCTTCATAAAGAGCTTAAATTGTACACAAATTAACTAAGAAATTACACGCTTATTAAGTCCGTATTTTTTACTTACGTGAGATATTTTTAAAGGACTGAATATTATGAAACGATATTACATATTTCTTCTATACAGTCCACCAACATCATATAAAGCTGAACTCAACTGCCCAAGAGAATTCAACTTAGCTGCCTCCATAAGACTTTCAAATATATTGCCTTCACTTAGTGCTGCTAACTGAAGATTGGCCAATAAGCCTGGCGCGTTATTCTTGTTTAGAGAATAATATGCCTTTAAGTTGTCTACTTGAAGTTGTTTTTCCACCTCATCAGATCGGGCCAGCTCGCGACCCTCTATAGTTTCTTCTTCGCCTTCTTTGGGAAGAAATGTATTTACACCAATCAACGGCAAACTTCCGTCATGTTTTTTGTGTTCATAATCAAGGCTTTCCTCTTGAATTTTGCCTCTCTGGTACATGGTGTCCATGGCACCTAACACGCCGCCACGTGCAGATATTCTATCAAACTCAATATAAACAGCTTCCTCCAGTAGATCTGTTAGCTGATCAACCACAAAAGAGCCCTGCCATGGGTTTTCGCAAAAATTCAAACCGAACTCACGATTGATAATCAGCTGTATCGCCATAGCTCGACGCACCGACTCTGATGTTGGGGTAGTTATAGCCTCGTCATAAGCATTTGTATGCAAACTATTGGTATTATCAAATATTGCATATAATGCCTGTAGCGTTGTGCGGATGTCATTAAAGCTCATTTCTTGTGCATGCAGGCTTCGCCCCGACGTTTGAATATGATATTTAAGCATTTGACTGCGAGGACTGGCGCCGTATCGCTCCTTCATAGCCCTTGCCCAGATGCGACGAGCTACTCGACCCATCACAGCATACTCAGGGTCCATGCCATTAGAAAAGAAGAAGCTGAAGCTGGAGACAAAGTCATCTATTTTCATGCCTCGCGCTAGGTAATACTCTACCAGGGTAAAACCGTTGGATAGTGTAAATGCTAGTTGTGATATCGGATTCGCGCCAGCTTCAGCGATGTGATACCCACTGATCGAGACACTATAATAATTTTGGATCTTGTTTTTGACAAAATATTCCTGCACATCACCCATCATTCGCATTGCAAAATTTGTTGAAAAAATACATGTGTTTTGAGCTTGGTCTTCTTTCAGAATGTCAGCTTGAACAGTTCCACGAACCGAGGACAAGGTGTCCTTTTTTATTTGAACATAAACCTTATTGTCCACTAGCTTATCGCCTGTAATACCGAGCATTGCTAAGCCTAATTTATTGTGACCATCAGGCAATTCTCCTTGGTATTGAGGTCGTTTTTTATTCTCAAAAAACTTATCTATCTTACGTTCAGCTTGGCTCCAAAGATCATTCTTTTTAAGGTAAATTTCTACTTGTTGGTCAATTGCTGCATTCATAAAAAAAGCCAGAATCATGGGAGCTGGACCGTTAATCGTCATAGAAACTGAGGTTGTGGGTGAGCATAAATCAAAACCAGAATAAAGCTTCTTCATATCATCTAGTGTTGCGATTGAAACTCCAGAATTACCAATCTTCCCCCAAATATCTGGCCGCTTCTCTGGATCAGCGCCATAAAGTGTCACAGAATCGAAGGCAGTAGAAAGGCGTGCGACAGGCAATCCTTCAGAAACGTAATGAAATCTACAATTGGTTCTCTCTGGGGTTCCCTCACCAGCAAACATTCTCGCAGGATCCTCTCCAGCACGACGATAAGGAAAAACGCCTGCCGTATAGGGATAACTTCCTGGTAAATTTTCTGCTAGCAAAAAATTTAACACCTCTCCCCAGTCTTGGTGTTGTGGCGCCGCAACTTTTGGAATTTTAAGAAGACTTAAAGAATCTATAAAGTTGTCGCCTACAACATCTTTACCTCTGACAGAGTAAGAGTATCTTTCTTTTTCTACACCAGCTTTTTTTTCTGGCCACTGCTGCAATAACTCTATTGATTCCTTAGACAGTTCAGATATTGCATCTTGGTATACTAGGCGCAGAGCAGACAACGTCTTATCAGAGGCTGACTCTAGAAGTCCAGACTTAGAATATAGCTCGAAAGGATTTGGCAATAGCTCATCCTGGAGCTTTAAAAGCATGCGGTAACTCTGAAAAGCTTCTGATGCAAGCTCGGTCTGATGCAAATTTCTAGAGCGAATCTGCCTACCCTGTTCGCTAATATCTGCAAGATAACGAATTCTATTTTCAGGAATAAGTACTACAGACTTGGAATTTTTAGGGAAGACCTTAACTGCTGGTATCCAGACACTTGCATCCAGCTTCTTTTTGTCGACCAGCAATCTACACAAACTGTAGAAAGCATAATTAAGTCCCGGATCATTAAATTGACTAGCAATAGTAGAGTAAACGGGTATCTCATCAAGTGGCAAACCAAACGCATTATGATTTCTTTGCCACTGTTTGCGAATATCTCGCAATGCGTCCTCAGACCCACGTTTTTCAAATTTATTTAAAATAACTACATCAGCATAATCAATCATATCTATCTTTTCGAGCTGAGTAGCTGCGCCATAATCACTAGTCATGACATAAATTGATAAATCAACAACATCGACGATCTGGGAATCACTTTGCCCAATTCCCGCTGTTTCGACAAGCACCAAGTCATAACCTACCGATCTCAAATAAAGAGCGACGTCCCCAAGCACTTTGTTGGTCGCCAAATGTTGTCTTCGTGTAGCCATTGACCGCATGTAAAAATTAGCGGAGGTAAGGCTATTCATTCTGATACGGTCGCCCAATAAGGCTCCTCCAGTTTTCCGCCGAGTGGGGTCTACAGCCAAAACTGCAATGCGAATGTCTGGCCTTTGCTGTAAAAATCTTTCTAGCAGCTCATCAACAACACTGCTTTTGCCTGCGCCACCAGTGCCAGTAATGCCGACCACCGGCGACTTGTTCAAAGTCAAACTCCATTTGGTTTTAAGCTCTTCAAGAACATCGTCAGGCATACTGCCATCTTCTATAGCTGAGATGATTTGAGAGATCCTCATCTCATCATTAATATCTGACTGCAGGACAAAAGATTCTTTGTCTTCTAAAACTGATATCTTAGGATTATCTGGTGATTCATTTTGAGCAAGGCTAAATAAATCATCTACCATTCCCACTAAACCCATTTCCATGCCTTGCGCAGGATGATATATACGGCAAACTCCCGCTGACTCTAAAATCTCTTTTTCTTCAAGAGTAATCGTACCG
Organism: Porticoccus sp. Uisw_050_02; assembly: GCF_047729555.1. NCBI lineage: Bacteria > Pseudomonadati > Pseudomonadota > Gammaproteobacteria > Cellvibrionales > Porticoccaceae > Porticoccus > Porticoccus sp. Uisw_050_02. The sequence goes on along the minus strand of NZ_CP159825.1, from coordinate 114,207 downwards.
CCTCCGCCTCCAAAAACCTTTATATGCTCAGCCCCATATTCTCTCAATAGCTCCAATAGATAAGAGAAATATTCCATATGACCGCCTTGATATGAACTAATAGCAATAGCATCGGCATCCTCTTGAATGGCAGCACGAACAACCTCGGCAACACTGCGATTGTGCCCCAAATGAACTACCTCGGCACCTCTGGCTTGAATTAACCTACGAATTACATTAATAGCAGCATCATGCCCATCAAAAAGTGAGGTTGCTGTAACAAAACGCAATGGCCTTGAGTCTTCCTCTGCTCTGTTCTCTCTTTTTGACCTCTCCATCACTTGCTTTCCTTCTCGCAAAAACTCTAAATTTACAACATATATCTATTGTCCGATAATAAATCATTCCTGTCAGTTGCTTATTTCCGCTAAAATATAAGGTACACCAATAACCAGATGTTTTGTAAGCCTTATGTCTCAATATGTTTATACCATGAACCGCGTTGGCAAGATTGTTCCACCTAAGCGGGAAATACTAAAAGATATTTCGCTATCATTTTTTCCAGGAGCTAAAATTGGCGTTCTTGGTCTCAATGGATCTGGAAAATCTACACTACTGAAAATTATGTCGGGTCTTGATACTGATATCCAGGGTGAAGCGCGTCCAATGCCCAACATTAAAGTTGGTTATCTGCCGCAAGAGCCACACCTAAACCCAGATAAGAATGTACGTGAAAATGTTGAGGATGGTGTCTGTGAGGCGATCGATGCGCTAAAAGACCTAAATCAATTATACCTAGATTACGCAGAACCAGACGCAGATTTCGACAAGCTAGCTAAACGCCAGGGTCAGCTAGAAAATATTATTGAGCACTGGGATGCTCATAACTTAGATCACTTGCTAGACATTGCAGCTGATGCTCTTAGGTTGCCGCCATGGGATGCAGATGTAACCAAGCTCTCAGGGGGCGAAAAACGCCGAGTGGCCCTATGTCGCTTATTGCTTTCAAAGCCTGATATGATTTTGTTAGATGAGCCTACCAATCACCTAGATGCTGAATCTGTTTATTGGCTAGAAAAATTTCTAGAAGAATTTTCAGGAACTGTAGTTGCTGTCACCCATGATCGATATTTTCTTGACAACGTTGCTGGCTGGATTTTGGAGCTTGATCGAGGTCATGGTATTCCTTACGAGGGGAACTACACCACTTGGCTGGAGACAAAAGAACAGCGCCTTGATATGGAAAAGAAACAGGACGACGCTCGCCAAAGGACCATTAAAAACGAGCTTGAATGGATACGACAAAACCCCAAAGGTCGCCATGCTAAAAGCAAGGCTCGTTTATCCCGCTTCGATGAAATGAGCTCTCAGGATTTTCAAAGCCGCAATGAAACAAATGAAATTTATATCCCTCCTGGTCCTCGTTTAGGGGATAAAGTCATAGAATTTTCAGGAGTCAGTAAAAGTTTTGGTGATCAATTACTCTTAGATAACCTATCTTTTAGTGTTCCCAAGGGGGCTATTGTAGGAATTGTAGGAGGTAATGGCGCAGGAAAATCGACTCTTTTCAAAATGATTTCTGGTATAGAGAAGCCTGATAGCGGAGACATTATTGTTGGAGATACAGTCAAACTGGCGTTTGTTGACCAGAGTAGAGAAAATCTAAACGACAGTCAGAGTGTGTGGGAAGCGATTTCGGACAGCCAAGAGAATCTCAAGATTGGCGGTTACGAGATATCTTCGCGAGCATATGCTGGAAGGTTCAACTTTAAAGGTGGCGACCAGCAAAAAAGGGTTGGTGATCTCTCTGGAGGTGAAAGAGGTCGATTGCATTTGGCCCTTACTCTCAAACAAGGAGCAAATGTTTTACTTTTAGATGAACCTTCTAACGATCTGGATATTGAGACTCTGAGAGCACTAGAGGAGGCTATTCAAAAATTCCCTGGCTGTGTGATGGTAATCTCACATGACCGCTGGTTCCTAGACAGGATTTCCACACATATTTTAGCTTATGAAGGAGACAGTGAAGTTGTCTTGTTTGAGGGCAGCTTTAGTGAATACCATGATGATTTTGTAGCCCGAAAAGGGCTTGACGCGCAACCTCAGCGCATCAAATACAAACGACTAAAAAGTTAAAAAGAAAAAAGGTCACCTTAATAGGCGACCTTTAGGAAAAAAAATATACTCTAATTTAGAGTATTAATCACTGGTGTTATAAAGATGTAGGTGTAGCGGCTCTCCAGATTCCGGAGTCCAATCAAAGCCTTCTGCATCAAGTGCTAACATTTTTTCTTCTGTCAACCAGCTATAGACCATATTTACGCGTTGTTGAATCACCCATTGGCCTAACTCTAGTTCACCTGTTACCGACTCTTCATCAGTAAAATAATCTGCAGGAACCAAACAGTCGCCATGCTCTTCTTTGTATAATTTCAAGGCAGCAAATGCTCTTTGCCAATCATACTCACGAAGATCCCAGACATAATCTACCGTACAAAGCCTCTGATACTTTTCTCTTGGATAGTTGCCTTCAGTCAAACGCTGCGCTCTGACCCAGTCACCCAATGGATAGTGATCATCTTCTGTAAGGTAATTTTCAGGCACCAAGCTATCACCAAACTTCGCTCTATATTTTTGCGTCTCAGCAAACCCTTTTTCCCAATGAGGCTCGTGAGGATCCCAAACAAATTTTAGTTTATCCAAGCGATTGATTTGCTCTTCTGTCAATAATCCACTTGCACGATCTTGGCGTAATTTCAGAAGCCAAAAACCTAATGTAAACCCATCGTCAGTAGAATAAAATTGGGGGACCAGGGTATTAGTCTCCTCTTTTCTGTAGGTCGCCAAGTGTTCATATGCCACATCCCACGGCGTTTCTTCTGTTTCTTTGAGTTTTGATGCTAGATCTCTATACATAATTTAGTTCTTCTTGTAAGTTGTTCTTAAATATTCGTGCATAGGAAAATATTAATATAAATTTACGAATACAGCAAACCAATGCAACTAGCATGTATGTTGCTATGCGCTAGTGTAACAAACAACTATGCTCATTCGATACCATAAAGGAAATTCAATGACAAATAATGATGTATTACGACGCATTCGCTACACCTTCGATTATAGCGACCAAAAAATGCTTGCTGCCTTCAAGCTAGGAGATTTGGAAACTACTAGAAAGCAGCTTAGCAACTGGCTAAAAAAAGATGCTGATCCAAATTACCTTAACTGTAGCGACACAAGTCTAGCCTCTTTTCTTAATGGGTTGATTATCGATAGAAGGGGTAGAAAAGACGGGGTGCAACCTTTGCCCGAAAAAAAAATAACCAATAATATTATCTTTATCAAATTAAAAATTGCACTTAATCTAAAGTCAGAAGACATTTTAGAAATATTAAGTCTAGCTAGCTTCGAGCTAAGTAGCCATGAATTAAGTTCTTTCTTTAGGAAAGAAAGCCACAAGAACCATAGAGAGTGTAAAGATCAAGTTTTACGTAATTTTTTAAAAGGATTGCAGCTAAAATACCGTGGCAAACCGGAGCCAGAGGAAATAATCAATGCTTCGGAAAGTCTAACACCTGAGTTCGCCTGGAAACCGCTCCCAGTTCATAAAAAATAACATTATTCTATTTTCTTAAAAATATATTTTATACTTGCATCCTACTTAAATTGCACTGAAATAGCATATAAGGCGCTATTTAAATACATGATAATAGGATTTATGGCTCAATATTTGCATGTAAAATAAGTAAATGGGGATAAAAACCCCATTTAAACAGTAATCACAATAAAAAATGCACCGAAGTTGATGCTTTATAAGCATCTAAAAAATTAAAGTGCACTAATATAGGACAAAAGGATACTGGATCATGTTTAAACACCTAAATCGACACTTTTCACTCGCCCCCTCCCTATTATTGACCTTAATGGCTCCAAGTGTCGGACACACAGAAACACTTGATGGCGCTAATACAGCTTGGATCATAACTGCTACTGCACTAGTGTTGTTTATGACACTTCCTGGCTTATCACTTTTTTATGCTGGCCTAGTTCGCGCCAAGAACGTGCTTTCCGTCCTTATGCAGTGCTTTGCAATCACTTGTATCGCGTCATTAATATGGCTTATTTGTGGTTACAGTCTGGCATTCAGTGATGGCGGAGCATTAAACAACTGGATTGGTGGCTTCAGCAATTTCATGCTTGTAAATGTTCTTGAAGACACTCTATCAGGCAACATCCCAGAATCTGTTTTCGTTATGTTCCAAATGACCTTTGCTGTAATCACCCCAGCATTAATTATTGGAGCATTTGCTGAACGCATAAAATTCTCCGCCGTGCTTATATTTAGCAGCGTATGGCTTCTTCTAGTTTACGTTCCTGTTACCCACTGGGTGTGGGGTGGTGGCTGGCTTCAGCAAATGGGGCTGCTAGATTTTGCCGGCGGCACAGTAGTGCATATCACAGCAGGCACAGCAGCGTTAGTTGCGGCAATCGTTCTGGGTAATCGAAAAGGCTTTCAACAACAACCAATGACTCCTCACAATCTGACACTAACAGTGGCTGGCGCCGGAATGCTCTGGGTTGGTTGGTTTGGATTTAACGCTGGATCAGCATTGGCTGCTAACGGGGATGCCGGTATGGCAATGCTAGTGACACACATATCTGCCGCCACGGGAGCGCTAGCCTGGATGATGATGGAATGGATTAAGTATGGAAAACCTTCTGTATTAGGCATTGTCACTGGAATGGTTGCAGGACTTGGTACTATTACCCCAGCCTCTGGTTTTGTGGGTCCTGGCGGTGCACTAATTATTGGTTTTTCAGCAGGGATTATTTGCTACTACGCAACACAGCTAATAAAGCAGAGATTCAAAATAGACGATTCATTAGATGTTTTTCCCGTGCACGGGGTAGGGGGCATTTTAGGGACAATTTTAGTGGGGGTTTTTGCCTCTAGTGAGCTTGGAATTTTTAGCGGTCAAGGTTTAGCTGAAGGAATCGCTATAACTGCTCAGCTAAAAATTCAATTCATTGGGGTGCTGAGCACTTTAATTTATACCGCTGTTGTTACCTATGTTTTACTTAAAGTGATAGATGCCATGATGGGTCTACGCGTTTCCAGAGATGACGAGGAAGATGGTCTTGATCTTACTCAGCACAATGAGCGCGGTTATGACCTTTAGGATATAAAATCTAGGACTCAAGAAAAGACCAAACAGAACGCCGAGAAATTAGCGTTCTGTTTCTTTTTTTTGATTACGAACTTTTGCCAAAAAATTACACATTTTTTCTGCTCCATCAATAATCCTAGGGGTATGCCTTGACAGCAGATCTGGGTGTATAAAATATATATGTCCGTTTTGGACGGCCGTTATTGATGATAGACGCTTCCAGCGATCTAGCCATGCTAGCTGGTTTTTCTTCTCGGCCCCTGCTATCACAACTTGAGGGTTAGATCGCAACAAAGATTCCTTGTTCGCCTTAAGCGCTATCGGCAAAGCTTCAGCAAAAACATTCCGCCCTCCACATAATGTCACCACATCAGAAATTAGATGGCGCCCACTAAGCGTCATTATTGGCTCACTTGATAGCTGATAAAACACGCTCACTTGCGATTGATTGCTATAACTTTTTTTAAGCTTGGTCAGCCTTTTTAAAAAATTCTCTGCCTCATCGTTACCTTGATCCTTGTTACCAACTAAAATACCAATTTTTTGAAGCGATAAAGCTACATCTTCGAGTATCTTTGGCTCGGAAATATAAACCGTCAATCCCAAAGATTTTAACTTGCTAATTTTTTCTTCACCATTGCCAGAACCCCAAGCTAAAACCAAATCTGGCTGCATTTGAACAATTGCTTCATAATTAATTGTGTTGTATGAACCAATACGGGGGATGTCATTCGCTGCTTCAGGATAATCGCTGAAACTTACAGTACCTACAAGTTGCCCCCCTCCGCCCACTGCAAAAACTAATTCTGTAAGATGCGGAGACAAGCTTACGATTCTTTGCGCTGGTCGACTCAACAGAACCTCCCTTTCTGTGTCGTCCATCAAACGCACATCGGCAACTGTTTTTAAGGGAAAAAAAGCAGTTAGCACTGCTATCAGGATGCAGTGCGCGGATCTCTTAGCCGTATGGGTCCTCAACAACTTACTCCTCAAAAAAACAACAGCCCTGATCTAATATAAAAAAATAGGACTAAAGATTAACTATATTATTACTAATAATTTTCCAGTTTCAGGATGCTGTCCAATATTAGCTTTTACATTAAATACTTTGTTGATTGCCTCTACAGTAAAAACTTCTTCTGGAGTACCTATCATTGCTATTTCTCCGCACTCCAAAAGTATTATCTGATCAGAGCACTCTGCTGCCAAATTTAAATCATGCATCACCAACAGAATACCAATACCCTCTTCAGCGCAATTTTTTATAATCTTCAAAGTTAATTTTTGATGTGCTAGGTCAAAAGAGGAAGTCGGCTCATCTAGGATCAAGAAACGCGCCTGACAAGACTCTTTTGTATGCGGATGCCAAATTTGAGCCAAAACTCGCGCCAAATGAATGCGTTGTTTTTCTCCTCCCGACAGTTCGGTGTATAGCCGTTTCGATAGATAACTACCATCTACAACCTTTAGTGCATCAGCCACCACTTTTTGATCTATGTTTGCACCAGTCGCATGAGGAGTTCTAGCTAGCATCACAACTTCTTCAGCAGTAAAAGGAAAATCTAGAAATGAATGCTGGGGTAAAATAGATAACATTATAGCTCGATCAACTGATGGCCAATCTCTGATATCTCGGCCATTCAGAGTTACCGAGCCTGAAGTAGGGGAAATCTCGTTCGCCAGACACTGTAGCAATGTGGTTTTCCCTGCGCCATTAGGACCGACTATTGTAGTAATTTTTCCTGGCAACACAGAAAGATTAATATCTCTCAAAAAAGGAATGTCTGAATAACTGAGTGACAACCTAGAAGCTATTAAGGACATGACTGTTATCTCATTGCTCTATGATGATTTTTTGTTAGGAGCCAAAAGAAAAATGGAACGCCCAAAAGTGCGGTCAAAATGCCGGTCGGAAGTTCGGCTGGAGCCACTACGACTCTCGCAAAGCTGTCAGCAACTACTAATAAAATTGCTCCGGCTATAGCCGAACTAGGAATGAGATATCGGTGATCAGGGCCAATCATCATGCGCATTAAATGTGGCACAACAAGGCCCACAAATGAAATCATTCCAGCCACAGCAACTGATATTCCCACTCCTATTGCAGTGAGAAAAATAATTCGCTGCTTGACTCTCTCCACATCTACTCCTAGGTAGCGCGCTTCTGACTCGCCCAGCAGTAATGCATTAAGTGCCCGGCTTTGTTTCGGAAGGGCAAAAATCAGCAAAACAACAGCGCAACCAGCTATCGCGACGCGAGGCCAATTAGCTGCATCTAGGCTACCCATTTGCCATAAGCTCATGCGGCGTAACATTTCATTATCTGCAACGAAGCTAAATATTCCATTCAAAGCCCCTGCTAAAGCGCTAATTGCAATGCCGACCAAGAGCATTGTTGGAACTGAAGTACCCGTAGAAGATGTAGCCAAACGGTAGACGAGAAGGACGGCTAAGGCACCACCCATGCAAGCTCCAAAAGCAACAAAAGTAAGCCCAAACCAACTGCTGCCATGAATCCAAGCGCCACCAAATACAATTACTAATCCAGCGCCTGCAGAAGCACCGCTGGAAACACCTATCAATGAGGGATCAGCCAGAGGGTTACGAAATAACCCTTGCATCACTGCCCCACAACTTGCCAAACAAATGCCCACCAATGCAGCAAGAATTACCCGGGGAAACCGGATAGCAGAAAAAATTACCCCTTCTTGCTGAACGCTAATCTGGTCTAATGCGGGTTGACCTAGCCCTAACCAGCCAGCCAGCACTTCTATCAGCTTGATAGGAGAAATAAAAACAGGCCCAACCAAGGCAGCGCCGATCATCGCTGGTAGTAGTGCCAACAAGAGCATCAATGTAAATTTTCGGGCTTTCGTCTCTCTCAATTATATTCCTCTGACTTTAGCCCCAGTTAATAATCAACTCCTTTTCGAGCTTTTATGTTGTCATGGTATGCATGCTTCACATCTTTTATCTCTGAGACGGTATCCGCTATCTCTTTCAAAGAAGAGGTGCCGCCACGACCTGTAACTACGACACTCTGGGTTGCTGGCCTATTCGATAAGGCATCAATTACCATAGATTCATCAAGATACTTATAGCTCAGCATATAAGTTAATTCATCTATGATTACCAGATGATAGCTCTCATCACGCAACATAGGCGCCACTACTTCCCATGTAGTTTTAGCTGCAGCAATATCTGCATCACGGTCCTGCGTATCCCACGTAAATCCAGTACCCATCTGATAAAAATCTACTTGAGGGCAAGAATCCCTCAAGTAGAGCTCTTCGCCTGACAGCTGCTGACCTTTAATAAACTGAACCACGCCAACCTTATATCCATAACCAAGAGAGCGCATAACCATTCCAAAAGCTGAGCTACTCTTACCTTTGCCATCACCAGTAAGAAGGATCATAACCCCTCTTTCTTGGTCACAGGCTGCAACATGTTGATCAACTTTTGTCTTCAATTTTTGCATTTTGCGCTTTTGGCGCTCAGCCTGGCTTTCAGTCTCTGTCATGAAATTACTCCAAAGTCAGCTCAAGAGCCAATTAGTTAAAGCGTATAAGTGAATTTTAACACCCAATTAGAGCCATCCATATGATAGCTTTCACTAGCAGTCCTGTAATGCTTATCGAACACATTATTAGCTTTCAACTGCATCTTAACCTTTTCGGCGAGCTGGTAACTTAAACGAAAATCTAATAGACCATAGCCTCCTAAATTCGCGGTGTTAGTTGTATTAGTATAGCGCTTACTAGTTGCATTGAAGGATAATCCTGCATCCAGACGAGAAAAACTACGATCAATATCGAAAGTAAATTTCTTTTTGGCGCGTTTTTGAAGCATCTTATCTGTTTTTTGATTGCGTGGATCGGTATAAGAAAAACTGGTAGTAATATCCCATCCACCAATATTTGTATCGGCACTAAATTCACCACCTTTAATTTTAGCACTGGAGACATTACTAGGGACCCATTGAGATGGATATTCCGCTGTACCAGCTTCGGCCCAGTCAATAAGATTATCGATGCGATTTTGATAAATAGAAGCTTCCCATTTCCATGAGGAATAATCTCCCCTAGCTCCTAGCTCAAAGATTTCAGAATCCTCTGGAAGCAGATCTGGATTACCAGCACCATAGGCTCCAATTGGCCAATATAAATCATTGAAGGTCGGTGCCTTGAAGCCTTCTGCCCAGCTTATCGTCACTCGATGGCTCTTTCCTAGCTGTGCCCCTAAGGCAAAGTTACTAGTATCCTGTTTGCCAGTCTCCTCATTATCGTCCTCGCGAAACCCTAGAACATAATCAAAAATAGAGAATTTTCCTTGATATTGAGCAAAATATGCACGATTCATTCTTTCTTTAACTAAAGCACCCTGAGTATCAGTATATGTTGTGCTAGCGATTAACTCGTCATCATAAAGATCGACACCAAATGTCGCCAGCTGACCGTCAAATATTTCGATATCATTTTGCCAAGAATACTGATCTTTAGTTGTACGAAAATTTGATAAATGTGACCCATCTACAGCATTAGTATCATCAATGTCATCCATAGATCGACCTATAGAAATTTTAGATTGCCACCAATCTGTTAAAGGGGCACTAATATTAAATCCTATATTTTGTATGGTGTTATCTGAATAGGGATCAGTTCCACGTGAGCCGTCAGATGCATTATCGTAATAATTACGAGAATTGGCCTCTAAAATACCTAACCCTACATCCACTCCATTATCAAATGTATATCCAAAGTTAGCGTTAATTGAACGATTTCTATAGCCGTCATTATCTCGAGTCTGCTCCCTATCTTCTAGCTGTGCGTCTATTCCATCTGTTTCCAAATATGATGCATCTAGCGAATAACGCAACTGATTGTATGCTCCACGCGTTGATATGGCAGTTCTTTTTAAGACGTTAGACCCCACCTCAGTAGATATCATTGTTGAAGGTTTAGAATCACCTTTCTTGGTAAATATTTGAATTACTCCGCCTATTGCATCACTACCATAAATGCTTGATTTTGCACCACGTACAATTTCTATACGTTCTATCTGGCTGGGATCTATAAATTGAAAAGATGTACTACCTAGGCCAGCAGAATTAAAACGTTGCCCATCGATTAAAAATAAGGCGTGTCCTGTGTTTGAACCGCGAATAAATAGACTAGGAATTGATCCTGCTCCTCCATTCCGAGCTAAATCAATGCCAGGGACATGCTGAAATAAATCAAGTAGATCGGTTGGCTGGTATCTCTCGATATCAGCAGCACTGACTACGGTGGCTGATGAGAGCGTCTGGGCGATAGATTGTGATGTACGTGTTGCCGTAACTATAACTTCTGCACTATGTGTTTCTGCAGACACTGGAATAGAAACAGTAACAGCAAGAATAACTGCACCAAAAAAAAATTTAGTTTTCATGTGACCTCGTTATGTTCGTCCCCGAACAAATGCGGATTTAAGTAATATCCACGCGAAAGAAATAACGAAGAGATGAGTATAGGATTAAAAAAAACCTATACCAAAACTAACGCCACCGCTCCCCGCAGTTCGTTATGTGTAGCTATAGGCCGGTCTCCGGACTCATGAGTGGTTTCCCTGCTAAATCACCTTCCCATACTTTAGTACAGTGGTTGCTTGATTTAGCATTAGATCTACTAGTTAAAAGCAAATCTTCTCACTTACCGTTGCGGGGGCAGTATCAGAATCGTCAACTCCCAAGCATTACTGGGTTTCAACTCACTGATTTCCCGTTTCACCCAATTTACAGACTTATAAATTGGACACCTACAGATAAACAATGCTCGCCAAGTTACAGAGATGAGCTCTAAAAGTCAATCGACATTCAGTCGAGGGCTTCGATGGCATCTGTTAGTTTACGTACAGCGATAACCTCCATTCCACGGATAGCTTTTTTGGGGGCATTTCCTGCTGGGACAACAGCTCTTTTGAAGCCATGCTTTACAGCCTCCCTTAAACGTTCCTGACCATTCGGTACTGGACGAATCTCACCAGAAAGCCCAACCTCACCGAATACAACTAGGTCTCTTGGTAATGGGCGATCTCGAAAACTAGAGATCACAGCAAGGATTAAAGCAAGATCGGCGCTAGTCTCGAGAGCTTTCACTCCGCCTACTACATTTACAAAGACATCTTGATCGCCAACCATCAGACCACCATGACGGTGCAAAACAGCTAATAGCATGGCCAGGCGATTATGATCCAAACCTACAGTGACTCGCCGAGGATTGCCTAAATGACTTGGATCCACTAGCGCCTGTAGTTCAACCAACAATGGCCTGGTGCCTTCCCAGATCACCATCACCAGACTACCAGAAGCCACTTCATCTCCTCTTTGTAAAAAAATTGCCGAAGGATTAGGCACCTCTCTAAGACCTTTGTCCGTCATTGCAAAAACACCTAGTTCGTTTATGGCGCCAAAGCGATTCTTATTGCAACGAAGTGTTCGAAAATGGCTATCATTAGAGCTCTCAAGCATCATGGAGCAATCGATCATATGCTCTAAAACTTTCGGCCCAGCAATCACACCATCCTTTGTGACATGTCCTACCAACAGAAGCACAGTATTTGTCTCTTTAGCATAACGAATAAGCATTGCGGCGCTTTCTCTGACCTGAGATACACTTCCAGGGGCAGAAGCTACATCATCTAAATGCATGACTTGGATGGAGTCTACTACTAATATTTTTGGCTGATACTGTATGGCAGCAGCACAAATAGCCTCTACTGAAGTCTCAGCCATAATTTGTAGTTTATCTGACGGTAGTTCAAGCCGACTGGCTCGCATTGCCACCTGTTGAGGCGACTCTTCCCCGGTTACGTAGAGAGACTTATGGTTTTGAGCCAGACTGCAAAGGTGTTGTAGTAATAACGTACTTTTTCCTGCACCAGGCTCACCACCGACTAAGATGCATGAGCCAGGAACTAGGCCTCCACCTAAAACTAAATCAAACTCGACACTTCCGGTTATGATTCTAGGCACCTCATCAAGCATGATTTCAGACAGCACACTGATTGAACCGTTCGCTGCACCTGAAAAACCGGCATTACGCATAACAGAGGAATTTTTAGAGGACCCTATCCTCAGCTCTGTCAAAGTGTTCCATGCGCCACATTCAGCGCACTGACCCTGCCATTTGTTGAAATCGGCACCGCAATCATTGCACACATAAGACGATATTTTCTGTTTTGCCACTTTAAAGAGCCTCCGAGAATAATAATAAGTTTATCACGAGACATCAGAAAGAAGTTCCGACATGTGCAGAAGAAACTAGCTATCTTTGATTCTTTAAATAAACTTACTTTGATATTTCTGATAAGGTACTTGATATGTCATTAATATCTGAAAAAATGCTTACCATTTCAATTCCTCTGGCAGCCACAATTGGACTAGAGGAAGCTGTCCTACTTCAAGCATTAAATGAGCTGCTATATCACAACGAAAAAGAATCAAACGATGATTATTGCTGGGCTACTGTAAACATACATCAACTCCAAAAAATTACACCTTTTTGGGATATCAAAATATTACAACGTCTGGTCTATAGTCTTCGCGATAAGGGTGTCCTATTAGTTGCCTCCTCGCCACTACTTGAGAGCAGCGAACTTCGTTTTGCTTTTAATGAGAAAGAAGCCTCAAAACAGCAACCTGCTATTGGGAAACCTATGACAGACAATTCCCATCACAGGCAAGGCGCAAAAACCCTATCGCAATCATGGTCACCAGAAAAAGATGTTTTGCGACAGTTAGGGCAATACAATATACCGGCTCAATTTATCAGTGATCAGTTGCCAGAGTTTATTACCTACTGGTCAGAACGCAACGATCCTCAATTTAGCTGGGGTTCAAAATTCATCAAGCATGTGTTGCGTTTGTGGCGCAATCATCAAACAGAGAGTAAAAAACTTGACCTACAAGTTCGGATGAGTACCGACTGGATGCCCTCTGAAGATGCTATGGATATCCTTGTACGGCAGGCAGGGATTAATCATAATTTCATTGAAGATGCCATACCGGAGTTTATGCTGTATTGGGCAGAACGCGGGGATGCCTCCAATACCTGGAATAGTCGTTTTGTGATGCATGTTAAACGCCAATGGGCGAAATTTAGCGCTACAATGGAACAAGATTCTGATCCCAGACCAATACCCCGAGACTGGCAGCCCAGCGAGGAGCTTTATGAGGTTTTAGTCCTAGCAAATATCCCTCGAGATTTTGCAGAGCGATTATCACCTGAATTTACCCTCTATTGGAGAGAAAGTGCTCAGGCGCACACTTCATGGAACACAAAATTTTTACAGCAGGTGAAACGAGAGTGGTCTCGACAGCAATCAGCTTCTTCGCAGGTGACATATAATGACAACAAACAACGATCTAATCGATCAAACAGTACAAGAGGTAGTAACCTCATCGACGAGCTCAGTGACAGAAGCTGGGCCAGCAGCTAAGCACTCATCTAAACTTATAGATGCTATCAACCAGGTGTTTGCTCTGTTTAGAGTAAATTATCATAATCAATTTTATAGTGCATATAGTGACACCGATGTGCTCAATCAAGCCAAACGTTTGTGGCTGGATACTCTCTCCTATTTTACAGAAAGGCAGATATTGCAGGGGGCAAAAAAAATCATAGAGACCTCGGACTATCTACCGACGCTAAATCGTATGCTGCAGTGCTGCGAAATGTCTAGTGAAGACGGGAGCCTGCCAAGCCCCAAAAAAGCATACATAGAAGCGTGCAATGCTGCCTCCCCAAAATGTGATGCGAAGTGGTCACATTTGGCGATTTACCATGCAGGCCAAGACACTGGCTGGTATCGTCTGACTAACGAAGCAGAATCTAGTAGCTACCCAGCATACTTAGAAAACTATCGTCGTATCTGTCGAGAAATCTCTCAGGGAAGAAAATTGACTGCCCCTATCCTTTCAGAACAGGAAGAGAAGACGGTTCCGTTAAGTAAAACGGAACTCAAACTTAGGCTCAAATCATTAAAAAATGAATTAGGCTTCAAGTAAGCAATACATAAAAACTATCGCACCTAAATAAGCTTATGTCACGCCAAAGGTTTAACTTCTATTTTGTCTACCCTCTGAAAACCTTTCGGTAGCTTATTGCCTCGCCTACCTCTTTCTCCCCGATAATGCTCTAAATCTGGCAGCTTGAGACTTAAGTAACGTTTTCCAGAAAAAACTAGGAGGGTCTGTTGCTGATCAAAAACAGTGACAGCAACCATAAATTCCTCTCTTGACTGAAGTCTAGAAGACGGAATACTTATCAGTTTATTACCTTTACCTCGAGCAAGCTGCGGCAGCTCTGCAAGAGGAAAAATTAGCATACGCCCTTCATTGCTTACAACGACCACTAAACTTTGATGAATGTTAGGCACCAGCTTCGGCGCAAGTACTTTCCCCCCTCTGGGAACAGAAATTGTTGATTTACCTGAACGATTTTTTGTATGCAGATCTTCAAGTTTTGCCACAAACCCATAACCTGCGTCAGTTGCTAAAAGTAAGTGCTGACTATCTTCCCCCATAATCAAACCATTAAAAGTTGCACCAGAAGTTGCATTCAATCTTCCAGTTACCGGCTCACCATGGCCTCTCGCCGAGGGAAGAGAGTGCGCAGGGACGGAGTATGTGCGCCCTTCGGAATCCAATAAGATTACATTTTGATTACTACGGCCCTTTGCCTCACAGAGAAAATTATCGCCCTCCCTGTAATTAAGTGAAAGAGGGTCAAGATCATGCCCTTTTGCTGACCTAATCCAACCCTTGTCAGATAGGATAACGGTCACTGGCTCGGAAATCACTAAATCGGCCTCACTGAAAGCCTTCGCCTCGACTCTCTCTACAAGAGGGGATCTTCTTTTGTCGCCAAATTCTTCTGCTACTTCTAATAATTCTTTTTTTACCAGCGTCCTTAAGCGCTGAGCAGAACCAAGAATTTTCTCTAATCCTTCTTGCTCTTTGGTAAGCTCTTCCTGCTCTCCTCGAATTTTAAATTCCTCTAATCGCGCAAGCTGTCTCAATTTTGTATCTAGAACGTACTCAGATTGTATGTCGCTCAAGTCGAAACGTTGAACCAATACAGCTTTAGGCTCATCCTCACTCCGCACTATCTGAATCACTTCATCTATATTAAGGAAGGCTATTAATAACCCATCTAGGAGGTGTAATCGCCTCTCTACCTTATCTAAACGATAGGCTATACGTCGCTTAACAGTCTCCAAGCGAAATGTGAGCCATTCAGACAAAATAATTTTTAACGATTTTACTTCTGGTCGGCCGTTAATGCCGATCATGTTCATATTGACTCTATAGCTTTTCTCCAGGTCAGTCGTAACAAACAAATGGTTCATTAAAACTTCAAGATCTACTCGATTTGACTTTGGAACAATCACTAGTCGAGTTGGGTTCTCGTGGTCAGATTCATCCCTAAGATCGGCTACCATAGGTAATTTTTTTGCATTCATTTGCGCGGCTACCTGCTCCAAGATCTTTGCACCTGAAGTTTGATGAGGCAAGGCCGTCAAGATGATATCGCCGTCCTCTTTATGCCATATCGCTCTCATTTTTAAACTACCACGACCTGTTTCATAGATTTTTAAGATATCCTCATGAGTCGTAATAATCTCAGATTCCGTGGGGTAGTCAGGCCCCTTAACGTACTCGCATAAATCCTCTAGAGTTGCCTTGGGCTCGTCAAGTAGATGGACACAAGCACCGATCAATTCTCTCAAATTATGAGGGGGAATATCCGTCGCCATACCTACAGCAATACCTGTAGTGCCGTTTAACAGTACATGCGGAGCTCTAGCTGGCATTACTATCGGTTCATCTAGCGTCCCATCAAAGTTTGGTTTCCAATCAACAGTCCCTAGGCCTAGTTCGCCCAACAAAATATCTGAAAATTTAGCTAACTTAGACTCGGTATAACGCATTGCTGCAAAAGATTTGGGGTCATCTTGCGCACCCCAATTTCCCTGACCATCAACTAGCGGATAGCGGTAG
The DNA here is from genome assembly GCF_047729555.1 of Porticoccus sp. Uisw_050_02. Taxonomy (NCBI): domain Bacteria; kingdom Pseudomonadati; phylum Pseudomonadota; class Gammaproteobacteria; order Cellvibrionales; family Porticoccaceae; genus Porticoccus; species Porticoccus sp. Uisw_050_02. The sequence goes on along the minus strand of NZ_CP159825.1, from coordinate 98,019 downwards.
GAAAACGGCTGGGCCATTAAAACCATGGCTTCGTAAGCTGCGCTATCGCCATGAGGATGGAATTTACCAATCACGTCGCCTACCGTTCGTGCAGACTTTTTGTACTTTGCTGTGGACTTCAGTCCCAGTTCACTCATTGCATAAATAATTCTTCTTTGAACAGGCTTAAGGCCATCCCCAATATTAGGCAATGCGCGGTCAAGAATCACATACATTGAATAATCTAGGTATGCTTTTTCAGCATAATCCTGAAGGGGTGTTTGTTCCGGGGTTTCGCCAATCAACAATGTTTCTGTCATATCCTTATCATCAGTCCTTGATCAAATTTTACTTTAAGAGCGATTTCTGCCCGAAATAGCACATTAAATATCATGAAGGCGGAACACTAAATCTCCGCTAAATTTCCCGTTTCTTCAAGCCACACTTTTCTATCATTTGCGCGCTTCTTAGACAACAACATATCGAGCATCTGATTGGTATTGTCACCTGTTTCTACCGTCAACTGGACTAAACGGCGTGTATCAGGATTCATAGTGGTCTCACGTAGTTGCATAGGATTCATTTCACCCAGCCCCTTGAAGCGCTGTATGTTGACTTTTCCATTTCTTTTTTCTGCTAAAATTCTATCTAAAACACCCTGTTTTTCGCTTTCATCCAAGGCGTAAAATACATCTTTACCGGCGTCTATTCTATACAATGGTGGCATTGCAACATATACATGCCCCGCATCGACCATTGCACGAAAATGCTTAACGAATAAAGCGCAGAGGAGTGTAGCAATATGCAATCCATCGGAATCTGCATCCGCCAAAATACATACTTTATGATACCTTAGGCTGCTAAGATCTGCTGCTTGCGGATCAATCCCCAAGGCGACTGAAATATCATGAACCTCCTGAGATGCCAAAATTTCCTCGCTATCAACCTCCCAGGTGTTTAATATTTTCCCTCTTAGAGGCATGATTGCCTGAAATTCGCGACTCCTTGCTTGCTTAGCGGAGCCGCCAGCTGAATCACCTTCTACTAAAAATATCTCACAGCGTTCCGGGCTGCCAGAAGAGCAATCTGCAAGTTTTCCTGGCAAAGCAGGGCCTGCGGTCACTCGTTTTCTTGCAATTTTTTTACTGGCCTTAAGACGTGTTTGGGCGTTATTTATAAATAACTCCGCCAAGAGCTCAGCGTCCTCTGTGTGATGATTAACCCAAAGACTAAAGGCATCTTTTATAATGCCGGAAATAAACGATGCGGCCTCACGAGAGGATAGGCGTTCTTTGGTCTGACCTGAGAACTGTGGATTGGCTAATTTAGAGGACAGCACGAATGCACATCTATCCCATATGTCTTCAGGAGTGAGCTTAACCCCCCGTGGCAATAAATTTCGAAATTCACAAAACTCTCTCATAGCATCCAGCAGTCCGGTTCGGAAGCCATTAACATGAGTTCCCCCTTGCACTGTCGGTATTAGATTAACGTAACTCTCTTGAATTACATCTCCCCCCTCAGGCAACCATTGTACAGCCCAGTCAACGGCTGCAGTTTCAGTGGAAGAACTTCCTACAAAAGCCTCTAAGGGGATAGCTTCCCATTCTTTTGTTGCCCCCTGAAGATAATCTTTTAGTCCGTCTGCATACAACCATGTATCAGTTTCACCAGTGCTTTCATCACTAAAATTCACCTCTAGCCCCGCACAAAGCACTGCTTTTGCCCTCAACACATGCTTGAGTCGTGCAATAGAGAATTTTATCGAATCAAAATACTGTGGATCCGGATAGAAGTGCACCAAAGTGCCTGTATTTCTCCTCCCACAGCTGTCTACAACTTCTAGTTCAGACGACTTATTTCCACCAGAAAAGCCCATATGATATACGTTACCATCACGCTTAATCGTAACCTCTAATCTAGATGAAAGCGCATTAACTACAGAAATACCAACCCCATGAAGACCACCAGAAAACTTATAATTTTTTCCAGAAAATTTTCCCCCAGCGTGTAGCGTAGAAAGGATCACCTCTACGCCGGGCAAACCCTGCTCCGGATGAATGTCCACTGGCATGCCGCGCCCATCATCCAAAACAGACAAAGACCCGTCTTTATGATGTGTCACCATTACTTTTGTAGCGTGACCCGCAAGAGCCTCATCAACACTATTATCTATAGCTTCTTGAGCCAGGTGATTTGGTCGTGTTGTGTCCGTATACATTCCTGGGCGCTTTCTTACCGGATCCAGTCCTGTTAGAACTTCAATGTCTTCTGCCGTGTAATTACTCATAAAAAATCGACTATGGTTGTAAAAAATCAATAATGGCAGGTAAATGCCGCGTATAATTTTGAAAGCTATGATCGCCGCCAGGCTCGATAGTCAAAATACAATGAGAATACTTCATCCTCGCCTGACGATAATCTAGCACCTCATCACCTGTTTGAAGCAACACCCAGATACTATCTGGCACGCATATCTCTTTGGTATCCAAATCTCGAAGCATGTCAATATGACTCTGGTTTAGCATATAACGCTCACCAGAATGGTAATTGGTGTTTTCTCCCAAGTACTCACTCATAGACTCGTACGGACGGACGGCTGGATTAACAAGTACCGCCTTTAGGCCATATTTTTTAGCGAGCCAGGTTGCATAATATCCGCCCAAAGAGCTACCGATGAGCCCAACAGGCTCCCTGCACTGATCAATAATGGCCTGCAGCTGGTCAATTGCAATAAACGTATTGCCATCTAACGCCGGGCACAGAAAGCTGCGATCTAAAGATGATTTTTCCAGCCAATCCTTAGTTTGCCTTGCCTTCAAAGAAGCTGGAGAGCTGTTAAACCCATGAATATAAATTATTGTCATAACCCACCAGAGTTTTTCTACATCAAGGCATTATAGTGATATAAATTCTTTCAAGAGAACAGATAAATCAAAGTAGTTTTACGCAATTAAAGACAATAAATATAGCCTTCTCAAAATTAGCTCATGTCTGCATATCAGGCTTTCAGATAATTCACTCCTGTATCAAAAGAGCCATCCGGATATAGCTCAATCCATCGATAACCAGGCGCTTTTTCACCCAACTGAAAACGTTCAGCATCACTAGCAAACTGAAAACAAGTTGAGGGGGTATTATAAACAAGCAAATCATTCCAATTAGTAACTCTTTCTTGATGGACATGGCCGGTAAATACCCCCCTTACATTATCATATTGAGCTAATATTTCTTCAACTTGCCAGTTATTTGATATGCAGTGCTCATCCAGCCACCTGGAATTTATACTCACAGGGTGATGATGAACAAAGAGCAGCACAAAATAATTCTGGCAATTTTTTAATAAACTCCTTAGCTGCTCGATTTCATCTTTTGCAATTACGCCAGCCACGTTTCCAGGATCGGCGCTAACCAAAGAAACAACAGCCCAGTTTTCTTGCTTTTCTACCCGAACAAAGGGCTGCACAATTATATTGCTCATCATCAAAAAATCGTCATGATTACCAGGAAGCCATCTATAGGGTATCAATGAAGATTCCATTACATCAGAAAAAAGTTGATACGAGCATTCTTCGCCCGAAGAAGAAATGTCACCCGAAGCGATAATTAAGGAGGGGGGCAATTTAGTGGTAATTTCATGCAGTACTCTAGAGAAACTCTCGTAAGTATTTACGCCATGCGATATAAAATTTTTTTCTGCGCCCAAATGGCAATCTGTAATCTGTACAAGCCGCACCATAATATCTCTCTTCAGTTTACTTCTTTGGCGCCCAAATACCTCACATACCTTCAATCAGATGCTGTTTGGGTCTCAAGAAAAGACAGAAAATCTAAAACACTGAAACAGGGTCATACCCAAACTCAAGACAATACGCTAACCATTCTGAGAGAAATTGATTCCATTGAGCTTTTTCATCCGGCTGATACCTATTTTTATTCAAATACTCGTAGCGTGGGCGAATATGCCTAACTCCATCACAGGACACCACCTCTGCCATCTTCGCATCGTGGTACAGTCTTAATTTCAAGAGAGGCAATTTCAACCATGAATCTAATCTTTTGCATGGGACATATGTACCCGTTTCCTCGTCAAGCTTTATCAACGTTGTATAGGGCGTTCTTTCTAACACCTGAAATCGCAAGATATGCTTGCCTGCGCTACAAACGTAGATCTTGCGCTGATCAGCCTCATCAATCTTAGGGAATAACTTTAATAGCCGAGCATAGTTAGCATCGCCATCAGCCATATAGCCATGAAGGTCTATCTTATATTGGGCTCTAATATTCGCTATCAAACGACTTGCTCCACACTTGGTCATATCGACACAGGTATAAAATGGTTAGCTAAAAAAATTATTGGACTGCTTTTGTAGCCACATCAAAGAGATTGTAGTTGCCGCATTGTTGCATTGTCCTTTTTCTAAACATAAGAATACATCATCTTCAGCAATGATATGCAGAGAAATATCCTCAGAGTGCTCATTCATGCCGCAATTGCCTTTGAGGCCGATCAGGTTAGTGACCCCACAATAAAGATGCATGTATTCGTTCGTTCCTCCAGGACTCACCCAATACTCACAAATATGCTTTAATTCGATGTCTTCGATATCAACTTCTTCTTTCACTTCTCGCAAAGCCGCTTCCTCTAGCGACTCCCCAGAATCAACCATACCAGCAACAACCTCAAACAGCCAAGGTCCACTCCGTTCATCTAACGCCCCCACCCGAAACTGCTCTATCAGCCCCACTAGCTTGTGTATAGGGTCATAAAGCAAAATCCCTACAGCAGCGTTACGCTGAAATAGTTCTCGCTCAATAGGTTTGCTCCATGCACCAGAAAAAAGCTTATGGCGCAAAGTAATTCGAAGCATTTTAAAAAAACCAGAAAACACTTCTTCTTGCTTTTTCACCAAAACATCCTGAGAGTTATATTTATGTCTAGGCATCGTCATAGCCAATACGCAATTTTTTGGTTAGTTTTTTTCATAAACTTAAAAATCTCATGACATAAATACTCTAGCAATGGCTAGTCCGAGGAAATCTGATAGACTTAATGTAGCATCATCAGCACCAAAATTGGAAAAATTTGAATGAACCGTTTTGCTAATTTTTTTATCCTCATCAGTCTAGGCATATTGGCCCCGTTATGTTGGAGCGCAGACACACTGTTACAGATTTATAAGGTATCTTTGCGCAACGACTCTGAGCTGCTAGCGGCACAAGCTGAATATCTTGCAAAAACAGAATCAAAAAATATTAACAGGGCGGCATTATTGCCGAATATTGATGCCATAGGTACATACTCAGAAAATGAATGGAAAGGTTCATCGACTTCGGTTTTAGGTCAAAGCTCAATATTCGGTCGCAAGGGCAATACCGATCAGGACAAAAAAAGTTACTCCATAACGCTATCTCAGCCAATTTTTAATTTGCCCGCATGGTTTTCTTTTCAACAAGGAAAAGAGCTCAGTTATGAGGCTCAATTGCAATTTTCTGCAAATCAGCAATCCTTCATACTAAGATGCGCTGATACTTATTACGGAGTTCTCAGAGCAAGGGAAACTTTAGAATCAACGATTGCTGAAGAAGAGGCTATAAGAGATCAACTGGACCAGGCTAAAAAACGTTTTGAGGTTGGGTTAACCCCTATCACAGAAATACATGAAACTAAGGCCGCCTATGATAACGCCCAAGTTAAATCTCTAGAAGCAACAGCTGCTCTTGATATAGCTTTTGAGGGCCTAACAGTCCTGACAGGTCAGCCTCATGAAAAACTGGTCGGACTAGCTACCGGTTTTCCTATTATAAAACCAGAGCCCTTAGGTCGAGAGGCATGGGTTCAATTTGCACTGGCAAATAATTTTTCACTTAAGGCCGCTCGTCATGCCCGAGATGCAGCAGCGCAAAATGCAAAATCAAAAAAATATGAACATTTGCCAAAATTAACAGGATCTATATCTTACTATGATGATCGTTCTGATAGCTACTTTATGGGAACAGACCTGCAAACCAACACCGCCTTTTCAAGCCCATCTGAAAGCAGCTCTTTAGGATATAGCACTGGGGTGGAAATCAGTGTGCCTATTTTTACTGGAGGGCTTATAAGCGCTGAAAGAAGGCAAGCCATGCAGCAGTCTTTGCAACTGAAGGCAGTTTGGGTAGGCAAAAAACGAAGCATCGCACAGCAAACCAAGTCTCAGCACTTGCAGGTTTTCACAAACGTGGCGCGAGTGCAGGCTCGCGAACAGGCTGTAGGTTCAGCAAAAAGTGTATTAACTTCCACCGAAGAAAGTTATGAGGCAGGAACTCGAAATATTGCTGATGTTTTAATTGCACAGCGAAGTCTATATCAAGCTAAGAGAGACTATGCTGACTCTCGTTACGACTATATTGATAGCCTCTTACGTCTCAAGGAAGTGTCTGGACAGTTGAGTCCTAAGGACCTTATCGAGCTAAATAACTGGCTTGATCCGGAAATTATTGTCATGAAATCTGCCCATCAATAATCTTCATCAGTTTATTTAAAGCTCCTCGATTACCTTCTGCCACAGATTTTGCAGCAGCTCCCATTCGTTCTGCTTCTAAGGTATCTCCCAAAAGCTCCTGAACAATCTTGGCCATGCTACTGGAGTCTTGACATATACGCATACCTTGGGCATCTTCAAGTAATCGCGATACTTCAGAAAAATTATATAGTGATGGACCGCTAATCAGTGGGGTTCCCCAGATGGCTGGCTCAATTAAACTATGCCCTCCGGATGGAACCAAACTCCCTCCTACGAAAGAGACATCGCATGCCCCATAAAAAAGCATAAGTTCTCCCATGGTGTCTCCAAGCAAAACCTGATCACGTATTTCTGGCCTAACACCATCACTCCTCTTGACGATACTTAAGCCATGCTCCAAACAGAGTTGCGCTACCTCAGAAAATCTTTCAGGGTGTCTCGGCACCATAACTAGCAAAATCTCTGGATAATTTTTTCTTATCTTCTTGTAAGCATCTAGGACTATCTCGTCTTCACCTCGATGAGTGCTAGCTGCAAGAAATATTCGTCGATTATTTTGACTGGACCAGTCTAATTTTAATCTAGATGATTCACTAGATAGCTCACTATTTAGCGCGACATCAAACTTGATATTTCCAGCAACCATCAATTGTGTTTCGCTCAACCCTAGCTTCAAAAAATTTTTACCGTCATCAACATGTTGCGCCACTACATAATTAATTTTTTCTAGCATATTCTTTGTAAGTCGAGAAAACCTTTGGTATCCCCTTGAGGATTTTTCTGACATTCTGGCATTAGCAATAATCACAGGTATGTCGGCATCATGGCAATAATTAACTAGATTTGGCCATAATTCTGTTTCCATAATTATCACTAAACTTGGATGCACGCGCCTCAAAAAACGATTCACAGTATCCGGTAAATCGTAGGGAGCATAGACATGATAAATCCCGCTAGAAAAAATGGACTGTACTCTTTCTGAACCTGTAAGAGTTGTGGTGGTTATCACCAAAAGTTTATCGGGATAGAGTTTCTTGAGTTTTTTTATCAACGGCACTGCTGCCAACGTTTCCCCCACTGAAACAGAATGTATCCAAACTACTTCTTGGCTCGCATCAATTTCAGGAACAAAACCAAATCTTTCGTGCCAGCGATCACTATATTGAGGATTTTTTCGAGCGCGCCAAAACATTCTCAACACCACCAAAGGCGTTAAAAAATAAAGTAGAATTGTGTAAAATATACGGTACATATAACAGAGCCAATCAAAAAATTAAAATATATTTGAGCATCAACTTAATAACTCCGAAAATTCTTCTGAAAGCATAATGATATTAGTCGGGCTATACTAGTCTTCTAAATCAATGCTCGAAAAAATAACTGGTTAATCATTTTTTTAAAAAATTAGAATAAAAGTTACCCCAAAGGAATCCAGCTAGCATGACCGCAACCGAACAACAACAGATGACCTGTGATATCGCTATTATTGGAGGAGGCGTGGCTGGATTATGGCTGCTAAACCGCCTAGTTAGGAAAGGCTACAATGCTATATTGTTCGAAAAAAATGCTCTTGGTAGCGATCAGACTGTAGCAAGCCAAGGAATGATACATGGCGGTATGAAATATACCCTAAATGGAGCCCTAACAGGTGCATCAGAAGCTATTGCTGAAATGCCAACCCACTGGCAGCAATGTATGGCAGGCCATGGAGATGTCGATCTAAAAGGTGCCGCCAAATTAAGCGATCATTTTTACATGTGGTCCAGCACAAGTGTCTTGTCAAAAATGACTACGTTTTTAGCAAGCAAGGCTGCTCGCGGACGTATAAATAAAGTACCTAAAGATGATCTACCTCCTATTTTTCAAAACAATCAATTTAAAGGTAGCGTTTATAAGCTATTGGATATAGTTCTGGATGTGCCTAGCGTTGTTAAGGTTCTAGCCAATAATTACCTTGGCCGTATTTTTAAAATTAACTGGGAAAAGACGCAATGGCGAAAAGATGCTAACAACAAAGCATCTTTGGTTTTCTTTTATAATAATCAAGAATATTCACTAAATGCTAATCAATTCGTACTAACTGCAGGCGAAGGCAATGAATCTATTTTAAATGAAATTGGAGAAGATTCTCCTCGTATGCAACGACGACCCTTGCATATGCTAATGGTCAAGCATACCTACCCACATTCTTTTTATGGTCATTGCTTGGGGGCAGAAAAAACACCAAGACTAACCATTTCGAGTCACCCCTGTGATGAAAAGACTCAGGTCTGGTACCTAGGTGGCAGCTTGGCAGAAAAAGGTGTCGGGTTACCCCCCGAGGTTATCATCCAAAATGCAGAAGAAGAGATCTTTAAGCTAATGCCTTGGGTTGATCTATCTAATGCCGAATGGGCAGCATTGCCTATAGAAAGAGCCGAACCAAGACAAAAAAACTTTACCAGACCTGATAAAGCATTTGCTAGCAGCACTAAAAAACACTCTAATATTACTGTGGCCTGGCCGACCAAACTTACACTGTGCCCTAATCTAGCCGATGAAGTTATTGCACTGCTAGATGCGAAGCAGTTACAGAAGTCTGAAGCACCGGCACCTAATCTATCTTTTTTAGATTCGCCTGATATAGCCAAAACCCCTTGGCAAACAGCGTTTGGAGACTAGCTTTGCTTCCCAAGAGAATTTTTGGTAATACTGGAATTGAAATTAGCACCCTAGGCTTAGGGACAGTTAAACTTGGTCGCAATCGAGGGGTTAAATACCCTCAAAGCTATACAATTCCAGATGATCGAGATGCAGCGAACTTAATAGCCCAAGCAAGCGCCCTTGGCATTAATTTAATCGATACAGCTCCATCTTATGGTAATAGCGAGGAACGCTTGGGGAAACTGCTAAAAGGGCTGCGCAATCAATGGATAATTTGCAGCAAGGTTGGCGAAGAATTCCAAGATGGTGTATCGCAGTTTAACTTCTCGCCTGAATACACACGAATCAGTGTTGAACGAAGCTTGAAAAGGCTCAACACTGACATTATCGATATTGTATTGGTGCATTCAGACGGCGATGATGAAAATATCATCAACAATCATGGAACCCTAGAAATGCTTGCTCAGCTTAAAGCTGAAGGCAAGATTCAAGCTTTTGGCATGTCCTGTAAAACCATAGAAGGTGGACTTTTAGCGGCAAAAAAATCAGATGGAGTGATGGTGGCATGGAACCTAGAGTACAACGATGAACTTCCGGTTATTGATTACTGCGCTGCCCATAACAAAGGATTGCTTATCAAAAAAGCTTTGGCTAGCGGCCATGCAGTCAAATCAATGGCGGAGGATTCTGTAAGAGAGGGCTTTCAAATGATTTTTGAACACCCAGGAGTAAGTAGCATAATTATAGGTACAATAAATCCTTCTCATCTAAGTGACAATGCAGCAAAAGCAAAGGAGCTATCGGCCCGAAAGCTCTAGTCGACATACCATTGAGAATACTGTGCTTATTTCTCTTGGATTTTTTTTACAATAGCGGTGGTCGAGCAGTCTTCAAAGTAATTTAACACCTGAACCTCTCCGCCATAAGAATCAACTATTTCGAAACCAACAACTTCGTTACGGCTATAATCTCCACCTTTAACCAAAACATCTGGTTTAATTAGAGTAAGTAAGCGCTCTGGGGTCTCGTCGTCAAAAGCCACAATCCAATCAACAGACTTTAGTGCCGCCAATACAGCCATGCGTCGATCTACTGAGTTAATTGGACGACCAAGGCCTTTTAATCTTGAGACAGAGGCATCTGCATTGATGGCCACAATCAGTCTGTCTCCTGCTTCTCTGGCCTGTTTGAGATAACCAACATGGCCAGCATGAAGAATATCAAAACACCCGTTGGTAAATACAATTCTTTCGCCTCTAGCTCTTGCGTCGATCACATGAGCCATTAATTGCTCGTCGTTTGTCACGCCGAATTCAGCACCATGATCTGCATACATAGCATGGCATAACTCTGGGTGACTAACAGTCGACGTCCCCAATTTTCCTACTACAATTCCAGCTGCAATATTAGCCATTGTGACTGCATCCAACATATCAGCCCCCGAAGCGAGAGCGCCTGCTAGCAATGAAATAACAGTATCGCCGGCTCCAGTGACATCAAAAACTTCGCGAGCGCGTGCAGGCAGATGGAAGGGCGGGAGATTTTGTCGTAAAAGTGTCATACCTTTTTCGCTGCGAGTGATCAATAATGCTGCTATATCTAGCGATGCCATTAGTGAGTCGCCTTTCTCGGCTAACATCTGCTCATTAGTGCAGACACCTACTACTGCTTGAAACTCAGAAAAGTTAGGGGTTAAAAGTGTAGCGCCCCTATATCGCTCAAAATCAACCCCCTTTGGATCGACCAATACAGGAATTTCATATTTACGGGCTAGATTTATTAATGAACAAGGGTCTTGCAAAGAGCCTTTTGCGTAATCAGAAAGAATCAGTGCCTTGGAGCCGGAAATTAAAGCCTCAACCTTCTTGAATAGCTGCGAGGAGTCTTCGACAGTAAAGCGCTCTTCAAAATCCAATCGAAGAAGATGCTGATGTTGGCTGATAATCCGAAGTTTCTTGATTGTTGGCTTAGATGTTGAAATTTGTAAATCGCAACATATATTGGCAGATTCCAGTTTAACTCTAAGCGCTCTCCCATCCTCATCATTGCCAACAACGCCAACAACAACGACCGATGCCCCTAACGAAGCCAGATTCAATGCCACATTGCCGGCACCACCGAGTCTCTCTTCGGATTGATCTATATTCACCACTGGCACTGGAGCCTCAGGGGAGATACGAGTAGATACTCCATGCCAATAACTATCAAGCATGAGGTCTCCTACAACGAGCACTCGAGCTAGATCAAATTGCGGCACAACAAATGTCATGAAGCTGTCCTTTGTGAAAAAATTCTCATTTCTATTATATTAGCATAGCGCGTTTCAAATAATATTTCTTGGAGGAGTCCAGCTAACCTGATTTTTTCTGTGCTCATTAATATTGAGAGCTATTATCATGGCCATTGGTATCAAAATCAAAAGCTATAATAACTAAAATAGTTAATTTTTTTACCTCAACCAAAAAACCATCCCCCCTATTGCCTTCTTTATATACCCAGGCCTTAAGGCCAAGAATGGAGACAAGAATAGGGCTCTCTTGTAAAAAATCAAAGCCTCCTTCTTGTGATCCGATAAATACAGTGTTCGAAAAATGGACAGACATCTTCTAGCTCTATAAATTTTTTCATACTTAGCAGCCCAATCGGGTAAAGCAACAAAAGAAAAAATATGATCTGCAACTCTCTCTCCGACCTCCATAGCATAAGCTGTGTTATGGCGCAGACTGTCTTCATGTTTATGAACGGTAGCCATTGGCACACTCACAAGTTCACATTTATAGAGCGCTAGTAATTGAGCCATAAAAGGAATATCTTCCGAGCTTCTCAGTTCAATGGGGTAACTTACCCCCTCAAAAACTCTACGGTGAAGAAGTTTCGCGCAGTGAGATAAGTGTAATTTTTTAAGTATATATGCTGAAAAACGCTTTTCATGAGTTTGCGGCAAAGGGCTTGTAGCCCTATAAGAAGCTATTCCATCTGAGCCAACAGAGATATGGTCTCCAAAAAATACATCGACATCAGTTCTATACAATATGCGTTTTCGCAAAAAATCCAAAAGGCTAGGAGCCATTTCATCATCTGCGTCAAGAAAAAAAATATACTCCCCGACAGAAAACTCAACACCATAATTTCTTGCAGCTGCAGGCCCTTGATTGTCTTGCAAATAATACTTAATTTTTTTAGGAAATTTTTGACAGTAGCCATCTGAGATTTTAGATGTATGATCAGTTGAGCCATCATCAATGATTAGAATTTCATAATCATCACCAGACTGACCCAATATCGAGTCTATGGCTCTATCCAATGTATGAGCATAATTGTAGGCTGGAATAATAATACTGAATATTAGCTGACCTTTATCAACAGTTGTCATGGTTCATCCATATTGCTTTTGGGTGCCAATTAAACATTACAGCATCTTCTTGAAGAAAAAATTACCCAGAAAATGGCTCGAGAAGCTGCTTATTTTTGACCACCAGCACGTCTTCCATAATTAAATACTGCAGATCTGAACCAAAAAACATGCTCAATGCATCTTCTGGCGAACAGACCATAGGTTCACCCCTCCTATTCAGCGAAGTGTTCAGAACAACTCCATTGCCCGTCAGCTTCTCCATCTCCTCCATAAGCTCATAATAACGTGGGTGAAACTCTCTTTTCAGAGCTTGAGCACGAGCAGTCCCATCCTCATGAACCACTTCGGGAACACGAGATTTCCAAGTATCATTAACTTCAAATGTAAAAGTCATAAAAGGCGCAGGATGGTCAATTTTAAACATTTCAGATGCAACTCTATCTAACATGCTAGGACAAAATGGTCGCCATCTTTCCCTAAATTTTATTTGTTCATTAATTCGCGCTGCAACACCTGCAGAACTTGGGCAGCCCAAAATAGATCTGCCCCCTAAAGCTCTGGGGCCAAACTCCATTCTTCCCTGAAACCAAGCAACAGGATTTCCATCTGCTAAAATTTTTGCTATCTTTTCAGGCACGAAGTCTATTACTTTATATGCAAGCTTCTGTGTGTGGGGCTGACAGGCTTTTATGCAATCATCATTAGAAAAGCTAGGGCCCAAATAGACATGCTCCATTTTTTCAGGCTGTATACCCCTTTTCATCAGAGCAAAAGAGGCTGCACCAATTGCTGTCCCGGAATCACCAGATGCCGGCTGGACAAATAGCTCTTTTACATAATCTTTAGCAATAATTTTCTGATTTAACTTAACATTAAGGGCGCCACCGCCGGAAAAGGCTAACTTGCCGGTTTCTTTAATAATGTCCCCTAAATAATAGTCCATTAATTTAAGAACCACACTTTCAAACAAGTCTTGAATGGTGGCGGCATAATCAATATAAGGTTCATCTGCGATATCCCCTTCTCTTTTAGGACCAAGCCAATCAATTAGCTTAGGGCTAAAATAGAAGCCCACGCCATTTTCTTTGTAACGCCTCAACCCTACAGTGTTAATAAGCTGAGTGTTAATCTGAAAGTTTTTACCATCAAATTCAATTAGTCGTGAAAAATCATGCTTTTTTGGATTGCCATATGGTGCCATTCCCATTACCTTGTATTCTCCATCGAGCATCTCAAAACCAAGGTATTCAGTAATTGCACCGTAGAGTCCGCCTAAAGAGTCGGGATCATAAAATTCTTTTATCTTATGAATCTTTCCATTTTCACCATAACCAAAAAAAGTAGTAGCATACTCGCCTTTACCATCTACACCCATAATGGCAGTTTTCTCCTTAAAACCACTTAAGTGGTAAGCGCTAGATGCGTGGGCTAAATGATGCTCAACGGGCTCAAACTCTATTTTCTTTGAATCAATTCCTATATCACGCAATAAGTTAAAAACTCGATCACGGTAACGCCGATAACGTCGGTTTCCATTAAACAGCGCATCCAAAGCACGGTCAGGTGCATACCAATACCTTTTTGCAAAATGCCAACGAGCTTTAGATAAAATTGAGATAGGAGCAAAAGGGACTGCCACCACATCTACTGATTGGGGGCTAATACCAGCATATTCAAAGCAAAATTTAGCTGCATGAAATGGCATTTTTCCCTTAGCATGCTTGTCGCGGATAAAGCGCTCTTCTTCGGCGGCGGCAACCAATTTTCCGTCAACATAAAGGGCTGCAGAGGCGTCATGATTTAATGCGCCAGAGATACCAAGAATAATAGTAGACACGATTAGACCTTTTTGTTGGTTAAAGTGATATTAAGTTTTTCTGAAAAAGGGCGCAGCAATTTTTCAAAATATATCCAGGTGTTGCCTTGCCAATTATCCATAAACCTCTGTAGATCCCCAGAGAGGGCTTCTTTGAAAGAATTTTCTGACTTATGCCATTTCATTGCGTCTAGATCAATCACATGCAGCGTCTTACCGGAAATCATAAAGTTAGTGGACTTCATGTCTCCGTGACTAACTCGGCTATGCCATAAAGTGTCAAACAAATGGAGTACCGTTTGGCCTAACCAATTAGGTATTTTATCGTCCTGTGAAGCGAGCAGCCATGCATGAAGATCTTTACCATCTAGAAATTCAGTAATCAGATATGCCTCTCTCCGAAAAGGCCCATTTCTATTTTCTCGCATGGCTATAGGTCGCGGAGTAGAAATTCCCAATAATGCTAAGCGATGAGCAGCTTGCCATGAAACGCACGCTCTACTTGGACGCCAACAACGACTTAATCTATGCCAAAAACTCTTGATGTTATAGCGCTTTATTACCCAATTGCACTCATCAACAGCAATCTTAAGGACTGTGGCACTATTGCCACGCTTAATAAATGTAGCCTGACCTATGGCTACTTCTGGCTCATCAATTAACTGCCTGAGGTTTTTAGTCAAAAAACTTCTTTTTGCAACGGCAAAAAAATACCTTGTCTTAAACATTCGAAATTTTGTACAAGAGCGCAGAGTCTTGGTTAAATACCTCTTAATGCGAATCTCTCTCATATCTGTTATTGCAGACAAGAGATCCTTCGTCACAGGTAAATCTGAATTATATGAATCAATAGCAGAATGAACCATATGGTCATAATCAGGCGTCATTTGTGCAAAAAAGAGCGCCAGGTTGGCTATCGGAGTGCTTAATTTCTTAATGCCGCCTCCATCAATCATATAAATTTTTTCCTGTCTAACCATAAGGTTACTGAAATGAATATCTTCCTGCATCAAGCCGTTTCGATGCAATATAGCAATTAATTTTACAGCACCGCAAAGCAATGGAAGGAACTGTTTTTTAGAAAGGCTCTGGTAATAATCCTGCAGAGTGGAAGCTTCAGCCAGAAATTCAGTGGCAATAAAATAGCCTTGCTCTGTATCCACCATACCCCAAATTTTCTTTGGGCAAAGCACCCCAGCACAATGCATGGCATTCAGCCCGGCTTGCTCAGCCTCAAAATCTTTGCGCTGAAAGAATAGCTTAACCAAGACCTCTGTCCCGCCCCATCGAGAACGAAAAACTAATCGTTTACCAGGCAAATGTCTGAAAATTTCCTCACAAAAAAAAGGCTCTCTTCCCGGAATTTCTAGCTCAAAAGGAGTGGCTTCGGCACTTTTTGTCGATTTAAGATAATCAAGAGATAACAATTTAGGCACCATTTATCCCTCTAGAACAGAGCATTATAAAATGACAGTCATCGGTACTGATAATAAGCTTCAAGTATGATAACCCTTTCGAACACCTTTCTGGTGAAGATTTTGAGCTTGAAGAACTACAGATCCCCAAAAGTTGCAGTCATGTTTCAGGGTATCCCTCAAAGATTTTTCTTTATATTCTCGAATAAAGCAAAGCATATCTTTTCGATTAAATCCTATACGACTTGCTGAGTAATAAAGAGCCGACAAATCTTTATGCCTCCAACGTCTAGGGGTACGTTGACGAATTTGTGCACGATGAAGATCAATCAAAGAAATTGGCCTCTTAACAAAAGAATCCTCTGAATGGCGCTCAGAAACATCAACTAAGAAATGACATAAATAGTAATCGCGATGATTAATACCATTTTCATGTAACGCTCGGGTAATTTCTGCAAGCCTTCGGACCAAACTGCGTCGCTGAAATGCCCCCATTGCAACTAAAATTTCAGAATTACAGTACTCATCTAGAGGTTTTGTAGGCTCGAGCGCTTCAGTGATTAAGAACGATTTCTTTTTCGCTGGATTCCACCCACTGGAACCAAAGGCCTTCACTACCATTGTTTTGATTCCCAGCTCACCCAGTCGGACAATAGCCTGATATTCATTTTCAGCGCCTAAAATAGGTCTTCGCAAGCAAAAGAGATTCTTGAAAATTTCGAGCCATCCCACTCCTGTGTGAGTCTTTACGAAGTAAGCCTTACCATCCACTTCGAAGCGACTCGTGCAGCGATCGCCCATATCGCGATAAATTTCGCCTGCAAGCAAAAATACTTCTTTGAATGGGTCGATATTTTCCCACTTTGATGCAAAAGGCTCAGCCAGGAATAGTTTCATTCGACCCTATCCGCCCAATTCTTTGCAGTCCACTTTTTTTTCATCACCCGATCAATCACATCAACAGCTCTTGCCGGCATATCGTAGATATCGGCTTCTTTAGCAAAATTAATTCCATTTTGGCGCCATTTACGTTTATCTTCCAGCAACATTTCTTCTAACCTGCAGTCAAACATATTTTGAGAGTAAGGTGACTCCAGCAATATCCCAGCTTTTGCTTCTTTTACATAATGAGCATACCCACAGACATCTGTTACTAAAACTGGCAGGCCCGCAACCACTGCCTCGAGTATCACCCCCCCGGTATTCTCAGCATAGGATGGATGTAAAAGAATATCTGCTCCCTGCAGAAATCTGGGGACATCGTTTCGGCCAGAAAAAAAAGTTACTAACTTAGAAATTCCCAGACTTTTTGCTAAAGATGCAAATTCTTTAGGATCATCTTGTCCAATAATATATAGATGCACGCGGGCTGTTAGTTTAGAAGGTAAAACCGAGATTGCACGTAAACTCCTATCAAGCCCCTTGGTTCGGAATCCTGAGCCAATCTGCAAAAGCAAAATATCATCAGCACCCAAACCAAATTCTTCTCTAAAAGATTTTCGAATATCAGCCGAATTAACTGAAGCGCAACGATCACGGCTAATTCCTGGGGGAAGCATCGCCACACGAGATGATTCTGTATCATAAAATTTTTGAAATAATTTTTTTTGTATGGGAGAAAACATAAGAATATCTACTTCAGACCCGCGCTCAAAGACAGCCTTTTCAAATTTAGAAAAGTGCCTGTAACGATTCGTATATGGATACCACCAAGGGCGTAAATTACGAGATTTGTACTCAAAGCAAGGGTCTCCGCAGTAATAAACATCTAAATCTGGCATTTTGTTAAATCCTACCCTTAAGTCTATAGATTCATTTCTTAAATTTTTATTAAGCCAAACGGAGAACTTTTGATACCTTCTTGCACTGCTAATAGCATTTACCCGAACAATCACTATCTCTAAAAAATTTGGCTGCTCTCCCTGCCAAGCCATCGTATATACAACAACCTTGTGTCCGCGATCAGTGCACTCTTTGGCAATTTTAAGAAAATTTCTCTGCATGCCCCCAAAAGGAAAATATTTATACAAACAAAATGCTAGCCTCATTCGCTAGATTCCTTTTTCTGGTTCACGACACTGATTATTTCCGGGGAAACCGATTTTTCTATCAGCCTAACAAATTCATCAAACACCCTAATTGCTGTCAGCTCTTCAAAACAAGGTGCTGTTTGATCTAAGTTTGAAGGGTATAAGCATTTTCGAGACATGCAAGGAGTACATTTAAATTCCGAGACTAAGTTTTTCTGATGAAGACCATAGAATCCTGTAAAAAATGGATTCGTTGGCCCAAAAATAGCTAAGGTGGGGGTATTCACGGCAGCAGCCAGATGCCCCAAACCTGTATCTACAGAAATACATCCAGCCGACTCTGACAGGACTGAAGCTATCTCTGTAAGAGACATTCTAGGCAGCACTTTAGCTCCAGATGCTTGAGAAATCCTTTCTGCACGCTGCCTTTCTCCTTCATCACCCCAAGGCAAGCAAACTCGATAACTTGCATCTATAAGCATACTACTTAATTTAATCCACGACTCTTCAGACCAATGCTTTGATGCCCAGGTAGTTCCGTGAAGCAAAACAACAGACCGCTGTCTGTCTGACTCAAAAGGAAGATTGTATGTTCCCCGCCGAAAATCCAGCGAATACCCTAATGATTTAGAAAATAAAAGCCGAGTTCGCTCCACAGCATGCAATTTTTTAGGCACACTCACGAGATGATCGTAAAAATTTGATGCTAGCGGCTCCCTAGCAGAGTATTTGTCAAAGCCATATATTTGCCCATTTGCATATCTGGCAAGCCAAGCACTCTTCAGTAAGCCTTGCGCATCGATTATTGCATCATAATGCTGAAAGCTCATCTTTCTTTTAAACTCTATCCATTCTGAAGAATACCAAGATCTAAAAGGGTTTTTGCGCCACCTCCTTAATGCAACTGGAATGATCTGATCAACTCTATAATTCCAACCAGGGATCTCAGAAAAATTCTCCTCCACGACCCAGTCAAATGTAATATCTGGGATAGCAGAGATAGCGTCATTAATAGCTGGAAGTGTATGAATAACGTCACCCAAAGATGAAGTTTTTATCACTAGTACCTTTATCATTAATTGGGAACCAGTTGTGATAGCTCTGAAATTACCTTGGTTGGAGATAAATCATTAAGGCACTTCATGCTCTTAATTGAACACTCTCTCTGAAAGCAAGGTCCGCAGTCCACAGGAACAGACAACATAACTGCTTTCTTTCCCAAAGGTGGGGTAAACTTTGGAGAAGTGGATCCATATACCACCACCAAAGGTCGACCTAAGGCTGCAGCTATATGCATTAGCCCTGAGTCATTGCTCACTACGGCATCAGCAATGGAGAGCAGATCAATCACGTCACCTAATTTTGTAGCACCAGCCAAGTTGTAGCTATGCTCACGATAATTAAATGACAAGCTATCAATAATTTTTTGCCCCACCCTTCTATCTTTCTCAGAACCTAGCAACCAAACCTGCCAGCCTTCAGAGATCTTATTAGCCGCCACTTTAGCGTAATGCTCTTCAGGCCACTGCTTGGAAGGTCCAAATTCTGCCCCTGGACATAAAGCTAAAATTTTTCGCCCGCTCGTCAAGCTCAAGCGAACCAAAAGTGCTGTCGCATTTTGACTATCAGCAGTCAAAGCTGGCCGTGGTAAACTGTCTGGTAGCTCCGCGCTCTTATGTAAAGCAAGCGCAGCGAAACGTTGCACCATTAGGGGGTAAGAACCCTTGTCTAAATGACGAAGATCGTTTAGCAGGCCATAGCGCATTTCGCCTTTCCATCCACTTCTATATGGGATTTTGGCAAACCAAGGGATTAATGCGGACTTCATTGAATTAGGCAAAATGATCGCCTGAGCATAATGTTCTAAGCGTAACTCAAGTCCAATTTTGCGTCGATCGCCCCACATAATACTTCCATGCCCAATAGGCATGTCAATCGCTCGACGTACTTCCGGCATACGCTCTAGTATTGGGCGACTCCAGCTCGGAGCCAACACATCAATTAATACGTTTGGGTCTTGCTGTCTAAGTAACATGAACAGCGACTGAGCCATCACCATGTCGCCCACCCATGATGGCCCAACAACCAAAACTTTGTTCCCTATTGCTTGATTTTTCGGTGCCATATTTTTACTAGCTGTCATGGGCTTCCTAGGAAATTCTACGGTCACTTTCCTACAGGGGCAAGCCAGTCCAAATGTTTGGCTACCCGACCTCGAACCAAATCAAAATACTGCGACTGCATAAGTTTTGTGACAGGGCCCCGATGTCCAGCACCCAAAATTCGGCCATCTAGCTCTCTAATAGGAAGCACTTCTGCCGCAGTGCCTGTAAAAAACGCCTCGTCTGCAATATACACTTCATCTCGAGTGATACGCTTTTCGATAACTTTATAACCAGCTTCTTCTGCCAACTGCATGACAGTTTTACGCGTTATTCCATCGAGACAAGAGCTGAGCTCTGGGGTATAAACAATTCCATTTTTAATAATAAAAACGTTTTCACCACTGCCTTCAGCAATAAATCCCTCCACATCTAACATTAGGGCTTCTTCGCAGCCACATTCCAAGGCTTCCCTTAATGCCAACATGGAGTTGATGTAGTTACCATTAGCCTTCGCTTTTGTCATAGCAATGTTTGGGTGATGCCGAGTATATGAAGACGTGCGAACTTTAATGCCCTGCTCTAATGCTTCAGGGGACATGTATGACGGCCAATCCCAAGCTGCAACTATTACATGGACCTTCAGTCCTTCTGCACGCAAACCCATTCCTTCGGAGCCAAGAAATACCATAGGACGCAAATATGCCTGATGCAGTCCATTCTCACGAACCACCAATTTGTGGGCTTCATTTAGCTGCTCCTTGGTATAAGGTATATTGATGTTTAAAATTTTTGCCGACCCATACAAACGATCAGTGTGCTCTTGCAGACGAAAAATGGCGGCACCTTGTTCTTCAGTTTCATATGCTCTAACGCCCTCAAAAACCCCCAAACCATAATGAAGTGTGTGGGTTAAAACGTGCACTTTAGCATCACGCCAAGGAACCATGTCACCATCAAACCAAATCCAACCATCTCTATCGGCAAATGACATCTAATACTCCTACATAAAATATATTTTAATCAGACACGCTTATTATAAGCTTCGAAGATGAATTATAGCCCTCAACAATGCTCATAACAAAGTCGTAGTCTTATGAAGAAGAATTTCTTACAGTAATTCTTGTTTGAATAAAAATATTTAAAATTTTAAATTGGCTAGCTTGGCCACTGTTGTTTATAACCTGCATTATTTATAATAGGGTTAATTACTTTTATTTTGATGCATCTCCAGACGTCTAAAAAAGAACTCTATGAAAGCTAACCATCAAATGGGCGAAGCAAATACAGTGACTGAGCACGTGAAATTCCTCCGCGACACGTCCCCCTATATAAACACCCATAGGGGTAAAACTTTTGTGCTAGCCTTTAGCGGAGAGGCGGTGGGCCATGAAAATTTTGCCAACATAATTCTTGATATTGCTTTACTGCATAGTCTGGGCATTAAGCTTGTCTTAGTACATGGAGCTAAATCTCAATTAAATGACCGCCTAAAAATTTCCGGCTTCAATGAAAGATCCAACAAGCAAACTGATATTACCGACTCTACTGCTATGTCTTACCTAAAGGATGCAGTGGGGAACGTAAGGATCAACATCGAGGCAATGCTCTCTATCGGAGCGGTCAATTCCCCTATGCACGGCTCACGAATACAAGTTGTAGGCGGTAATTTTATTACTGCAAAGCCAATAGGTATAAAGGATGGTGTGGACTTCCAGTATGCCGGTGAAGTTCGAAGGGTTCATGAGGCGGTTATTCAAAAGCACCTTAACGACGATGCTATCGTATTGCTTTCACCGATTGGTTATTCACCTACGGGAGAAATATTCAATCTAAACTATGAAGATGTAGCGGCACAAGCTGCTGTTGCTCTAAACGCAGAAAAATTAATTATGTTCTGCCAAAACGAAGGTATTTTTGATCATCGCGGGGGGCTATTAAAAACTTTGTCCCTAAGTGAAGCGTTAAATCGTCTGAATCAAACAGATAAAGACTCGGAACAGCAACGCTTACTTAAGGCGTGCTATCAAGCCTGCGAAAGCAACATCAGTCGTGGTCACATTATTAGCTATACTTCTAACGGTGCGCTTTTAGAAGAACTCTTCACTCGCGACGGAAGAGGCACTTTAATTTTAAAAAATAGCAACGAAATTATTCGGCAAGCAACGATAGATGATATCGGAGGGCTTCTGGAATTAATTGCACCCCAAGAAGAAAAAGGGGCCTTAGTAAAGCGGTCTCGGGAACTATTAGAGCTAGAGATTTCAAAGTTTTCCATAATAGAACACACAGAAGGTACTATTATTTGTTGTTGTGCCCTCTATCCTTTAGATGATCGGGTTTCAGCAGAAATAGCATGCGTTGTCACACACCCTGAGTTTATGAACCAAGGCCATGCTGGCCGGTTATTGGGGTCTATAGAAAATAAAGCCTCTAAGATGGCAATCAGCCAATTGTTTGTCCTTACTGTTCAGGCAAGTCACTGGTTTATGGAAAAAGGCTTTATTGGCTCTTCTTTAGAAGAACTGCCCATAAAACGCCAATCTCTTTATAACTTCCAAAGAAACTCTAAGGTTTTCTGCAAAAAACTATGAAGATTACTGACCCCTTCGACTCCTCTCTGTTATTATTAAACTCTTTGTTGATGGTGTAGCTGTGAAGGCTTACGCCATGCTTGCTTCAAGTGCAGACAAGTGTGCCACAAGGGACGTTAACTTAAAAATAAAAAACTTTCTTGCAAACAACCCTCAAATTTTTTCTAGTATTTGAAAAAAGTAGGGTGTTTCTCCTTGCTGCTCTGGCTCTTGACGACTTACTTCATGCCAAATCTCTTCATCAAACAAAGGAAAAAAAGTATCCCCCTCAAACGAGGCTTGCACTCGAGTGATATAAAGTCTGTCTGCCTGATCGATGGCTGTGTTATATATTTCAGACCCACCTATTACCATAATCTCCGACATAGATTCATCCATCAATGAAACAATATTTTTTGCTTGATCCAAGGATAAGGCAACCTCAACACCACTAAAAGACCAGTTAGTATTACGCGTAATCACGATGTTCAATCGACCAGGTAAAGGCTTGCCAATCGAATCAAAAGTTTTTCTGCCCATTACGATAGGTTTTCCCATGGTAATAGATTTAAAATATTTCAAATCTCCTGGCAAATGCCAAGGTAGAGTGTTGTTTAGGCCTATAGTTCGATTATTAGCCATAGCTACAATTAGAGAGAGTCTCATTTTATCTGTCATTACACTGCCACCGGTGCTGGTATTGCAGGGCAAGGCTCATAATTTTCTAGCTTAAAGTCTTCATATGTAAAATTAAACAAGCTTGTTACTGATGAATTAACAGCCATGTTTGGCATAGGTCGAGGAACACGACTGAGTTGTTTTTCGACCTGCTCTAAATGATTAACATACAAGTGTGCATCTCCAAACGTGTGCACAAAATCTCCAGGCTGTAAGCCTGTAACCTGAGCAATCATTAACATCAACAACGCATAAGATGCAATATTAAAAGGCACCCCTAAAAAAACATCGGCACTGCGCTGATAGAGCTGACAGGATAGTCGTCCCTCTGCCACATAAAACTGAAACAAAGTGTGGCAGGGCGGCAATCCAGACTTAGTCATAACTGGAATATCTCTGGGATTCCAAGCCGAGACAATTAGCCGTCTAGAATCAGGATTTTTTTGAATATCTGAAACAACCCCAGCGAGTTGATCGACCCCTTCAAAGTTTCTCCATTGGCGCCCATAAACGGGGCCCAGATCACCATATTTTTGAGAAAATGCATCATCTTCTTTTATGCGAATCACAAACTGGGCCATCTCTTCCCGCCATGCTTTTGAGTACGTAGGGAAATTCTGCTCTTGTTTTGTCTCCCTTAACCAATTTTGAAATGGCCAGTCATTCCAAATATTTACCCCATTTTTTACTAAATATCTGATGTTAGTATCACCTTGAATAAACCAAATTAATTCATGGATAATTGATTTAAGGTGAACCTTTTTAGTAGTAACCAAAGGAAAGCCTTCACTGAGATCAAATCGCATTTGATAGCCAAAAATACTAAGTGTTCCAGTGCCTGTTCGATCACTTTTTCGAACTCCGTTGTCCTTTATGTGTCGGACTAAATCAAGGTATTGCTTCATTTTACTCTTGGCCTCTTTTATCAACCAATTTCCTATTAAAGTTAGCGCTAAAATAAGCATATATAATAAGTGTTGTACCGATGCATATCATAGGCAAACTCAATAACTGGCCTCTTGTCATCCACCCAAATAAGTCGAAACCAATAGCAATGTCTGGCTCTCGAAACCACTCAACAATAAATCTAAAGCTACCGTAGAGCGACAAGAATAAGCCCCCTAAAGCACCCCTCGGTCGCGGTTTTCGTGAGACTACAATCAACACAATATAAAGCAGCAGGCCTTCCAAAAAGCACTCGTAGAGTTGAGAAGGATGCCTTAATAGCTGGTCAGGATCATTGGGGAATATCATTCCTACCCAAGAATCAGTTGGTCTACCCCAAAGCTCTTGACCCATAAAATTACCTATACGGCCTAAACCGAGACCTATCGGGACCAAAGGTGCCACGAAATCACCTAAAGCTAGAAAAGACTTATTTATTTTTCGGCTATACCACCAAAGTGCCACCAAAACACCCAGCAATCCGCCATGAAAAGACATTCCTCCCTCCCAGATGCGCAGCAACCATAGAGGGTCCAGAAGCCATTGTTCAAAATTATAAAACACTACGTAACCAAAACGACCACCAAATATTACCCCGAAGGCACTACAAATAATTAGATCTTCTATTTGATTTTTGCGTATGGGCGACCAATTCGATTGGCTACGAAAAAGTGCAATTCTCCAAGCCACAAAAAAACCAAGCAAGTACATTAACCCATACCAATGGATTTTTAGGGGCCCAAAGGAAAAAATAATAGGATCGATTTCTGGATAAATTAGCATGTAACAACTTTAGCTAAGGATAGTTTCAGTGATAATACTACTGTTATCTATCTTGGGTAAAATTCAATGACTTCTTATAACCAACCCATCTAACCATGAAGCTAGTAATAGCGACAATCAATATAGATATTAACGACTAAAAAGTCCTGAAACTTCAGCCTTGTTAAGCGCTTGCTCCACATAATTTCTGACAGATTGAGCATCTGGCATTAAGGATACATCTTCAAGCAACTGCTTCGCCTCCACTAAGCTCACTTGACGTAACATAGCTTTGACTTTTAATAGGCTGGTGGCGCTCATAGAAAGCACACTGAAGCCTGCAGCCATCAACAGTATGGCCCCAATTGGGTCACCTGCCATCTCTCCACAAACGCTAATGGGAGTACACTCATCCTTTGCTCCACTGGCAATAACCCTAAGCGCTCTCAAGACAGCGGGGTGACAAAAATCATACAGATCGGCAACTCTTGAGTTATTTCGATCAACTGCTAATAGATATTGAGTTAGATCATTAGTGCCAACAGAGAGAAAATCAACTTTACGGGCAAACTCATGAATTTGGTAAACTGCTGCTGGCACCTCAATCATTATGCCTACATGAGGCCTTTGAATCTCATATCCCTCCTCTTGTGTAAGCTCGTTATAAACTTGATTAATTAGCACCAAGGCGCTGTCTAACTCAGTCATGCTGGCTATCATAGGCAACAATATACTGAGATTGTTTAGCCCCAGGCTAGCCTTCATCATGGCTCTAAGTTGCACCAAAAAAATTTCGGGGTGATCAAGACAGACTCTGATGCCTCGCCAACCAAGAAATGGATTTTCCTCTTCAATGGGGAAATAAGATAAATCCTTATCGCCCCCAATATCTAAAGTCCTCATAGTGACGGGCCTGGGGGAGAACATCTCTAATTGCTCACGATAGGATTTACGCTGCTCTTCTTCAGACGGAAAGCGGTCCAGCATTAGGAATGGGATTTCACTTCGATAAAGTCCTACACCCTCAGCACCTCGATCGAGCGACAACATTGAATCAATGCGCAAGCCGGTATTTACCCATAAAGAAACTTTATGTCCATCAGAGGTTTCGCAGGGTTGATCTAAAAATTTTTCAAGATCGGCCGCTAATAGTTTTTCTTCAAGGACTTGGCTCTCATAGGTTTTACGCAATGAAGTATTTGGGTAAACAATAACATGTCCATTGTGACCATCAACTATAACCTCTTCACCGTCCAAGTTACCCCAAGGCAGATCGATCGCGCCCATAACCGTAGGAATACCGATAGCTCGACCAAGAATTGCCAAATGCGAATTACGGGAGCCTTTAACAGAGGCGATAGCAACAATTTTTTCTAGCGGAACACTAGCAAAAGAAGCAGCTGATAGATCCTCACCTACGAGGACAATATTATCCGGAAATACTGTACGTTTAGTTTCAGTCTCTTGAAGATAACTTAGTACCCTTCTCCCCAGATCTTCTAGATCAGAAGCCCTCTCTCGTAAGTACGAATCGGTCATACTTTTAAACATATTAATGTGACTTAATATAACTTGAGTCCATGCACTTTGTGCACTAAGACCATCTTCGTTAATAAGTACAATAACTTCTCCACCCAAAGCCTGATCATCTAGCATACATACGTAGGCATCGAACAGGGCTCGCTCTTGATCGCTTAATATTCCCACCATACTTTTATCTAGGGCACGCATATCACTTTTAACCAGACTCATCGCCTTTCGAAATAAAATAAGCTCTGTGTCAACATCTATCGCTTGTCTTGAAGGAGTAGCCTGTAAGGCAGTATGAGAATGCATTGCTATCACAGTGCCTATAGCAATTCCTGGGGCGCTTGCTACACCAGAATAAATACGCTCATTGGTGGGTGTATCTTGAGGATTAAGCGTTCGATTCAGCTCACCTGTAGCATTAGCATGAGCAATAACGCCAGACAGCTGGGCGGCAATTGTCACAAGAAAAGACTCTTCGCTCTCATCATAGCGACGAGTCTGCTTATCCTGTACGACCAGCACACCAAGAACTACTCGCTGGTGAATAATTGGTGAGCCTAAAAAGGAGTGGAATAACTGTTCATCTGTTTCGGGGAAAAAGGCAAATCTAGGATGCACAGAAGCTTCTTCAAGATTAATTGGCTCTGCGCGCGAAGCTACCAAACCAACAAGTCCTTTGCCAGAAGGTAAGCAAACTGAACCAACAGCATCTAGATTAAGGCCATCACTTGCCATAAGGACATAGTTATCGTCCTTTTTGTTATAAAGATACACAGAGCACACTGATGTATCCATAGTGTTCTTAACTTGGTGTACAATGACATTGAGAACTTCATCAAAGTTTTTAGCTGAATTAGCTTCTTGTACAATTTTTCGTAGTGATTCGAGAATAGACATATTTACCTTATCACCCTCGGGTAAGATTCAGCCTTTTTTTCAAGATTGCACTGTAGTGGTGAAAATTCTTTCAGTACTTTGCGATAAACATTCCTTTTAAACTCGACAATTTGATTAACAGGGTACCAGTAATTTACCCAAGCCCACTTATCAAACTCAGGATGTGGGGTCTGATCCAAAGATATCTTTTTTTCGTTGCTTAAGAGCTGAAGTAGGAACCATTTTTGTTTTTGTCCAACAAAATAGGGGTTTGAATTCTTTCGCTGCATACTCTGAGGCAGACGATAGCGGAGCCACTCTTTAGTGCAAGCAAGAATATCGACATCCTGAGACTCAAGACCAACTTCCTCAAAGAGCTCGCGATAAAGTGCAGTTTCTAAAGACTCCTCAGCATCAATGCCGCCCTGAGGAAACTGCCAAGCATCCTGACCAATACGCTTAGCCCAAAGCAACTTGCCCATACCATCAGAAACTATAATGCCAACATTTGGACGAAATCCGTCTTTATCAACCACAATAATGCTCTCAACCAGAAATATTTCGAACATACAGAATTCTAAATAGCTGGTTTTTTGATTAGTTAAACATCTCTATAACTACATAATTTACATGAAATATCATATTGAGGACAGTTCTATCTTTCGTTAAACTATACTGCGCATACTAACTTCATGGACCCTATCATGCCCTTAGCCTTGTTTGACTTAGACAACACTCTTATTGCCGGTGACAGCGATTACAGCTGGGGGGAGTTCTTAACAACAAAAAAAATTGTAGATTCCGCTTACTTTAAAAGTAAAAATGATCAATTTTACACAGACTATCAGGCTGGGAAATTAGACATCTTAGCGTATCTGAAGTTTTCACTAGCTCCATTATCTGGCCTAGCTCGTTCCGAGCTCGATGCTCTACATAAAGAATTTATGAAAAAAATCATTGAACCCATGTGGCTTCATAAAGCGGAAGCATTATTAACAACACACCGAGACAAAGAAGATACATTAATGGTGGTGACCTCAACAAATCGATTTATTGTAGCGCCTATATGTAAAAAATTAGGTATTAAGCATTTAATTGCTACTGAGCTTGAAGAATCTGACAACAAATTTACCGGCCAAGTATCCGGAATACCAAGTTTTCAAAAAGGTAAAGTTAAGCGCCTAAACAACTGGCTCAAGACATCGAACCTTAGTCTTGAAGGGAGCAGCTTCTATAGTGATTCGATTAATGACTTGCCTCTACTAGAGGTTGTAAGTCATCCTGTAGCAGTAGATCCTTGCCCTAAGCTAAAAGAAGAGGCCACTCGTCGTGGCTGGAAAACCATCAGTTTACGAGACTGACCTTAAACTAAAAATTAATAAATTACAGAGCGAGCAATTAAGGGCATTCTATATCGTGACTAACTATTCTGCTCATAACTCCAAAATACAAGATTCATGTTTTAGCTTGTTGCTAAATAAAGCCAACGATGTCTCTGGCTCTCGACTAATTATTGCCGATGAGAACGTAAGAGGCTCCAATTTACCATTTCTGTCTTGCAGTCAAACAACTGTTGTAACCAATCGCTATGATATTTTCGAGCACGCAAAATCCCTAAAAATTAACATTTTTTTCAGTGATTTTGATTTTTCAGATTTTCCTGATAATAGTTTTAGCCAAGTGCTATTTCGTGTATCCAAAGAAAAAGCCTTGACTCACTATATTATTAAAAGTGCTTATCGATTGCTTGCGGATAATGGCGAACTGCTAATGAGCGGAGAGAAAAGTGATGGTATTAAAACCTATGGCGAAAAAGCAGCACAATATTTTGGGGCATCAACACAAATAAACAAAAATGGTATGGTTTATCTATCAATCACTCAACGGCGAGAGGCTGAAAAAAATCAACTCGCAAAGCTAGCAATTGAAGACAAAGGCTATGCCCATCTGACGAAATGTATCCCTTTCTCCGGCCAAATGCTGACTAGCAAACCAGGCTTGTTTGGGTGGGAGAAAATAGACGAAGGTAGCGCTTTTTTAGGCGATTTTTTTCCAGAATTTCTAAGTTTTTTTAATAAAGAGCCAGCCAATATTTTGGATCTTGGTTGCGGCTATGGTTATCTTTCAATAAGAGCCAGCCAGCACACTAAGGCGAAAATTGTCGCTACCGATAATAATGCTGCTGCAATAATAGCTTGTTCAAAAAATTTTTCTGCGCTATCACTTAATGGTGAAGTAGTGGCTAGCAATTGCGCCGACAACATTGGTCAATTATTTGATGCGATAATATGTAACCCGCCGTTCCATAAAGGCTTTACAACTGACAGCGAACTTACTCGGCAATTTGTTGCTAACAGCTATAAGCGCCTAAAGCCAAGAGGAATGGCGCTGTTCGTCGTTAATAGATTTGTTCCATTAGAAAATTATGCTGAAAAATTTTTTAAAATAAAACTAGTGGCTGAAACTAAAAGTTTCAAATTGATACTACTTATAAAATAACGACGCTAATCGCATAGCAAATTTATTGCTAACTTCCTCGTATTCTCAAAAAATTTTGCGTTCATCACGCCGCACAGCATAGATTATTCTTGAATAATTTTTGCACGAACCAAAATCAAGAATTGGTTTAAACTTTCCTTTATTGGTTTGTTGCCAGATGCTAGCGGTAACCCCTTCGAGACTACTTGTTCCGCAAGAGAAAACTGCCCTAAAGAAAAATAATTTGATGCCATGACGAGATAAATTTCAGCTTCTGAATGGTTAATGCGCATTGCTCTTTCTGCTACGGCATTAGATCGATCATGCTGTCTTTCACGATTGTATCGCCAAGCATCCTCAAGCAATTTGATCACTGCGTCCTTTGATACAGAATCTGTGATAGGGCTACTTGGAGTAATGGCCTGACCTGATGAGGGAAGCCTGCCTCCCGATGGCGTGACTGGAGTGCATGCTGCCGCTAAGAAAAAGCTAAGCGTGAAAATAACTGCATACTGCAACCCAGTCTTCATACTTCTTATCATCCAGCAGTCAATAAATAAGGTCTTACCAATCGAGATTTCGACTAAACCAGCCTAAAACACCTGTATCATTTTTCGACGCACAGCTTTCTCTTTTATCTGGCTCGCTACCCGCGATGAATGGCAGATATCTTGGTTTATGGCAGCCATTCTGGTTCGAGCTGACCCAATAATAATTTACACCATCAGGTTTTTGAAAAACCAAAGATCGATTTTCAAGCTCAACCATGATGTCTATCCAGAGTCTTAGTGCACCAGAACCTCCGGTAAGAGGAGTTTTTCCATTATCATCCCGACCCATCCATACCACACTTAAATAATTGCCACTAAACCCAGCAAACCAGCTATCTCTCTGATCGTTAGTCGTGCCAGTTTTTCCGGCCAACAGTAGCTCTTCTGGTAATCTTTGGTAGGCACTTTTTCCGGTGCCTTCTCGTAAAACTACCTGAAGTCCGTAACTAATTAAGTGCATAACCCTGTTGTCAAATCGCTGTTCGGCCTCAAAATGATACCTCTTCAGTGGAATATTTTCAGCGGTAAATACACTGCTAATTGCACGAAGTGGTGAATAAAACCCGTTTGCTGCAATCGTATGATACATTTGCGCCAGCTCTATCGGTGACATTTCAATTGACCCCAACAGCAAAGAAGGAAGCCTCGGCAATGGTCTCGAATACCCCAGTCTTTTAATGCTATCTATGACTGCAGGCAAACCAACATTCATACCAAGTCTAGCTGTAGCTTGATTATAAGAATACCCCAATCCTTCATATAAAGGTATCAGGCCATGGCTTTTCCTCCCAAAATTACGTGGCTGCCAAATATCGCCATTTTCTGTACTCACAGAAATTGAGGTGTCTTCAATTTTGCTGTTTAAGGTATAAGATTCAGGATTTTCTAGGGCTGCCAAATACACTGCAGGCTTAATAGTTGATCCCACGGGACGTCTTGCATCCAGGGCGCGATTAAAGCCATCAAAGCCTGGCTTCCTGTCTCCTGAAACAGCTACCACTTCCCCTGAGCCTACACGCGCAATCACAGAAGCACTTTGTAATTTCCCTATTTCAATACCATAACCTGATTCTAAGTTTTCAATCCGTTTTGCGATCTTGTCTTCAACTTTACGCTGGATCTGAGGATCAAAATTGGTAAATATTCGAAGTCCGGCTGTTTGTAGATCTGATTGTTTATACGTCTGACGCAACTGGCGTTTTACTAGAGTTAAATAAGACGGATACTTCAAGTGACTCCGACCAGATATAGGGGAGATAATCGCCAGTGGTTTTGCTTTAGCTGTCGTTGCATCGACTCTACTTATGACACCCGCCAAGTTCATTACATCGAGAACTAGGTTTCGTCTATTTAAAGCACGCTTAGGATGGCGCCAAGGATTATAAAACGACGCCCCCTTAACAAGGCCAGCAAGTAAAGCCGTCTGGTGTAACTGCAGCTCTTGAACCGGCTGATTAAAGTAATGGTTGCTTGCCATTTCAAAGCCATGAATAGCCCTGTCTCCAGACTGACCTAAGTACACTTCATTGATGTATGTCTCAAGAATTTCTTGCTTAGTGAAATGGATTTCCAGCAATACTGCCATTATTGCTTCTAGTGCTTTCCGAGATAACGTTCGTCTTTCGTTAAGGTAAAAATTTTTAACAAGCTGCTGTGTAATAGTGCTTCCACCTTGGACGATTTTTCCCTCTGTCATATTGGCAAGAAAAGCGCGCGTTATTCCTCTAAAAGAAACTCCCTGATGTCGATAAAAATCCTGGTCTTCTATTGCAACTAATGCTGCTGCTAATGTCGGAGGAACCTTGTCAAGCTTCACCAACTGACGATCTTCTTTGCGGGATGGATAAATACCCCCTATCATCATAGGCTCTAATCTTGTTATCGCTATAACTCTACCATGACTGTCTTTTAGACCAGATATCTTGTCTCCAGAAAATATGGCTATCATCAATTTGGAGGGTTCTCTTTCATCCCAAAACTCAAAACCACGAGAGAAAAATTCCACCGACTGCTCAGATACACTAAATTGACCTGGGGCTTTAGCTGCATCAACCTTCTTATAACCAAGCTCTTTGAGCTCCCACTCAAGCAACTGTCGACTCAAAGACAGCCCCTGATATAACTCTAAGGGTCGGCTGTATACATGGGACGGCAGTGACCACTTTTTACCGACAAACTTTTTATAGACAAACACATCCACTATTACCAAAAATATAGTGGTGGCGACAAGAATAAAAATAATCATTCGCCAAATCCAAGCCAAGCGAGAATTATCTTTATTGCTTATGTTACTTTTGCTTCGGCCTTTCTTTGCTATTCCTTGAACCAAAGATATCCCTCTGTACTTAAAAACACACTTTTCAAAAACTCGCACTAGTCAGCAAATGGGTGTCAAAAACTGCTGGTTTAGAAACAGCAGGCCTTTATTTGCAATTAGGGCTTTCACTGTTAGCCTGCAAGACAGATAATGCTACTCTATTCTATAACAACAAATATTCTACACACATGTCCAAATACAATGTTTATGGCATCGGCGCAGCGCTGGTGGACACTGAAATACAAGTCACTGACTCAGACTTAAAGCATCTAGAGGTAGGAAAAGGCTTAATGACTCTTGTGGATGAAGATCGTCAGCAAGAAATTATACATCATTTGCAAGACCAACTGTCCACTTCTAAGCGCGCTAGTGGCGGATCAGCAGCCAACACTATTATTGCACTCAGCGCTTTTGGCGGAAAAGCCTTTTATTCCTGTAGGGTAGCTAATGATGCGGATGGAGAATTCTATCTTCATGATTTAGACAATGCCGGTGTTAAATTTAACTCCAATAGCGCCTTAACGGAGGGCCTTACAGGAAAATGCCTGGTCTTGATTACTCCGGATGCTGAGCGCTCCATGAATACATACCTCGGTGTAAGTGAAACTTTTTCGATTGAGAATCTTGATGCAGAAGCAATTAGGCAATCTGAATACTTGTACATTGAAGGCTATCTCGTCTCATCAGATACTGGGCGCAAAGCAGCTATTCGAGCTCGAGAAATTGCAGAAAAGTGTGGTATCAAAATTGCGCTCACCTTATCAGATCCAGCAATGGTAACTTTCTTTAAGTCTGGACTAAAAGAAATGCTCGGTAAAAAAATAGACCTTCTTTTTTGCAATGAGGCGGAGGCCGTCAGCTGGACAGAAGGTAGTGACCTAGAGTGCGCCTTAGAACTGCTTAAGCAATCTGCAGTGGCCTATGTTCTAACTATGGGGGATAAGGGGGCAATAGTATTCGATGGTGAAAATCAACACTTAATTGAGGCTCACCCCGCAATCGCTATCAATACAAACGGAGCAGGAGACATATTCGCCGGTGCTTTTTTGTATGGTATTACACATGGGTATGGCTACAAAAAATCTGGAAATTTTGCCGCCTTGGCAGCAGCGCATGTAGTCAGCCAGGCTGGGCCTAGACTAAACCCAGAGCAATACCCCAAAATATTAGCTTCGCTATAAAATTTAGGGCCTTAAACTCAGACTTTTGATCGAAAGCTATAATAAAGTAGTGTCAACTGCCATGCTTAATGCTGATGTTTATTGTGAAAAATACTTCTTACTTTTGCATCAAAAGGTAATTCTGGGCACCTATCAAAAATAAGAGTGACTCTATGCTGCTCATCTTCGTCTAGTTCACGCTTTAATCCAAATAACATTAAATGGTAACCACCGGGTTCGAAAGACACCTTCTTTCCAGGGGCTAACTCCACCCCCTCAACAGGTCGCATAGACATAACCCCATTCTGATAAAAATGCTTATGAATTTCGACTCTGTCAGCAATGTCTGTAGACGCACCTATTACTCGACATGCCCTATCTGTAAAATTCTGTAGTATCATGAATGCAGCTGTTACCTTTTGTCCTGGGGGCATTTTGCGAATATACCCATCGCTAACTGCTAGCTGACCGACTCCATCATGAGCACTATAGTCTCCATGTGAGTGAGCATGGTGACCACCCATATCATCTTGTTTAGACGCGTTTATCGCCTGGGAAGACGTAGCTAACACTACTATTAAGAAAATACCCAAATATCTACCCGAAAAAAAAATTTTCATTACTTTTTAAAAGCCCTTAAAATACGAATTTGTCTAAAAAAACAAGTAAACCGTAACTGGGAATTGTAGAATATATTATCAAGTTCTTTTTTTGAGCCCGAACCAATTTTAATGAGCGGTCAGATGATAAAAAAAATTCTACACTTTTTGTTCTTTTGCTTGCTGCTTGCGACAAATGCTGCGATCGCCAATTTTGAAGAAAACATCGCTACTGGCCAGGCAAAATATAGCCAATCCTCTATCGTTCAAAATACTAATTTTTTGCCTGTGGAAAAGGCCTTCCAGCTCACCGCAGAAACTCAAGACAAGCATCTTATTCTAAACTGGTATATAGCCTCAGGCTACTATCTTTATCGAGATCGTTTTAATTTTTTTAGTTTGGACCATAGGCCGCTGAATATCAGGCCACATTATGAAGCTGGGCAGTCTATTTACGATGACTACTATGAGAAAAATCTGGAAGTGTACTATCATCAAACCAGAATTCTTATTCCCCTAAAAGATCTTCCACAAAAAATTGTCATTGAATCACAAGGGTGTGCTGATGCTGGACTCTGTTACCCCCCCAGACGCCAAACCATCTTTCTAGATAGTGATAAACCGGCACCCCTGATTACAGAAGCAGCTCAGCAAAAATTTTCAACTAGCAATGAAGTAGCGCAGGATCGGTTGAGTGCTCTGCCCCTTATGCTGATGCTGGCCTTTTTGGGCGGACTAATCCTTAATCTTATGCCCTGCGTATTTCCAATTCTTTCCATTAAAGCAATGAGCTTGTCCAGTCTAAGCACGAACCCTAACGGCAAATATTTACATGGATTGGCCTACACTGCAGGCATCATAATAAGCTTTATAGCTATTGGAGCGCTTCTGATAATTTTGCGTAGTGCAGGCGCAGGTATAGGCTGGGGGTTTCAGTTGCAATCCCCAGTTTTTATTGGACTCCTAATCTATTTATTTGTGCTCATGGGTCTCAATTTTTCTGGGTGGCTAACACTAGGAAGCGCGCCAATGAGTTGGGGTCAAAAAACAACCGAAGGGAACAATCTAATTTCTTCATTTATGACTGGGTTGCTTGCTACATTGGTCGCCAGCCCATGCACTGCGCCTTTCATGGGTACTGCTTTAGGCTTTGCGCTAACACAGCCGATCTGGACTGCACTAAGCACCTTTATTTTTTTAGGTCTCGGTATGGCTTTTCCCATACTTCTTATCACCTGCCTGCCTAGCCTATCCAAAAAACTTCCTAGACCTGGAGCATGGATGGATCACTTTAAACAATTTCTAGCATTTCCATTATATTTAACATCCGTCTGGTTGCTTTGGGTTCTTGGCAGGCAAACTAACAGCGACACACTGTCTGCAGTGGTGTGTGGCGTTGTTCTTATGTTGTTTGCAATTTGGCTTTTGAAAATTTACAAGACCCGAATAATTGGTTTGGTGGCAATAGCGGCGTTTCTTTCCGCTTTTCTTTTGCTGTTTTGGGACAAGCAAGGCATGAACTCCCAGAATGACGCATGGAGGCCTTACTCAGCAGATGCATTGAACATGCTAATTAAAAATCAAAATGCAGTTTTTGTTAATTTGTCAGCAGACTGGTGCATCACCTGCCTGGTTAACGAAAAATTGGTACTAAACTCAAAAAGTTTTTTAGCTAGCCTAGAGTCCCAAAACGTTATCTACATGAGGGGGGATTGGACCAGCTATGATCCAGAAATTACCAAATTATTAAATAATCAAAATCGGAGTGGCGTTCCTCTATACCTATTTTATCCTTCAGGAGAAACTACCCCTATAATTCTGCCTCAAATATTAACTGTTAGCAGTGTAATTGATGCATTTTCAACGAAAATACGATAAAAATTGCACATATTTATAAAAATACTATAAAATTTCTGTGATTTTGCACCTATCTTCTTAAAACTATGGATAAAATGATTCAAATGGCAGTCAAATGATAGCTTAATTTTCTAAAAATCTGCAATTTTACGTAAGATTGTAGCGAAAAGAGCCAAAAATCTAAAAAATTGGACAGTTTATAAATTTTAATGCAGACTTGGGTCTCCTAAAAAGTACAGTCGGTGTATCAATATACTTCTTCAATAATTTTTGCAGGAAAATCATGGCTACTATACTAGTACTTCACGGCCCAAACTTAAATTTATTAGGGGCTCGAGAACCTGACCTCTACGGAAACCAAAATCTTGACACTATTAATCAAGGCCTTATGGACATTTGCAAAAAAAAGGATTGTGGGCTGTTGGCCTTTCAAAGCAATTCAGAGCATGCCCTGATAGAGCGCATACATACCGCAAAAGAAGAAGGCACGAAGTACATTATTTTTAATCCTGCGGCTTTTACCCATACTAGTATTGCACTCCGAGATGCACTACTGGCGATAGACATCCCTTTTATTGAAGTGCATTTATCTAATATACATGCACGTGAAGAATTTAGGCAATCATCCTATTTCTCTGATATCGCCAAAGGAGTAATTTGTGGCTTTGGTAGCCTTGGCTATGAATTAGCATTAAATGTGGCCCTGGTAGAACTAGGCCACCAACAATAACCCTCCCCCCCTATTTAGAGTGAGCACAGATGGATATTCGGAAAGTAAAAAAATTAATAGATTTGATAGAAGATTCGGACATTAATGAGCTAGAAATTAAAGAGGCTGAAGGGTCTATTCGCATAAGCCGTGGCGGTGCATTTGTTGCTTCACCGGTCAGTTTGACTGCACCCATTACGAGGCCTGTACCTACGGCTACAAAGATCTCACATAATGAAGAATCTGCAGCCACGACCATTGAGGGACATGTTGTGAAGTCTCCAATGGTTGGTACTTTTTATAGCTCATCAGCTCCAGGAGAGCAGGCCTTCGTTCAGGAAGGCCAGCATGTCAATATCGGTGATATATTGTGCATTATTGAAGCTATGAAGATGATGAATCAAATTGAAGCTGACAAAGCGGGGACTGTTGGAGCAATCATAGCCAAAGATGGTGAACCAGTGGAGTTTGACCAACCACTTATCTCTATAGTTTAAACCGCAAAGGACAGGAGCAACAGCTATGCTGGAAAAAGTGCTTATTGCCAATCGCGGTGAAATCGCGCTACGAATTCTTAGATCATGCAAAGAGCTAGGAATAAAAACTGTTGCAGTTCATTCAAAGGCTGACGCAAATCTTAAACATGTGTTGCTCGCCGATGAATCTATATGTATTGGCCCAAACTCCTCAACACATAGCTATCTGAATGTGCCAGCGATCATTAGCGCCATGGAGATCTCAAATGCCCAGGCAGTGCACCCCGGTTATGGATTTCTAGCTGAAAATGCTGATTTTGCTGAGCAGGTCGAAAAAAGTGGCTTTATTTTTATTGGACCGACTGCTTCGGTTATTCGCACAATGGGTGACAAAGTTGCCGCTATAAAGGCCATGGTAAAAGCGGGGGTCCCTACTGTACCAGGCTCAAACGGACCCCTAACTAATGATGTCGCTCGTAACAAAAAAATCGGAATTAAGGTCGGCTATCCGGTTATTATTAAAGCTGCTGCCGGGGGGGGCGGCAGAGGCATGCGTGTCGTTCATAGCGAAATCGAATTAATCAGCGCTATACAGTTGACCAAAGCAGAAGCACAATCTGCTTTTGGTGATGGCACCGTCTATATGGAGAAATTTTTAGAGAATCCACGCCATGTAGAAGTCCAAGTACTGGCCGATGGACAAGGCAATGCTATTCACCTAGGCGATCGAGACTGTTCCTTGCAACGCCGCCATCAAAAAGTTTTAGAGGAGGCCCCTGCACCAAATATTCCTGAGATTGCACGGAATAACGTTTTAAAGTCTTGTGTTGATGCCTGTCTAACAATTGGTTATCGAGGGGCTGGTACATTTGAGTTTCTGTATGAAGACGGGCAATTCTTTTTTATAGAAATGAACACACGGGTGCAAGTAGAACACCCTGTAACGGAAATGGTTACTGGTATAGATATTGTTAAGGAACAACTTTTGATTGCTGGAGGAGAAAAACTCAGTATAACTCAGCAGGACGTCAAAATTGTTGGACATGCTTTTGAATGCCGAATAAACGCTGAAGATTCCTCTACATTCATGCCTAGCCCCGGAAAAATTACCGCTTATCATGCTCCTGGAGGGAACGGAGTGAGGGTCGATTCGCATATATATGCGGGGTACACGGTACCCCCACACTATGATTCTCTCATAGGTAAGATAATTACTTTCGGCAAAGATCGAAGTTCTGCGCTCTTGCGAATGGCGAGCGCGCTAGACGAACTTCATATTGAGGGCATAAAAACCAACACCGAACTGCAGCGAGACCTGGTTTCTGATGCAGAGTTCCTCAAAGGAAGTGTTAATATCCATTATTTAGAGAAAAAACTAGCTCTTCAAGGCTAGTTTTTAAAATTAACACTAGTGCATCTGCCCTCCCTCTAATCAAAAATTTTCCAAACTTAAAGTATCTTCGCACCCCATATAACGCATAGGAAATATCATGCCTTGGCTTCAGCTGACAATAAGTAGCAAAAAATCCATGGCAGGGCAAGTAGAAGAGGTTCTTGCAAATGTCGGGGCTCTTTCAGTTTCATATGAAGATAACGGCAATCAAGCAATACTCGAGCCAGAAATTGGCCAGCACCCTTTATGGGACCTAGTCAGCATGACTGGACTTTTTGATGCTTCAGCTAACACCAATCTAATAAGTGGCATCTTAAGCCAACAATTAAAATTAAAAAAAATAGAATACCGATGGGAGCTGCTTGAAGATAGAGACTGGGAAAGAGAGTCACTTAAAAATTATCAACCTATCAAATGCGGTCATCGTCTATGGGTTTGTCCTAGCTGGATCAAACCGCCGGAGCCAGAGAGCATTAATCTATTGCTTGATCCTGGGCTCGCTTTTGGAACCGGAACACATCCCACTACATTTTTATGTCTGCAGTGGCTGGATGCTGCAAGATTAGAAGGAAAAACTATTATTGATTATGGTTGCGGCTCAGGAATACTTGCTATTGCGTCATTGTTGCTTGGGGCCAAAAATACTACCTGCATAGATATAGACCCACAAGCATTAATGGCTACTACTGAAAATGCAAAAAGAAACGGCTTGATGTCTAATGTCATCGATGTATATTTGCCAGAAAAGGCCCCAAATAATCCAGCTGATATTGTAATTGCCAATATATTGTCCGGTCCTCTTATCTCTCTGGCGTCACGCTTAGCTTCTTTGACTGGTCCTGACGGACTTCTTTGTTTGTCAGGGGTAATCGAAAACCAAAGTAAAGAGGTCCAAGAAAATTTTTCAGCGTGGTTCGAGTTTGATGCGCCTGTATATAAAGAAAACTGGGCTTTATTGACTGCGAAAAAACGTGGGCTCCTGTAGCTCCATAGAGCTACCTTATAAGTCAGTTATTCGCTTAATAAAATTATATAAACGCTATTGGGTGTTGGAAATGCTAGCCTGCCCTTATGCTTTTATAATAAACTTTTGACTAAAATAACCAACTGGTATCATATCCCTCCCCCCTAAAGAAGTATTAAAACTGAAAGAGGCTGCAACATTTGATAAAAATTGGCACTCATGCCCTGGAAGGTAAAACTATGTTGGCCCCCATGGCTGGAGTCACTGACTTACCGTTTCGCAATCTTTGTAGGCGGCTAGGGGCGGGGCTTGCTACTGCAGAAATGATCACCTCCGATACCAGTCTATGGAACAGCAAAAAGAGCCAGCAGCGCTTGGTACATAAACATGAAGCCTCCCCAAGATCTATTCAGCTTGCTGGAAGCATTCCAGAAATAATGGCAGATGCGGCACGCCAAAATGTTAAGCTGGGTGCAGA
Organism: Porticoccus sp. Uisw_050_02; assembly: GCF_047729555.1. Classification (NCBI taxonomy): domain Bacteria; kingdom Pseudomonadati; phylum Pseudomonadota; class Gammaproteobacteria; order Cellvibrionales; family Porticoccaceae; genus Porticoccus; species Porticoccus sp. Uisw_050_02. Next base: position 57,827 of record NZ_CP159825.1, on the reverse strand, counting down.
AATTATCGATATAAATATGGGTTGCCCGGCAAAAAAAGTATGCAGACGTGCGGCTGGGTCAGCTTTACTTCAAGATGAGGGCCTAGTTGAGTTAATACTAAAGGCTGTAGTTGCCGCTGTAGATGTACCTGTTACCCTAAAAATTCGCACTGGCTGGAATGAAGAAAACCGAAATGCTTTGAAAATTGCATTAATTGCAGAAGATTCAGGAATACAGGCATTAGCCATCCATGGTCGTACACGTGCATGCCGTTTTCTAGGCCATGCAGAATTTGATACTATCGCCTCTGTAGTAGAGGCCTTATCAATACCTGTTTTCGCAAATGGCGATATATGCACGCCACAAGATGCCAAAAAAGTACTAGACTATACTGGCGCAGCTGCAGTTATGATAGGTCGTGCTGCTCAAGGAAATCCTTGGATATTTAGAAAAATTAATCACTACCTTGAACAGGGAAAAATTCCAAAAGAACCCACAAATAGTGAAGTAGTAGGTATAATCAGTTCACATATAAAAGCCATTCATAACCACTATGGGGAATACTTGGGGGTTAGGATTGCCCGAAAACATGTGGGTTGGTATGTTAATGCCTTATCCGATTGTCAGCAATTTCGGCATCATTTTTGTCGATTAGAGGAGCCTGGGCAACAAATACAAAGCTTGCATGAGTTTTTTAAAGCAATAAAAATTACATGGAACGAAGCAGCATGAGCACTAGTAAAGCACTGAAAGTACAATTAGAAAAAAATTCTAAGCACATAAGGGCGCATAGGCATGGATCTATGCGCGAGTGTGTAGAGCATGCATTAGAAGAGTACTTTCATGATCTGGGTGATCAGGCTGCTCGTGATCTATATCATTTAGTTGTTAGCGAAGTCGAGTCTACTTTGCTTGAGGTAACGCTACAATATACCCTACAGAACCAAAGTAAGGCTTCTGAGATGCTTGGGCTCAACCGCGGAACGCTAAGAAAGAAGCTTAAACAATATAATCTCTTGCAGTTAAAACCTGTCTAGAACTAACTATTTTGCAATAAGAAAAAATTATTAATGAGAGTATTATGAGCGACCTACGTAAAGTTTCACGTGTTCTTATAAGCGTATCTGATAAAACTGGAATAGTTAAATTTGCCGAATCACTAAGCATGCTGGAAATTGAAATTCTATCTACTGGCGGAACCTATCGCTTGCTTAAAGAGAATGGCATTAACGTTCGAGAGGTTTCAGACTACACCGAATTTCCAGAAATGATGGATGGTCGGGTAAAAACACTTCATCCAAAAATTCATGGCGGCATACTGGGTCGTCGCGGTACTGATGAAACTGTCATGAGCGCACATGGAATCCTAGGGATTGATATGGTAGTGGTCAACCTCTATCCCTTTGCTGCTACTGTTGCCGATCCAGACTGTAGCTTGCCTGCCGCAATTGAAAATATAGATATCGGCGGTCCAGCTATGGTCAGGTCTGCAGCAAAAAATCATAAAGATGTGGCAATAATTGTTAACGCCCAAGACTATGATTTAGTGCTAAATGAGATGAACAGCAAAAATGGCTACACATGCTACAAGACTCGTTATGACCTAATGGTAAAAGCATTTGAACATACAGCCGCCTATGATGGCATGATTGCTAACCATTTTGGTGCTCGTAACACTAATAACGAAAAACTTGGCTTCCCTAACACCTTCAATATGCAATACATGAAAGCCCAAGAAATGCGCTACGGAGAAAATCCACATCAAAATGCAGCATTTTATGTAGAGAAGAATGTAACTGAAGCCAATATTGCAACTGCAAAACAACTACAAGGCAAAGAGCTTTCTTATAACAATATCGCTGATACAGATACTGCACTAGAGTGTGTCAAACAGTTCGATCAGCCTGCCTGTGTCATCGTAAAACACGCCAATCCTTGCGGTGTTGCAGTCGCGAAAAATATCAGTGCAGCCTATGATCTAGCTTTTAGCACCGATCCAGAGTCAGCTTTTGGTGGAATTATTGCCTTTAATCGAGAGCTCGATGAAAAAACTACTATGACTATATGCGATCGTCAGTTTGTAGAAGTCATCATAGCGCCAAGTATTTCTGAAAAAGCTAAACGCGTCATCAGCAGCAAACAGAATGTTCGCCTTTTAGAATGTGGAGAATGGAAACAAGAAAGACCTCAAGGTTTTGACTTTAAACGCGTCAATGGAGGCCTGCTCATTCAAGACAGAGACAACGAGATGATCACTCGAGAAGATTTGAGGGTGGTTACCCAGCGAAAGCCTACTGAAAAAGAACTTGATGAAATGATTTTTGCCTGGAAAGTCGCAAAAATGGTCAAGTCTAATGCTATAGTTTATACAAAAAATAATCGGACTATTGGCGTTGGTGCTGGCCAAATGAGCCGTATAAATTCGGCGCGAATTGCTGGTATAAAAGCAGAGCATGCAGGTCTTAAAATCAAAGACTCGGTTATGGCGTCTGATGCATTTTTTCCTTTTAGAGATGGTCTCGATAATGCTGGCAGCGAAGGTATTAGCTGTGTGATTCAACCAGGTGGCTCAATTAGAGATGAAGAGGTTATCGCTGCTGCAAATGAGTACGGCATGGCAATGGTCTTTACCGGGATCAGACATTTCCGCCACTAAGAATAGATCCTTCCTTTGCAAAGAGAAAAATCCATGAATATTTTAATAATTGGCTCTGGGGGACGAGAGCATGCCTTGGCATGGAAAGTCGCACAAAATCATGCCGTTAAAAAAGTTTTTGTGGCGCCAGGGAATGCCGGTACTCAGCTAGAACCAAAAGTAGCCAATTTAGCTATAGATCCAAGCAACTTCGAAGAGTTAGCTTTTTTTGCCGAAAGCAATGAGGTGAATTTAACTATCGTAGGCCCAGAGCAACCTTTAGTAGATGGTATTGTAGATTTTTTTTCAGACCGAAATCTACCCGTTTTTGGTCCAAACAAGAGGGCTGCGCAGCTAGAAGGCTCAAAAGCTTTTGCTAAGGATTTTCTTGTCAGGCACGGTATTCCTACTGCCGAATATCAGAAATTCACTGAAATAGAGCCGGCTATTGCTTATCTTCATACAAAAAATATGCCTATCGTAGTGAAGGCTGACGGATTAGCTGCAGGAAAGGGTGTAGTGGTTGCAATGACACTTGATGAAGCACAGCGAGCTGTCAATGACATGCTGGCTGGCAATGTTTTTGGTGAAGCGGGCCACCGAATTGTCATAGAAGAGTTCTTAGCAGGAGAAGAAGCAAGTTTTATTGTTATTGTTGACGGAAAAAATATACTGCCAATGGCAACCTCACAAGACCACAAGGCTCGAGATAATAATGACAAGGGTCCAAATACTGGAGGCATGGGCGCCTATTCTCCAGCACCTGTTATAACAACTAAAATCCATAATCGTATTATGAAGGAGGTAATCAGGCCAACCGTTTTGGGTATGGCGGCAGAGGGTAATCCTTACACAGGTTTTCTTTATGCCGGCCTAATGATCATGTCAGATGGCACGCCCAAAGTAATAGAGTACAACTGTCGCTTTGGCGACCCAGAAACACAACCCATCATGATGCGCCTTAAATCAGACCTAGTTTTCCTATGTGTTGCGGCGCTAAACAAAAAACTAGATCAGCATAGCCTTGAATGGGATCCCAGGTCAGCGCTGGGCGTTGTGCTTGCCGCAGGAGGCTATCCTTATGAATATGATACAGGCGATATAATATATGGATTGCCAGAAAAATCATCAGGCGCGGAAAAAGTGTTTCATGCGGGAACAAAGTGTATTGACGGCAAGACAGTAACCAATGGCGGCAGAGTGCTTTGTGTAGTTGGTTTAGGAGATAACGTCAGCGAGGCACAAAAAAAAGCCTATCAGCTCACTAATCAGATTTCTTGGAATAATGTTTTCTTTCGTGATGATATTGGATATCGGGCAGTAGGCAGAGAGAAATTAACTTTATAGTGTCTATTTTGTTCACACGTCTGACTTCTTTTTCTGCTCTTGTTTAGATGCCCATATGTTTATACCTTGAGCATTTAGGATAAAATCTAGTTCTAATAACTTTTCTACTGCCTTTAAGTCTAAGCTCGGTTGGGCAGAGGAGATTCTAGTTAACGTCATCTTCTTCACTGCAAGTAAAATTTTCTGCTCTCTATCCGGCTCATGGCAAAGCGAATAGGCAATCTCTCGATAGCATTCAATCTGCTCGCGCAGCAAATCAGCTTTTTTTCTTGGCTCCTCAACAACACTGTAGTGAGTTAAAAAAAACCTTTTAGGGCCATAGCTCATCAACAGATCTATAGAAGCTAATAATTTATCTGGATCAAACTGCACTGGCGACGTGGTAGGTATAATGAATCGATCTAGATCGCTCGCCATTGCTGCATATGAAATCCCAAATGTATCTCCGGAAAACCATCCTTGGCTAGCTTGATCCCAGATACAGAAATGATGCTCTGCATGCCCAGGAGTATGGCGAAACTCTAGAACTCTATTTTCCAAATAAAGCTTTTCTCCATCTTCGATGATCAAAACTCGATCCGCAGAGACTGGGATAATTTTTCCATAAAATTGGGTAAATTTTTCTTCCCCGTATACCGCTTTTGACCCCTCAATCAGCTTGTCTGGATTGATCATATGTCGCGCACCTCTAGGGTGAATAGCTAGCTGTGCATTAGGGTACCTTTGCATTAACACACCAGCTCCTCCCGCATGATCTAAATGCACATGAGTTGGAACAATATATCGAACTGATTCAATTCCGAATCCCAGTGATATCAGGGCCTCATGAATTCCCTCTGCTGTATAGGCTGTTCCCGTTTCTATTATGGCGACTTGATCGCCTTCGATCATCAAATAGCAGCACGCATTACCTGGACAGATATATCGAGCATCAACGCTATAAATTCCATTGCCCAGATTTACATGTTTGTTAACTTTCATTTTTAACGCCCAACTATATAGTTTATAATTTTGCTATAATCCTTTATCTTTACATAGTAATTTGGAAGCACTGATGAACTCAAGACGACTTTCATCCATTGATGGTTTTTTAGCTCAAGTGGACTTGGCTCTAAAAACAATAACATCCGAGAACCCTGTCCATAATCGACCCTCTCCAGCAAAAAATACTTCTGAAGAAGCACTAACTAGCGAAGAAAAACGCCAATCTGCAGCATTAATGCGAGTCAACCATACTGGAGAAGTTTGTGCTCAAGCCCTATATCAAGGGCAAGCCCTAACAGCAAAACTCACTACTGTTCGGCATGAAATGGAGCATGCAGCCAGTGAGGAGGTGGACCATCTGGCTTGGTGTCGAGAACGCGTGGTTCAACTTGGGGAGCAGCCCAGCACGCTAAACCCCCTATGGTATGTTATGTCTTTTGGTCTTGGCGCCATCACCGGTCTTGTTAGCGACAAACTTAGCCTAGGATTTGTTGCAGCCACAGAACATCAGGTTTGCGAACACCTAAGTATTCACCTACAAAAGTTACCCTCTAATGACATCAAGAGTCGGATAATTGTTGAGAGAATGCTCGAAGATGAAGCCCGTCACGCAGAGTCAGCCTTAAAGGCTGGAGGGGTAGCATTCCCCTCACCAGCCAAATCACTTATGACTACTGCGTCTAAAGCGATGACAAAAATTAGTTATTTTATCTAAGAGTCTAGATTTATCTTTACGTTATTTAGCGGTTAATAGTGGGCAAACCACTTCTATAATTTTCTGTTTAATCCAGTCATGTGCTGCAGACTTAACGCTCCTAGAATGCTGTACTAACACTATTGGTACAGAGCTATCAAAGTCTAATTCTTTTGGATAGGCCTTACGGACAATTCCATAAGTAGCGCCATCGCTTTTTAAATCATGCATAGTCCCCATCATCAAGCAATCTGTTACCCGCAAAACATTTAAGGCGGTCATCAGCTGATCGGTTACCATTGCTTTTTTTCGCTTCAGACCTTTCTCTTTTAATTGTGAGTCAAAGCGTGTTTGTTGGGCCGTATCGCCAGATGGTGACCGAAGCAGGGCATACTGAACAAAGGGGTAATTTAGCATTTCATTCAGTTTAAGCTGCCTTTTCTCTGCCAAAGGGTGCCCAGTGTTCATCCATACAGCCGGCGTAAAACTCCCTAGCGAGGTCTCGTGGTAGTCTTCAGTGTATGGGCGTGCAATTTCAATAGCAAAATCCAAATCACCTTTTTCTAGGCCTGATACCTTGGTGTTAGAGTCTTCACCCACCAGCCGGATGGTCATTAACGGTGCCTCCTTAACTAGCTTTTGAGTTAAGGCTGGCATCACTTGAACGGCAATAAATTCAGCAGCCATAATAAATATCTCTCCCTCAAAGGTTAGGGGATCAAACTCTTCTTTTAGCATCATGGTTGCTATAGCTGCTAAAACTGCTGGCAATTGTTTTTTTAGCTCGATCGCTCTTGGGGTAGGAGACAATCCTCGCCCACATCTGACAAACAAGGGATCATTAAATGTTTCTCGCAAACGTTGTAATGTTTTGCTCATAGCCGGTTGTGTGATAAACAGCCTTTCGGCAGCCTTAGTCACACTCTCTTCCTCTAAGAGTCGCTGTAGTGCTACTAATAAATTAAGGTCTACGCGAGATAACAGTTTTGCATCCAAGATCATACTCCAAACTAGATAGCACTAAAGAGGTAAACTGCCATCTTAGATAGCAGCAGATGAATGCTGGCAACAGCATTATATAAGCATGGTAGGCGCACTCTATATCTATAGAGTAACCCATTAATTGTTATTCCTAAAAATTATAGATAACATAATATATATACATTTTAAGAATGTGTGTCAAGTGCTGTATATTTATTTTGTTGATGAGTAGATTATTGAATCGCTTTCCAGGACCGATTCCACCAAATTGAAAATCTTGTTTGTTCTTCTCCCTCAGTATTCTTTTATAGGCGGCATAAGCTGCCTTTTTTTAATTGCTAATTTTTGACAATCAGACTTTAGGGCTATTAATCTCGAATGTGTGAGTAACCTCGACGCCACCCTTGGTGAGCATAATAGAAGCGGAGCAATATTTTTCAGCGGACAGCTTAACTGCGTTACGCACTATGCTTTCTTTTAGATTGTCGCCTGACACCAGAAAATGTAGATGTATTTTAGTAAATACTGCAGGAACCTCTTTGGCTCTGACTGCAGTAATTTCTGCCACGCAAGTCGCTACGCTTTGATGGCTTTTCTGCAAAATATGAACCACATCAAAAGCTGAGCAACCTCCCATCCCCATCAGCATCATCTCCATAGGTCGAGGTCCTGCATTTCCACCGCCATAATCTGGAGGACCATCCATGATAATCCTGTGTCCAGACTCAGACTCGGCTATAAATTTAACCTCTCCACCCCATGTAATCTTTGCTTTCATAAAAATAAAAGGCCTCAAGAAATTTAAAAAATTCATGTACTTATAGCTAAGCTAAAAATCCTAGTCTACATAAACATTTCAGATAATTTTAATCCTGGATCATCTGCACGCATAAATGTTTCACCCACCAAAAAAGCATTTACATCATGATCTTTCATGGTGGCAACATCGTCTGAATTGAGTATGCCGCTTTCAGTAATAATAATTCTATTTTTTGGAATCTTATTCAAGAGCTGAATAGTTGTATCAAGACTTGTTTCAAAAGTATGCAGATTACGATTATTGATTCCAATCATTGGATTATCAATCAACAGGGCTCTATCAAGCTCTTCTTCATTGTGAACCTCCATCAACACATCCAGGCCAAGCTGTCGGGCAACTCCATGCAGCTCCTCTATGTCTATCTGGCTCAAAGCTGCAACAATCAATAAAATACAATCTGCGCCTAGCGCATAAGACTCATAGACTTGATAAGGATCAACTATGAAATCCTTTCTTAAAACTGGCAAACAGGTGGCGTTTCTGGCTATTTTTAAATAATCATCTGAGCCTTGGAAAAAAGCACTTTCCGTCAAAACAGACAAGCAAGCTGCGCCGCCTTTCTGATAACTTATAGCAATTTTTTCAGGGTCAAAATTTTCTCTGATCACCCCTTTGCTAGGTGATGCCTTTTTAATTTCGGCAATAACTGCAGATACTCCTGTATTTATTTTTGCAGAAAGGGCGCCTGAAAAACTTCTTACTTCTCTGTTTTTTAGCTCTCCGCAACATTGCTGCTCTAACTCGGCCAGCGACACATTTCGCCGTCGACTAGCGACCTCTGCTATCTTTTTAGTTAGAATTTTTTTTAAAACTGTTGGAGTATCCAATGCTGCATCCATGATATTTTGACTACGATTTGTAATATTTTTCTTGCCTAAAAACAACGAGTAAACGCAGCAAGCTCAGAAATTTTTTCCTTAGCTAAGCCACTACCAATAGCGTCTTGCGCTAAAATAACACCTTCTGCTAAATTATTCGCGACGCCGGAAACATAAAGTGCTGCTCCAGCATTTAACGCAATTATATCAGATGCAGACTCAACCTTAGAAGAAAAGACGCGCTGCTTAGACAGCGCTAACTTTATCAAATCCAAGCTTTCTTTTGCATCAGAAATCTTCAGGTCGTCAAGATTACCTTTGCTCATTCCAAAATCTTCTGGCATTAAAGTGTATTCGCTAATTTCGCCGTCTTTGAGTTCTACAATCCAGGTATCAGACGAAATACTAATCTCGTCCAATCCATCCTGAGAATGAACAACAAGTACATGTTCGCAGCCTAGTGCCCTCATTACTTCTGCAAGCGGGATTAACCATTTGCGATCATAAACGCCCAGCAGCATATTGGGAACTTTGGCTGGATTGGTGAGCGGACCCAGCAGATTAAAAATAGTACGTACGCCAAGCTCTTTGCGTGCACCAACAGCATGCTTCATTGCGCCATGATGATTAATGGCAAACATAAAACCAACCCCAACCTCTTCTACGCAAAGGCCTATCTGTTCTGCTGATAAATCTAAATTTACCCCCGCATACTCTAGCAAATCTGCGCTACCACTGCTGCTACTAACCCCTCTATTGCCATGTTTGGCAATGTTCGCACCTGCTGCTGCCGCAACAAAAATACTTGCTGTAGACACATTAAAGATCCCTGCGCTATCGCCACCTGTTCCAACGATATCCACCAAATGCTCATTTGTTAAGTGTAATGGCACTGATAGTTCACGCATTATTTGGGCCGCACCAGTAATCTCTTCGACCGTTTCACCCTTCATGCGCAGTCCGATCAAAAATCCACCTATCTGAGCATCGGTAGCTTTTCCCGTCATAATCTGCATCATTGCTTCACGCATGTCACTGATCGAAAGATTATGGCCATTCAAAATTTTGTTAATTGCCTGCTGAATGTCCATCATAGCCTTTTTTAGTTTTTCAAAAAATTTTCGAGCAAGTCGTGCCCATTTTCAGTAAGAATCGATTCTGGATGGAATTGTACGCCTTCTACTGCAAAATCGCGGTGACGAAAACCCATAATTTCATCAATCTCTCCTGTCGATTTTTTAGTCCAGGCAGTCTCTTCAAGACAACGCGGCAAACTTTCCCTTTCGACAATTAAGGAATGATAGCGAGTTGCCTCAAAAGGATTGGGCAAGCCTTTAAATACTCCCTTGTTGTTATGATAAATAAAGGACGTTTTCCCATGCATTACATTTCTGGCTCGTATAATTTTTCCACCAAAAGCTTGGCCAATACTTTGATGGCCCAGACAAATGCCTAGGATAGGGATTTTTCCAGAAAAATGTTCAATCGCCGCAACAGAAATGCCTGCTTCGTTAGGGGTACATGGTCCAGGGGAGATAACAATTTTTTCTGGGGCTATTGATTGGATTTGGTCTAATGTCAGCTCATCATTACGGATGACGCGCACCTCAGCCTTGAGTTCTCCCAAGTACTGCACTACGTTATAGGTAAACGAATCATAATTGTCAATCATTAAAATCATAGCCAGGGTGCCTTAGACGACTAAATCAACAGCACGAAAAATAGCGCGTGCTTTATTTATAGTTTCTTTCCATTCCAGTTCTGGAACCGAATCTGCTACTACTCCGGCGCCAGCTTGCACATAAAGCTTACCGTCTTTAATTACTGCGGTTCTGATGGCAATAGCAGTATCCATATTGCCATTCCAGCCAATATAGCCTACAGCTCCCCCATACACCCCGCGCTTCACTGGCTCAAGCTCGTCAATTATTTCCATAGCACGAATTTTTGGAGCTCCGCTCAAAGTACCAGCCGGTAACGTTGCTCGCAGCACGTCCATAGCCGTAGTGCCTGGCTTCACCTGACCAGTCACATTAGATGTAATGTGCATAACATGCGAATAACGCTCTACTAGCATCTGATCAGTGACTTCTACTGTTCCTATTTGGGCAACTCTTCCCACATCGTTGCGACCCAAATCAATGAGCATCAAATGCTCTGCAATTTCTTTGGGGTCACTTAGCAGCTCTTTTTCTAGGGATAGGTCTTCCTCGGAGGTGTGTCCGCGACGACGAGTTCCGGCGATAGGTCTCACTGTTACCGCTCCATCCTCTAGACGAGCTAAAATTTCTGGCGATGACCCTGCTATATGAAAGGAGTCTAGATCCAGAAAGTACATATAAGGGGATGGATTAAGGCAGCGTAATGCCCTATAAAGATTCAAGGGTTCGGCATTAAAGTCTAGAGATAACCGCTGCGATGGAACAACCTGCATTGCATCGCCGGCTAACACGTAGTCTTTTATCTTGCTGACTGCTTCCAGAAAATTCTCTTCGCCAAAACTAGACACAAAAGCAGATTCACTTTGTTCTTTACTATCTAAGTTCAATGATGGCAGATCCGGAACAGAATTTTTGAGTTTAGCTTCAAGCTCATCTAGTCGTTGCTGGGCCTTACCCCAGGCGTTTATATCACAAGCATCCTGGTGAACAACAAAAATTAGTTTTCCCAGCAGATTATCAAAAATTACCACTTCATCAGACACCATCAATAAGATATCTGGATTGCCTAAATCATCTTTGGGTGCCGATTGCTTTAATCTTTCCTCAACATAACGTACGGTATCGTAGCTAAAATAACCTACAAGTCCTCCTGTGAAGCGAGGCAACTCAGGTAACTCAGGTATCTGGTATCTGGACTGAAAAGCTTCAATATCACTTAGAGGATCTATCGTAGTCTTAGATTCTATAATTTGATTATTTTTTTCTATCACCAATTGATCGCCGAAGACCTTTATAATGGTACTTGATGGCAGGCCTATGAGGGAATAACGCCCCCATTTTTCGCCACCATGAACAGATTCAAATAAATACGAGTATGGCCCTCTTGCTAGCTTTAAATAACAAGACAATGGTGTTTCTAGATCGGCCAGAACTTCTCGTATCACTGGGATTCGACTGTAATTTTGCTTAGCTAGCTCGGCAAAATGCTCAGGGGTCATGACTGCTCAAACTCCAATTTGGATAATTCTGCACGCATACAATTAATGGCTTGACGATAATCATCAGAACCATAGATGGCTGAACCGGCAACAAAAGTATCTGCCCCTGCTTCAGCAATTGCTCTAATATTTTTAGTGGTAACACCCCCATCGATCTCCAGGCGAATGTCTAGCCCACTGTTATCAATAAGGGTACGAGCTTCACGCAACTTACCTAATGTCGCTGGAATAAATTTTTGTCCCCCAAAGCCAGGGTTTACAGACATTAGTAGAATTATATCCACTTTTTTTAAAAAGTGTTTTATCTCATCAAGCCCCGTTTCGGGATTTAACGCTAAACCACCTTTACATCCTGCATCTCTTATCAGTTGCAGGGAGCGATCAACATCCTGAGAAGCCTCCGGATGAAAGGTTATCCAGTTAGCGCCGGCAGCAGAAAAACTGTTAATAAGCTGGTCTACGGGGTCAACCATGAGGTGCACATCAATAGAGGCTACTATCCCATGGTCACGCAACGCCTTGCAAACCATGGGGCCAATAGTCAAATTAGGCACATAATGATTATCCATTACATCGAAATGGACTAGGTTAGCACCTGCATCAATAACAGCCTCTACCTCCTCTCCCAATCGAGCAAAGTCTGCGGACAGGATTGATGGTGCTATAAGAAAATTATTCATGTATTTCTCTTTTTGGAGCTCAGAATATACTTATAAATCGATTATTTAGCGCTACGATCTAGAATTTCAGATACAATTTTAGCTTACTTAACAACTTGTAAGAAGTTGCAATTACAAGTTTTTATCGTAACACTTGGAGTATACCTATTTCTAACTATTATCTAACATGACAATAAAACACTCAGATCTTAGGGAGTTTATTAAATTCCTAGAAAAGCGCGGCGAATTAAAGCGCATTAAAGTCGAAGTTGATCCTGTTCTAGAGATGACGGAAATTTGTGACCGTACCCTTCGCGCTGGCGGCCCAGCTCTATTATTTGAAAATCCCAAAGGATTCGATATTCCTGTGTTAGGCAATCTTTTTGGTACGCCAGAAAGAGTTGCGATGGGCATGGGAAAAGAAACTCTTCTTGCCCTGCGAGAAGTAGGAGAGTTGCTCGCTTTTCTAAAAGAGCCAGAACCGCCGAAAGGAATAAAAGACCTCTGGGGAAATCGTGATAAGTTTAAACAAATTCTAAACATGCCAGCACAGGTTGTAAAAAAAGCTGCCTGCCAAGATTTTATCATTGAAGGTGCAGATGTTGATTTAAACAAACTACCAATTCAGACCTGCTGGCCAGGTGATGCGGGGCCACTGATTACTTGGCCGCTAGTTATCACCCGAGGTCCAGAGAAAGAAAGACAAAATCTAGGTATTTATCGCCAGCAGGTAATAGGGAAAAATAAACTAATCATGCGATGGTTGTCTCATCGAGGAGGGGCGCTTGATTTTCAAGACTGGCAACTAGCCCATCCTGGAGAACCATTCCCAATTGCTGTAGCTTTAGGTGCTGACCCCGCAACTATACTAGGTGCAGTCACACCTGTGCCAGATACTCTCTCAGAATATGCTTTTGCAGGACTACTAAGGGGTGAAAAAACAAAGGTGGTGGGCTGTTTGGGCAGCGACCTTCAAGTGCCAGCAAGCGCTGAATTTATCCTAGAAGGCTTTCTTTATCCAGACGAAATGGCGACTGAAGGCCCTTTTGGAGACCATACTGGCTACTATAATGAAGTGGATCAATTTCCAGTTTTTACGGTGGAAAGAATCACTCATCGCAAAAACCCGATCTATCATAGTACTTATACTGGCAGACCTCCTGACGAGCCAGCCATTCTGGGGGTAGCACTGAACGAAATATTCGTTCCTATTCTACAAAAACAATTTCCAGAAATTATTGATTTTTATCTTCCACCTGAAGGTTGCTCCTATCGCATGGCTGTTGTTTCGATGAAGAAAAAGTATCCTGGCCACGCCAAGCGAGTGATGATGGGAGTTTGGTCTTTTTTACGACAATTCATGTACACGAAATTTGTAGTTGTTGTAGATGACGATGTGAATCCTCGCGAGTGGAGTGATGTAATATGGGCCATTACAACTCGAATGGACCCTAAGCGAGATATGGTGATAATTGATAACACCCCCATTGATTATTTAGACTTTGCTTCTCCTGTCTCTGGATTGGGCTCAAAGGTAGGGTTTGACGCCACTAATAAATGGCCGAGTGAAACAGATAGAGAGTGGGGGAAACCAATCGAAATGGATACCAAAATAAAAGAAAAAATTGACAGGCTGTGGGAATCCTTAGGCATCGAAAAATAAACTTATTCTCTGCGCAAAATAGACTGATTTAGCTTTGCATGCCTTTCAATCCATGTCCGCCCATGGATTTAATTTATCAAATATTACGTCCTGTTTATGCCCAGGCATATGTATGCCATCACAAGAAATATCAATATCTTGTTCTTGAACTAGAGCTTCCCCGAAGCGATAGACAACTGGAATATTGCCTTTATCTGCTTTTTCGGCATAATTTTTTGCTGCTTGACGAGTTTCTTCTCGACGGCTTTGGTAATCTGCCATCACTGATCCATACCTAGCAGACAGCATATTCTCCACTTTGCGCGGAGAAAGGACTACTGCTGTAGCATTATTACCACCAAATCCTTTTGAATTTACAAATGCTACATCCATTTTTCGATTAACAAGATCCATGTCCTGTAAAGGGAAAAACAAGCGTTTTTGAGCAACATCGTCAGCAATCTTATCGACTGTTTTAATGCCAGGAAGTATGTCGTACTTAAATGTCCCCAGTGCAAAGGCGAGTTGATCGCCACTAGCTGCTGCCAAAGAGTGCCCTACGAAAGCTTTTGCAGCCGTAATAGGCCAATCCTTGATAGAAAAAGCTTCTGCTACACGATCAAATATTCTAGATTCTGTAACTCTATTTGCAGGGGTACTAGAGCCGTGTGCATGAATGAAACTGTGTTTGCGAACGGTTGATTCACCTACAATTGCAATTGCTGATGCTACCGCTTTAGAAAAAGAAACATAATTGCCAGCACCAGGCGCTGATATAGATCTCTTGATGCCGTCTGCATTGATAAACACATCAGAAACAGCACCATGTACGTCTGCCGCAAGATCTATAGCAAGGGCGTCATCCATAAGAACTATGTATTGGGTAGCCTCACCAATTGTAAATCCACAATTTTCTCCAAATGGTCTGCTAGCTTTTCGCCAATTTGGTGTTTTCGATGAATCCAACTTACAAAGATTAATATCAGTGCCTAGAGCGCCCATACTGGTAAAACCCTCCATGATTTCTGGAGTCAACCCGGCCTCAGCGCTGCCAACTATCGCCACCCTTCTTCGCCCGCTTCTGATATCTTGAATTGCTGCCTGCAAAACATAAAGAAAAGATGCGCAAGCTCCTGTTATTGCAGCCGTGTGGCCCACACTGCCTATTACGTAAGCGTTCACAAAATCTGCAGGCATTGTATTCAGGCCCATGGCATAATGCTTTGAGGTCGCCCGCTCTCCCAAAAGTCTTGCCTGTAGTAACCCGCCCAGCCCCTCTTTAGTGACTTGTCCCATAATGCTAGTGCAATAAACACCAACTTCATCAGGGCGAATGCTGGCTGCTATTTTGTCCCATGGAATCCCGATAGAAGCTAGCGCATCACTGGCCCCCAGTAGCGCCAACTGAAGTCCTCTGGGATGAAAACGCGAGCTATATTGCGCAGCAGGATCAAAGCCTGAGGGGAGCTGTCCTGCAGCTTTGGCTGCCTGTTCAGAATATGTCGGTACTAAAAAATCTGCAGCGCCTTTAATGCTGACCTCGCAAAAAGCTTCATCCAAATATGTAATATTCCAGTGCTCAGGAATCGATGCAGGTATATCTTTTTTGGCTAGCCTGAAAACTACAGCTTCTCCATTTTGAGGCTCTATTTTTATTCGTTTGTGGCCGTATATTTTTTTGGGATCAAATAAAGAATCCTCCAGACGACGGATTAAGGTGCCTTTAAGCACTAAATTACCAAAGGCCTCTACCACCTGCTTCGGGGTACACTGTTTGTTTTCTGCATCGACATAAAGCTCCCCGTCCCATGAGACCAGCTTCATCAGGCAAGCCAAGCCAACTATGGTTTGCTCTTGCTGATACTCCGAAAGAGACTCAATAACTATGCGGCGAAAAGCCTGATGAGACGAACTTCTTCCAGCAGCATTATAACCACCAAAACCTACTATAATTGGCAAAGCTTGCATCGGCTGACACTCTTGTTTATATAGATATAAGTAAGTTTATCAGGCTACAGTTCATTGACTTTTGTCATTTATAGCCATATATTTTGTCATTATGGCCATAGAAGTAACATCAAAAGAACCCCCTCTACGGATAGCAACGCTGCTCTATGATAATATCCTTGGCACTAGCGCTACACTTCCAGTGGAAATGCTACGAACAGCAGAGGCCACCGTTCGGCCTAAATACCCAAACACTAGAAGAATTGAAGCACTTACTCTGTCTATTGATGAATGTTCCATTACATCGCCGTCTGGTTTTGATATTCGGCCATCCGCAACTATTGATGACTCACAAAATTTTGACATTATTAACTTACCTGCGTTATGGCGAAATCCAAGACCAGCTCTAATAAAATACAAAGATTACATACCTTGGCTGCAACAACAAGTTGCTCAAGGGGCCATAGTGATAGCAGTAGGAACTGGTGTCTGTTTTCTTGCCAAATCTGGTCTCCTCGACAAACAGCCGGCAACAACACATTGGCACTATTTCGATCAATTCCAAAAAGATTATCCAAACGTTCTATTAAAACGACAGTACTTTATTACTCAGGCAGGGAACCTTTATTGTGCTGCAAGCGTTAATTCTATGGCTGAACTAATGGTTCATCTTTCAGCTAGGCTCTATGGCCGAAATGCTGCAAAGCAAGTGGAAAGGAACTTTTTCCATGAAATTCGCAGCTCTTTTAAGCCTACTAGTTATTTTTCTGATGATGTACAGCGGCATCCAGACGAACAAGTGGTTCAAGCGCAGATTTGGCTGGAAGATAATTACAATAGGACTATCTTGATAAGTGAGGTGGCAAAAAAATTTGAATTTAGCACTAGAAACTTCAACCGACGATTCAAGAGCGCCTTAGGAAAAACACCTCTAGAATATTTACAGTCTATCCGGTTGAACAACGCAGGAGAGTTACTACAAAAATCCAATCTTCCTATTTTCGAAGTAGCCCTCCATAGTGGGTATCAGGACACTGCTTCATTCAGTAAAATTTTTAGTCAGCACTTTGGTGCTTCGCCAACAAAATATAGGGAAACTGTACGAGCTAAATTATTTAGTGCACATTAAACATGTTCGATGGAGGTCAACCCTAAAGAGGGAATATTTAGTCGATGATATACAAGCCATTCGGCTGCTAGTGCTGGTTTTTCCTCACCTTTAGCCTCGATGACTGCGTCAACAGTCAGCAACAGGCCATTTTTTCTGCCCAGTACATGCAATATTCCAATTAAGGCGAATAAAGTTACATGGACGAATAAGCAAAATAAATCGCAATCGATTCACCCCATAATTTAGCACCGTAGACGGCCCAATCTGATCAACTAGTGCCTCCATCATCAGATGAGGTATCAGCGAAAGCGATAGAAATCCGTGTACTGTCGGACCACCAAATTTTTTTGCTGCGCGCTCTGGGCTAACATGTATGTATTGATGGTCTCCTGTCACATTTGCAAATTGATTGATCTATTCTTGAGAAATTTTAATCCATTCTGATTGTCCGCTTATCTGCTCTGCCATATCAATACTCTTATGAATTTAAATGGTGGTTGCATACCTCCTATCTTGGACCTAGAATCAATGATTGGCACAGTTATTATTTGCCTAAATCAATCTGATTTTCTCTGGCGCTAAAACTAAAATCTGGGGTTGAAATTGATTGCGATTGGTCATCGGTCAGATCTTCACAAACAGCAGGCCGCCTAAATCCAGACACAGCATTACTCAGACCCAAAGATACATCAGCAAGCTCATTCATAATTTCAGCCGTATTATTTGTACCGAAGAGCAGCTGGGATGATATATCCTGTATCACATCCATCGTTTTTGAACACTTAATAGTCAGCGTCCTCTGGGCTGTTAAGGCTATAGCTGCATCGTTGATCTGTTTGGCCAAACCCAACACAACCCCCTCAATATCTGTCACGACATGATTTGCATCGTCTGACACCTTTTTGCCCTTGGTTGCCGTGAGCACAGCCTTATCCATAGAGCTAATAGTTTCATTGGTGCCCACATGAACAATACGGATCAATGCAGTTATTTGTTTGGTGGCAACCCCAGAACGTTCTGCTAGTCTTTGAATCTCTTCAGCAATTACGCCAAATCCTTTTCCTGCATCTCCAGCCGTGGAAGCTTGAATAGCTGCATTAAGACCAAAAATATGTGCTTGATCCGCCATATCATTGAGAGCTAAAACCAAGCTTCCAATTTCCTTAAAATTTTCACTCAACCGATTAACATGTTTGGAGGTTTCGTTGATTTGATCTTGTGTGCTGTCAATATCAAAAGCAGTATTTTTGATAATTGTAGTCCCTTTTTTGGCAAGGGAAGATATTTTCTCTGTCTCAGCAACAGTTCCCTTCAGTTGAACAGACAGTCCATCGATGGCCCCCTCTAATTCTTTAATAACTTTAGTTGCAGCAGCTATTTCATCTGATTGGTGTTCGGACACTTCGGCTAACTGGGATGAAATTACTCGGGTCTCATTTACTGTTGCTGACAAATTTTCTGATGACCCCTGTATTTGATCAGCGAGGGTCTGCAGTTGCTCAATAGAAAACTTTATTGCTTCCGAAATAGTGCCGTTAAAATCTTGAATTTCCTCAGTATCGCCGTGCAAATCAACGTCATTGAGCGAGGATATTTGATCTAATAGCAAAAAAATAGCCTGCTGATTATTGTTCTCTATAGCAAATCTTTCGCGTGATCTTCGATATATCTCTACGCTAACAAGCATCAATAAAACAACGCATAGTGCTCCAGCACAGAACACAGGATAAGAAAATTTTTGATATTCATCTAATAACAGAATAACGAAGTATAGCTGTCTTAGCTCTTCCTGGATTAAGGGCAATGAAGCAACTAACCACACTATGTAGCCAATAAACCCTAGTGCAGCTATTAAGGCCAGTGTAATCAAGAAAAGAGCTGGATTCTTATGTGACTGATATAGTTTTCTATTCATGTTGATGCGTCTCCAAGCAACCAAAGCTAGCTTATTTTATCTTATTATTCTACTTGAGGCTGTAATTCTGAAAATTAACCCGTCCGGCAATCTGATTGACCGATTACGACTACATGTCTAGTAGATGATTCTTTAAAACTGCTCGCAAAAATGAGCTTAATCACAGTATAAAAGTCATTCAAAAAATAAACTGCAAACATTAAGCGGATCTACATGGTTTTAAAAACTAAGGAATGATTTATAGTAACAAACATGTTTCAAGCGTTAAAAAATAACAAATACAGCCGGCTATCTTATAGGATGCACGCATGACCAGAACTCTGGGCGTTGTAATGGACTCAATTGAATCAATTAATCCATACAAAGACACCACACTGCTATTACTTCTTGCCGCGCAAAACAGAGGCTGGGAGATTATGTATATGCAGCAACATGACCTATCTCTTGAGAATGAAAATCCAGTCGCTAGTATGTCTCAGCTACGAGTCAAGGATCATCAGACAGACTGGTTTTCTTTAGGGCAGCCAAAACTTACATCACTGTCAGACCTGAATGTCATTCTTATGCGCAAAGACCCTCCTTTTGATACTGAATACATATATACAACCTACATACTTGAAGCAGCAGAGAAGCTAGGTGTAATGGTTCTTAACAAGCCTCAAAGCCTTAGGGGCTGCAATGAAAAAATTTTTGCAGCTTCTTTTCCTCAATGTACGCCACCCCTCTTGGTTAGTAGGGATGTCGGTCAAATTAAAAATTTTTACAAAAAACATCATGACATTGTCCTTAAGCCTCTTGATGGAATGGGAGGAGCATCTATCTTTAAAATTGGGAAAAATGATCTCAACTTAAATGTCATCATAGAAACACTGACCGATAATGGGCGGAGAACCATCATGGCGCAAAAATTTATCCCAGAAATAAAATTAGGGGATAAGCGTATTTTGATGATTGAAGGAGAGCCCGTTCCCTATTGCTTGGCAAGGATTCCGCCGGAGGGAGACATTCGAGGAAATCTGGCGGCGGGCGGCAAAGGTATTGTGCAACCGCTAAGCAAGAATGATCTTTGGATCGCCAGCCAAGTAGGGCCAGTATTAAAAGAAAAAGGCATCCTGTTTGCCGGGCTAGATGTCATTGGCTGCCACTTAACGGAGATCAACATTACTAGCCCCACATGTGCCAGAGAAATTGATCGCGAACAACACACAGATATTGGAGCACAACTACTGGCCGCCATTGAAAAAAACCTATAGTTTTAGTTTTGTGCAGGTAGAGACTAAGATGCTACTAAAAAATTTGTTATGCCTAGAACTAGAATAGGAATAAAATTATCACTAAAGAAATCCTCACTGTCCTAGCTTTTGATTTTGGTACACGCCAAATTGGAGTTGCTATTGGCCAAAACTTTTTAGGGACAGCAAACACACTAGCTGTGTTACAGGCAAAAAACGGAATGCCTGATTGGGACAAGATCAAACTACTACTAGATGACTGGAAACCAAATCAAGTAATTGTGGGGTTGCCTCTGAATATGGATGGAAGTGAGAGTGATTTTTGTATCAGAGCGCGTAAATTTGCTCGCAGAATACATGGTAAATTTGGAATAAAAGTAGAGATGGTCGATGAACGACTTTCTACATTTGAAGCAAAGCATCAAAATCAGCTTAAGCATGAAAAAAACAAAAAACATAGTTCAACAAACTATCGCGACAATCCTGTGGATGATCTTGCAGCTGTACTTATCTTACAAACTTGGCTATCAGACCCAACCATAGCAGTTTTACCGTAATGCTATACTTGCCCCTACAATAAATCTTAATTTTTAGTCGGCCTTATATGATTAATATACCTATCAATTTGAACAATATTAACTGCCGCATTCAGCAAGCTCTGGCAACTACAGATCGCTGCATAAAAGATATAATCCTTGTCGCGGCCAGCAAAGGCCAGCCTTCAGAGGCTATAAGAATTGCATACGCATTAGGACAAAAACACTTTGGAGAAAATTATTTACAAGAGGCTCTTAAAAAACAACAGGAACTTTCCGACCTATCGGATATATGCTGGCACTTTATTGGTCCCTTGCAATCCAATAAAGCACGAAAAATAGCAGAAAATTTTGACTGGGTGCACACAATTGATAAAGCAAAAATTGCCAAAAAACTAAATATATCACGACAAGATAATCAGCCGCCACTAAATGTCTGCATACAGGTAAACATTAGTGAAGAAGAAAGCAAATCAGGACTATCGGTTCAAGAGTGTTCTGAAGTTTCTACTGCAGTTAAGGCCCTTCCTCGTTTAAACCTTAGAGGCTTAATGACAATACCTCAACACAATGCAACAGAGATAGAGCAAAGGAAAACATTCAAGGCTATGTCAAAACTACTCCTGAGAGTCAGGGATAGCTCCCCTCAACTGACAACACTAGATACGCTTTCCATGGGGATGTCGTCTGACCTTGAAGCTGCACTCCAAGAAGGTGCAACAATTATCAGGGTGGGCTCAGCTATTTTTGGTCCCAGGTAGTTATTATAGCAACATACAACGGATTTAATTATTAAGGAGGTTCTTGTGAGCAAGCCAAAAATAGCATTTATAGGTGGTGGCAATATGGCAACTAGCTTAATAGGTGGGATCTTAGACAAAGGACATCCCTCAAGCCATATTACTGTTAGCGGTCCCACAGAAGAGAAGCTTTTTCGCCTAAACCAAAAATTTGGAATCAGTACGACGAAAGATAACTCTATTGCAGCTACCGGCGCAGAAGTAATACTGCTTTCAGTCAAACCTAAAATGGTAAAATCAGTCTCTCTAGAACTATCTGCCTCTTTAAAACATCGACCACTGGTAATTTCCGTTGCTGCAGGTATCCCCTTGTCCTCCTTACAAAAATGGCTAGGGAAGGACGCTCCTATCGTTAGATGCATGCCTAATACTCCAGCGCTGGTTCAAGCTGGTGCAACGGGATTATTTGCTAATACGGTTGTCAGCCGTGAACAGTGTGGCTTAGCCACTGAAATTTTTAATGCTGTTGGAGTCTGCTGTTGGCTCGAAAAGGAAGAAGATATTGATGCGGTTACGGCAGTTTCTGGAAGCGCCCCCGCTTATTTCTTTCTTTTTATGGAGGCTATGGAGAAAACCGGTATAGAGCTCGGCCTAAGTCAGAAAGTTGCTCGAAAATTAATCTTGCAAACTGCTTTAGGTGCGGCAAAAATGGCAATGGAGAATGACATAGAACCAGCAGAGTTGCGTAGACGTGTTACTTCTCCAGCTGGTACTACTGAAGCAGCTATTAACACATTTCTTGAAGGGGATATTTTAGGATTATTCAACAAAGCAATGACTAGCTGCGTTAAACGAGCAAAAGAGCTGGCAAAAGAAGCATGAGACTAAATCGATAAGCACTAAAAATCTATCAATATAACTAACGGATAAGCAGGCCATGACCACACTGACCCCATACGCAACATATTTAGTCCAAACCCTAGGTAGTTTTTATTTAACTTTAATAATATTTCGTTTTTTGCTGCAGCTGGTTAAGGCAGATTTTTATAACCCTATTTCTTTATTTATCATTAAAGCCACTCGACTACCAAGTAGTGCGATACGCGTCTTTTTGCCACCATTTCGCTCATGTGACCTTGCCAGCCTAGTACTGGCTTTACTGGTTCAGTGGTTAATCATACAGCTAACATTTACAATTAATGGTGCCGGCATGGTCAGTATCTTTATGGCTCTTGCTTGGGGTTTAGTGGGCACGCTGTCTGTATTTCTAAATATTTACCTCTACGGGTTGCTGGCCACGATTATTATCAGCTGGATAGCCCCACAGAGTCAGCATCCGGCTATAGTGCTAATTCAGCAAATTATTTCCCCAGTAATGGAGCCATTTAGGCGCATTCTTCCATCTTTTGGGGCTATAGACTTGTCGCCGATGCTTTTATTTTTAGTCCTTAATATGCTAGAGTTTTTTCTTCATGGGATAGCTGGCTCGCTCCTGCTCGACACACGAGTAGTTGCCGGCATATAACCATTGATTAGCCTTCAGATAGTGCGGCTTGTTGTAGCTCCAGCAACTCATTGATGCCACTTTTAGCCAAAGCTAGCATTTTATCAAGCTGGTCTTGAGCAAAGGGAGCGCCTTCTGCAGTTCCCTGAATCTCAATAAACCCTCCATCACTGTTCATCACAACATTCATGTCAGTTTCAGCCGTAGAGTCTTCAGCATAGTCTAAGTCCAATACGGGCGTTCCGTTGTAAACACCAACTGATACAGATGCAATCATCCCAATCAAAGGGCTTTCTTGAATCTTTCCTGTCTTTTTTAGGTAATTAACGGCATCCATTAATGCAACACAGGCGCCAGTAATCGAGGCTGTTCGTGTGCCACCATCAGCCTGAATAACATCACAATCTATCTTAATGGTATTTTCGCCCAAAATTTTGAGATCAACAACTGCTCTTAATGAGCGGCCAATCAACCTTTGAATTTCTTGGGTTCTTCCGGACTGCTTGCCTCGACTGGACTCTCTACTCATTCTTGAATTTGTTGAGCGAGGAAGCATGCCATACTCTGCTGTAATCCAGCCTTGGCCTTTTCCTCGAAGGAAGTGTGGAACAGAATTCTCAACACTAGCCGTACAAATGACTTTAGTGTCGCCAAACTCAACCAACACAGACCCTTCAGCGTGCTTAGTATAGTTACGAGTAATAGTTACATTGCGTAGTTGATCTGTAGAGCGGCCACTAGGTCGAGACATATTGTTTGCTTCCTGAGAAAATAGGATGTCATTTTAGCTGATTTATTCAGCTTATGTGACAGCATGTTAATATATATACCAATATTTTATTTTTATGGGCGCCAAATATGACAAACAGCATGACTGCTTTTGCACGCAAGTCCATCCAATGCGAATGGGGGACAGCTGTTTGGGAATTACGCTCTGTTAACCACCGCTATTTAGACGCACATTTCCATACACCTGACTCAGTCCGAGAGCTTGAAATGACATTGCGAGCACTTTGCAAAAAACATCTTGAGAGAGGAAAAATAGATTGCATACTACAAATAAACACCACCCAAACGCCTGATAAGCTAGCTATAAATCAACCAATAGTAGAAGAATGCATATCTGTATGCGAGGCCCTAGCAACCCAAATAAATAGCCCTGCAAAAATTTCCCCTTTTGATATTCTGCGGTGGCCGGGGGTAATCAAAAAAATAGAGGCAGACAACAGCGGTATAAATAAAACATTGGTGGCTCTTTTTGAAGAGACTTTAATAGAACTCAAAGAGGGTCGACGGAGAGAGGGGAGCAGGCTCCAGCTTCTTATTGAACAACGCCTTAGGGCTATTGCAGGTGAGATTAGCAGTGTGCGTCAAAAACTTCCGCTCCTATTAGAGACACGAAGACAAAAAATTATAGACAAATTTCATGATATGTCGCTAAATCTTGACAAAGAACGTCTTGAGCAAGAATTAGTGCTGCTTGCGCAAAAAGCTGATGTAGAGGAAGAGCTCGATAGGCTCGATACACATCTGATAGAGATAGATCATATTTTTAAACGCCAAGAGCCTATTGGAAGAAGGCTGGATTTTTTGATGCAAGAGTTGAACCGCGAAGCCAATACGCTTGGCTCAAAATCTATTGGAAGCGATACAACACAGTCTTCGGTAGAGCTAAAAGTTCTAATAGAGCAAATGCGAGAGCAAATTCAAAATATTGAATAGCCTAATTTATAAAAATTAAAGAATAAAAGGAAATACACTCAATGCCTAAAAAAGGGACCCTCTATACAGTTTCTGCCCCTTCTGGGGCTGGAAAAACAAGCCTGGTAAACGCCTTGTTGAAAAAGACTTCTGGTTTGCATGCTTCCGTTTCTCATACAACTCGTGCAATGAGGCCCGGAGAAAAAGAGGGTGTAGACTATTATTTTGTCAATCAAGCGGCTTTTCTTTCCCTAGTTGATGAGCAAGCTTTTCTTGAGCACGCTCAAGTGTTCAATCATTTTTATGGCACCTCTCAAAAGTGGGTACAACAGACCCTCTTGAGCGGAGCAGATGTTATTCTCGAGATTGACTGGCAAGGGGCTGCACAGATTCGTCGGCTTCTGTCTGACTGCATCAGTATTTTCGTTTTACCTCCATCACTGAATGCGCTTGAGGAAAGACTAACAAGTCGTGGGCAAGATGCCTCAGCTGTCATAAAACGACGTTTATCGGCTGCTAAGGAAGAAATTTCTCATTTCAAAGAAGCTGATTATTTAATCATTAATGATGGTTTTAGTGAGGCGCTTGATGACATTGGCTCTATTATTTTAAGCAAACGACTGAAACTTCCGCGTCAAGAACAAAAATATCTCTCGTTGCTCAAGGATTTGTTGTCCTGAAACCAGCAATTTTGTACACTAGGCGGCCCTGTATGCAATACAGAACTTCTTGGTTGCTCAAGAAGTAACCAACCAAACGGAACCGCACATGGCCAGAATTACTGTAGAAGACTGCCTGAAGAATGTAGACAACCGCTTTGAGCTTGTTATGGTTAGCTCTAAACGGGCCCGTCAGTTAGCTCTGGGCTCTAAAGAAGCCCTAGTTCCCTGGGAAAACGACAAGCCTACCGTAGTGGCTTTGCGAGAAATTGAAGAAGGTTTTATAACAGCAGACATTCTAATAGAAAGAAAGAAGCCTGATGATTTTATAATAGAACCTGTAGATACAGAAGAAGCAGAAATAATAACTGAAGGCGAAAGTATCTCTGAGGTTGGAGTGTCGCCTTCACTAGAAGACCCTGCTGCAATTTTACAAAGTGCAGCAGAAGAATAGCTTCATACGGGAGGAGAAATCTTGGTAGCCTTTTTGGTCGCCGAGGCGCTAGGCAATAAACTTTCCTCTTATCTCGCAGAAAATCAAGTCCAAAGTGTTCTGAAAGCTTACGAGTTTGCTGAGCAGTGCCATAAAGGCCAGCTAAGGCAAAGTGGTGAGCCATACATTACTCATCCTCTTGCTGTAGCTATAATTCTCGCAGACATGCATCTTGACCACGAAGGGCTTATGGCGGCCTTATTGCATGATGTACTTGAAGATACCCATATCAACAAAAAAGAACTCATAGGTCATTTTGGAAGCACTGTTGCCGAGCTAGTAGATGGTGTCAGCAAACTAAGTGAAATTGAATTTACCTCGAAGGCCGAAAGACAAGCCGAAAGTTTTCAAAAAATGACCTTGGCTATGTCGAAAGATATTCGCGTATTGCTAATAAAGCTAGCTGATCGGCTGCATAACATGAGAACTATTCATGGCTTAAGTCCAGAAAAGCGTCGCAGAATTGCCAGAGAAACATTAGATATTTATGCTCCTATTGCTCAACGATTAGGAATTAACAACCTCAGGCTTGAGTTTGAAGAGCTAGGATTTTCCTCCATGTATCCGGTTAGGTACAAACGGATGCTGGAGGCTCGTAAAACTGCGCGCGGTCCTCGCCGAGAGATTGTTAAAGAAATTCAAGATGGGATTGAGGTGAGACTAGATAAGGAGTCTATTGGGGCAGAGGTGACCGGTCGTGAAAAGCACCTCTGGAGCATCTACCAAAAGATGAAATCCAAAAAAAAATCCTTTCGCGACATCATGGACGTCTTTGCGTTTCGCATTGTGGTTGACTCTGTAGATAATTGTTACCGTACGTTAGGGGTTATACACAATCTATTTAAACCAGTAGCAGGTGAGTTTAAGGACTATATTGCCATTCCTAAGGTCAATGGATACCAGTCTCTCCATAACGTTCTAATAGGAACGCATGGTGTACTTATTGAAATCCAAATAAGAACACGGGACATGGATGCTATGGCAAATTTTGGTGTTGCTGCGCATTGGCTTTACAAGTCTCAGCAAGAAGGAAATCCAAGGGCTTATCGATGGATTCAAGGGCTGCTTGAAATACAAAAACAAGCTGGTAATTCTCTAGAATTTATTGAGCATGTAAAAACTGATTTATTCCCAGACGAGGTTTATGTATTCACAACCAAGGGTGATATTATCTCCCTTCCTCATGGGGCAACACCGGTCGATTTTGCCTATGCGGTGCATACGGGCTTAGGCAATACTTGTGTTGCCTGCAAAAGTAATGGTGACTTGATTCCACTTTCGACACGACTAGACAGCGGGGCTAAGCTTCAAATCATCACCACTAAAGATGCGCAACCTAACCCATCTTGGCTCAATTTTGTTATGACAGCCAAGGCCAGAAGCGCTATTCGTCATTTCCTTAAGCACCAACAGCACGCAGAATCTATAGTCTTGGGGAAAAATCTTCTCAATAGGGCACTTGGCAGTTTCGGCACAAACTACAAAAGTATTCGTAAATCTTGGATAAAAAGAGCGTTGGCGGAAACAGGTTGCGCTTCATTTGAAGAGATTCTGCAGCAAATTGGTTTGGGAGACCGCATGGCCTATGCTTTGGCTAACCTTATGGCCCCGCCATCTATGCGAAAAGACAGCATTCCTGAAGAATTCGAATCACCAATTATGATTGACACTAGAGAAGGATTGATTATAAATTATGCGAGGTGTTGCCATCCTATACCTGGAGATTCTATTTTAGGCCACCTTAGTCCCGGCAAAGGACTTGTAGTCCACCTTGATAGCTGTAAAAATCTTAATGAAATTCGTACTAACATTGAAAAATGCATTTCGCTCAATTGGTCGCTTAAAGTAAAAGGCGATTTTGCTGTAGCATTTAAAGTTCAACTGGTTTCTGAGAGGGGGGTTATTGCCACACTCGCATCACGCATTTCAGCATGTGAAGCAGTAATACTTAAAATCCAAGCAGATGAAAGAGACGGGGATTCTAGTATTGTCGATTTGTTAATTGAGGTTAAAGGTCGAATACATCTCGCTCAGGTTATTAGGCGTATAAGACTATTGAAGCAAGTACAGCGGGTCTACCGCACTAAAAATTGAAGAGGCAATCCGATGATCAATAAGGCCACAATTAACACAGAAAAAGCCCCTGCAGCCATTGGCACATACTCACAGGCGATCAAGGTAAACAATACTGTCTACCTGTCTGGGCAAATACCACTGGATCCTAAAACTATGGTTATTGTCAAGGGTGGCATACAGGCTGAAATAGAACAGGTTTTTGTAAACCTTACTGCCGTTTGTGAAGCAGCGGGTGGGTCTCTAAAAAATATTGTAAAATTAAATATTTATCTCACCAACCTAAATGATTTCTCCGCGGTGAACAACATTATGGCTCGCTATTTTGACCAACCTTACCCGGCCAGAGCAGCAATTGGAGTAAGCGCCTTACCCAAAAATTCTGCTGTTGAGATGGATGCCATCATGGTGATTTAGCTGCCTCTATTCATTTTTTAAAAGAGAAAGATAGCCCTCCCTAAAGCTAGGAAAAGCCAATTTATAACCAGTTTTGGTCAACAATTTATTACTACATCTTCGATTTGACAATCCAGCACTCTGTCTATTTTTCTTATTGTCGCTGTCACCTAAAATACAAACCCCCATCTGTTTTGCTAACCAGTGCTGCATCTCATGTGCAGAAACCGGCTCATCGTCTGTAGCCAGATATAAGCTTTCTAAGGGTTTGTTTTGCGCATATCTTTTTAGCAAATGAACAATAACTCTAGCGCAATCTTCTGAATGGATTCTGTTGGTCCAGACGGTGGGTTCTTTGGCAGCGATTTTGCCCTGTTTTATCTGATGAATTAGTCTGTTTCTACCGGGGCCATATATTCCAGAAAATCTCACCACTAAAGGCTTAATCGGTCGACCGTTACATAATAGGGGCTCTGTTGATAAAGAGCCTATTATCTTCTCTGCTTCCAGCAATCGCTTGCCTCGGAACGATATTGGAATTACCTCCGAAAGCTCGTCGACCCATTCACCATTAGTTTGACTATATACTCCTGAACTTGAGGCCCACACTACTAAGCGAGGAGGATTTTCTGTTTTAGACAAGGCTAATTTCAAAGCTCTTGCTCCAGCAACATAGCTGTCAAGGTAGCCCTGATCACTCATATGATCCGGGGTCAAAGTGATCACTATTGCATCAACACTAGACTTGTCTAATACAGCCAAAAGGTCTCCTGTGTTGCAAAGATCCCCCCTTATTGCATCAATATCTGCCGGCAAAGCCAAAGGGTTTCGTCGCATAGCCTGCGCTTGCCAAGCAAACTCTAGGCTGCCGCTTGGTAGCGCTCGGATTGCTCGAAGACCAATATCTCCACAACCTATAAATAAAATTTTCAATTAGCTTTCCCTTTGTGATTTATTATAGCTATGATTATAAACGGAGAAACAATTATGACTTTAACTGAATTACGCTATATCGTCACTCTTGCAGAATCACGACATTTTGGCGAAGCGGCTAAGCGATGCAACGTCAGTCAACCGACGCTCAGTATTGCTGTCAAGAAATTAGAAACAGAACTTAGCGTTGAACTATTTGAGCGTTCAAAAAATAGAGTTTTTATCACCCCTCTAGGTGAAAAAATTATCGCTCAATCGCATCTTGTGCTGGAAGAAGTAGAAAAAATAAAGGATGTAGCGTCTGCAGGGAAAGATCAGCTTGCCACCCCTCTTCATGTGGGTGCTATTTTTACTATTGGCCCCTATCTTTTCCCTCACTTTATTCCCAACCTGCAAGAGTTTGTCCCACAGATGCCACTCATTGTGGAAGAAGGCTTTACTTCGACCTTGAGAGAACGCTTAAGATGCGGGGTCCTAGATGTTATCATTGTTGCATTGCCCTTCGATGCCCCTGATGTCGTTGTGCAGCCCCTATATTCTGAGCCGTTTGTGCTATTGCTTCCAAAAACACACCCTCTTGCCAAACAAGCTTCTATAAAATCAACCGACCTAGATAATGAAAATGTTTTATTGCTAGGCGAAGGGCATTGCTTTGGGGATCAAGTCCGACTAGCCCTTCCAAATCTCAACAAGCATCCAGGGAAAATTCGCACAGAATCTGAAGGCAGCTCGCTAGAAACGCTTCGCCATATGGTGGCCTCAGGGCTTGGGATCACGATTTTACCGTTTTCTGCTGCGACAGGATCAGGCTATAGCGACAGCTTTCTAACTACCCGCCCATTTGAAGAACTTTCTCTTCGCAGATCAACCGCATTAGCGTGGAGAGCAAGTTTTCCTAGACACAAAGCTATTGATGCGCTTCGAGAAGCCATTAAACGCAATCCTTTGCCTGGCTGTAGATCAGGCCCAACAAGTCCTTCATATAAATGACTAGTCAGTCTCTTAATCAAATTTCTGTAATAAAACTCAATGGGGTCGGGGCTCAGCTTGCCTTAAGGTTGTCCAAATTGGGGATAGAGACAACACAAGATTTACTTTTCCATTTGCCTCTACGCTATATCGACAGAACACGTGTATCGGCAATTGGAGGCGCGCAACCAAACACAGAGGTTGTTATCGAGGGGACAATCCGTGGATGTGACGTCGTATTTGGTCGTCGTCGCAGTCTGCTATGTCGGCTTCAGGACAACACAGGGATTATCAGTCTACGTTTTTTTCATTTTAGTAGCGCCCTACGAAACAATCTAAAAGTAGGCTCTCATCTTAGGTGTTATGGTGAAGTAAAAATCGGCAGCTCGGGGCTCGAGGTTTACCATCCAGAATGTCAATTTTTGGATCCAGCCCATCCTTTGCCCCTCCAGCAATATCTGACTGCGGTATATCCCACAACTGAAGGTATATCTCAACAAAGGATGCGGGGCATTATCTTGCAAGTTCTGAGCTTAATGAACGAACATCAGTTAATAGAGCTTCTTCCAGAAAAATTAAAAAAATCGTCTCTTACTACTGTATTAAAATTTATTCATCAACCACCAAACACCGCGGCCATCGAACAATTAAATAAAGGGGAGCATCCCTCCCAGCAGCGCCTGGCCTTTGAAGAACTGCTAGCTCATAATTTAAGCCTGCTTAAGCTTAGACAAGCAGTTCAAAGTCATAAGGCCCCACCTCTTTGCAATAAAGATCACCTGAGAGGGCGGTTTTTAGATGCTTTGCCATTTGAGCTCACAGGTGCACAGAAACGAGTAAGTTTTGAGATTCAAAAAGATTTATATAATTCATATCCTATGCTGAGGTTAGTGCAAGGGGATGTTGGCTCAGGAAAAACTGTCGTTGCCGCGTTAGCGGCGATTCAATGTGTAGCCGCGGGGAAACAGGCCGCCCTCATGGCACCAACTGAAATTTTGGCAGAGCAGCATCGCCAGTCTTTTGAGGCGTGGCTCAATCCACTAGGAATTCAAATTGGATGGATTACAGGAAAAGTAAAAGGACAGGCTCGAACACAACAACTTGGCGCAATCAAAGATGGTTCTGCGCAAATAGTAATTGGGACCCACGCCTTATTTCAAGAAGAGGTTTCTTTTCGAGATCTAGCGTTAACCATAATTGATGAGCAACATCGCTTTGGGGTTCATCAGCGTCTAGCCTTGAAGGAAAAAGGTAGGAATGACGACCAAATTCCCCACCAGCTTACAATGACTGCGACGCCGATTCCCAGAACGCTGGCTATGAGCGCGTATGCTGACCTCGATTGCTCTGTCATCGACCAAAGCCCGCCTGGGCGCTCCCCTGTTAATACAGTCGTTATCGCGGACTGCAATCGACAGAAAGTAATTGATCGGGTACAAAAAGCTTGTACTAATGGTCGCCAAGCATACTGGGTATGCACGCTTATTGAAGAATCTGATCTGCTGGAAGCGCAAGCCGCAGAAGCGACTGCAGCAGAACTGCATCTTTTGCTTCCACAGCTAAAAATTGGCTTGGCGCACGGCAAACAAAAAACAGGAGAAAAGTCTGCTACTATTGCTCAGTTTAAGGCGGGGAAAACTCAACTTTTGGTGGCCACAACTGTGGTTGAAGTGGGTGTTGATGTCCCAAATGCAAGCTTGATGGTGATTGAAAACCCTGAGCGTCTTGGCCTAGCGCAGCTCCATCAACTTCGAGGAAGAGTGGGGCGAGGAAAAGAAGAAAGTCACTGCGTGTTGTTGTATGGCCCGTCCTTATCACAACAAGGGGCTGAGCGACTTAAAATTATGCGCCAGACGAACGACGGATTTAAAATAGCTGAAATGGACTTAAAGCTTCGTGGTGCCGGAGAAGTTCTGGGGACCAGGCAAACGGGTGAAATGGCATTCAGGATTGCAGACTTACAAAGAGACGGTCATTTGTTGCCAGAAATCAAACTATCAGCAGAGTTACTATTGGACCAACATCCATTAAACGCCCAAGCAATTATCCGAAGATGGCTTGGGGACGGCGAGCGTTATGGCCAAGTATAGGATGCAACATTAATGTCTTTACAGGTTAGAATACACCGCTATCAGACGACCTACAGGTAGAAACTTGTTCGCTTATCATAACCCTAATCAAATATTTCTTTCCGAGCCCAACTGGAAAAGCTATGTGCGGGCACCCTATACTGCAACGCCAACGGGGTTGCGTAGCTGGCTTCTTGACAGGGGGTCTCTAACGCAGCGTCTCATGAAGCTAAGTCGGGGAGAATTTAAAGTCGAAGTGCTAACACAACAAATGGCTTCACCAATGCTGTCAGAAATTCGAGCGCTCGGAATGCCTTTGCGGCAGAAAGCATTGATCCGACAAGTCATTCTGTATGGTTGCAATATACCATTAGTGTATGCGCGCAGTGTTATTCCTGTCAAAACTCTTACTGGCCGCTTAAAAAATTTACGAAA
Source organism: Porticoccus sp. Uisw_050_02 (assembly GCF_047729555.1). NCBI lineage: Bacteria > Pseudomonadati > Pseudomonadota > Gammaproteobacteria > Cellvibrionales > Porticoccaceae > Porticoccus > Porticoccus sp. Uisw_050_02. Next base: position 25,394 of record NZ_CP159825.1, on the reverse strand, counting down.
ACTAAATAATAAGCCTTTAGGGGCTCTTTTGTTCAGAGACATTGCCATGCAGCGCGGTGATATTGAGATAGGCTGCCTGCAAAATAATGGTTATCTGCATCAAGGGTTTGCCAATAATTATGACGCGGCTGTTTGGGGTCGCCGCTCATTGTTTTATCTAGATAAAAAGCCGCTTCTTGTGAGTGAACTATTTATACCAGGATTTAACAAAAAATTGCTTTCAAGTAGTTTTCATTGAAAAGTTTTCAGTCCAAATTTCATTTAAAATTAATCACGTGTTAGCAACCATATGTATAGCTTTAAGATAAAGAACCTAAAACAACGCCTGCCTGTCTTCTTGAGACTCATGCGTTTTGATCGGCCAGCAGGAACCTTGTTGTTGCTTTGGCCTACCCTGTGGGCCCTATGGCTATCTAGCGGAGGTCCGCCAACTCTGAAAAACTTTATAATTTTTACTTTTGGTGTAGTGTTGATGCGAGCCGCAGGTTGCGTTATTAACGACATTGCTGACCGAAAAATTGATGGTCATGTAGAGAGGACTCGTGATCGACCAATTCCTAGCGGCTCTATCAGCACCCAAGAAGGACTCATAATTTTTTTTATACTGTGCGCTGGCGCACTTACCTTGGTCATGTTTACTAACAACTTGACGCTTAAGCTTTCTTGCATAGGCGCTGCCTTAACTGCCAGCTACCCTTTTATGAAAAGGTACACTCATCTACCACAAGTATTTTTGGGCGCGGCTTTTGCCTGGAGCGTTCCTATGGTTTTTGCTGCCGTAACCAATCAAATCGATAGTATGTTGTGGTGGCTGTATAGCGCCATAGTCATGTGGACTATTGCATATGATACTTTTTATGCCATGGTTGACAGGGCCGATGATTTAAAAATTGGCGTTAAATCCACGGCTATTTTGTTTGGCAAAATGGATCGGGCTATTACCGCATGCTTGCAGGTAGCAGTTTTGGTGCTGCTAACCATAACTGGTGTTTTCTTTGAGCGAGGAGAATGGTTTTATTGCTCGCTGATAGCTGCCGCGGCTCTATTTGTTTACCAGCAGTACATAATACGCAATAGTGACAAAAGGGGGTGTTTTAAGGCTTTTTTAAACAACAACTACGTGGGAGCAGTAATTTTTATTGGTCTAGCATTAGACTACTGCGCAATCTAATGGAGAACAGCACAGCTGTCATATTTTTGTTATGTAAATGTCATGTAATAATGGTTTCAACTTTTGATTGGTGTGCGCTATGAAAAAACAAACTATTTTAATAGTTGATGACGAAGCCCCTATACGCGAAATGATAGCTTCGGCTCTGGAGCCTGCTGGCTACAAAATTTTACAGGCCGAAAACGCCTCCAAAGCTCACAGCCTGATAATAGACGAAGAGCCAGATTTAATGTTGCTGGACTGGATGATGCCAGGCACTAGCGGTGTGGAATTAATGAGACGCTTAAAGCGTGATGAGCAAACGAATTCTCTTCCTATTATTATGTTGACGGCTAAAGTTGCAGAAGACAACATGGTGCAGGGCTTGGAATCAGGAGCCGACGACTACGTCTCTAAACCATTTTCTCCCAAAAACTTGATCGCTCGTATCAAAGCAGTGTTGAGGCGTTCGGATGGGGAAGCGCCGCAAGAGCCCTTTAAGGTAGATCAGCTAATATTTGATCCTGTCAGCCATCGTGTCAGCATCTCTGGTACACCTGTTAATCTTGGGCCTACTGAGTTTAGGCTCTTAAATTTTTTTTTATCACATCCAGAAAGAGTGTACTCGCGGAACCAAATATTAGACTATGTTTGGGGTGGGAATGTGTACATGGACGAGCGTACAATTGACGTGCATATTCTACGTCTACGGAAAGCATTATTGCTTGAAGGTCATGATCGCTTGATACAAACTGTTAGGGGGGCAGGTTATCGGTTCTCTGCTAAAATTTCTGACTAAATAGGATTTAAATTTTGCATAGAGGCCTAGCATCAGAAGCACAGTTGATCCTCCTGTTGTTGTTCTTGTCGACAATTGTCGGCTTAACAAACGATCATCTGGTTCTTACCTGGCTAATAGCGGTCCTCCTGTATTTGATATGGGCCTCTTTAGGCATCCTAAAGCTATATCGGTGGCTAGAAAGAGGCTGCGTGGGCCATCCTCCTGATATTTCTGGTATTCCGGCAGATATGGCAGATCATCTATATCGTATGCAACAGCGCAATGAACGAGCTAAGCGAAGTCGCAAAGAACTATCGGGCCGCGTGGGTCAGGTTACCGCGGCTCTACCAGATGCGGTTCTTACTCTTTCTGCTGAAAGAATATTAGAGTGGTGGAATCCCTCGGCAGTAAAAATATTAGGCCTAAAAGAAAGCGATAGAGGGCAGTCCATAGTTAATATAGTTCGTGATCCAAGATTTGTCGCTTTTATTGAAGACCCCATACAATTAACACAGCTAGAACTAGCTGCATCAGAGAACCCCAACCGAACTGTTCTCTTCAGTGCCGCTATGTTTGGTCAAGGTGAAATCCTTTTGGTAGTTAGGGATATTTCTCGATTAAAGCATTTAGAACAAGTACGTCAAGACTTCTTAGGGAATATTTCTCACGAACTACGTACGCCATTGACAGTGCTATCCGGCTATACCGAAACACTGCTAGCCGCTCAAGAGGGCCTGCCTCAGGCTTGGAAAAAAGCACTGGGGCAAATGCAAGAACAAACTAGCCGGATGACCTGTCTGGCTAATGATTTAGTTATGCTGTCTCAGTTAGAGTCCACAGCAGCGCCGGCACCAAAAACTCCAATAGCTACAGAACAACTACTACAAGATATTGTTAAAGATGCTCTTGTTATCAGTGAAAGTATTTCTGTGGGTCAGCCGGACAAAGTAAGCTTAGAGTACGCTGACGCAGTCTGCCTGTCGGGGGACCACAAAGAGCTATATAGCGCCTTTTCTAATTTAGTTTTGAATGCCCTCAGACACAATCCAGCTGAAACAAAAATTAAAGTTAAAGCCTATATCGAAAATAATTTTCAAGTTATTGAGGTATCTGATAATGGTAGCGGCATAGATTCCACTCACATTTCTCGGCTTACAGAGAGGTTTTACCGTGTTGACGCAAGCCGCTCCTCTGCAACAGGCGGAACTGGGCTGGGCCTTGCAATCGTTAAGCATGTTCTAATTCGCCACTCTGGCTTACTAGAAATAAAGAGCACGCTAGGAAAAGGCAGCGCGTTTAGGTGCAGGTTTCCTATGGGCTCAGTCAAAATCGACACCTAAAAGGCTAAAGCTTGAAAACTCGAATATTGGAATCTATTGATCAGTGTCCTCCATCGCTATGGGACTCTCTTTTTGAATCAAAATATCCTTTTCTTAGGCATAGCTTTCTGTCTCTGTTGGAGTCCTCTGGTAGTGTATGCGCAGAAACTGGCTGGACTCCTAAGCATTTATTATTAGAATCTAATGACAAAATAATAGCCGCTATGCCGCTGTACTTAAAACATCATTCGTGGGGAGAGTATGTGTTTGACCATTCTTGGGCTGATGCTTATGCTCAACATGGAGTCCCGTATTACCCTAAGCTTATCTCTGCAATACCTTTTACGCCTTCAACTGGGCCGCGCATAGGTATACTGCCTAATATTGATAGCCAGCTAGTGGCTAAAAAAATACTGGCCTCAATCAGGCTCTTAGCAGAAGAGTGCGGGGCCTCAGGATGGCATTTATTATTCCCACAACACGAATTAGCCCAAACGCTGGTCCCAGAATTAGCAATGCAGCGTACTGGGGTTCAGTATCATTGGCATAACGACCATTATGTTAATTTCGACGATTTTATCGGCACACTGACTTCAAGAAAAAGAAAAAATCTCCTTAAGGAGCGCCGCTTAGCAAACGAACAACTACATATCACCCGCTTGGTGGGTGCAGAAATTACTCCTATTTGGTGGGAATTTATGCATGCCATGTATCAACAAACATACTCAAAACGCAATGGAACAAACGGATACTTAACAAAAGACTTTTTCCAAAACTTGGGTAATGCCATAGGAAATCAAGCAATGATGTGTGTAGCAGAAGGGAGAGATGAAAAAGCAGGCGAGAAGGTTGCTGCCGCACTATTCTTTTTTGATAATAACAACCTCTACGGTCGCTACTGGGGATGCCAAAAAGAATTCGAATTTCTGCACTTTGAGCTCTGTTATCACCAAGGTATAGAGTTTGCTATTGAAAAAAATTTGTTTTGTTTTGATGCAGGGGCTCAAGGAGAGCACAAAATTTCTAGAGGATTTAAGCCGGTAGAGGTGCATTCATCACACTGGATTAGACACTCTGGCTTTGCAGAAGCAATACAGAAATTTTTAGACCAGGAAGACAAGCACACTAAAGACTACATAGCGCATGCTTCTAAACGACTGCCCTACAAAAAAGCGCTATAAGCAGGCTAAGTGTTTTTTCTTTGCCAAACTAATAATCGATTGTTTGCAGGCATGGGTAGGTCTTCCTGCAAGACTAGCCCAGCAGAAGACGCTAGCCCATTAATCGCTTCAAAGTCTCGTATACCCTGATGAGGGTTATGCATCTTTAGTCGACAATCAAAGTCTGCGTTACTTGCGCTAGTAAACCGCCCTCCGTACTTAAAGGGCCCATATATAACTATGGTGGCCTCCGAGGCAAGCAGCGAAGGCAGTCCTGCAAATAAACTGACTACAGTAGGCCATGGCATAATATGACAGGTGTTGGCTGTAAAAAGCCCGTCCATCAAACGACATGACCAGCTTGAGGAGCTTGCATCAAAGACTAATGGGCGACGAATGTTGCTTGATGGGTAGTCATTAATCCAGGCATTAATAGCTGTGTGGTTTATCGCTAGATCTGACGTCTGCCAAACAAGATGGGGGAGGCGAGGGGCAAAAAAAGCTGCATGCTGGCCGGTGCCACTACCAATCTCCAAGACAGATCTGGTTTTAGCAAAAAAACGCAACAATAAGTCTAAGATTGGCTGACGATTATTTTCACAAGCCTGAGAAAATATTTTTGGTATCGACACTCGGCGCTATTCCATTGTCTTTCTTGTGAACACCCATTCGTTTGGTGTCGACATAGCCTGATCAAAGAGGTATCCGCCTGAGATGAAAGATTTTATTTTCTCAGGGTCATCAATTTGATTTTCAATAATGAATCGACTCATCATTCCTCTAGCTTTTTTGGCAAAAAAACTAATAATCTTATAATTGTCGTTCTTCCAGTCCTTAAATACAGGGGTGATTATGTTGGCTTTAAGTGACTGTGTTCTTATCACCTTAAAATATTCATTAGAGGCCAAATTAATAATCAATTGAGATTTTTCAGCATCAAGAATTTGGTTCAACCCCTCTGTAATTTTATTGCCCCAAAACTCATATAAGTTACTACCACGACTCGTGGGAAATTTTGTGCCCATTTCTAACCGATAGGGCTGCATTAAGTCTAACGGACGCAGCAATCCATAAAGGCCAGATAGTATTCTTAAATGATTCTGTGCCCACTGCAGGTCTAGACTTGATAGGCTTGCAGCATCCAGCCCAGCATAAACGTCTCCCTTAAAGGCCAGAATAGATTGCTTAGCATTGTCTGTATTAAATTCTGGGCGCCAATCTAGGTACCGACCAAAATTAAGGCTCCCCAGCTTGTCGCTAATATGCATCAGGCTAGACACCTCGGAAGGAGAAAGGCGCCTAAGTTGTCGAATTAATTCCACAGAATCGTCAAGATAGCCTGGCAGGCTGTAGTTGTCGGTTGATGCCGGCGTACTGTAGTCTAATGTTTTTGCAGGAGAAATAACTACTAACATAAAAACACCTCAATATTGATCCTGTGAAATCAACCGCCAGAGTAACGCCTATTGATGTCCTCAATTGCTGAGTTATATTGAGATCTCATTTCCTCAGCATTTGAAATATTTACCCCTAGGTCTTTTAATAGCCCGTCGGTCATGCTGTAAATCCAGCCATGAATCACCAGCTTCTGCCCGCGAGCCCAGGCGTCTAAAACAATACTAGTCATGGAAACGTTGACTGCCTGCTCTATCACATTAAGCTCGCAGACTTGGTTAATGGTCCTTTCTTCTTGGCCGCTATAATCTATAGCCGCCCTGTGCAGATACTCGACATCTTGGACATTAAGTAGCCAGTTATCAATCAAACCGCCAAACTTTTGGTTTGAAACCGAAGCTGTTACGCCGCCACAGCCGTAATGACCACAAATAATAACATGCTTAACTTTTAGCTTTTCAACAGCCAGCTGAATCACTGATAAGCAATTAAGGTCACTATGGACTACCAAATTAGCAACATTTCGATGAACAAAAAGCTCCCCTGGCATTAAGCCAATAATTTCATTTGCAGGAACTCGGCTGTCTGAACAGCCAATCCAGAGATATTCTGGAGCATGCTCTTCAGACAAGTCCTGAAAAAAGTCAGGATTGTCTTCTTCAACCTTTTCTGCCCACTTTTGGTTATTTAAAAATAATTCTTTCACTAAATCAGAACTCCATAAATTTATTATGTCGCGCACATGCTAGCTCAAACCAACAAATGCTGTTACAAAAAAACCGGATAATTTATCCGGTTCCTGAAGAACATGCCACATGCAAAGATCAGCATGATTTGATGCTAATCAGCGGATGTCTCTTCCTTGAACAAGATATACAACCTGTTCACAGATATTTTTAGCATGGTCGCCAACACGCTCTAACGATTTAAGCACCCAAAGAACGTTCATGGAACGAGATATGCTGCGAGGATCCTCCATCATAAAAGTAATTGTTTCACGAAGGGCTGTCCTGTAGTCCACGTCTACCTGTTCATCTTGCAGCATAGTGGCGATAGCAGATTCAGCATCAAATCTTGAAAATGCATCCAGACAGTCACGCAACATTGATCGAACACAGCTTCCAATATGACGCACCTCTACGTATCCGCGCGGATGACTACCGTCTTCCGTCAAAAGAATGGCCATCTTAGCGATCTTCTGAGCCTCGTCTCCGATGCGCTCTAAATCTCTTATGGTTTTACTCACCGCCATTACTAGCCGTAGGTCGGTGGCCGCAGGTTGACGTCGAGCAATCAGCGTAATGCAGGTTTCGTCAATGTCTTTTTCCATCTCATCGATCTGCGCCTCGGTATTTATAATATGCTCAGCTAGCTTACTGTCTGCTTCTGTAACCGCCGTTATGGCATCCTCTAGCTGCTTCTCTACCAGCCCTCCCATCGCCAGCATAGCCGTTTTAATGTCTTCAAGGTCTTCATTAAACTGTCTTGATATATGCTGATCTAGCTGTAACTTGTCCATTGGTGACCCCTACATACAATTTATTACCATTAAACTAACCGATTTATTATTTTTTATCCAATACGCCCAGTAATATAAGCTTCTGTGAGCTGATGTGTAGGCGCAGTAAACACTTTTTCGGTATCATTAACCTCAACCAAATGGCCCAAATGAAAATACGCTGTTCGGTTAGACACTCGTGCCGCTTGCTGCATTGAATGCGTCACAATCGCTATAGTGTAATTCTGTGACAATTCCGCAATGAGCTCTTCGATCTTAGCCGAAGCAATCGGGTCTAGAGCAGAGCACGGCTCGTCCATCAAAATAACCTCTGGACTAATAGCAATGGCTCTTGCTATGCATAGTCTTTGCTGTTGGCCGCCTGAAAACCCTGTGCCGGGCTGATCAAGCCGATCTTTTACTTCGTTCCATAACCCAGCTCGGGTAAGGCTCACCTCAACAATTTCATCTATCTCGGCTCTCGTGGCAGCAAGGCCGTGCAGTCGAGGACCATAAGCCACGTTGTCATAAATTGATTTAGGAAAAGGATTGGGTTTCTGGAAAACAATGCCCACTTTTGCGCGTAGCGCCACAGGATCCATATCTGAAGCGTAAATATCTTCATCATCTAGCGTGATTAAACCGGACACCTTACAGCTGTCAATCGTATCGTTCATTCGGTTAAGACACCTAAGAAACGTAGACTTGCCACAGCCAGACGGCCCAATCATAGCAATCACTTCGTGTTTCCCAACATCTAAATTGACATTATATATGGCCTGCTTGTCGCTATAGGAAACATCGACATTGCGGATAGACATTTTTGGGCTATCTATCAGTGGTTTTCCTACGGTTTCCTCTGGATGCTGCTCTTCGCTGTCTTTTACGCTACTGCCTTCCTGTAGGCCAGCAGTAATACCTGTAGTGTGTTTTTCTATCGTGTTCATCATTTATCCTTTTGGCCTCTACTACCATCTTCGTTCAAGACGTTTTCGCAGAACTACGGCGAAAGTATTCATTACTATCAAAAAGGCCAACAACACCATAATTGCCGCCGATGTTTTTTCTACGAAAGCTCTTTCTGGGCTATCCGCCCAAAGAAAAATTTGAACGGGTAGCGCGGTGGATGGATCATGAAAGCCGCTGGGGATGTCCACGATAAATGCCACCATTCCTATCATTAAAAGTGGCGCTGTTTCGCCCAGCGCTCTCGCCATACCAATAATGGCGCCGGTCAGCATTCCGGGCATAGCAAGGGGAAGCACGTGATGCAAAACCACCTGCATCGGAGACGCACCAACGCCAATAGCGGCCTCACGAATTGACGGAGGCACAGACTTGATGGCGGCCCTGCTTGAAATAATTATTGTCGGCAAAGTCATCAAGGTTAACACCAACCCTCCCACCAGTGGCACTGATCGAGGCACATGGAAAAAATTAATGAAAACCGCCAAGCCTAGTAGCCCAAAGATGATCGACGGTACAGCAGCGAGGTTATTAATATTAACTTCAATAAAGCCCGTCCAACGATTGCGAGGAGCGAACTCTTCTAAATATACTGCCGCCGCAACACCCAAAGGAAAAGCAAGCAGTATAGTAATAATCAACGTGTAGAAGGAGCCCATTGCCGCTCCTCGTATGCCTGCCAGCTCTGGTTCTCGAGAATCACCTTCCGTGAAAAAATTAAAATTAAATCGTTTCTCTATATCTCCAGCCTTTATAAGCTCTTTCAACCAACCTTCTTTTTGTTCGCTCGTTCGCCCCGTAAACGGTCCATCGCTTTCGCCTATAGACTTATAGTAAGTGTCAACGTCATCATCGGCGATCACCCATATTTTTATTGTCTTGCCCAATAACACTGGGTTTTCAATTAGGCGATCACGCAGATTATATCCTGCGCCATTGCTGACTAAGCTGTATAGTTCCCGTTTATTTTTTCGTCCGGTCGCTTCTGGAAAACGGTTTTTTAGTCCAGCCTTAATCGCTCCATGAAAGTTTCCTAGGGACACTTGCCTAGCATCAGTTGGATCGTTTACACCTAAAATGTCCTGGTCGTAAGTTACTTCAAGATTAATATAGGTTAGCTGAAAGGCTTTATGTCCTTTGCTAACGATGTCGCCAAACAACAAAAAAACGCAGGCCAAACCAAATACAATAGCCAGAGCACCATAAAATTTAAACTGTCTTTCTGCTCTATGTCGTTTCTTTAGACCCAGTCTAACTCTTTGCTCTCGGGAGGCCGCAGTTAGGTTAATCATATTGCTCCCTATATTTGTTCACGACACGCAGCGCAAAGAAATTAAGCGCTAACGTAACCACAAACAACATTAAACCCAAAGCAAAAGCTGCTAACGTTTTAGGGCTATCAAACTCTTGGTCTCCAACAAGCAAAGTAACAATTTGCACCGTCACTGTAGTTACTGTTTCTAATGGATTAATAGTCATTTTTGCTGCTAGGCCGGCCGCCATAACCACAATCATGGTTTCTCCAACAGCGCGCGAGACTGCCAGCATGACCCCTCCAACTATCCCAGGCAGCGCAGCAGGAAAAATAACTTTTTTAATTGTCTCTGATTTGGTTGCACCAAGCCCCAAGGAGCCATCCCGCAAACTTTGAGGGACTGCAGTAATTACATCGTCTGCCAACGAAGACACAAACGGTATGATCATTACGCCCATCACAAGTCCTGCGGACAAAGCGCTTTCTGATGATACGTCTAATCCTATATTTGCTCCAGCCTGTCGAAGAAAGGGGGTAACCGTTAGTGCGGCAAAAAAGCCATACACAACGGTGGGAATTCCTGCCAAAATTTCTAGCACTGGCTTAGCAAAGTTACGTACCCCAGGTTCGGCATATTCAGCCAAATATATAGCTGACATTAGTCCTGCTGGCACTGCTATCACCATCGCTATGAAAGAAATTAACAACGTTCCCACAAAAAGCGGAATGGCGCCGAAACTACCAGATGAGCCTATCTGGTCCGCACGAATAGCCATTTGCGGGCTCCACTCTGTGCCCAACAAAAATTCTGAGGCTGGCACCATCTGAAAAAATCTTATAGATTCAAATAATACCGACAGAACAATGCCAAGAGTGGCAAAAATCGCCACACAAGCTGCTGCAAGCAGAGCTGTTTTGAACGCCTTCTCTACTGCTTGGCGCGCTCGCAATTGAGGGGAAAGCTTGATCCAGGCCAACGCGCTGCAAAAAATAGCCGTTGATAATACAACTATCGTGACTAAATTTGCAGCCATAGCGTTTAGGTCGTCTAATACTTTTGCAGCAGACACCAGGTGTGGGTCTGACGCTACAGAGCTTAGCGCGCCGCTCGCTATATTCTCTATACTGTTTATAAGCAAGCTGTGCTCAGTGGCTGAAGCGGGCCTCATGCTTTCTGGCAAACTATTTAACACCAAGGTGCTGATTATATGATCATCAAACAACGACCATATGATCAACAATCCAAGCGCTGGGACTGCGCACCAAATTGCAGAACGCATGCCATAAAAAAATGGCAGAGAGTGCAGGTGGCTTATTCCACCAAGCGGTTTTGCTAGGCTGATGGCTCGAGAGCGGGCCGTAGAATAAACCACAAAAGCCAACACCAGTAAAATTAAAACTAAAGAGGTTAATCCCATTGCTGTTCCAGTTGCTGTTAATGGCACTATTTTTACTTTTTCACAACGCAATCATTATACTGAAAAATTCATCCTTAAACAGAAAAGGGCCCGACAAATTGCCAAGCCCTTATCCTTTTATGATATTCCAGAGAGATGAACACCATAGGGAGAAAACTTTTATAGGCCAGATATTGGCACTGTGTTTTTTATATCGCTTGCATACTTAGCGCGCAGCTCTACTGGCATAGAAATCATGCCTTTGTCAGCAAGATATCCTTCTGGGCCCCAAGCGCGATCGCTGCTGAATTCTGCGGCATATTCCGTAATACCAGGAACAACCCCTATGTGAGCCTTTTTAATGTAGAAGTACAGCGGACGTGAGATTGGGTAGCTCTTATCCGCAATATTATCGAATGAAGGCATGTTGCCTTCGACTAATGAGCCCTGAACCTTGTCGCTATTTTGATCCAAGAAAGAGAATCCAAAAATACCCAACGCCTCAGGATTAGCTTCAAGTTTCTGAATAATCAGATTATCGTTCTCGCCGGCTTCAATATAAACGCCGTCTTCACGAAGCGCATGGGTAACAGCCTTGAATACTTTTTTGCCCTTCTTGTTGTAGGCGCTTGGAGGGATTCCAAGCTTGTCCATCATTTCCATGATGCTGTCAGACTTTTCCTCCTTTCTTAAGGCTCTTAAAGCTTCAAATTTTTTGGCGCCGCCTTCCATTGCTAGCTCAGAAAAAGCATCGCGTGTTCCAGAAGTAGGTGGTGGTCCAATAACCTCAATTTTAACTGCTGGTAACTCAGCGTTAACGTCTTTCCAGGTTTTATTTGGGTTTGTGATCAACTTGCCATCAGGGCCAGGAATTTTAGCCGCCAAGGCTAAGTACAGGTCTTTGCGAGTCAGGCTCATTTGTTTGGCTTTTTTGGAATTGGCTACCACGATACCGTCATAACCAATAAGAACCTCTATGATGTCCGTTACACCATTGCCTTGGCATTTTTCAAACTCAGATGCCTTCATACGACGCGAAGAATTGGTTACATCTGGATGAGCTGTTCCAACGCCCGCACAAAAAAGCTTCATGCCGCCGCCTGATCCTGTAGATTCAATTTTCGGTGTTGGGCTACCAGTGTTTTTTCCGAAACGCTCTGCTACAACTGTAGCAAAAGGATACACTGTTGATGAGCCAACAACGCTAACATAATCACGCGCGCCCGCTAATACCGAACCACTTGACATGAGTAGCGCCATCGCAGCGCCGGTAAGTGCTATTTTGAATGTTTTTTTCACTATTGCCTCCGAGGCCTGTTTAATTTACTGAGGTCATACTATAAGTTTTTAATGACAGTACTATGACAAGATTATTGCTCTCTAGAGGTGTCAGAAAAACAACAATTTTTTTAAAATAACTAATATCAGATGATTGGCTTTCCTTGTGCAAGTATAATTCACCAAACCCCCATCAGGTGCAAGACATTCCATGGCTTATAAGCTCGCCCATCCTTTTAAATTGCTAGCTCTCGGTATTGACCATTTTACTGAGTGGACTGGCCGCATTGTTGCTTGGCTAACTCTGGCAATGGTAGCGCTAACGTGCGCTATAGTGTTAATGCGATATTTTTTTGAAACTGGCTCGATAGCCCTACAAGAAGCGGTAACATACCTGCATGCGGCTGTATTCTTAGCTGGCGCTGCTTTTACCCTTAAACGAAAAGGTCATGTTAGTGTCGATATTTTTTATCAAAACTTTAACCCTCGAACACAGGCTGTAATTGAAATATTAGGGGCCTTGTTTTTTCTACTGCCCGTGTGTCTCTTGATTCTAATCGTTAGCTGGGACTATGTTGCTAGCAGCTGGGCCATCAATGAGGCATCACGGGAGGCGGGCGGCCTACCTTGGTTGTATCTACTAAAAACTTTATTATTATTAATGCCTGTAACAATTATGCTGCAAGGCCTATCAGAAATCATAAAAAATATTTTATTCTTGTTGTATAGCAAAATGCCTGCCTCGCCACAAGGAGAGGCGTAGTGGTGGAACATATTTCTATCATTATGTTTATTGCGGTCTGTGTGGTTCTGATGGCTGGCTATCCTGTGGCTTTTTCGTTAGCTGGCACTGCCCTGATATTTGCACTAATTGGTAATTTTAGCGGCAACTTCGATATGTCGTTTTTGTATGCCTTACCTAATCGCCTCTATGGCATAATTGACAACACCACCTTGATAGCCGTGCCGTTATTTATCTTCATGGGCGTCATGCTAGAAAAATCTAACCTAGCAGAAAATCTGCTGAGCAGCATGTCCTTATTATTCAGTAGGCTGCAAGGCGGCTTAGGAATATCTGTTGTTCTAGTTGGAATGTTGCTAGCAGCAAGCACGGGGATTGTTGGCGCTACAGTGGTCACCCTAGGCCTCATGTCTTTGCCGACCATGCTGAAGCAAGGCTATTCTTCGTCTTTAGCGGCGGGCTCTATTTGCGCTACAGGCACCCTGGGCCAGATCATCCCGCCTTCTATTGCCCTGGTATTGCTAGGAGACGTTCTGTCCAGCGCCTATCAACAGTCTCAGCTCGCTCTAGGTATCTTTGCCCCCAAAACAGTTTCCGTCGGGGATCTTTTTTTGGGGGCCGTCATTCCGGGCCTCATGCTGGTAGCAATGTATATTATCTACTTGCTAATCATCACACACTTTAGGCCCCATCTTGCTCCAAGGCTTCCGCCAAGAGAGCAAAGCAAGGTTGCTGTTTTACAGCTCCTGCAGGGCTTATTGGCGCCGATAGTTTTAATTGTTGCTGTCTTGGGGTCTATTTTGGCCGGCATAGCTACACCAACTGAGGCTGCCGGTGTTGGTGCGTTTGGCGCAGCCTTGTTGGCCCTCGGCTCGAGGCGGCTATCTATTGATCGACTAAAAGAGGTGGCACAAACTACCACTGAGGTGACCTCTATGGTTTTTCTTATTTTAGTTGGCGCCGCGGTATTTTCTTTAGTGTTTCGTGGCTTTGGCGGCGAAGCGCTGGTTGAAGACCTGTTGAGTAATATTCCCGGAGGGTTGTTTGGTGCCACTTTTGCGGTAATGGTGATGATATTCTTTCTCGGATTTATTCTCGACTTTATAGAAATAACTTACATTGTGGTTCCAATTATAGGCCCAGCTCTTCTTGGTATGGGACTAGACCCGATATGGCTGGGAGTCATGATCGCTATTAACTTACAGACTTCATTTTTAACGCCCCCTTTTGGTTTTGCCTTATTCTACCTTCGCGGTGTTGCGCCAAAAACCGTAAAAACAAAAGATATTTATCAAGGAGTTGTGCCTTTTATCGGCATACAGCTTTTCTTAATGATTCTTCTTTGTTTCTGGCCATCTGTAGCCACGTGGCTGCCGTCTTTAAAATACTAGCTGGGGCAGAATCAGCGGTGTCTCTACATCAACTGCTCTTTAACTAAATATTTCATTAGCTCTTGATACCCGCCCACATAAAAATCACCATGAAAAATTTGTGGCACCGTACCCACAGGACGGCCTATTGTTTTTTCTAAAGCCGCAGGGCTTATGCCTTCTTCGTGAATGTCCACATACTTAAACTCTAAGTTTTTAGCCTCCAGCACAGACTTTGCTTGGCGACAAAAACCACATGCTTGATGGCCAAAAACAGTAAATTTATGCACCTTGCCGGCCTCCTATTGGGTCGTCTAATATGATTAAAAATCACTATAATGCTTTAATCATTAAGAGTTAAACTCTATTTTTTTATGCCTCCAATAGCTTACCTCAATAACCCCTTCTAATATTTGCGCAACCAGCCTCTTACTATTCGTGGTTTGCGGCCTTATAATCGTATGCTTTCGACTCTAAAGGACGATCTAGGTGTCACAAGCTGAACAAGATATTTCCACCTTCCAGGGGCTGATCTTAGCCTTACAGCAATTTTGGTCTCGTCACGGCTGCGTTATCTTGCAACCACTAGACATGGAGGTTGGGGCAGGCACGTTCCATCCTGCTACTTTTTTGCGCGCTATTGGCCCCGAAACGTGGAACGGGGCCTATATACAACCGTGTAGAAGGCCTTCGGACGGGCGCTATGGTGAAAACCCCAACCGGCTGCAACATTATTACCAATTTCAAGTAGTCCTGAAGCCTTCGCCAGACAACCTCCAAGACTTATATCTTGATTCGCTGCAAATGCTAGGCATCAATACAACCATTCATGATGTTCGTTTTGTTGAAGACAACTGGGAGTCGCCGTCACTGGGGGCCTGGGGTCTCGGCTGGGAGGTCTGGCTAAACGGAATGGAGGTCACTCAGTTTACTTACTTCCAGCAAGTAGGCGGGCTCGAATGTTTTCCTGTTGCTGGTGAAATCACCTATGGTCTTGAGCGTATTGCCATGCACCTGCAGGGTGTTGATAGTGTCTATGACCTAGTTTGGACAGACGGCCCGGCAGGAAAAGTAACTTATGGCGACGTATTTCACCAGAATGAAGTAGAAATGTCAGCTTATAACTACGAGGAGGCTGATGTAGACTTTATGCTCAAAAGCTTTGATGCCCTGGAGCATGAATGCAAAAGACTCGTAGAAAAAGGCCTGCCTTTGCCTGGCTACGAAATGGTTATTAAGGCCTCTCATGCATTCAATCTTCTGGATGCCCGTCACGCAATATCTGTCACAGAGCGGCAACGGTATATTTTGCGAATTCGGGCTTTAGCTAAAGCCGTAGCAAAGGCTTATTTTAATTCTAGGCTTGCCCTTGGTTTCCCTCTAGCCCCTACAAAACTAGCAAACGAAGTTATCCAACAAGCCAAAGGGGCTGAAAAATGAGCGCAGATTTTTTAGTTGAGGTTGGCACAGAAGAGCTGCCCCCCAAAGCACTGTTGTCGTTGTCGCGGGCATTTCGCGACGAGCTGGTTTCTCAATTTAGCTCGTATTCTCTGCACTTTAAAGAGGCAGAGATTTTCGCCACGCCCCGCAGGCTAGCCGTTCTTCTAAAAGAACTTGATGAGCAGACTCCAAACAAAAATATAGTTATATGGGGGCCTCCTGCAAAAATTGCATTTGACGCCAAGGGTCGCCCAACTGCTGCAGCTCAAGCTTTTGCTGCCAAAAACCACATCCCCATAGAGGCCCTGTCTGGCAAGGTTGAAAGTGACGGCACCCAAGACAAGTTGTGTCATCGCGCCAATAAGCCCGGGCAGAAAACAAGCGAGCTAGCAGGCTCAATTATTGAGGCTGCTCTTTCCGCTCTACCTATTCCAAAAAAAATGCGCTGGGGAGCAAACCCTTATGAGTTTGTTCGCCCTGTGCACTGGGTGTTGGTTTTGTTCGGTGAAAATGTTATCACAACTAAAATTATGGGGCTAACCTCAAGCAACACAACTCAAGGGCATCGCTTTCACAGCAGCGGTAGTGTTGTTGTCTCTTCCCCCGCAAACTACAAAGAAGTGCTTCGCAGTGCTTTTGTTATTGCTGATTTTTCTGAACGAAAGGAGCTTATTCGATCTGGTGTAACCTGCACTGCTTCGCAGGCTGGCGGGATAGCTGTTATTGACGAGCCGCTTTTGGATGAAGTGGTCGCCCTAACCGAATGGCCTGTGCCGCTTCTGGGGCGGTTTGAAGAACACTTTCTTGTTGTCCCCTCTGAGGCATTAATTTCCTCAATGGCTGAGCATCAAAAGTATTTTCATGTAAAAAATAAAACTGGGGAATTGCTTCCTTTGTTTATTACGGTCTCGAACATTAATAGCGCAAACCCCCTAGAAATTATCAACGGAAACGAGAGAGTCATCCGCCCGCGTCTAGCAGACGCTGCTTTTTTTTATGATGCTGACAAAAAAACCACCCTTGCCGAGAAGCGCAATTTTCTTAAGCCTGTTATCTTTCAAGAAAAACTTGGCTCTGTCTATGATAAGACGGAGCGCTTAGCTGGTCTTGCGCAGTTTTTGGCGCCAATTGTGGGGGCAAAAGCAGCCTTATCCGTCAGAGCCGCCGAACTATCCAAGTCGGACCTGGTGAGTGAAATGGTTGGTGAATTTGAAGACCTACAGGGCGTCATGGGGCGTTATTGCGCCATTAATGACGGAGAGCACCCCGAAGTTGCTGAAGCATTATTAGAGCAATATCTGCCTCGTTTTGCAGGCGACACGCTTCCGCTGACAGCAACAGGGGCTGTTTTAGCTTTAGCTGATCGACTAGACACGCTGGTCGGTATATTTGGTATCGGGCAGTCGCCTTCTGGCTCCAAGGACCCCTTTGCTCTTCGTCGCGCAAGTCTTGGCTTGTTAAAAATAATTATTGAGCGAAAAATTGATATAGATCTTTATGAGGCGCTTTCGGTTGCGGCATCTCAGCATGTCTGCCTAACAGGCAAGCTGGCTGCTAACGATGATGTAATAAAGCAAGTGCTTACTTACGTTACTGACCGTTTTAGATCTTGGTACGAGGATGAAAAAATTCCCACTGAAGTTTTTCTATCTGTCGCCGCAAGAAAGCTTAGAAACCCTCTTGAAATTCATCTTCGAGTAAGCGCAGTGCATTTTTTTAGCACCCTGCCTGAAGCGGTATCGCTAGCTGCTGCCAATAAACGAGTTTCAAACATTCTTGCTAAGCAAGGAGGGGCAGCTCTATCAAAAGAGGTGAAGGCGCACCTCTTAGTGGAGCCGTCGGAAGTGGCCCTTGCTGAACTACTGGTAACGCTTGAGGAAAAAATTCGCCCGCTCCTTAATAAAAGGTCTTATGCTGAGGCACTAAAGCTTTTGTCGCAGCTCAAGCAGCCTGTAGATAATTTTTTTGATAATGTTATGGTGATGGTTGACGATCAAGAAATACGAAACAACCGTCTTGTTTTGTTGCGCCAACTGCGAAACCTGTTTCTTGAGGTAGCTGACATTTCATTGTTGGTGCCATCAAAATAAAAGCCTTCATAGTGAGCACTACCCCCTTATGATCAAACTCATTATTCTTGATCGAGATGGCGTTATCAATCAAGATTCTAATGCTTATGTTAAAACGCCTGAAGAGTGGGTGCCCCTTCCGGGAAGCATTAATGCAATTGTCCGGCTTTGCCGGGCTGGCTATACCGTGGTTATCGCGACCAATCAGTCAGGGCTAGGTCGTGGCTTGTTTGACACAAACACTCTTGATGCAATGCACTCAAAACTAGCCGACCTGCTTCTGCCTTTCAATGTCGGCGTCGCTGGAATTTTTTATTGTCCACACAGCCCCGAAGATCAGTGCGGGTGCAGAAAACCAGCCTCTGGTCTGCTGGACCAAATAGCAAAAAAATGGGCCGTAAGCTTAGCCGGGGTTCCTCTAGTTGGAGACAGCCTTCGTGATTTGCAAGCAGGTCTAACGCACCAATGTATGCCTATCTTGGTGCGCACGGGCAAAGGAGCAGAAACTGAAAAAATACTGCGCCAGCAAGAAGAGGTTATTTTGCGGCAAGCCAATATTTTTGACGATTTAGCACAAGCAGCGGACTATCTCTGCGCTAGAGCTCGCCTGTGAACACCTTGATTCTTTTTACACGATCGCTACTATTTTACGTTATTTATGCCTTAATTTTAGCATTTTTCGGCACATTTACCTGCACTATTGGTATTTTTCTCCCCTGCAGGGCAAGACATAATATTGTTACTCTAGCTAACGCCTTGATCATTAAGTGGCTGGGTGTCAGCTGCGGGGTAACATTACGAGTTGATGGCCTAAAGAACATCCCAGAGGCCCCTTGCGTAATACTAAGCAATCATCAGTCTGGCTGGGAGACCTTTTATCTCCAGCGGCTTCTAAGGCCTGTAAGCACCATCCTTAAGAAAGAGTTATTTTGGATTCCTTTCTTTGGCTGGGCTTTATATTTTATGCACCCCATTGCTATCAACAGAAGCAGTCCGAGGGGGGCCTTAAAGCAAATTTTATCCCAAGGCCTGCAGCGCCTGGCCTCTGGGAACAACGTACTGATTTATCCTGAGGGCACAAGGATGCCGCTTGGAAAAATAGGTCGTTATGGACGAAGTGGTGCAGCGCTAGCAATTGCGGCCGGAGCTCAAATTATTCCTGTCTCCCACAATGCTGGCCACTGCTGGCCGCCGCACGCTTTTATCAAGCGGCCTGGACAAATACATGTTTCTATTGGCAAGGCAATAGAAACAAACAGCGACGATGATAGTCGGCTGCTAACAGAGCATGTAAAAAACGTGATCGAAGCTACGCAGAAAACCCTAAAACATTGACATTTCAGCTTAACTTAAATATCTAAATTTGTTACTGATAAGGCATTTTTTTCAATAAAGTCACGGCGCGGCTCAACCAAATCACCCATGAGGGTAGTAAACATTTGATCGGCGGCTATTGCGTCTTCAACGGTAACCTTAAGCATCCGCCTGGTCTCTGGGTTCATGGTTGTGTCCCATAGCTGAATTGGATTCATTTCTCCCAGCCCCTTATAGCGTGAAATACTGTACCCACGACGCGATTCCCCCATCAACCAGTCAAGGCCTTCGCCAAAGCTGGCTATTGCTTTTTTCGTGTCACCAGACATTATATAAGCGTCTTCTTCTAGCAGGCCCTGCAGTTGGGCGCCAAGAGAGACGATGGCTGCGTACTCCCTGGAGGCAAAAAAATCCTGCCCCAGAAAATAACCTGAAGGCACGCCATGAGCCGTAACTTCTACTTTGGGGACAAAACTCTGGCTCTCTTCCTGTGGCTCAACAGTTATGCTGTACAGCTTGCTGCCTGATATCCTGTCTTTCTCTAGTGCCGTAAGCAGTAGCTGGCTCCAGCCTTCTACTGAAGGCCTATCTTTTAGTTTTTCTGCATCTAGAGGGGGAAGAAAAACCAATGCTTTTAAAATTTCTACTGGGTATACTCGAGACATACCCTCTATAGTCCCCATGACATGACGATAGTCTTGCACTAATGCCTCAAGAACGCCCCCACTAATTCCCGGCGCACCATTAGTAACATGCAGGCTGGAGCCCTCTAGGGCTGACTGAGTCAAAAACCTAGTAAGCTCTTCATCGTCCTTCAGGTACTGTTCTTGTTTTCCTTTGCTGAGCTTATACAAAGGTGGCTGCGCTATATAGATATGGCCGCGCTCTACGAGCTCACGCATCTGTCTAAAGAAAAAAGTCAACAATAGTGTGCGTATATGCGATCCATCGACATCAGCATCTGTCATTATCAAAACCGTATGGTAACGAAGCTTTTCCGGATTAAACTCTGCGGCACCTATGCCGCAACCTAGAGCTGTTATGAGCGTTCCAACCTCGACACTAGAAAGCATCTTATCAAATCTAGCTTTTTCAACGTTAAGAATTTTCCCTTTTAGCGGCAAGATAGCTTGAGTTCTACGGTCTCTGCCTTGTTTGGCCGAGCCGCCAGCTGAATCGCCCTCTACAAGATATAACTCTGATAGAGCGGGGTCCTTTTCCTGACAATCTGAAAGCTTCCCGGGTAGCCCGGCAATGTCAAGAGCCCCTTTCCTGCGAGTCATATCTCTAGCCTTGCGCGCTGCTTCACGCGCTCTTGCGGCTTCAACCATTTTGAGAACTATGCTTTTAGCCTCCTGGGGGCTTTCCAGCAAGTAATCTGTAAAGTGTCCTCCCATTTCTTGCTCAACCGCTGATTTAACTTCAGAGCTCACTAATTTTTCTTTGGTTTGAGAAGAAAACTTAGGATCAGGAACCTTGACAGAAACAATTGCGGTTAGGCCCTCTCTGGCATCGTCTCCTGTCGTGCTGACCTTGTTGGTCTTTCCCATGCCTTCTTTTTCTATATAGGTATTCAAGCTTCTTGTGAGGGCCGACCTAAAGCCGGCTAAATGCGTCCCGCCGTCTCTCTGTGGAATATTGTTGGTATAACACAGTATGTTTTCTTGATAAGTGTCATTCCACTGTAAGGCAGCCTCTACACCGACCCCGTCATCCCGAAACACAGAAAAATGCATGATGTTATTTATAGTTGTTTTATTAGTGTTGAGATACTCAACAAAGGCCCTTAAGCCCCCCTCATATTCAAAAACGTCTTCTTTTTCTGTTCTTTCGTCTTTTAGAATAATTCGAACACCCGAATTTAGAAAAGAAAGCTCCCGGAGCCTTTTTACGAAGATTTCATAGTGAAATTTAATATTAGTAAACGTTTCAGTTGAGGGCACAAAATGAATAGCGGTCCCGGTTTCTTTTGTTTCGCCAACAACTTTTAGTGGGGCTAGAGGAACGCCATGACTATACTGCTGTTGATGTATCTTGCCGCCCCGCTTAATGGTCAGCGTAAGCTCCTTTGATAGCGCGTTGACCACAGAAACGCCCACACCATGAAGCCCGCCAGAAATTTTATAGCTATCTTCATCAAATTTTCCGCCAGCATGAAGCACTGTCATGATCACTTCAGCGCCAGAAACGCCCTCTTCATGCATTTCTGTTGGTACTCCTCGGCCATTATCAGAAACTGTTACTGACTCGTCCTGATGGATCACGACGACGACTTCTGAGCAGAACCCCTCCAAGGCCTCGTCAATGGAGTTATCAACTATTTCAAACACCATGTGGTGGAGGCCCGTACCATCATCTGTGTCTCCGATATACATGCCCGGGCGCTTTCTGACCGCATCGAGGCCTTTGAGCACCTTGATGCTGTCTGAGTCATAAGTTTTATTTTCAGTCATACAAACATCCTAAATTAAGGTCATGTAGTATTGAGGTTTATTCTTGGATAATATGGCCATGTTCCACGTGAAACATACTTACATTTTCATCCTCGATGGGCCAGGAGCTCATTAGGTCTTCTTTGATGACCCCGGTAACAAAAGTTTGTGCGCCCAGCCTAAACAACAAGCCCCCCACTCGCTTCCTGTGAGACAGGTCAAGCTCGGAAGGCAGGTCGTCTAACAAATAAAGGCATTGCTGTCCTGTCATTTCGTGATACAAGTAGCCTTGTGCGACCTGCATTGCGGTAACAACTATCTTAGTTTGCCCGCGGGATAACACTTCGTTTGCCGGACGCATATTAAACCTTACTCTCAGGTCTGCTCTTTGGGGGCCGTGAGTTGTGGCCTTCATCTGCACGTCTCTTTGGCGGTCTGCATACAATACGTCTGACAAGTTTTTTGCGGCGTCCCAACCAGGAAAATACTTAAACTCAAAGCCGTCTAATTCAGTAATTTCACCTATAACCCATTGAATTTTTTCAATTAATTTCTCTAAGTATTGTTTGCGGTACTGGTTGATCTGATCTGCTAATTCAACAAACTCGATATCCCATACGCTCAAAGAACTCATATCTATTCTATCACATCGCAGCAATGAATTCCGCTGCTTAAGAGCGCGCTTAAACTTTTGTAACAGAGACCTGTAAGCACGTTCCACGTGAAACACACCCCAGTCTATGTATTGCCTGCGATATTGCGGGCCAGCATCCAAAAGCCGAAAAGTGTCGGCGCTGAGAACTAAAAGTGGCATAGTGTCAGCAAGCAAGGATGCGCTGTTCACTTTTTGGCCATTCATCTTAAACTCAAACTCTTTTGCTCGAGATCGCGTTACGCCCAAGGATACAGAAGAGCGCTCGGCTTGCACCACTCCATACACGGTGCATGCTTGTTCTTCTTCGTTAATTATCGGCTCTAGGGTTCGAGAGCGGAATGAGCGGCCTCGGCCTAGCACGTGAATTGCCTCTAAGAGGCTTGTTTTTCCGCTGCCGTTGACCCCATAAAAAAAGTTAGAGGTTGGGGACAAATATACTTCATTATGAGAAAGATTTCGCAAGCCATGTATACCAAGCTTTTTTAGAAACATAAAAGAAAATCTTTTTTTAAAAATTATAACCGCATTGGCATAACAACGTACACGGCGCTTTGGTCTGCAGGATCTTCAATCAAAACACTGCTGTTTGCATCAGAAAAAGTAAAACATACATCTTGTCCAGATAAAATATTAAGAATATCAATAATATAGCTAACGTTGAAACCAAGATCTAGCTCTGTGGCGTCATAAGTCACAACAACCTCCTCTCTAGCCTCTTCTTGCTCTGGATTATTAGCCACTAGCGTTAAAAGGCCTGTTGCTAAAACAAGTCTGACTCCACGATATTTTTCGTTGGACAGTATAGAGGCACGACTAAAGCTGCTTCGCAGGTCTTCACGCAGTCCTACCATTTGCTTGTCGCCCTCCTTGGGAACCACTCGATCATAATCTGGATAAGCCCCGTCAACTAGCTTAGAAATAAATCGAAAGTCCTCAGCAACCACCTTCATGTGATTGTCGCCCAAAACAATGGTGACCTCTCCGTCATCAAGAAGAAGCCGGGAAAGCTCAATCACTGCTTTTCGAGGGATAATTGCTTGGATCTTTTCACCCTCAATCTCTAGTTTGCTCGAATCCATCATGGCCAAGCGATGGCCATCTGTTGCTACCGCTCTAACTCGATTGTCGCTCACCTCTAAGAGCATCCCGTTTAGATAATAGCGTACATCTTGCTGAGCCATTGCAAATGACGTACGACCAATTAATTGCTTTAGTTCTAGATGGCCGATAACAAAGGTCTGGCCGGTATCGCCAGTATCTACGCTCGGAAACTCACTTGCGGGGAGAGACGACAATGTAAACCGGCTGCGGCCGCCAACAATCTGTATACGGCCATCTTTTTCATTAAATGTGATATCAGTTGACTCTGGCAGAGACCGACATATGTCCATCAGCTTGCGGGCTGGGACAGTAATTTCGCCATCTTCTGCGGCCGTCTTTAGGGTGGCATGGCCAACAATCTCAACCTCCAAATCGGTTCCAGTGAGAGACAGGCGGTTGCCCTTAAGAACGATTAATACATTAGAAAGTATCGGTAGGGTTTGGCGCCTCTCTACAACCCCGACAACTAGTTGTAACGGCTTTAGAAGCTCTTCTCGCAATATTTTAAATTTCATTTATCGGCGGCTCCAATTCAAATTAGTTAAGCGCTCCCCGCTATAGTTTGCAGGCTACACAAAAATTAGGTTGTTAGTGTACGCAACAAGTGCTTCATGTCGTCTTGCATGTCACGGCTTTCTTCTTGAAGCTCTTTAACCTTCTTGCAGGCATGCATAACGGTTGTGTGATCTCTGCCACCAAAGGCCTCTCCTATTTCTGGTAAGCTATGGTTCGTTAGCGTCTTGGCGAGAGCCATTGCAACCTGCCTGGGGCGGGCAATCGATCGACTGCGTCTTTTGGATAACAATTCGGACATCTTTAATTTATAGTATTCTGAAACTACCCGTTGAATGTTATCAATAGTGACCAACCTGTCCTGTATCGCAAGCAAATCTTTTAAGGATTCACGTATTAAATCAACATTGATTGGGCGTCCAGTAAAGTGAGCGCTTGCTATCACTCTTTTTAGTGCGCCCTCTAGCTCCCTTACGTTGGAGCGAACCCGCTGAGCAATGAAAAAAGCCGCTTCAGTGGGCAGGGCCACCTTTGCTTGCGTTGCTTTGTTCATTAAGATGGCGACCCTGGTCTCAAGCTCTGGTGGCTCTACAGAAACAGTTAGACCCCAACCAAAACGGGATTTAAGTCGCTCCTCTAAACCGTCAATTTCCTTTGGATACCGATCGCAAGTTAATATCATCTGCTTGCCGCCCTCTAGCAGGGCGTTAAATGTATGAAAAAACTCCTCTTGTGATCTCTCTTTGCCAGCAAAAAACTGCATATCATCGATCAAAAGAGCATCAACAGACCGATAAAAACGCTTAAAATCGTTAATTGCATTAAGCTGTAAGGCTTTTACCATATCTGCGACAAAACGTTCTGAATGCAAATAAACGATCTTTGCATTTGGTTTTTGTCGGCGTAGTTCGTTGCCCACCGCGTGCATTAGGTGGGTTTTTCCCAGACCAACCGCACCATAAATAAACAAGGGGTTATATGACCCGCCCGGGTTGTCTGCGATTTGACGCGAAGCGGCCAAAGCGAGCTGGTTTGATTTTCCTTCCACAAAAGAATTAAACGTGAACGTTGAGTTGAGATAGGTCTTATGATTTAAGCCGCCCTCAACGTTGACGGGCGGGCGGGTAGCAGGAACCTCTATAGCCGTGGTCGCTGGCAGCGACCTGCCGGTTAGCACTTGGGGCTGTAGTATTGCCTGCTTTGGCGCACTGGTTGTGCTCTCTGACGCAACAACCTTTATTTCGCAGCGCGTACTGCTAAGCTGTTGATAAATTTCTGTAATGCGTGATAAAAATTTATCTAACACCCAGTCTCTTATAAAACGATTAGGCGCCAATAAGACGATGCTGCTACTAGGCAGCGGATCTAGCTTTAAGGGTTTAATCCAGGTATTAAACTGTTGTGAAGGAAGCTCCTCTTCAAGACGACCTAAACACTGATCCCACAACACTTGAGCCAAGTTGCAATACCCCAAAAAATACTAATTATTGTTGCTAGTTACGATTCTGGAACCAGCTTCTTTGCCGAGACTCTAGTCTAGCCAGAAAGAGTCGGGTTAT